>NZ_JBPIZB010000006.1:0-293606 GCF_051172315.1 Serratia sp. B501
ATTTGCCTGGCGGCAATAGCGCGGTGGTCCCACCTGACCCCATGCCGAACTCAGAAGTGAAACGCCGTAGCGCCGATGGTAGTGTGGGGTCTCCCCATGCGAGAGTAGGACACTGCCAGGCATCAAATAAAGCCGAAAGCCCTGAACTGACGTTCAGGGCTTTTTGCTGTGCGTAAAATGGAAAATCCCCGTTGTAATCCGCTTCAGCTTTCATCGTACTGTTTAATATTCATCACAAAACCAACGCATTGTTTCTCTGAATGTCAGATATTCTTCGTCCGCTATTAAGTTTGGCTGTTAACTTATAAGCAACAATAAAGTAACAACCAGGGCGGCAGGAAGCCAAATTTCACCATTGTTATGGCTCGGAGAATACATCATGACAGAAACAACCTCGGCTCTTGGGGATGAGCACGGCGTCGAACAGGGGGCGCTGGATAACAAGAAACGCATTTTCGCTATCGTCGGGGCTTCATCAGGCAATCTGGTGGAGTGGTTTGATTTTTACGTTTACTCCTTTTGTTCCATTTACTTTGCCGCCTCGTTCTTCCCTGCGGGCAACAGCACCACGCAGCTGCTGCAAACCGCCGGGGTATTCGCCGCCGGCTTCTTTATGCGGCCGATTGGCGGTTGGCTATTCGGCTATATTGCCGACAAGCATGGTCGAAAAAATTCCATGCTGCTTTCGGTCTGTATGATGTGCGCCGGATCGCTGGTGATCGCCTGCCTGCCGACGTATGAATCGATCGGCAGCTGGGCGCCGGCGTTGCTGCTGATCGCCCGCCTGTTCCAGGGGCTGTCGGTAGGGGGAGAATACGGCACCAGCGCGACCTACATGAGCGAGGTGGCGATCAAGGGGCGACGCGGTTTTTACGCTTCGTTCCAGTACGTGACGCTGATCGGCGGGCAACTGTTGGCGTTGCTGGTCCTGGTGATCCTGCAGCAGATATTGCCCGCCGAAGAGCTGAAAGCCTGGGGATGGCGCATTCCGTTTGCCCTGGGGGCCGTGTTGGCGGTAGTTGCGCTGTACCTGCGCCGCTCGCTGAATGAAACCTCCGATGCGAAGACGCGTAACCACAAAGATGCCGGTTCGCTGACGGGGCTGTGGAAGAATCGCAAGGCGTTCCTGATGGTGCTGGGCTTTACCGCCGCCGGTTCGCTGACCTTCTACACCTTCACCACCTACATGCAGAAATATCTGGTGAATACCGCCGGTATGGACGCCAAGCTGGCCAGCGCCATCATGACCGTCGCGCTGTTCGTCTTTATGCTGCTGCAGCCTGCGGTAGGCGCGTTTTCGGACAAAATCGGCCGTCGCAGCTCGATGTTGATCTTCTCGGCCTTTGCCACGGTGTTGACGGTGCCGATCCTGTTCGCTCTGAAAGAGGTGAGTAATCCTTATATGGCGTTTGGCCTGATCGTGCTGGCGCTGTTCATCATCAGTTTTTACACCGCGATCAGCGGGCTGCTTAAAGCCGAAATGTTCCCGCCGGAGGTACGTGCTTTAGGGGTGGGCTTGTCTTATGCGGTGGCGAACGCCATGTTCGGCGGCTCGGCGGAATATGTGGCGCTGTCGCTTAAATCGTTTGGCGTGGAGAACGCCTTCTTCTGGTATGTCTCCGGCATGTGCCTGCTGGCGCTGCTGGTCTCGCTCCGGTTGCATCGCAAAGGCAAGGAGATACAGCTGTAATAAAAACCCCGGCCTTGGCCGGGGTCAGCATACCGCTTACAGGATACGGCTGATCAGCCGATCGATGCGGATACGGCGCAGACGCCGAATCAGCTTACGCACCTTGATCGGATACTGCTGGATGCTTTGCAGTTCCTGATAATGGCCGACTACAGTGGTATGAGTACGGATGCATTCCAGCTCTTTCTGCCGTTGCTCGCGCAGCTCTTGCTTGGGATCGTGGATCAGAATGGCGTTTTCCAGATCCAGCCGCCAGGCGCGCGGGTTTAGGTTATTGCCGGTAATCAGCTGCCACTCTTCGTCTACCCACATGCCTTTCAGGTGATAGCTGTTATCGCCATCCTTCCACAAACGAACGATCAGTTGGCCGGTGTCGATGTAACGCTGCAACCGGCTCAGGAAGCGGCGCAGGTTGATCTCATACAGGTAGGGCAGCGCGCCGATGATTTTGAACGGCTGGTCTTCCGGAATATAGAAATCGTTGGCGGTTTTATCGCCGACGATGATTTCCACCTGCTTGCCCTGTCGCAGCAGATAAATGATGTTGCGCACCAGCAGCGCCGGCAGGTTGAAATAGGGGGTGCACAGCGTCAGTTTCTGGTCGGTGCATGACATCAGGTGATGAATGGTTTTATTCAGCACGCTTTGTTTGCCTAGCCCAACCATCGGCGTCACCGCCAGCTCATCGTTGCCGGCTTTGCCGCGGAAGTGGTAACCGGCGCGGCGTAGGGCGAAACGGAACAGACGGGTTTCGTTTTTGATCTCCGGGCTTTTCGGCCGATCGCTGCGATCCAGGCGTTGTACGGCGCCGGCGGTGAGCAGATGCTGCTTGATGTAATCGATCAGAGTATCGGCCAGCACGCCGTTGGTGATCAACTGGTAGCGATCGTAACGGTATTTCTCATGCTGATGCAGATAGACGTCGTTGATGCTGGCGCCGCTGTAGATAACGGTATCGTCGACCACAAAACCTTTTAAATGCAATACGCCCAGCGCTTCGCGAGTATTGACCGGCACGCCGTAGATCGGCACCGATTGTTCCGGATGCTGGCTGGCCATGGCGCAGTACCAGTCGGCGTTGGTATTGGCGGCGGCGGCGCCGATGCGCCCGCGCTGTGCACGGTGCCAGTCGACCAGCACGCAGATTTCCAGCTCGGGCCGCCGCTGCTTGGCTTGATACAGCGCGTTGAGGATCTCACGCCCGGCGTCGTCATGCTCCAGATACAGAGCCACCAGATAGATACGTTGGGTGGCGTTGGCGATGGAATCCAGCAGCGTGGCGCGAAAGTCGGACGGCGCGTACAGAGTACGAACATCAGCAACCGTCTGGGGGAGTTTGGGCAGTTGTGCAAGGTGTTGTTGATGTTTGCTACGTTTAAATTTTGACAACATCACAGTGCGCTTCTTCTCTCATGATTGATGGCCGGAACGCCACAGACTTAAAAACAATAAACCGAATAATCGGGCGATAATACCATTAGTTGCCTCGATTGTGCGTATGTTTTGGCGTTAAGTGGTGGATTCGTAGCGCATTGCGACGCAGGTCACTGCGCGTCGTCGGCCTGCAGCGGCAGCGTCAGATTGACGATGCCGTCCTCAAGCTGCACCTCGATGCCAAAGCCCAACCGCTGCGCCAGCGCGATCATGCCGCGGTTATTCGGCATGGTGATACCGCTCAGGCGGGTCAGGCCATGCGCGCGCGCATAGGCGATCATTTTCTCCAGCAGCTGGCGGCCCAGGCCCAGGCCTTTCAGGTCGGAACGTACCAGCACGGCGAACTCGGCATCGGTGTTGTCCGGATCGGACAGCGCGCGGGTCACGCCGATGATCTCGTCTGCGCGCACCGCCACAAAGGCCATTTCCCGATCGTAGTCGATCTGCGTCATGTTGGCCAAATCGTCATGGGTAAACTCGTTGATCTCGCTGAAGTAGCGGTAATAGAGATCTTCCTTGGTCACCCGGTCGATGAAATGCTTCAGCGCCGGCTCGTCTTCCGGCAGGATAGGGCGGAACAGGCATTGGCTGCCGTCTTTCAGCGCGATGGTCTCTTCCAGCTCATGCGGATAAGGCCGAATCGCCAGCCGCGCCTGCGGATCGCCGCTGAACGGTGCGAGCTGCATCGAAACGTCCAGCAGGGTGAACTCGCTGCCGGAAGCCAGCACCGGGTGAATATCCAGCCGGGCGATCTCAGGGCAGTCAAGGATCAGGTTGGAAACCTGCACCAGCAAGCGGCTCAGCCCGGGGATATCTAAAGGCCGCAGTGCGCTGCGCCCGCGGATCTTGCCGCCTTTCACCGCCTGCAGCACCAGATAACGCGCCAGCGCCATATTCAACGGCGGCAGCGCGACCGCGACCTGATTTTCCTGGCGCCACTCTACGCCGCCTTCTCCCAGCATGATCAACGGGCCGAAAATGGCATCCTGCTCCACGGCGATGCGCAGCTCCTGGGCGCCGGCGCGGTTGGCCATGCTCTGCACCAACAGGCCGTGGATGCGCGCCTGAGGATAGGTGCGCTTCACGCGGTCGAGGATCGCCTCCGCCGCGCGTTGCACTTCGGTCGCGGTGCGCAGGTAGAGCATCACGCCCTGAACTTCCGATTTGTGCGGGATATCCGGCGAGCGCAGCTTCAGCGCCACCGGGTAGCCGATCTGCTCGGCGATGTGCACCGCTTCGGCGCTGTCTTCGGCGATCCAGGTCGGCAGGGTGCTCAGATCGTAGGCCTGCAGAATGGATTGCACCTCGTGGGTATCCAACTGGGTGGCGCCTTCGGCCAGCGCCTGATGGATCAGGTGGTGGGCATCGGCGGTATTGGCGGTCAGGCCGACCGGCAGCGCCGGCGTCTCCTTCAGCTGCTTCTGGTTGCGGCGGTATTCCACCATATGCATAAAAGCGGTCACAGCGCCTTCCGGCGTGCGGTAAGTCGGAATGGCGGCTTCGGTAAACAGCCGGCGCGCCTCTTGCGAAGAGTATTCGCCGCACCAGTTGGTCAGCAGCGTGATGCGCTTGCCGCGCGCATGGCGATGCAGCGCGTCGATCAGCCGCTGCGCCGTGGTGGTGCCGGGCGCAGCGGCGCTCGGCGCGTGGATCAGCAGCAGCGCGTCATAGTCGTGGCTGTCGAGCAGCGCTTCGAGAGCCGCCAGATAACGCTGCGGCGTGGCGTCGTCGCGCAGGTCGAGCGGGTTGCCGGCGCGAATGAAGTCCGGCAGCGCGTCGCTCAGCGTCGCCAGGCTCTCCTCGCTCAGCGTCGCCAGCTTGCCGTTGCGGCCGAGCAGTTCGTCCAAGGCCATCGCCGCCGGCGCCGCCCCGTTGCTGACGATCATCAGCCGTTCGCCGCGCAGCGGATGCATATGGCTGAGGGTTTCCACCGCCGAGAACAGCTCATGGGTATCCTGGACGCGCAGCAGGCCGGCGCGCTGGATGGCGGCGTCATAGGCGGCGTCCAGCCCCAGTTGGCTGTTGAGCAGTAATTGCGCCTGTTGGCTGCGGCCGCTTTTGATCACCAGAATGGGCTTGTTGCGCGAGGCGCTGCGCGAGGCGGAGAGAAAGCGCCGCGCATCGCTGATGTTTTCCAGATACAGCAGGATGGCGCTGGTCTTGCTGTCGCGCGCCAAAAAGTCGAGCAGGTCGTCGACGTCGATATCCAGGCTGTCGCCCAGCGCGATGAAATAGGAGAAGCCGACTTCGCGCTGCTGCGCCCAGTCGAGAATGGTATTGGCGACGGCGGCGGACTGCGAGATAAACGCCAGCTTGCCCTTTTGGATCGGCACCGGCGAGAAGCTGGCGTTGATGCCTTGCCATGGCGCCAGCAGCCCCAGACTGTTGGGGCCCAGCAGCCGCATGGCGTAACGCTGCGCGCAGGCTTTGAGCTCGGCGAACTGTTCCGGCGGCGAAGAGAGCACGATGGCGGTTTTGCAGCCGCGTTGGCCCAGCGCTTCAATCAGCGCCAGATTACGGCTGGCGTGGGTGCAGATGATCGCCAGATCCGGCGTCAGCGGCAGGCTGGCGACGTCGGGATAGGCCATGACGCCGCATACCGCCTTGTAACGCGGCGTCACCGGCAAGATGGGCCCGCCGAAACCGCCGGCCAGCAGGTTGCTCATCATCAGGTTGCCGGCGCGGCCCGGCTGCTGCGAAGCGCCCAGCACGGCGATCGATTTGGGACGTAGTAGCGCTTCTAACCCTCGCTGGCTCATGCACGGCTCCTTTTGGCAACGTTACACCTGATTTTAGGCGCTTTATGGCTACATTGCTGTGACCGGTGCCTCCGGTCGGGTCGGTTTTCCCGCCAGATACTGTTGACGGAAATAGCGGAAGTGCTGATTCAATCCGTCGGCGGCCGGCATATCGCCCGCCTGTTGCAGCAGGGCGGCGGCCACTTCCGCCGTGCAGTGTTGCTCGGCGCGGCTGGCTTCGCGCAGCTGGTAGGCCGATGCGGCGTCGACGTTGAGTGAAAACACCGGGAATTGATTGAGATACGGGCTTTTACGGAACATTTTGCGCGCTTCCGCCCAGGTGCCGTCCAGCATGATGAACAGCGGCGGTTTGCCGCCGACGGGCAGTTCGCTGAACACCGGCCGCTCGGCGTCGGCGTAGGACGCGGGGAACACCACGTAAGGCTGCCGTGTCGGATCGTTGATGGCCGCCAGAAGGGCGGGATCGACCTCGGTACGCGACCAGAGGAACGCCTGGGTGTCCGGCAGGATATCTGCGATCAGGCGCCCGGTGTTGCTGGGCTTGAGCGGCTCGGCGCCGAACATGATCAGGCAGAAACGGCTGCCGGCCTGCTGCGGGCGAATGGTGTCGCACAGGCAGTTCTTATGCGGCAGCAGGCACCCCTGACAACGCGCCACTCGGCAACCGCGCGCCAGAAAGGGGCGGGTGGCGCGGTCTAAACGGAATTGGCGCAGGCGAAGTACGGCGTTGTCGGTCATAACGATCCTGGGGAAAAACCGCTATTGTAACGCAGAAAAAAGCCCGCCGGGAGGGGCGGGCTCGATCGGGGCGCGTTCGCGCGCGATGGCGGGATACGGCCTATACTTGCCGAATCACACTAACTCGTTGAGCCAGTTGTCAAACGGCGCCTTCGGCATCGCGCCGTTGAGCATGTCGACCATCTTGCCCTGACGGAACACCATGATGGTCGGGATGCTGCGGATGCGGAAACGGGCGCTCAGTTCCGGCTCGGCTTCGGTGTTCACTTTCACGAAGCGCACTTTGCCGGCGCGCTCTTCGGCCACGTCTTCAAAGATCGGCGCAAAGCTGCGGCACGGGCCGCACCACGGCGCCCAAAAATCGACCACGACCGGCAGATCGTCCTGCAGCAACTGGTCCAGCGTGGCGGCGGTGGCGTTGATCACTTCACCGTCGAAGAGCTCATGGCCGCAGCGGCCGCATTTCGCGTTGTCCGCCAGACGTTCTTCCGGCACACGGTTGGTGGCATTGCAAGCTGCACAAACTGTATTCATGTTGACCTCGGGTACTGAGAAAGCCGGGTCCCCGCAACGCGGTTGCGGAGATGTTTCTTTAATGCTGACGATTATCGGCAAAACCCGGCGCATGAACAATGAGGTTTGTTCAATGGATGTGATAGTTGGGAGCTTTTAGCGCAAGTTGGTGGCTTCATGCACCAACATCAGGTAATCTTCGCGCCCTGCGCGTTGGTGGAGAAGACAATGAACGATTCATTTAGTGGCAAAAACGGTAAGGTCAAAGTGATGTACGTCCGCAGCGACGACGACAACGGCGACGACCGCAACAAGAATAAACGTCCGGCCGGCAAAGGCCGTCCGGCTGACGGTGCGCGCTCGGGCCGCACCGGTCAAGACAAGGCGCGCGGCGGCAACGATCGTCGCGGAGCCGATTCCCGCCGCAGTGAAAGCGATCGTCCTCGCCGTCCGGCGCGCTCTGAAGATCGCGGCGGCAACGAGTCGCCGTGGAGAACCGTGTCGCGCGCGCCGAATGAAGAGCCGGCGTTCGATCACGGCGGCATCAGCGGCAAAAGCTTTATTGATCCGGAACAGCTGCGCCGCCAGCGCGCGGAAGAAACCCGCGTTTACGGTGAAAATGCCTGTCAGGCGCTGTTCGCCAGCCGCCCGGAAGCGATCGTGCGCGCCTGGTTCGTGCAGTCGGTCACGCCGCGCTTCCGTGAAGCGCTGCGCTGGATGGCGGCTAACCGCAAAGCCTACCACGTGGTGGATGAGGAAGAGCTGGCCAAGGCTTCCGGCACCGAGCACCACGGCGGCGTCTGCTTCCTGATCAAAAAGCGTCAGGGCCTGGATGCGCAGACCTACCTGAAAACTGCGCCGGCGACCGACTGCGTATTGGCGCTGGAAGAAGTCGGCAACCCGCATAACCTGGGCGCCATCGTCCGTTCGTGCGCCCACTTCGGCGTCAACGGCGTGCTGCTGCAGGATCCGGCGTTGCTGGAATCCGGCGCGGCGGTGCGTACCGCAGAAGGCGGCGCGGAGCACATCAAGGCGATCAACGCCGATGATTTCCTGTCGGTGCTGGATACCTTCCGCAAGGCGGGTTACACCATCGTCACCACCTCGAGCCACAAAGGCACCGCGCTGGCGCAGGCCAAGCTGCCGGCCAAGATGGTGCTGGTGCTGGGCCAGGAGCGCGACGGCCTCAGCGACAGCGCCTGGCAGCAGGGGGATATGAACGTGTCTATCGGCGGCACCGGCAAGGTAGAAAGCCTGAACGTTTCCGTGGCGACCGGCATTCTGCTGGCGGACTGGTGGCGTCAGAATCAGGCGTGATTTTCACGTCGAATAAAAAAACGGGCGCCTCAGGGCGCCCGTTTCGTTTGAAGCTTAGTGAGCGCCACCGCCCCCGCCGCCGCCGGAGCTGAATGGCGGTTTCGCTACCCACACCAGCGCCAGCAGCACCAGGAATACCCCGGCCGACAGCCAGAAGATCTCGTTGGCGGAGATGATCAGCCCCTGTGCCGTGATCTCGTTGGCGATGTAGGCCGACGCCTGCTGCTTGCTCATGCCGAGCTGCTCGAGCTGCCGGTACATCTCCTGCGACTGCGGATTGTACGGGTTGACGAACTCCGTCAGCTGCGCGTGATGCTGCGATTCGCGCTGCGTCCACAGGGTGGTGGTGATAGAGGTGCCGATCGACCCCGCCAGGGTTCGCGTAAAGTTCGACAGGCTCGATGCCGCCGCCATGCGTTCCGGCGGCAGGCCGGACAGCGTGATGGTGGTCAACGGCATGAAGAAGCAGGCGATGGCGAAACCTTGAACGAACTGCGGCCAGGCCGAAGCGCCGAAGTCCATGCCCGGTTCAAACGTATAGGCGCGCCAATAGAAGCACACGGCATACATGATGAAGCTGAAAGTCACCAGCTTGCGCATGTCGAGCCGGTTGCCGAACTTACCGATGATCGGCGACAGCAGCACCGGGATCAGCCCGACCGGCGCCGACGCCAGCCCCGCCCAGGTAGCGGTATAGCCGTACACCTCTTGCAGCAGCTGCGGCAGCAGAACGATGGCGCCGAAATACAGCATGTACGCCAGGCTGATGCACAGACAGCCGATGGTAAAGTTGCGCGACTTGAACAGCGATAAATCCACCACCGGATGATCGTCCGTCAGTTCCCAGACCACCAGGAACAGCAGCGCCACGACCGCCACGACGGTCAGAGTGATGATCTCGGTCGAGTTGAACCAGTCCAGCTCCTTGCCCTGATCGAGCATCACCTGCAGCGAACCGATGCCGACGATCAGCAGCACCAGGCCGACGGTGTCGATCGGTTTGATCTCGGTTTTGGTCTCTCGCCCCTTCAGCGTCGCCATCGCCGCCATGATAACGAAGGCGCCGATCGGGATGTTGATGAAGAAGATCCAACCCCAGTGGTAGTTGTCGCTGATGTAACCGCCGAGAATTGGCCCGAAGATCGGCGCGACGATCACGGTCATTGACCAGAGCGCCAGGGCCATCGCCCGCTTGGCGGGCGGGTAGTTGTTCAGCAACAGGCTCTGCGACAGCGGGATCAGCGGCCCGGCCACCACGCCCTGGATTACGCGGAAGAAGATCAGCATGCCGAGGCTGTTGGAGATGCCGCACAGCCAGGAGGCGAGAACGAACAGCGCGGTGGACCAGAGGAACAGCCGCACTTCGCCGATGCGCTTCGCCAGCCAGCCGGTGATCGGGATCGAGATGGCATTCGCCACGCCGAACGAGGTGATCACCCAGGTGCCCTGCGAGTTGGAAGACCCGAGGTTACCGGCAATGGTGGGGATCGCCACGTTGGCGATGGTGGAGTCCAGCACCTGCATGAAGGTCGCCATGGCGAGCGCGACCGTCATCCAGGCAAGCTGGGCGCCTTCAAGCGGTTTCTGTGGCAAGATGGCCTCCCGCGCGCTTAGCCGGCGTTCGCATGGATCACGTCGGCGATCAGCTGGTTAACCGGCGCCAGATTCAACGCCAGCGCGTCGCTCTGGTACAGCGGTTTGTCGCGCACCACGTCAGACAGCACGCGGCCGTCCAGGTTGGCGGTGTCGACGGTCACCAACGTCGAAAGACCGATGCGCAGCGGATGATCGGCCACCTGTTTGGCGTCGAGCTCAATACGCACCGGCAGACGTTGCACTACCTTGATCCAGTTACCGGTGGCGTTTTGCGCCGGCAGCAGCGAGAAGGCGCTGCCGGTGCCCATGTCGATACCGACCACTTTACCTTGATACACCACGTCGTCGCCGTAGACGTCGCTGACCACCGTCGCCGGCTGGCCGATGCGCATATTGGCGATCTGCGTTTCCTTGAAGTTGGCGTCAACCCAGATGTGATCGGCCGGCACCACCGCCATCAGCGGCGAACCGGCGGCGATCTGCGCGCCGACCTGCACGCTGCGGCGCGAGACATAGCCGGTAATCGGGCTGATCACTTTGGTACGCTGCAGCGCCAGCCAGGCGTCGCGCATCTGCGCGGCGGCTTGCTGGATCGCCGGTTGCTGTTCCAGCGGAGTGTTCAGCACCATCGCCTGGTTGGCGTTGTATTGCTGCACCGCCACTTCCAGCGCGGCTTTGGCGCTGTCGACCGCATCGCGAGCGTGTTGCAGCTCTTCGCGGCCGATGGCGTCAACGCTGCCCAGCACCACGCGGCGTTTCAGATCGTTCTCGGCCTTGCTCAGATCGGTCTTGCGCAAGGCGATGTTGGCCTGATACTGCTTGCTGTTGATGATCAGCTGGTGGGTCTGACGCACGCTGTTGGCCAGGCCGGTTTTGGCGCGTTCAAACGCCTGCTCGGCATCGGTCGGATCGAGCGTCAGCAGCACGTCGCCCTGCTTGACGTAGTCGGTGTTGTCGAAGTTGACGCTGTTCACGCTGCCGGACACCTGGGCCATGATCTGCACCTGGTTGCCGGAGACGTAGGCGTCGTCGGTTTCCTGGTGATGACGCAGCACCAGGAACCAATACACTAAATAAGCCACCCCTATAACAATGAAAATAACCGTCAGCAACAGCAGCCAAAATTTGCGCTGCTTCTTTTTGCCGCTCGGCTGCTGCGGGTTTTGGGTTTCCGCGCTTGCGCTCATGGTGTTCTCCAAGCCTTATATTATTATGCTTTCGAATCCGCTGCGGCCGGGGCCTGATAGCCACCGCCCAACGCGCGGATCAGTCCTATCTTCGCCTGCAGTAAATTGCTGCTGGCATTCAACTCCGCCTGTTGCTGCTGCAATAGCTGCGTCTGGCTGGTCAACAGATCGTCGCGCCCGATAATCCCTGCCTGGTAACGGGCGTTGGCGACCTGATACACCTGTTGCATCGACTGGGCCGCGGACGCCGCCTGCAGCTGCTGTTGTGCAGAGCTCTGCTGGATGGTGATGGCGTCGGCGGTTTCCTGTACCGCATTCAGGATGGTTTGGTTGTAGGATTCCACCGCTTCGTCATACAGCGCGGATTCCTCGCCCAGCTTGCTGCGCAGGGCCCCGGCGTGGAAGATCGGCAGCGAGATCGCCGGCATCACGTTCCAGGCCTGGCTGGCCGCTTCAAACAGATTCGGGCTGGTGCCACTGGTATTGGTGGTCATCAGGCCGGCGAAGGCTGAAATGGTCAGGCTGGGGTAAAACTCTTTACGCGCGGCGCTGACGCGCTGGCTGTAAGACTCCACCAGCTGGCGTTGCGCGGCGATGTCCGGGCGTTTGCCCAGCAGATCCGCCGTCAGTTCGCCCTGCGGCGCCATCAGGTTGTCTGCAGGCAGCGGCACCTGACGCAGGTGCTGCATGGCGTTCGGCCCCTGGCCCGCCAGCGCGGCGAGCTGGTGTCTGAGCTGTTCGATTTGCGACTGCAGCTGCAGAATCTGCTGTTTGGCGACGTCGGACTGCGCCTGGGTTTGTTGCGGCACGTCGACGCCGGTCAGGCCGGCCTGATAGCGCTGTTGGCGCAGCGCGGTCAGGCGCTCGTTGTTGTTCACTTCCTGCTGCAGCAGCTTCTCGAGCGCGAGATTGCTCTGCAGCTGATAGTAGGCGGACGCCACCGAGCTGGTCAGCGTCAGCGCCGCCTGTTCCTGCTCGGCGCGCGCTGCGTTCACTTGCGCCTTGGCGGCGTTCACCTGGTTGCGGTATTTGCCCCACCAGTCGAACTCGTACGCCAGGTTCAACCCCAGCGAGTTGGAGCTTGAATAGATCGGCTTATGCGGATACCCCAGCCCCATATTGACGTTCTGCGGCACGCGCTGACGCTGGGTGCTGGCGTTCAGATCCAGGTTCGGCCCGTTGGCGGCGTTGGCTTCGCCTACCACGCTCTGCGCTTCGCGCACGCGGGCGGCGGCCTGACGCAGGGTCGGCGAACTTTGCAGCGTTTGCGTCATCAAGGCGTCCAGCTGCGGATCCTTGAGGGCGCGCCACCACTGCGGGCTGACGGCCAGCGAACTGACTTTCGGCTGAGCCAACTGCAGGCTCTGCGGATCCATCAGCGTGGATTGCGGGGCAATATTATCGGTAGAAGCACACCCGGCCAGCAGCAACACGGCGAACAGCGGGGTGAATCTCCAGTGAAATGGGGATCGCATAAGTAGGTACCTGAACAGAAATTGTGAATTAGGGTAACTGTTCTGTGATTTCCATTTGATCCAGACGTGCCAGCAATTTGCGCGTCAGCTGTTCCAGCTGTTTTTGCTCATCGTCGGTCAGCGTGGACCACAGGAAATGCAGACATTGGTGCTGCGGCGGCAGCAGTTGACTGAGAAATTCTTCCCCCTGCGGCGTCAGATGCAGATGCAGGCAGCGGCGATCGTTGTCGCTTTCCCGGCGCTCGATCCAGCCGCGCTTCTCCAGCTCGTCGGCGATGCGGGTCGCATTGGTGCGCGAGGAGCCCAGGGCAGAGCTTAGCTCAGAAGGTTGGATGCTGTGGCTTTCCTGCGCATCCAGGGTAATCAGCGCCATAAACAGTGTTTCGTTAATCCCCTGCGCTTTCAGCATCTTATTGCGATTTTCCAGCAGCTTGCCTTGCATGTGCATGCACAGACGGGTCAGCAGGATTTCCTGATAAGGGAAATCTTTCTGCCGCGTGGCGCGGAAATTCAGCATTTGTTCTATGGGGGCAAACGAGCTTTCCATAATTTAGGGCCTCATTAATTTCGTTCGAGATAGTAACGACGGTGACAAATAATGTAAATGTTCAGCCGTGCGGATAATTTAGCAATTCGTGTCATTTGTCAGTGTTTGTAAAGATGTGACGCCTGAAAACGCCAGTGTGAAGCCAAACGGTCGGAGGCGGCGTCAGCCAGGGCCGAAAAACATTAACAATTTTAATGTGACGCCAAAGGCCGTCGCGCCGAGCAGCGTCGACAGAATGATGCTTTTACTGCGGTAGAAGCACAGCGCCAGCGCGGCGAACCCCGCTAACGTCGGCAGCAGCTTGTCCGGTTCGCGCATCACCACCGGCGTGCTGGAGACCACCAGCAGGGCGCAGATGGAGGCGATGCCGATGCTGTCGAGCAGCAGGGCGGCTTTGCCGCGTTTGATGCCGGGCTGAGCGCGCGCCGGCGCCAGCCGCAGCGGCAGATAACGGAACAGGTAGTTGGCGCAGCCCACCACCAGGCCGATCACCAGCACATCAGTGTTCATGGCTGGCCTCCGCGTGCGGGGGTTGGAACAGGGCGGCGGCGCAGCCGGAGCCGATGCCGGCCAAAATGGCGACCGGAATGGAGAACAGCACCACGCCGAGCAGCGCGCCGGCCAGCGCGGCGGCGATGGTCAGGCTCTGCGGGCGCCGGAAAGCGGCCAGCAGGAAACTGAGAAACAGCGCCGGCAGCATGAAGGCCAGCGAGGCCTCGATCACCGGGAACTGTTCCAGCGGGCCGTTGCCGAACAGCGCGCCGAGCGCGGTGCCGGCCACCCAGGAGAGCCAGGAACAGAGCGCGATGCCCAGCATCCAGTTTTCGCTCCAGCTGCGGTTATTGCGCATCAGCCTGGCGGTGGCGGCGGCGAAGACCTCATCGGTCAGGCCAAAGGCCCACAGCGCCGTTTTGCCGGGCGACAGGCGCGAGACGATGCGGTGACGCAGCGCCGGGCCATACAACAGATGGCGCACGTCCATCGCCATTACCGTCAGCGCGGAGACCCACAGCGACATGCCGGCGCTCAGCAGGGCGGTGATCACGAACTGGCTGGCGCCGGCGTAGATGATGCAGGAGAAGAAAATGCTTTCCAACGGGGAAAAGCCCAGTTTGACGGCGCTGAGGCCGAAAGCGAACGCCACCGGCACGTACCCGATGACGATCGGCAAACTGTCGACGACGCCGTTGGCGAAGGTGGCGCTGACGGCGGGCGGAGTAAGGCTGTCTGCAGCTTGGCTTTGCATGGTTGTGGGTCGCAGGGTAGATAGGTCGTCAATAGTTTATGCCCAGAACATTACCAGAGAGTAAGTAATGTTTATACCCTGCACCGCTAATAAATTTCTTTAGTGACTATTTGCACGATAATCAGATTGCCGCCGGACCCTGCGGATCGTGATGCTTGCCGAGCCACCAGGTCAGCAGGTTGAGCAGGCATAACACCCCTCCGACGGCGGCCACGCCGTACCAGCCGGCATGCTGATAGGCGGAAGCGGAGAGCAGCGAACCGAGGGCGCCGCCGATAAAGTAGCTGGTCATGTAGCCGGCGGTCAGGCGGTTGCGCGCCTCCGGCATGATGCGATACATCACGCTCTGGTTGGTGACGTGTACCGCCTGCACCGCCAGATCGAGGATCAGGATGCCGGCGATCAGCGCCCACAGCGATTGTTTAGCCAGCGCGATAGGTATCCAGGACAGCAGCAGCAATACCAGGCCGACGGTGGTGGTCAACCCGGCCTTGCCTTTGTCCGCCAGATGCCCGGCGCGCGAAGCGGCCAGTGCTCCGGCGGCGCCCACCAGACCGAACAGTCCGATCACCCCTTCGGAATAGTTGAACGGCGGCGCGGCGAGCAGAAAGGCCATTGAGGTCCAGAGCACGCTGAAGTTGGCGAACGACAGGGCGCCGAGGATGGCGCGGGTGCGCAGCAGCGGCGTGCGGCAGAACAGGCTGAAGATCGAGGCCAGCAGCTGCGGGTAGTTCAGCCCGGAGTGTTGCTTATAGCGCGGCAGCGCGCGCCACAGGATCAGCGCCATCAGGATCATCAGCACGCTGGCGACCCAGTAGATGGTGCGCCAGCCGCCGAACGACGCCAAGGCGCCCGCGACGGTGCGCGCCAGCAGGATGCCGAGCAGCAGACCGCTCATGATGATGCCAACGGTCTTGCCGCGCTTTTCCGGGTGGGCCAGCGTGGCGGCCAGCGGCACCAGGATCTGCGCCACCACCGAGAACAGCCCGGTGAGCGCGGTGCCGAGGATCATCATCGGCAGGGTGGCGGAAGTGGCGGTGATCAGCATGCCGCCGGCGGCCAGCAGCGTCATGAACACGATCAGCCCGCGGCGCTCGAACATGTCGCCGAGCGGCACCAGCAGCAGCAGGCCGGTGGCGTAACCGAGCTGCGCGGCGGTGACGATAAAGCCGGCCTGATTGACCGACAGGTTGAAACCGGTGGCGATGGTTTCCAGCAGCGGTTGCGCGTAATAGTTGCTGGCGACCGCCAGGCCGGTAGCGATGGCGATCAGCACGGTCAGCGCCGGGCTGAGGCCCGGATGGGCGTTTTGTTGGCTCATGGTTTATTCATCACGGAAAGAAGATGGCGCGCAGTATCCGGCAACGCGAGTCCGGAAACCAATGTATAATTTTCATTTTATTTATCTCATTTCAAGATAGATGTTATGAACCTGAAGCAGATCCGCTATGCGCTGGCGGTGGCGGAAGAGCTGAACTTTACCCGGGCGGCGCAGCGCTGCCATACGGTGCAGTCGGCGCTTAGCCACCAGATCGCCAAACTGGAAGAAGAGCTGGGCTGTACGCTGTTTGAGCGCACTTCGCGCCGGGTGCGGTTGACCCCCGCCGGCCAGGCTTTCGTGGCCCCTGCGCAGCGGCTGCTGGCGGCGCAGCAGGCGCTGGTGGAAGAGGTGACGGCGGCCGATGGCGCGGTGTCCGGCACCCTGACCATCGGCACCATTTCAACGATAAACGTGATGGCTCTGACCGAAAGGCTCGACAAGTTTCACCGCCACTATCCGGCGGTGAATATCCGTCTGTACGTCGGTATGAGCGAAGCGTTGCTGGAAGACGTACGCCAGCAAAAATGCGATATGGCGTTCGTCGGCATCTGGCCGGGCGATGCTGATCTGCTGCCGATGTCGCACCGGCAGTTGGCCGATGAGCCGCTGGTGGCGTTGGTGGCGCCGCAGCATCCGCTGGCCGGTCGAGAGCGGGTGAACCTGCAGGCGCTGGCGGAAGTGCCGCTGGTGGATTTTTACAGCGGCACCGGCGCGCGGCGCCAAACCGATCGCGCCTTTCAGGCGGCGGGCATCCGTCGGCACGTCAGTTTTGAAATCGATCATATCGAATGGCTGGAGAATTTGGTGCGGCGCGGGTTGGCGGCGGGCATCGTACCGATTTCGACCGCGCAGCGTTTAAGCGCGCTGGTGTCGATTCCGATTGAAGACGGGCCGCGGCGCCAGGTGTATTGCATTTGGCCGCAGCCCATGTCGACTATCGCCGAACGTTTTTTGCATTTCAGCGGCATCGATATGGCGGGGTAGGGGCGCGGCAAAGGCGGCGCCCCTGAGCGGTTACGGCTTCGCCGCCTCGGCGGCGGTTTTCACCCAGCCGTCGAAGGTCGCCTGGTGCGCCTTGATCCAGCCGTTGACGTGGTTTTGGATGTCGGCTTCCGAAGCCTGGCCTTCATGCATGCGCAGGTTTTGCGCGTTGATGTCGGCGATCGGCAGCTTCATGATGGCGAACAGCTTGGCGGCCGCCGGATTGGCTTCGGCCCACTGCTTGTTGGCGGCGATGCGCATGGTGTTGACCGGGAATCCGTAGTTGGCGCCGTTAGGCAGCTTGGTGTCGACGTTCTTCTGCTCGCCCGGCAGGGAAGAGAACGGTACTTGCAGCCAGACCACGTCGCGGCCCGGCACCATCACATCGCTGACCCAGTACGGCGTCCAGGTGTAATACAGCACCGGTTTGCCCTCTTTATAGCGGGTGATGGTGTCGGCGATCATCGCCGCGTAGTTGCCCTGATTGTGTTCGACGGTGTTGCTGAGGCCGTAGGCCTTGATGTGGTGGTTGATCACCGCCTCACAGCCCCAGCCCGGTGTGCAGCCTGTCAGATCGGCCTTGCCGTCGCCGTTGGTGTCGAACAGCTTGGCGATCTTGGGATCCTTGAGCTGCTCGACGTTGGTGATGTGGTACTGCTCGGCGGTTTTCTTGTCGATCAGGTAGCCCTGCGCGGCGCCGTTGACGTAGACGCCTTCGCGGTAGAACTTGGCGTCGCCGCCGGCGGCCTTGTACTGATCGGCGTGCAGCGGATCCCAATTGACCGCGATAAAGGTGGCGTCGCCGGAGGCGATGGAGGTGTAGGCGACGTTGTAATCCACTTCGCGCGGTTCCTTCACGTCGTAACCCAGTTTTTCCAGCGCCTTGCTGACCAGCAGCGTCTGGAATGTCTCTTCGGAAATGGTGCTTTGCACCGGCTGTACCGCTATTCCCTTGCCGGGTAAATCCGCCGCGATGGCGCTCTGTGAGCCAATCAGTGTCGTCAGGGCGAGAGCCCAGATGCCCGTGGTGCGCATAGTGTTTCCCCTCTTTTGATGTGGTGGTGCTCTGGCCCGCCGGGGCCGCAGCCGCCGGCGGGAAAAGCGTCAGGCTTGTTTGATGAACGGGCGGGTAAACAGCCCGATGGGGCCGCGACGGTACCAGCGGCCGATGCCCTTGCTGCGGCGATCGCGCCCCAGCGATTGGGTGAGGCGATCGAGAATGATCGCCAGGATCACGATGCCGACCCCGCCGATGGCGGCCAGGCCCATATCCAGCCGGCCGATGCCGCGCAGCACCATCTGGCCCAGACCGCCGACGGCGATCATTGAGGCGATGACGACCATCGACAGCGCCAACATCAGCGTCTGGTTCACGCCGGCCATGATGGTCGGCATCGCCAGCGGCAGCTGCACCTTGAACAGCAGCTGGCGCGGGCTGGCGCCAAAGGATTCGGCGGCCTCGATCAGATCCTCCGGCACCTGCTTGATGCCAAGAATGGTCAGACGCACGATCGGCGGCAGCGCGAAGATAATGGTCACCACCACGCCCGGCACGTTGCCGATGCCGAACAGCATGACGATCGGCACCAGATAGACGAAGGCCGGGGTGGTTTGCATGGCGTCGAGCAGCGGCCTAATCACTTTGGCGGCATGCTTGCTGCGCGCCAGCCAGATGCCGAGCGGCAGGCCGATAAGGATGCAGAAGAACAGCGCGGTCAGCACCAGCGCCAGCGTAACCATCGCCTGCGACCAGGCGCCGATGGCGCCGATGGCGACCAGAGAGAGCAGCGTCGCGGCGCCCATGCCGAGGCCCGCGATCTGCCAGGCGACCAGCGAGAACACCAGAATGGCGATCGGCGCCGGCATGCCCAACAGCAATTGCTGGAAGCCGCTCAGGATCACGTCTACCGGCACGCGGATGCCCTGGAATAGCGGGCGGAAGTGCAGCACCAGCCAGTCGATGCCTTGCGTGACCCAGGAATCAAACGGCACCCAGGCTTTGTGGAACGGATCAAGCAGGCTGAAGTGCTCAGGCTGCGCCGGGGCGCTGCTGAGCCAATCGGCGCCTTGCCCGGCGGCGTCATGAGCGGCCGGCGGCGGCGCGCTGGACCAGGCGTCGCCGGCGTTGGCGGTGGCATCGTGAGCGGGGGCGGCGGCATCGTGAGCGGGGGCGGCGCCGGCATCGGCCGGTGCGGTAGCCCAGGGATCTTGGGTTTGCGTGGTGTCACTCATTGGCTGAGCCCTCCTTGTCCAACGCCTGCAGCAGCATGGCCTTGGAGATGATGCCGAGATAGTTATGTTCTTCGCCCACTACCGGCACCGCGCACGGCGCCTGGGCGACCAGGGAGATCAGATCGCTGAGCGGCGTGTCGGCCGGCACGGCGGCGGGGGCCTCAAGCAGGGCATCGTCCAGCGTTTGATTGGCGGACAGCGCCTTTTTCAGCGACTCTATCGACACCACGCCGATAAATTTCTTCCCGCGTTCAACAACATAACCATAATCACGGTCCTCATCGCGCAGCAGCTGCAGCGCCGAGCGGGGGCCAAAACCGGGGGTTTTGCGGATCAGCGTCACCGGGCGCCGCTGGGCGATATCCTTGGCGCTGAACACATGACTGATGTCCACGCCGCGGAAGAAGGTGCGCACGTAGTCGTTGGCCGGATTATTGAGGATCTCGTCCGGCGTGCCGACCTGGATCACCTCGCCGCCCTGCATGATGGCGATGCGATCGCCAATGCGCATCGCTTCGTCCAGATCGTGGGAAATAAACACGATGGTGCGCTGATGCTGAGCCTGTAATTTCACCAGCTCATCCTGCATTTCGGTGCGAATTAACGGATCGAGCGCCGAGAAGGCTTCGTCCATCAATAATATATCCGGGTTATTGGCCATCGCGCGGGCTAATCCCACGCGCTGACGCATGCCGCCGGATAATTCATCCGGATAAGACAGCGCATAATTCTCCAGCCCGACCTGACGCAGGGCGTCCAGCGCTTTTTCCTGGCGCTCCTGTAGCGGTATTCCGGCTAATTCCATGCCAAAGGCGGTATTATTCAGAACATTCATGTGCGGCATTAGCGCGAATGACTGAAATACCATGCTGATCTTATTTCGCCGCACGGTGCGCAGCGCGGTGTCGGATATTTTGGCGATGTCCTCACTGTCGATCAGCACCTGACCGCGGGTGGGTTCTATCAGACGATTGAGAAGGCGTACCAGGGTGGACTTGCCGGAACCGGAGAGCCCCATGATGACAAATATCTCGCCTTCTTCAATGGCCAGAGTGGCGTCTTTTACGCCGAGCGATAAGCCGGTTTTTTCAAACAGCCGATCTTTTGTCAGACCTTTATCCAGCAGTTTGAATGCGCGTTCCGGGTGCTCGCCAAATATCTTATACAGGTTCTTTACTTCGAGTTTAATTGCCATGCAATTTGCTGTTTCCTCTGGTTTAATTAAAACGATATGAGCTGTCCTTAGCAAAATAAAAGAGCTTTTTACCCTAACACAGTGAATATCTGAGACAACCCTCAATGTCATTTAAATGGGATATTAGTGGTTTACATCAAGGTTTTAATTAGTTATGGTAATTTGGCCCGTGACTCAAAATTGACGGCCATTATTCGCTGTAATGGTTTGGTTTTTGGGGAAATAATTCGGTGTGGTGCAGAGAGATATTTTGGCGCCGCGCCTGCCGTTCGGATAATAAAAAACCCGACCAGAGGTCGGGCAAAAGTCATCAGTATTTCATCAGTTTTAACGACAGGTGCCGATATCGAGGGGGATATCGTCGGGCGTCATATTATCGCCTTAGTATGACAGCCAGATGGCAGCCTCAGGCCTTGCGATACAGCCTGCGCGGATGGCCGATATTGCCGTACAGCATCTCCACCCGCACGAACTGGGTGGCGACGCAATATTCCAGATAACGGCGAGCGGTGGTTTTGCTGATGCCGACCTGTTCGACCACGTCTTCCACCGCATGCGCCACCGCCGGCTGGGCGATAAACAGCGCCTGCACCAGCTCCAGCGTGTTGGTTTCTATGCCTTTGGCGCTCGGCTCGCTGGAGAACTGCTTCGACTGCAGGTTGTACAGCGCATCGACATTGTCCTGATCGATGATTTTGAAGGTGCGCTGGGTCTGCACGAACTGCATGAAGCGCTCGAGCGAGTTGCGCAGCCGTTTGTAAGACACCGGCTTGATGATGTAGTCGAAGGCGCCGTTGCGGATCGCCTGGCTGCAGGTATGCATGTCGCTGGCGGCGGTGATGAAAATCACCGAACAGGCGGGATTCTTTACCGCCGGCTCTTCCATCAGCTCAATGCCCTGGCCGTCCGGCAGAAAGTTGTCCAGCAGGATCAGCCGCGGCTGATGCTCGTTGGCTTTGGCCCGCGCTTCGGCCAGCGTGGCGGCGTAGGCCACCACCCGCAGGTTGAAATTTTTCTCGATGAACTCTGCGTGCAGCGTCGCCAGTTGCGGCTCATCTTCCACGATCAGAACGTCCAGTGTTTGGTGTGACATAATCGGGTGCTCAAAAAAAAATCGGGTTATGGGTTTTATTTAGGGATAAATATAGAGAATATCGCGCCGTGCGGCTCGTTGTCCGACACTTCTATGCTGCCGTGCGCCTGCGCCACGTGGCTGGCGACCAGATGCAGGCCGATGCCGTGGTCGCTTTTATCCGCTTTGGTGGTCACGCCCTGTTCAAACAGCGTATCACGAATCTCCTCGGCGATGCCGGTGCCGCGATCCGCCACCTCGATCACCAGCTCGTCGCTGCCGTCGCTGATATAGAGTTCGATCGCGTCGTGCGGAGCCGGGCAGTGCAGCGTCGCCTCCACTGCATTATCCAGCAGGTTGCCGACGATCGACATCAGTTCGGTTTCATTCAGCGCCGCCGGGATCTGCCGCAGCTGGCAGGCCGGATCGAAACGCAGTTCGATGCCTTTCTCTCTGGCGCTGGAGTATTTGCCCAGCAGCAGCCCGCACAGCGCCGCCGAACTGAAGCGCTGCGAGATGAAATCGAGGATCTCCTGCGCCCCCTCCGACTGGGCTTCCACATAGCGGATGGCCTCGTCGTAGCGCTGCATGTGCAGCAGCCCGGCCAGCGTGGCGGTCCAGTTCAGCTGCTCGTGGCGCATGATGCGCAGGTTGTCGGCATAGCGTTTTACCTGGCTGAGCTGGCTGCTCAGGGTATTGATATCGTTCTTGTCGCGGAAGCTGATCACCCAGCCTTGCAGCTCTTGCTCCTGCATGATGCGCACCCGGCTGGCGATCACCCGCACGTGGTTGAAGCGGCACACCTCGTCATGGGTGTCCTGCTCCAAGTGCGCGACGGCGAAAAAGTCCGGCTGGGCCTGGATCACATCGCCGATCGGCCGGCCCAGCAGGCCGGTGGCGGGCTGATGCAGATCCAACAGCTCACGCGCCGCATGGTTGATGGTGATGATCCGCAGCTGTGGATCGATGGCGATCACGCCCTCATAGATGGCTTCCAGCAGCGCTTTTTGCTGGCGCACCAGCAGCGCGATCTCTTTCGGCTCCAGCCAGAACATCTGGCGTTTGAGGTTTTTCGACAGCAGCCAGGAAAAAACGAACAGGGCGATCAGCAGCAGGACGATGGAACCGATAATTTGCGTTAATGTCCTGGCATTTAAATTATCGATATGCGATTTCAAATAGCCGACGGAAACGATGCCGATGACGTGATTATTTTCATCCAGGATCGGCGCCTTGCTGCGTAATGATACGCCGATGCCGCCCTTGCGAATGGAAATAATGCTTTTGCCTTCCAACACCTCTTTATTATCACCGCCGATCATCGGCGTGCCCAGGCGGCCTTCATATTCGGAATGATAAAGATGACGGGCATGATTATCGCCGATGACGATATAGCTGGCGTCGCTGCTGGCGCGGATTTTTTTCATCAACGCGGCGATCCTGGCGGCGTCGTTTTTTTCTACGGCATCCACCAACGAAGGGATAAGGGCGATTTCACGCGCCTGCACCTGGGCGCGGGCACCGAGGTCGCGGTGCAGCTGCGCATCCAACTGGTAATAGGTGTAGGCGCCGATGCAGGTCAGCAGCAGGCAGGAGAAGGCCACCAGGCACAGAAACAGCTTGATTTGAAATGAGAGTTTAAGGCGCATGGCGGGGCTTCACCGTAAAGAGATCCTGAAGCCTTACCCTATCACGAGAAGCGGGGTCTGTAATATTGCGCCCGATCAACTTGTGATCCCTCACACGGGATTAGAGTGAACCGGACGAGAATTGTTCGTCTGCGATAAAGTTGATAAGCTTTAAAATAAAAACGGTATTAACGCCATTAAAACCACGCTGATTTTTACATAATCTTAATTAACCCCATAGAAACCATAACCACCATTAAAAACCCTTTTTAATTTTGAACATAATCACAGCAGATAATCCGTGCGCTTCTCTATGATGGCTGAACAAACTAATAAGAGGCCAGATTATGAGCACAACAGATGATTCTTACCTCGTAGCCAAAGACAAGGCCGCCGATATTCCTCTGCGTGAGAAATGGTGGCGGATACTGGACAATTATAAAGTAGGGATTATTCCGTTACCGTTCTTTATTCTGGCCGGCGTGTTGATTCTGCTCGACTGCCTGGAAGGCAAGTTGCCGAGCGATATCGTGGTGATGGTGGCCACCCTGGCGTTCTTCGGTTTCGCCTGCGGCGAATTCGGCAAGCGCCTGCCGCTGATCGGCAAAATGGGCGCGGCGGCGATCTGCGCCACCTTCATTCCTTCCGCGCTGGTGCACTATGGCCTGCTGCCGGACGTGGTGGTGGAGTCGACCACCAAGTTCTACAAATCGACCAACATTCTTTACCTCTACATCTGCTGCATCATCGTCGGCAGCATCATGAGCATGAACCGCCAGGTGCTGATCCAGGGCTTCCTGCGCATCTTCATCCCCATGCTGTGCGGCGAGATCGTCGGCATGCTGGTGGGGATGGGCGTCGGCATGGCGCTGGGCCTGGAACCGTTCCAGATCTTCTTCTTCCTGATCCTGCCGATCATGGCCGGCGGCGTAGGTGAAGGGGCGATCCCGCTGTCGATGGGCTACGCGGCGATCCTGCACATGGAGCAGGGCGTGGCGTTAGGGCGCATTCTGCCTATCGTAATGCTCGGCAGCCTGACCGCTATCGTCATCGCCGGCCTGCTCAATCAACTGGGCAAGCGTTATCCGCACCTGACCGGCGAAGGCAGCCTGATGCCGAGCAAGCAGGGTGAAAGCGACATGAACGCGGTGGAAAAAATCAGCGGCAAGGTGGACGTCAGCACCATCGCCTGCGGCGCGCTGTTGGCCATTCTGCTGTATATGGTGGGCATGCTGCTGCACCGTCTGATCGGCCTGCCGGCGCCGGTGGGCATGCTCTTCGCCGCCGTGGCGGTGAAGTTGGCGCACGGGGTGTCGCCGCGCATTCAGGAAGGCTCGCAGGTGGTGTACAAATTCTTCCGCACCGCCGTGACTTATCCGATCCTGTTCGCGGTCGGCGTGGCCATCACGCCGTGGCAGGAACTGGTGGACGCGTTCACCGTACAGAATCTGATCGTGATCGTCACCACCGTCAGCGCGCTGGTGGCGACCGGCTTCTTCGTCGGCAAGAAAATCGGCATGCATCCTATCGACGTGGCGATCGTCTCCTGCTGCCAGAGCGGGCAGGGCGGCACCGGCGATGTCGCGATCCTCACCGCCGGCAACCGCATGTCGCTGATGCCGTTCGCCCAGATCGCCACCCGTATCGGCGGCGCTATCAACGTCTCGCTGTCGCTGCTGGTGTTGGCCAAGTTCTTCGTATAACTCCTATAAATCCTTAGCGTTACTTTGCCTTTCCCCGCCCCCGCGGGGATTTTTTTGCCCGCGCGCCGCCCGTACGCGCGGGCAGGGATAATACCGGTTACGCTGCCTGTTTCATGGCGGCGTCGTACCAGGCGAAGTAGCGCTCTACGCCGCGGCGGCCGGATTCGATCAGCGCACGTTTCTTCTCCTCGCTGATGCCGAACTCCAGCGTGCCGACGTCGAGCGTGTCGACATACACGGTGCGTTTCCAGTCGTCGCTGTCCAGGTGCACCTTGGTTTGGATGTCCAGCATCACGTTGGCCACCGCCAGGGTGAAATCAAACAGGTTGTTGACCGGCGTGCGCGGGCCGGCCTGCCCGGCGGCCTGGGCGATTTCGCCGGCGGAGTCCAGGCGAAGGCCCAGCGTGCGGGTGTTGATGCGCTGGCTGGCGCTGTCGATGTAAGGCGGCGTGGCGGAGAAGTCATAGTCGAACAGCCGCACCGGGTAGTTGTCGATCATGCCCCCGTCGATGCACAGGTCGCCCAGGGCATTTTTCTTCGCCACGAAGGCAAACGGGAACGACATCGAAATGCGCAGGCCGTCCGCCACTTTCATGCGCGGCGTGGTGCGATGCGAATAGACTTCGCGCTGGCCGCTGTTGAGGTTGGCGCCGATAAAGTAAATCGACTTGAACCCTTTCGCCGTTTTCATCGCTTCGAACTGTTCGAAGGTGATATCCGGGTTGCCGGTATATTGCTTGATAATATCGCGCGACCATTGATAGAAATAATCGCCGGGCGCAATGCCGTATTGATTGAACAGGCGATAGGCGTCCTGGAGCGTGCCGAAAAAACCGCCGTTATAATCGAGGAATTTTTTAAAATCCATCGCCGACAGAATCTTGGTCACGTCGGCCGAGCTGCAGCCCAGCCCGACCAGCAGCGCGGCGATGGCGCCCGCCGAGGCGCCGGAGGTTTGCTTGATCTGCGGCATGATGCCTTTGGCCTCCAGCAATTCCAGTGCGCCGCCATAGGCGATGCCTTTTACGCCGCCGCCTTCAAAGACCAGGTTTTCGAATTGATAGCTCATCATATTTCCTTACTCGTGGTTTAGGGAGTAAGAAAAATAACGAAGCGGCGCACGAGAAAATATGGATTGGGGTTGTGTGGATCGGCAAACAAAATTATTCATGATGAATATATTATTTATATATTTATCAAAGGAATCCATTAAACAGGCGCATCGGGCTTTTTGCGTCAATACTTAGCGCTGTTCAATTCTTACAAGGAGTCATCATGTTCTGGAAACGTTATCTGCTGGGCGCGGCGCTGGCCGTTATGTCGTTACAGGCCGGCGCCGCCGCGCCGCAGGCCAAAACCCCGACGCCGGGATTTTACCGCATCATGCTGGGCAGCGTTGAAGTGACCGCGTTGTCCGACGGCGTCATTCGCCTGCCGGCGGACAAGCTGTTGCTGAACACCACGCCGCAGCAGATCGCCGCCGGGTTGGCCGAGCGGCATCAAAGCCTGCCGGTGGTCACCTCGGTCAATGCCTATCTGATCAATACCGGCGACAAGCTGGTGATGATCGACAGCGGCGCCGGCCAGCTGCTGGGCGACGGCCTGGGCAAGCTGGTGGATAACCTGCACGCGGCGGGCTACCAGCCGGAGCAGGTGGATGAGATCTACCTGACCCACATGCACCCGGATCACCTCGGCGGCCTGACGCACGACGGCAAGGCGGTATTCCCCAATGCGGTGGTGCGCGCCGCCAGCCAGGACGCGGACTTCTGGCTGAGCGCCGACCAGCTGAAACGGGCCAACGCGGAAAATAAAAGCAACTTCGAAAGAGCCCAGGCGGCGATCAAGCCTTATCAGGCGGCAGGGCACTTTAAGCCATTCAACGGCGACGGCGAGCTTTCGCCGGGCATCGCCGCCTTTGCCGCCCACGGGCATACGCCGGGCCACAGCGTCTATCAGGTGACCAGCCAGGGCCAGAAGCTGTTGCTGTTGGGGGATCTGATCCACGTGGCGGCGGTGCAGATGCCGCATCCGAAGGTGGCTATCAGCTTTGATAATGACGCCAAGGCGGCGGTCGCTCAGCGGCTGCGGATATTTGGCGACAGCGCGCGGCAGAGCGAGCTGGTGGGGGGCGCACACCTGTCGTTCCCGGGGTTGGGGTATTTGAACCGCCAGGGCGACGGTTACGCCTGGGTGCCATTGAACTACGGCGCGCTGTAATGGAGATGGCCGCCCAACGGGCGGCCATCGTAAGCGCCTTGGGGACATTGTTCGATAATTTGGGATGATGATGCCAGAGAATCGGGGCTTATTCGCCGTGATAAAGAGTGCATGATTAACGTTACCCTCGTCGTTTTCTTTAAGGATCTCCCGATGAATCAGAAAACTCCCCCCGTCGCCATCGTTACCGGCGCATCGCGCGGCATCGGCGCGGCCATCGCCGAGCGTCTGGCCGCCGATGGCTTCACCGTCATCATCAACTATTCGGGCAACCCGGCGCCGGCCGATGAGCTGGTGCGCAAGATTGAACAGGGCGGCGGCCGCGCCTTGAGCGTCAAAGCCGACGTCAGCGATGCATCTGCGGTCGCCCGCCTGTTCGATAGCGCCGAACAGGCGTTTGGCGGCGTCGACGTGCTGGTCAATAACGCCGGAGTGATCGCGCTGGCGCCGGTGGCGGACATGCGTGACGAAGACGTGGATCGCCTGCTCGACATCAATCTGAAAGGCAGCTTCAATGCGATGCGCGAGGCGGCGAAGCGCCTGCGCGACAATGGCCGCATCATCAACTTCTCCTCCAGCGTGGTGGGGTTGCTGCAGCCGGGGTACGGCATGTATGCCGCCAGTAAGGCGGCGATCGAAGCGCTGACCAGCGTGCTGGCGAAAGAGCTGCGCGGCCGCAATATCACGGTGAACGCCGTCGCGCCGGGACCGACCGCCACCGGCTTGTTCCTCGACGGCAAAACCCCGGAGCTTATCGAGCGGCTGGCGAAGATGGCACCGCTGGAGCGCCTGGGCACGCCGGACGATATCGCTGCAGCGGTGGCCTTCCTCGCGGGGGCCGACGGCGGCTGGATCAACGGCCAAACCCTGCGCGCCAACGGCGGCATCATCTGATTGACGACGCGCCGCCGCAGGATCGGGTATCCTGTGGCGGAACTCATCACATCAAGGGCAGCGTATGACGGGCGACAATCAGCAGTTTCATCCCGGCGTCAGGTCGCCCTGCGTCAGCCTGTGTCGGATCGACGACGAAACCCAGCAGTGCCGCGGATGCCGGCGCACGCGGGCGGAGATCGCCGCCTGGCCGACCGCCAGCGACGCGGAGAAACGCGCTATCTGGCGGCGGCTAGAGCTGCGTCAATCGGTGAAATAATCCTCTGCATTATTGCGCTGCCAGACTGCATGTAGCACAATTGAGCTACATGTGATTGACCGACGTGAGGAGCGATTATGTCGACGACGACCATTCGTATTCCAGATGAGCTTAAAGCCCGAGTCGCTGCCGTCGCCGAGCAGGTTGGCGTAACGTCTCACAGCTTTATTTTGCAGGCAATAGCGGAGAAAACGCAGCAGGAAGAGTTGCGCCGCGACTTTGAGAATGAAGCGGAAAAACGCTATGCCAAGATAATTGCGACGGGAGAGACGGTCTCTTGGAAAGAGATGCGCGGTTATTTGGAAAATTACGCAGCGGGTGATACTGCCGCTGTCAAACCTCCGGTTAAAAAATTGGGGCGCTGATGGCAAATGTCGAGTTGGCGCCAGAGGTCAGGGATGATATCGAACGTATTCTCGCTCATTTGGCTCAGTATGGCGCTGCGGATTCAGGGCGGCGCATTCAGGAAATCATCCAGGCAATTGCGGTATTGGAACATAATCCATTGATCGGACGGTCCCTTGGCGCAGGGCTGCGTGAATTGATGATTGGGCAGCAAGCTCGCGGTTATTTGGCGCTCTACAAATACATTCCTGATATCGATACGGCGTTTGTTCTGGCGATCCGCAGTCAGAAAGAACAAGGGTATTGAATGCACGATACCGGCCTGAAAGACCGGTATCGCTGTCATGTCCTCAGAAGTCCCAGTCCTCATCCTCGGTGTTGACCGCCTTGCCGATGACGTAGGACGACCCTGAACCGGAGAAGAAGTCGTGGTTTTCGTCGGCGTTCGGCGACAGCGCCGACAGGATCGCCGGGTTGACCTCCGCCATCGCCGGTGGGAACAGCGCTTCATACCCCAGGTTCATCAGCGCCTTGTTGGCGTTATAGTGCAGGAAGGTCTTCACGTCTTCCGTCCAGCCGACGCCGTCGTACAGTTCCTCGGTGTAGCGCACCTCGTTGTCGTACAGGTCCTGCATCAGATCGAAGGCGAAATTTTTCACCTGTTGGCGCCGTGCGGCGTCCACTTTCTCCAGCCCTTTCTGGAACTTATAGCCGATATAGTAGCCGTGCACCGCCTCGTCGCGAATGATCAGGCGGATCAGATCGGCGGTGTTGGTCAGCTTGGCGCGGCTGGACCAGTACATCGGCAGGTAAAAGCCCGAATAGAACAGGAACGACTCGAGGAACACGCTGGCGACTTTTTTCAGCAGCGGATCGTCGCTGCGGTAGTGCGCCAGAATGATGCCGGCTTTCTTCTGCAGCGCGCGGTTTTCCTCGCTCCAGCGATAGGCGTCATCCACGTCCGGCGTTTGGCACAGGGTAGAGAAGATTGAGCTGTAAGAGCGGGCGTGCACCGCCTCCATAAAGCTGATGTTGGAGTACACCGCCTCTTCGTGCGGCGTCAGCGCATCGGCGATCAGGGCCGGCGCGCCGACGGTGTTCTGGATGGTGTCCAGTAGCGTCAACCCGGTGAACACTCGAATGGTCAGCTGCTGCTCCTTCGGCGTCAGCGTGGCCCAGGAGGGGATATCGTTGGACAGCGGCACCTTCTCCGGCAGCCAGAAGTTGGAGGTCAGGCGGTTCCACACCTCCAGATCCTTGTCGTCTTCGATGATGTTCCAGTTGATGGCGCGCACCAGCGGCGCCGATGTTACGGTCGTCATAAGTTGCCTCACAGCGCGCAGGACACGCAGCCCTGCACCTCGGTGCCTTCCAGCGCCATCTGGCGCAGGCGGATGTAGTAAATGGTTTTGATGCCTTTGCGCCAGGCGTAGATCTGCGCGCGGTTGATGTCGCGGGTGGTGGCGGTATCGCGGAAGAACAACGTCAGCGACAGCCCCTGATCGACGTGTTGCGTCGCGGCGGCATAGGTATCGATGATTTTTTCCGGGCCAATCTCGTAGGCATCCTGGTAATACGCCAGGTTGTCGTTGGTCATGTACGGCGCCGGATAGTAAACGCGGCCGATCTTGCCTTCCTTGCGGATCTCGATGCGCGAGACGATCGGATGGATGCTGGAGGTGGCGTTGTTGATGTACGAGATGGAACCGGTCGGCGGCACCGCCTGCAGGTTCTGGTTGTACAGCCCGTGCATCATCACCGACTGGCGCAGCGCGCGCCACTCATCGCGGCCCGGAATGGCGATGCCGGCGGCGGCGAACAGCTCGCGCACCCGCTCGGTCTGCGGCAGCCAGTCGCGTTCGGTGTATTTGTCGAAGTACTCGCCGCTGGCATAGCGCGAGTGCTCAAAGCCGTCGAACGCGCCGCCGCGTTCGATCGCCAGCCGGTTCGAGGCGCGGATGGCGTGATAGGCCACGGTATAGAAATAGAGATTGGTGAAATCGATGCCTTCTTCCGAGCCGTAGAAGATGCGCTCGCGCGCCAGGTAACCGTGCAGGTTCATCTGGCCCAGACCGATGGCGCGGGCGCTGCGGTTGCCTTCGGCGATCGACGGCACCGAGCGGATATCGCTCATGTCGGCCACCGCGGTCAGCGCGCGGATCGCGGTCTCGATCGCCTTGCCGAAGTCCGGCGCGTCCATGGTTTTGGCGATGTTCAGCGAGCCGAGGTTGCAGGAGATATCCTTGCCGATGCGATCGTAGCTCAGATCCTCGTGATAGATGCTGGCGCGGTTGACCTGCAGGATTTCCGAACACAGGTTGCTCATGTTGATGCGCCCGGCGATCGGATTCTCTCGGTTGACCGTGTCCTCGAACATGACGTAGGGATAGCCGGATTCGAACTGGATCTCCGCCAGCACCTGGAAGAATTCGCGCGCGTTGATGCGCGACTTGCGGATGCGCTTGTCGTCAACCATCTCGCGGTATTTTTCACTGACGCTGATTTCAGACAGCGGCGTGCCATACACCCGTTCGACGTCGTAGGGCGAGAACAGGTACATTTCTTCGTTGTTCTTCGCCAGTTCGAAGGTGATATCCGGGATCACCACCCCCAGCGACAGCGTTTTGATGCGGATCTTCTCGTCGGCGTTTTCCCGCTTGGTGTCGAGAAAACGCAGGATATCTGGGTGGTGGGCGTTGAGATACACCGCGCCCGCCCCCTGGCGCGCGCCGAGCTGGTTGGCGTAGGAGAAGGCGTCTTCGAGCATTTTCATGATCGGAATGACGCCGGAGGACTGGTTCTCGATGCGTTTGATCGGCGCGCCCACCTCGCGAATGTTGCTCAGCATGAAGGCCACGCCGCCGCCGCGTTTCGACAGCTGCAGCGCGGAGTTCACCGCCCGGCCGATCGATTCCATATTGTCTTCGATGCGCAGCAGGAAGCAGGAGACCAGCTCACCGCGCTGGCGTTTGCCGCAGTTGAGGAAGGTCGGCGTGGCCGGCTGGAAGCGGCCCGAAATCATCTCTTCCACCAGATCCTGCGCCAGGGCGGTGTCGCCCGCCGCCAGCGTCAGCGCCACCATGCACACCCGGTCTTCGTAGCGTTCCAGATAGCGCTTGCCGTCGAAGGTTTTGAGCGTATAGCTGGTGTAGTACTTGAAGGCCCCGAGGAAAGTCTCGAAGCGGAATTTTTTGGCGTAGGCCTGCTGGAACAGCTGCTTGATAAACGGGAATTCGTACTGCGCCAGCACCTGCGGCTCGTAGTAGCCTTCTTCCACCAGATAGCGCAGCTTTTCCTCTAGGTTATGGAAGAACACGGTGTTTTGGTTGACGTGCTGCAGGAAGTAGTGCCGCGCCGCCAGCCGATCTTTATCGAACTGGATCCGGCCTTCCGCATCGTAAAGATTGAGCATCGCGTTGAGCGAATGGTAATCCAGCGCGCCCGTCTCGGGCCTGGTCAGTTCTGTCGTTGCCAAAATGCGGTTACTCCCTGTCTAACGTTTTCAACGTCTTGCGTAGTGCCGAGCAGCTCGAAGCGGTACAAGAAAGGCACCTGGCATTTTTTGGCGATGATGTCGCCGGCGATGCCGTACGCTGCGCCGAAGTTGGTGTTCCCGGCGGCGATGACGCCGCGCAGGTATGAACGGTTTTGCGGAACGTTGAGAAAGCGGATCACCTGGATCGGCACCGCGCCGACGGCGCTGCCGCCGCCATAGCTGGGCACGATCAAGATATAGGGCTGTTCCATCAGCAATTTGCTGCGGGCGCCGGCGATCGGAATGCGGATCGCCGGCAGGCCCAGTTTCTCAACGAATCGGTGGGTGTTCTCCGAGCTGCTGGAGAAATAGACCAGCGGATTCATCGTCGGGCCTCAGCAGGTGAGCGCCAGCGCGCCGATTTTGTCCGGCCGGAAACCGGCCCAGTGATCGTCACCGGCGATAATCACCGGAACTTGCTGATAACCTAAGGATTTAACGTGGTCCAGCGCCTGCGGATCTTGAGTGAGGTCGATCACCTGATAATCAATCCCCTGTTTATCAAATGCGCGATAGGTGGCGTTGCACTGGACACAGTCCGGCTTACTGTAAATAATAATGCTCATGATTCGCATTTACCTTTAGGCTGAAGGAAAGGCGGACAAGTCAGAGAACGGAGCATTGTTCCTGGCGTTTCTGACGGCGTTATCAGCCGAACAATATTCCCTGCGGCTGATAGATAAAATACTATATGTTGATATTTGTTTTATCAACCACGCTATATATGGTGTTTTGTCGCGTTTTGCGCGCAGGCCGCGCCGGGGCTGGAAAAGGCGAGGGGAAAAATTTTTGCGAGTGAGAAATCCCCCCTCTCGGTGAAGAGGGGGAGGCGAGCGCATTACTGGCGCATGCTGACGGCCAGCCGATTGAAGGCGTTCATGATGCTGATGGCGAAGGTCAGATCGGCGATCTCGGCGTCGCTGAAGTGCGCCTTCAGCGCCTCGAAAGCGCTGTCCGGCGCGCCGGTGGCGGCGATCAGCGTAACCGACTCGGCCCACTCCAGCGCCGCGCGTTCACGCTCGCTGAATTCATGGCTGGCGCGCCAGCCCGCCAACGTATCCAGCTTGGCATGGCTGAAGCCGCTTTCGCGCAGCGCTTTGCCGTGCATGTCCAGGCAGTAGGCGCAGCCGTTGATCTGCGAAACGCGCATAAACATCAACTCGATGGTCGCTTTGTCCAGGGCGCCTTTCTCCAGCGCCATCAGCGCGCTCACCATATTTTTGTACGGGGCGGGCGCCAGCTCGGCATAGTTCAAACGTGGCTTAATCATGGTCAACCTCAATCGATAGTAACGAAATCATGGCGCTACTTTAGCGGCCTTATGGTCTATGCTATAGGGCCATAAAATGATTATTTAACCGGGCCATGATGCCGCCGTTCCTGACTTCATTGCGGCTGGACAGCCGGCTCGCCGAGCCGCTGTACCGGCAGATTTACCAGCGGATTAAAGACGCCATCGCCCAGGGCAGCCTGGCGGCGGGCAGCCGGTTGCCCTCAGTGCGCGGGTTGGCGAGCGATTTGGGCGTGGCGCGCGCCACGGTGGAAAGCGCCTACGCGCAACTTATTGCCGAAGGTTTCTTGCAGAGCCGGGGGCAGGCGGGCACCTATGTCTCGCCGCAGTTGCCGCACATGCCGCCGGGCGCGATGCCCGCTGCGCCGCCGCTGGCGACGATAGCGCCCGATCCGCTGCAGCCGCAGGGCATGCTGCAGCCTTTCCAACTGGGCGTGCCGGCGCTGGATGCGTTTCCTCGGGCGCTGTGGCAGCGCATTGTCGCCCGCCAGCTGCGCGGTTCCACGACGGCTTCCCTGGCGCTGCCGCCGGCCGGCGGCCTGCCTGAACTGCGTGAGGCGATCGCCCATTATCTGCATTTGTCGCGCGGCATCAGCTGTCGGCCGGAGCAAATTTTCCTCTGCGCCGGTTATCCGGCGTTGCTGGACTGGGTGACGGAGACGCTGTTGCACGCCGGCGACGCGGTATGGATCGAAGATCCCGGTTATCCGGTCACGCGCCCGCTGTTGCGGGCCGCCGGCGTCAGGCCGGTCGCCGTGCCGGTGGATGAACAGGGCATGGACGTGGCCGCCGGTATTCTGACGGAGCCTGAGGCGCGGCTGGCGGTGGTGACGCCGACCCATCAAAGCCCGCTCGGCGTCTCGCTCAGTCTGGCGCGGCGGGTGGCGCTGCTCGACTGGGCGCAGCAGCGCGGGGCCTGGATCCTCGAGGATGACTACGACAGCGAGTTTCGCTATCACGGGCGGCCGCTGCCGCCGCTGAAAAGCCTCGATGTTCAGGGGCGGGTGCTGTACGCCGGCACCTTCAGCAAAACGCTGTTCCCGGCGCTGCGCATGGCTTATTTAGTGGTGCCCGTCGGCCTCACGGAGGCCTTTGCGCGCAGCAGCCGGCTGCGCGGCTGCGGTTGCCCGCCGCTGCTGCAGGCCGGCGTGGCGGATTTTATCCGGCAAGGGCATTTCTATCGCCACCTGAAACGCATGCGGCCGTTGTACCGCCAGCGGCGCGAGTGGTTGACGCAGGCGTTGGAGCGGCAGCTGGGGGCGTGGCTGACGACGGTGCCACAACAGGGCGGCATTCAGCTGTTGGCCCGGCTGCGCGACGGCTTGGCGGATGCGCCGTTGGCGGCGCAAGCCTGGCAGCAGGGGCTGGCGGTGCAGGCGTTGTCTGACTGGCAAATCGACCATCCGGCGGGGCAAGGGTTACTGCTGGGGTTCGCCAATTTCAGCCGGCGAGAGGAGGCGGAGCGGGCGGTACAGGGGCTGGCGCAGCTGTTTCGCTAAAATTAAACGGCCCGCGATTTCCGCGGGCCAGACGCACATCTGTTTTATCTTTATGACTGCAGGGGTGTTAACGCCGGGCCAGCAGCACGCCGAGCACGATGCCGACGGCGGCACCGATCCCTACGCCCTGCCAAGGTTTGTCACGCACATAGCTGTCGGCTTGATCGACCGCGTCGCGCGCATGCTGTGTCAGACTGGTGGAGCCGTTGAATCGCGCTCGCGCGTCGCGCAGCACGCCTTTCGCCTTGCTGTGCAGCTCTTTCAGTTCCTCTTTGGTCTTGTCACCGGACTCGCGCAACACTTCATCCAGCGTATCGGCCAACAGAGTCACATCCTGATCGATATCGCGTTCTGTTCTTTCCGCTTTCTTAAACATTCAGCTCTCCATTTCGACACATGTCTTTTAAGTGTAGACCATGCCGAGATTTGTGTGGCCGATCACGGAAAAAAACCGCCGTCACGCAGGTGTTTGCCGGCACCTGGGCTTTGTACATTTGGTTACTCGGCGAAACCAATCACTCACGGAAACGGCCGTTTGATTCCACTAGTATCTGTTTCAACGGCTCCACCGGAGCTTACCGAAACAACACTCTGAGGATTTAAAGATGAAAAAAGTATTAGCGCTGATCGTTGCTGCCACTATGGGTCTGTCTTCTGTTGCTTTCGCTGCTGATACTGCAGCTACTGCTCCGGCTACCACCACCGCGCCAGCTGCGACCACCACTACCGCTGCGCCAGCGGCTGCTGCTGAAAAAGCGCCAGCTAAAGCAACGCACCACAAGAAAGCCAAGCACCACAAAAAAGCGCCAGCCCAGAAAGCTCAGGCCGCTAAAAAGCACCACAAAAAAGCGCCAGCTCAGAAAGCCCAGGCTGCTAAAAAACACCACAAAAAAGCGCCAGTGCAGAAAGCTCAGGCCGCTAAAAAACACCACAAAAAAGCCGGTAAAAAAGCTTAATTAAGTGATGTTTGCGGAACCGACAAGGTTCCGCGCTCTACAGCCCGTATTCCAGACACCCGGTCTTTCCGGGTGTCTTCTTTTGAGGCTACTCACGATGATCCATCGCTATCTGTTTGAAGTCATTTTCAGCGCGGTAACCCTGTGCGGGGTGATCGTCGGTTGGGAACTGTTTCTGGCCGGCAGCTTCCTGTAATTATTGCGCCGCGGCGGTTTCGTGCAAATGCCGCCAGCCGAGCGCGTCGGGCAGGCGTTCAAACACCACCGTGGAGTAGCGCAGCGTGGCGCTTTGCCCCGGCAGACTCTGTTTTTCCCGGTAGCTGACTACCGCGCCCGTCGGCCATTCGGCCACCAGCTTCATCTCTTCTATCTCGATTTCCAGTCCCGGTTTGGCGGCGCGATGCGAGCGGAAAAAAGCGCACAGCGCGGTGAAATCCAGCGGGGCGCCGTTCAGCGCGATCATGCTGAAATCCGGCGTAAAGCGCGCCAGCAGCGCTTGCTCCTCTCCGGCGCCTTTGCCCAGCCAGCGTTCAATGGCGATGTGGGCGTCGATCACTTCGGTAAAATACGGGTTCATAAAGCATCCTGTTGAGCGTTGAGTTGGCGCACGATGGCGCGGTTGGCAAGGCGCAGACACAGCAACAGCGGGATAAGTGCGCTGGCGCCCGCCAGAATGAAGCAGGTTCGGTAAGCCGCCGCGGGCGGCAACACGGCCAGCAGCAGATTCAGCAGCAGGCTGAGCAGCGCCACGCCAAGGCAAAAACTGAGCTGGCGGTTGATATTCCACAGTGCGCTGGCGTCCGCCAATTGGCCGTCGGGGATCTGCAGAAACGCGCTGCTCTGCGCGGTGCTGCTACACAGGCTGCCGCCGAACCCCATCAGGGCGAAGGCGGCGATCTGCAACGCGTGCTGCCCGACCTGATCGATCTGCGCCAGTGTCAGCATGCCGGCGCCTTGCAACAGGCAGCCGGCGATCAGTAGCGGCCGTGGGCCGAGGCGATTAAAGCTTTTGCCGGTCAACGTGATGGCCAGGAACGACGCCAGCGCCCAGGGCAGCATCAGGCCGCCGACCTGCGCGGCGGGCATCCCCAACTGGTTTTGCAAATACAGCATCGCCACCAGGCTGACGCCGATGAACAGGCCGGGAATGCACAAATAAATCGCCATGGCGTTGCGCAGCAGCGGATCGCCGACCAGCCGCAGGTTCAGCAGCGGCTGCGGGGTGCGCAGGCTATGGCGCAGATAATAGACCAGCACCAGCAGGCCGGCGGCCAGCAGCGCCGCGCCGGAAACCTGATGACCGGCTTCGCTCAGCCGGGTCAGGCCGAGCAGCAGCAGCGTCAGCGCCGCGCAGGCGCTCAGTAATCCTGTCGCGTCGAGCGGTTTGCGCGCCGCCGTCGGCGCTTCCGCACGCAGCCACAACGCCGCCAGCGCCAGGGCCAGGGCCGCCAGCGGCAGGTTGGCGAAAAACACCCAGCGCCAGTCCAACCGATCGACGAGCCAGCCGCCCAGCGCCGGTGACAGCGCCGGCGCCAGCAGCCCCACCAACATGATGGCGGCCGACAGCCCGGCGCGTTCATGGCTGCGGTACAGCTGATAGGTCAGGGTCTGGCCGATGGGGATCAGCAAACCGCCGCCCATGCCTTGCAGGGTGCGCCAGCCGATCAGCGCGCCGATGCTGTCGGCGTTGCCCGCGCCGAGGGTGGCCAGCATGAACAGCGCCAGCGAGAGCAGGAACACCCGCCGCCCGCCGATGCGCTGCGCCAGCCAGGCGCTGAGCGGGATCACCAGCGTCAGGCCGAGAATATAGCCGTTGCTGATCCACGCCAGCTGGCTGACCGATGCCCCCATCGCCTGGCCGATGGCGGGGTAGGCGACGTTGGCGATAAACATATTGCTCAGATCGACGAAAAAGCCGAGCAGATAGACGATTGCCACTTTGCTGCGATAAGACATGGTGCCTCCGGTTGAAGGCGAGCAGTGTATCGGGGGGAAAAGTGCGGATAAATCGGCGGCGGGCGATTACACTGTCAAAATTATTTTGACAATAAGGGCGATGAAATGCTGAATTTGCAGCGTCTGGCGATCTTCGCGGCGGTGGTGGAAGCGGGCAGCTTTACCGCGGCGGCGGCGGCGCTGGGGCAAACCAAGGCGGTGGTGAGCTTTAACGTCAAGCAGCTGGAGAATGAGCTGGGGGTGTCACTGCTGGCGCGCAGCACCCGCCGGTTGTCGCTGACCGATGCCGGCGAACGCTTCTACCAGCGCAGCCTGCAGCTGTTGCAGGAGGCCGAGAACGTGCTCGACGACGTGCGACGCGATCATCACGGGCTGAGCGGCGTGCTGCGTATCACCAGCACGCCTGAGTATGGCGCGCAGGTGGTGGTGCCGGCGCTGGCGGCGTTTTCGCGGCAGCATCCGCGGCTGCGCATCCAGCATGTGTCTTCCTCTTATCATGCCGATCTGATTTCTGAGCGCTTCGACGTGGCGATCCGCCTGGGCCAGCTGGCGGATTCCAGCCACCGCGCGGCGCTGATCGACAGCTTCGCCATCTTTCCGGTGGCGGCGCCGAATTATCTGGCCGAGCGGCCGATTCATTCGCTGACGGATCTGGCGCAGGCGCAGTGGATCGCCCACAGCCGGCTCAGTTCGCCCCTCAGCTGGCAGGTGGTCACGCCGCAGCGCGAAGCGGTGCTGTTCAAGGTCGCGGATGCCGCGACGCTCACCGGCGACAGCGCCGCCGCATTGCTGGCGTTCGCCCTGCATGGCGCCGGGGTGGCACTGCTGCCGGCGTGGCTGGCGCAACCCGACATCGACGCCGGCAGGCTGCAACGGTTGCTGCCGGATCACCGTTTCCCCGAGCAGAGCATCTATGCGCTCTACCCGAACACCCGCCACGTGCCGGAGAAGGTGCGGGCGTTTATCGATTTTCTGCGTGCACGGGTGGCGGCAAACCGTTAGCGAAATAATAATTCGTTATCACTCTCTCATTTATCATCAAATCTCGTCGGGGTATGCTGGAGGGCTTCGTCTACCTCGTCCGATGCGAGCCGCCTTCGATGACCGCAGAAAATAGCCTCCAACTGAACCGACGTATTTTGTCCGTGGTGATGTTCACCTTCGTCTGCTACCTGACCATCGGCCTGCCGCTGGCGGTGTTGCCGGGGTTTGTGCATGACCACCTGGGCTACAACTCGGTGCTGGCGGGCCTTATCATCAGCGCGCAGTACTTCGCCACGCTGTTCAGCCGCCCGCATGCCGGGCGTTACGCCGATCAGCTGGGGCCGAAGAAGGTGGTGCTGTTCGGCCTGGCGTGCTGCGGCGCCAGCGGCCTGTTTTACGCGCTGGCATTCGGCGTCGACGGTTGGCCGTGGTTCAGCCTGCTGCTGCTGTGCGTGGGGCGGGTGTTTCTCGGCGTCGGCGAAAGCTTCGCCAGCACCGGTTCCACGCTGTGGGGCATCGGCCGGGTTGGGGCGATGCATACCGCGCGGGTGATCTCCTGGAACGGCGTCGCCACCTACGGCGCGATGGCGGCCGGCGCGCCGCTCGGCGTGTATCTGAATCAGCAATGGGGCTTGGCCGGGGTGGCGGCGCTGATCGTGCTGGCGGTCGCGGTGGCGCTGCTGTTGGCGAGCGGTAAGCCGGACGTCTCGATCGCCGCCGGGCAACGCATCGCCTTTCGCGCGGTGTTCGGCCGCATTTGGGCCTATGGTCTCGGGCTGGCGATGGGCACCGTCGGCTTCGGCGTGATCGCCACGTTCATCACCCTTTACTACGCCGACAAAGGCTGGAGCGGCGCGGCGTTTTCGCTGACGCTGTTCAGCTGCGCCTTCGTCGGCATTCGCCTGATCTTCAGCAATGTCATCAACCGCCACGGCGGGTTGAAGGTGACGCTGGCGTCGTTTCTGGTCGAGATCGTCGGGCTGCTGTTGATCTGGCTGGCCGGTGAGCCCTGGATGGTGCAAACCGGCGCGTTGCTGGCCGGCGCCGGTTTCTCGCTGGTGTTCCCGGCGTTGGGCGTTGAGGCGGTGAAACAGGTGCCGCCGCAGAATCAGGGCACGGCGCTCGGCACCTATTCGGCGTTCCTCGACCTGGCGTTGGGCATCACCGGCCCGCTGGCCGGGCTGTTGATTGGGCAAGCGGGCGTGCCGTCGATCTATCTGGCGGCGGCGCTGCTGGTGGCGTTCGGCGTGCTGCTCACTCTGCGCCTGTTGCAGCGCAGCCGGGTCTGATTCAGGAATAGTCCGAAACCCGGATTCCTCCCCAGAAAATCATTGTTTCGGTGAATGATTACGGTAAGGTCGCTCAGCGGTCCAGAATGAGAGGAGGAATCGATGTATTTACGGCCGGATGAAGTGGCTAAAGTGTTGGAGAATACCGGCTTTGAGCGTGATTATGTCACCGATCAGGCCTATGGTTACCGCAAGGGCGCACACTACGTGTATGTGAATCGCGAAGCGCGGATGGGCAGAACCGCGTTGGTGATCCACCCGGCGTTGAAAGAGAGAAGCGTGCATTTCGCCACGCCGACCTCGCCGGTGCGCACCAGCGAGCAATATCTGGAATTTCCCCTGGATTTAAGCAGCGACGCGCCGAATCAGCGTTACGGCATCGCACACGGCTTCAGCTCGCGCGAAGCGCTGTCGCGTTACCTCTACAGCATGTTCCTGTAAACGGTCCCCCGCCAGGGGGACGCTATCAGCCGTGGGCCAACGCTTCGCGGTTGAAACGCTCGTTGTAGGCGCGGCGGAACTGCGCCAGTTCAAACGCATCGATATCCAACTCGGCGAAGTAAAACAGCGCCGCTTCGGTGTGCTCGGCGTGCAGCTCCGGCGACAGCCCGGCGCGCAGCAGCACGTCGCGCCAATGGCCAATCTGCTCGTCGTCCGCCTGTTTGATGAACGTCAGGTAGATGAACAGCAGGTAAGCGGCCTGGTGCATCTCTTCGGTATAGCCGTTGTTCAGCATGCGGATAAAGGTCTGGCTTTGGCGGCCGCCCATTTCCTGGATCATCGATTCGATCAGCATCGGTTTGACCCTCAGCAGATGGGCCAGCGAATCGATGGCTTTACGGGTATCGGACGTCAAAATGCGGTAACCGATGATGAATACGACGATCAGGGCGGCGAGGATGATCCAGGTCATTTAGGCTTTATTACACTCTCAATACGCCAGAAGAGGGGCGGGAGGCGCTGTGCGACAGCGCCCGCTATCAATGCTGTTCGCCGCTGAAATTACCGACCGCGCTCTGTTGGCGCAGGTGGTGATTGAAGGTGGCCGCGTCTTTGGCCAGCGCGTCCAGATGGGCGCCGAGCATTTTGATCTGCTTCACCAGCGCATGCTGTTCCGGCACCGAACTGGCGGTGCTCAGCTTGCGCACCAGTTGTTCATTCTGCGCCCGCAGCGCGGCTTCGCGCTGTTTGGCTTCTTCCAGCAGTTGCTGCAGCGCCTGGTAGCTTTGCTGCCATTCGCGGTGTTGCCGTTCGAAGCTGCTCTGCAACTCATTCATCGCATTTTGAAACTGGATTTCCAGCTCGCGCATTGTCATGGGCTCGATCCTTTGCGGCACTCAATGATGGCTTAGCAGTATAGCGAAAACTGCTCGCAAGCTCACCCGTTGACGACAATTGAGACAAATGCCGCTGACAATTCCCGGCTTGCAACCGCGCCAAGGCGTCTTACAATCGTCCCCATCCCCGGCCGTAAAGGCTGCCGTTCAAGAGAGGTGGAAGATGAGCGAGCAGGAAAAAGACTTTTTTGAACAGGCGATGGCGGACGTGGTGCCGCTGGCGAGCGGGCGGCAGACGCTGTACCTCAAGCCGCAGGAGACGGTGGACAAAAGCGCGCGGCGCGAAGCGCAGCGGCTACGGCAGGAAAACTTCCTCAGCACCGATTTCCTCGAGGTGATCCCCTGCGATCGGCCGCTGGAGTTCAAAGGGGAAGGCATTCAACAGGGCGTGCTGGACAAGCTGCGCCACGGGCGTTACCCGCCGCAGGCGTCGCTGAACCTGCTGCGTCAGCCGGTTGAAGCCAGCCGGCAGGCGCTGTTCCGCTTCATTATGCAGGCGGAGGCACAAAATCTGCGTTCGCTGCTGATCGTGCACGGCCGCGGGCGGCAGAACGAAAGCCATCCGAATATCGTGCGCAGTTACGTCGCCAAATGGCTGGCACAGTTTGAACAGGTGCAGGCGTTTTGCCGCGCCTTACCGCGCGACGGCGGCGAGGGCGCCTGCTATGTCACGCTGCGTAAATCAGCGCAGGCCAAGGCGGAAAACTTTGAGCGCCACGCCAAGCGCAGCCGGTGAAAGGATCATCGAAATAAAATGGCCGGCGCATATTGCCGGCCATCGATGAATTATTTATTAAATATTTTATAGTCCAGCGAATAACGGCCGGCGCCGGTCACCGCCAGCAACAGCAAACCGCCAATGATGCTGATGTTTTTAAAGAAGTTGATTTCGTTGCCCATCATTTCCATGCCGGTCATTTTCCAGAACGGATGGCCGATAAACGCGGTGCCCAACACATACAGGGCGAAAATGACCGCGATAGGGCGAGTAAACAGGCCGAGAATAAGCGCGATGCCGAAAATAAACTCCACCACCACGGCGACAATCGCCGCCAAATAAGGCATCGGTGTGCCATAGCCTTCCATCGCCGTGACGGTCGCACCGAAGTTGACCAGTTTCATCCAGCCGAAAATGATAAACAGAACCATCAGTAGAATGCGGGACAGCAGAATTACGCCGTCTTTTGAGCTATCACCCATTTCGAACTCCTTAGCCACTGTCGGAATTATGTTGTCTTGCTGATTAAAGATTAGAACAATTTACGGTTTTTTCTAGCTGCGGCGGGCGGTTGCGCCACTTTTTTCAGCGGAAGAGAGGCGTGGTGAAGCCGGCGGCATTGCCTATACTTGAGCCTGGAGCAAAAACAATAAAACGGGCAATGTGAGGCCATGATGGATGAGGAATTGACCGCCGCCGGTTACCGCCGTTATTCCGGCGACAAGATTGACGTTTATTTTAACAGCGCGATATGCCGCCATTCCGCCAACTGCGTGCGTGGCAACGCGGCTATTTTTACCCTGAACCGCAGGCCGTGGATTATGCCGGACAATGCCGACGCGGCCGAAGTGAAATGCGTTATCGATACTTGCCCCAGCGGCGCACTGAAATATAGGGAGAAATAATATGGATCATAAAATACTGGCGGACGAGAAGCGTTTTTATATCAATGACGAGCACGGCAAGTTGATCGCCGAGATCTCTTTCGTGCCGAGCGGCGACAAGCTGACCATTATCGATCACACCTGGGTGGATGAGTCATTGAAGGGGCAGGGCGTCGGCAAAAAGCTGGTGGCGCTGGTGGTGGAGAAAATGCGCGCGGAGCAGCGCAAAATCATTCCGCTGTGCCCGTTCGCCAAGCATGAGTTCGATACCACCCCAGCCTATCAGGACATTCGCGCCTGAGGCGATAACGGGGCGCGGCGCGCCCCGGTCATTCAGCAGACGCCGAAATCGCCGTCTTCGTGGTACAGCGCCACCTCGTTGGCCTGCACTTCCGTGCGCTGCTCTTTACCCAGTTCATTCCAGCTGCAAACCAGGGTTTCGCCGTCGATCGCCACCACGGTCATCTTCGGGCCGCCGGTGGTGCGTTGTACAAAATCACCGATATTGAATGCCATGCGTTCCTCCACAACAGATTAAACCTCATCTATTGATAACACAGAATGGCGCCGCCGTTGGCAGGTGTTTCGTTATGTATTAAATTATACAGCGATTATTACCAGAGAGAGCAAACTAACATGCCGGGATTATTGATGTTTTATGTGGGCGGTACGGCGCCGGGCGCCAATATTGAGTTGCACGACGTGCAGTTCGCGGCGGCGGATCGGCCGGAAGAAGCGTATCCGCTGCTGCGTGAAAAGTGGTTCGGCGATAAGCGCAAGGTGCATGTCGACGGCTATGCGCGCATCGACTGGGCGGACGGTTACGACGTGAGTCTGGAGCCTGCGCCGTTTGCCGGTGAAGAGAGGCTGTTTTTCGTCAACGTGGGCGGCTACCGCAGCGATGAGCTGGCGGAACTGCACCAGTTCGGCCTGTTCGTGGCGCGCTCCGCCGACGAGGCGAAAGACAAAGCCAAACGGGCGCTGCTGACGGACAGCGCGCAGCAGCACAAAGATGATCTGGCTGAGGTGGACGACTGCCTGCTGCTGCAGGCGTTGCAGGGCTACCACGTTCATCTGCGCGCCAACCCGCACGGCGAACCGGCCCGGCCGCTGTGGCAGGGGTATCTGCCGATCGGCGAACCCGCGTTATAACGCCGCTTCGAACACCTGTGGCAGGTTGAGAGCGAGGCGTTTCCAATCCAGATGCATGATATTCATTGCCTGTTGATGAAAATGCCGTTCATGCAGCATGAGAGGCGCTGTATGCTGGCAAGCACAGCCATCAACTCACACAGGACTTGCCATGACCATTGAGATTTACCCGGCGCAAAAAAGCGACGCCAAACTGATTCTGGATATGATTATCGAGCTGGCGGTGTACGAAAAGGCGCGCGAGCAGGTGCGGGCCAGCGTGGAGGACATCGAACGCAGCCTGTTTGGGCCGGGCGCCTGTTCCGAAGCGCTGATTTGCACGGTAAACGGCGAGCCGGCGGGTTATGCGGTGTTCTTTATGAGTTACTCCACCTGGCTGGGTAAAAACGGCATCTATCTGGAAGACCTGTACGTGGCGCCGAAGCATCGCGGCGCGGGCGCCGGTAAAACGCTGCTGCGGCACATCGCCCAACTGGCGTGCGAGCGGCAGTGCGGCCGCCTGGAGTGGAGCGTGCTGGACTGGAATCAGCCGGCTATCGATTTCTACCTTAGCATCGGCGCGCAGCCGCAGGGCGAGTGGGTGCGTTATCGCATGGAGGGCGAGGCGCTGACGCACTTCGCGGCGCACGGGGCGGCGCTGCCGGTACAATAGCCGTTGGGGGGAGGCGGCCTCCCCAACTGTGGTGGTGTGAACGGTTTACTGCGGATAAATCAGGCGGGTTTGCGGGCGGCGAGAATGAAGATCATCGGGCGTTCCTGCTCTTCGTCCAGCGCCGGGGTAGCGGCGATTTGCTGCGCGCTGGGGCCCCATTCGTTCAAATGCTGGATGATAAACCCTTGCTGCGCCAGCGGGTTGATATAGCTGCCGAGCGTGCGGTGCTGCTTGATGACGCCTTCCGCCAGCCAGTTGGAGACGCGCCGGCCTTCCCGTTGGTAGCCGTTGACCGGCCAGGATTTCTGCCCGTTGCCGTCGGTCAGCCAGCCCTGCTGCGCCGGGGCGGTGTAGATCGGGTGCTCGGCGGTGAAGATGAACTGCCCGCCTGGCTTCAGCGTGGCGTAAACCGTGGCGAACAGCGCGGCCAGATCCTCGAGGTAGTGCAGCGTCAGCGAGCTGTAGACCAGATCGTAACGCTTTACTGGCAGCTGCAGCTGCGCCAAATCTTGCCGACGGTACTCGATACCCGCGTCGGCGGTCATCTCCCGCGCCTTGGCCAGCATTTTTTCCGAAACGTCCAGCCCCAGCACGCTGGCTGCGCCCTGTTCGCGCGCGCTGCGGCAGAACCAGCCGTAGCCGCAGCCGAGATCGACCACGCTTTTGCCCTGTAAATCCGGCAGGATGCGGCGGATGGCGGGCCATTCCGGCGCGCCGTCCAGGCCGTGCTGCGAGCGGCTGAGCTGCGCATAGCCGTCGAAGAAGGCCTGATTGTCATAGATATTTTGCGTCATGATGACTCCTTGGGGTGAATGACGGCGGCGGAATGCCGCTGCCATACCGTGCATATTGCTGCATAATTCTACGCTGACAACATGAATAACGGGAATGACGATGGACATGATTTCGGTGCGGCAAGCGCCCGAGCTGGCGCCGCGCGCCATTGCGTATTTTCAGCGGCACTGGGCCACGGCAGAGACGCTGATGATGTATGAAGACGCCATCAACCGCAGCCTCGGCGCCGCCAACCCGCTGCCGCAGTGGTACCTGCTGATGGAAAATGACCGGATCCTCGGCTGTGCGGGGCTGATTACCAACGACTTTATCAGCCGTGGGGAATTGTATCCCTGGCTGTGTGCGCTCTACGTAGAAGAGACGCAGCGCGGCCGGGGCTACGGTGCCAAACTGATTGAGCATGTGGCGAAGGAAACCCGCCGGCTGGGCTTCCCGCAGCTGCACCTGTGCACCGATCTGGAAGGGTACTACGAACGCAGCGGCTTCGTTTATAACGGGCTTGGGTATCACCCCTGGGGCGAAGCCTCGCGGGTTTACACGCGGGTGCTGTGATCGCCCTCGCCGGGGGCGCGTAAGACAAACCTGACTTTTCTTTTCGTTCACCTCATCGCGCATCGCGGGTTACACTGGCCGCTTGTTCGCCACCGATCGGGTTAATTCGCCGCCGCGATGAGAGTGCCACGCCAGCTACAACAACGCTTTACCGCCTGCATCGCCATTATGGCGGTGCTGTTGCTGTTTGTGGCGCCGGTGGTGTCGAAATCGCTGACGCACCACCCGATGATGGGCGGCATGACGCAGTCGGCAGCCGCCATGCCGCACGACATGCACGCGATGGCGATGCCCGCCGCCGGACATGCCGGCCACCACGGCCTGGATCCGGCGGAGATGATTTTCTGCGGCTATTGCGAGCTGCTGATCCACGTGCCGCTGCTGCTGTGGGCATTCGTCCCGCTGCTGTGGCTGATGGCGCGTATCGCGCGCCTGCCTTGCGCGCCGCGCATCGTTTCTCCGCCCCTTCGGCGCCTTACTCTGCGGCCGAGCCCGCGCGGGCCGCCCGGCCAACCGTTTTTCCCTATTGCTTGATCATGGGTAACGCCGTCCGTATCGCTGCGGACGGTTTGCCTGCGCGCACAGTTTGAAAAACGAGAAAAGCCATGTCTTCAATAACCAAAACTCCACCTGCCGCATCGCCGCGTGGCGCGATGCTGAACCTGATCAGACGGCTGCATTTCTATATCGGCCTGCTGGTCGCTCCTTTTATTCTGGTCGCTGCACTGACCGGCACGCTGTATGTGTTGACGCCGCAACTTGAAGAGGCGCTGTATCGCGATGCGCTTTTCACCGAGCCGCACGGGCAGGCGAGATCGCTGGCTGACCAGATCGCCGCTGCCCGCCGTGCGGCGGGTGACGAGGCGCGCATTTACGCCGTGCGTCCGGCACCCGGCGCAATGGACACCACTCGCGTACAGTTCGCGAGTGCCGATCTGGGCGCTTCCGAGTCACGTGCGCTGTTTGTCGATCCCTATACCCTGGCGATCAAGGGCGATATGACGGTGTACGGCACCTCCGGCGTGTTGCCGCTGCGCACCTGGCTGGACAAGCTGCACAGCAGCCTGCTGCTTGGCGATCTGGGCCGCAACTACAGCGAGCTGGCGGCCTCCTGGCTGTGGGTGGCCGCGCTGGGCGGCGTGGCGCTGTGGTTGGCGACGCGGCCGAAGCGCAAGCTGAAAAGGGTGAAAGGGGGCTTCGCCGCTAACCGCCATTGGCATATCACGCTGGGTGTGGCGCTGCTGGCCGGGCTGCTGTTCTTCTCGGCCACCGGGCTGACCTGGTCGCAGTGGGCCGGCGGCAACATCGACGCGCTGCGGGCCAACCTGGGCTGGCTGACGCCGCAGGTCAACACCAGTCTGCAGGCCGATGCGCCGCAGACGCCGGCCGATCCGCACGCCGAGCACCGCGGGATGATGCCGGGCATGAAGATGGGCCCTGCCGCGCAAAGCAATGCGCTGAACGGCGATTGGGATCGGGCGCTGCATGCCGCGCGCGCCGCCGGAATAGACGCCGCTAAGGTCGAGCTGCGCCAGCCGAAAGGCGAGGGCAAAGCCTGGACGGTGACCGAAGTGGATCGCAGCTGGCCGACGCAGGTGGACGCGGTTGCCATCGCGCCGCAAAGCTTCGCCGTCATCGATCAGGTGCGGTTCGACACCTTCCCGTTCATCGCCAAGCTGACCCGCTGGGGCATCGACGCCCACATGGGCATTCTGTTCGGCTTGCCGAATCAGCTGCTGCTGGCGGCGTTTGGCCTCGGGCTGTGCTTGACGATCGTGCTGGGTTACCGCATGTGGTGGATGCGCCGCCCGGCGGCGGGGGCGCAGCATCCGGTGCAGACGCTGGTTGCCGCCTGGCTGGCGCTTTCCCTGCCTGCCCGCGCCGTCACGCTGCTGGTAGCAGCGGTGCTGGGTTATTGCCTGCCGGTAATGGGCGTGAGCCTCGTGGCGTTGCTGCTGGTGGACGTGTGGCGCTGGCGCGGCCAACGGCAAAGCCACCGGGACGAAACGCCGGAAGCGACCGCCCGCCGCGCCGAGGTGCGCAAGTTCCGCGCGGCGGTGGCGACCGTGGCGGTGGCGGTCGGCTGCGTGATGGGCCGGGCGATCCTCGGCGGCACCGTCGAACAGTTTCAGCTGCCGATCGGTGACTGGAGCGCCCAGATGGTGATCATGCAGAGCCTGATGGTGCTGCTGTATACGCTGGTGTTCACCCTGCTGCTTTCCATTCCGCTGTGGTATTTCTTCCTGGGGGAGAAAGAGGGGCGGTGAGGTATTTTTCGCTGACGTGAAGCGTTCAACCCCGCTGCGGCGGGGTTTTTCCTGGCTATATCAGCCGGTGCGCGTGCAGTTTGACGCTTTCCATGATGCTGTCCATCGTCACCTGCACGCGGTGCGGCAACACGCCGCGCCGGCGGTAGATCAGGTAGGCCTGCATATCGATGCCGCGCTCGCGCGCCAGGCAGGGCAGCAGCGTGCCGGCATCGAGCTCGGCGGCGACGGAATAATACGGGGCGTAGACGATGCCCAGGCCCTGTTTGGCCAGCTCGATCGCCGGCAGAATGTTATCGCAGACGCTGGCGCCGTTGATCTCGACCTGCACCAACTCCCCCTGTGCACTGTAGCCGCTCCAGGTATTGCGGATGCCGCCCAGCATGCGCAAGGTGATGCAGCGATGCTGCGGCAGTTCATCCAGCGCTGCCAGCGGCGAGCGGGCGATGTAATCCGGTGCGGCGAACAGCCCGACGCGAAAACGGGTGAGCGGCCTGGCGATCAGGTTTTCGTTTTGCGGCTGGAAAAAGCTGATCAGCAAATCGCAGTCGCTGTCGAATACCGCACCGTGCTTTTTCTCACGTTCGTCGGGGTTGCGGGTTACCAGATCGATCGTCAATTCCGGCGCGGCATGCAGCAGCGGCGGCAGTAAATAACGGGCCAGGAAAGCGTGGATGCCGATCGGCGCGCCGAGCGTGACCATGCCGTTCAGGCTGCGTTTATAGGTGCCGGCCATATCGAGCAGATCGCTGTGTTCGTCCAGCAACTGCGAGGCGCGCCGCAAGAATTGTTCGCCGAACTCGGTCAGTGACAGAGTGCGCGGGCCGCGCAGGAACAGCTCCAGTCCGAGCCGCCGCTCCAGCGCGGTGAGGGCGCGCGACACGTTAGACTGCGGCATATCCAATAGCTGCGCCGCTTTGCTGACGCTCGCCGTTTCGGCAATGACGCGGACAATCCTGAGTTCTTCAATGCGGAAGTCTTTCTCTTTCACAGGCCGGCTCGTATGAGTTTTTATATCAAAAATGATATACACCTTTGGCGGCATTGTCATATGACTTATCACGGGTGGGTGGGTATCATTCGATTTGATTATTTGCTATCCACAAGAATAAAGAGAAATCCGTCAATGAAAGTGACAAGAGCGGTTATTTTACCCGCGCTGTTATTACTGGCCGCGTGCTCTTCCGCCGTGACCGAAAAAGAAAAATACTCGACCTTTCTGACCAATTATAACGATATCAATAAAGGTCAATCCGCGTCCGGTAAAGACGTTTTATATTGGAAGGATAAGAACGTCGATTTTTCCCGTTATCAATATCTGGTGTATCAACCGATGATCTATTTCCCGCGGCCGAAACCGAGCGAGATGGTGAGCCAGCGCGCGCTCGACAATATCCTGAATTACACCAACCAGCAGTTTAAGCAGGCGATGGGCACCCATTTTACGCTGGTGGACATGCCGCGCGAGCATACCCTGATTTTCCGCGGCGCCATCACGGCGATCGACACGCAGAAGAAAGGGCTGCAGGTCTATGAAGTCTTGCCAATCACGCTGCTGATCGCCGCGACGCAAAGCGTAACCGGGCACCGTACTATGGAGAGCGCGGTCTATATGGAAGGCGAGTTTATCGATGCCGCGACCAATCAGCCGGTCATTAAAGTGGTGCGTAAGGCTTCGGGAGAAAATCTTAATAATGAGAAAGCACAGCTGAAAGTCACCGACGTGAAGAACGCCATCGATACTATCGCCAACGACATTAGACAATATAACACGCTATAGAGATTATTTATTTTCATTATTCTCAACCAGGACTTTACATGTTTCTTAACTATTTTGCTTTAGGCGTACTGATCGCGGTATTCCTGATATTATTCTACGGCGTCATTATTATTCATGACATTCCCTATTTGCTGGCGAAAAAACGCCAGCACCCGCATCAGGATGCGATTCACGTCGCCGGCTGGGTCAGCCTGTTTACGCTGCACGCCATTTGGCCGCTGCTGTGGATCTGGGCGACGCTCTATCGGCCGGAACGCGGCTGGGGCATGAGTGAAAGGCCGGAACCCTCAACGGATCTGCAGGCGCGCATTGCGCTGCTCGAAGCGGAATTACAACGTCTGCAGGAAAAGCCGTCGGCGGTTCCCGGCTCCACGGTAAGTTGAGCGTAGCCTATGGATTTGCTCATTATTCTCAGCTACGTGGCGCTGAGCTACGGCGTATTTAAACTGTTCCGCATTCCGGTCAACAAATGGACCGTGCCGACTGCGGTGCTTGGCGGAATATTTATCGTCGGCGCGTTGATTCTGACGATGAACTACAACCATCCGTACAGCGATCGTGCGCAGAAAATTGCCGTGTCGGTGCCGATGGTGCCGCAGGTCTCGGGCATGATCGTTGAGGTGACGGAGAAAACCAACGTGCTGCTGCGCAAAGGCGAGGTGCTGTTCCGTCTCGACGACAGCCGCTACCGCGCGCGGCTCACCAAGCTGGAGGCGGATCTGGCCGGGGCAGAGGCGGAGATCAGAACGCGTCGGGCGGCACTCAGCGAGTCCGCCGCCAACGTGCAGCGGGCGAACGTGGAGTTTGAGCGCGCCCGTAAAGATTACCAGCGCTACGCGAAAGGGGCGGCGATGCCAGTCAACCCGTTCTCGGAGCAGGACGTCAGCCATGCGCAGCAGCAGTATCAGGCGCAATCCGCCGCGCTGCAGGCGGCGAAAGCCCAGTTCCAACAGGAACAGGCGCGGTTGTCCGGGCGCTATGACGGCGAAGACGCCACGATAGCCAGCCTGAAATCGCAAATAGCCGAAGCGCGTTACAACCTGGAACAAACGGTGGTGCGTGCGCCGAGCGATGGCTATGTCACGCAGGTGCTGGCGCGGCCGGGCACGGCGGCGGTTCGCCTGCCGTTCAAACCGGTGATGATCTTTATCCCGCAGCAAAAGCGCCAGGTGGTGGCAGTGTTCCGCCAGAACGCCATCCTGCGCTTGGCGCAGGGGGACCAGGCTGAAGTGGTGTTCAACGGCTTGCCGGGGCAGGTTTATGGCGGCACCGTGAGCCGGGTGTTGCCGGCGATACCGGACGGCAGCTACCAGGCCAGCGGCGCACTGCAGGGCCTGAGCGCCACGCCGGGCCGGGAAGGCGTGTACGTGATGATCGATCTGGCGGCCAACCCGGATCTGGATCATCTGCCCGACGGCGTGAGCGCCCAGGCGGCGGTCTATACCGGGCACTTCGAGCACGTCTCCGTGATGCGCAAAGTGCTGCTGCGCATGACCAGCTGGCTGCACTACCTCTATTTGGATCACTAGCCTGCATCGGCCCGGGGGAGCCCGGGCCAAGGGGTTTCCCCCTGAATGTGACAAAAACAAAAAAGCCCGCAACCGAAGTTGTGGGCTTTTTCGCTATTATCGCCGGGTCTATCTGGTTCACTGGCGACGTATTTGGTGGGCTGGCGTCCCTGTAACTAGATATCTATTTAATTGAATTTTCTAGATAACTGTTGTTTCTGACTTTACCTTTGGTTCTATAAAGGAACCATAAATCGTAACGGCATAATCCCCTGAAAATAGTCCGTTAGCAGACTGTATCAAAAAATAACAAACCTCTTGGTTCAACTTCCTGATGGCATCTGAACTCATTTCATTGGTCTTCCTTTAACATGTCGATTACGTTAGCTACATACATTAAGTCTAATGCATGTTGGAGATCGTTATGAAAAACTGGTCAGTTGAGCAGACGAGAGAGGTGAAGAAGTGGCTGGATATTGATACATATCGCGGATTCGAAGAGCTTCCGCTTATACACCTCTACCATGAATTACTGGCAAGGACATTGTTCTTCAAACCATATCATGAAGAATTTGAAGCAGAAGCCGTAAGGCTCTACATCGACAGGATCTTCACTGGAAAGCCCTTTCTCATCACAGAAAAGCATCTCGGCTATCTCACAAGAGAGGATACTCTTTACCAGCCACCACACTTCTTTCTGACAACAACTGAAAGACTGGCGCAACTCAGTATTGTGGGACTACGAAATTCACTTTTCTTCTGGGAGGGAGGGGATGAGTACTCGGTTAACCGTGAATTCCTCGAAAGCCCTGTATCAGAGTCCCTACCTCGCCTGTTCAGAGATACTGTCATGGTCGAAATCGACTTGGCGAATGGAACTGACGAGGAAATAGCTGAATCCCTGAAAGCCGCACTACCTCAGTGGCGTAAGGTCAGAGGCATTGAGGCTGACACTACTGACTCGATCCGCTTTGGTTATGGAACGATTAAGAAAATCATCAACTACAGACTCATTCCCATGATCGACATCCTTGTATGGTCAACGCTGCACAATGTTCGGATATCAGAAGACCGTCTTTCACGCCTCCTTTACACAGACGATGATGATGAAGAACAGACCCGCCTTAATCACCAAATTCGGGACACAGACAGACCCCTTGCTCTGAAGGCCGCGAGTATACCTTTCATCCGACAGTTTCATCTGTTCATCAACAAAAACAGCCATCTCAAAAACATCAGAGTTTCAGACGTGATGAAAATCGCTGATTCTGACTAAGGCCAACCTCCATTAGCTCTGGAATTCCCAGCTTCGGTCTCTTTCCCGCTGATTCATTCGTATAGTCGTTTCCATCAAAATGAAAGAAGAGGAAACGACTATGAATCAGCACAACACCCGTCTTATTCGCCTCCCTGAAGTTCTCAATCGAACCGGTTATGGTAAAGCCTGGATCTATCATCTAATCAGCAAAGGATGTTTCCCATCACCAGTAAAAATTGGATCTCGTGCAGTTGCTTTCGTTGAAAGTGAAGTGGAAGAGTGGATTCAATTAACTATCGAAAATTCAAGAAAGCATGTCTCCTGAAATAAAATTACAGCCTTCTTATTTTTTGAAGATTAATTCTCAAATTAGTAAAGTTTATATCTTAACAAAACCTATATTTAACGTAATTCTTTACGTTTTTTCAGGCAGAGCTTACGCCATAGGTATTCAAAGGTGGTTTCTTAATATCGGGTATGGATACCTTTTACTAGCCGTACCTGTTTCTTTCACGTGAAAGAAATTTTTTTAAATATTTAAATTCATTATAAATAAAGCCATATATAACAAAAAAATTTGCAAAATTTAAATTGATAAAATAAAGATAAGCCGTAGTGATTACTAAATGTAAAGTTTTCGGAGGGTTATTATAATGTCATATCAAATAAAAAAATTTGTGATGAGCAATGGCGAACGAGGATGTTTGGTTCTCGATAAAGAAACACAGTTGCCTGTTTATTATCAAAATCTCTATCTTACAACCAATGTCAGGAATAGAAGTGCGACCGCATCAACGATGGAGATAGTTGCAACAAACTTACTAATACTAAGCAATTTCCTCAAAAGCAGGAAAATAAATATAATTGATAGGATTGAAATTAAGGAGTTCCTAAGTGTAGCAGAAGTGGATGACCTGATCCGTTATGCAAGGCAGAGATTTGATAAGCAAAAGATTACAAATGTAAGATTAATAAAAGGGTATCAGATTGCAAGAAGAACTTTCGGTTATAGAATTCATGTTTTTTCGAGCTATCTTAATTGGCTGTGCGGTTTACTTCATTCTATTAAGGGAATTCATGCTAGATATGAAGTCGAGAGTTTCATAGAAAGTATTAGAGCACATCTCCCGCTAAATAAATCTCTTAGCATGAATGACAGAAAAGATAAATCACTGAGCAAAGAAGAGATAAAAAAACTGTTTGAGTTATTAGAAATTGAAGGAAGCCAAAATCCTTTTCAGAAGGATGTTCAAGTGAGAAACAGACTCATTTTTACCTTACTATTGAATTGTGGTTTAAGAGCAGGAGAGCTATTAAATCTAAAAGTTAATGATTTAAATCCTAGGGATTACACACTAAGTATTTTCAGAAGACATGATTGCATTGAAGATCGAAGGCTGAATCAACCTTTAGTCAAAACTGGTGAAAGGGAAATTCCCTTGTCGGACGAGTTAGCATTGGAGATTTTGGATTACATAAATAACTATAGAAATAAATACACCAAAAAGAAGAAGCATGACTTCCTGTTTGTTACACACAGTTCATGTAAAACAGTTGGAGAACCTTTATCTGTTTCAGCATATGAAAAGATAATTTCGACCATTAAAAAATCAAGCCCGGAATTAAAGAATTTATCAGGTCATAAATTGAGACACTCCTGGAACTATTTCTATTCAAGTGAAATTGATGATTCGAATTTAGATATCAGCCGAAAATCAGGTTTGAGGTGCTATCTCATGGGGTGGTCAAAAGATTCAAAGATGTCAGAAAATTATAACTTCAAACACATATCAATGAAAGAAAAGGAAGTTATTGGAAGAGTTTATGACTCTTTGAGGAAAATAACTAAAGGGGAATGAAATGAAAACAAGCACTTTAAAAAAAGAGAATGTAGTTTTTGCAATGATGAAGGGGTATAGGTTCAGGATTTCAGATAATAAATGGCAATTAGATATAAATAATTGTGTTTGCCCACATAAGGTTGCCGATAAAATGCCAGGGTCGATGCGTGTTGGTTATCTTAATACCTTGGCATATTTTTCGTCTGAATATAGTGCAGGCTACATAAAGAATATAAATCACATCTTTAGCCAATGGCTAAGATTGATGGATCTTGAAATGATTAATTCCAAAGCGGTTTATCAATTTAATGTTAGCTTAGGCCCTGAGAAAAACTATAAGCTAAATTCAATAAAGAACTTTCTTAGTAAATGGAAAAAACTCGGTTATGAAGGAGTAGATAACTCAGCTCTAAGAATGCTGGAAAAAATAACCATTAAACCTAATTTAACAGGGGAAGCCGTTAAACGAAGAGATCCGAATAGTGGACCACTAACGGAAGAAGAGCTGAAAATCATACTTGAAAGTATCAGGAAATTGTTGAAAGAAGATAAAATCCCTCTGTTTATGTATTGCTACGTTATTCTATTAGCAAAAACGGGAAGGAGGCCATCACAGCTAACTTCGTTGAAAGCGAAAGATCTCATCAGAACGGAAGAGGGTTGTTTTCTAAATATACCGAAAGTAAAACAAAGGAAGAACTTCAGAAGTGAGTTCAGCATGATGAGAATCGACGATAGCCTGTATGAGGAACTTATAACCTTGATTGATCTGAACAAGAAACATATCGAAGATAGGGTCAAGAGGAAAATTAGTCATTTAAAAAATGAATTACCTATACTCATGGACATTAAACAATATGTATTAATTGATACTGGACAAAGTTTAGATACCATCATGACAACTGATTTTTTACATATGAAGAATTCTTTTATCTCAAACAGACTAAATAATTTGACTACTAAATTCAACATTGGGTCATCAAGTAATAACGGCCCTATACGGATTAATGCAAGACGATTTAGGTATACCCTGGGAACTCGTTTAGCAAAGGAAGGTGCATCAGTTGAAGTAATAGCTAAAGCATTAGACCATAAATCTATAAACTCATCAGGGATATACGTAAAAAATTGTCCAGACAATGTTCATGATATAGACAAGATGCTCAATCCTTTTTTTGAACCGCTATCAAAGATATTTCTTGGAGAAGAACAGTCAAAAAACAAGAAGCTCTTTACTGAATATATTTTAAATTCGTTCGGATTTTTTAATGATAAAAATGATCAAATTGAATGTTTCACTTGTAAAAACTTTAGAGCCTGGAGTTCCCAATGACCAATATCATACTATTCGAGCCAGCCAATGCTAATAATCCGAGTTTAAATGTTGATGAATTTATTGAATTTTGTAAGAGTAATATTCTCAACTCGAAGTTAGCGATTTCATGGAAAAGCAATGTATGGAAGAGATATTATAGATTCAATAAATTTGACATGAACAATAATCGAAATAGCAAAGATAGATTAGATGGTAGTTTCATTGATTTCGCTAAAGCTTATATGTTTCATATTCACTCGTTTAACAGGTCAAAGTCAAACCAAAATACTTTGTCAATGTTGAAAATCATTGAGTTTGTTTTATTGAAATTATACGGAGAAGCTAATATTATTAAGTGCAATAATATCATATTTGATGAATGTGCAAGGTTAGCATCTGCCAAATATTCAAAAGTACAAGCAGTTGGAATTGGTAAAGAACTTGAGAAACTATGTTTATTCTTAACAGGAAACAGAATGACGACTTCATCATACTTTTTCTGGGTAAATCCGTTAAGACATAAAATAACTCAGAGCTGGAAAGGTTATGAACCTTCACTCGAAGGACACTCAAAACTACCAGACATAAAATCTGTAATAGCTATTGCTGAGATTTTCTCTAAAGATGAAAGCCAATTGTCTACGAGGGACATTTTCACTACTTCTGTTCTTACACTACTCATGTGTGCTCCAGGAAGAATTTCAGAAATTTTAAGTCTTCCAGCAGATTGTGAGATTACTGAAAAAGATGACAAAGGCATTGAACGATATGGTTTAAGATTTTTTTCCGCAAAGGGTTATGCTGGGGATATTAAATGGATTCCTACAGTAATGGTCCCTATAGCTCAAAAGGCGATAGCTCGATTAAAAAAACTGTCCAACCATGCAAGGTTTGCCTCAAGAACAATGGAAGGCCAAGGCACTGAGTCATCCAAGTATGCACTCATTCCCACAAAGCCTCAGAATTTTCCTTGGTATGATGAAGAAAAAAGAATTAAATATTCAAATGCTTTATGTCTTTTATTTGATAGGCAACTGTGTCAGAAGACAAGAAAAGATTTTACATCTTTTTTCAGACCCACGGCTGAGTTTTTTAGAATGGATATTAATGCTGTTGCAAGTATTAAAGGCACAACAAACCTGTTCAAAAGACACGGCTATATCAATGAGGATGGTATTCCCTATTCTATTAGAACTCATCAATTAAGGCATCTATTGAATACTTTTTCTCAAATTAATGGCATGGATGAGTTTAGTATCGCTCGATGGTCTGGAAGAAAGTTGGTCTCACAAAATGTTTCCTATGATCACCGATCACACTTACAAATGACTAAGCTCATAAGAGAAAAAACGACAATCGAGGCAAGTAATAGCCATAGGAAAAAAGAAATAGCTATCATGGACATAACTGATTTCGATTCATTGAATGATGGAGCTGTGCTCGTTACTAAGTATGGTTACTGCAAGCACTCATATGCTTTTGACGTATGCGGTTATTATCCAATACAAGACTCTGGAAAGGATGATGATCGACTATTGGTAATTCATAATAAAATTATTGAAAAAACGTATCATGATAAAAATGATGGGAATCTCAATGCTGAAAAATGGTATGAGTTTCAAACTAAAATTATAAAAGGAGAATAAATGGCTAAACATATTACTGGTTATGATGAAAAACGCATAACAAATGTTATAAATAACTGGAATAAAGATGAGAAGCTAACCTGGGATGCTTTATGCGACAAGTTAGTAAAGATTATTGGTAAGAGACCTTCAAGACAATCTCTAAGTAGCCATGTCAAGGTTTCGGATTGTTTTAATTCTAAAAAGAAGATTCTCAAGTTTGGTATTAAAGAAACATGTTCTATTAAGCCTGCTAATTTAGAAATCGCTTGTCAGAGAATAAAGAGGCTCGAAACTGAAAACGAAGCTTTGATAGCATTAAATAACAGATATTTAGAGCAGTTCAAGATATGGCTTTATAATTCTCATTTGAAGCAAATAACAGTTGAAGAGCTTAATAGACCCTTACCTGTAAAAGATATTTAAATATAATTTGATAGATTTTAACTATTGACATGATTAATAATTCTGATATTTCTTTAATTGTCTGGATGACAAAAATAAATTGCATGGATGCATATTATGGAAAAAATAAAGATCAATATCATGGAAAGATATCTTCTTCTACTTGATCGATTCGTTGATAAACTAACGCAATCAGGCTTCGCAGAAAGAGAAACAATCGAGCAGTCCTATCTTTTTTGTGCTGGTTTTTACATTAAATACCAGTCCGAAATTGAAAGGTTAACGTTCTCAAACAGGGAAGTTGTATTAAACTTTTTGCTTCTTTCTTATTATTGCTATATCAATAAAATTGAAAATGACATGATCGATAAAGAACGAATGAAAAGTATATGTTCTTCATTGATTGATTTCATCATTAATAATGGAAGCAGAACTGAAAAAATCTATATGCATGAGAAAAAGAAATATAGTGCTAATATTCTAAAAAAAGAGTTATCCATCAAAGAGAAGAAAAGAAAATATGGACTGTGATTATTTAATAAGCCCGCAGTAGGAATCTACGGGCTAACTCTTTGTTGCTGATAATTTTTATCTTTTTACTAAATCGATAAGATTTCTGAGTTTATGATAAAATCTCTCGCTTCTTCTTTTAATCCATTTGATACAAACGAAGCTTCCGATCCTTGAGAAGAAATATGTGAGCCACATATACTTGTGCTCATCCCACACATATCCATCTTTGAATCCCACAAGCAATGAGCAAAATGCAATGAAAGAAGCCAAACAAAGCAAAGTGAAGAGAATATAAAACCACTTCGGAACTGGCATTACTCTGAAGAAAGATGCTGTCGAAGCATTATGAAATAGCATTGTCAGAAAAGCTGGAATAATGACGGTTTTCCTGTTTAAGTTTACTTTATATTCGCCTGTGTTTGAATTAATAATGAGCGCATCGGCATATACGACACAGGAGTTATCGTTGCTATACTTTCGAAGCTCGTATAGACGAATCCTGTGTGAGTTCCTTACCGCGATACCATAGGCTGAAATCTGCTTTTCATCACCATCATTTGTTTTTACCAAGATTTGAGCATTTGTTGGGTTGGAACTGATGACAGTCGCAGAGAAAATTTCCGCAAACTCGAAAGTTTCACCAAACAGTTCGAATTCATTAGTAATGATTTCTTGTTGCTGGCGCTCAGACAGACTAATGTTGTGGTGTTTCGTAGTGGAGATACTCATACAAGTTCCTATGTGTTCTGAATGAAGTCATATTCGTTTTATGGAGAAATCAAGGAATACACACGAGATGGTATCTGCCATTTCAAAACCTTCTTCTCATTGAAATAAAAAATAGACTAGTTAAATCAGTCTATTAGATGAATATTTGTAAATTGACATTTTGACTGAGTTTGCAGCAAAGGCAAATCACTTGTACCGATCGATTTAAAAACTTTGATAGTTTATGGCTATCGTGTTTGTTTTATCGATCGGTGCTATCGATCAATTTATTTGGCTGCACTTATCAAGAAGGCTTGCCACCGTGAGCCATGCTCACATTGAGTGTGTTGCTTTACGACGAAATGAAGGCGTCTCAATATAGTTTTTTGGTCTTGAGGGAAACGTCTCAACTACCTTAACGCAGGTGATAGTCTTGTGCTTTACTGGGGGTTTCAAAAATGGGATTTTTAGCTTTTTCAATATTCTCATAAAGATATCGAGATAGGGGATGGTTTCCAACCATCTGAAACCAGTCTGCACCATAGGCAGGGACTGATTGTTGCGAGCTTCTTTTACCGCTTCGGTTGCATACACTTCTTTAGTACCTCCACAAGCTTCTGAGAGAAGTGCTGCGGCAGCCTCTTCTGTTGCAATAGAACCAGATATTATTTCCACTCTCAGTAAACCTTGAGGGCTTTCGTCAGCTTCGTGTAAACACTCTTCGCCCAGACCAGTACTGTTAACGGGGATAATCACTTCGATGGCTTTATTCACGTCTTCTGTTATGGTTTCTGTAGGGATGACTATTTCAGAATCTTCATTGACAGATGCTTTCAGTTCGAACAGAAAAGCATTATCGCGTTCAGCTTGGTAATCGATCTTGTTTTGTAATTCAGCCCAAGAATACCCTTTTCCTAATTGAGATGCTTTGAACACAATCCCCTGGTATTCGAATGAGAAGCCGTTCATGCGGCCAGTAGAAGCGATGTTCGGGATTGCTCTGATGTTTTGTGCCACAAGCTGATGCACAAACTCAGTGGTTGATGGTTTATTGGCAAGGAATACTTCAAGAGCGTTCTGGATGATGGTTTTAGGGCATAACTCACCAATCCTTTCCTCCATCATCGCTTCATTACGTGATTTTTTGTGTTTTGGTTCAGGGGAGGGCGATGCCGGAGGTGCCTTAGCTTCCGGCCCTTTGGTTCTTGTCAGTGAATAGTCGAGTTCAAGCTGCTGGATGATGCGGGTGCTGATGAGATTTTCATTTTTTCCAAGGTAGAGCTTCCCCGAACTGAGTTCGATGCGACTGGCGATGATATGGATGTGCTGACCAGCCTTATCGTCATGAAGGACATAGCATCTTAGATGCGTCTCAGAGAAGCCCATTCGGGACATATAATCATCTGCTATTTCAGCCCACTGAGCATCAGTCAATGCCTCGTTTTTAGGCAAACGAAGCGAGTTGTGCCAAACAGCCTTTTGCACGTCAGGACGAAGCTGTTTGGTGCTATCAAATTCAGCGATCAGATCTTTAGCGGCATTGCCAACTATCGTTACATTTCCACCGATCACGATAGGGTCATTTTTATGATGAGAACCGGGCTTTAACGTATAGAGGACTACACCAGCAAAACTCTTTCCTCTGCGGATTTTTTGCATCCCTTTCATTATTTATCACTGACAGATCGATTTGCTGACAGAAGGGCATCTCTTAGTGCTTTTATTCTTTTTTGCACCGTATAAATTTCAGTGATAGTAAAAGGACTATCGTGTGATTTAGTGTTGAGATGCTGAACAAGGTAGTTCAGATCCTGAGATGCTTTGGCAAGGTTTTTCCAGACAGTTAGATTTATTTCTGGAATTTTGGGAGGGAGACGATTCAATGCTGACATACGTATCCAAACAGCACGGTTGAGATCCTCTCGTAGGCTATCAACGTAAGACAACTCGGCATCATTTAATCTGATACTAATACAATGAGAACGTGTCTGCTGAGAGGGTAATTCAGCAGAAGCAAAATTTTCATAGCTACAGATTCTGAATGGCTTGATATTATTAAAAGTATGATTTCTATCATTCATATGAACTCCTTTCATATTGTAAAGTAAAATAAGCATGTCCGTTATGCTTATTTTACTTATATGATAGATGCTGAAAATGTCAATGTATGCAGTTGATTTTGCTTTTAATTTTTTCAACCAAAGGGCGAAAAAACAAGGAGCAACTCAAAGTATCACCGAAGGAGATGCTGAGAGTTAGCCCTTGCTTATAGCTTGGTTCTTGTGGCTTGTTCAATTAACATGTTTTTCAATAATTGAAATTGTTTTTCTTCTAATTTTTTTGATTTAAATATTCGGTCGATCTCCGGTTTTGATTCACCATTTAAAATCATGCTTGATAATTTTATATTGAAGTCTAAAAATTGAGACCTTGAAAACAAACATTGATTAATCAAACCGTTATGTGGACATGGCTTGTTTGTTTCTCTAATTTTATTTAATAAAGAAATTGTCTTTTTGAATTCTTCTGGATGATTCTTTATCATAAGTGAGTAATATTTGTAATTCGTGTTAAATTGACGAGTGTATAATCTTTTGAATTCTTCTTGCGTATATTTTTCATTTATATTTTTCTCATCAATAAAAATATTCTTATCTTTATGTAAAGTAAGATATTCATAAGCAATCTGTGAATATTGAGAACCAAGCATTTCTTGCACGTCATCACTTGCATTATTTGATTCATTAGCAAAACTATTTGTTGAGAAAGCTATGCTTGTCAGAAGAAAAAGTAATTGAGTTATTTTCATGGTGTGAACCTCTGTAATTATTATTAATGTGATAAATAACTACAATGTTTTAACCATGTTGTCAATTTTAGTAAAAGGCCTGCTTATGAACAAGAAGGCCTTTTACTTCTCTTTATTTATGGATGTTATTATATTCTGTGTCAACATTCGAACAGTCAAAACCTGGTTGCGCAGCAGCAGGTATTGTATCTAATAGAGATACTACCCTTTCTGCTGTCTTTCTATTTATATGATATATAGCAACTAATTTATCAATTAATTGGTTGCTTGAAATATTTAAGTTTTCTTGCTTTTCGGAGCAGGCATGGAACAACGGCGCATGATCAATTGGAGAAACAATCTTTGGTGGTTCTGCGTAGACAGCTAAAGGTAATAATAAAAATATTGAAAAGAGTTTATTCATTTTTTCCTCGAATGTTTTAATTGAAATTTAAATGTCATAATGTTTATAATCGTACAAGCATAATAATCGTCTATATACTGTGCTATTTTTATCTTCGAAAGATAATAAATAACTCTTAATATCCTCAGATTGTATTCTATCTTGATAATAACTATGAAAGATGCAGTCATCTTTTTTTGAGATAGGTAATGCCCTATCATCAATAATTTCTGAAATAGTATTGTGAATATTGCTGCAATTGTTTGCAGTTGTCCGCTCAAAATGATCAGCAAGTTTCCTTCTTTGTTGTTCCTTATAAATTTCTACATTATCAAGTTCAGGGCAGATTTCACTGAATGCAAAGATTGGAAAGAACTGGGAACTTTGTATTTTCTGTTTATTTAACAATATAATTAATTGCTTATTTGCTTCCTCAACAATCTTGAAATAATCTTGCATCATCTCAGGCTTGGTTTGGAACTCATACTTGACTCGTTTATGAGATCCTACGGCTAAAACCATTTGTCCATTTTTTAACTGGTCTAAATCTTCTGTGATTTTTACTTCTATATCCCCACCACTTCTTATTTCATTCCAGACTTTTTGAACTTTTCTAATATCCATTGCTGAAACTGGTAAGATTAAATCTGACAAGCTTTCATATATAGAAGCGTAATCATCAGTCTTTATTTTATTTATTCTTATTGTGGTAGCATTTCCTATATATATATCGTGTTCAGATATGGTATTAGATCGTGAATCTTTTTCATATTCGACAAGTAAAAAATTACTTCTTATTTTATTAGCTATATCTGAGTTAGTAGGCACATAGGAAAAAATAGTCTTTAAAATTTGCTGTATATTTCTATCGCTTATGCTATAACCAATAAAGATAACCGGATTATGAATGAATAATGAGAGTAATTGTGCTCTAATTAGTTCATATTTGTTATCGAAATAGTCATAATCTTCTTCTGTAATCGTTAGTTCGGAAGGGGCAGAGACACAACCATGTATTTTATATACAGAACCATAAGGATTACTTAAAAGTATGCTATTACCTATTAGGGGTTCGAATTCAAAAAATTGTTCAATCAAAGTGTCATAATTAGTAGTAATAATTGAACCAATATTTTTTCTCATTTTTATCAGTTCAGCTATTTCGTCATTTTTTTCTTCTTTAACTAAAGTGGTTGATAATATTTTAGTTATATATATTTTAAATCTACTTAAATTAACACCTTTATCCATTTCAGTATAGAAAATATCATTTATTTCTTTGAATTTACCATTTCTGTCATTAGATAAAGTTTCGTTAAATAATCTTTCTATATTGCTTGCAATTTTTTCATATTTATACTCACCATTTATTTGACATTTTGATTTAATGTCAAGATAAGATTCTTTATCACCGGTAAGCTCAAAGCAGATATGAGATAGGAGACCATTCCAATCAAAGGAATTTGACAGATATCTCAAACTGAATCCAGTTCCAATGAACAGTACTGGATGATTTCGATAGTTCCCGATAAACTCTCTTATATCCATAATTTAAGTTAACTCTTTGTTTATAAAGGGAAAGTAGATGTTTTAGCAATCATAATAATATTATCGTTTGATTATCTAGCACTGTCCAGCTTTCTTGGGCAAAAAGTGCTTTTTTCTCATTGATTTTGCTTAGTAATACGATAAGGAATATACTTCGAGAGAAATTAATTTTGAGTATGATAGGAGTTATCTATGTCGATCATAATGGATATTATCTCTGTTATTGGTTCTGGTGTTTCGATATCTGGTATTACCCTGAAGGATTTAATCAAGAAAAACCCTAATAAAGTTGAAATTGAACGTTATATAAAATTTCTTGAACCAAAGAAAGTCTTAACGGCTCCTCTTGATGAGGAAATTATTTATGCAGTTATAAAAAGCCTGGAAGAAATAAAGAAAGAGACGGAAAATGTTAGGCTGAAATGCAATGATGAGTCGGTTTCATTAGTTTTATTAAATTTGGTTTTGACTATGAGTGAAGAACTTATGAGTCTTCATAAGATTTCTAATTCCGCTGATGCTAATGTGAAGATGTATAAAAATCTGCAAAAGATAAGAATAAAATTTGCTCAAGCACTTGCTATGTTATGCAGCGCATATGATATTGATATAACACGTTCAGAACTTTCAAAATTTATCCTGGATGTTGGTTATAAACCTCGTAGCTGATAAGCTGTGGCACTATGTATGCAATCATAGTGCCCTCATAATCTCTGTACGATTTTATTTGAAATGAATTAAACCATAATTGCCTCTTAATTCATTATCAACAAGAGTAAAGTTCGTCATTTCTCTGTCAAGCCAATAAGACTCTTCAATATGCTCTAACAGTATTATTTGGAAACCACCATGAGACCGCATTTTCTCAACAAAAGAATTAATTTCATTTAGGGCTGCATCAAGGCTTGCAAAGTCATCAGTTTTTTTACCAGCAGTACTAAAATATGGAGTGCTGGGCTGGTCAATTACTAAGAATCGTGGAACCCACGGTACGTTTCTATCTCTTACCAATTCGTGAAGTGCAAGGAAATAAGCTACATGTACATACATATAGTTAGAAGCACTTCCAATATCTATCATTTTTTCAACTTGATTTTTATTTATCAGATCAAGTGTTTTTTTTGCCTTGTTAAATATAGGAGTTGCATCCTCAAATCCTTTTAAAGGCATCCGTGTGAATATTTCCTTTATTTTTCCGTTCAGTAAACTCAATGTATATTCTTTAAAGGCATTATTATCTGTTATCTTGCTTTCTAACTCATCAATTTTCGTAGTTATCTTTTCTATAGTATCAGTGTAATCATATTTAGGGAGAACAACTATCCGTTTAATTTCAGAACTGAGTTCGCCCATGAACCGATAAAGTTCGATTGGTGTAATCTTTTCATCACTAACAGTTGTAAGTTTTTTACTCAAGGATGATATTTTAAGTTCTAACTCTTTTCTCTTAGCATTTGTTTTTGATATGAGTGAGTTTTGTCCTTTTTCGGCTATAGCCTTTTTTATCTCTGAGCTTTGGTTCAATAAGGATTTAATGATTGAATAGATGTTTTTTGTATATAATATTTCGCTATAATTATCATCTAAATATTTGGCTATTAAAAGAGAGTCTTGGTTGTCTTTTAAAAACTTCTTATATTCAGTGTTTGTTTCTATATATTCATTAATATCTGTCAGTTCTTTTTTTAAGAGAAAAAGTTCTTTTTCAATTTTTGTTCTTTCATTAATCGCTGGGATTTCGTTTATATCCTTGTAATTAACTATCGCTTTCAAATTTTCAAGTTTATCACTTACAGTTGGTTCATTCTTACGGTTTTCACTTATTAAACCAAAATAACACGCCCTGTCGTATAGTGATTCTATTTCACTTTCGAAATTGAAATAAGAGTCTTTGCTAGCCGACTGTTTATATTCGATACGAGCAAGATTCCTTTGTAATTCTTCTAACCGCGTTCTCATTATCATAGTTTCGGCGTTTTCACTGCCAAGAGCCATGTCAAAGGTTCGGTCAATACGCTCTCTTGTCTTTAAATCAGAGATTTTTGAATAAAGATGTTCTGAAGAGGTTAGTGTTGTTTGATCTATAAAGCAATGCGGGATAAAATATCTATAGGATACTTTTGACCCTTGTTGTATGAATCTACCACCATAAGGGATTTTTAGAGAACTATTAATACCAAACTCATAATTCAGATGTTCCTTTAAAACATCTTTTTTGATATTGTTAATAGGGATTTGTGGAATGTCTCCATTTTTGTCAAAGTAAACTAGATCATCTTCTTCAAAGTGTGTCGCTTTTCTACAAATAGTGAAATATTTACCGTTTATACTTAATCTAATCCCATACCAATTTACAAAATTATCGACATTTGTTTTTGATATGCCATCAGATGATGAGGATAAAAGGCAATAATCAATGATAGCCAGTATTGAGGATTTCCCTTTGCCAGAATCACCTGTTATTACATTTACCTTATTTTCCTTAAGTTCTAAATTCCTCAAGGTTGAATCAATTTGCCATATTAAAATATTAGTAATCTGCATTATAATCTAACTCCACAAATGTCATATATATTGTGTGGTTCTTCTAATAATAAACGTGCAACATTTATCGATGCTGCCTGTATTTTTACGGCTCTTTTGCCAATAAACGGGATCGCATTATCTAATATTAACTTTTTTTTAAATGCTAATTTACCGTGTTGTAATTCAGCTATTCCATTTTCAAGGCACAATGAAACACAATTAACTGAGGATGGAAGGAAATTATAGAATCTTTTATTTATGGATACTATTATTTCGGGCTTGGTTAATAGTAGATCTTGAAAAGATAGTGTATTGGTTCTCTTGTGGGCAAGGTAATCTAAGCTTTTTTTATGAAATATAATTGGTAAAATTAGCATTGCATTGCTTATTTCAATATTTGATGCTATTGATAACACCTCTTGCAAAGAGAATATACCCAAAAGCTCATTGTTATATATTTTCATTTATAGACTGACTCCCAGTTTTGAAGCCATCCTATTTTGGGCTTATCTGAAAGGAGCAAGAACGTTCCTGTAGTCATAGATTTAGGTAATTGATTTTTATCCAACACAATATTACAGTTTCCTGTCAATTCAGTATAGACAGAGAAGGCTTTATTGAGATGATCTTCATTTATTTCTGTAAAACGGCTTCGTATATACGTTGCTGAATGACGTGATTGCCATTCATCAAACGCTTTTTGATATATTAGTCTTTCTTCTTGAGTTGTTAAATCTCCAGAGCTTTGCAATTTTTGAATGAAAGCTTCTGTTTTGGCCATTTCATTTATATATTTTACGATTGAATCGCTATTCAAATCCAAATCTTTGAGTTGTTTGTAAGAGATCTTTGACTCAACGTTAGTTGGGTATGCAGATTCAAAATCGTAGTATTGGTCGAAATTATTTATACAATTTCTTGAAATTTGAATAATCCTATCTATTCCCAAATTATTTCGAAAATCATCATAACTTATATTTATTTTGGTATGGTTTTTAACCAAATCATATTTATGTTTAAAAAAAGCACCTGAAATATAATTAAAAGCATCATCTATTTTATCATCAGGGATTGCTAATGTTTTTAGTAATGTTTTTATTTGGCGGATGATCCCATCTTCGCTATGTTGAAAACTTATACTATTAAATAAACGTTTAGAAGAATTGCTATCGAGTGAGTTTATGATAGAAATATACTTATAGAGGTCATCTGACTTATTTTTATGATCTTGTTCTATCTTTTCTATTTCATCTTTTATTTTTTCAATGTCCTTAGTGTCGTTAGTCAAAAGTTGCACGATACCAGGCTCTAAGGTAAGACCTTTGTTAGTGTAAAAAATAAGGCTAATGCTTTTGTCGCCTATGGTCTTAATCGCCTCTGACCAATTATATAATGTTTTCCATAAGTCTATGTCTTTATTAGTTATATTAGACTTGTTAATTGAATGTTTAACTTGGATAAAGGTTTTATGACCCTCGATGCTCTCAAGATGGAGATCGTCATAAACTTCAATCCCAATGTGTTCTTCTGGTTTAAGCTCTAAGGCATGTTTTAAAGCAACGTAATCTTGATAGGTAAAACCTATTGAATTTTTGTCAGCATTAGTTTTTTCAAAGAAATCCATATGGTAGTCCACTAAGGAAACAAGCAATGAAAGCATAAAAAAACATCAGTATCATTTATTCACCATAGCAAACACTAAAAACATATGGAAGCACACGTATCAAAGTTTAGTTATATAACCTTATGTTTTTATACTGGTTTTATGTACATATGCGCTTTTAATTCGAGAGAATGTTTTAGCTACGGGGCATTCGTCAGCATATGGGCATTTCAGGCTATCCCTATCCTTCTTGCTAATCCCCTGTATCAGTCAAGCAGCGATAGCTTTAGCTCTTTGAGTTTGAACGTAATCACTCCACCATTGCATCAAACTCTGTCGCTCTATCAGATATTCTGCACGATTGTATGCTGCGATAATTTCATCTTTTTTTGAGTGGGCAAGCGCTGCCTCAAGAACTTCGGCTCTGAACTTACCAGACTCCTCTGCCGCTGTTCTTGCAATAGAACGCATACCGTGAGCTACAAGCTCGCCTCCGAACCCCATTCGGATGATAGCTGCGTTGGCTGTTTGTTCATGCATATGATTAAGAGGCGCTTTAATGCTGGGGAAAACCCATTCTCTATGCCCACTTATTGATTTCATTAATTCAAGGATGCGCAAAGCTTCTTTACTCAAAGGAACTTTGTGTGGCTTTTTCATTTTCATAAAATCAGCAGGAATGTTCCAAATGCTGTTAGTTGTATCAATATCAGACCACCTTGCGCGAACAGCTTCACCCGGACGAACCCATGTCAACAATTGCCATTCAATTAGCATACGTGTTTCCAACCGGATTGACGCATTCGTCAAAGATTCCATAAACCTTGGCAATTCGCTTGGTGGAAGGGCAGGCATATTTTGCTTTTTTGGTTTACTGAATCTTTGACCAAGGTTGTCAGCCGGGTTGAACTCAATAAGTTCTTCAGTGGCTGCCCACCGGAAGATTTCATTCAGACGAGAAATGATACGGCGTAGAGTTTCCAATACGCCTCGTTGCTCAATCGGATCAAGGTGTTGTTTTAAGAGCTTAGGTCGGATCTCATTGATAGGGACATTACCCAGACCAGGAAAGACATTTCTCTCTAAGCTGCGCCAGATGTCTGCTGCATGGTCTTGTGAGATACCTGATGTCTTTACCTTCTCATCTAACCATTTCCGCGCTACAGCTTGGAGAGTGTGCTCAGTAGCACTCTTTAATGCCTTCGCCTTATCGTTGTTATGGATTTGGGGATCAACACCATTTGCCAGAAAGGAGAGATATTCATCACGTAAGGCTCTGGCTCTTGCAAGGGTAAGGTGAGGATATGTCCCAAGGCTCATTTTGGTTCTTTTCTTGCTCACTGGTACTGCATACCTGAAATACCAATTTTTCTTGCCTCCTTTCGCCAAAGGAGCGATTCGTAGAATCAAACCATCACCGTCAAACAAGTTGATTTCTTTATCGGCTGGCTTGGTGCTTTTGATTTCAGTGTCAGTGAGCTTCTTAGCAATTTTTGCCATTTTGGGACCCTCGGTTTTTGGACCCTTCTTAGTGGGTCCCATTCAGGGTGCCATAACTCGTAGTTCTCAGCAATTCTCACTGGACGACAATAGACGTAAAAAAGCCCGCAGAGCTTGTGCTGTGCGGGCTTAGTAGACTTCATTGTACTTCGAACAACTAATAAAGTGGTGGAGCTGGCGGGAGTTGAACCCGCGTCCGAAATTACTACACCGTCGGCACTACATGCTTAGTCCAATCTTTACATTCGCCGGCCAGCTGCGGATGGACACGCTACTGACAGACTAGCCTGATTGAGTTTAACGCTTCAGCCCCAGGCAGGACATCCACGCGATCTCTTTTGGGTTTGACCTCTCTTGATCCCCGTCCTAAGAGCGGAGGCTAGGGAGAGAGGGCTCTAAGCAGGGTATTAAGCTGCTAAAGCGTAGTTTTCGTCGTTTGCGACTATTTTTTTGCGGCTTTTTACGAGGCCAACCGCCCCTCGGCATGCTCCTAGGGCTTCGCAAATCCCGTCGAATCCAGAATCAGCCCCAAGTAACTTTGTGCAGTATACCAGAAGTTTACCTCGATAAGCCAGCGGCTTAACGATTGGCGTGCTTCATGATACGGGCTTTCGCCGTCTGCCATTCGCGATCTTTGATGTCATCGCGTTTGTCGTGCTCTTTCTTGCCTTTGGCTACGCCGATCTTGATCTTGCTCCAGGCATTTTTCCAATACAGGGACAAGGCCACCACGGTGTAACCGTCGCGGTTGACGCGGCCGAGCAGGGTGTCCAGCTCTCGTCGGTTCAGCAGCAGTTTACGGGTACGCGTCGGATCGCACACCACATGCGACGAAGCCACGTTGAGCGGGGTGATGGTGGCGCCAAACAGGTAGGCTTCACCGTCACGGAACGTCACGTAGCTGTCGCTGAGGTTGGCTTTGCCTGCACGCAGCGATTTAACTTCCCACCCTTGCAGCGACAGGCCCGCCTCGAACTCTTCTTCAATGAAGTATTCGAAACGCGCGCGCTTGTTTTGGGCAATGGTGGCGGAACCGGGTTTGTGTGCTTTTTTCTTTGTCATAGTGCGTTCATTATACTGGATGCTTCAGCGAAAGAAATCCTTTCCCGTTCAGCACCTGCGCAATTTTTCGCATTTTTGGTGCCCTCATCCCTTAGCAGATTTTTTGTTTGCCGCCAGATAAATGGTATTATCTGTACGTTTTATGTCTTACAGGAAATGATATGCCCCAGATCAGTCGGTCTGCATTAGTGCCGTTCAGCGCCGAGCAGATGTATCAGTTGGTTAACGATGTTCATTCTTATCCCGATTTTCTGCCAGGCTGCACCGGCAGCCGGGTGCTTAACGCTACCTCCAACGAAATGACCGCCGCGGTGGACGTCGCCAAGGCAGGTATCAGCAAGACCTTCACCACGCGCAATACGCTGCTGGATAACCAGAGCATCAATATGCAGCTGGTCGATGGTCCGTTCCGCAAGCTGATGGGTGGCTGGCAGTTCACGCCGCTGAGCGAAGAGGCCTGCAAGGTGGAGCTGCACCTGGACTTCGAGTTCACCAACAAACTGATAGAGCTGGCGTTCGGCAAGGTGTTCAAAGAGCTGGCGGGCAGCATGGTGCAGGCATTTACCCAGCGGGCGAAAGAGGTCTACAGTGTCTGACATCCAGGTCGAGGTGGTGTACGCCTTGCCGGAGCGGCAGTACCTGCGCAAGGTGAAGCTGGCCGAGGGCAGCAGCGTCGAGCAGGCGATCCAGGCTTCGGGCCTGCTGGAGCTGCGCCAGGATATCGATCTTAAAAGCAACAAAATCGGCATCTACAGCCGCCCGGCCAAGCTGGGCGATACGCTGAACGACGGCGACCGGGTGGAGATCTACCGGCCGCTGATCGCCGATCCGAAAGAGCTGCGCCGGCAACGGGCAGAAAAGGCAAAAAAATAAGGCGCTTAAGCGCCTTATTTTTTATCTGAGACTGATTTTCTCTTCCGCGTTGCAGCCTGCGACTGTCATGAGGAACATCGTGCCACCTCATGGGCCGGAAGAGCGGGCGGCGCCGATTACTTGGTCAGCGCCGGTTTGTTCTGGATATCGGTCAACACGCCTGCGCTGTCGAAGGTCAGCGTCAGCGTCTGCTGGGTGATGTCTTCATGGCCAGGCTGCTGGCGGAACACATAGAACCACGTCTGAGTCCCGAACGGGTCTTGCAGCATTGGTGTGCCCAATGTGTAAGCGACCTGTTGTTGGGTCATCCCTTTCTGAATTTTCGCCACGTCGGTCGACGTCAGGTAGTTCCCCTGATTGATGTCAGGACGATAAACCACCTTTTCAAAAGTAGAACAGCCTGCAGTCAGCATCACAAAAACTACAGCGGCGGCAGTCAGCGTTTTACAGCGCATAGTAATCACATTCCTTTAGGGCATAGGATGCCGATGATAATAGACCTTGCGGCAGTTGGAAACCTTTATACCCTTCATCTTTCACGTTGCGACGCGTTGGCTTTCCTTTAGCACCTCAAGCGCTTGGCCTTTTTCAGGCTGTTGAGATGGCTTTGGATCACCGCCGCGCCGCACTTTAGATATTTCTCGGGCCAACAGCGTCACTGTCAGACCGCAGGAAAGTGAAAAAGTTGAGCTTTTTTATGCCGCCAGCAGTTCTTTGGCGTTCGCCAACGTATTGCGGGTGACTTCGCTGCCGCCGAGCAGGCGCGCCAGCTCCTGCAGCCGGGCGCGTTTATCCAGCGGCGCCATCTGGGTTTCGGTAACCGTGCCGTCGGTCTGCTTGCTGACGAACAGGTGCTGATGCCCGCATCCGGCCACCTGCGGCAGGTGGGTGACGCACATCACCTGGGTGGATTCGCCGAGCTGGCGCAGCAGGCGGCCGACGATGGCGGCGGTCGGGCCGCTGATGCCCACGTCCACCTCATCGAAGATCAGCGCCGGGGTTTCCATCTTGCGGGCGGTGATCACCTGAATGGCCAGCGCGATGCGCGACAGCTCACCGCCGGAGGCGACCTTCGCCAGCGGCTGCAGCGGCTGCCCCGGGTTGGTGGAGACGCAGAACTCGGTGCGGCTGGCCCCTTCGGCGCTCAGGTGCTGCGGTTCGAAGCGCACGTCGATGTTGAATTTGCCGTGCGGCATGGAGAGCGCCTGCATGCTGTCGGTGATTAGCGTGGTCAGCTCGGCGGCGTAGTGCAGGCGTTTCTGGTGCAGCTCTTCCGCCAGCGCCAGCGCCTGCTGATGATGCAGGGTCACCGCCTCGTTCAGGTGCTCATGGTCGCTTTCCTGCTGAGACAGCAGCTGCTGTTCATCCAGCAACTGCTGATGCAGCTGCGGCAGCTCTTCCGGCGCGACCTGGTGTTTGCGCGCCAGGCTGATTTGACGCGACAGGCGCTGTTCCAGCTCGTGCAGGCGATTGGGATCGAGATCCATGCGATCGGCGTAATGGCGCAGTTCGTCGCTGGCTTCGCTGATCTGGATAGAGGCCTCTTCCAGCATGTCCAGCAGACCGCTGAGCTTATCGTCCAGCCCGGCCAGCTCAAGCAGCAGGTGTTTGGCGCTGTAAAGCTGGCTGAGCATGTTGTTCTCGTCGCTGTCGGCCAGCAGCTGCAGCGTTTGCTGGCTGAGGGTCAGCAGTTGGCCGCTGTTGGCCAGGCGCTTGTACTCGGCGTCGGTCTGTTCGAACTCGCCGGCCTGCGGCGCGAATTCGTTCAGCTCTTTCAATTGGTATTGCAGCAGCTGCTTGCGCGCTTCGCGCTCGATGGACTGCTGCTGATGGTGCGCCAGCTCGCGGCAGCTCTGATGCCAGCGTTGGTAGGCCTGGCTCATCGCCGCCAGCAGGGCGGGTTCGTCGGCGTAGGCGTCGAGCAGCGCTTTTTGGTGCTCCGGCTTGAGCAGCAGCTGATGGGCGTGTTGACCGTGGATTTGGATTAGGCGTTGCCCCAGCTCACGCAGCTGCGACAGTGGCACGGCGGTGCCGTTGATAAAGCCGCGCGAACGGCCGTCGGCGTTGATCACCCGGCGCAGCAGGCATTCGTTGCTGTCGTCCAGCTGGTTTTGCTCCAGCCACGCGCGCGCGGACGGGGTGTCCGCCAGCGAGAAGCGGGCGCAGATGTCGGCGCGGGCGGCTCCCAGGCGCACCACGTTGCCGTCGGCGCGGTTGCCGAGGCACAGCCCCAGCGCATCGATGGCGATGGATTTGCCGGCGCCGGTTTCACCGGTGATCGCCGTCATGCCCGGTTGAAAATCGATTTCCAACTCACGAACGATAGCAAAGTTGCTGATGGTTAATTGCGCCAGCATGGGAACCTTCCTGTGTATAAACACATAACTGTAGTTTCATACAGTATAAACTGGTTTTATATACAGTAAAGTGGCCGATGCAGATTTTAGAACAATTTTTTCGACCAGCCCAACTTGGTGCTTAACGTGTTGAAATAGCTGTAGTCCTTCGGGTGAATCAGGTTCAGATGGAAGTTGCTGCGGCGGATCAGCACTTCTTCGCCTTCCTGGATCGGCAGTGCGATCTGGCTGTCGCAGCTGATCTCCAGATCGCTGCCGATCTGCGAGAATTTCAGGCGGATGGTGCTGTCGCCGTTGATCACCAACGGCCGGGCGGAAAGGGTGTGCGGGAACATCGGCACCAGCGCGATCGCCTCCAGCGACGGGGTGAGGATCGGCCCGCCGGCGGAGAGCGAGTAGGCGGTGGAGCCGGTCGGCGTGGCGATGATCAGGCCGTCCGAGCGCTGCGAGAAGGCGAAGCGATCGTCGATGTACACCTCGAATTCGATCATGTGCGCCACTTTGCCGGGGTGCAGCACCACTTCGTTGATGGCGGTGCTGATGCGGCACTGCTGGTGCTCTTTATGCACGATGGTTTCCAGCAGGAAACGCTGTTCGTCGATGTACTCGCCTTCCAGCACGTCCGCCAGCTGCTGCAGGGCGTTGTCGGGATCGAGATCGGTGAGGAAACCGAGGTTGCCGCGGTTGACTCCGATTACCTTGATGTCGTAGCGCGCCAGCACGCGCGCGGCGCCGAGCATGTTGCCGTCGCCGCCGACCACCACCGCCAGATCGGCGCGCTGGCCGATATCCGCCAGGCTGCCGGTGACGGCGTCTTTCAGCCCCAAATCATGGGCGATTTGGCGTTCGACCATCACCGAATAGCCGCGGGCGACCAGCCAGTGGAACAGCATCTCGTGGGTTGCCAGCGCTGAAGGGTGACGCGGGTGGCCAACAATGCCAATACAGGCGAATTTTTTATTCATTTGTTGTGATTTTCCTCACCGGGACCCGTTTATGCCCCACATTGTGACCGGTTGACTTGAAACCCCGGTTTTGATCCCCATAATAAGCCAAGTTGCGAGATTAATGCTAAAACGCGGAGATATTCATGAGTAGTAAAGAACAGAAGACGCCAAACGAGCAAGTCTCGGAAGAAATGGAACAACACGCTCATCACGAGGATACGCTGCCGGAAGCGGCGGAAGGCGTCGATCTGCGCGATGCGCGTATCGCCGAACTGGAAGCCCAACTGGCGGAAGCTCAGCAGCACGAGCGCGACAGCCTGCTGCGCGCCAAAGCGGAAGCGGAGAACATCCGTCGCCGCGCCGAACTGGACGTCGAGAAAGCGCACAAGTTCGCCCTGGAGAAATTCTCCGGCGATCTGCTGCCGGTGATCGACAACCTGGAGCGCGCGCTGGATCTGGCGGATAAAAACAATCCGGAACTGGCTGCGATGATCGAAGGCATCGAGCTGACGCTGAAATCGCTGCTGGACGTGGTGCGCAAGTACGGCATCGAAATCGTCGGCGACGTCAACGTGCCGTTCAACCCGGAAGTGCATCAGGCGATGAGCATGATGGAATCCGCCGATCACCAGCCGAACCACGTGATGATGGTGATGCAGAAAGGCTATACGCTGAACGGCCGCCTGCTGCGTCCGGCGATGGTCGCGGTCTCCAAGGCCAAGGCGTAATCGCCCCGGCAACGATATAAAGAAAGGCACCCGAGGGTGCCTTTTTTGTCTCTGGACTACGCCTGCGGCAGGCGCGGCATCCAGTCGATCGGCGTGAGCCCTTGCTGCTCCAGCAGCTGATTGGCCTGCGAGAAGTGGCGGCAGCCGAGGAAACCGCGGTGCGCGGAGAGCGGCGACGGGTGCGGCGCTTTCAGCACATGGTGGCGGTTGCGGTCGATAAAGTTGCCTTTCTTCTGCGCGTGCGAGCCCCACAGCAGGAACACCACGCCTTCGCGGTTCTCGTTCAGGGCGGCAATCACCTTATCGGTAAAGGTTTCCCAGCCCAGGTTGGCGTGCGAGTGCGCGCGGCCGCCTTCCACCGTCAGCACGGTGTTGAGCAGTAGCACCCCCTGTTCGGCCCAGCTTTGCAGGTAGCCGTGATCCGGGCGCTCGAAACCGGGAATGTCGGTCGCCAGCTCTTTATACATGTTCACCAGCGACGGCGGCGCCGGCACGCCGGGGCGCACCGAGAAAGAGAGGCCGTGCGCCTGATTGGGGCCGTGGTAGGGATCCTGGCCGAGGATGACGACTTTGACATCCGCCAGCTCGGTAAAGCGGAACGCGTTGAACACGTCCTTCTGCGGTGGATAAATGGTCTTACCGGCCTGGCGCTCAGCGGCAACAAAGGCGAGCGTTTCAACAAAATAGGGCTGCTCTTTCTCTTTGCCGATCACGTCATGCCAGGTGAGGGAGGTGGCCATAAACGCTCTCCTTTGTTTTCTTTAGCAATTCATGGGCTATAGCTTACCGTGTCGGCCCGCGCAGCGAAACCCGCTTTTCATTTCTCACTGTCACGCGTAATGCAATTATTTTTGAAAATTTACAAAAATAATTGTTTTTTAGCGCGACGGGAAAATTGATATAAAACATAAATTTGCCCCTTCACGCCTTGTGCCTACCCGGTAAAAATTGACTTTAATCAAAGAACTGGCCCGGTCAGGCTGGTATACAGAACAACAAGACAACAATGGTTTTACCAAATGGCCGAAACCAGAATTGGGTTTTCTCACGATGTGAATTTTTACGCCCTTGTACGGAGGCAACATAATGATTACCGGTATTCAAATTACCAAAGCGAACGACCAGGCGCTGGTGAATTCTTTCTGGCTGCTGGACGATGAAAAAGCGGAAGCTCGCTGCGTGTGCGCCAAGGCCAACTACGCGGAAGATCAGGTTGTCGCGGTCAGCGATCTGGGTCAGATCGAATACCGTGAAGTGCCGCTGGAAATGCAGCCGACCGTGCGCGTGGAAGGCGGCCAGCACCTGAACGTCAACGTGCTGCGTCGCGAAACCCTGGAAGACGCGGTCAAGCATCCGGAAAAATACCCGCAGCTGACCATCCGCGTGTCCGGCTATGCGGTGCGTTTCAATTCCCTGACGCCGGAACAGCAGCGCGACGTTATCGCCCGCACCTTTACCGAAAGCCTGTAATCGGCGGCGCAGTCAATCAGGGAGCTTCGGCTCCCTTTTTTGCACTTGATGACCGAAAACTGAAGGCGGATCACATTCTGCACAAAGATAAGCATTCCTGATACAGAACTCATCCGACCTGCCGATAGCTAAATCAGCACCTATTCAGGTGCTAAATAAAAAAGTCTATCGACAAGGAGTCGGCATGAGTATGCCTTTAAGTTTTACCTCTGCAGTATCCCCGGTGGCCGCGATCCCTACACCTCGCGCCGCTGCCGAAACGGCGACGGCATCGCAGCCTGCGGCAGCGCCGGCAAATCCGGCGCCGGTGGCCACCCCTTCTCAGAATACGCTGAACGCGCAGAACCTGTTGAATACGCTGGTCGGCGATATCTCCGCGGCGGCGCCGACGGCGGTTGCGCCGGGCGTGACCCGGGGACAACAATCTCAGGAAGGCGATTATGCGTTGGCGCTGTTGGCCAAGGACGTTTACTCGCTGAACGGCCAGGGCGCCGCCGGGTTCAACCGTCTGAGCGACAGCGCGTTGCTCGGGTTCGGCATCGATCCCGCCAGCCTGCACGACGCGGGCAGCGGTTTCCAGGCCGGGATTTACAGCAACGACAAGCAGTATGTGTTGGCGTTCGCCGGCACCAACGACTGGCGCGACTGGCTGAGCAACGTGCGGCAGGCGACGGGTTATGACGATGTGCAGTACAATCAGGCGGTTGCCGCCGCCAAAAGCGCCAAGGCGGCCTTCGGCGATGCGCTGGTGATCGCCGGTCATTCGCTCGGCGGCGGTCTGGCGGCCACGGCGGCGCTGGCGACCGGCACCGTCGCGGTCACCTTCAACGCGGCCGGGGTGTCGGATTACACCCTGAATCGCCTGGGGATCGATCCGGCGGCGGCGAAGAAAGACGCCGAAGCCGGGGGCATTCGCCGTTACAGCGAGCAATATGACATGCTGACCAGCACCCAGGAATCGACTTCGCTGATCCCGGACGCCATCGGCCACAACATTACCCTGGCCAACAACGATACCCTGACCGGCATCGATGACTGGCGGCCGAGCAAACATCTGGATCGCAGCCTGACGGCGCACGGCATCGACAAGGTGATAAGCTCGATGGCGGAACAAAAGCCGTGGGAGGCGAAGGCCAATGCCTGAAGGGCGTCGCTTGCGGCGGGCGCTGGCGATAGCCTTACTGGCGCTGGTCGCGGTGACCGGTTTACTGATGATGGCTAAGGAGCAACAGATGGGGCAGGAGATTTCACCGTTTGACGGCCGCAGCAACCAGGCGCTGGCTCAGGCGGTGGCGCGCGGCGATACGCAGGGCATCGGTGCGCAGGCCATACAGGAGCGCTTGCGCGAACGGGGCGATCGGCAGGTCACGCTGTTGCAGTGGGCAGTGCTTTCGCAGCAGCCGGCCAGCGTGCAGACGTTGCTGGAGCTCGGTGCCGACCCGGCGACGGCGGGGCTGGACGGCAACAGCGCGCTGCACACCGCGGCGATGTTGCAAGACGCACAGTATCTGCGGTTGTTGCTGACCGAAGGGGCGCAGGTGAATGTGCGCAATGCCGTTACCGGCGCCACGCCGCTCGCGGCGGCGGTGCTGGCCGGGCGTGAGGAGCCGCTGCGGCTGCTGTTGGCGGCCGGGGCGGACACCACGTTGAGCGATCGGCTGGGGGATACCCCGCTGCATCTGGCGGCGAAGATCAACGCGCCGCACCTGGCGCTGTTGCTGTTGCAGGCCGGTGCCGATGCCCGGGCGCGCAATCAGCAGGGTTATGCGTTCCAGTTTTACTTCTCGCAAACGCCGGCGCATTTGCAGAATGACGAGCTGAAGGCGCAGTTCCGCGAGCTGGATAAATGGCTGCAGGGGCGCCGCCTGGCCACGCATTACGCGCAGCAGTAAACGCCCATAAAAAAACCGCCTGTACAGGCGGTTTTTTCTTAGGCAGCGGCGGTTATTGCGCGTCGCCGGCCGGTTTGGCCTTCGCCTGACGGCGTTTGCCGACGTTTTTGGCGTCGCGATGGCGCACTTTCACCTTGGCCTTTTCTTTGTTCTTCGCCTTGTCTTCCGCGCGCTTGGCCAGCACTTTCTTCGACGGTTTACCATTGCTCTTCTCGTTCGGCACCTTGGTTTTCGGCCGCAGTTCGTCGATCACGCGCGCTTTCAGCGGCTCGTTCAGGTAACGGCCCACTTTGCCCAGCAGCAGATGGTCGTGCGCTTCCACCAGCGAAATGGCAGTGCCTTTGCGCCCGGCGCGGCCGGTACGGCCGATGCGGTGCAGGTAGGTATCCGCAGTGCGCGGCATGTCGAAGTTGAACACGTGGGTGATATCGAGGATATCCAGGCCGCGCGCGGCAACGTCGGTGGCCACCAGCACGTTAACCCGGCCATCCATCATGCGTTTGACCGCTTCGTTGCGTTTGGCCTGCACCATTTCGCCTTCGAGATAGCAGGTGTTGATGCCCGCTTCGCGCAGCCAGGTGGCCAGTTCGTGCACGCGCTCGCGCTTGCGCACGAAGATCACCGATTTCTGCACGTCCGGCTGCTTCAGCAGGTGGATCAGCAGCGCGGTTTTGTGCTGCACGTCATCGGCGCGATAGTACCATTGCAGGATCTTTTTGCGTTCGCGGCGCGACGGATCGGCTTCCACTTCCACCGGCTCTTTCAGGATGCGCTCGGCGAATTCGCGGATCGCTTCGCCTTCCAGCGTGGCGGAGAACAGCAGCGTCTGGTTGCGCCAGCGGGTTTCGGCGGAGATGGTTTCGATGTCCTGCGCGAAGCCCATGTCGAGCATGCGGTCGGCTTCGTCGAGAATCAGGGTTTCCACCGCGCGGCAGTCGAAGTTCTCTTCTTTAATGTATTGCAGCAAGCGGCCGGTGGTGGCGACCACCACGTCCTGGTTTTCGCTGAACACTTCCGCGTGGTTCATGTAAGCGACGCCGCCGGTGATGGTGGCGATATCCAGCGAGGTATGAGCAGCCAATTCACGCGCCTGGTCGGCGACCTGCATCGCCAGTTCACGCGTTGGCGTCAGGATCAGCACGCGCGGCGGGCCGGATTTCTTGCGTGGAAAGTCCAGCAGGTGCTGCAACACGGGCAGCAGGAAGGCGGCGGTTTTGCCGGTGCCGGTCGGAGCCGAACCTAAGACGTCGCGCCCGTCCATCGCCGGCGGGATCGCAGCGGCCTGAATGGCGGTGGGGCGATCGTAGCCTTTGTCGCGCAGCGCGTCGATCAGGCGATCATCGAGTTCGAGTTCGGAAAAAGTGGTTGCTGTCATGGTCTACCTCTACTTGGGGCGCCGATTATAGACGGGTTGGCCGCGATCTTCACCTATTTAAGCGGAAAGCCGCTCTTTTCCCGCCGATCAGATTGCCTTATGCTACGCCAGTTTTATAGCCAGGTGGTGAGTGTGAGCAAGCGATCGAAAGCCGATTTTACCCCGCGCCGCGGGGGTTTTACCTTTAAACAATTCTTTGTCGCCCACGATCGTTGCGCCATGAAAGTGGGCACCGACGGGGTGCTGCTCGGCGCCTGGGCGCCGCTGGGGCAAGCACGCCGGGTGCTGGACATCGGCAGCGGCAGCGGGCTGATCGCGCTGATGCTGGCGCAGCGCAGCGGCGACGAAGTGACCATCGATGCGGTGGAGCTGGATGAAACCGCCGCCGGCCAGGCGCGCGAAAACGCGGCGGAATCGCCGTGGCCGCAGCGCATCCGCGTGCATGCGCAGGATATTCACCATTATGCGCAGCAGCATGCCGCTGAGTATGATCTGATCGTCAGCAATCCGCCTTATTTTGAGCCGGCGGTGGCCTGCCGAGACCAGGCGCGCCACAACGCGCGCTACACCGAAACCCTGACGCACGAGGCGCTGTTAGCCTGTGCAGTACAGCTGCTGGCGGAACAGGGTACGTTCTGCGTGGTGCTGCCGCACGACATCGGCGCCGAATTCGAACGCCTGGCGCAGCAAAGCGGTTGGCACACGGCGGCGAAAGTGAACGTCAGCGATCGGGCCGATACGCCGCTGCACCGGGTGTTGCTGGCGCTGACACGGCGGGAAACGCCGCTGCGGGAGCAGGCGCTGGCGATCAAACAGGCCGACGGCAGCTATACCGACGATTTCCGCCGGTTGATCACCGACTTCTACCTGTTCTACTGAAAAGAACAGGGCGTCGATAAGGCGCCCTGTCGCAGAGTTTAAGGCTGCAAAATGGTCGGCAGCGCTTCCGGCAGCAAATCCGGGTAGTCCAGCGTGTAGTGCAGGCCGCGGCTCTCTTTGCGCGCCATGGCGCTGCGCACGATAAGCTCGGCCACCTGCACCAGATTGCGCAGCTCCAGCAGGTTGTTGGAGATGCGGAAGTGAGCGTAGTACTCGTCGATTTCCGCCTGCAGCGTGTTGATGCGGCGCAGGGCGCGCTCAAGGCGCTTGGTGGTGCGCACGATGCCGACGTAATCCCACATGAACAGCCGCAGCTCGTGCCAGTTGTGTTGAATCACCACCCGTTCGTCCGCATCGTCCACCCGGCTTTCATCCCAGTGCGGCACCTGTTTGGCCTGCTGGATGAACGGCAGGCGCTGCAGAATGTCTTCCGCCGCCGACCAACCGTAAACCAGGCACTCCAGCAGCGAATTCGACGCCATGCGATTGGCGCCGTGCAGGCCGGTGTAGCTGACCTCGCCGATGGCGTACAGCCCGTCGAGATCGGTGCGGCCGTGCTGATCGACCATCACGCCGCCGCAGGTGTAGTGCGCCGCCGGGACGATGGGGATCGGTTGCCGAGTCAGATCGAAGCCCAGCGTCAGCAGCTTTTCGTGGATCATCGGGAAATGCTGGGTGATGAACTCCGCCGGCTTGTGGCTGATGTCCAGGTACATGCAGTCGGCGCCCAGGCGCTTCATTTCATGGTCGATGGCGCGGGCGACGATATCGCGCGGGGCCAGTTCGCCACGCGGGTCGAAATCCGGCATAAAGCGGCTGCCGTCCGGGCGCTTCAGGTAAGCCCCTTCGCCGCGCAGCGCTTCGGTCAGCAGGAAGTTGCGCGCCTGCGGGTGGAACAGGCAGGTCGGGTGGAACTGGTTGAACTCCAGGTTGGCGACCCGGCAGCCGGCGCGCCAGGCCATGGCGATGCCGTCGCCGGAGGAGATGTCCGGGTTGGTGGTGTATTGGTATACCTTGGCCGCGCCGCCGGTGGCCAGCACCACCGTTTTGGCGCGGTAGGTTTCCACCCGCTCGAGCTCGCGGTTCCAGACGTAAGCGCCCACGACTCGGCGGGTGCCCGGCAGGCCTATTTTGTTCGAGGTAATAAGGTCAACCGCGTTGCGGCGTTCCATCACGCAAATATTGGGGTGAGCGCTTGCTTTCCCCACCAGCGTGGTCTCTACTTCCTTACCGGTAGCGTCCGCGGCGTGCAGGATGCGGCGATGGCTGTGGCCGCCTTCGCGCGTGAGGTGATAATGCGCCTCGCCCTGCGCGTTGACCTCGGTGTCGAACAGCACGCCCTGATCGATCAGCCACTGCACGCAGTGGCGCGCGTTGCCGGCGATGAATTCGACGGCCTCTTTGTCGCACAGGCCGGCGCCGGCAATCAAAGTGTCATCAACGTGTGAGGCAATGCTGTCCGTCTCATCGAACACCGCGGCGATCCCGCCTTGGGCGTAAAAGGTGGCCCCCTCGCTGAGCGGCCCCTTGCTGAGAACGGTAACCTTGCAATGCTGCGCCAGGCGCAGCGCCAGTGACAGGCCCGCAGCGCCGCTGCCGACGATCAGTACATCGCTAACATGTTCAGATGATGGTTGCATAACGTATGATGTGTGCAGAAGAAGAGTGAATTTCATGTTAGCCTAACTGTCCGGGCAAAAGCCACGGATAGGGTGACATCAACAGAAAAAACAATGGCGATATGGAACTTCGTGTTCTATATGAACTCCAAGCGAGTGCTTGCTCAGGAAAATAATGTATGGCTGGCAGTACAATTTTACGCGTGGAGACGGATTTGGGGAGAGTTTACCTCGGATGAGCGAGCAGTTAACGGATCAAGTTCTGGTTGAGCGGGTCCAAAAGGGCGACCAGAAATCGTTTAACCTACTGGTAGTGCGCTATCAGCATAAGGTGGCGAGTCTCGTTTCCCGCTATGTGCCGCAGGGCGATGTGCCCGATGTGGTGCAGGAGTCGTTTATCAAGGCCTATCGCGCACTGGAATCGTTCCGTGGCGACAGCGCTTTTTATACCTGGTTGTATCGAATCGCCGTGAACACGGCAAAGAATTATCTGGTTGCTCAGGGGCGCCGTCCGCCATCCAGTGATGTGGACGCCAACGATGCGGAAAATTACGAAAGTGCGGGCGCACTGAAAGAAATTTCGAACCCTGAGAACTTAATGTTGTCAGAAGAGCTGAGACAGATAGTTTTCCGTACCATTGAGTCTCTCCCTGAGGATCTTCGCATGGCGATTACCCTGCGGGAGTTGGATGGTCTAAGCTACGAAGAGATAGCCGCCATCATGGATTGCCCGGTCGGAACCGTACGTTCGCGTATTTTCCGCGCCCGGGAAGCTATCGATAATAAAGTTCAACCGCTGATCCAGCGTTAGCAATGGCGGGCACAGGAAGGGTACTTAGGCATGCAGAAAGAAAAGCTTTCCGCTCTGATGGATGGTGAATCGTTCGACAGCGAGCTGTTGAGTTCTCTGTCGCAAGATCGAACGCTTCAGCAAAGCTGGCAGAGCTATCACCTGATACGTGACACACTGCGGGGTGATATCGGACAAGTGATGCATTTCGATATCGCCGATCGCGTCGCCGCTGCACTTGAGAAAGAACCTGCCCGGCTGGTGCCTTCCGCCGTTCAGGAATCTCAGCCGCAGCCTCACACCTGGCAGAAAATGCCGTTCTGGGACAAAGTGCGTCCTTGGGCTAGCCAGATTACGCAAATCGGCATGGCGGCCTGCGTGTCGCTGGCGGTCATCGTTGGCGTGCAGCACTACAACCAACCTTCTGCGTCATCGAACGCGTCCGAATCGCCGGCCTTCACCACGCTGCCGATCATGGGCCAGGCCTCACCGGTCAGCCTGGGCGTTCCTGCCGACAGTTTCTCCACCGGCAGCGGCCAACAGCAGCAGGTGCAGGAACAGCGTAAGCGTATCAACGCCATGCTGCAGGACTATGAGCTGCAACGTCGCCTGCATTCGGATCAGCTGCAGCTTGAGCAAAGCAATCCGCAACAGGCTGCCATTCAGGTTCCCGGAACTCAGTCTTTAGGAATGCAACAGCAGTAATGAAGCAAATCTGGTTCTCCGTTTGTTTATTGACGGGCAGCCTGCTCTATTCCAGCATCGCCCCGGCGCAGCCGACTGCGTCCGGGGCGTTATTGCAACAGATGAGCAGCGCCAGCCGTTCTCTCAATTACGAGCTCGCCTACATCAGCATCAGCAAGCAGGGAATCGAGTCGTTGCGCTATCGCCATGCGGTGATCGGCAACGTGCCGCTCGGCCAGCTGTTGCACATGGACGGCCCGCGCCGCGAAGTGCTGCAGCGCGGCGGCGGGATCAGCTACTTCGAACCCGGCCTGGAGCCGTTCACGCTCACCGGCGATCACATCGTCGATGCGCTGCCGGCGATCGTTTATGCCGATTTCACCCGCCTGGCCAAGTACTACGACTTCATCTCCGTGGGCAGCACCCGCATCGCCGATCGGCCGTGTGAAGTGCTGCGCGTGGTGGCGCGCGACGGTTCCCGCTACAGCTACATCGTCTGGATGGACGAGGACACCAAGCTGCCGCTGCGGGTGGATTTGCTCGATCGCGACGGCGAAACGCTGGAGCAATATCGGGTGATCTCCTTCGCGGTCGGCGCCGACGTGCAGGGCGCGATGCAGGGGCTGCTCAAAGCCAACCTGCCGCCGCTGCTGTCGCTGCCGGCGGTGGAAAACGTCCAGCTGAGCTGGAGCACCGGCTGGCTGCCGGCGGGGGTAGACGAGGTGGCGCGCAACCGCCGCAAATTGCCGAACGTCGCCGTGCCGGTTGAATCCCGCCTTTACAGCGACGGCTTGTTCAGCTTCTCGGTCAACGTCAGCCCGGCGGGCAGCGGAGCCGGGCAGCAGTACTACCGTCAAGGGCGCCGCACCATCCAGACCGAAGTGCGCGCGGGCAACGAAATCACGATTGTGGGCGAATTGCCGCCGGCGACGGCCAAACGCATCGCCGACAGCATTTCTTTCAAGGTATCGCCGTAATGATGAAAGAGTGGGCCACGGTGGTTTCGTGGCAACAGGGCGTAGCGCTGCTGCGCTGTGAACCCAAGGCCGGCTGCGGCAGCTGCACCGCGCGCTCCGGCTGTGGCGCGCGTGCGTTGAACGAGCTGGTGCCTGAAACCGAGCATCAGCTGCAGGTGCATATCGATCAGCCGCTCGAGCCGGGGCAGCGCGTCGAGGTCGGCATCGCGGAAGGCAGCCTGCTGCGCTCCGCCATGCTGGTTTACCTGACGCCGTTGCTGGGCATGATGCTGGGCGGCGCGTTATTGCAATATTGTTTCGGCAGCGACGCCTCGGCGGCAGTCGGCGCCGTACTGGGCGGCGGGGCGGCCTTTATGCTGGCGCGCCGCTTGGCCCGGCGTCTGGGCGAGCAGGCCGACTATCAGCCGGTGGTGCTGCAGATTGGCTTACCGCCTACCGCACTGCGCATGCAGGCGGAAAACTCCCCGCTGATTTAAACCGACGGCCGCGTCATCGCCGGGTTGTGATAGGCGGGGATGCGGTTGTGGATCATATGTTCCAGCAGCGCGATGAACAGATCGGCGCTGAGCAGCGAATCATCGTTGATAGCGAACAGCACATTGCCCTGGCCGTCGAATAAGCGGATGCCGCGCTGCGGATGATTTTCCAACGCGCGGATCTGCTCGATAGGCACGTTGCCCCGTTCAGTGGTCAGCAGGGTGGCGCTCAGCCGCAGCGTTTCGGTCGGCGTGCCTTGCCGTTTGCCGAGCAGCAACTGCCACAGCCAGCGTGCGTCGCCCTCAACCGTGTGAAACGACACCGTCTCCCCCTGATAGAGCGCGTTCAACGCCAATGGCCCGCGCTGCTGCAGCTGCTGATCGACGATCACGTCCGCCAGTCGCCACGAATGGGCGACATTGCTGAAGACCGTGCACCAGGGCTGATCCGCGCCGGCGCGGAACGCCGTGACGTCAAACAACCCGCCAAAAGCCTTGCCGCCGCGAAAGCGATAGATGTCGCCGATTTTCTCAAACGGAATGAAACGCTCTTTGTGATGGTGGCCGTCAAAGACCCGCACGCCGTGCTCGTAGAGCCGATACGTCAACACCGGGCGCAGGTAATGCCGCAGCGCCAGCAGCGTACAGCCGAGTAAAATTGTGCCCGCGCCGGCCTGCAACAGCGTGATGACGTCGTTCTCATCAATGCTGCTCAGCAGCGGCAGCACCAACAGCGCCGCACCCACGCTGAACAGCAGCGCCGCCGCCGCCAGAATGCCCCAGTTGACCTTCGAAAAATCGTGCCGGCTCAGCATTTGCCCTTTATCGATCATAATGCACCTTCCAATCAACGTACGCAGATATGCTGGTGAACCCCGGTGGGCTGCCGATGTAGTGCCCGGAATAATGTTTTGTCGCGGAGTTCATGCCCTTTCTATCCGAGGGACGGTGGTGGCGTATATGGGGTTTTTCCTAAAGGATGTGGGGCAAAATCGAATTCTAAGAGGTTGATCCAAATATTCTTTTTCGATAATTTCAGAAGGGGTTTATTGCGCTGCGGCCGGTTATGTATTAGCACCGGAGTTTGACGGCCACGGAGCACCTGCAAGCCTTGGGTTCAGGCCGTATGACCCGTGTTAACATCTGTTTTCATCAGCCGGGGCGCCCTGTAACATTTAGCTGCGCATAATAGAATGCCTTCACTGCACCGATCGCTAGGTTTTCAGTGGTGTGGCATGTAGAATGCAGCGATTCAGGTGCAAGACGGCCTAACCCATTCACTGTCGCTTTAGGTCCATGCGGGTTTCTATAGGCGAGTAATTCAGAAATACCAAGGCAGAAAAACTTTTATAATGAAGCATATACGAAATTTCTCCATTATTGCCCATATTGACCACGGTAAGTCGACGCTGTCTGACCGCATTATCCAAATTTGCGGTGGCCTGTCCGACCGTGAGATGGCTGCGCAGGTGCTCGATTCCATGGATCTGGAGCGCGAGCGCGGCATCACCATCAAGGCGCAGAGCGTCACGCTGGATTACAAGGCGCTGGATGGGCAGACCTATCAGCTTAACTTTATCGACACCCCTGGCCACGTTGACTTCTCCTATGAAGTGTCCCGCTCGCTGGCGGCCTGCGAAGGCGCGCTGCTGGTGGTGGACGCCGGCCAGGGCGTAGAAGCCCAGACGCTGGCCAACTGCTACACCGCGATCGAAATGGATCTGGAAGTGGTGCCGGTGTTGAACAAAATCGACCTGCCGGCCGCCGATCCGGATCGCGCCGCGCAGGAAATTGAAGACATCGTCGGCATCGACGCCACCGATGCCGTGCGCTGCTCGGCCAAAACCGGCGTCGGCGTGCCCGACGTGCTGGAGCGCCTGGTGCGCGACATTCCTGCGCCGCAGGGCGATCCGGATGCGCCGCTGCAGGCGCTGATCATCGACTCCTGGTTCGATAACTACCTGGGCGTCGTGTCGCTGGTGCGCGTCAAGAACGGGACGCTGCGCAAGGGCGACAAGATCAAGGTCATGAGCACCGGCCAGGTGTACAACGCCGATCGTTTGGGCATTTTCACGCCGAAGCAGGTCGATCGCGACGTGCTGAACTGCGGCGAAGTGGGCTGGCTGGTCTGTGCGATCAAAGACATCCTCGGCGCGCCGGTGGGCGATACCCTGACGCAGGCGCGTCAGCCGGCGGATAAAGCGTTGCCGGGCTTCAAAAAAGTGAAGCCGCAGGTGTACGCCGGTCTGTTCCCGATCAGCTCCGACGACTATGAATCTTTCCGCGATGCGCTGGGCAAGCTGAGCCTTAACGACGCCTCCCTGTTCTACGAACCGGAAAGCTCCACCGCGTTGGGCTTCGGCTTCCGCTGCGGCTTCCTTGGTCTGCTGCACATGGAGATCATTCAGGAGCGTCTGGAGCGTGAATACGATCTGGATCTGATCACCACCGCGCCGACGGTAGTCTACGAAGTAGAAACCACCGGCAAAGAAGTGATCTACGTCGACAGCCCATCCAAGCTGCCGCCGTTGAACAACATCCAGGAACTGCGCGAGCCGATCGCCGAATGCCACATGCTGATGCCGCAGGAGTACCTGGGCAACGTCATCACCCTGTGCGTTGAGAAACGCGGCGTGCAGACCAACATGGTCTACCACGGCAACCAGGTGGCGTTGACCTATGAAATCCCGATGGCGGAAGTGGTGCTCGACTTCTTCGACCGCCTGAAGTCCACGTCGCGCGGTTATGCGTCGCTGGATTACAACTTCAAGCGCTTCCAGGCCTCCGACATGGTGCGCGTGGACGTGCTGATCAACAACGAGCGCGTGGATGCGCTGGCGCTGATCACCCACCGCGACAACTCGCAGTATCGCGGCCGTGAATTGGTGGAAAAGATGAAAGATCTGATCCCGCGTCAGCAGTTCGACATCGCGATTCAGGCGGCGATCGGCACGCACATCATCGCGCGTTCCACCGTGAAGCAGCTGCGTAAAAACGTGCTGGCGAAATGCTACGGCGGTGACGTCAGCCGTAAGAAAAAGCTGCTGCAGAAACAGAAAGACGGTAAGAAGCGCATGAAGCAGGTCGGCAACGTCGAGCTGCCGCAGGAAGCGTTCCTGGCCATTCTGCACGTCGGTAAAGACGGCAAGTAACCGCGACGAGTTCGCGAAACGAGGGAGTTTGCATGGCGAATATGTTTGCCCTGATCCTGGCGTTGGCCACCCTGGTCACCGGGATCATCTGGTGCTTCGAGCGCTTTAAATGGGCGCCGGCCCGCCGCGCGAAGATTGCGGCGGTCAACGAGCAGACCGCGGGCGCAGTAGACGATAAAACGCTGGCGAAAGTGGCTAAGCAGCCAGGCTGGGTAGAGACCGGGGCATCGGTCTTCCCGGTGTTGCTGCTGGTCTTTGTGGTGCGCTCGTTTATTTACGAACCGTTCCAAATCCCGTCCGGCTCAATGATGCCGACGCTGTTGATTGGCGATTTCATTCTGGTGGAGAAATATGCTTACGGCATTAAAGATCCGATAACCCAGACCACGCTAATTGAAACCGGTCATCCGAAGCGCGGCGATATTGCGGTATTTAAATATCCGCTGGATCCGAAGCTGGATTATATCAAGCGCGTGATTGGCCTGCCGGGCGACCGTATTACTTACGATCCGGTGAATAAGCGCGTTACGGTGCAGCCGTCGTGCAACAGCGGGCAGTCCTGCGATACCGCGCTGGCGGTCACCTACGCCGACGCGCAGCCGAGCGACTTCGTACAGCTGTTCAGCCGCAGCGGCATGGGCGAGGCCAGCAACGGTTTCTACCAGATCCCGCTGAATGACAACGTGCCGCAGGGCGGCATTCGTCTGCGTGAACGTCAGGAGAGCCTGGGCAACGTGACGCACCGCATCCTGACCGTGCCGGGCACGCAGGATCAGGTGGGCGCTTACTACCAACAGCCGGGCAAACCGCTGGCGGAGTGGGTGGTGCCGGCCGGGCATTACTTCATGATGGGCGACAACCGCGACAACAGCGCGGACAGCCGTTACTGGGGCTTTGTGCCGGAGAAGAATCTGGTGGGTAAAGCCACGGCCATCTGGATGAGCTTTGAAAAGCAGGAAGGCGAGTGGCCTACCGGCGTGCGTTTCAGCCGGATTGGCGGCATTCATTAATCGCTGATTTATTCCCTGTCAATTTCACGCCGCGGCCTGCTGCGGCGTGAAAGATTAAGGGGATATAAACACAGCATTATGTTTCCACTCGTTGTAGAATACTTTCTCGAGCGATAAAAGTTGGCTCCTGCTGGGAGCCACTGCAAACGAAACAGCTTTGGATCGGCTTTCGGCGAAGCAGGCCTGTTCCGTATGCTGCAAGTTTTTGACGCATTCTTGATCTATTGGTAACTCATGAACCCCATCGTAATAAACAGGCTGCAGCGGAAGCTGGGCTACACTTTTCAACAGCAGGAGCTTTTACTGCAGGCTTTGACTCACCGCAGCGCCAGCAGTAAACACAATGAACGTCTTGAGTTTCTGGGTGACTCGATTCTTAGCTTTGTCATCGCCAATGCGCTCTATCACCGCTTTCCTCGCGTAGACGAGGGCGATATGAGCCGCATGCGCGCCACGCTGGTGCGCGGCAACACGCTGGCGGAGATGGCGCGCGAGTTTGACCTGGGCGAATGTCTGCGGCTTGGGCCGGGCGAATTGAAAAGTGGTGGGTTCCGCCGCGAGTCAATCCTGGCGGATACGGTGGAGGCATTGATCGGCGGCGTGTTCCTGGACAGCGACATCCAGACCGTCGAGCGCCTGATTTTGGACTGGTATCGCAGCCGGTTGGACGAAATCAGCCCCGGTGATAAGCAGAAAGACCCGAAAACCCGTTTGCAGGAATTTTTGCAGGGGCGTCATCTGCCGTTGCCTTCTTATTTGGTGGTGCAGGTTCGCGGTGAAGCGCACGACCAAGAGTTTACCATCCACTGCCAGGTGAGTGGTTTGAGCGAGCCCGTGGTGGGCACCGGCTCGAGCCGCCGTAAAGCCGAGCAGGCGGCAGCGGAACAAGCGCTGAAAAAGCTGGAGCTTGAATGAGTGAAGTAAAACAACACTGCGGTTTTATCGCCATCGTCGGCCGCCCGAACGTGGGCAAATCGACGTTGCTGAACCAACTGCTGGGGCAGAAGGTTTCCATTACGTCGCGTAAGCCGCAGACGACCCGTCACCGCATCATGGGCATCGACACCGATGGCGCCTATCAGGCGATCTACGTCGATACCCCAGGGCTGCACATCGAAGAAAAACGCGCCATCAACCGTTTGATGAACCGCGCGGCCAGCAGCTCGATCGGCGACGTCGAACTGGTTATCTTCGTGGTCGAAGGCACCAACTGGACCGCCGACGACGAAATGGTGGTCAACAAGCTGCGCAGCCTGCGCTGCCCGGTATTGCTGGCGATCAACAAGGTCGATAACGTCACCGACAAATCCAAGCTGTTGCCGCACATCGCGTTCCTCAGCCAGCAGATGAATTTCCTCGACGTGGTGCCTATCTCCGCCGAGAAAGGGATGAACGTCGACACCATCGCCGGCATCGTGCGCAAGCTGCTGCCGGAAGCGGAACACCACTTCCCGGAAGACTACATCACCGATCGCTCCCAGCGCTTTATGGCGTCCGAGATCATCCGCGAGAAGCTGATGCGTTTCCTGGGCGAAGAGCTGCCGTATTCGGTGACGGTGGAAATCGAACAGTTCGTGGCCAACGATCGCGGCGGCTACGATGTGCACGGCTTGATCCTGGTCGAGCGCGAAGGCCAGAAGAAAATGGTCATCGGCAACAAGGGCGCCAAGATCAAAACCATCGGCATCGAAGCGCGCCAGGACATGGAACAGATGTTCGATGCCAAAGTGCATTTGGAGCTGTGGGTGAAAGTGAAATCCGGTTGGGCGGACGACGAACGTGCGCTGCGCAGCCTGGGCTATGTTGACGATCTGAAGTAACGATCCGTGGACGGCTGGGAGCGCGCTTTCGTCCTGCATGGGCGGCCGTACAGTGAAACCAGTCTGATGCTGGATCTGTTTACCGAAGGTCATGGGCGGGTGCGCTTGCTGGCGAAAGGCGCGCGCAGCCGCCGCTCCAATCTGAAGGGGTGTCTGCAGCCCTTTACCCCCCTGTTAGTGCGCTGGGGCGGCCGCGGCGAAGTGAAAACGCTGCGCAACGCCGAAGCGGTCTCTCTCGGTTTACCCCTCAGCGGCATGATGCTTTACAGCGGCCTGTACGTGAATGAACTGCTGGCGCGCGTGCTGGAGCAGGAAACCAACTACTCAGTGCTGTTCTTCGACTACCTGCAATGCCTGCAGGCGCTGGCGGCGGAAGACAGCTCGCCGGAACAGGCGTTGCGCCAGTTCGAACTGGCCTTGCTGCAGCACCTGGGTTACGGTCTCGATTTCCTGCACTGCGCCGGCAGCGGCCTGCCGGTGGATGACGCCATGACCTACCGCTACCGCGAAGAGAAGGGCTTTATCGCCAGCCTGGTGGTGGATCACTACAGCTTCACCGGGCGCGAACTGCGCGCGCTGGCGGAGCGGCAGTTTCCCGATGCCGAGACGCTGCGCGCCGCCAAGCGCTTCACCCGCATGGCGCTGAAACCCTACCTCGGCGGCAAGCCGTTGAAGAGCCGCGAACTGTTTCGCCAATTCGTGCGCAAACAGCCGAATACGCCGGTCGACGACGCCTGACCTTTTCCCCTTTTGCCGTTCTGCACCCGCGTGTAAACTGCTGGCACTGAAAATCGTATTTAGAGGTTGTCATGGCTGATTTACTGCTGGGCGTCAATATCGATCACATCGCCACGTTACGTAACGCGCGCGGAACCCAATACCCGGATCCGGTTCAGGCGGCATTCATTGCCGAACAGGCGGGGGCCGACGGCATTACCGTGCATCTGCGCGAAGACCGCCGCCACATCACCGACCGCGACGTGCGTTTGCTGCGCCAGACCATCCAGACGCGCATGAATCTGGAGATGGCGGTGACCGACGAGATGCTGGACATCGCCGTGGAGCTGAAGCCGCATTTCTGTTGCCTGGTACCGGAAAAGCGCGAAGAAGTGACCACCGAAGGCGGCCTGGACGTTGCCGGCCAGCTGGACAAAATGAGCGTGGCGGTCGAGCGCCTGGCGCAGGCGGGCATTCTGGTCTCGCTGTTCATCGATCCCGATCATCGCCAAATCGACGCGGCGGTGGCGGTGGGCGCCCCCTATATCGAAATCCACACCGGCGCCTACGCCGAAGCGCAGGGCGAGCTGGCGGTACAGGCCGAGCTGCGCCGCATCGCGGTCGCCGCCGCCTACGCGGCCGAGAAGGGGCTGAAGGTCAACGCCGGCCACGGCCTGACCTATCACAACGTGCAGCCGATCGCTGCGCTGCCGGAAATGCACGAGCTGAACATCGGCCATGCGATTATCGGCCAGGCGGTGATGAGCGGGCTGCCGGCCGCGGTTGCCGACATGAAAGTGCTGATGCGGGAAGCGCGCCGGTAATGGCGGTGCTCGGGCTGGGTACCGACATCGTCGAGATGGCGCGTATCGAAGCGGTGGTGGAACGCAGCGGCGATCGTCTGGCGCGCCGCGTGCTGAGCGACGCCGAATGGGCGTTGTACCAGCAGCACCAGCAGCCGATTCGCTTTCTGGCCAAGCGTTTCGCCGTGAAAGAGGCCGCCGCCAAGGCGTTCGGCACCGGCATTCGCAACGGCCTGGCGTTCAACCAGTTCGAGGTGTTCAACGATGCGCTGGGCAAACCGAATATTCGTTTGCACGGCCGCGCCGCCGAGCTGGCGGGGGAGATGGGGGTCACCGCGATCCACGTTTCGCTGGCCGATGAACGGCGCTACGCCTGCGCGACGGTGATCGTCGAAAGCTGAAAATAGAAAGGGCGCCTATGGCGCCCTTGTCAGTCCTGCGGCGGGTTAAATGCGATCGGCGTGGTGCAACACCACGAACTTATCCCACAGCTGCTCATTAGTCTCGCGATGCTGCGGATCGGTAATGATGGTGTTGTCGATGGGGCAGACCTGCTGACAGGTTGGCGTATCGTAATGGCCAACGCACTCGGTGCAGCGGTCGGTATCGATTTGGTAGATCTCATCGCCCATCGAAATCGCCTGGTTCGGGCATTCCGGCTCGCACATGTCGCAGTTGATGCATTTGCGTGTGATTAGCAGGGCCATGACGTATCTCTCATTATTAACAGGGGTATTTTTCGCAGCGGCGATTATACCGGTTAAACCAACTTTTTCATCAATTGTTCGCTGTGCCTGATACGGTCGCGGGCATGATCGAGGTCGTGCTGGATCAGCGCCATAAACAGCAGGTCGGTGAGAGCGTACTGGGCGGTGCTGGAAGAGATGGCCGCGCTGCGGGTGCGGGGCTCTTCGGCGATGGTATAGAGGCAGTGATCGGCGCGTTGCTGCAGGCCGTTGGGCGAGAAGCTGGTCAGCGCCAGCACCCTGGCGCCGGCCTGGCGCGCTTCTTCCGCCGCCAGATTGATTTCACGCCGCTCGCCGCTGAAGGAGATCGCCACCAGCAGATCGCGTTTGTCCAGCGCCTGCACCGCCGCCAGTTGAACGTGCATATCCGCTTCGGCCACCGCCATCACCCCGATTTTCAGCAGCTTGAAGGAAAAATCCTTGGCCACCAGCCCGGAGGCGCCGATGCCGATCAGCATCACCCGGCGCGCCTGGCGCAGCATGTCCAGCGCCTGATGCAGCCGTTCTTCGCTGTTGATGTCCAGCGTCGCGCGCAGCGCCGCCTGCTTTTCCGCCAACAGCTTTTCACCGACGGTTTTCAGCGTGTCGCTGCTGAGAATGTGGTTATGAACGGTCACTACCGGTTCGGCCTGCGGCTGGGCCAGCGTCTCGCTCAGCGCCAGCTTCAGCGCCGGGAAACCTTTATAGCCCAGCTTTTGGGCGAACTTCACCACGCTCGACTGGCTGACGCCGGCCAGCTGGGCCAGCTTTTGCGAGCTGAGATGGCGCGCCTGTTCGGCGTTGTTCAGCAAAAAATCCGCCAGCTTGCGGTCGTTTTGCGCCAGTGTCGGATACATCTGGCGAATGCGCAGAAGGGTACTCATTGATCTTTCCCTGGAAACCAGCGGCCATTTTGCCACGCAGGCGGCGAAAACGCGCGGTGAAAATTTTTGTGAGCTCGTCGTTAAAATAGCAAATAGCGCTCGCTTTGTTGAATAAAATATTCAAATATTAATTTAGTTTTGTGAATTAAAAATTCAAAGGTGAACAGATGAACTTAGGCGCACTGGTATCGGAAACCCGCAACCCGGCCACCATGGGGCTGGATGAGATGTCGACGCTGGACATGGTCCGCTGCTTTAACCAGGAAGATCGCAAGGTGCCGGAGGCGATTGAAAAGGTGCTGCCGGCGATCGCGCAGGCGGTCGATTTGGCCGCGGCGGCGCTGAAGGCCGGCGGGCGGCTGATTTATTTGGGCGCCGGCACCAGCGGGCGCCTGGGCGTACTGGATGCCTCCGAGTGCCCGCCGACCTTCGGCGTGCCGCACGGTGTGGTGGTGGGGCTAATCGCCGGCGGGCCGGGCGCGCTGCTCAAAGCGGTGGAAGGGGCGGAAGATGACGCAGCCCTGGGTGAGGCCGACCTCAGCGCGCTGAACCTGACCGCCGTCGATATGGTGGTGGGATTGGCGGCCTCGGGGCGCACGCCTTACGTGATCGGCGCGCTGCGCTATGCGCGCGGGCTGGGTTGCCCGACGGCGGCCATCTCCTGCAACCCGGATTCGCCGATCGCGCACGAAGCGCAGGTGGCGATCTCGCCGGTGGTGGGGCCAGAGGCGCTGACCGGTTCGACGCGCCTGAAATCCGGCACCGCGCAGAAGCTGGTGCTCAACATGCTGTCGACCGGCGCGATGGTCAAGCTGGGCAAGGTCTACCAGAACCTGATGGTGGACGTGAAGGCCACCAACGTCAAACTGGTGGATCGCGCCTGCCGCATCGTGGTGGAGGCCACCGGCGCCGAACGCGCTCAGGCGGAGGCGGCGCTGGCGCAGACCGGCTTTGAGGTCAAACCGGCGATCCTGATGATTTTAGCCGGCGTCAGCGCCGATGAGGCGCAGCAGCGGCTGCAGCGGCACGACGGCTACCTGCGCGCGGCGTTGGCGCGTTAATCCACGGTGGGGGCGGCGATGGACAAGACAACGGCATTGGCGACACAGATCCTGGCGGGCGTGGGGGGCGAGGGCAATATCCTCAAACTGGAGAACTGCATGACGCGGGTGCGCGTCGAGGTCAGCGACGAACAGCGTCTGGATCTGGCGGCCCTCAAGCAGTTGCCCGGCGTGAAGGGCTATATCAAGCAGGGTGAACAGCATCAGTTTATCGTCGGCCCGGGCGCCGCCGCCAAGGTGGTGGACGCCATGCGCGCATTGTTGAGCGGCAGCGCGCAGCCCGCGGTTGGTGACGCCGCCCGCACCAAGGCGCAGGCCAAACAGAAATACGCGGCGCCGATGAGCGGCGCGCTGAAAAAGCTGGCCGACGTTTTTATTCCGCTGATCCCGGCGTTTATCGCCTCGGGGCTGATCACCGGCATCATCAACCTGCTGAAACGGCCCGACATCGCCGGACAGTTGGCGTTGGACTACCCGAACGCGCTGGGGCTGCTGGCGATCTTCGGCAGCGCGGTGTTCGCCATCATGAACATTCTGGTCGGGGTGAACGCCGCGCGGGTGTTCGGCGGCTCACAGGCGATGGGCGGCGTGATGGCCGGGATCCTCTCCAGCCCGGCGCTGGCGCAGATCACCCTGTTCGGCGAGGCGCTGCAGCCGGGGCGCGGCGGGGTGATCGCCGTGCTGCTGGTGGTAGCGTTGATGTGCTGGGTGGAGAAACGCCTGCGCACGCTGCTGCCGGAGTCGGTCGAACTGATCCTCAATCCGCTGCTGACCACGCTGGTGACCGCCTCGTTGGCGATCCTGATCCTGCAGCCGATCGGCGGCGCCATTTCCGATGCCATCGCCCACGGCGCCAATCTGGCGATCGACAAGGGCGGGCTGCTTGTCGGGGCGCTGCTCTCCGGGCTGTTCCTGCCGCTGGTGCTGTCCGGCTTGCACCAGGGGCTGGTGCCGATCCACGTCGAGCTGGTGCAGGCGCACGGTTCCAACCCGCTGTTGCCGATCCTGGCGATGGCCGGCGTCGGTCAGGTGGGGGCAGCGCTGGCGGTGCTGTTGAAAACCCGTAACGCGCGGCTGAAGAAGGTGATCAAAGGGGCGTTGCCGGTCGGCATTCTCGGCATCGGCGAGCCGCTGATCTTCGGGGTGACGCTGCCGCTGGGCCGGCCGTTTATCGGCGCCTGCCTCGGCGGTGCGGTAGGCGGCGCGCTGATCAGCTACTGGAAAGTGGCGACGGTGATTACCTTCGGCATTTCGGGGCTGCCTTTGGCGTTGACCATCGTCTCAGGTAAGGTGATGTTGTATCTGGCGGGGATGCTGATTACGATTATCGCTGGTTTTCTCTTCACCTGGATGATGGGGTTCAACGATCCCGAGGAGTAGCGTTTGAGCGACAAGCAGCAACCGTCGGCCGCAGCAGGGCGCCGCGTGGTCTTTTTCGATCTGGACGGCACTCTGCATCAGGAGGATATGTTCGGCAGTTTCTTGCGTTTCCTGCTGCGCCGTTTACCGCTGAATTTGCTGCTGGTGATACCGCTGTTGCCATTGATTGGCCTGGCGCTGTTGCTGCTGGGGCGCGCCGCGCGCTGGCCGATGAGCCTGTTGCTGTGGGCTATCACCTTCGGGCGTACCGAAGCGACGCTGAAGGCGCTGGAGCGGCAGTTCATCGAGGTTTTCCGCCAGAAGGTCACTGCGTTTCCGGTGGTGCAAATGCGCTTGCGGCAGTATCTGGATGAGCACGATGCCGAGGTGTGGCTGATTACCGGTTCGCCGGAGCAACTGGTGGCGCAGGTGTATCGGGATTCGGCGTTTCTGCCGCGGGTGCGGTTGGTCGGCAGCCGCATCGCGCGCCGCTATGGCGGCTGGGTGCTGACCTTGCGTTGTCTGGGCGTACAAAAAGTGGTGCAGCTGGAGCAACGGCTCGGCGCGCCGCTGAAGCTGTACAGCGGTTACAGCGACAGCAAGCAGGATAACCCGCTGCTGTTTTTTTGCGAGCACCGTTGGCGGGTGAGCAAGCAGGGCGAGCTGCAGCAGTTGGAATAAACAAAGGGCGGAGAATTCCGCCCTTTGCTGTTATCGCTGCCGCGATCAGTCGTCGGTTACGTCGTGCGGTTTGCGTCCGAGCTGCCAAATCTTCTCCGCATAATGCCCCAACGCCCACAGGCTCAGGCCGAGCAGCGCGAAGAAAATCGTCTTCGGCATGCTGTCCCAGAAAAACTCGAACAGGCGGGTGTACAGGTTGATGCCGAGGAAGGTCAGCCCGAAACCGCGCAGCATGGCGTCGTCATGCTTCAACCCCAGCCAGATGGCGGCGAAGGCGGCCAGCCCGAACAGCAGGCTCCAGTGGAACAGCTCAATCTGGCGCGCGCGGTACCAGCTGTCGAGATCGCCGTAGTTGCCGAAGATGGACAGCAGCCACAGCGCGATGAACAGGTACAGCAGGCCCATCGCCAGCGACACCCGCTGCAGGCCGCGCTGCGCCAATAGCGGCCGCAGCAGCAATGCGGCGGCGATCAGCACCGCGCCGAAGGCGATAAAGCGAATCGGGTAGCTCATGCCGAGCCAGTAGGCGCCCCAGCCGGACAGGTAGCCGGTCTCTGCGCCGAAGGCATTGCCGAGCGACAGCAGGGCGAACCACCACACCAGCCCGGAGCGGCTGAACCAGCCGATGGCGCCGTACAGCAGCGCGGCGACCAGCAGCAGCACGGAAACTCGCCCGCTGCCGTTATCCAGCCAGACGCCCAGTTGCCATAAGGCGCAGGCGGTGAGCAACACGGCGACAAACAGCGCCGCCTCATTGCCGTAGCGTTTTTCCGGGTGGCGTTGACGACGACGCAGCGCCCAGACGTAGGCCAGCGCCGCCAGTACGCCGGCGATCGCCATGCGCACCGGCGCGTCGAAGCGGAACAGTTCGCTCAGCCATTCAAGCAGTGCGCTGTCGGCGAACAGGCTGGTGACGGCGATCAGCAACGAGGCCAGCGCGGCGAGAAACGCATAGCGCGCCAGCCGTCGCCAGTCGAAAGGCTGCACGTCCACATGCAGCAGCAGTTGCTGTTGTTGCTCGGGGCTCAAGGCGCCTTCCCCAACCCAGCCGTCCAGCGCCTTGCGCACCACGACGGCGTTCTTTTTACTGAGTTTCATGTTTCTTGTCCCTGAATCACACGCTGATGTGGCCAGTATAGCCATTGGCGGGCGGCTACGACAAAGGGAGGCTAGTGTGTATAATGCCCGCCGCAAAAGCGCACGAGGAATTATGCGATGACTGAATATAACGATGAGTACTGGATGCGTCAGGCATTGCAGCTGGCCCTGCGCGCGCAGGAAGAGGGCGAGGTGCCGGTGGGTGCGCTGCTGGTGCTGGACAATCAGGTCATCGGCGAGGGCTGGAACCGGCCGATCGGCCGGCACGATCCTACCGCGCACGCCGAGATCATGGCGCTGCGCCAGGGCGGCGCGGTGCTGCAAAACTACCGCTTGTTGAACGCCACGCTGTACGTCACGCTGGAACCCTGCGTGATGTGCGCCGGCGCGATGGTGCACAGCCGCATCCGCCGGTTGGTGTACGGCGCCGCCGACGAGAAAACCGGCGCGGCCGGTTCGCTGGTGGATATTTTGCGCCATCCGGGCATGAATCATCAGGTGGAGATCGTCTCGGGCGTGCTGGCGGACGAATGCGCCGCCACCCTGAGCAATTTCTTCCGCCTGCGCCGCGAACAGAAAAAAGCGCTCAAGCTGGCGCAGCGGGCGGCGGATAAGCCGGAATAATCAGTAGTTGAGCGCCAGTTCCGGCATCACCGTCGGATAGCCTTTTCCCAACGCTTCCTGCTCGGCGGCCGCTTGCGCCGCCTTTCTCTCTTTTTCCTGCAGATAACCCACCAGGCTGACCTGGTAGCGGCGGATGTTTTCTACATAGTTGTAGGCTTCACGCCCGCGCGCATAGCCATAGGTCAGCTGCGGGTAGTAGCGCTTTTGGCTGAGCATCGGCAGGCGCTGTTTGACGTCGACCCAGCTGTCCGGGTTGCCTTTTTGCGTTTTGGTCAGCTTGCGCGCATCCAGCATATGGCCCCAGCCCATGTTGTAGGCCGCCAGCGAGAACCAGATGCGCTCGTCTTCCGGCACGCTGTCCGGCACCTTGGCCATCAGCCGCTGCAGGTAAAGGGCGCCGCCCTGAATGCTCTCTTCCGGATCGAGGCGATCGTTGACCCCCAGGCCGTCGGCGGTGGCGCGGGTCAGCATCATCAGGCCGCGCACGCCGGTGGGGGAGGTGGCCTGCGGATTCCAGTGCGATTCCTGATAGGCGATGGCCGCCAGCAGCTTCCAGTCGATCTCGTTGGCGTGTTTCTCGAACAGCGGGCGGAAGTTGGGCAGCACCGAGTCGATGGCCGACAGGAAGGTTTTGGTATCCACGTAGTCGAAGCTGCCGACGTGGCCGAGGTATTTCTCTTCCAGCCGCGCCAGGGTGCCGTCGTCCACCATCTGGCTGTAGAAATCCAGCATCGCCGCGTACAGGCTGTCGTCGCCGTCGCGTTTGAGGTACCAGGTGACCGGCTCTTCGTCGGTGACGTCGAACGCCACCGCCAGCTGCGGATGGATGCGCTGCAGCAACGCGATGGTCACCGAATCGCCGAGGGTATAGTCCAGCTTGCCGTCGGCAACCCGCTCCAGCAGCTCTTTGGAGGTGAGATCGCTGGAGGACTCCCAGGCGAGATCCGGGTATTTATCCTGTTTGAGCTGCTTTAGCGTGCTGACGTGCGCGGAACCGGAGGCGACCGCCAGCTTGCCTTTGATGTCGGCGAAGCCTTTTGGCCGCGGGGTGCCCAGCCGGTACACCAGCTGTTGGGAAACGGAGTAGTAGGCGGGGCCGGTGCGCGCGCGGCTGAGGCGCTCCTGGTTGTAGATAAGGCCCGCCGCCAGCAGGTCGGCGTCGTCGTCGTCCAGATCGTCGAACAGGTCATTGATGTTCTGATGGGGGATCACCACCAGTTTTACCCCGAGGTAGTTGGCGAAGCGCTTGGCCAGTTCGTAGTCGAGCCCACCCGGCCCTTGCTTGGTGTTGAAATAGGTCAGCGGTGAATTCAGCGTGCTGATACGCAACTCGCCGCGGGAAATGATCTCCTGGAGTTGCCCGCCCTGGCCGCTGCGCCAGGTGATATTGGGCCACAGCGCGAGAGCCAGAAGCAGAGTGACAACGCCGATGAGGATGTAGTTTATTTTAAGACGTTTCAAATAGTTATCCAGTGGTGGCACAGGTACGCCGGCGACGACAACCGCGACTTTTCTCATGGTTAAATCACCAGTGCGGGGGGCATTTTGCGCAACAAAACGCCAGTGTGCAACTTTATTGACACGTTATGACAATTCGACGGTGCGGCGCGCTTTTATCAATAATCCCTACGCAAACGGTTTCGTCGGCGGCGAGGATTCTCTATAATGACGCGCGTTTTCCCCTGTTGCGCCCAATGAAGCGTCTTATCCGTCGCTTCGAAGACGAGAGAACTTTGATTATGGAAATTCTGCGTGGTTCGCCCGCTTTATCGGCTTTTCGCATTACCAAACTGCTGTCCCGCTGCCAGGACGCCCACCTGCCCGTCAGTGATATCTACGCCGAGTACGTCCACTTTGCCGATGTTAGCGCACCGCTAAGTGCCGAAGAACACGCCAAACTTCAGCGCTTGCTCAAGTACGGTCCTTCTCTCGCCGAACACGCCCCCGAAGGCCGGCTGCTGCTGGTCACGCCGCGCCCGGGCACCATTTCCCCCTGGTCTTCCAAAGCCACCGACATCGCCCACAACTGCGGTTTGCAACAGGTGCTGCGGTTGGAGCGCGGTCTGGCGTTCTACGTCAAGGCGCCTGAGCTGACCGAAGCCCAGTGGCACCAGCTCGCCGCGCTGCTGCACGATCGCATGATGGAAACCGTCTTCAGCGAGTTGCAACAGGCTGAACAGCTGTTCGCGCACCATCAGCCGGCGCCGTATCAGTCGGTCGACGTGCTGGGCGCAGGGCGTGCCGCGCTGGAGCAGGCCAACGTCCGGCTCGGCCTGGCGCTGGCGCAGGACGAGATCGATTACCTGCTGAATGCCTTTACCGGTTTGGGGCGCAACCCGACGGATATCGAACTCTATATGTTCGCGCAGGCCAACTCTGAGCACTGCCGCCACAAGATTTTCAACGCCGACTGGATCATCGACGGCGAACAGCAGCCCAAGTCGCTGTTCAAAATGATCAAGAACACCTATGAGCAGACGCCGGACTATGTGCTGTCGGCGTATAAAGACAACGCCGCGGTGATGGAAGGCTCGCAGGTCGGCCGCTTCTTCGCCGCGCCGGAGAACGGCACGTACGATTACCATCAGGAAGACGCGCACATCCTGATGAAGGTGGAAACCCACAACCACCCGACGGCGATCTCGCCGTGGCCGGGCGCCGCGACCGGCTCCGGCGGCGAGATCCGCGACGAAGGCGCCACCGGCCGCGGCGCCAAGCCGAAGGCCGGCCTGGTGGGCTTCTCGGTGTCCAACCTGCGCATTCCCGGCTTTGAACAGCCGTGGGAGCAGGACTTCGGCAAACCGGAGCGCATCGTCACCGCGCTGGACATCATGACCGAAGGCCCGCTGGGCGGCGCGGCGTTCAACAACGAATTCGGTCGCCCGGCGCTGCTGGGTTACTTCCGCACCTATGAAGAGCGCGTCAACAGCCATAACGGCGTTGAGCTGCGCGGCTACCACAAACCGATCATGCTGGCGGGCGGTATCGGCAACATCCGCGCCGATCACGTGCAGAAAGGGGAAATCACCGTCGGCGCCAAGCTGGTGGTGCTGGGCGGCCCGGCGATGAATATCGGTCTGGGCGGCGGCGCGGCGTCATCGATGGCGTCCGGCCAGTCCGATGCCGATTTGGACTTCGCGTCGGTGCAGCGCGATAACCCGGAAATGGAACGCCGCTGTCAGGAAGTGATCGACCGCTGCTGGCAGCTGGGCGACCAGAACCCGATCCTGTTTATCCATGACGTCGGCGCCGGCGGCCTGTCCAACGCCATGCCGGAGCTGGTGAGCGATGGCGGCCGCGGCGGCCGTTTCGAACTGCGCGACATCCTCAACGACGAGCCGGGCATGAGCCCGCTGGAAGTATGGTGCAACGAATCGCAGGAACGTTACGTGATGGCGATCGCCCCGGCGCAGATGGCGCAGTTCGACGAGATCTGCCGCCGCGAGCGCGCGCCTTACGCGGTGATCGGCGAAGCGACCGAAGAGCAACATCTGACGTTGAACGATCGTCACTTCGACAATCAGCCGATCGACATGCCGCTGGACGTGCTGCTCGGCAAAACGCCGAAGATGACCCGCGACGTGACCCGTCTGCAGGCGCAGGGCCAGGCGGTGCAGCGTGAGAACATCACGCTGGCCGACGCGGTGAAGCGCGTGCTGCATCTGCCGGCCGTCGCGGAGAAAACCTTCCTGATCACCATCGGCGACCGCACCGTCACCGGCATGGTGGCGCGCGACCAAATGGTCGGCCCGTGGCAGATCCCGGTGGCCGACTGCGCGGTCACCACCGCCAGCCTGGACAGTTATTACGGCGAGGCGATGTCGCTCGGCGAACGCGCGCCAGTGGCGCTGCTGGACTTCGCCGCTTCCGGCCGCCTGGCTGTCGGGGAAGCGCTGACCAACCTGGCCGCCACGGAAATCGGCAGCCTGAAGCGCGTGAAGCTGTCCGCCAACTGGATGGCCGCCGCAGGCCACCCGGGTGAAGACGCCGGCCTGTACGAGGCGGTAAAAGCGGTGGGTGAAGAACTGTGCCCGGCACTGGGCATCACCATTCCGGTGGGTAAAGACTCCATGTCGATGAAAACCCGCTGGCAGGAAGGCAATGAGCAACGTGAAATGACCTCGCCGCTGTCGCTGGTCATCACCGCCTTCGCCCGTGTGGAAGACGTGCGCCATACCGTGACGCCGCAATTGCGCACCGATAAGGGCGACAGCGCGCTGCTGTTGATCGACCTGGGCAACGGGCATAACGCGCTGGGCGCCACCGCGCTGGCGCAGGTTTATCGCCAACTGGGCGACAAACCGGCCGACGTGCGCAACGTCGCGCAGCTGGCGGGCTTCTTCAACGCCATGCAGCAGCTGGTAGCCGATCGCGCGCTGCTGGCTTACCACGATCGCGCCGACGGCGGCCTGCTGGTGACGCTGGCGGAGATGGCCTTCGCCGGTCACTGCGGCGTAGAGGTTAACCTCGATGGCCTCGGCGACGATGCGCTGGCGGTGCTGTTCAACGAGGAGCTGGGCGCGGTGATCCAGGTGAGCGCCGAACGTCTTGACGACGTGAAGCGGGCGTTCGCGCAGCACGGGCTGACCGACAACGTGCATCACATCGGCAGCGCGCAGGCCGGCGATCGTTTCGTCATCAACCAACACGGCAAGGCGCTGTACAGCGAAAGCCGCAATACGCTGCGCACCTGGTGGGCGGAAACGACCTGGCAGATGCAGCGTCTGCGCGACAACCCGGCGTGCGCCGATCAGGAACATCAGGCCAAGCAGGATGAACAAGATCCCGGCCTGAACGTGAAACTGACCTTTGCGCCGCAGGAAGACATCGCCGCGCCGTACATCGCCAAGGGCGCTCGCCCGAAAGTGGCGGTGCTGCGCGAGCAGGGGGTGAACTCCCACGTTGAAATGGCGGCGGCGTTCCACCGCGCCGGCTTTGACGCGGTGGACGTGCACATGAGCGATCTGCTGGCCGGGCGCCGCGATCTGCAGGACTTCCACACGCTGGTGGCCTGCGGCGGCTTCTCTTACGGCGACGTTCTGGGCGCCGGCGAAGGCTGGGCGAAGTCTATCCTGTTCAACGAGCGGGTGCGCGACGAGTTTGAAGCGTTCTTCCACCGTCCGCAGACGCTGGCGCTGGGCGTATGCAACGGTTGCCAGATGATGTCCAACCTGCGCGAGCTGATCCCGGGCGCCGAACACTGGCCGCGCTTCGTGCGCAACCTGTCGGATCGCTTCGAGGCGCGCTTCAGCCTGGTGGAAGTGGCGGCCAGCCCGTCGCTGTTCATGCAAGGTATGACCGGTTCGCGCATGCCGATCGCCGTTTCCCACGGTGAAGGGCACGTCGAAGTGCGCGATGCGGCGCATCTGGCGGCGCTGGAAAGCCATGGCCTGGTGGCGCTGCGTTTCGTCAACAACGCCGGTCAGGTCACGGAGGCTTATCCGGCTAACCCGAACGGTTCGCCGAACGGCATTACCGCCGTGACCAGCGCCAACGGGCGCGCCACGGTGATGATGCCGCACCCGGAACGCGTGTTCCGCACCGTCAGCAACTCCTGGCACCCAGAAGAGTGGGGCGAGGATAGCCCGTGGATGCGCATGTTCCGCAACGCCCGTAAGCAACTGGGCTAAAAACGGCCACCACCGTACAGAGGGCGCAAGCAATTGCGCCCTTTTTTATGGCCGGCACTCGGCGATTGGCGGCAGTGTCTGCATTTTGCGACAAGCGCTGGTTTGCTTGTCGCTAAATGGAGACATTTAACCCATTGATTTTATTATCGGTAAACAGGTTTGACTTTAGTTGTCTGCATTTGGCGACAGAGCGGCGTTTATTTCATCATTGCTCGGCGCGGAATCGGCGAATCAAACGGCAGGATTTTATTTATTTTTTAGCAAAATCAATTTGTTATTAATTTAATTGCAAAGTTGGCACGTAACGTGCATTATTCTCTGCGGTTGCTCATTCACCTTTTTATGACGGTGCCGTAATTAGACGGCAAATTACCTCATAAGCCTCCGAATGATGCCAAAGAAATGGTGCCTATCGTCCAACCAAACCGATAACAGACCGCGCAAGCGGCTTTATCAAGCATCGGGCGACACGTGGAGTGAGGCACCGCCTGTATCCAACTGTGATGAAGGGTTCATCAATCCTGGATACTTACGGATGCTATTCGTCCTGTTCGATGCCAGCCGCTGCGCTACATCACCCTGGGGACGAGGTTCAAGGGCATCCACACTTTCCTTGCGGCGGGGCAAGCTTATTGCCCCGGCGTCAATTCTCAACGCTGCGCTTACTCCTGTTTCGTTGCCTATGCCCTCGAACGCAGACGCTATTCCCACACTCTCGCTTTCGTATCGGTTTTTGTTACCGGGGCCGTATGCCATCGGCAGGCCAACCTTATCGGCGCGGTTCACCGATCCCGCGGCTTTTTCCTTGTGCGTTCAGGATTCTCCCTTGCCGGGCTTTTCTCTTTCCGGCGAGTCAGTTAGCATCGTGACAGGCCTGAGAGAATGAGATGATTTCGTTGAAAAAATGGCGTTTATTCCCACGTTCGCTGCGGCAATTGGTGCTGCTGGCGTTCCTGTTGGTGCTGCTGCCGCTGTTGGTGCTGGCCTATCAGGCCTACCAGAGCCTGGATCACCTGAGCGCGCAGGCGGCGGACATCAACCGCACCACGCTGGTGGACGCGCGGCGCAGCGAGGCGATGACCAGCGTGGCGCTGGAGATGGAGCGCAGCTATCGTCAGTACTGCGTGCTGGTTGAGCCCACGCTGCAGAAGCTGTACCAAAATCAGCGCAAGCAGTATTCGCAGATGCTGGACGCCCACGCGCCGATCTTGCCGGACGAGCGCTACTACCAAACGCTGCGTCAGTTGCTGACCCAGCTGGCGGCGATCAAGTGCCATAACAGCGGGCCGGACCAAGAAGCCTCCGCCTTGCTCGAGTCGTTCTCGCGCTCCAATGCCGAAATGGTGCAGGCCACGCGCGCGGTGGTGTTCTCGCGCGGCCAGCAGCTGCAGCAGGCCATCGCCGAGCGCGGCCAGTTCTTCGGCTGGCAGGCGCTGCTGCTGTTCCTGGTCAGCGTGCTGCTGGTGGTGCTGTTCACCCGCATGATCATCGGGCCGGTCAAGGCCGTGGAGCGGATGATCAACCGCCTGGGGGAAGGGCGCGCGTTGGGCAGCACCGCATCGTTCAAAGGGCCGCGCGAGCTGCGTTCGCTGGCGCAGCGCATCATCTGGCTGAGCGAACGGCTGGCGTGGCTGGAGTCGCAGCGCCACGAGTTCCTGCGCCATATCTCGCACGAATTGAAAACGCCGCTGGCCAGCATGCGCGAAGGCACCGAACTGCTGGCCGACGAGGTGGCGGGGCCGCTGACTTCCGACCAGAAAGAGGTGGTGACGATCCTCGACAACAGCAGCCGCCACCTGCAGCAGCTGATTGAACAACTGCTGGATTACAACCGCAAACTGGCCGATGGCCCGGCGGAGCACGAGAACGTCGAGCTGCGCGAGATGGTCGATTTGGTGGTCGCCGCGCACAGTTTGCCGGCGCGGGCGAAGATGATTTCCACCGAAATCGCGCTGGAAGCGGAAATCTGCTGGGCAGAGCCTACGCTATTAATGCGCGTGCTGGATAATCTCTACTCCAATGCGGTGCACTACGGCAAGGAATCCGGTAACATTTGGATCCGCAGCCGTCAGGTTGGACAACGGGTGCAAATCGACGTCGCCAATACCGGCACGCCGATCCCCGAGGCTGAAAGAGCCATGATTTTCGAGCCTTTTTTCCAGGGTAGTCACCAGCGAAAAGGGGCGGTAAAAGGAAGCGGACTGGGGTTGAGCATCGCTCAGGACTGTATCCGTCGCATGCGCGGTGAGCTGCAACTGGCGACGGTCGCCGGTGCAGACGTCTGCTTCCGCATTGAACTGCCGTTAACCGCCGAGAATGAATAAATAATGTACACATGGTCTAAACGCCTTCGTCTTTCACAGACCGAACGTTCACCGCGTGCCACGCACAGAGCGCCGCTCGGCAAACGCCCGATCACCTGGCTGGGCGCCGTTTTCTTTATGCCGCTGTTGCTGGCGGGCTGCGTCGATCGCGCCGTCAGCGGCGGATTGAGCGCTCAGCAGCAAGAGGCGATCCCGGATACCAAGGTGATCGATTACCGCACCGCGGCTTGCGATACCCTGTGGCAATTGGACGACAAGGACGCGCTGGATAACGCGCTCTACTGGCTGCGCGCGATGGACTGCGCCGATCGCATCGGCTCGACCCAGGCGCGTGCGCTGGCGAAAACGGTGCCGGGTGACAGCTGGTCCGGCGTTTTCAAACAGAGCATCCTGCTGGGGAGCGCACAGCCGACCTCCGGTGAACGCCGCCAGATGATCGACAGGATCAACAGTTACCGGATGGAGTTCCCCGGTTCGCTGCGTCCGTTGACGCAGCTGTGGCGCCAGCAGCAGATGCTGCAGATCACGTTGTTCGATGAGAAAGCTCGCTATCAGCATCTGCAGGAGAGCAGCGACAGCCAGATCGATTCGCTGCGCCAGAATCAGGCGCGCCTGCAGTCGCAGCTGCAGGACACCTCGCGCAAGCTGGAAAACCTGACCGATATCGAACGCCAGCTCTCATCGCGCAAGCAGCTGCAAGGGGAAATCCCGGAAAACGGCGCGGGCCAGCAGAAGGGCGAAGCTGCCGGTAAAAGCGGCGCGGCCGCCAAAGGCGCTGAAACGCAGGACGAACCGGAAAAAGGCACCGCGCTGCCGGTTGAACCGGAAGACACCTATACGCCGCATCCCGCCAATAAGGAGTCCCACGCGCAATGACCGCACGCAAACCGGCCAACCTGTTATTGGTTGACGACGATCCCAGCCTGCTGAAGCTGCTGGGCATGCGCCTGACCAGCGAAGGTTTTCACGTCACCACCGCCGAAAGCGGCCAGGAAGCGCTGCGCCTGTTGGCGCGCGAACAGATCGATCTGGTGATCAGCGATCTGCGCATGGATGAGATGGACGGCATGGCGCTGTTCGCCGAAATCCAAAAGCATCAGCCGGGCATGCCGGTGATCATTCTTACCGCGCACGGTTCGATTCCCGATGCGGTGGCCGCCACCCAGCAGGGGGTGTTCAGCTTCCTCACCAAACCGGTGGATCGCGATGCGCTCTATAAGGCCATCGACGAGGCGCTGTCGCTGTCGGCCTCCCCCGCGGGTGACGACGCCTGGCGCGAAGACATCGTCACCCGCAGCCCGTTGATGCTGCGGCTGCTGGAGCAGGTGAAAATGGTGGCCCAGTCCGACGTCAGCGTGTTGATCAACGGCCAGAGCGGCACCGGCAAAGAGGTGTTGGCGCAGGCGATCCACGCCGCCAGCCCGCGCGCCGGCAAGGCGTTCATCGCCATCAACTGCGGGGCGCTGCCGGAGCAACTGCTGGAGTCCGAACTGTTCGGCCACGCCAAGGGCGCCTTCACCGGCGCGGTCAGCAGCCGCGAAGGGCTGTTTCAGGCGGCGGCGGGCGGCACGCTGTTCCTCGACGAGATAGGCGACATGCCGCTGTCGCTGCAGGTGAAACTGCTGCGCGTGCTGCAGGAGCGCAAGGTGCGGCCGCTGGGCAGCAACCGCGATCTGGACATCGACGTGCGCATCATCTCCGCCACCCACCGCGATCTGCAAAAGGCGATGGCGAAGAACGAGTTCCGCGAGGATCTCTACTATCGTCTCAACGTGGTGAATCTGAAGATCCCGGCGCTCAACGAGCGCGCCGAAGACATTCCGCTGCTGGCCAATCACCTGTTGCGCGAAGCGGCTCAGCGGCACAAGCCGTTCGTGCGCAGCTTCTCGACCGACGCCATGAAGCGGCTGATGACCGCCAGCTGGCCGGGCAACGTGCGTCAGTTGGTCAACGTCATCGAGCAGTGCGTGGCGCTGACTTCGGCGCCGGTGATCAGCGAGGCGCTAGTGGAACAGGCGCTGGAAGGGGAAAACACCGCGCTGCCGACTTTCGCCGAAGCGCGCAACCAGTTTGAGTTGCACTATCTGCGCAAACTGCTGCAGATCACCAAGGGCAACGTGACCCAGGCCGCGCGCATGGCGGGCCGCAACCGCACCGAGTTTTACAAATTGCTGTCGCGCCACGAGCTGGACGCCAACGATTTCAAAGAATGACAGATTCCCGCCGGCGCCTGCCACGCAGGTTCTCAACAAATCCGGCGGAATAATTTACACTCCGTTCTCTTTGCCGCGGCGCGTCCCGGCGTAGAGCACCATGGAACGTATTAAGCGGGATCGTACACAAATGAGCAGATCACTTTCCATCGCCCTGGCCCAGCTGAACCTGCTGGTCGGCGACATTGAAGGCAACACCGAACGCATGTTGCAAATCGTGCAGGAGCAGCAGAAGGCGGGAGCCGATCTGGTCATGTTCACCGAACTGGCGCTGTCCGGCTACCCGCCGGAAGACCTGCTGTACCGCAATGATTTCTATCAGCGCTGTGATGCGCAGCTGCTGCGCCTGCAGCAGGCTTCCGCCGAGACGGCGATCCTGGTCGGCCACCCGTGGCGCGAAGGCGACAAACTGTACAACGCGCTGTCGCTGTTCGCCGAAGGCCGCCTGCTGACCCGCTACTTCAAACAGCAGTTGCCGAACTACGGCGTGTTTGATGAGAAGCGCTATTTCCACGCCGGCAACGACACCTGCGTGGTGGAACTGAAAGGCTACCGTCTGGGGCTGCTGATTTGCGAAGATCTGTGGTTCCCGGAGCCGATCGACGCCGCCAAGGCCGCCGGCGCGGAGATTATCCTGTCGATCAACGCCTCGCCGTATAACCGCGAAAAACCGTATATCCGCAAAACGCTGATGGCCGGCCACTGCCAGCGCACCCAGCTGCCGCTGGTGTACCTCAACCAGGTCGGCGGCCAGGATGAGCTGATCTTCGACGGCTGCTCCAAGGTCTTCGACGCCGCCGGCACCATGACCCACCGTCTGGCGGCCTTCGAAGAGCAGGTCACTCGCCTGGAATTCAACGAGCTGGACGTGGTGCCGATGGCCGATCCGGCCGCCGAACTGCCGCAGCTGGCGCAGGTGTATCAGGCGCTGGTGTTGGCGGTGCGCGACTACGTGACCAAGAACGGTTTCAAAGGCGCGGTGCTGGGGCTGTCCGGCGGCATCGACTCGGCGCTGACGCTGGCGATCGCCGTGGATGCGTTAGGTAAAGACAAGGTGCAGGCGCTGATGATGCCGTTCCGCTATACCGCGGACATCAGCATCGCCGACGCTAAGGAAGAGGCGGAAATCCTCGGCGTGGAGTTCGATATCGTCTCCATCGAGCCGATGTTCGATGCCTTTATGGGCCAGCTGTCGCCGATGTTCGCCGGCACCGAGCGCGACACCACCGAAGAGAACCTGCAGGCGCGTTGCCGCGGGGTGGTGCTGATGGCGCTGTCCAACAAACGCCGCAGTATCGTGCTGACCACCGGCAACAAGAGCGAAATGGCGGTCGGTTACGCTACGCTGTACGGCGATATGGCCGGCGGTTTCGACGTGCTGAAGGATGTGCCGAAAACGCTGGTGTTCAAGCTGTCCGAATACCGCAACACCGTCTCCTACGTGATCCCGCAGCGGGTGATCGATCGTCCGCCGTCCGCCGAGCTGGCGCCGGATCAGGTCGATCAGGACAGCCTGCCGCCGTACGATATCCTGGATGCGATCCTGGAAGGCTACGTTGAGCGCGACAAGTCGGTCGCCGATCTGGTGGCCGAAGGCTTCGACGAAGCGATCGTGCGCAAGGTGATCCGCCTGGTGGACATCAACGAATACAAGCGGCGTCAGGCCGCCGTCGGGCCGCGCATCACCGCCCGTAACTTCGGCAAAGACCGCCGCTACCCCATCACATCCGGTTTTGGCCGCAAAAATTGGTAAAAGGAAAGAAGATGAAAAAGATCGACGCAATTATCAAGCCGTTCAAACTGGATGACGTCCGCGAAGCGCTGGCCGAAGTGGGCATCACCGGCATGACGGTCACCGAAGTGAAAGGCTTCGGCCGCCAGAAGGGCCACACCGAGCTGTACCGCGGCGCCGAGTACATGGTCGACTTTCTGCCGAAGGTGAAGATAGAGATCGTGGTTGCCGACGACATCGTCGACACCTGCGTGGAAACCATCATGCAGACGGCGCAGACCGGCAAGATCGGCGACGGCAAGATCTTCGTCTTCGACGTGGCGCGCGTGGTGCGCATCCGTACCGGCGAGCAGGACGAAGAAGCGATCTGATCCTCCGCAGGATCATCGGTCATCAGGGCGCAGCTTGCTGCGCCCTTGTCATTTCTGTCCCCCGCACATCGCACTTCTTCGCCTCATTGTTCCCCCCATTTTTGCCTGTCGGCATTCTAAAAAAGCGAACGCTATCGCGTTTTTGATACTTTTCCCGATCGCTTCACGGCCGGCGTCTACACTCAACGCAATGTTTTTGCTTGAGGAATCCCCCCCATGATGACGTTACGCCAAATCCGCCACTTCATCGCGGTGGCGGAAACCGGGTCGATCTCCGCCGGCGCCCAGGCGGTGTTTGTCTCCCAGTCTTCGCTGACGCTCGCTATCCAGCAGCTGGAAACCGAGATCGGCGTGCGGCTGTTCGATCGCCACGCCAAGGGCATGACGCTGACCCATCAGGGGCACCAGTTTTTGCGCCAGTCGTATCTGATCCTGGCGACGGTGGACAATGCCAAGCGCAGCCTGCAGATCGGCACTGAAAGCCTGACCGGCAAGCTGACCATCGGCGTCACCAGTCTGGTGGCGGGCTACTTCCTGGTGGAACTGCTCACGCGCTTTAAATCGGCCTATCCCAACGTCACCGTGCAGGTGGTTGAAGACGAGCGCCCGTACATCGAGCATCTGCTGGTCAGCGGCGAGATCGACATCGGCGTGCTGATCTTGTCGAACATCGAGGACCGTGACGCGCTGCAGACCGAGGTGCTGATGCACTCGCCGTACCGCCTGTGGCTGCCGCCGCTGCACCCGCTGCTGGAGCACGAGAGCATCAGCCTGGCGGACGTGGCCAAACAGCCGCTGATCCAGCTCAACGCCGATGAAATGGACGTGCACGCGCGGCGCATCTGGGCGCGCGCCGGGCTGAAGCCGGAGATCGCCATGAAGACCGCCTCGACCGAGGCGGTGCGCAGCTTGGTGGCGGCGGGGATGGGGGTCTCCATCCAGCCGGACATGGCGTACCGCGCCTGGTCGCTGGAGGGCAATATGATCGAGGCGCGCAAGCTGGACGATCTGCTGGAGCCGCTGGATATCGGGCTGGCATGGCGGCGCGGCAGCGCGCGGCCGGAGCTGGTGACGCCATTCCTCACCATCGCGCGCGAGAACGGCAGCAAACACGCCGCCGGGCTTAAGCATTCGATTTAATCGAACGCGTCGTTCAGTATTTAGAATTTGTTGCCCGCCAGAGGCTCGCTTAGGCTGATTAAAACTAACTTATTCACATTTGGTTAACGTTTTTGTCACTTAGGGGCGTCAGGCGATGGCGGATGTGCAGGTTCTCTCAGGTTTGTCCTGTCAGCAGTTCATTAACGGTCAGCTTATCGACGGCGAAGGCCAGCAGGAATGCATCGTCAATCCGGCCAACGGCGAGACGCTGATCGCCCTGACCGAAGCCTCTTCGGCGCAGGTCGGCAGCGCGGTAAAAGCCGCGCAGCAGGCGTTCAGCCACTGGTCGCGCACCACGCCGGCCCAGCGCGCCACGCTGTTGCTGCGCATCGCTGACGCCATCGAGCGGCAGGCGCCGCAGCTGGCGCAGCTGGAAGCCCTCAACTGCGGCAAGCCGCTGCATCAGGCGCTCAATGACGATCTGCCGGCGGCGGTCGACGTGTTCCGCTTCTTCGCCGGCGCGGTGCGTACGCAACAAGGGCAACTGGCCGGTGAGTATGTGCCGGGCCACACCTCGATGATCCGCCGCGATCCGATCGGCGTAGTCGCCTCGATCGCCCCCTGGAACTATCCGCTGATGATGGCGGCGTGGAAGATCGCGCCGGCGTTGGCGGCGGGCAATACCGTGGTATTCAAACCGTCCGAGCACACGCCGCTGACTATTCTGGCTCTGGTGCCGGCGCTGCAGGAGATCCTGCCGCCGGGCGTGCTGAACATCGTCTACGGCGGCGGTGAAGGGGTCGGCAGCCAGCTGGTGGGGCACCCGCAGGTGCGGCTGGTGTCGGTCACCGGCGATATCGTCACCGGGCAAAAAATTCTTCAGGCGGCGGCCAAAAGCGTCAAGCGCACCCATCTGGAGCTGGGGGGCAAGGCGCCGGTGATCGTCTGCGACGACGCCGATCTTGACGAAGTGGTCAACGGCATTCGCACCTATGGCTATTACAACGCCGGCCAGGACTGCACCGCCGCCTGCCGCATCTACGCGCAGGCCGGCATCTATCCCAAACTGGTGGACGCGCTGGGCGAGGCGGTCGCCAGCCTGCGCTTCGCCCGCAAGCGCGATCAGGACAACGAGATCGGCCCGTTGATAAGCAGCCGCCAGCGCGATCGCGTCGCCAGCTTTGTCGAGCGGGCGCTCAGCCAACCGCATATCGAATTGATCACCGGCGCCGCGGCGCACTCCGGGCCGGGATTCTACTATCAGCCGACCCTGCTGGCGGGCTGCCTGCAAAGCGACGAGATCGTGCAGCGCGAGGTGTTTGGCCCGGTGGTCAGCGTCACGCGCTTCGAGCATCTGGCGCAGGCGGTCGAGTGGGCCAACGACTCGGAATACGGGCTGGCTTCGTCGGTGTGGACGCAAAATATCGATCGGGCGCTGCACATTGCCGCCCATCTGCAGTACGGCAGCACCTGGATCAACACCCATTTCACCTTGGCGAGCGAAATGCCGCACGGCGGCCTGAAACGCTCCGGCTACGGCAAGGATCTGTCCAGCGATTCGCTGCAGGATTACAGCGTTGTCAGGCACGTAATGGCGAAGTTCAAAGCCAGCTTCTAGCGGTTCTATAAAGCAAAATCGGGCGGCAGCCGTTCCCTGCCGCACACAGATACGCAACACAGGGGTAATTACGATGAGAAAAACTACCGCAGTCACCACCACCGTCTCCGCGCTCTGTCTCACCGTGCTGTGCGGCCTGGCCCAGGCGGCCGATCTGCCGCAGTCGCTGGGCAAAGGCGAAGGCCGGCTGGACATCATCGCCTGGCCCGGCTACATCGAACGCGGCCAGTCCGACAAAAACTACGACTGGGTTACCCAGTTTGAAAAGCAAACCGGCTGCGCGGTGAACGTGAAGACCGCCGCCACCTCCGATGAAATGGTCAGCCTGATGGCCAAGGGCGGCTACGATCTGGTGACCGCCTCCGGCGACGCCTCGCTGCGCCTGATCTTCGGCAAGCGGGTGCAGCCGATCAACACCGCGCTGATCCCTAACTGGAAGAACATCGATCCGCGCCTGCTGAACGGTGCCTGGTACACCGTGGACGGCAAAACCTATGGCACGCCGTACCAGTGGGGGCCGAACCTGCTGATGTACAACACCAAAACCTTCCCGACGCCGCCGGACAGCTGGGCGGTGATCTTCCAGCAGCAGAGCCTGCCGGACGGGAAGAGCAATCAGGGCCGGGTGCAGGCTTACGACGGCCCGATCTACATCGCCGACGCGGCGCTGTTCCTGAAAGCCACCCAGCCGCAGCTCGGCATCAGCGATCCTTACCAGCTCAACGAAGAGCAGTATCAGGCGGCGCTGAAGCTGCTGCGCAGCCAGCACGCGCTGATCCACCGCTACTGGCACGATACCTCGGTGCAGATGAGCGACTTTAAAAACGAAGGCGTGGTGGCTTCCAGCGCCTGGCCGTATCAGGCCAACGCCCTGAAGGGCGAGGGGCAGCCGATCGCCACCGTGTTCCCGAAAGAGGGCGTGACCGGCTGGGCGGATACCACCATGTTGCACAGCGACGCCAAACACCCGAGCTGCGCCTACCAGTGGATGAACTGGTCGCTGGAGCCGAAGGTGCAGGGTGACGTGGCGGCCTGGTTCGGGTCGGTGCCGGCTTCGCCGGCGGGCTGCAAGGCCAGCGCGCTGTTGGGTGAGAAGGGCTGCGAAACCAACGGCTTCAACCAGTTCGACAAAATCGCCTTCTGGAAAACGCCTCAGGCGCAGGGCGGCAAGTTCGTGCCGTACAGCCGCTGGACCCAGGACTACATCGCCATCATGGGCGGCCGCTAAGCCGCGGGGCGCAGCCCGCTGCGCCCGAATCACATCCGTATGGAGCACAGAAAATGACCATTGCCGTGCAATTCATCGATGTTTCGCGGACTTTCGGCGATGTTCGCGCCGTGGATCGGGTATCCATCGATATTCAGGACGGGGAATTCTTCTCCATGCTCGGGCCGTCCGGCTCGGGCAAAACCACCTGCCTGCGCCTGATCGCCGGCTTTGAACAGCTGACTTCCGGCTCGATTCGCATTCACGGTCAGGAAGCCGCCAACCTGCCGCCGTATCAGCGCGACGTGAACACCGTGTTTCAGGATTACGCGCTGTTCCCGCACATGTCGGTGCTGGAAAACGTCGCCTACGGCCTGATGGTGAAGGGCGTCGCCAAACGCGAGCGGCTGGCGCGGGCGCAAGAGGCGCTGGAGAGCGTGGCGCTCGGTTTCGTTGCCGAACGCAAACCGGCGCACCTGTCGGGCGGCCAGCGTCAGCGCGTGGCGTTGGCGCGCGCGCTGGTCAATCGGCCGCGGGTGCTGCTGCTGGACGAGCCGCTCGGCGCGCTGGATCTCAAGCTGCGCGAGCAGATGCAGGGCGAACTGAAGAAGCTGCAGCGTCAGCTGGGCATCACCTTTATCTTCGTCACCCACGATCAAAGCGAAGCGCTGTCGATGTCCGATCGGGTGGCGGTGTTCAATAACGGCCGCATCGAGCAGGTGGATACGCCGCGCGAGCTTTACATGCGGCCGAAGACGCCGTTCGTCGCCGAGTTCGTCGGCACCTCCAACGTGGTGCGCAGCGAGCTGGCGCAGCGCCTGCTCGGCGAAAGCCGAACCTTCTCGATCCGGCCGGAACATATCCGCCTGCTGGAGCAAGGCGGCGCGGCGCAGGACGAGATCCAGGTGCAGGGCACGCTGCAGGAAATCCATTACCAGGGCGCGGCCACACGCTATGAAATCGCGCTGAACGGCGGCGAAAAGCTGCTGGTCAGCCAGGCCAATCCGCAGTGGATCGCCGAAGGGCAACAGCGGCAGATCGGCCAGCCGATCGTCGCCTGCTGGCCGCGCGCGGCGATGGTGCCGCTGCTGGAGGAGAGGTGAGATGGACATGAGCATCGATTCCCCCCCGGCGCGCGGCGGCACCGTGCGCGCGCTGTCGACCTGGCTCTATCGCCGGCCGACGCTGTATCTGCTGTTACTGCTGGTGCCGCCGCTGCTGTGGTTCGGCGCGGTGTACCTCGGTTCGCTGCTGACGCTGCTGTGGCAAGGATTTTACACCTTCGACGATTTCACCATGGCGGTGACGCCGGATCTGACCTTCGCCAACCTCGCGGCGCTGTTCAATCCGGCCAACTACGACATTATCCTGCGCACGCTGACCATGGCGGTGCTGGTGTCGCTGGCCAGCGCGGCGCTGGCGTTCCCCATCGCCTATTACATGGCGCGTTACACCAGCGGCCGCGTCAAGGCGTTCTTTTACATCGCCGTGATGATGCCGATGTGGGCCAGCTATATCGTCAAAGCCTATGCCTGGACTTTGCTGCTGGCGAAAGATGGCGTGGCGCAGTGGTTCCTGCAGCACCTGGGGCTGGAGCCGCTGTTGGCGTCGCTGCTGACGGTGCCCGGGGTCGGTGGCAACACGCTGTCGACCTCGGGGCTGGGGCGTTTTCTGGTGTTCGTCTATATCTGGCTGCCGTTCATGATCCTGCCGATCCAGGCGGCGCTGGAGCGCCTGCCGCCCTCGCTGCTGCACGCTTCGGCGGATCTGGGCGCCCGGCCGGCGCAGACCTTCCGCCACGTCATTTTGCCGCTGGCGGTGCCGGGCATCGCCGCCGGATCGATCTTCACCTTTTCGCTGACGCTGGGCGACTTTATCGTGCCGCAGCTGGTGGGGCCGCCGGGCTATTTCATCGGCAGCATGGTGTACGCCCAGCAGGGCGCGATCGGCAATATGCCGATGGCCGCGGCCTTTACGCTGGTGCCGATCGTCCTGATCGCCATCTATCTTTCCATCGTCAAACGTCTGGGGGCTTTCGATGCACTCTGAACGCGCGCCCTTAGGGCTGAAGCTGGCCGCCTGGGGCGGACTTGTCTTCCTGCATTTCCCGTTGGCGATCATCGCCATCTACGCCTTCAACACCGAGGACGCGGCCTTCAGCTTCCCGCCGAAGGGCTTCACGCTGCACTGGTTCAATGTCGCCGCCGGGCGGCAGGACATTATCGATGCGGTGCTGCTGTCGGCGCAGATCGCCTGCCTGGCGACCGCCATCGCGTTGGTGCTCGGCACCCTGGCGGCGGCGGCGCTGTATCGGCGCGATTTCTTCGGCAAGGACAGCATTTCGCTGCTGTTGCTGCTGCCGATTGCGCTGCCGGGGATCGTCACCGGCCTGGCGCTGCTGGCGGCGTTCAAGGCGCTGAACATCGAGCCCGGCATCCTGACCATCGTCGTCGGCCATGCGACGTTCTGCGTGGTGATCGTGTTCAACAACGTCATCGCTCGGTTCCGCCGCACCTCGTACAGCCTGATCGAAGCGTCGATGGATCTCGGCGCCGACGGCTGGCAAACCTTCCGTTACGTGATCTTGCCGAACCTTGGCTCGGCGCTGCTGGCCGGCGGCATGCTGGCGTTTGCGCTGTCGTTCGACGAAATCATCGTGACCACCTTTACCGCCGGCCACGAGCGCACGCTGCCGCTGTGGCTGCTGAACCAGCTCGGCCGCCCGCGCGACGTGCCAATCACCAACGTGGTGGCGCTGTCGGTGATGCTGTTGACCATGCTGCCGATCCTCGGCGCTTACTACCTGACCAAAGGTGGGGAAAGCGTCGCCGGCAGCGGCAAATAATTTCCTTACCCGACCTCTGACAAAAGGATAACCCTATGCAAAGCCAACTGTTGATTGACGGCCAACTGGTGAATGGCCAGGGCGCGACCCAGCCGGTGTATAACCCGGCGACCGGCGAAGTGATCGCGCAGGTGGCGGAGGCCAGCCCGGAGCAGGTCGATCGCGCGGTGCTGGCGGCGGACGCCGCGTTCGCCGCCTGGGGGCAAACCACGCCGAAGGAGCGCGCCGAGCATCTGCTCAAGCTGGCGGATCTGATCGATGAGCATGCCGAGACCTTCGCCAGGCTGGAGTCGCTCAACTGCGGCAAGCCTTATCACTGCGTATTGAATGACGAGCTGCCGGCGGTGGCCGACGTGTTTCGCTTCTTCGCTGGGGCCAGCCGCTGCCTGACCGGCATGGCCGCCGGCGAGTATTTGGCCGGGCACACTTCGATGATCCGCCGCGATCCGCTCGGCGTGGTGGCCTCGATCGCGCCGTGGAACTACCCGCTGATGATGGCGGCCTGGAAGCTGGCGCCGGCGTTGGCGGCGGGCAACTGCGTGGTGATCAAGCCTTCTGAGCAGACGCCGCTGACCACTTTCAAACTGGCCGAACTGGCCGCCGGGCTGTTCCCGCCGGGCGTGCTCAACGTGCTGTTCGGGCGCGGCGCCGGCGTGGGCGATCGGCTGACCGGTCATGACAAGGTGCGCATGGTGTCGCTGACCGGGTCGATCGCCACCGGCGAGCACATCATCGCCCACACCGCCGCCGGCATTAAGCGCACCCATATGGAGCTGGGCGGCAAGGCGCCGGTGCTGGTGTTCGACGATGCCGATCTGCAGCAGGTGGTCGACGGTATTCGCGGTTTCGGCTTCTACAACGCCGGGCAGGATTGCACCGCCGCGTGCCGCATCTACGCGCAGAAAAGCATTTATCCCGAGCTGGTCAAGCGGCTGGGCGAGGCGGTGGCCAGCCTGAAGATCGGCGCGCCGGACGACGAGACCACCGAGCTGGGGCCGTTGATTACCGCCCAGCATCTGGAGCGGGTGGCCGGTTTTGTCGAGCGAGCCAAAGCGTTGCCGCACGTACAGGTGGTGACCGGCGGCGAGAAGGTGAAAGGGCCGGGCTATTACTTCCAGCCCACGCTGTTGGCCGGCGCGCGCCAGGACGATGAGATCGTGCAGCGCGAAGTGTTCGGCCCGGTGGTGACGGTGACGCCGTTCGACGACGAAGAGCAGGTGCTGGCCTGGGCGAACGAATCCAATTACGGGCTGGCGTCGTCCGTGTGGACCCGCGACGTGGGCCGCGCGCATCGCTTAAGCGCCCGCCTGCAATACGGCTGCACCTGGGTGAACACCCACTTCATGCTGGTGAGCGAAATGCCGCACGGCGGCCAGAAGTTGTCCGGCTACGGCAAGGATATGTCGATGTACGGGTTGGAGGATTACACGGCCATTCGTCATGTAATGTTCAAACATTGATTTTACAGTAATTATCCGCACAATAGCGCGGCCTTCGAGCCGGCTCCGGCCGGCTGATGATAATAAAAATTGAAAGGAAGCCTATATGGGTATCACCAGACGCGATTTTCTCAACGGAGTGGCGATCACCATCGCCGCCGGGTTGACGCCGCTGCAAATCTTGCGCGCGTCGCCGCAAACGGCCAATCAAACCCTGTACTATCCGCCGGCGCTGACCGGGCTGCGGGGCAACCATCCGGGCTCGTTCGAGCATGCGCACCAGTTGGGGCGCGACGGCAAAACCTTTGATTTCGGCAGCGTGCCCGCCGTTGAAGAGTTCGATCTGGTGGTGGTCGGCGCCGGCATCAGCGGGCTGGCGGCCGCCTGTTTCTGGCAGCAACTGAAAGGCGAGCGGCAGCGCATTCTGTTGATCGACAACCACGACGACTTCGGCGGCCACGCGAAGCGCAACGAGTTCAACAGCGACGACGGCATGCTGCTCGGCTACGGCGGCAGCGAATCGCTGCAGTCGCCGCGCTCCAACTTCAACCCGGTGGCGATGGGGCTGCTGCGCAAGCTCGGCGTCGATATCGACCAACTGGAACAGGCTTTCGACACCACCTTCTACCCGGATCTGAACCTCAGCCGCGGGGTTTACTTCGATCGCAAAAACTTCGGCGTTGATAAGGTGGTGAGCGGCAATCCGGGTCGTGCGGTGGCGGACGACATTCCGCGCGATCGGCTCAACGGCCGTTCTTATGAAGCGTTCATTGGCGATTTCCCACTGCCGGAAAGCGATCGCCAGGCGCTGATCGCGCTGCATACGGTGGAGAAAGATTATCTGCCGGAGATGACGCTGGAGCAGAAGGTCGAGTGGCTCGACAGCCACAGTTACAGCCAGTTCTTGCGTGAAAAAGTGGGCCTGAGCGAACTGGCGATCCGCTATTTCCAGCAGACCACCAACGACTTCCAGGCGGTGGGCATCGACGGCACCTCGTGCAGCGATGCGCGCATCTGCGATCTGCCGGGCCTGAAGGGCATGAATTTGCCGCCGCTGGACGAAGAGACTCAGGCGGATCTCGACGATCCTTACGTGTTCCACTTCCCGGACGGCAACGCCACGCTGGCGCGCCTGATGGTGCGCCAGCTGATCCCGGCGGTGGCGCCGGCCGGCAAGGACATGAACGATGTGGTGCTGGCCAAATTCGACTACAGCCAGCTCGATCGGCCGGAATCGCCGGTGAAGCTGCGTTTGAACAGCACCGGGCTGCACGCGGCCAACGTCGGTGACAAGGTGGAAGTCACCTACATGACCGGCGAGAAGATGACCAAAGTGCGCGCCGGGCAGGTGGTGATGGCCGGCTACAACATGATGATCCCGTATCTGGTACCGGAGATGTCGCACGAGCAGCAGGAGGCGCTGAAGCAGAACGTCAAGGCGCCGCTGGTGTACAGCAAGGTGGTGATCCGCAACTGGCAGCCGTTCATCAAGCTGGGCGTGCACGAGGTTTATTCGCCGGCCGCGCCGTACAGCCGCGTGAAGCTGGACTATCCGGTGAGCATGGGCGGTTATCAGCACCCGCGCGATCCGGATCGGCCGATCGGCCTGCATATGGTGTATGTGCCGACGCTGCCGGGCAGCGGTCTCAGCACGCGCGAACAGTCGCGCAAAGGGCGGGCGTTGCTGCTGGGCACGCCGTTCGAAGTGCACGAGCAGATGATCCGCGAACAATTGCAGGGCATGTTAGGCGACGCCGGTTTCGACCATCAGCGCGACATTCAGGCGATCACCGTCAACCGCTGGTCACACGGTTACTCCTACTTCCTCAACGGGCTGTTTGACGACGAAGACGAAGCCAAGAAAATCATCGAAACGGCGCGGCAGCCGATCGGCAAGATCGCTATCGCCAACTCCGATGCCGACTGGAGCCCGTACGCCAACTCGGCGATCGATCAGGCGTGGCGCGCGGTGAACGAACTGGCCTACGGCAAGGTTGCCGCCAAGGAGGGAGCATGAGTCTGCGTTCGCTGTACCTGTTGAGCCTGCTGGCCGCCGGCGGCTCGGCCCAGGCGATGTCGGCCGGGGAATACGTCGCCAAAGCCGGTGACTGCACCGCCTGCCATACCGCGCCGGGCGGGGCCGAATTGGCGGGCGGCATGAAGTTCCCGACGCCGCTCGGGGCTATCTACGCCACCAACATCACGCCGGACAAGCTGCACGGCATTGGCGCCTATTCGTTCGAGGAGTTCGATCGCGCCATGCGCCAGGGGATCGCCAAAGACGGCCACCGGCTCTACCCGGCGATGCCGTACACCTCCTACGCCAAAATGAGCGCGGAAGACATGCGCGCGCTGTATGACTATCTGATGAACGAGGTGCCGGCGCAGAACGTCGCCAACCGCGCCAACGACATCAGCTGGCCGCTGTCGATGCGCTGGCCGCTGGCGGTGTGGAACCAGCTGTTCCACGACGACCAGCCGTATCAGGCCGATCCGCAGCAAAGTGCCGAGTGGAACCGCGGCGCCTACCTGGTGCAGGGCGCGGGCCACTGCGGCAGCTGCCATACGCCGCGCGGTTGGGCGATGCAGGAGAAGGGGCTGGACGGTAAGGAACCGGTGTTCCTGAGCGGCGCCGAGCTGGACGGCTGGTACGCTTCCAACCTGCGCGGCCTGCCGCCGGAAGAGGTGACGGCGCTGCTGAAAACCGGCCGCAGCCGCCATGCGGCGGTCGCCGGGCCGATGAGCGAGGTGGTGGCCCACAGCACGCAGTACCTCAGCGACGGCGATCTGAACGCCATCGCGGTGTACCTGCGCAGTCTGGCGCCGGACCCCGTCGCCGGGGCCGCCTCGAAGGCTGCGCAGGCGGATAACCCGAGCGGCAAGGCGACCTATGCGATGTACTGCTCGACCTGCCACGGCAATAAGGGAGAGGGCACCGACTTCACCATCCCGGCGCTGGCGGGCAACGCCACGGTAACGGCGGACAATCCGCTGACCGCGCTGCGGGTGGTGCTGGAAGGGGCGCATACCCCGATCACGCAGCAGGCGATGGCGCTCGGGATGCCGGCTTACGCCTGGGCGTTGAACGACCGGCAGGCGGCCGACCTGATGAGCTATCTGCGGGGAAGCTGGGGCAACCAGGCGGCGCCGGTAACGGTGCAGCAGGTGCAGGACGCGCGCCAACTGCAGGCGAAATGAAGAGGGAGCGCGGTCTGACGGCCGCGCTCCGCAAGCATTACAGCACCTTATGCGGGCCGAAGCATTCGTAGTGGATGCGTTCGGCCTCTACGCCCATCTCCAGCAACTGTTTGCCCACGAACTGCATGAAGGCCACCGGGCCGCAGAAGTAATAGTGCATCTGCGGATCGGCCAGGCTGCCTTGCAGCGCGCTCAAATCCATCAATCCGCGGCTGTGGTAGTCGCGGCCTTCCACGTCATCGGCGCCCGGCTCGCGGTACCACACATGGCGGCTAAGATTCGGCATGCGCCCGGCAATATCCGCCACTTCCTCGGCAAAGGCATGCACGCTGCCGTTTTCCGCCGCGTGCAGCCAGTGGACCGGCGCCTGGTGTTGGCTGTCGTGCAGGCTGTTGAGCATGCCGAGCATCGGGGTTTGGCCGACGCCGGCGGAGATCAGCGCCACCGGCGTGGTCGGCGCCACGTCGAGGAAGAAGTCGCCGTGCGGCGGGGCGATGTCGATCACGTCGCCTTCCTGCGCCTGCCGGTGTAGGTAGTTGGACACTTTCCCCTGATCTTCACGCTTCACCGCGATGCGGTAGAACTCGCCGTTCGGTGAGGCGGTCAGCGAGTACTGGCGAATTTCCTGATGCTCCAGGCTGTCGTGCTTGATGTAGACTGCCAGGTATTGCCCCGGTTTGAAGTCCGCCACCCGGCCGCCGTCCACCGGCGCCAGCACGAAGCTGCAGATCACGTCGCTCTGCGGCTGTTTCTTCAGGATGCGGAATGCGCGCAGATCGCGCCAGCCGCCGTTGTCGGTTTCGCTCTGCTGATAAATCTGCTCTTCACGCTGGATAAACACGTTGGCCAGCACGCCGTAGGCTTTGCCCCAGGCGTCCAACACTTCCTGACCCGGGCTGAACATTTCGTCCAGCGTCGCCAGCAGGTGGCCGCCGACGATTTGGTATTGTTCCGGCTGGATATTGAAGCTGGTGTGCTTCTGCGCGATGCGCTCCACCGCCGGCAGCAGCGCCGCCAGGTTCTCGATGTTGGCGGCATAGGCGCAGATGGCGTCGAACAACGCCTGACGCTGATCGCCGTTGCGCTGGTTGCTCATGTTGAAAATGTCTTTCAATTCCGGGTTGTGCGCGAACATGCGATCGTAAAAGTGGGCGGTCAGCTTCGGCCCGGTCGCAGCCAGCAGGGGAAGGGTGGATTTAACGGTGGCGATGGTTTGGCTATCCAGCATGGGAGCGCTCCTTGGGTTGGGATCTTGACGAGAATTTTAATGATGCATTTTAAATGCATCTTATTGAGTTCCACGCCGCTTGTAAATACCCTTGTTTTCGTTGCGGTGTTCTTCGGGCGTCGATCGCGCTCACAGAACATGAAAAAAGCGCATCGTTCGCATGAGGAAATGTCCGTTGATAAACGGCGGCGTTTAGCGGATCAAAGCCTTGCGCTGCCTTATGCCAATCGTTTGCGTAAAAACCTCTGTCAAGACCTATCTTCGGTGGGGCGAAACGGTTTACACTGTGGCCCAGAACCCAAACGGGTAGTTATTTGGTGATTTTTTAGTTAGCTGATTTAAGTCAGGAGATGCCGGATGTTAAAGCGTGAAATGAACATTGCCGATTACGATGCGGAACTGTGGCGTGCCATGGAGCAGGAAGTGGTGCGTCAGGAAGAGCACATCGAGCTGATCGCGTCTGAGAACTACACCAGCCCGCGCGTGATGCAGGCTCAGGGTTCCCAGCTGACCAACAAATACGCTGAAGGCTATCCGGGCAAGCGTTACTACGGCGGCTGCGAATACGTGGATATCGTTGAGCAGCTGGCTATCGACCGCGCCAAAGAATTGTTCGGCGCCGATTACGCCAACGTGCAGCCGCACTCCGGCTCCCAGGCTAACTTCGCCGTTTACACCGCGCTGCTGCAGCCGGGTGACACCATTCTGGGCATGAACCTGGCGCACGGCGGCCACCTGACCCACGGTTCCCCGGTTAACCTGTCCGGCAAACTGTATAACGTGGTGCCTTACGGCATCGACGACAAAGGTCAAATCGACTATGACGATCTGGCCAAACAGGCGCAAACCCACAAGCCGAAAATGATCATCGGCGGCTTCTCCGCTTACTCCGGCGTGGTTGACTGGGCCAAAATGCGCGAAATCGCCGACAGCATCGGCGCTTATCTGTTCGTCGACATGGCGCACGTGGCCGGCCTGATCGCCGCCGGCGTGTACCCGAACCCGGTACCGCACGCGCACATCGTCACCACCACCACCCACAAAACCCTGGCGGGCCCGCGCGGCGGCCTGATCCTGGCGAAGGGCGGCGACGAAGAGCTGTACAAGAAGCTGAACTCCGCCGTGTTCCCTGGCGGCCAGGGCGGCCCGCTGATGCACGTGATCGCCGGCAAGGCGGTGGCGCTGAAAGAAGCGATGGAGCCTGAGTTCAAGGTTTACCAGCAGCAAGTGGCGGTCAATGCCAAGGCGATGGTTGACGTGTTCCTGCAGCGCGGCTACAAAGTGGTCTCGGGCGGCACCCATAACCACCTGTTCCTGCTGGATCTGGTCGACAAAAACCTGACCGGTAAAGAAGCGGACGCCGCCCTGGGCCGCGCCAACATCACCGTCAACAAAAACAGCGTGCCGAACGATCCGAAGAGCCCGTTCGTCACCTCCGGCGTGCGTATCGGCACCCCGGCCGTGACCCGTCGCGGCTTCAAAGAAGCCGACGTGCGCGAACTGGCCGGTTGGATCTGTGATGTGCTGGACAACATCAACGATGAAGCCACCATCGAACGCACCAAGAAGAAAGTGCTGGATATCTGCGCCCGCCTGCCGGTTTACGCATAATCCCGCTTTTGCCTGAAAAAACCCGCTGCGGCGGGTTTTTTTGTGGCCGCTCGCGGCAAACTGTGAGCTGTCTGGCACTCTAACGCATTGACATGGAATGAAGATTGCGGGCAGGTGTGAGCTCTGTCAAAGTATTGCCCTCACTCCGGAGGGATCATGGTTCTGCAATCCACGCGTTGGCTCGCGCTCAGTTATTTCACCTACTTTTTTTCCTACGGCATTTTCTTACCGTTCTGGGGCGTGTGGCTGAAAGGCGAGGGCATCGCGTCCGAAACCATCGGCATATTGCTCGGCGCCGGTTTGGTGGCCCGCTTCCTCGGCAGTTTACTGATTGCTCCCCGCGTTAAAGATCCCTCTCATCTGGTTTCCGCGCTGCGCCTGCTGGCGCTGCTGACCCTGGCTTTCGCGGTTGGCTTCTGCTTCGGCAACGGCTGGGGCTGGCTGATGCTGGTGATAGCGGGGTTCAACCTGTTCTTCTCGCCGCTGGTGCCGCTGACCGACGCGCTGGCCGCCACCTGGCAAAAGCAGATCCGCATGGACTATGGCCGGGTGCGGCTGTGGGGCTCGCTGGCGTTCGTCATCGGCTCGGCGCTGACCGGGCAACTGGTGGCGGTGTGGGGCCATAACGCCATTCTCTACAGCCTGATCCTCAGCGTGCTGGCGATGCTGCTGGGCATGCTGCTGAAGCCGAGCGTGATGCCGCAGGGCGAAGCGCGCACGCACGGCGGGGCCGAGCGTCCGCTGTGGGCGCTGTTGAAAGAAGGGCCGGTGTGGCGCTTCCTGTTGTGCGTCACGCTGCTGCAGGGCGCGCACGCCGGCTACTACAGCTTCGGCTCCATTTACTGGCAGGAGGCGGGCTATTCGGCCTCGACCATCGGTTATCTGTGGTCGCTGGGCGTGGTGGCGGAAGTGATTATTTTCGCCAGCAGCAACGTGCTGTTCCGCCGCTGGAATGCGCGCAACCTGCTGCTGCTTTCCGCCTGTTGCGGCGTGTTGCGCTGGAACCTGATGGCCTACAGCACCGAGCTGGGGTGGCTGCTGCTGATCCAAATCCTGCACTGCGGCACCTTCACCGTGTGCCATCTGGCGGCGATGCGCTTTATCGCCGCGCGCCAGGGGCAAGAGGTGATCCAACTGCAGGCGGTGTATTCGGCGCTGGCGATGGGCGGCGGTATCGCCGTCATGACGGTCATTGCCGGGTTCCTGTTCGAACATTGGCAGGGCGGGGTGTTCTGGGTGATGGCGGCGGTCGCGGTGCCGGCCTTGTTCATCCGGCCGCCGGCGGTCAGCGTCAGCCGGTGATTAAGGGGCTTCCAGCAGCGCGCGGATGGCCTGGCGCTGGCGGTTTTCCAGCGGCAGTTCGGTATAGATCAGCGGCGGGTGCGGAGCGCTGTGCACCGCCGCGTAGGGGGTGATCACCAACGTGACGCCCTGCGGCGCTCCGCCGCACAGATAGTCGCTCAGCGGCAGATACTTGATGTTCAGCGGCAGCAGCGTGAGCTCGCGGATCTGATATTCCACTTCCTCTTCCAACTGCGGGTTATCCAGCGTCAGCAGCAGCACCTGTTTTTCCTGCAGCGCGTTGTCCTGCATCAGCCAGGCGCCGAAGCTGATGGCCACCAGGCCCGCCTCCTCGTTGGAAAAATGCACGCCGTACTCCTGCTCCAGCGGTTTCAACGCTTCCTGCGTGGTGCGCATCAGCCGCGGGTATTTGCGCACCACTTCTTCCAGCAGCATATTGTCGATGCCGATGGCGAAACGGCAGCGCTCCAGCGCCGGCGCCAGATGGGCGAACAGCTGGCTGACCAGCTCCGCCTTGCTGCTGAAAGCCATGCCGGACAGCTGCTGGAACCGCTCGACCATGCTGTCGATCGCCGTCATCAACCGCTGCTCATGCGCCGAGTCGTTGCTGTGGTAGCTGTGGCTTTTCAACAGGGTGAAGGTCAGCGCCAGGAAATCGCGCTCGTCCGCGTGCGGCGGCTGGTTAAACAGCCGGTTGCAGGTCTGATGCAGCCAGGCGGCGGCTTGCTGCTCCGGTTTTTGCCGCAGCCAGTCGCGCTGAACGGCGTCGAAACGTGGGTGTTGCTGCAGGCGGTTTTGCCAGGCGCAGTAGAGCAGATAATGCTGCAGGAATTGGCGGTCGCGCGCGTCAAAGTGACGATTGAGCAGCGGCTCGCAGGCGTCGAGCGCCTGGGCCAACAGCGATGTCAACTCGGCATCGGCCGCCAGCGCTTGCCGCAGGCGCGGGGCGAAATCGTCTTCGACGAACCGCGGGCTGCAGCGCAGGGTTCGCCTTAGCCAATGGAGCAGGCACAGGCGTTGGTTGAGCGCGCTGCCCCTCAATCGGTAGCCATGGTCGGGATCGACGGCGATCTCCAGATGGTGGAAACGCTGGATTTCACTGGCCACCTCGGCTATATCTTGCCGGGTTATCGGGGGGGCGACGCCATTGATTCGGCTGAGGGTCTCCAGTTGTAACTCGGGCTCCGGCGTGTACAGCATCAGCAGCAGATGGCAGCGCCGTTGTTGTCCGGAGAGCTCAGGCACGGGAGAGGTGTCCAGGCTCATATCACCTTCCGGCATAAAAGGTTGCGATTATGCCTAAGCATAGCAAAAGGCTTTGTAGCGGCAGGGTTAACGCGCGGCTTTTACTTCGGCTTACAACTTTCGTCACAAATATCGCCGGCAGAGGCGGGCCGTTCGACATTTATTTGTGTTACGTTATAACAAATATAGGTAAAGCAGGATAATGATGAAGTTACGTCGACTTTTGGCTGCCTTTGGCGCCGTGTTCAGCGCCGGTGCGATCGCGCATCCGCACAGCTTTATCGATATGAACACCACCTTCGTCGCCAAGGATCAGCGGTTGGTCGGCCTGAAAATGGTGTGGGTGATGGATGAAATCACCTCGGCGGATCTGCTCTACGATGCGAAAAACGCCAAGAGCGATTCGGAAGTGTGGAAAAAGCTGGCGGCGGAAGTGATGGCCAACGTGCTGGGACAGCACTATTTCACCGACCTTTACCGCGACGGCAAGCCGGTGAAATACCTGAACTTGCCCAGCGAATATCACCTGTCGCGCCAGGGCAACCAGGCGGTACTGGAGTTCGTGCTGCCGTTGGCCGAGCCGCAGCCGCTGGCGGGCAAGCCGTTCGAGCTTTCTACTTACGATCCGACTTATTTCGTGGATATGACCTATAAAGACCAAAATGCGCTGCATTTGCCGCCGGAGATGGCGCAGCAGTGCAGCTACAAGCTGATGACGCCGAAGCCGAATGCGTCGCTGCAGGCCTATGCGCTATCGCTCGACAAGAACGACTCGCCCGGTGAAGACCTGGCGCTGGGGCAGCAGTTCGCCCAGCGGGTGACGCTGCAATGTCGCTGAATCTCTCGCAACCGACGATAAACCGGCGCCACTGGGCTTTCGGCCTGTGGCCGCTGCTGCCGTTCACGCTGGCGCTGGCGGCCGCCGCGCTGCTGGCGTGGCACTATTGGCCGCAGCTGCTGATGCAGAGCGTGGTATGGCAAAAAGCGCTGCACCAGCAGATGGCGGGGTTGTTGCAGCAGGTGAAGGTCGCGCCGCAGCAGGCAGGGTTGGTGCTGACGCTGTTCAGCCTCGGCTATGGCGTTTTGCATGCGCTCGGCCCCGGCCACGGCAAAGTGGTGATCGCCACCTATCTTGCCACTCACCCGGCGCGGCTGAAAAGCAGCCTTAAGCTGACCTTCGCCGCTTCGCTGGTGCAGGGCGGGGTGGCGATCGCGCTGGTTACGCTGATGCTGGTGGTATTGCAGCTTTCTTCGCGCCAGCTTCACCAAAGCAGCTTCTGGCTGGAGAAGGGCAGCTTTATTTTGGTGATGTTGCTTGGCGTGTTGCTGAGTTGGCGCGCGCTGAAACGTCTGTTTGCGGCGATCAAGGCGATGCGCCCGGCGCCGGCGCTGCGCATCAACAGCCTGACGCCGCTGGCGGCGGAGCATGTGCACAGCGCCGATTGCGGCTGCGGCCACCGGCATCTGCCGAGCGACAGCGAGCTGCAGGCGGGAAGCGATTGGCGCACCCAGACCGCCATCGTGCTGGCGATGGGCATGCGTCCCTGTTCGGGGGCGATTTTGGTGCTGCTGTTCTCCAAGGTGATCGGCGTGTTCGGCTGGGGAGTGATCTCCGCGCTGGCGATGGCGTTCGGCACGTCGTTGACCATCTCCATGCTGGCGCTGCTGGTGCATTACAGCCGACGGCTGGCGGTGCGCCTTAGCCGCTCGCGTGCGCCCGCCGCCTGGAGCGCGGTGGCCTGGGGCTCGTTGGCGCTGGCCGGGGGCCTGATCCTGTTGGCCGCCGGGCTGTTGCTGTACGTCAGCGCGCAGCCGGAATTCGGCGGCGGCATCCGCCCCTTCTCCCGCTGACGGGCATAAAAAAAGCGCTGCATCGGCAGCGCTTTTTTCGATTCGCTTCTGGCGATTAACGCTTCAGCGCTTCGCTCAGTTCTTCGCGCATGGTGGCCAGCATGGCTTTCACGACGCGCGGGTTGCCTGCTACCACGTTGCCGGAGCTGAAGTGGTTGTGGCCGCCGACGAAGTCGGTGACCAGGCCGCCGGATTCACGCACCAGCAGTTCGCCCGCGGCGAAGTCCCACGGCTTCAGGCCGATTTCGAAGAAACCGTCTACGCGGCCGGCGGCCACATAGGCCAGATCCAGCGCAGCGGAACCGGTGCGGCGGAAGTCTGCGCACTGGGTGAACAGCTTGCCGACGATGTTGATGTAAGGCGTTGCGTGCTGTTTGACTTTGAACGGGAAGCCGGTCGCCAGGATGGTGCCATCCAGATCTTTGGCGTTGGTGCCGCGCAGACGGTAACCGTTGAGCTGGGCGCCCTGACCGCGCGTGGCGGTGAACAGTTCGTTGCGCATCGGATCGTAAACCACGGCCACTTCAGTGCGGCCTTTGATGCGTACGGCGATGGAAACGGAGAAATGAGGGAAACGTTTGATGAAGTTTGCAGTGCCATCCAGTGGATCGATCACCCATTGCACATCGCGATCTTCGCCGATCAGCTCACCGCGTTCTTCGCTCACGATACTGTGTTGCGGATAAGACTTGCGGATGACGTCGATGATCAGATGCTCTGCATCGCGATCGACGTTGGTGACGAAGTCATTGGTCCCTTTCTGGCTCGCTTCTACAGCGTCCGGGGTTTCGTAGTTTTTGGCAATCAGGTTACCGGCCTTGCGCGCAGCGCGCACGGCGATAGTCAGCATTGGATGCATGGGTATCTTCCAACTAGGATGTTAAAGAACAGGAAACGGCGCGAAGTATAGCAGCTGTTCGGCAAATTGCCTACGGCTGTGTTAAGATGCTGCGATTTTCCGCCACGCTCAGAGTTTGTATGCTGCACAATATCCGCATTGTTCTGGTAGAGACTTCACATACCGGCAACATGGGCTCGACCGCCAGAGCCATGAAAACCATGGGGTTAACCAACCTTTATCTGGTTAATCCGCTGATCAAACCCGATTCTCAGGCCATCGCCCTGGCCGCCGGCGCCAGCGACGTGATCGGCAACGCCACTATCGTCGATACCCTCGATGACGCCATCGCCGGCTGTAGCCTGGTGGTGGGCACCAGCGCGCGCTCTCGCACCCTGCCGTGGCCGATGCTGGAGCCGCGCGAATGCGGCGTGCGCGCGGTGCACGAGGGCGAGCACGCGCCGGTGGCGCTGGTGTTCGGCCGTGAACGCGTCGGGCTGACCAACGATGAATTGCAGAAGTGCCACTACCACGTCGCCATTCCGGCCAACCCGGACTACAGCTCGCTGAACCTGGCGATGGCGGTGCAGATCCTGGCGTACGAAGTGCGCGTGGCTTACCTCGATCGCCAACAGGCGGGCGCGCCACAGCTGGAAGAGACGCCGTATCCGCTGGTGGACGACCTTGAGCGTTTCTATCAGCACCTTGAGCAGACGCTGCAGCGTACCGGCTTCATTCGCCCGTCCCATCCGGGCCAGGTGATGAGCCGCCTGCGTCGGCTGTTCACCCGCGCACGCCCGGAAGGGCAGGAGCTGAATATCCTGCGCGGCATGCTGACCTCGATCGAGAAACAGGATAAACATCAAGGTAATTAATTGATGTGGCATAACGGTGAGTGACAATAGTATTAGTTATCCAAAGGTTATAACATGTATTTTATATACCTTTGTTCTTACTAAGTTCAAAACGTGCTAATACTTGAGTTAATTACTAGGTTAAATAGTTGACTGTTTTACTCAGGAATGTCAGACTTTCGGCCATATTTGACCAACAGGTAACCATTGAGCTATGAGACTGACATCCAAAGGCCGTTATGCCGTAACCGCTATGCTCGACGTAGCGCTGCATTCCCAGGAAGGGCCGGTGCCACTGGCGGACATTTCCGAACGCCAGGGTATTTCGCTCTCTTATCTGGAACAATTATTCTCCCGTCTGCGCAAGAATGGCCTGGTGGCCAGCGTGCGCGGTCCGGGCGGTGGTTATCTGCTGGGTAAAGACGCGGGTGAGATCGCCGTTGGCGCTGTCATCACTGCCGTCGATGAATCGGTAGATGCAACCCGTTGCCAGGGCAAAGAAGGCTGTCAGGGCGGCGATCGCTGCTTGACCCACGCCCTGTGGCGCGATCTGAGCGAGCGCATCAGCGGGTTCCTGAACAACATTACGCTGGCTGAACTGGTCAACAACCAGGAAGTGCTGGTGGTGGCGGATCGTCAAAACAACGATACGCGCCGCACGGCCAACGGTCGTCCGCAAGAAACTATCAACGTTAATCTGCGCGCATAAGCAGCTGGCGAAATTATTTTAGTTTTTGGAAGTGATGTACGGAGCACAAGAGCAATGAAATTACCGATTTATCTGGATTACTCAGCAACGACGCCGGTTGACCCGCGCGTTGCTGAGAAGATGATGCAGTTTTTGACCCTGGACGGCACTTTCGGCAACCCGGCTTCCCGTTCCCACCGTTTCGGTTGGCAGGCGGAAGAGGCGGTAGACATCGCCCGTAACCAAATCGCCGAACTGGTGGGCGCCGATCCGCGCGAAATCGTCTTCACCTCCGGGGCGACCGAATCCGACAACCTGGCGATCAAAGGCGCTGCCAATTTCTACCAGAAAAAAGGCAAGCACATCATCACCAGCAAAACCGAACACAAAGCCGTGCTCGACACCTGCCGTCAGCTGGAGCGCGAAGGGTTTGAAGTGACCTATCTGGCGCCGCAGAGCAACGGCATCATCAGCCTGCAGGATCTCGAAGCGGCGATGCGCGATGACACCATCCTGGTCTCCATCATGCACGTCAACAACGAAATCGGCGTGGTGCAGGATATCGAAGCGATCGGCGAAATGTGCCGTGCGCGCGGTATCATCTACCACGTTGACGCCACCCAGAGCGTGGGCAAACTGCCTATCGATCTGAGCAAGCTGAAAGTCGACCTGATGTCGTTCTCCGGCCACAAAATCTATGGTCCGAAAGGCATCGGCGCGCTGTACGTGCGTCGCAAGCCGCGTATCCGCATCGAAGCGCAGGTGCACGGCGGCGGTCACGAGCGCGGCATGCGTTCCGGCACCCTGCCTGTCCACCAGATCGTCGGCATGGGCGAAGCTTATCGCATCGCCAAAGAAGAGATGACCGAAGAGATGGCGCGTCTGCGCACCCTGCGCGATCGTCTGTGGAACGGCGTGAAAGATATGGAAGAAGTGTATCTGAACGGCGATCTGGAGCACGGCGCACCGAACATCCTGAACGTCAGCTTCAACTACGTTGAAGGCGAGTCGCTGATCATGGCGCTGAAAGACCTGGCCGTTTCTTCCGGTTCAGCCTGTACCTCCGCCAGCCTCGAGCCGTCCTACGTGCTGCGCGCGCTGGGCATGAGCGATGAATTGGCGCACAGCTCGATCCGTTTCTCCCTGGGGCGTTTCACCACGGAAGAAGAGATCGACTACACCATTCAACTGGTGCGTAAATCCATCGGCCGTCTGCGCGATCTGTCCCCGCTGTGGGAGATGTTCAAGCAGGGCGTGGACATCAACAGCATCGAATGGGCGCATCATTAATTCTCAGGTTTCAGGAGCAAGGTCATGGCTTACAGCGAAAAAGTAATCGATCATTATGAAAACCCGCGCAACGTGGGTTCTTTCGACAACGAAGATCCTACCGTCGGCAGCGGCATGGTAGGGGCGCCGGCTTGCGGCGACGTGATGAAGCTGCAAATCAAGGTTAACGATGAAGGCATCATCGAAGACGCGCGCTTTAAAACTTACGGCTGCGGTTCAGCCATCGCCTCCAGCTCGCTGGTGACCGAATGGATGAAAGGCAAGTCGCTCGATCAGGCTGAAGCGATCAAAAACACCCAGATCGCCGAAGAGCTGGAATTGCCGCCGGTCAAAATTCACTGCTCGATCCTGGCTGAAGACGCCATCAAAGCAGCGATTGCCGACTATAAGAGCAAGCATAGCGCCAAGTAATTTGTCTGAGTCGGCCCGGCCGCGCCGGGCTTTGATGTGAAGTGTGAGGTTGTGATGTCTATTACCATGAGCGACAGCGCTGCGCAGCGTGTTCAGGCGTTTTTGACGAACCGCGGCAAGGGTCTCGGCCTGCGTCTGGGAGTGCGAACTTCCGGCTGCTCCGGGATGGCGTACGTGCTGGAATTTGTTGACGAAGCCAACGATGACGACATCGTATTTGAAGACAAAGGCATCAAGGTGATCATCGACGGCAAGAGCCTGGTCTACCTTGACGGCACCGAGCTTGATTTCGTTAAGGAAGGCCTGAACGAAGGCTTCAAGTTCAACAACCCGAACGTCTCAAGCGAGTGCGGCTGCGGCGAGAGTTTCAACGTCTGACAGTCCATCGTGCTCCCCCGTTTCGGCGGGGGAACTTCATCCGCTAACGCCCAGAGCACGCTATGGATTACTTTACTTTATTCGGGCTGCCAGTTCGCTACACCGTGGACGGCAGCCTGCTTGCGTCCCGCTTCCAGGATCTGCAGCGCCAATTCCACCCCGATCGTTTCGCCAACCAGCCGGAGCGCGAACGCCTGATGGCGTTGCAGCAGGCGGCGACCATCAACGAAGCCTACCAGGCGCTGAAGCACCCGTTAAAACGCGCGGAGTATATGCTATCGTTGCACGGCTTCGATCTGGGCAACGAACAGCATACGATGCGCGACACCGCGTTCCTGATGGAACAGCTGGAACTGCGCGAAGAGCTCGACGCCATTGAGCGCAAGCCGGAGGCGGAAAGCTTGCTGGCCGATTTCGGCGCGCGGCTGGCCGCCTCGGTCAAACAGCGCAGCGCGCTGATGCTGCAGCAGTTGGACAGTGAACAGTGGGCGGACGCCGCCGATACTGTGCGCAAGCTGCGCTTCTTGGACAAACTCCAGCAACAGGTTGAACAACTCGAAGAAAAACTGCTGGGTTTTGAGTAACACCTTCTGATTCTGATTGTGGAAGCTTCAACATGGCCTTATTACAAATTAGTGAGCCTGGCCTCAGCGCCGCGCCGCACCAGCGACGTCTGGCCGCCGGCATCGACTTGGGCACCACCAACTCGCTGGTCGCCACGGTGCGCAGCGGGCAAGCGGAAACGCTGGCCGACGAACAGGGTCGCCATTTGCTGCCTTCGGTAGTGCATTATCAGGCGGACGCGCAGCGCGTCGGCTGGGAGGCGCGCCAACAGGCGGCGCAGGATCCGGCCAATACCGTCAGCTCCATCAAACGCATGATGGGCCGCTCGTTGGCGGACGTGCAGCAACGTTACCCGAACCTGCCGTACCAATTCCAAGCCAGCGACAACGGCCTGCCGCTGATCGTCACCGCCGCCGGCGCGGTTAACCCGGTCGGCGTCTCCGCCGATATCCTGCGAGCCCTGTCCGCGCGCGCGCAAGCGGCGCTGGAAGGCGAGCTGGATGGCGTCGTGATCACCGTTCCCGCTTACTTCGACGACGCGCAGCGCCAGGGCACCAAAGACGCGGCGCGTCTGGCCGGCCTGCACGTTCTGCGTCTGTTGAACGAACCCACTGCGGCCGCGATCGCCTATGGGCTGGATTCCGGCCAGGAAGGGGTGATCGCGGTTTACGATCTGGGCGGCGGCACCTTTGATATCTCCATTCTGCGCCTCAGCCGCGGCGTGTTTGAAGTGCTGGCCACCGGCGGCGATTCCGCACTGGGCGGCGACGACTTCGATCACCTGTTGGCCGACTGGCTGCGCGAGCAGGCCGGCGTGGCCGATCGCAGCGACCACGGCGTGCAGCGCCAACTGCTGGATGCCGCCATCGCCGCCAAAATCGCGTTGAGCGATGCCGACAGCGTGCGCGTCGAGGTGGCCGGCTGGCAGGGTGAAGTGACCCGCGCCCAGTTTGAAGCGCTGATCGCTCCGTTGGTGAAACGCACGCTGATGGCCTGCCGCCGCGCGCTGAAAGACGCCGGCGTCGCCGCCGACGAGGTGCTGGAAGCGGTGATGGTCGGCGGTTCCACCCGAGTGCCGCTGGTGCGTGAGCAGGTGGGCGCCTTCTTCGGCCGCACGCCGCTGACGTCGATCGATCCGGATAAAGTGGTCGCCATCGGCGCCGCGATCCAGGCCGACATTCTGGTGGGCAACAAGCCGGACAGCGACATGCTGCTGCTGGACGTGATCCCGCTGTCGCTGGGCCTCGAAACCATGGGCGGCCTGGTGGAGAAAGTGATCCCGCGCAACACCACCATTCCGGTGGCGCGCGCGCAGGAGTTCACCACCTTTAAAGACGGCCAGAGCGCGATGATGATCCACGTGCTGCAGGGCGAGCGCGAGCTGGTGCAGGATTGCCGTTCGCTGGCGCGCTTCACGCTGCGCGGCCTGCCGCCATTGCCTGCCGGGGGCGCGCACATTCGCGTCACCTTCCAGGTGGATGCCGACGGCCTGCTGAGCGTCACCGCGATGGAGAAATCCACCGGCGTGGAAGCCTCGATCCAGGTCAAGCCGTCGTACGGCCTGTCGGACAGCGAAATCGCCGGCATGATCAAGGATTCGATGGCCAACGCGCAAAGCGACGTGGGCGCGCGCAAGCTGGCGGAGCAACGCGTGGAAGCCGCGCGGGTGCTGGAAAGCCTGCAGGGCGCGCTGGCTACCGACGCCGCGCTGCTGAGCGAGGCGGAAAGCCAGGCGATCGCCGCCGCGACCCAGGCGTTGCAGCAGGCGGCGCAGGGTGAAGACCCCGCCGCTATCGAAGACGCCATCAAAACATTAGATGCACAAACGCAAGATTTTGCCGCGCGCCGCATGGACGCTTCCATTCGCCGCGCGCTGGCTGGCCATTCTGTGGATGAGGTTTAACCATGCCTAAAATTGTTTTCCTGCCCCATCAAGACCTTTGCCCGGAAGGGGCGGTTCTGGAAGCCGAAAAAGGGGAGTCGATCCTCAACGTTGCGCTGCGCAACGGCATTGAAATCGAGCACGCCTGCGAGAAATCCTGCGCCTGCACCACCTGCCACTGCATCGTGCGTGAAGGCTTCGATTCGCTGGAAGAGAGCAGCGAGCTGGAAGACGACATGCTGGACAAAGCGTGGGGGCTGGAGCCGGAAAGCCGTCTGAGCTGCCAGGCGCTGGTCGCCGACGAAGATCTGGTGGTCGAAATGCCGCGCTACACCGTCAACCACGCGCGTGAGCATTAATTGTTAGCCGCAGCGTCAACCCGGAGATCATAATGGGACTGAAGTGGACCGACAGCCGTGAAATCGGCGAAGCCCTGTACGACCAATACCCGGACACCGATCCGAAAACCGTGCGTTTTACCGACATGCATCAGTGGATCTGCGATCTGGAAGAGTTCGATGACGATCCACAGGCTTCCAACGAAAAAATACTGGAAGCGATCCTGCTGGTCTGGTTAGATGAAGCGGAGTAAATAGCGTAACGGGCTGCCATGGGCGGCCCGTTTATTTTGTATCCGACATACCCGTCGTCTTTCAAACCGCAGCGTTGTTACCTGCACGATCACACCCCAGTCACTTACCTGAGTAAGCTCCTGGGGATGAGATCGCTGGGCGCCTAGCTGCAATTTGAAATCCATAGGGTATGCAATAAAGCCCTAATGAAATAATAAAGGGAACATCCGGAGTAAGAAGGCTATGACAACAGAATTCATGCAGGTCACGCTGTCGCAACAACCTGCCGACGCCCGCTGGGGCGAGAAAGCGCTGCTGAGCACCAACGGCGAAGGGATGACCATCCACCTGACCGGCGCCGACAAGCTGGGCGCGATCCAGCGCGCGGGCCGCAAAATTGACGGCCAGGGCATCAAAAACGTCAAGCTGGCCGGCGACGGTTGGGATTTGGAAAACAGCTGGGCGTTCTGGCAAGGCTATCGCGGGCCGAAAGGGCAGCGCAACGTCGAATGGGCCGAACTGCCGGAAGCCGCGCGTCAGGAGCTGGATAAGCGCCTGAAGATCGTCGACTGGGTGCGCGACACCATCAACATGCCGGCGGAAGAGCTGGGGCCGGAGCAACTGGCGACCCGCGCCGTCGATCTGATGTGCGACGTCGGCTGCGATGCCGTCAGCTACCGCATCACCAAGGGCGAAGATCTGCGCGAGCAGAACTATGCCGGCATCCACACCGTCGGCCGCGGCTCCGAACGTCCGCCGGTGCTGCTGGCATTGGACTTCAACCCGACCGGTAACCCGGATGCGCCGGTGTTCGCTTGCCTGGTCGGCAAGGGCATCACTTTCGACAGCGGCGGCTACAGCCTGAAGCAGAGCGCCTTCATGGATTCGATGAAATCCGACATGGGCGGCGCGGCCACCATCACCGGCGCCCTGGCGCTGGCGGCGGCGCGCGGTCTGAAGCAGCGCGTGAAGCTGTACCTGTGCTGCGCCGACAACATGGTCAGTGGCAACGCCTTCAAACTGGGCGACATCATTCGCTACCGCAACGGCAAAACCGTTGAGGTGATGAACACCGATGCGGAAGGGCGCCTGGTGCTGGCCGACGGCCTGATCGATGCCGCCGAGCAGAACCCGCAGCTGATTATCGACTGCGCCACCCTGACCGGCGCGGCCAAAACCGCGGTAGGCAACGACTATCACGCGCTGTTCAGCTTTGACGATGCGCTGGCGCAGGAGCTGCTGAGCAGCGCCGCCGCCGAGCAAGAGCCGTTCTGGCGTCTGCCGCTGGCCGAATTCCACCGCAGCCAGCTGCCGTCCAACTTCGCCGAGCTGAACAACGTGGCCGGCCCGGCTTATACCGCCGGCGCCAGCACTGCGGCGGCCTTCCTGTCGCACTTCGTCAAGAATTACCAACAGGGCTGGCTGCACATCGACTGCTCCGCCACCTACCGCAAAGGCGCGGTGGATCAGTGGTCGGCCGGCGCGACCGGTTTGGGCGTGCGCACCCTGGCCAATCTCTTGCTGAGCAAAGCCAAATAATTGAACGCCCGCCGCGTCGGGCGCTAGAATGCGCATTATCTTCGGGGCCCAGCATGCTGGGCCTCGCTATTTGATCCCTGGAGTTTGCCATGAGTTCCCATCATCACGATGCCGCCCCGAGCGAGAACGAGCTTGAACGCCTGCTGAAGCTGGCGGTGACGGAGCCGGCCCACCGTCCGGCGTTCTTCCGTGAACTGCTCGACGCCACGGTGCTGATCCTCGGCGACAGCGAGCAGGTGCAGCAGGACGGCGACATTACGCTGAACGCGGATACGCCGGTCAATATCCAGCATTGGGAAAAGCAGGACGGCGGCAGCATCATTCCGTTCTTCACCTCGCTGGAAGCGTTGCAGAAGGCCGTTGAGGACGAACAGCCGTTCATCGCCATGCCGGCTCGGGTGCTGTTTGAAATCACCCAGGGCGCGGATCTGTTCCTCAACCCGAAGGCGGAATACGGCAAAGAGTTCTACCCGGAAGAGGTGGCGATGCTGCTGGCGACCGGCGGCGTCGTCAAACCGGTTGAGCATTACGTCGACAAAGAGACCCAAATCCTGTTGGGGCAGCCCGAAGAGTACCCGTCGGCGATGGTGGATGCGCTGACCACGCTGTTCAGCCAGCGCAAACCGGTGCGCCGCGCGTTTCTGGCGCTGATGCACGACCAGGCGGCGGACGAGAAGCCGAATCTGCTGATCGGGCTGGAAGTGGATGCAGAACCGGCGGAGATCGAGGCGTTGATCAACGAGGCCGGCAGCGTCGCCAGCGAAACGGCGCCGAATGACGAACCGGTCGATTTCTGCCTGGTGTCGGAGAAAGAGCGCGGCATCAGCCACTACCTGATCGCCCATACGCAGCCGTTTTATCAGCGCCGCTGGGGCAGCTGGCTGCGCAATTTGATCCCGTCCACTGACAAAACCCAGTAACGCGGCGCGTTGTCGTAAATGCCGCAGGAAGATCATATTTTTTTAATGAAATGTTGATTTTCCCGTAGGCAAGCGTTAACGGCGCACATATAATCTGCGCCACTTGAGAAGGCCGGCAACATTGCAGACCGGCCTGTTTTGGAAGTCATACAGAGGCCATCATGACCGTAGAACGTACCTTTTCCATCGTTAAACCAAACGCTGTAGCCAACAACGACATCGGCGCTATCTACGCGCGTTTCGAGCGCGCCGGTTTCAAAATCATCGCCGCTAAAATGCTGCGTCTGACTCGCGAGCAAGCTGAAGGCTTCTACGCTGAGCACAAAGGCCGCCCATTCTTCGACGGTCTGGTAGAGTTCATGACCTCCGGCCCAATCATGGTGCAGGTTCTGGAATCTGAAAACGCCGTGCAGCGCAACCGCGACATCATGGGCGCAACCAACCCGGACAACGCACTGGCCGGCACCCTGCGCGCCGACTACGCGGACAGCTTCACCGCTAACGCCGTTCACGGTTCCGACTCCGTTGAATCTGCACAGCGTGAAATCGCTTACTTCTTTAACGAAAGCGAAATCTGCGCACGTTAATCGTGCCGTTTCTGAGCTGATAGCCAGGTATTCACCGGCTGAAACAATAAAAATGCCCTGAATGCCTTTCAGCCATAGAAACCCGCAACTAAAATTTGTACAATGCCGCGCCCCTGATAAGACGACTTGTCAGGGGCGTGTTTTTAGTGCCGCCACCCGAATCTCGCGGGCTGAAATGCACAACTTACTTTCCATTCTTTAGCGCCATAACGTGTAATAACGAGGCCAGAGATCATTATGTTAGAACCCATCACGTCCGAGCACACCGTGTCTGAAAATAATTCGCTGACTACCCCCTCCGTTAACGTGGAGCAACCGGCTGCGGCCAAAATCAACCTGCTGGATCTGAACCGCCAGCAAATGCGCGAGTTCTTCGCCGAAATGGGCGAGAAACCGTTCCGCGCCGATCAGGTGATGAAGTGGATTTATCACTACTGCTGCGACGATTTCGAGCAGATGACCGACATCAACAAAGTCCTGCGCGGCAAGCTGCAGCGCGTGGCGGAAATCCGCGCGCCGGAAGTGGCGGAAGAACAGCGCTCGGCCGACGGCACCATCAAGTGGGCGATCAAGGTGGGCGATCAGCAGGTCGAAACCGTGTACATCCCGGAAGCCGACCGCGCGACGCTGTGCGTCTCCTCGCAGGTGGGTTGTGCGTTGGAGTGCAAATTCTGTTCGACGGCGCAGCAGGGCTTCAACCGCAACCTGCGCGTGTCGGAAATCATCGGCCAGGTGTGGCGCGCGGCGAAAATCATCGGCGCGCTGAAGGTGACCGGCCAACGCCCGATCACCAACGTGGTGATGATGGGCATGGGCGAACCGCTGCTCAACCTGAACAACGTGGTGCCGGCGATGGAAATCATGCTGGACGACTTCGGCTTTGGCCTGTCCAAACGCCGCGTGACCCTGTCTACCTCCGGCGTGGTGCCGGCGCTGGACAAGCTGGGCGACATGATCGACGTGGCGCTGGCCATTTCGCTGCACGCGCCGAACGACACCATCCGCGATGAGATCGTGCCGATCAACCGCAAGTACAACATCGAGACCTTCCTGTCCGCGGTGCGTCGCTACCTGGAGAAATCCAACGCCAACCAGGGGCGCGTCACCGTCGAGTACGTGATGCTGGATCATATCAACGACAGCACCGACGATGCGCATCAGTTGGCGGAAGTGCTGAAAGACACGCCGTGCAAGATCAACCTGATCCCATGGAACCCGTTCCCGGGCGCCCCTTACGGCCGCAGCTCCAACAGCCGGGTGGATCGTTTCTCCAAGGTGTTGATGGAATACGGCTTTACGACTATTGTTCGTAAAACCCGTGGTGACGATATCGATGCCGCCTGCGGGCAACTGGCGGGTGAAGTGATCGACCGTACCAAGCGTACCCTGAAAAAGAAAATGGCCGGGGAACCTATCAACGTACGGGCGGTCTGAATCCTATAGCACCTTTTTTGTTATCTAACAGCCTGTTATGCGAGATGTTGACGCTAATGGGCGTTAGCTGACGGCCGATAAGGAAATGAATGCGGGCATGAAGCTGAAACTGTGGGGTGTGTGGCTGGCGGTCGGGTTGTTGGCCGGGTGTTCCGGCTCATCGCCGGAAAAGGAAGCACAGGTCGCTGAGGCGGGCCAGACGCGGTTGCAGCTGGGGCTGGAGTACCTGCAGCAAGGTGACATGGACGCCGCGCGCCAGAACCTGGAAAAGGCGCTGGACGCGGCCCCGCAGGATTACCGCACGCAGTTGGGCATGGCGCTCTACGCGCAGCGGATCGGTGAAAACGCCGCGGCCGAACAGCGTTATCGGCAAGCGCTCAAACTTGCGCCGGGCAATGGCACCGTACTGAATAATTACGGTGCGTTTCTTTGCAGTTTAGGGCAGTATGTACCGGCGCAACAGCAGTTTAGCGCTGCGGCGCTGGCGCCCGATTATGGTCAGGTCGCTGACAGCCTGGAAAACGCAGGTTACTGTTTTCTCAAGGCCGGACAAAACGATGAAGCGCGCACGCTGTTGAGCCGCGCGCTGAAAGTCGATCCGGACAAAGGCGCTCCGCTGTTGGCGGAGGCCGAAAAGCAATTTGGAGAAGGGAAGCGCGCCCAGTCGCAACTTTTATTGGATGTTTATCAGCATGTTCTGCCGGCTAGCGCCAGCAGCTTATGGTTACAGATTCGTTTCGCCGCGTTAGCCGGCCGTCAGGATAGCGTTCAACGCTATGGCAAGCAGTTAGCGCGAAGTTTTCCACAATCCAAACAGTACCAGCAGTTCTTAGCTAATGAATACTGAAGCCTCCCAAGATAAAACCGTATCCATGACGACGGGCCAGCGCCTGCGTCAGGCCCGTGAGCAACTCGGGCTGAGCCAACAGGCCGTTGCAGAACGCCTGTGTCTCAAAATGTCCACCGTGCGCGATATCGAGGAAGACAGCGTGTCCGCTGACCTCGCGTCCACCTTCGTGCGCGGCTACATCCGTTCCTACGCCAAGCTGGTGCATTTGCCGGAAGACGAACTGCTGCCGATGCTGGCCAAGCAGGCGCCGTTGAAGATGGCGAAAGTGGCGCCGATGCAAAGCTTCTCGCTGGGCAAGCGCCGCAAGAAACGCGACGGCTGGCTGATGAGCTTCACCTGGCTTATCGTGTTCGTGGTGATTGGCCTGACCGGCGCCTGGTGGTGGCAAAACCACAAGGCGCAGCAGGAAGAGATTGCCACCATGGCCGATCAATCCTCCGCGCAGCTTTCACAGAATAACGAAGGGCAGTCCGTGCCGCTGACGGACGGCAACGCCGACGCCGGCACCAACGTGCCGTTGACCGACAACAGCGCCGCGCCGGCCGATACCGGCGCAGCGGCTCAGGCGCCGGCGGCGACCGCCCAGACGCCGGGCGCGGCTCAGCAACAGCCTGCCGTGGTGTCGCCAAGCCAGACCACCCTGCCGGAAACCGCGCCAGCGGCGCAATCGCCGCTGCCGACCGCCGATGCGGGCGTGGCTGCGCCGGCGGCCGATCCGAACGCGCTGGTGATGGACTTCTCCGCCGACTGCTGGCTGCAGGTGACCGACGCGAGCGGTAAAACGCTGTTCAGCGGTACCCAGAAGCAGGGCGGCAAGCTGAACCTGACCGGCACTGCGCCGTACAAACTGACCATCGGCGCGCCGGCGGCAGTACAGATCCAGTATCAGGGTAAACCGGTTGATTTGAGCCGGTTCGTTAAGTCAAACCGTGTTGCTCGCCTGACCGTCGCCGCGCAGTAATCGCGCGGCCCCGGTCGTGATGTCAGAGCAGCAATGGAGAGTAAGTAATGCATAACCAAGCGCCCATCAACCGTCGAAAATCTACACGCATTTACGTCGGCAAGGTGCCTATTGGTGATGGCGCGCCGATTGCCGTGCAGTCGATGACCAACACCCGTACCACCGATGTTGAAGCAACGGTTAATCAGATTAAAGCGCTGGAGCGCGTGGGCGTCGACATCGTCCGCGTTTCGGTTCCTACCATGGACGCCGCCGAGGCGTTCAAGCTGATCAAGCAGCAGGTCAACGTGCCGCTGGTCGCCGATATCCACTTCGATTATCGCATCGCGCTGCAGGTTGCCGAATACGGCGTGGACTGCCTGCGCATCAACCCGGGCAACATCGGCAACGAATCGCGCATTCGCTCGGTGGTGGACTGCGCCCGCGACAAGAACATCCCGATTCGCATCGGCGTCAACGGCGGTTCGCTGGAGAAAGATCTGCAGGAAAAGTACGGCGAACCTACGCCGGAAGCGCTGCTGGAATCCGCCATGCGCCACGTGGATATCCTCGATCGCCTCAACTTCGACCAGTTCAAGGTCAGCGTCAAAGCGTCGGACGTGTTCTTGGCGGTGCAATCCTACCGTCTGCTGGCGTCGCGCATCGATCAGCCGCTGCATTTGGGCATCACCGAAGCCGGCGGCGCCCGCAGCGGGTCGGTCAAATCGGCCATCGGCCTGGGCATGCTGCTGTCTGAAGGCATCGGCGATACCCTGCGCATCTCGCTGGCGGCGGACCCGGTTGAAGAGGTGAAGGTCGGTTTCGATATCCTGAAGTCGCTGCGCATCCGCGCGCGCGGCATCAACTTCATCGCCTGCCCGACCTGTTCGCGTCAGGAGTTCGACGTGATCGGCACGGTGAACGCGCTGGAGCAGCGCCTGGAAGACATCATCACGCCGATGGACGTCTCGATCATCGGTTGCGTGGTGAATGGCCCGGGCGAAGCGCTGGTGTCCACCATGGGCGTGACCGGCGGCCACAAGAAGAGCGGCTTCTACGAAGACGGCGTGCGCCAGAAAGAGCGTTTCGACAACGAACAGATGATCGACCAGCTGGAAGCGAAGATTCGCGCCAAGGCCGCGATGATGGACGAAAGCAACCGTATCACGGTCAATCTGCTGGAAAAATAAGCGTTATCGCTACACGGCGGGCCTGTTGGCCCGCTTGTTTATGCACCTGAAGGGCGGAAAACCGCATCCGCGTTGAATACCGGGCGGCAAAGTCCCTATAATCAGGTTCATTTTTACAGACAACGGACAGAGAACTCACGTGGCAAAGAACATTCAAGCCATCCGCGGCATGAACGACTACCTGCCGGAAGAAACGGCATTATGGCAGCGTATTGAAGGCACCCTCAAGCAGGTGCTGGGCGGCTACGGTTACAGCGAAATCCGGTTGCCGATTGTAGAGCAGACCCCGTTATTCAAACGCGCGATCGGCGAAGTGACCGACGTCGTGGAAAAAGAGATGTATACCTTCGAAGACCGCAACGGCGAAAGCCTGACGCTGCGTCCGGAAGGGACGGCCGGCTGCGTGCGCGCCGGCATCGAACATGGTCTGCTGTACAATCAGGAACAGCGTCTGTGGTACATCGGCCCGATGTTCCGCTACGAGCGCCCGCAAAAGGGCCGCTATCGCCAGTTCCATCAGCTGGGCGCGGAAGTGTTCGGCCTGCAAGGCCCGGATATCGACGCCGAGCTGATCCTGCTGACCGCCCGCTGGTGGAAAGCGCTGGGCATCGCCGAGCACGTCAAGCTGGAGCTGAACTCCATCGGTTCGCTGGAGGCGCGCGCCAACTATCGCGATGCGCTGGTGGCGTTCCTGGAGCAGCACGTCGAGGTGCTGGACGAAGACTGCAAACGCCGCATGTACAGCAACCCGCTGCGCGTGCTGGACTCCAAGAATCCTGAGGTGCAGGCGCTGCTGAACGATGCGCCGCGCCTGTCCGAGTACCTGGATGAAGAATCCCGTGCTCACTTCGCCGGTCTGTGTGAACTTTTGGCGCAGGCAGGTATCCCATATACCGTTAACGAGCGCCTGGTGCGCGGTCTGGATTACTACAACCGCACCGTGTTTGAGTGGGTGACCACCAGCCTGGGCGCGCAGGGTACCGTCTGCGCGGGCGGCCGTTACGACGGTCTGGTCGAGCAGTTGGGCGGCCGCGCCACTCCGGCGGTCGGTTTCGCCATGGGCCTGGAGCGTCTGGTGCTGCTGGTGCAGGCGGTCAACCCGGAATTCAAGGCGCCGTCGGCTATCGACGTCTACGTCATCTCTTCCGGCGCGGGCACCCAGAGCGCGGCGATGCGGCTGGCTGAACAGGTGCGCGACGCGGCGCCGCAGCTGAAGCTGATGACCAACTACGGCGGCGGCAACTTCAAGAAGCAGATCACCCGTGCGGACAAATGGGGCGCGCGCATCGCGCTGATCCTGGGCGAGAGCGAAGTGGCGGCGCAGCAGGTGGTGGTGAAAGACCTGCGCAGTGGTGAACAAGAAACGCTGGCGCAAAGCGAAGTCGCTGCGCGTCTGGCTTTGATGTTAGGTTAAGGAGAAGGACACCGTGGAAGTCTATACCACTGAAAACGAACAAGTCGACGCACTGCGTCGGTTCTTTGCCGAGAATGGCAAAGCGCTGGCGGTGGGCGTGGTGCTCGGAATTGGTGCCCTGGTTGGCTGGCGTTACTGGCAGAGCCATGAAAACTCCAACATGATGGCGGCATCGCAATCCTATCAGGAAGCCAGCGACCGTCTGGCGGCCGGCAAGCCGGATGACGTGGCTGCCGCAGAGAAATTTGTCCAGGCCAACGGCAACAGCTACGGCGTACTGGCCGCGCTGCAGTTGGCCAAGCACTTTGTCGAACAGAATGATTTCGCCAAGGCGGAACAACAATTGGCGCTGGCGCAGGGCCAGACCAAAGACGACAACCTGTTGGCGATGATCGACCTGCGTCTGGCGCGCGTCCAGCTGCAGGAGAAAAAGCTGGATGAAGCGCTGAAAACGCTGGATGGCGTGAAAGGCGAAGGCTGGGCGGCGATGATGCAGGATGTGCGCGGCGATGTATTGCTGGCCAAGGGCGACGCCAAGGGCGCGCGCGAAGCTTACAGCAAAGGCATTGAGTCCAATGCTTCTCAAGCGCTGCAGGTTCTGCTGCGCATGAAATTGAATAACTTGTCCAGCTAAGGGGAATTCCCATGCAATTGCGTAAAACACTCTTGGTCGGACTGGTTTCCGCTGCCTTGCTGAGTGGTTGCTCGCTGTTTAACAGCGAAGAAGACGTGGTTACCATGTCGCCGTTGCCGAAAGTTGAAAATCAGTTCACGCCGAGCAAGGCGTGGAGCACCTCGGTGGGCGACGGCATCGGTGAGTATTACTCCCACCTGCGTCCGGCCTATCAGGACAGCACCATTTACGCCGCCGATCGCTTCGGCATCGTGAAAGCGATGGACGCCGACAGCGGCAACGAGAAGTGGAAGGTCAATCTTTCCGAGAAGACCGGCTTCTTCTCCAGCAACCTGTCTGCGCTGCTGTCGGGCGGCCTGACGGTTGCGGGTGACAAGGTTTACGTCGGCAGCGAAAAAGCGGTGGTTTACGCATTGAACACCGCCGACGGCGCCATCGCCTGGCAGACCAAAGTGGCCGGCGAAGCGATCTCCCGTCCGGTTGTCAGCGACGGCATGGTGTTGGTGCACACCTCCAACGGCATGCTGCAGGCGCTGAACGAAGCCGACGGTGCGGTGAAGTGGACGGTTAACCTGGACATGCCTTCGCTGTCGCTGCGCGGTGAATCCGCGCCGGCCGTCGCCTTTGGCGCCGCCATCGTCGGCGGTGACAACGGCCGCGTCAGCGCCGTGCTGATGCAGCAGGGCCAACTGATCTGGCAACAGCGCATTTCTCAGCCGAGCGGCGCGACCGAAATCGATCGCCTGAACGACGTGGACACCACGCCGGTGATCGTTGACGGCGTGGTCTACGCGCTGGGTTACAACGGCAACCTGACGGCGCTGGATCTGCGTTCCGGTCAGATCATCTGGAAACGCGAGCTGGGTTCGGTGAATGATTTCATCGTCGACGCGGGCCGCATCTACCTGATCGACCAGAACGATCGCGTGGTGGCGCTCAGCACCGAAGGCGGCGTGACCGTGTGGACGCAAAGCGATCTGCTGCACCGCAACCTGACGCCGCCGGTGATGTATAATGGTTATCTGGTGACCGGTGACGCCGAAGGCTATCTGCACTGGGTCAACACCACCGATGGCCGTTTTGTCGCCCAGCAGGAAGTGGACAGCTCCGGCTTCCTGTCTGCGCCGATGGTGGCCGGCGACAAGCTGGTCATCCAGGCTCGCGGCGGAAAAGTTTACGCTTTCACCCGCTAACGCCGCTCGTCGTATCCCTTCTTGCACCCGAATGATTTCGGGTTGCAGCCAGGCGGCAAGCGCATGAGTCCTCGGGAGCTTAGTGAGCTAAGTGACCGAGGCGAAGGTGCGCAGACAACGCCGCTGTGGCGCGAAAGATGAAGGGGAAAACGGCTCCTGAATGTTCAGGGGCCGTTTCGTATTTTATAAGCTGCACCGACGGTGTCTATCCACAGTGCAGTAACGCATTGATTATTAAGTAATGAGGCTTCAACAATGATACCTGTCGTCGCGCTGGTCGGGCGCCCGAATGTGGGTAAATCCACCTTGTTCAACCGTTTAACCCATACGCGTGATGCGCTGGTGGCGGATTTCCCGGGGCTGACGCGTGACCGCAAGTATGGTCGTGCTGAAATCGAAGGCAATGAATTTATCATCGTCGATACCGGCGGCATCGACGGCACCGAAGACGGCGTCGAAACGCGCATGGCCGGTCAGTCGCTGCTGGCGATCGAAGAAGCGGACATCGTGCTGTTCATGGTCGACGCCCGCGCCGGCCTGATGCCGGCGGATCAGGGCATCGCCCAGCACCTGCGCAGCCGCCAGAAGGCGACCTTCCTGGTGGCCAACAAGACCGACGGTCTGGATCCGGACACCGCCACCGCCGATTTCTACTCGCTCGGTCTGGGGGAAGTGTTCGCTATCGCCGCTTCTCACGGCCGCGGCGTGACCCAACTGATTGAACACGTGCTGGTGCCGTTCGTGCCGGAAAAACCGGAAGACGTCGAGTTGACCGAGGAAGAGGCCAACGCCGCTTACTGGGCCGAGCAAAACGGCGAAACGCTGGAAGGCGAAGAAGACGAAGAGCCGGAAGAAGCGTTCAATCCGCAGGATCTGCCGATCAAACTGGCGATCGTCGGCCGCCCGAACGTAGGTAAGTCTACGCTCACTAACCGTATCCTCGGCGAGGAGCGCGTGGTGGTGTACGACATGCCGGGCACCACCCGCGACAGCATCTACATTCCGATGGTGCGCGACGAACGCGAATACGTGCTGATCGACACCGCCGGGGTGCGCAAACGCGGCAAGGTGACCGAAACCGTCGAGAAATTCTCGGTGATCAAGACACTGCAGGCGATTGAAGACGCCAACGTCGTGCTGCTGGTGATTGACGCGCGTGAAGGCATCTCCGATCAGGACCTCTCGCTGCTCGGCTTTATCCTCAATAGTGGGCGCTCACTGGTGATTGCGGTCAACAAGTGGGACGGCATGAGCGAAGAAGATCGCGAGCACGTGAAAGAGATGCTCGATCTGCGTCTGGGCTTCGTCGACTTCGCGCGTGTGCACTTTATTTCCGCCCTGCACGGCAGCGGCGTCGGCAACCTGTTCGAATCGGTGCAGGAAGCCTACGAGTGCGCAACCCGTCGCGTAAACACCTCGATGCTGACCAAAATCATGCAGATGGCGGTTGACGATCACCAGCCGCCGTTGGTGCGCGGCCGCCGCGTGAAGCTGAAATACGCCCACGCCGGCGGTTACAACCCGCCGATCGTGGTGATCCACGGCAACCAGGTCAGCGATCTGGCCGATTCGTACAAGCGCTACCTGATGAACTACTTCCGTCGCTCGCTGAACGTGATGGGGACGCCGATCCGCATCCAGTTCAAAGAGGGCGACAACCCGTTCGCCGGCAAACGCAACCTGCTGACGCCGACCCAGATGCGTAAGCGCAAACGCCTGATGAGCCACCTGAAAAAGAGCAAGTAATCGCTCATGAGGGGCGCGGCAGTGATGCCGCGCCCCTTTTTTATTGGCCCGAAATCGTTTTATTATCTGAAGATTACCTCGCCTGTCTGAAGGAACACCATGTCCTGGGAAACCTGGAGTTTTGCGTTCGACGTCACCGTGCCGAATCTGCTGATGATGCTGCTGGGGATCCTGTTGCGCCATTGGCGCCTGATGGATGACCGCTTCGTCGATGGCGCGACCCGCCTGGTGTTCAATCTGGCGCTGCCGTGCCTGCTGTTTTTCAGCATTGCCACCAACCATCCGCAGCTGCTCGGCAATCTGCCGCTGGTGCTGTTCGGCGCGGTCGGCACGCTGGCGACCTTCCTGCTGCTGGAGCTGGCGGCCAGGTGGGTGGTGAAAGAACCACGTGAGCGCGGGGTGTTCGTACAGGGCGGCTTTCGCGCCAACACCGCCATCGTCGGTCTTGCCTACGCCATGACCGCCTACGGCAGCGAAGGCATTGCGCTCGCCTCGCTGTACCTGACGGTGACCGTGATCCTGTTCAACATACTGTCGGTCATCACCCTCACGCGCAGCCTGCAGGGCGGGCAGGGCAAGAAAATCAGCCACCTGTCGCTGCTGCGCAGCATTGTCACCAATCCGCTGATCATCGGCCTGGTGTGCGGGCTGCTGTATGCGCAAACCGGGCTGGGCATCCCGACCGTGATCCGCCAGACCGGCAGCTATATCTCCGCGCTGTCGCTGCCGTTGGCGCTGCTGTGCACCGGCGCCAGCCTGGATTTCCGCGCCATGTTCCGCTCGTCCAACGTGGCGGCGCTGTCGTCGGCGGCCAAGCTGTTTCTGGTGCCGTTCCTGATGACGCTGGCCGGCTGGCTGTGCGGGTTTCAGGGGGCGGCGCTGGGCATTATCTTCCTGTTTTCCGCCACGCCGACCGCTTCGGGCAGCTATGTGATGACGCGCGCTATGGGCGGCAACGCCACGCTGGCGGCCAACATTATCGCTATCACCACCGTCGGGTCGTTCTTCACCACCGCGTTGGGGATCTATTTCTTGCGCTCATGGGGCGCGATTTAACCTGGGAGCCGTTATGGATGCGCATTGTCCGCACTGTCGTCAGACCATGAATTGGGTAGCGGGTCACTACCATTGTGCCGCTTGTCAGCGCGATTATCGGCAGCTGGCGAGCTGCCCGGAGTGCGGGCAGCCGCTGCAAGAGTTGAAGGCCTGCGGGGCGGTGGATTACCTGTGCCAGAACGGGCACGGGCTGATCTCCAAAAAACGGGTGAATTTCAGCTATCAGCCGCTGTAAGCCCTCACTCATCCACCTGACCGGTTTTCCACAAATCCACCAGCGCCTGCGGCGCGCTGCTTTCCGGGATTAACAGCACGATCTCGGTGCTCAGGGTGGGGCTGGTGTAGTTGATCTGTACGCGGTAGTAGCGCTGGTCGCCGCAGCCGGGGGAGTTGGGTTGGCCCTCTTCCTGGGCGTACGGCAGCGTCTGATTCAGCAACTGATTCAGGCGCTGCCGTTGCTCCGGCGTGATATCGGCCAGCGCAATGCGGCGCTGGCCCGCCAGTTTGGGAATGTAGGCGAAGCCTCCCTCGCGCGCCAGCTCAATGACCGTATCCTGATTGAGCGTCGGCAGCGGTTTCATTACTCCACCCCCACCTGATGCCAGGCCTGTTGCACCTTGTCCGCCACGCTTTGATCGAAACGCGCCTGCGCGTGTTTCACCGTGGCGCGGGCGAAGGTGGCGAAGTCGGCGTTTTGCGGCAGCGCTTTGTCGCACACCGTGTCATACCAGACGTAGCCGGCTTTTTCCCAGGCGAAGCCGCCCAGCGCGGTTGCCGCCAGGTAGAACGCGCGGTTGGGAATGCCGGAGTTGAGGTGCACGCCGCCGTTGTCTTCCTTGGTCTGGATGTAATCCTTCATGCTGGCGGGCTGCGGGTCTTTGCCCAGCAGCGGGTCGTCGTAGGCGGTGCCGGGCGCTGACATCGAGCGCAGCCCTTTGCCTTTGATGCCCTTGGCGAGAAGACCGGCGCCGATCAGCCAGTCGGCTTTATCGGCGGTTTGCTGCAGGTGGAATTGCTTGACCAACGAACCGAACACGTCAGACAGCGATTCGTTGAGCGCGCCGGACTGCTGGTAGTAGATCAGCCCGGCCTCGCTCTCGGTCACGCCGTGCGTCAGCTCGTGGCCGACCACGTCGATGGCGATGGTGAAACGGTTGAAGATCTCGCCGTCGCCGTCGCCGAACACCATCTGCTGGCCGTTCCAGAAAGCGTTCTGGTACTCCTTGCCGTAGTGCACGCTGCCGACCAGCGGCAGCCCTTTATTATCCAGCGAATTGCGCCGGTAGGCTTGCCAGAAGAAATCGTAGGTGACGCCGAGATAGTCGTAGGCCTCGTCCACCGCCACGTCGTGGTTGCTGGGCTGGCCCTCCTTGCGCACCTGTTTGCCGGGCAGTTGGGTGCCGTTCTGGGCGTCGTAGATATCGCGGAGCGCTTCGCCGGCTCGGGCGTTTTTCTCGGTCGGTGAACGCAGCGGCTTGTTGCCGAGCAGGCTTTGCACGTGGTTCAGGGTGTGCAGCGCGCAGTCGCGCTGCGGGGCGTTACCGTGTTCAATAATGCGGCGCAGCATGTAGGGAGGAATGACGGAACGCATGCGCTGGGCTGGCATAGTGGCTCTCCTTAGGCAAAAAATTTACCTCATCGAATGAATGCACTGAGCCTAAGTGTAGTCTACTCGTCATAAAGCCTGTGGTTATGCGTGCTCACCGCCGGGGTGGTCTTGTGGGGACTGATGCGCCGCACCGAGGCGCGTACCGCCAACCGGCCATGCAGCAGCAGGTTGCACGGCGGCGCGTCGGCGCGCAGCATGCGCCGCTGCAGCAGCTGGATCGCCTCGTAGCCCAGCTCATCGCGCGGCACCTGTACCGAGGTCAGCGGCACGTCGTGTATTTCCGCCAGGTTGAAGCCATCGGTACTCATCACCGATACGTCGCCCGGTACGCTCAGCCCCAGCTTGTTGAGCGCTTTGACCGCCCCGACCGCCATGTAATCGCCGCCGGCCAGGATCGCCGTCGGCAGCGGGGCGCGGTTCAGGTAGGTGCTCAGCGCCTGTTCGGCCTCTTCGCTGCCGAAGCCGGAAGTGGTCACCAGATGGCGGCCGTCGTCGAACGGCAGATGATGCCGCGCGTAGGCCTGCCGGATGCCCGCCAGCCGCAGCTCCATGGTGTGGCGGCGCAGACACTGCAGGTTGAGGATATGGCTGTGCCCCTGCTGGAACAGATAGCTGGCGGAATAGTCGCCAATCAGCTGATGATCCGGCGAGACGCTGTCCAGCCGCATCTGCCGATCGGTGCAGTTGATCAGCACGCAGGGCTTGGGCAGATCGGCCGCCAGGGTATGGATGTGTTCGTCGTCGATGCCGATGATCAGCGCCGCTTCGGTGTGCGGATCGCTCATTTTTTCCAGAAACAGCGCGCCGTCGCTGTGCTGCTCTTCCAGGCCGCAGTAACGGATGCGCACCTCGTGCTGCATCAGTGCGGCGGCGATGCCCTGAATGACCTTGTAGTAGAAGATATCGGTGCGCACGTCGAACGCGCGCTGCGGCGCGAACACCATCACGTTGTTCAACATCAGTCGGCCGCTGGAAATGCCCTGTAGAATGCCGTTTTGCTGCGCGCATTCCAGCACCTTGCGGCGCGCTTCGGCGCTGGTGTTGGCCTTGCCCGCCAGCACGCGGGAAACGGTGCTGATCGACAGCCCGGTTTGGCGGGCGATCTCCTGGATTTTCAGCTTTCCGTTCATTTTGTGATCTCCTTCAAATTCGTCCATGAGAATATTTTCACTGCGGCTTTTCAGCACCTTGACTGGATCCTGTGGCCATTATGACTATTTTTTCGCCCATTCGTGAAAATCTTTGCAAAAAACCCCGTTTCGCTGTGCGTGATCGCTGAGTAGTCTGCATTGGTACACCAATTTTAACGACTTGTCAGTCCAATTTTAACGGTGTGCAAAGAAGAAAACAAAAAATAAATCATGGGGTTGTGATGGACTGCCGGTCTGTTATGCGGGCGTTGGCCTGTGTTCACCGTCCCCTTTTGATAGCGCAACGTACCCTACCAATGCGCGCGTCGCTGTCATGGGCGGCCGCGGGGAGAGAACCGATGAGTGTGGAGATCAATCAGACGGTCGCGCAGAGCGGCCGGCGCAAGTTCAAATCGCTACGCTGGTGGATGCTGGCGCTGTTCTTGTTGGGCGTCACGGTCAACTACATTACCCGCAACTCGCTGGGCATTCTGGCGCCGGAACTGAAAACCAGCCTGAACATGAGCACTGAGCAATATGCCTGGGTGGTGGCGTCGTTCCAGTTGGCTTATACGGTATTTCAGCCGATCTGCGGCTGGCTGATCGACGTTATCGGCCTGAAGATGGGCTTTCTGATCTGCGCGGGCATTTGGGCGGTGGTATGCATGCTGCACGCCGGCGCCGGCAGTTGGCTGCAACTGGCCATTTTGCGCTTCTTCATGGGGGGCGCGGAGGCGGCGGCCACTCCGGCCAACGCCAAGGCGATCTCCGACTGGTTCCCGAAGAAGGAGCGGCCGATCGCCGCCGGCTGGGCGGGCGTCGGTTTCTCCATCGGCGCCATGCTGGCGCCGCCGATCATCGTCATCGCCCACGTCTCCTTCGGCTGGCAGGGCGCGTTCCTGTTCTCCGGCGGGCTGGCGCTGATCTGGGTAGTGCTGTGGTGGCTGTTCTACCACTCGCCCCAGCAGCACCCGAACCTCAGCCAACAAGAGCTGGATCTGATCCGTGAAGACAACGAGCCGGTGCTGCCGAAGCTGCCGTTCTTCACTTCACTGGCCAGCCTGTGCAAGAACAAGAAATTCTATGGCATCGCCATCCCGGCCTTTCTCGCCGAGCCGGCCTGGGCGGTCTTCAGTTTCTGGGTGCCGCTGTACCTGGCCACCGAACGCGGCATGGATCTGAAGCAGATCGCGATGTTTGCCTGGTTGCCGTTCCTGGCGGCGGATATCGGCAGCGTCGCCAGCGGCTATCTTACCACTCTATACCGCAAATGGTTCGGCTGTAGCCGCGTCAACTCGGTGGTCGCCAGCTCGGTGACCGGCGCTTTCCTGATGGTGTCGCTGGCGTTCGTGGCGATCACCCAAGATCCCTATGTGGCGATCGCGCTGATCTCGATCGGCGGATTCGGCCATCAGGTGATCTCCTGCATGCTCAGCGCCCTGGTGGTGGAATCGTTCGATAAGAACCAAATGGCGACGGTCAACGGCATGCGCGGCTCCAGCGCCTGGATCGCCAGCTTCCTGTTCACGCTCCTGATCGGCGCGGTATCCGACACCATCGGCTTTAACCCGCTGTTTATCGCGATGGGCTTCTTCGATTTGATCGGCGCCCTGTTCCTGATTGCCCTGATTGCCGAGCGCGGCGGTAAGAAAACCCCTTCACACAGCTAAGTGGAATATTTATGAAAACGTTGAAAAATTGGACGCTGGCGGCGCAGCATGCCGACCACGTCGAGCTGCTGGTCGATGAACGCCACCGTTTCTGCCTGTACGTGCTGGAAGACGGTCTGTTCCGCGTGTTGATCAAACGTGAGGGCGGGCTGGCGCTGGATCGCACCTGGAGCATTGCGCCGCAGGAGGATGTGCCCTGGGAGGGGCGAGATCGGCTCAGCGTCGCCGGTTTCAACCTGCCGGGCTATCAGCTGCGCCGGGAGGGCGATCGGCTGGTGGTCAGCACGCCGCTGCTGCGCGTGACGGTGCATCAGCCGCTGTGGCTGGCGTGGGAGTATTGCAATGCCGCCGGCGAGTGGCGGCCGCTGGCGGCGGATCGGCCGACCAGCGCCTACCTGCTCAACGCGCACGGCGACGGCGTGGCGCATTACCAGCGGCGTTTCGCCGATGAGCGCTATTACGGCCTGGGGGAGAAGGCCGGCGATCTGGAACGCACCGGCCGCCGCTTCGAGATGCGCAACCTGGACGCGATGGGCTACAACGCCGCCAGCACCGATCCGCTGTACAAGCACATTCCGTTTACCATCACCCGCGGGCCGGAGGCGAGCTTCGGCCTGTTCTACGACAACCTGAGCAGTTGCTGGCTGGATCTGGGCAACGAGATCGACAACTACCATACGGCCTACCGCCGCTATCAGGCCGAAGCGGGCGATCTGGATTACTACCTGTTCCTCGGCCCCCGGGTGCTGGACGTCACCAAGGCGTTCGTGCGCCTGACCGGCCGCACCCACTTCGGGCCGAAGTGGAGCCTGGGCTACAGCGGTTCGACCATGCACTACACCGACGCGCCGGACGCCCAGCAGCAGCTGCAACAGTTCATTGCGCTGTGCCGCCAACATGCCATCCCCTGCGACTCTTTCCAGCTGTCGTCGGGCTACACCTCGATCAACAACAAACGCTACGTGTTTAACTGGAACTATGACAAGGTGCCGCAGCCCAGGCTGCTCAGCCAGGCGTTTCACGACGCCGGCCTCAAGCTGGCGGCCAACATCAAGCCGTGCCTGCTGCAGGATCATCCGCAGTATCAAGAGGTGGCGGCGCAGGGGCTGTTTATCCGCGATTCGCAAAGCGACGTGCCGGAACGCTCCAGCTTCTGGGACGACGAAGGATCGCACCTCGACTTCACCAATCCGGCGACGGTGCGCTGGTGGCAGCAGGGCGTCACGCAGCAGCTGCTGGAGATGGGCATCGATTCGACCTGGAACGACAACAACGAATACGAAGTGTGGGACGGTGAAGCGCGCTGCCACGGCTTCGGGCGGCCGATCGCCATCAAACATCTCCGCCCGGTGATGCCGCTGCTGATGATGCGCGCCTCGATGGAGGCCCAGTTGCGCTTTGCGCCGCAGCGGCGGCCGTACCTGATCTCGCGCTCCGGCTGCGCCGGCATGCAGCGCTACGTGCAGACCTGGAGCGGCGATAATCGCACCAGCTGGCAGACGCTGCGCTACAACATTCGCATGGGGTTGGGCATGAGCCTGTCCGGGTTGTATAACCTCGGCCACGACGTCGGTGGCTTCTCCGGTGACAAACCGGACGCGGAGCTGCTGGTGCGCTGGGTACAAAACGGCGTGATGCACCCGCGTTTCACCATCCACTCCTGGAATGACGACGCCACGGTCAACGAACCCTGGATGTACCCGGCCGCCACCCCGGCGGTGCGCGAGGCGATCAACCTGCGTTACCGGCTGCTGCCGTATTTCTACACTCTGCTGTGGCAGGCCTGCGCCGACGACGAGCCGATGCTGCGCCCGACTTTTCTCGATCACGAACAGGATGCGCGCACCTTTGGCGAAAACGACGATTTTCTGATCGGCCGCGATCTGCTGGTGGCCAGCGTGGTGGAGCCGGGGCAGCGTCGCCGTTCGGTGTATCTGCCGGATAACGGCGAAGGCTGGTACTGCTTCTACAGCGGCCAGTGGTTCGGCGGCGGCCAGACGGTGACGCTGGCGGCGCCGTTGGAGCGTCTGCCGCTGCTGGTGCGCGCCGGGGCGGCGCTGCCGCTGTCGCAGCGGTTGGCGCATGTGGACGTGGCCGCCGACGATCGGCGCGAGCTGCGGCTGTTTCCGCTCAAGGGCGGCGGGGTGAGCGGCGGGCTGCTGTTTGAGGACGACGGCGAAAGCGACGGCTGGCGGCAGGGCGATGCGCTGTGGCTGCGCTGGGAAATGCGCTGCGACCCTCAGCGCATCATGCTGGATATCACGACGGAAGGGCATTTCCGCCCGGCCTGGCGCACGCTGACGCTCAGCCTGCCGGAAGGCGAAACGCGCGCGCTGTGGGTGAACGGTGAACCCGGCGAGCGTTTTACGCTGGAGTAGGGCTTACTCGGCCGCGCGCTTCTTGCGCGGCTTTTTGGCGACGGTGATGGTTTTCACCTCGCTTTCCACCCAGCCATCCTGCAGGCGGGTTTTCAGCAGTTCGCCGACCTGCGCCTGTTTGGTGGTTTTCAGCAGCTCGCCGCGCGGAGTTTGCGTCACGCTGTAGCCGCGCGCCAGCGTCGCCAGCGGGCTGACGGTCTCCAGCTGGCTGCAGGCCACGCCGAAACGCTGGCGGTAGGCGTTGAGCTGGCGCTCCATCGCCTGCTGCAGACGGTATTCCTGCTGCTGCACGCGCTGTTGGTAGCGGTGAATGCGGCCCTGCGGCTGCACCTGCGCCAGCCGCTGCTGGACGCGTTCGCTGCGGCGGGCGGCCAGGCGCAGCTGCTGCTGCATGCCGTCTTCCATTCGGCGCTGCAGCTTGAACAGCAGCGTCTGCTGGCGCGCCAGGCGCAGATGCGGATGCTGCTGCTGTAAACGGTGATGAATGCGGGTGAACTGCTGCTGACGCTGCGCCAGGTAGTAATCCATCGCCATCTCCAGCCGCTGCTGCTGCGACTGCAGCTGGCGCAACAGCTCGAGCTGATTGCGGCTCACCAGTTCGGCGGCGGCGGAAGGGGTCGGCGCCCGCAGGTCGGCGACGAAGTCGGCGATGGTGACGTCGGTTTCATGGCCGACGGCGCTGACGATCGGAATCCGGCTGGCGAAGATCGCTCGTGCCACGCGTTCGTCGTTGAAGCTCCACAGATCCTCCAGCGAACCGCCGCCGCGGCCGACGATCAGCACGTCGCATTCATCGCGGCGGTTGGCGGTCTCAATGGCGCGCACGATCTGCATCGGCGCTTCCGCGCCCTGCACCGAGGTGGGGTAGATGACGATCGGCAGCGACGGATCGCGCCGCTGCAACACCTGCAGGATATCGTGCAGCGCCGCGCCGCTGGCGGAGGTGATCACCCCGACGCGTTTGGCCGGCGCGGGCAGCGGCTGCTTGAACTGCTGATCGAACAGCCCTTCAGCGCTCAGGCGCTGTTTCAACTGCTCGAACTGTTGCTGCAGCAGGCCGTCGCCGGCGGGCTGCATGCTCTCGGCGATCAGCTGGTAGTCGCCGCGCGGTTCATACAGCGTGATGCTGGCGCGTACCAAGACCTGCTGGCCGTTTTGCGGCCGGAAGGTGACGCGGCGATTGCTGTTGCGGAACATCGCGCAGCGCACCTGGGCGCGGTCGTCTTTCAGCGTGAAATACCAGTGGCCGGAGGCGGGCTGGGAGAGGTTGGAGATCTCGGCGGAGAGCCAAATCTGCCCCATTTCCATTTCCAGCAGTTGGCGAACCGTCTGATTCAGGCGGCTTACGGTAAAAATGGAAGGCGAAACAGGTAGCGACATGTGACCCAGATCAAATTTCAAAACAATCACTTAATTGGTCGATACTACATGGCTGAAAAAGGTAATCAAGACTTTTTGTAAGAAAGTGCTGGAGGCAACCGATTCCGCTCTGTATAATGCCGCGGCAATATTTTATCTTTTTCACAGCCCACCCTGGTGAGATATTGCCCATGCTACGTATCGCTAAAGAAGCTCTGACGTTTGACGACGTCCTCCTGGTTCCAGCCCACTCCACGGTTCTGCCTAACACCGCAGAGCTCGGCACTCAACTGACCAAAACCATCCGCCTGAACATCCCTATGCTGTCCGCAGCCATGGATACCGTTACCGAATCCGGCCTGGCCATCGCGCTGGCGCAGGAAGGCGGCCTGGGCTTCATCCACAAAAACATGTCCATCGAGCGCCAGGCTGAAGAAGTCAGCCGCGTGAAAAAACATGAAAGCGGCGTAGTCACCGACCCGCAGACCGTTACCCCGGCCACCACGCTGCAAGAAGTGAAAGAGCTGACCGCGCGCAACGGCTTCGCCGGTTATCCGGTCGTCACCGAAGACAACGAGCTGGTCGGCATCATCACCGGCCGCGACGTGCGCTTCGTGACCGATCTGACTCAGCCGGTGACTGCGGTGATGACGCCGAAAGATCGCCTGGTCACCGTGAAAGAAGGTGAAGCGCGCGACGTGGTGCTGCAGAAGATGCACGAAAAGCGCGTAGAAAAAGCGCTGGTGGTGGACGACAGCTTCCACCTGCTGGGCATGATCACCGTTAAAGACTTCCAAAAAGCGGAACGTAAGCCGAACGCCTGTAAAGACGAACACGGCCGTCTGCGCGTGGGCGCGGCGGTCGGCGCCGGCGCCGGCAACGAAGAGCGCGTTGATGCGCTGGTGGCGGCAGGCGTTGACGTCCTGTTGATCGACTCCTCGCACGGCCACTCCGAAGGCGTGTTGCAGCGCATCCGCGAAACCCGCGCCAAATACCCGGATCTGCAGATCGTCGGCGGCAACGTCGCGACCGCGGCGGGCGCCAAAGCGCTGGCTGAAGCCGGCGTGAGCGCGGTGAAAGTGGGTATCGGCCCTGGCTCCATCTGCACCACCCGCATCGTGACCGGCGTGGGCGTACCGCAGATCACCGCCATCGCCGACGCGGTGGAAGCGCTGGAAGGCACCGGCATTCCGGTTATCGCCGACGGCGGCATCCGCTTCTCCGGCGACATCGCCAAAGCGATCGCCGCGGGTGCCTCTTGCGTGATGGTCGGCTCCATGCTGGCGGGCACCGAAGAATCCCCGGGCGAAATCGAGCTGTATCAGGGCCGTTCGTTCAAATCTTACCGCGGCATGGGCTCGCTGGGCGCGATGTCCAAAGGCTCTTCCGACCGTTACTTCCAGACCGATAACGCCGCCGACAAACTGGTGCCGGAAGGTATCGAAGGCCGCGTCGCCTATAAAGGCATGCTGAAAGCCATCGTGCACCAGCAGATGGGCGGCCTGCGCTCCTGCATGGGCCTGACCGGCTGCGCCACCATCGACGATCTGCGCACCAAGGCGGAGTTCGTGCGCATCAGCGGCGCCGGCATTCAGGAAAGCCACGTGCACGACGTGACCATCACCAAAGAGTCGCCGAACTACCGCATGGGCTGATGCCTTAACCTCTCCTGAGTGAGAGGCCGGGGTGGGGCGCCAAGCCCCATCCCGAAACACACATTTTCGCTCTTTTTCTCTTGTTGCTGGAATTCGCCTCAATGACACAAAATATCCATAAGCATCGCATCCTCATACTGGACTTCGGTTCGCAATACACCCAACTGGTCGCCCGCCGCGTGCGCGAAATCGGCGTTTACTGCGAACTGTGGGCCTGGGACGTTAGCGAAGAGCAGATCCGCGAATTCAACCCAAGCGGCATCATCCTGTCCGGCGGCCCGGAAAGCACCACCGAAGCCGGCAGCCCGCGCGCTCCTGACTACGTGTTCAACGCCGGCGTGCCGGTGCTGGGCGTGTGCTACGGCATGCAGACCATGGCGATGCAGCTGGGTGGCCATGTGCAGGGCTCCAACGAACGCGAGTTCGGCTACGCGCAGGTGGAAATCGTCAACGAGAGCGCGCTGCTGCGCGACATCGAAGACGCCATCAGCCCGGCCGGCAAACCGCTGCTGGACGTGTGGATGAGCCACGGCGACAAAGTGACCGCGATCCCGTCCGACTTCGTGACCGTCGCCAGCACCGACACCTGCCCGTTCGCCATTATGGCCAACGAAGAAAAACGCTTCTACGGCGTGCAGTTCCACCCGGAAGTGACCCACACCCGTCAGGGCCAGCGCATGCTGGAGCGTTTCGTACTGGACATCTGCCAGTGTGAAGCCCTGTGGACCCCGGCCACCATCATCGAAGATGCGGTTGAGCGCATCCGCGAGCAGGTGGGTGAGGACCACGTGATCCTCGGCCTGTCCGGTGGCGTTGACTCCTCCGTGACCGCGATGCTGCTGCACCGCGCCATCGGCAAGCGTCTGACCTGCGTGTTCGTCGACAACGGCCTGCTGCGCTTGAACGAAGCCAAGCAGGTGATGGAAATGTTCGGCGACCACTTCGGCCTGAACATCGTGCACGTCGAGGCGGAAAACCGCTTCCTGACCGCGCTGGCAGGCGTCGACGAACCGGAAGCCAAGCGTAAAATCATCGGCCGCGTGTTCGTTGAAGTGTTCGACGAAGAAGCCTGCAAGCAAGAGCAGGTGAAATGGCTGGCGCAGGGCACCATCTATCCGGACGTAATTGAATCCGCCGCTTCCGCCACCGGCAAAGCGCACGTGATCAAGTCGCACCACAACGTGGGCGGCCTGCCGAAAGAGATGAAGCTGGGCCTGGTCGAGCCGCTGAAAGAGCTGTTCAAAGACGAAGTGCGCAAAATTGGCCTGGAACTGGGCCTGCCGTACGACATGCTGTACCGTCACCCGTTCCCGGGCCCGGGTCTGGGCGTGCGCGTGCTGGGCGAAGTGAAGAAAGAGTACTGCGATCTGCTGCGCCGCGCCGACGCCATCTTCATCGAAGAGCTGCACAAAGCCGACCTGTACAACAAAGTCAGCCAGGCGTTCACCGTGTTCTTGCCGGTGCGTTCGGTCGGCGTGATGGGCGACGGCCGCAAATACGACTGGGTAGTCTCCCTGCGTGCGGTGGAAACCATCGACTTCATGACCGCGCACTGGGCGCATCTGCCGTATGACTTCCTCGGCCGCGTCTCCAACCGCATCATCAACGAAGTGAACGGCATCTCCCGCGTGGTGTACGACATCAGCGGCAAGCCGCCGGCGACGATTGAGTGGGAATGATGAACAGCTAATTACTGACTATCAGTGATTATTTAAAAACCCCCGTTGCGGCTTTGCCACTCGGGGGTTTTCTCTTTCTGACTATGGCGGGAAGCGTTCTATGCCAGACGGTGTTGCGCGATGTCTCGGCGTACAGCGCGATCTCAGGCTCCGCGCCTACAGACTTTTCTGTTGTGAGGCGTATGCCCCTCGCTTCTGCGCAGCGTCTTTTAGCCAATCCAAAAGATGGCGCACCGCCGGCCGCATTCCTCGATGACCTAAATGAACCGCATGAAGCACGCCGGGTGGCAGGGCGGCACCGAACTCGAGAGTGATAAGGCGTCCTGTGGCAATTTCTTGCTCTACATATATTCGCGGAATGATTGTCATACCCATGCCTGCAAGCACCGCATCGCAGAGCATAGGCATACTGTCAACAATCAGGAGTGGGCGAATTGCGATCTCTCTCATCTTGCCCCCCGCATCCGCGATCTCCCAGCGGCTTTCACCGGCGATACCGCTCCATGCTAGCGTCGGGATGCATTGAAGCGTTTCGTCGAGGGTCGCTTTCACCGCTCGTGCCCATCGAGGATGCGCTACGATGACTCTATCAACCTGCAATAGCGGGACGCGGACAAAGTCGAGTGGATAGTCAAAACGCGACCGTCCGCGAATGACGAAATCGAATCCTTCGTGTCGAATATCCACGTCGCGGTTTGTGACGTCGATCTGGATCCGCACATGCGGTGTGGCTGCTAAATATTGCTGGATCGCCTCGCCGACATAGAGTTCCAGTATCGAAGGTGGCACCGAGATACGAACCAGACCGCGCGGCTCGCGCTGTCGATCTTCCACCATCGCCACCGCCTCATCGAGCTGGCCGAGAATGTCGGAACATCTCTCGAACAAGAGCTGCCCTGATTCAGTTAGCCTAAAACTCTGGCTGCTGCGCTCAATGAGCCGCGTCCCCAATTCGTCTTCCAGAGTGGAAATATGGCGGCTGAGGGTCGCCCGCGCTTGTCCGGTTTCCCGGTGCGCCGCTGAATAACCCTGCGCTTTTGCCACGTCAAAAAAGGTCCTCAGCGCATTTAGGTCTCGCATTGTTTGCCTCTTCGTCAAAAGCTGCTCTATGTATCAAATATGGAACGATGTCGTCAATAATAACATCATTTTGGCTATCGCGTTCCAACAATTTAACAGGCAGACTGGTGATCCGTTCATTTGTTGGGATGTAAATCATGAAAACGAAGGTGCTTGTGGCCGACCGATACGGTCAGGCAGATGTGTTGCAGATCGTCGAGCAGGAATTGGCCGCTCTGGCGCCGGGCCATGCTCGGATCGCGGTCAAGGCAGCGGGTATCAACCCTGTCGATGCTCGCAAGATGACGGGCGAGGTTAAATTCGGCCCGCTCCCGCAACGTTTCGGCATTGAGTTCGCAGGCACCGTCGTCGAGCTGCCTTCGAATGCGGAAGGTTGGTCGGTGGGGGCGGAGGTGCTGGGCTCAGCCGGGGGCTTCTTCGCCCACGCGACAATCATCGACGTTGCGCTTGAAAACCTTATCAAGCGCCCGTCTGCGGTCGACTGGGGGGTTGCCGGTTCGATGGCGGTTACGGCCCAGACTGCCGTGACACTGATCCAGGAGTTCGGCGACATCCGCACTCTGTTGGTGCACGGCGGCGCCGGCGGTGTCGGTACGGCATTGGTGCAGCTCGCGCATGCGAAGGGCATCAAGGTCGTGGCGACCGCATCGGAGGCCAACCATGACTATCTCCGTTCTCTCGGTGTCACGCCTGTCGCTTATGGTCCCGGTCTCGCCGAACGCATCCAGGCGGTCCATCCCGAGCGGTTCGATGCCGCGGCTATCCTGAGCGGTACTGAGGAAGCCACGCATGCGTCGCTCGCCACGGTGAAACCGGACGGCGACATTGTTTCGATCACGGGCATTCCGGCTCCATCAGAGCGGGTTCGCGCCGCGGTCAGCAAGCGCAGTTCAGCCAACCTGCAAGACGTCGTGGATCGCGTCGCTGACGGTCGCATCAAGTGGGAGGTTAGCCAGGCTTATCCCTTCGAAAAGGTGCACGAAGGCTTTGCCGACTTGCTGGCGGGTCACACGCGCGGCAAACGCGTGTTGATCTTCTGATTCGGTGCATCAGAAGCGGAATAAAAAAACACCTGACATTCAAAGACCGCTTCGCGAAAACGTTGTCGATCGGCATCAACCGAGCAGACGACGTTTAACCGCGAGGACGTTAAATCCTTAGGAAAGACATTTATGAAGCTACTGCAAGTTGATTCGAGCATTACTGGTGAACAATCAGTAACGCGATTGCTTACCCACTCCATTGTGCAGGCTCTCATTCGCGCTAATTCCGCCGTGACGGTGATTCATCGGGATCTCGTTGAAACGCCGCTGCAGCATCTGGAGCTGAGCGCGTTGGGCGGAGCCTCCGAAGCGGCGGCGGGATCCGTTGCCGCCCTGGACGAATTTCTCGATGCAGATATCGTGGTGGTCGGCGCGCCTATGTATAACTTTACCCTCTCAAGCCAATTGAAAGCATGGGTCGATCGATTGGTTATTCAGGGAAAAACCTTTCGCTATTCGGAGGGGGCGTGGAGGGATTAGCTGGCCCGAAACGGGTGATCGTCGCCGTTGCTCGCGGAGGGTTTTACGGTTCGGGAAGTCCGTTTGCCGCTAACGAGCACGTAGAAACGTATCTGCGCAGTATTTTTCGTTTCATTGGCGTCGAGCCGGAGTTTATTGTTGCGGAGGGGATCGCGGTGAGTCCCGAATACCGAGCAACAGCCATATCATCCGCAGAGAAAGCGATTGCCGTGCTTGCCGGGTGATGTTGGTTCAATGCCGTCGCGGCAGGCTTGAACGCGCGTCCATGCGAGTGTGACGCGAACGGATTGCATCAGAGGGAGCGATGTTCTCTGTTGGTGCCTGGCGATCCGTAAGCGGACGAGTTTTATCCATGAAGTAATGAAAACCGTTCCGCCGCTGCGCAGTCTAGAAAGCCAAGCCCGCATGACGCGGGCTTTTTTATGCCCGATGGTTGGCGCCGTATACCGTAGACGGCCTTCGAAAGGATGACTCGGCTGATAGATGATAGATGGCCGAATGGAGAGGATAGCCCACACGGAGCCGCCTGCGCTTTGCTTACGGCTTGCCTCAGTTTCATTTCCGTTATCCGTATCGACTTTGCTCTATCCGCAGAACGGCATTCTGTGCAACCACGCGCACTTCGCCGGTGCGATGATGTCGTCGGATAACGGGGCTTTATTCACCGTATCCGCCGGGCCGCGGCATTAAAATTAATTGCCGTATTGAGGCGCGTCGACTCATCGGCATCGGGCGATGGCGTAGCTAATTAATCCTCTGCGAAAATTAAAGGACTCCGTGCGCCCTTTTATGGGATTTTTCTGAAAGACTTGGTCTGACGAATAAATATATCAGAAGGATGCGGTGAATTAGTCTATTTCTTATTTTATAAATCTTTCTTTCTGTTTTTATTGGGGAAATCAGCGGTTTCATTGTTTTTAATAACCCTTCTCAAGGACGAGATCTACGTTTTATCGGCATTCATTGCTTGGAATTGAAATTCTAATTATATGATTTTTCTTATCTTTTGATTATTGTCGTAACATAAAGTGCGAACTGTGTAATTATCTGGCATTTGATATTTTCTAAGCTATCTACATAGGCTACTCTAAATGTAAGGGTATTAAAATGCACCGCCGAGAGGGAGGCAAACGATTTATCAACGGATGCCAGGACATGCTTTCTTTTGACTGCTTAGTTGCACAACGTCAGGATGGATATTGGTCAAGATGAAAGAGACAGGAAAAGCCTTCACCAGGGAAAAGTTTTATAAGAATTATACCAATAACGTCACAAGGAGGATGTCTACCCAAAAAGAAGTATCTCTTTGTCAATCAACTATAAAAGGTTCATCGTTTTTCACATTCTAATCCTAATTGCATGATTGCGGCAGCGCTTTGTTTTTCATTTTAATGGATAAAAGCCCAATGAGCAGGTTGTCTGAGGGTGGGTTTTGTTAGGGCATGGATGTCATTATGAGTTACCAGCATAGTATTGTGGTCGAGCTAGTTAATTTGATCGAGATGAATATACAGCATGATCTCTCGATAGAAAAGTTATCGGATTTGTCTGGTTATTCGAAATGGCACTTGCAAAGAATGTTTCAGCGTTATACGGGAATGAAAATAGCGACGTATATCAGAAATAGGCGTCTGAGCAAGTCTGCCGTCATGCTCAAACAGTCGGATTTAAAAGTATTGGAAGTGGCTACTGCTATCGGCTTTAGCTCCCAGCAGGCTTTTAGCCGCGCCTTTCAACGCTTTTTCGGTGAAAGCCCAAAGGACTTTAGAACGAGCCAGGAATGGGACTTTTCCAAACATCTCCCTCCCTTTTTAATACAAAATCCGTCAGCATATCATTTTATCGAAATGCCCAAGAACATATACCTGCTTAAGGGATATAAGTTTTTTCTCTATCATTCGATGAATGCTTCCAGCTCTGGAGGAGAGGAACGACAGAAATACGGCAGCCGCACAGGGAAAAATACCGATACGTCAATGCGCACGGTAAAGTTGGCCTCATCCGGTTGGGAAGTAACGCTCAGCAAAGGGTACTACGAGACACGCAATCTGACGTTGATAAGAGGGCAGTATTTGTTGTTCGAGTTTAACGGCAGGTTGAACGAATACCTGGTTTTTTTTGACAGCATCTATGACGCCTATCTTCCTTTACTTGGCGTGCGAATAAGAAACGGCTTTTTAATTGAGTTGCATAAAGAAAAGAATTTTCAATACGCGGAAATTAACGTCAAGGTGTTGATTTATATTGGCAAGTCTTGACGCTATTCGGGCAGTAAAACAGAGGGATTATCCCAAGGAAAAGGAGGTGCTTATCAGGGTGATCAATTAGCGCTCGGGCTGTTGCCGTTTTTATCTCTATCTATTTTAATTTTAAAAGGAAGTCAGTTATGACTAGTTCTAGTTTGAACACGTTCCCTGTGGGCTATGAGTATGTCAATTTTGTTAATTGGTCAAAAGAAATCTCCGGCAATCATATTCTGACCTGCTATCCACAAAATACGGATGAGCTCTTGGCCGTAATTAACTGGGCGCATGAGAATAAATATTGCGTGCGTCCGGTTGGCATCAAGCACAACTGGTCCCCGCTCGTTATTGCAAACGGGGAGGATAATAGCAATGTCGTGCTGATCGACCTCACCAGAAAATTCAAAAACATCTCAATCAATAAAGTGGGAGAGCATGGATACGTCACCGCGCAAACGGGGGTGACAATGCAGGCTTTGCTCACTGAATTAGAAAAAAAGAAACTCGGCTTTTACGCGACGCCGGCGCCTGGCGATCTGACCCTGGGCGGCGTGCTCGCCATCGGCGGCCATGGAACCTGCATCCCGGCAAAAGATGAGCCTCTGGCTGAGTTTGCCAGTTTTGGTTCCGTGAGCAATAGCGTGGTGTCGCTAAAAGCTGTCGTCTGGGATCAGGCGCGGTCGAAGTATGAATTAAAGGAGTTTACGCGTGATAATGCGGAGAGCTCGGCATTCCTGGTGCATGTCGGCCGGGCTTTTATCAGCGAAGTGACGCTGCAGGTGCCGCGCAACCGGCGTTTACGCTGTCAAAGTTATGTTAATGTCACCGCGGCGGATCTTTTTTCCACTGCGAGCACGACAAAAAATACCTTCAGCCATTTCTTGGATCTGTGCGGGCGCGTTGAAGTCATCTGGTTCCCGTTCACGGAAAAACCATGGCTGAAAGTGTGGAAGCAAGAAGACAGCTTCCCAAAAGTGTCAAAACCGGTTAATGGTCCATTTAACTATCCGTTCTCGGATAATTTGCCGGTTAAAATTTCCGATATCATTAAAAAAATCAATAATGGCCACCCGGAGCTGACCCCGACACTCGGCAAGGCGCAGATGGAGTTGGTCAGCATTGGTTTAGGGGCCACCGTGTCGGCGGATCTGTGGGGGTGGAGCAAGGATCTGCTGTTGTATGTGAAGCCGACAACGCTGCGCGTGACGGCCAATGGTTACGCGATAATCACCAAGCGGAGCAATATTCAAAACGTATTGCACGATTTCACGAAAAAATATGAAGAAATGGTGGCCGATTACCAGCGCAAGAATTCATTTCCGATGAATGGCCCGATTGAAATTCGCGTCACCGGATTGGACAGTGCAAAAGAGAGCGCGGTGGCCAATGCCATTGCTCCCGATCTTTCGGCTATTCGTCCCGTTGAATCCCATCCGGAATGGGATGTCGCGATCTGGTTGGATATTCTGACCATGCCCGATACGCCGGATGCCAATAAATTCTACAGTGAAATGGAAAAATGGATTTTTAGCCACTATGCGGGCGACTATGCGACGGTTCGCGTAGAGTGGAGTAAAGGCTGGGGTTATACCTCACAGGCAGCGTGGCAGGATAAAACCGTACTTGAAGAAAACATTCCGCGTAGCTTTAATGCCGGGGCAGGGAACAATGACAGTTGGAATCATGCCTGCAACGTGCTGAATAAGTACGATCCGCACAACGTGTTCTCCTCTCCATTGACCAAAGCGGTTTTCAAACAGAAGAGTTAGTGAGTGCGTAATTGAAATAACCACCTGATTGGGCAGGTGGTTAGCATCATTAACCTTTCAGAGGGAGCCGCTTGTTTTCAAGCACCCCATTCTTTCTCGTAATGATATTCGATACGGCTTGCATCCCCACCCAGCAGGGAGCCTACGGCTGCAACGCTTTTAAATGCCGCATAGCCAAGCGAGTCCGCGACATTATGAACGGCGCCCAAGCCAAAACCGATCGCGTTGAACCCTTGGCCTACGGAAGAGATCAATCGGGTATTAAGCGCATCATTGGCCAATTTTACGGTATCAATGATAACATCGCCGGCAAATCCTGATACAAAGCTTGCCGTATCGGAAATAATCCCCGCACCAGAAACGATTTCGATCTCTGCAGTATTTAGCTCTTTCATAGTAAATCCTTTCAACTTTATCCCTATGCCTCAGGAACGAAACGTAAAGCGTTTCGCCGCTTAATTCTCGCAGCCTCTGTGAATGACGGCTTGATGAGAATACGCTTAGATTAAAGAGGCCGGCGTTGAAATATGCAACTCATAACGCCGTCGCTAATATTAGGGTCGCACTTTTTGTGACGTTTCAGCAGTTTTGTGGTTTTTTAAGATTATTATTACTTGTGGGTTTTGCCAACAAAGACTAAATCTAAATAAGCGCCGTGTTGGGCCATGGAAAAGATAAAAATAAACGGTGTCGCTATATATGGAGAGGTCATAATTTGTTTAGGGAAGAGGCCTTATCGCACAGTCGTTCTAAATGGGCAGGAAAAGCATTGTTAATTGCAGGGTTGCCGGCCTGGGTCATCGCGGGCATTTCACTTTCATTCGTTTCTGTGCTGATCATTTTCGTGACCTATGGCGGTTATACCCGGCGTATCAGCGTGGGCGGAGAGGTCACGACGCTGCCAAGATCGGTCAACATATTTGCTACTCAGCAGGGATTCATTGCACAACGCTTTGTCAATGTGGGCGATCAGGTAAAAAAAGGGCAGCATCTTTATCAGATAGACGTCAGCAGGGTGACGGATTCCGGCACCGTCAGCGCAAGCACGCGGCAGGCGATAGAAAATCAACTGGCGCAGGTCGATAGCATCATCGCCAAATTGGAGGCGAACAAGAAAACGACCCTGGTCAATCTGCAAGCGCAGATTGACCAATATAAACTGGCGCACAGCCAGTCCAAACAGATGGTCGAGAATTCACGCAACGGTGTTAACTTCATGCGCGAAACCATGAAAAATTACGATGAGTATCGCAGTAAGGGGCTCATTAATCGGGATCAGCTGAATAACCAGGTTTACCTCTACTATCAGCAGCAGAGTACGTTCCACAGTCTCTATAACCAAAGCATTCAAGAGTCTTTGCAGATAACTAACCTGAATAGCGATCTCGCGACAAGAGCGTCCGATTTCGATAATCAAATCTCACAATATCAATTTCAGCGCAATGATCTCCTGCGGCAGCTGGCCGAAGCGGACGCCAGCGGCTCGTTGATTGTCAATGCGCCGGCGGACGGGCGCGTTGAATCGCTCAGCGTGACGCCTGGGCAAATGGTCAATACAGGAGACAGCCTGGCGCAATTAATCCCCAGTAATCATGCCATCTATTATTTGGTTTTATGGTTGCCCAACAGCAGCGTGCCTTACGTGAGCCGAGGCGATCACATCAACGTTCGCTATGACGCCTTCCCGTATGAAAAATTTGGTCAGTTTCCCGGCGTGATCGAAAGCATCGCTTATGTTCCCGCATCGATTCAGGAAATGTCCACTTACAGCAGTTCGCCAACTCGACAATCGGCTGAACTGGTTGAGTCGTACTACAAAGTGCTGGTGGCTATCGATAACACGCAGTTTGGCTATCAGGGAAAGAAGCTGAACCTTTCAAGCGGCATGAAGGCGCAAGCCACGCTTTTCCTGGAGAAAAGACCCATCTACCAATGGATGTTCGCGCCATTTTATGACATGAAAAACAGTGTGTCGGGGCCACTTCGTGAATAAAGTTTATGAGAATATCGTTGGCAAGCTGAACCTGTCGCTCAGAAGAAAAGTGCCGCAGGTCTTGCAAACGGAGGCCGCCGAATGCGGGCTGGCCAGTTTAGCGATGGTGTGCGGCTATTACGGCATGCACATCGATATGCTGTCGATGCGCCAGAAGTTTGATATCTCGGCCCGCGGCGCCACCCTGAGCTCGCTGATCGCGATCGCCGAGAATCTCAATTTGAAAACGCGGGCTTTATCCTTGAGCCTGGATGAGATTCACCAGGTGAAAAGGCCCTGCATATTGCACTGGGATATGAATCACTTTGTGGTCCTGGTCAACATTCGCGGTGGGCGGATAACCCTGCACGATCCGGCCTTTGGCCGCCGGGTTATCGGCCTGCAGGAGTTTTCCCTGCATTTTACCGGAATCGCTTTAGAGGTATGGCCAAGCAGTGAATTCACGCCTGTGGTGCAGAAAAATCGCCTGCACTTTAGAAAACTGCTCAGCAATGTCACCGGTCTTAAAAGCGCGCTGGTAAAAATTTTCGCTCTGTCGCTGGTCATTGAGGCCGTCAATCTGCTGATGCCCGTCGGGACTCAGTTGGTGATGGACCACGTCATCCAGGCCGGCGACCATAATTTATTGGTCATTATTTGCGTCGGTTTACTGTTTTTTATCTTGTTCCGCACCTGCGTTTCGATGTTTCGCTCATGGATCTCCATCGTGATGGGTGCGCTGATCGATATACAGTGGAAATCAGGGCTGTTTGATCATCTGATGAAGCTCCCGCTTGCCTATTTTGAAAAGCGTAAGCTGGGTGATATTCAATCGCGCTTTGGCTCGTTGGACGCCATTCGCACCACGTTTACCACCAGTATCGTTGCCAGCATCATTGATGGCATCATGTCGGTCGGCGTATTTATCATGATGTTCATGTACGGCGGCTGGCTGGTGTGGGTAGCCTCCGGCTTTACGGTCTTATATGTTCTGCTGCGCCTTTCGACCTATCGCTATTATCGGCAAGCGTCCGAGGAGCAATTGGTGAAGTCGGCGAAAGCCAGCTCACATTTTATGGAGACGCTGTACAGCATCGCGACGCTGAAGTCGTTGGGGTTGGCGGGAACGCGTTCGCAATTCTGGTTAAATTTAAATATCGATACGGCAAACGCCAATATTCGGGTGACGAAGCTCGATATGTTCTTTGGCGGCGTGAATGCGTTTCTTGCGGCCTGCGATCAAATCGTTATCTTGTGGTTGGGCGCGTCTTTAGTGATCGACAGTCAAATGACATTAGGCATGTTTGTCGCCTTTAATGCCTATAGGGGGCAATTCTCCGATCGCGCGTCAAATCTTATCGATATGGTCATTCGGCTGCGAATGCTGAATTTGCATAATGAAAGGCTGGCGGACATCGTGCTTTCTACGACAGAGGAAGAAAAGCCCTATCGCAAGATATGCAATCCCAACGAGGCGGTGACTTTTGAAGTGCGCGATCTGCTTTATCAATATGATAGCCTTTCGCGCCCAGTGATCCCCGGGCTCAGCCTGCAGATCGCGGCGGGAGAAAGCGTGGCGATCGTCGGGCCTTCAGGCGTCGGCAAAACCACGTTGATGAAGCTGATGTGCGGGCTGTTGGAACCGACGGAAGGGCGCTTGTTTATCAACGGCATTAACATTCATGATATCGGCATTAATAATTATCGGGAGTGCATTGCGTGTGTATTGCAAGAAGATAAACTGCTTGCCGGTTCAATTGCCGAGAACATATGCAGTTTTGATGCTCATCCCGATACGGAATTTATCGTTGAATGCGCCAAGCATTGCAATATTCACGACGATATTATGAAAATGCCGATGGGATATGAAACGTTGGTGGGCGAATTGGGGGGCAGCCTTTCCGGCGGGCAAAAACAGCGGGTGCTTATCGCCCGCGCGTTATATCGAAGACCCAGTATTTTGTTTATGGACGAAGCGACCAGTCATTTGGACCTGGACAATGAAAAAAGGGTGAACGAAGCCATATCCTCGTTGAAAATGACCCGCGTTATCATTGCTCATCGGCCATCGACGATTGCATCGGCAGATCGGGTAATTACATTGCAACCCGCAAATGCAATAACGTAATTGTTTGATGAAATATAAAATTTTATATTTATTTCATCTTTAATTAAGATTTTCGTTATTGAGTTAATGTATTGAGCGACTTATACCTAAAGCGTGAACCGACGGTTCATAAAAAGCAGTCTTTTTTAATTGATTCTTTTTAGTGAATGGAGATGAAAAAATGAGAGAATTAAACTCAACAGAAGTTCAGCAGGTGAACGGCGCAACGATTGGCCTGGGTCTGGCTATTATCGGCAAGGTTGTTAACAGCTGGGGAAACGCGTGGAATAATGCCTGGGGCGGTTGCACGCCAAAACCGCCGGTATGTAAACCTGAGCCGCCGGTCTGCAAACCAGAACCGCCTAAATGCGATTAATCGTATTTAGATAACGCCACGTAAAATGCGGCAGGCTTAATGTTTTATGCATTGAGCCTGCCTTATTGCTGGCGGATAACCTGCGCCATCTGCGTAGTTAACTTGCCCCCCACTGCGTCAACAGCGCATGCAGCCTGGCCGGTTCCAGCGGCTTGCGCAGCACCAGATAGCCTTCCTGCTCGGCCTCTTGCAGAACTTGCGAATTGAACTCGCCGCTGACCATGGCGCCACTCACGTCCGGCAGGCGTTCGAACAACGCTTTGAGGATGTCGAAACCGCTCTCGCCGGAGCGCAGGCGTTGATCGCACAGCACGGCGAACGGCGTAAAGCCGTCGTCGACGATGGCGAAGGCTTCCTCGGCGGAGGCTGCGCAGCGCACGGTGATGCCCCAGGTGCTCATCAGGCTCTCCCAGGCGGAGGTCACCAAAGGATCGTCGTCCACCACCAGGCAGGAACCCCGCAGCGGCGCGTAGCGGATGGGCGCGGCGGTGTTGTCGTACGTCGTCGCGATCTCCGGCGCTTTGTCTTCGCCGAGGTATTGCGCAAAGCGCATCCAGAAGCGCGAGCCTTTGCCTTCGACGGAGTGCATGCCGTACTTTACCTTCATCAGCTTGGCGCAGCGCGCTACCACCGCCAACCCCAGCCCGTGCCCGGCGCTGTCTATCTTCCACGCCAGTTCGGGGCGGTAGTAAGGGGAGAAGATTTTGCTTTTCTCTTCGTCGGCGATGCCCACGCCGGTATCCCACACTTCCACCAGGCACTCTGCGCCGCGCGGGCGGATGGCGATCAGCACGCCGCCCCGTTGCGTGTAGCGCAGGGCGTTTTGGATCAGATTGATCAGCGATTGCCGCACCAGAAGCGGATCGCCCATCACGCTGATGCGCCGCCTGGGCCGCCAGGTGCGCAGCGCCAGCGAGCGGCTGTTGGCCTCTTCGCGGAACAGGGTGATCACCGAGTCGAGCAGGGCGCCGATATCCACATGGGTGGCGGCGGTGCGCACGTTGCCGGATTCGATTTTGCTGAGATCAAGCAGCGAATTGAACATCAGATGCACCGAGCGCACGCTCTGCTGCAGATCCAGCAGCTGCGGCGTCAGGCTGTCGTCCCGGTTTTTGTGGATGATGGCTTCGATCAGAAAACCCATGGCGTGCACCGGTTGGCGCAGATCGTGGCTGGCGGTGGTCAGGAACTGGTTCTTGTCCAACAGCGCCTGTTCCGCCTCTTCTTTGGCCTGGCGGAACTGCTCCGCCAGGCGCGAACTTTGTTCTTCGAGCAGCGCTTGCTGAATAAAGAACGCATGCGAGGTTAACGCGTGGCGGTAAATGGCGAAGCCGTACAGCAAGTTCAGCATCAGCACGATGAACATCACGTCTTCCAGCCGCCAGATGATGCCGAAGTTCAGCAGCCCCCAGGAAGCGAAGAAAAAACGCGTAAAGGTGCTGATGACGGGCGTCAGATGCGTTGCGTTGGCGGCGACGATCGCGGCGATGCTGATATTGAGCAGCAGGAAAAAGTCAAAGTTATGGGTCTGCGGGGTAATTAAATAGAGTGAGGAGATCCCCAGCCCGTGAATAAAGGCCACCTTATTAATGCGCGGCAGCCAGCGGCGCAGCACGGTGTCTTCATCATTTTCTTTGGACTCGCGCAGGTAGCGCCGATGCCATATTCTGATCGCCACGGCGCATAGCAGGTAAACCATGATCCAGGCAATGGTTGGGCCAAGTTCATCCCCCAGCAAATAAATCCAGATGGCGAAAGGGATGCCGACGAAAGGCACGGCGGTAAAGCTGAACACCAATCGCATGAAGGTGTTGTCCAGCAGGCGGATCTGCGCGCGTGGTGAGATGCCATCATTTTGTAAATTCTGGAAAAACCTCATTGCGACGGCTCCCGTTTGCCGTGCAACAGCGTAATGGCTTCGACCCGGCTGTTGACGCCGATCTTTTTCAAAATATTGCTGATGTGTTCTTTGACGGTGGGTTCGGAAATAGACAGCTGCGCGGCGATCCTTTTATTGGGCAGGCCGCGCATCATCATATTTAATACGTCAATTTGTCGCGGGGTTAAATTAAATTTTTTTAAATGCTCGTTGTTGCTTTTAACGGCGAATTCATTCCCGTCAGGAAACCATTCCTGATTATCGTTCAGCGCAAAGACCGCCTTGGCGAATAATTCAGGAGGTTCGTTTTTTAATACAAATCCATGCCCGCCGGCAGTGTGCACTTTCTGCCAGATATCGTTATTCTCGTCGCCGCTAACCACCAAGATCCGCACCTGAGGATAAAGTTGCTTTACTTCTTTGAGTAATTTCAACGCCGTACCGGAAGAGAGCCAAAAATCGATCACCAGTAAACGCGGCGGGCCGTTTTCCCTAATATGACGGTAGCAATTCTCTTCAGTGGTCACCACATGCGCCTGTTTGAATCGGCAATGCGTGTTGAGAAAATTAGCGATGCCGCTTGCTACCAATGGATGGTCATCAACGACCAACGCATAATCCTGCCCCAAAGGATTCTCCTTTCGCCTTCAAATATCAGATAGGTCTGATGAGTTATTATCAACATTCCCTACTTTAGGAGGGTTTTTTCGTTTAGGAAAGGGAAATATATTATTCGAGGATTTGGATAAGAGAAAACATAAAGCCAATCGGTAATTTTAACTGATTGGTTATAAAGGATAATTTATGAAGAAACCACTTATCGCTTTAACCGTTACGATGATGATAGCCGGTTGTTCCACCCTGAAAACCGATCAGGCCATTCCGCTGCTGCAGGCGGAAACCGCTAAAATGTTGGGCCTGGGTTCATCGGACGAAATTACCGTGACCAATGTCAATGGCGCGCAGCCGGATGCGCTGGGCGGCCAAAAACTTTCTTATCGCGCCACCACGGAAAAAGGCCGAATTTTCGATTGTTCATCGCTGATGATGCCGGGAATTTTAGGCTCCTCGCCGTCGCTGAGCGCGCCGACCTGTACACCGGTAGTCACCCATAAATAATTCGCTTTGGAGGCGGTATTGCCGCTTCCTGGTTTTCCATCGTCGGAGCGCCAGCGCCGGGGGGCAATAAGCTTTTGCTTCGACGATCAATAAACCTGCGTGCGCGGAATAACGCCTCATACCTCCTCTAGCGCATTGAGTTTTCTTATAACAATACATTCCGCGACATCACGCTAACGAGTACGGAGATAGCCCGTGAATGACACGACATCGCATTCTTTAGCGGTTAAAACACCGCTTTCCAAACTTTACCTCGCTCTATTTTCCGCGCCGCTGTTGATGCTGGCGCCCGCCGATATCGCTCGCGCAGACGATGCCATTTTTGACGGCGACTCAAAAATTACCGAATCATTGGCCTACACCGGGGACGTTTACGTCGGCCGTAACCAAAGCGGCAACCTGCTGATCGAGAATGGCAAGATCAGCGCCTATAACATCAATATCGGCCGGATGTTCAACGGCCAAATTCATGACAGCGTAGTCACGGTCCGCGGGCCGAACGCCGAGCTGAATGCGGTGAACGATCAGTTCGTGCTGCGCGGCGGCCTCAATCTGGGGCGGGGCACTTTGCGGGTTGAAGACGGTGCGCTGGCCAGCGCGAAAGAGATCGTGGTCGGCACCACCCGTGGCTATGACAGCCACCTTATCGCCACCGGCGCCGGTTCTCGCGTTACCAGCAATTTTCTCAGCGTCGGCACCGATCTGGGGGCACGTTCCACGCTGGCGATTGAAGACGGCGCGGTATTGAGCACTGCCTTTGACGCACGCATCGGCAATGGCAGCGGGCCGGGTGAGACCGATACGTTGAGCCCGAAAGCCACGGTCACTGGAGCCAATTCCCAGTGGAACGTCGGCCGTGCGCTCACGCTCTACGGCGATCTGGACGTGCTGAACGGCGCTGCGGTCAACGTCGGCAGCATCCAGGTGGCGGGTGTATCCGGCGCGCGTAAAACCGCCGAGCTGGTGATCGCCGGCAGCGGTTCGCGCGTGACCAGCGGCAGCACCGTTAACGTCGGCGATTACGGCAACGGCGTGTTGGCGGTCATGGACGGCGGGGCATTCTCCGCCGGCGGCAACGAAGTGGTGCTGGGTGAGACCGGTTCCGGCTCTAACCGCGGTGCGCTGATTATCGGCAGCCGCGGCAATATGGACACCGGCACCGGGTTGACCGAGCCGACGCTCGGCGCGGCGGGCGCCGCTGGCGCTATCGATGCCCAGACGGCGATCGCCCTGCGGGGCGGATTGTTCGGCAGCTATGTGTACTTTAACCATACCGACGGCAATTACGTTTTCAGCAACAAGATGAGCGGCGAAGGCGAGGTGATCAACACCGCCGGGCACACGACGCTGAACGGCGATCTCACCGGGCTGCAGGCGAACGTCACCGCGCGCGGTGGCAAACTCATCATCGCCAGCGACATCAATACCCAGAAAGAAGACGACATCTTCGAGATCCAAACCCTCGGCGCCGAGAACGGCGGCACGCTGATCCTTAACGCGACGGCGGGTGCCGATGTCAATAACGGGCAAGGGTACAGCAGCGCCGCATCGATCAAGGCCGGCGGCACGCTGGGCGGCAACGGCACGCTGGGCCAGACCGAGATCCAGTCCGGCGGCCATATCTCTCCCGGCGACGGCAATATCGGCACGTTGACGCTGAAACGCTACCTGAACTTTATCGGCGAATCCTTCTATGACGTCGATATCGCCGGCGACGGCCGCAGCGATCAACTGTTGGTGGCGGGCAAAACCACTATCAGCGATCAAGCCAAGGTGCAGGTTACGGCGCTGGATCCGCAAGCCAGCTATAAAACCGGCCAAAGCTACCGTATTCTGACCTCGGACGGCGGCATTGACGGCCAGTTCGCGTCGGCGGTCTCCAAGTCCGCCTTCCTCGATGTGGCGTTGAAGCACAGCGCCAACGCCGTGGATCTGACCATCGCCCAGAAAGACACGGGCGGTGAAAACCCGGGCGGTGAGAATCCGGGTGGGGAAAATCCAGGTGGTGAGAATCCGGGTGGAGAAAACCCTGGCGGTGAGAATCCAGGGGGCGAGAATCCGGGCGGAGAAAACCCAGGCGGGGAAAATCCGGGGGGCGAGAGTCCAGGCAGCGGCAAGCCGGGCATTTTCCAAACGGTGGCCGAGAGCGGCAACCAGTGGAATACCGCCGGCGCGCTCTCCACGCTGGCGCAGCGCGGTCCTTCACTGGCGCTGTACAACTCGCTGCTGCTGCTGAGCGCGCCGGAAGCGCGTGAGGCGTTCAATCAGCTGTCCGGCGAAGTCTATCCGTCGATGCAGTCTAACCTGATCGCCGGTAGCACCCAGCTGTTCAACGTGCTGAACCAGCGCATGCTGCGCCTGTTCGACAATGACAGTCTGCCGGTACCGCCGTTGGCGATGTCGCTGGTGCAACCGGCGCAGGCGCAAAATAGCGGCGTCTGGGGCCAGACCTTCAGTTCCTGGGGCAGGAACAGCGGCAACGGCAACGTGGGCAAACTGGATGGCAACACCACCGGTTTCCTGTTGGGGGCGGATCGCAAGCTGGCGGACCATAACGTGCGCATCGGCGGTTACTTCGGTTACAGCCGCGGCGATTATGACGTCGACAGCCGCCGCTCCAAGGCCGATACCGACAACTACCACCTCGGCCTGTATGCGGCCGGGCAACAGGATGCGTTCTCGCTGCGCGGCGCGCTGGGTTACACCTGGCACAAGATTGAAGGCAAGCGCAACGTCGATTTCAGCGGCTTCTCGGATCGGCTGAAGTCGGATTATGACGCCAACTCGCTGCTGGCGTTTACCGAAGCGGGTTACCGTTTCGGCCAGCCGGAGATGAACGTCGAACCGTTCATCAACCTGAGCTACATCCGCCTGCATACCGACAGCTTCCAGGAGTCGGGTGGCGCGGCGGCGCTGAGCGTGCGCAATGAAACGATGGACACCTTCTACTCCACGCTCGGGGTGCGCGGCGTGACCGAACTGCCGAAGAACGTCAGCCTTTACGGCTCGCTCGGCTGGCAGCATGCCTACGGCGATAAGAACACCTCATCGCGCATGGCGTTTGCCGGCAGCGACGCGTTCGTCACTCAGGGCCAGGCCGTGGATGACAACGTGATGGTGGGCGATATCGGCGTGAGCGTGAAGCTGTCGCGCGCTGCGACGCTGGATGTCGGCTATCAGGGGCAATTCGGCGCCGATACCCGCGTCAATTCGGTCAACGCCAACCTGCGCTGGTCGTTCTGATTTTTCCTCTAGACTTCTCTGGTACTTGCAGGCCCGCGTGATGCGGGCTTTTTTATGGTGAGGGCTAAACCGCCGCCAGCTTGCGCCACTGCATCGGCGAGAGTTCGTAACGGCCGCGAAACGCGCGGCTGAACGCCGCTTCGGAGGTATAGCCGACCCGGTTGGCGATCTGCGCCACCGAAGCGCGGCTGTAGCGTAGCAGCTCTGCGGCGCGATCCAGCCGCCAACTGGTGAGATAGCTGAGCGGCGCTTGGCCGACAATGCGCTGGAAACGCTCGGCAAAGGCCGAACGCGACAGGTTGGCCAGCGCGGCAAGTTCCGGCACGTTCCAGGCGCGACCGGGCTCCGCGTGAATGGCGCTCATGGCGGGGCTGATGCGCGAGTCTATCGCGCCGGAAAGCCAGCCGTGCCCGGCTTCGCCTTCCGTCGCCCAGGTGCGCAGCAGCTGCACGAAGATCACGTCGAGCAGGCGCGAGATCATGGCGGCGGCGCCTGCGCGCGGGTTGAGCGCCTCGTCGAGAATGAAGTGGCAGCTCAGCTCCAGCCACTCGAACGGCCGTTCGCGCAGGCCTTTCAGGATCAAGACCGGCGGCAGCACCGACAGCAGGCGTTGCGACAGCATGCCGTCAAAGCCGAAATCGCCGCACAGCCAGGTGGTTTCACCGTGGCCGAGCGTCAGGCTCTCGCGGTGATAGTGGCTATGCGCCAGCGCCGCCAGATCGTGCGCCGGGCGGCCCGGCTGGTCGGCGATGGTGTGGGCGTGGCCGTGAATCAGCATCACCAAATCGCCCTGCGAAGCAGGGTATATCCGCGAATCGCCTTCCACCTCAATGGCCACGCTGCCGCTTCTGATGATGTGCAGCCGGTGCTTGCCGGCGGGAAAGCGCCAGCCGAACGGCGCCGATGCCGCGCAGGTAAACACCGTATTGCCGCGCACGCGAATCAGCTCCAGCACTTCAGAGAAGGCGTCGCGCTTGAAAGCGAAGGGCTCTGCCTCATTCTCTTTATACGGCGGCGTTTCAGCAAAGAATTCCGGCTTTTGGGTCATGTTGTGCGCCTGTATCGCTTCTATAATTTGTACATCATCTCTACAGAATATCGCCGACGTCAAAGGCTATTCGAGGAGAAAGCAGCGTTCCGCCGTAGGGTGAGGCGCTTTCGTTAACGATGGCATGGGGTAAGCATTATGGCGCCAGCAGCGCAGACCGACACGGTAGTTTTAATTCACGGGCTCTGGATGACGCCGCTGTCGTGGGAGCATTGGGTCACTCGCTACGAGCAGCGGGGCATGAGGGTGATCACGCCCGGTTATCCGGGCATTGAACCCGGCGTTGCCGGCGTTGAGGCGCTGCGCCGCGATCCTTCGCCGTTGGTGAACCTGGGCGTGCGCGAGGTGTACGAACACCTGGCGGCGGTGATCGGCGCACTCGGCGGTAAGCCGATCATCATGGGGCACTCGTTCGGCGGCGCGTTTGTGCAGCTGCTGCTGGATGGCGGCTTCGGTTCTGCGGGCGTCTCTATCGACGGTGCGGCGGTGAAAGGGGTGAAAGCGCTGCCGTTCAGCGAAATCAAAGCCACCTTCCCGGTGCTGCGCAACCCGGCTAACCTGCATCGCGCCGTGCCGATTAGCGAGAAGGAATTCCACTACGCTTTCACCAACAACCTCAGCCTGGAAGCCTCTAAAGCGGTGTACGATCGCTACTCGGTGCCGGTATCGGGGCGCATGCTGTTCCAGGGCGGATTGGCCAACTTTACGCCGGATGCGGCGACTACCTACAACTTCGCCAACGGCGATCGCGCACCGCTGCTGTTTATCGCCGGTGGCAACGATCATATTTTGCCGCCGGCGGTGCAGCGTGAGAACTACGAGAAAAACGCCAAGGGTTCGCAGGCCATCAGCGCTTACAAGCTGTTCCCTGGCCGCAGCCACTATACCTGCGGCGAACAGGGCTGGGAGGCGGTGGCCGATTTCGCGCTCGATTGGGCGCAGGCGCCGGTGGCGGGGAGCCTGGACTGATTTCCACGATAAAAAAGCCCGCACAACGGCGGGCTTGGCGAGGGCGAAGGGCGTTTAACGCCCTTTTTTCTTGCGCCCTGGCTGGGCAAAGCGTTTGCGTCCGGCCGGCGCAGCGGCTTTGTCGGCGCCTTTCGGCCCGCCGGTGCTCGGCTTTTTCGCCGCGGCGGATTTGGCCGGGGCCTTCTTCGCCGGCTTGGCCTCGGACGAAGAGCCTTCAATCAGTTTGAACAGCTCGATCAGCTCGTCATCGGTCAGATCGCGCCATTCGCCCAGCGGCAAGCCTTTCAGGCTCACGTTCATGATGCGCGTGCGTTCCAGCTTGGTGACCTCGTAGCCGAAGTGTTCGCACATGCGGCGGATCTGGCGGTTCAGCCCCTGCACTAGCGTGATGCGGAACACGAACGGCGCTTCTTTCTTCACCTTGCACTTTTTGGTCACCGTGCCCAGCATCGGCACGCCGGCGCCCATGCCGCGAATAAACTCGTCGGTCACCGGCTTGTTGACCGTCACCAGATACTCTTTCTCGTGATTGTTGCCGGCGCGCAGGATCTTGTTGACCAGGTCACCGTGGTTGGTCAGAAAGATCAGCCCCTGCGAATCCTTGTCCAAGCGGCCGATCGGGAAGATGCGTTTGCTGTGGTTGACGAAGTCGGCGATGTTGTCGCGCTCGCCATCTTCGGTGGTGGTGACGATGCCGACCGGTTTGTTCAGCGCGATCAGCACCAGATCTTCTTCATTGCGCGGTTCGATCAGCTGACCGTTAACCTTCACCACATCGCCGGCAAATACCTGGGCGCCAACGGTGGCGCGTTTACCGTTGATGAAAACGTTGCCCTGTTCGATGTATCGATCGGCGTCGCGGCGCGAGCAGATACCGCTCTCGCTAATGTATTTGTTCAGACGAATGGATGAGTTAGTCAGCATGGGATCTCCGTAAAACGCGGACTATACATTACCCGGATGGCGCTGCGAAGCGAATCATGCAGGGGGGGCTGGATAAGCGTATCCTGACCACGGTTGCTACAAAGGTATTTGCAATATTTTTTTTCGTTTAATTAATTATAGAAAATCGATGGGGATTTCCCTGAAAGTCATTCAAGTTATAAATGGATTATGCCAAATGCAATTCTTTAAGAGTTCATGTATAGATTCATTTTAAAAAAGTATTAGGATATTGATAAATTCAAGGAGGGATAAATGAACGCATTGGCCGAAGAAGGGATATTACGACGTATGACCATAGGGGAAATAAAATTGGCTCGCCATATATATGGAAACTCAATTATATATGGTCGTGTATGGATACGCTGTGATAGCTATTTTCCGTTTGGCTTACAAAACAGAAGTTATGCCATGGCACCTAATGGTGAGTTATGGTTACGGAGGGAGCTCTATAAAGACGATTTTTCTGATAATAGGGTTCTGATAGAAGATAAACATCTTTTCATCCATGAATTGGGGCATGTATGGCAACATCAGCATGGACAATGGGTAAGAATGCGTGGGTTGTTTAGTTGGGCGGCTGAGTACAACTATCGTCTTGATAGAAATAAAATTACTGATTACTCGCTGGAACAACAAGCTTCGATTTTTGCTGATTACTGGTTGCTGTTGGTTTATGGTATTGAAACGTGGCGTTATTATCAACGTCCTGGACGAGTGGGTAGGTACAGGGGAACCGATAGTTTGCGTGACATTCATGCACTTTATCAAAAAATTATTAGGGGATGAGAGGGAGCATGAAAAAATATGTGGTTCTATTCACGGCCTGCTTTTTGGTCGGCTGTCCGGGGCCTGGCGATAAGTTTACTCCGCGTTTCCCCGCCGTCGTCACTGCCAAAGATAACCATGTCTGCATTCTTTCTTCTATGAAGGCGGGGGATAATATCCGCTTCGTTCAGATTTATAGCGAATCAGGCGATAAGCTCATTAAAGATATCGATAATGACGCTTTTTTTGTTGAACCGGGGAGGTGCATGCCGGTATTCGACTATGCTTTTCGGCCAGGGAGGCGCTATTCCGTCGCCTACGATGTACAGACACCCGAAGGTTCGCATTTGATTACCGCCGCATTCATGGTTGTCTCCGACGAACGGGGCAACCTGAGGGTTAACGATTAACGTATGTTCTTAGGTTCAGTTTGTTGGGCTGCGTTAGGTTGTAGAATGAAAGGCTATGAAAAAATTTGCCCTGTTGCTCGCTAACGTATTGGCTGTTGTTGGGCTGGCTGTGCTGACAATAAAGCTTTTTCCTGTACCCAGGCTAAACCAGAATCAAACCGCTTGGCTGATTGACGCCAGTGAGTTTTTTCATTTTAACGATACGGAATGGTTTGGCGCGCTCGTTTTTGGCGCGGTTTATCTGTTGGCTGGATGTCTGGAATGGTTCTTTATCCGCCTAATCTTTCAACGGGTGAGCTGAGGACACCGTCATTAACTCTCATCACCGTTCCCCCACCTTCACCACCCGGGTATTCAGCGGGGTGAGCGTCTGCCCGGCGTTGCCGATCGGCGTCAGGCGCGGGACGGGGCGGCCGCTGTCGCTTTCCACCAGCGTTGAATGCGCCTCTCCTTCGGCGAACAAATGATCTTCCCCCCACTGGCGCAGGCCGACGATCACCGGAAACAGCGCGCGGCCTTTCTCGGTCAGCACATATTCCTGATAGGCGCTGCCGTCTGCGGCGGGCACGATCTCCAGTACGCCGTGCGTCACCAGCGCGCGCAGCCGGGTGGCAAGGATGTTCTTCGCCATCCCCAGCCCTTTTTGAAATTCGCTGAAGCGGGTGACGCCGTCGAAGGCGTCGCGCACGATCAGCAGCGACCACCAGTCGCCAATCACATCCAGCGTGCGCGCCACCGGGCACGGCGCGTCTTCCAGGCTTTTACGTTTCACGACGGTTATCTCCAGCTGCACATTCTGGTTGCATTATAAAACCTCTGCGCCTAAAGTTCATTGGGTTTAATAATGAAACCAGATTGAGGTGTGCGATGAGCGACAAACTGTTGGATCCTCCCTGCGCGGTGCTGGGGCGCCTGCCGGCCACCCTGGTGCTGCTGTTGGCCGCCGCCAGCGCCTTTAGCGTGGCCAACGTTTACTATGCGCAGCCGCTGCTGGACGCCATCGCCCATGATTTTTCCATCAGTCTGGCGGCGGTCGGCATGGTGATCACCGTGACCCAACTGGGCTGCGCGCTGGCGCTGCTGTTGGTGGTGCCGCTGGGGGATCGGCTGAACCGGCATCGGTTGCTGGCGGGGCAACAGCTGGGACTGATCGCTGCGCTTCTGCTGGTGGGCTGGGCGTCCAGCGCGCCCTGGCTGCTGGCGGGGATGTTGCTGGTGGGGCTACTGGGCACCGCCATGACGCAGGGGCTGATCGCATTCGCCGCCGCCCTGGCACCGCCGCAGGAGCGCGGACGGGTGGTCGGCGCGGCGCAGGGCGGGGTAGTGCTGGGGTTGCTGCTGGCGCGCACCTTGTCCGGCGCGCTGGCGGACGTTGGCGGCTGGCGTACGGTGTACTTCTTCTCTGCCGGAGTAACGCTGGTATTGCTGCCGATCCTGTCGCGCCTGCTGCCAGCGCCACGCACCGCGCCCAGCACGCTGAGTTATCCCGCGCTGCTGGGTTCAATGCTGAGCCTGTTGCTGCATGACCGCACGCTGCAAATTCGCGGCATGCTGGCGCTGCTGATGTTCGGCGCTTTCAGCCTCTTTTGGAGTTCGCTGGTGTTGCCGCTGAGCCGGCCGCCGTTCAACTTCACCCATGCCGCAGTGGGAGCGTTCGGCCTGGTCGGCGCGGTGGGCGCGCTGGCGGCGGTGCGCGCCGGGCATCTGGCGGATCGCGGGTTGGGGCAGGCGGCCAGCGGCGCGTGTCTGCTGCTGTTGACGCTGGCCTGGCTGCCGCTCGGTTTGCTCGGCAGCGGCCTGGTTTGGCTGGTGGCGGGCATCGTGCTGCTGGATCTGGCGGGCCAGGCGATCCACGTGTTGAACCAGAGCATGATTTTCAGCGCACACCCGCAGTCGCACAGCCGGCTGGTGGCCTGCTACATGCTGTTTTACGCCGTCGGCAGCGGGCTGGGCGCCTTTGCCGGCACCCATGTGTACGCCTGGGCGGGCTGGAGCGGTGTTTGTTGGCTGGGGGCGGGCGTCAGCCTGAGCGCATTGCTGTTTTGGCGGCTGACGCTGCGCGGGATGCCGGAGACTGCCGGTGCCGAGGGCTAAGGGGCCGGCGAATGCATCAGGTAATAATCTTCTTCACCGTCGTTGCCGGTAGAGATGATGCGCCAGCCGTGCTTGCGGTAGAACGCCAGCGCCTTTTCATTTTTCACCAGGCATTTCAGCGAGCCGGTGGCGGTGAAAGTGGCTTGCGCCGCCTGCAGCAGCGCACTGCCGACGCCGCGCGGCGGCTGATGGGGATCGACATACAGGTTATGAATGAAGTTATCTTCGCGGTAGACGGAGACAAATCCCAGCAGCACGCCGCCGTCTTCCGCCACCCAAATCGCTTCGCCCAGCGTCGCGCCGTCGAAATCTTCCAACTGATAGTTTGAGGTATCGCGCCAGCCGAACGCCGCCTTGCGCGACGCCAGGTACAGCGTGCGCAGGAAGGGGCGATCGGTCTCTTGGTAGGGTCTTATCTGCATGGCATCTCCCGGTGGTTTGTGCTCACTATAGCGCATGGCGCCGGGCGTGCACGGCCACAAACGGAAAATGCTAGGCGTCACCCCAGGCGGGCAGGCGATTGACCCCGTCGCTCAGCTCCTGAGCCAGGTGGCGCACGGTGTCGGCGTGCAGGGCAGCCAGCGGTGGATGAAAGTCGGGCGCCCGCAGCGCTTGCGGCGCGCTGGCAAGTTGCGCCGCATACTCGGCGAGAACGCGCCCGCCCTGGCGTTGCACCTCGAGCAGCGCCGCGCGTTCCTGCACGGACAGCGCCGCCCCGCTGCCTGTCAGATAGGTGTTGAGCTTTTCACTGGTCAGCAACAGGCTGCGCGTCTGGTTAAAGATCAGTTGGATATGCCGGGTGAAGCTTTCATGGTTATCATCCGCCAACTGCCAGGTAGGCTCCAGTGTCACCCGGGCCACCACCGCTTCGCAGCCCTCGATCTTTTGCCAGATGCCGATGGCGTTGGTGTTCTCGCCGCCGAGGAAGCGCGCCAGCTCCCGCAGCACGGTGGCAACCTGCTGCCGCAGCGACTCCCCTTCGTATTCCGGCCACAGCGTGGCGTGAATGAAGGTGGCGACCCCTACCCCCAGCACGATGCCGATCAGGCGATCGCGGATCTCGGTCAGCTCGGTGACCGGGCCGAAGCTTTCCAGCAGCGCCAGGGAAAAGGTGAACAGGATCTGTACCCCGGCATAGCTTATTTTCTCGGAGCCGGCGGCGATCCAGGCGGAGAGGGCGATCACCGGCAGCGTCAGCAGCAGCAAGCCGACGAGGCTATCGAGGTGAGGCATGATCCACACCACCGAGATCAGCGCCAGCAGGCTGCCGATCGCCGCGCCGCCGAGACGCAGCCGCGCCCGCCGCTGCGTGGCACCGAGGCTGGGCTGCGCCACGATCAGGCAGCTCAGCATGATGGTATGAATGCCGGACCAATCGACGGCGGTATAAAACACGTAGGCGACCAGCACGGTCAGCAGCGTTTTCAACGAAAACTGGATGTAAACCGGGTTGGTCAGGGCGTCGGGGGTAAAGAAGGGCACTTTCGGCGGTGGGGCGGCCTGCAGAGCGTCGGCGTAGTCGCTGCGGTTGGCGTAGACCTGCAGGTGGGTGGCCATTTCATTGAGCGGCGCCGGTACCTGCGGATCGTCGCTGCCGGCCATCGCCACGGAAAATCGCAGCGCGCTGTCGTGGCTTATCGCCGTTTGCAGCGCGCGGCAGGCAGCGTCTATCTCTTGCGCCAATTGACGCGCGGCTGCGCCGAAAGCCGGCGGCAGCTGGTAGGCCAGGATATTGAGCTGCAACACCAGGGTGATCAGCGCCAGATAACCGGGCTCGTTGGCGCGGCAGCGATCGCTGCGCATCACTGAAAAGCGCAGCAGTTTATGCAGCTCGGTGGCGTGCTGCGAGATGGCGCTCAGATCGCGCGTCTCGTCGCCTTGGGCCAACATAGCGCGAGTTTCATCCAACACCGCGATCATCCGGCTTTTCAACTGCTTCATCGGTTCAGCCGGCAGCAGCAGGGTATTGACGATCAGGGTGAGCAAGATGGCGTAGTTGATCGCCACCCAGACCCACAGCACCAGCCGTATCACCACTTCCGCCTGCGGGGTGAGATCGACAAAGCTTTGCGTGTAGATCACCACCAGCGCCATCAGGAAGAACAGCACCCCGACCTTGGTCACCCGCATCAGGAACACGCTGAGGAAAAACAGCGCGCTGGAGAGCAGGATGCGCAGCATCGGGTAGTCGTAGGTAAACTTCAGCACCAGGATGGCGGCGCCGATCGCCAGCGTGGAGCTGACGAAGAACAGAATGCCGATCGCGCGGGTGATCACGATATTGGACTGCGTGATAAAGAAGACAGCAATCAGCGACAGCGCCAGCCACGGCACCTGCAGCGTCTGCGAGATCACGATGGCGATCGCGCTGGAGAGCAGGGCGCGGATCACCAGGTTGATGCGGCTGTCAGAAGGGCGCAGCTCGTCGATCAGTTGAGGCAGCCAACCGCGAGACATCGTTTTACTCTTCATGGCGCAGGTTCAGCTTCGCCACCGCCGAAGCGCCCACGCGGAACAGCGCCGGGTTGGGGGCTTCTACTGCGATCTTGACCGGGAAGCGCTGCGAAACGTGCACCCAGTTGATATTGCGCGACACGTTGGGCAGGCCGCCCAGCACGGTGCCGCCGTCGTCGGGCTGCACGCCGTAACTGATCGATTCCACCTTGCCGCTGAATGTCTGGCCGGCGTCGCTCATCAGATACAGCGTGGCCGGCACGCCGGGATGCACGCCTTTCAGGTCGGTTTCGCGGAAGTTGGCGACTACGTACCAGCGGCGGGTGTCTATCAGGGTGAACACCGGTTTGGCGCTGGAGGCATATTGGCCGACGGTGGTTTTCAGGGAGGCGATGCGGCCGTCGAACGGCGCTCTCACCTCGGTGAATTCCAGGTTCAGTTTGGCGATGGCGATGTCGGCCTGCACTTCGGCGCGCTGCGCGACCAGGGCCTCGACGCCGCTGACGGCGGCTTCCGCCTGTTTCGCCTGCAGCAACGCGGCCTGCAGCTCCGCCTGCGCCGAGCGCTGGGAGGTGCGGGCGGTTTCCACTTCTTCCGCCGAAACGTAGTTCTTGCCGAGCAGTTTCTGCCGGCGGTTAAGGGTGTCGGTCGCCTGCGCCACCAGCGCCTGCGAGCGTTTGACGATGGCGTTCATCGATTCGGCATTGTACTGCTGCGCGTTGACCGAACGCTGCGTCAGCTTGATCTGTTCATTCAGCGTGATCAGGCGGGCCTCGCTGGCCGCCAGCGCATCCAGATAAGGGCGCGGATCGATGCGGAACAGCAGATCGCCTTGCCGCACTTCCTGATTGTCGCGGATTGGCATCTCGATGATGCGGCCGTTCACCTCCGGCACCACGTTGATGGTGTCGGCATAGGCGTAGGCATCGTCGGTAGTGGGGGCGTTTTCCACCCGCCAGACGACGACGGCGGCCACGATGAACGTCAACGCCAGGATGGCAAGCACCAGCAGTCTACGCCGGTTTGGGGTGTGTGGTTGGGTCATGGCGTCAGTCTCAGTGGGGGAAAACCAGTAACCAGATCAGCATGGCGATCAGCGCGGTCAGCGCCGGATACGTCAGCAGCTGCGGCGCCAGCCAGGCGCGTTTTTCCGGGGTGCGCAGCAGCAGGTGGATCGCCACCATGCCCGCCACGCCGCCGCACAGGCAAAACAGCCAGTCGGGGAACGAAGCGCCGAACACCACTATCGACGGTGCCGGCGAGCACCCGGTGAGCAACAGCGCGGTCAGGCAGGAGATAAGCAGTTTTTTGTCGGGCATAGGGCGTTCTCTGGCGATTGGCTTGGGCGACGGGCCGAATGAAATGACTCTTTTTCAGTGAGTGAGGTCACTGTTTGTCTTCCCCACGCTTGCGCCAGGGGAAACTAGAATAAATACTCTACTCTAAACTAGAGGAATTAATCTAGTTTTTTGTATCGCCCTGCCTTCGCGGCGGCAAATGGGTATAATGCGTTGATGACAGCGGGCAGAAACGAATATGCAAATCGACGAACACATCACCGGGCGAGAGCCGCAGCAGGAAAGAGGGCGGCAACGCGTACAAACCATTCTGGATTCGGCGGCGGCGATCGTGGCCCAGGACGGGCTGGCGGCGCTCAGCATGCAGCGGCTCGCCAAGCACGCCAAAACCTCCATCGGCTCGATGTATCACTTCTTTCCCGATCGCCACGCGGTGATCAAAGCGCTGGCGGATCGGCATACCGAGTCGGTCGAGGCGCTGATCCGCGACATGGCGTTGGCCAGTGACGACGAGTGGCGGCGCCTCTCCGCTGAAGCGGTGATCCAGCGGCTGTTTTCACCCTATGCGCAGTACCTGCGCGAGCACACCGACTACCTGCCGGTGATGCGGGAAATGAACCTGCCGGACGAAAAGTCCAGCTTCCTGGCGCTGATCGCCCGCGTGCTGCAGCTGCGCCGCCCCGAGACCGCCGAAGCGGAGATCCTGCAGCAAACCCGGCTGTTGCAAAGCCTGGTGGCCGGTACGCTGCACCATATCTTCAAGACCGCGCCGCAGAGCGTGGCGTTCACGCTGGCGGAGCTGCCCGGCGTGCTGAGCCTGTATCTGGCGGGAAAAGAGGGAAGCACCGCTTAGGTGCGAGCCGATTTATTCGCTTGTTTGTCCGCGCCGCCACTGGCATGATCCCCTGCAGGGATTAACGCAACGTTGATCACAACCTATTGATTTTCATGACTCGGGGTGCCCTTCTACGTGAAGGCTGAGAAATACCCGTATTACCTGATCTGGATAATGCCAGCGTAGGGAAGTCACGGCCGCCCAGCCGGCGCCGCCTTCTTGAACGCCGGTTGGGAGGAATATGATCGCTCGACCTGATGCACTACCCGGCGCCCGTGCCGCGGCCTGCCTGACCCAATTCCAACAGCGGCCTCCGCTGATCCACTGCCTGACCAACGAAGTGGTGCAATCGCTGACCGCCAACGTGCTATTGGCGCTCGGCGCCTCCCCGGCGATGGTGGTGGAGCCGCAAGAGGCGGCGCAGTTCGGCGCGCTGGCCGACGGCCTGCTGATCAACGTCGGCACCCTTAACGCGCTGCGCGCCGAATCGATGCGGGCGGCGGTGGCCGCCGCCAATCGGGCCGGTAAGCCCTGGACGCTGGATCCGGTGGCGGTCGGCGCGCTCTCCTACCGCACCGCCTTCGCCAAACAGCTGCTGGACGAGAAACCGGCGGCGATACGCGGCAACGCCTCGGAAATCATGGCGCTCAGCGGGTTGCTGGCCAGCGGCCGCGGCGTGGATAGCGGCGACGACTCGCTGGCGGCCTTGCCCGCCGCGCGTGAGCTGGCGCAGCGCAGCGGCGCGGTGGTGGCGGTCACCGGCGCGGTGGATTACGTCACCGACGGCCAGTGCGATTGGGCGATCGAAGGCGGCTCCCCGCTGATGACGCGGGTGGTGGGCACCGGCTGCGCGCTGTCGGCGGTGGTGGCGGCGTTTTGCGCCCTGCCGGGCGATCGCCTGGACAACGTGGCGACCGCCTGCCGGGTGATGTCCCACTGCGGCGGTCTGGCGGCCAGGCAGGCCGCCGGGCCGGGCAGCTTTACGCCGGCGTTCCTCGATGCCCTGTATCAACTGCGCGGGGAGGATCTGTGATGAAACGCATTAACGCCCTGACCATCGCCGGCACCGATCCCAGCGGCGGCGCCGGCATTCAGGCCGATTTGAAGGCCTTCTCGGCGCTTGGCGCCTACGGCACCTCGGCGATCACCGCGCTGGTGGCGCAGAATACCCGCGGCGTGCAGTCGGTGTATTACATCGATCCGGCGTTCGTCGCCGCGCAGCTGGACTCGGTGTTCAGCGACGTGCGCATCGACAGCGTCAAGATCGGCATGCTGGCCAACGCCGACATCGTGCAGGCGGTGGCCGAACGGCTGCGCCATTACCGGCCGGAGTTCGTGGTGCTGGACACCGTGATGCTGGCGAAAAGCGGCGATCCGCTGTTGGCGCCGGAGGCGGTGGCGTCTATTCGGCGCGAGCTGTTGCCGCTGGTGTCGATCATTACGCCGAACCTGCCGGAAGCGGCGGCGCTGCTGGCGTGCGCGCCGGCGGAAGATGAAGCGCAGATGCGCGAGCAGGGGCGGGCGCTGCTCGCGATGGGCTGCCGGGCGGTGCTGATGAAGGGCGGCCACCTGAGCGAAAGCGAGAGCCCGGACTGGCTGTTTACCGCCGAAGGCGAGCAGCGCTTTACGGCGCCGCGCGTCGCCACCCGCCACACCCACGGCACCGGTTGCACGCTCTCGGCCGCGCTGGCGGCGCTGCGCCCGCGCCATGCCGACTGGGCGGCCACGGTGGCCGCCGCCAAGGACTATCTGCAACAAGCGCTGCAACAGGCGGATACGCTGGAAGTGGGGCACGGCATTGGGCCGGTGCATCATTTTCACGCCTGGTGGTGAGTCAACTTTTTGCCGCGACTGTGGTCTGACTAGTTCAGGCCCGGTTTACGGGCGAAACCTGATTTAACCTAGGGAGAAGGACTATGACGGGACACCAGGCGCTGCGTTGCGCCCTCTTCGGCGCACTGCTCAGCTTCAGCGCAGGCAGCTTTGCTCAGCAGATTGTCACCACATCGGATTTGATTCAGCAGCCGGGGTATCAGGCCAGCTGGCAAAATATGGTCAAGGGCCAGGCGCGGATGCCGGGCTGGGCGCGCAAAGGCGTCGGCACCTCTACGCCGGCGCAAAACTTGAGCTGGAAGGGCAAAGAGTATCTGGTCGGCAACCTGTGCAAACCGCACGACTGCGGCAACAACTTTTTGATCGTGGCGTTCAGCGCGGACAAATCCCAGGCCTGGGGCGTGCGGGTGGAAGTGGAAGATCGGCCGGAAGCCGTCGATCATCCGAAGAAATACGCCAAGTACCAGTGGCTCGGCAAGCCGAATGACGACATGAAGGCGCTGCTTAAGCAGCAGTTCGAGAACAATCCCGACTGGAAATGATCTGACCGGGGGCGCTGACGATGCCGCCCCCGGCGTCGATCAGCCGATGCCGGCCTGATGCAGATCGTGCAGGTTGAGCGCCCCCACCAGCACGCCATCCATGTTGACCACCGGGGCCGCGCTGATGTGCTGTTCGTGCAGCGCTTCCAGCGCTTCGCCGGCGCGCCACTGCTCCGGCAGCCGATAGCCGGGGCGGGTGATCGCCGGGCTGAGCGGATCCTGCAGGCTGTTGCCCTTCACCAGCCAGCGGCGCAGGTCGCCGTCGGTAAACACGCCCACTACCCGCTGCTGCGCGTCGCACACCGCCACCAACCCGAGCCCGGTGCGGCTCAGTTCCAGCATCGCTTCCATCACGTTGGCGCTTTCGCTCACGCGCGGCAGGCGATCGCCGGTGCGCATCAGGTGATGCACGCGGTTCAACAGGCGCGCCCCCAGGCTGCCGCCCGGGTGCGAGCGGGCGAAGTCTTCCGCATTGAAACCGCGCTGGCGCATCAGCGCCATCGCCAGGGCGTCGCCCATCATCAGGGTGTTGACCGCGCTGGAGGTGGGCGCCAGCCCCATCGGGCAGGCTTCGCGCTCGACGCCGATATCCAGTACGCAGGCCGCGGCCTGCGCCAGCGGCGACTCTTTGCCGCCGGTGATGGCGATCACCGGAATGCCGTTCTCCGCCAGCAGCGGCAGGATCAGGTCCAGCTCTTTGGCGCGGCCGGAGTAGGAGATGAACACCACCACGTCGTCGGCGCCGATCATGCCGAGATCGCCGTGCAGCGCCTCCGCCGGATGAACGAAGAACGACGGCGTGCCGGTGCTGGCCAGCGACGCGGCGATTTTTTTGCCGATATGGCCGGACTTGCCGATGCCGGAAATCACCGCTTTGCCGCGGCAGTTCAGCAGCAGCTCGCAGGCGCAGACGAAATTGTCATCCAGGCGCGCCAGCAGGCGCTGCGCTTCGGTCAACTCGATCTCCAGCGTTTCGCGGGCGAAGGCGAGCAGGGCGTTGGCGTTACTCATCGGGGTCTCCTACCAGAATGATATTGATGCCTTTCGCCTGCAGGGCGGCGAGGTAATCGGGGTTGATGTCTCGGTCGGTGATCAGCGTATCGACGGCGCTGAGTTCGCACACCACGTTCGGGCTCTTGCGGCCGAATTTCGAGGAGTCCACCAACAAAATAATGCGGCCGGCGGCTTCGCACATCGCTTTGCTGACGTTGTGCACTTCGTTGAAGGTGGTGACGCCGGCGTTGAGATCGACGCCGTCCGCGCCGATAAACAGCTTGTCGAAGCTGAATTGCTGAAACGCCGATTCGGCCAGGCTGCCGTGGAACGAGGCCGATTTTTTGCGGTAGGTGCCGCCGGGCATCAGGATGGTCTGATCGTTGTCCAGTTCCACCAGCGCGTTGACGATGGTCAGGCTGTTGGTCATCACCGTGATGTTATTGAACTGCGCCAGGTGCGGCACCATCTGCAGCACCGTGCTGCCGGCGTCGAAGATCAGCGAGTCGCCGTCGGCGATCAGCGCCACGGCGGCGCTGGCGATACGGCGTTTTTTCTCGGTGTTGATATGGGTTTTGCGGTCGATCGGCTGATCGCCGTCGTCGCGGCTGAGCACCACGCCGCCGTAGGTACGGATCACCTCGCCTTCTTCTTCCAGCAGGGTGAGATCCTTGCGGATGGTGGTGCCGGTGGTGGAGAAATGCTCGGCCAGGGCGTCCACTGCCGTTTTGCCATGCCGCTGCAGATATTCAAGGATAGCGGCCTGCCGCTGCTTTGGTTTCATCGCGATTCCCGTTCACAAGAGTGGGGCATTTCCTCTCGCTGAATAATTCACTATGAAAGGTAATGTCTTTTAATGTGAAAATATCACGATTTGGGCGCAATCGCTAACGATAGTGCAGACTGGCATGCGCGATCCTCGGGGAAGATCACATCCGGGCGCAAATCCCGCTGATGCAAACCGTGCAAATGAGGCAGCGGGCGGGGCCGGGCGAAAACGGTCAGGCCGCGCAGCAACAGGCTGCCGCACACCCGCCGATCGGCGTCGAAGGCCAGCGCCAGCACCACCCGCGGGCGAAAACGGCCGCCGGAGCGGCCGACGCCGACGGCGCCCAGTCGGCATAAGCTGTCGAAGGCGCGGTTGAAACGTTGCAGTTGCCACCAGCCGAAGGCGATTTGCAGCAGCCAGGCCAGCAGCGCGGAGGCGATCAAAGCTTGTGTCATGGGGTTCTCCTTATGCCCCCTTCCGCGGAAGGGGGCGTCGGTGGCGTCAGAACATCACCTGGCCGCCGGTGATGTTGATCGATTGGCCGGTGCAGTAAGAGGCCTTATCGCTGGCGTAGAACAGCAGGGTGTTCAGCACGTCCTGGTAGTCGCAGCCGCGCTTCAGCGGCACTTTGTCGATGTAGTACTGCTCCACCTGGTCCGGCGCGATGCCCAGTTTTTGCGCGTACTGCGGCAGCAGCGATTGGAACATCGGCGATTTCAGCAGGTTGCCGAGCATCAGCGAATGCACGGTAATGCCGTATTCCGCCAGATCGAGCGCCAGCGACTGCGTTAGCCCCACGCCGCCGAATTTGGCGGCGCTGTAGCCGGAGTTGTGCTTGCTGCCGACCTTGCCGGACTTGGAGTTGATCTGAATGATGCGCCCGGCGATGCCGTCGCGGATCATCAGGCGCGAGAACTCGCGGGCGCAGAGGAAATAGCCCACCAGGTTCACCTGCAGCGAGCGGTCGAAGTCGCCCAGCGGGAAGTCGGTGATCGGCGCCGCCTTGGCGATGCCGGCGCTGTACACCAGCAGGTTGGTTTGGCCGAATTCCCGGTCAACCGCCGCCGCCAGCGCGATCACGCTCTGCTCGTCGGTGGCGTCGGCCTGAAAACCGCAGGCGCTGCCTGCGCCAAACGCTTCGTTGATCTGCTGTGCCACCCGATTGGCGTTGTCGGCGTTCAGATCGGCCACCGCCACCCGATAACCGGCCTGCGCCAGCCCGTGGGACAAAAAGGCGCCTAACGTTTGGCCGCCGCCAATCACTACAGCTACTTCAGACATGGTCTACTCCTTATGCGATAAATGACAGCGTGCTGCCCAACGGGATATCGGTCGGCGTCGGGCCGGATACGTGGATCGAGCCGGGGAATTCGGCTTCGGCTTCGCCGTCGAAGCGCACGGTGATGTGGCCCAGCTCGCGCAGATTCTGCGTGGCGACGCTGCCGACGGCGGTGATGGCGTAGCGCCGCTGCGCCAGCTCCATCACGCCGCCCACCTGCAGCTCACCGACGGTTGCGCCGTGGCGGTGGATGAAGCAGAACTCTTCGATATCCGCCGGCGCGCCTTCACGGAAAGTGATCAGCATGTTGTCCAGCAACGCGTCGCGGGCGCAGCCGCCGATCTGCGTGATGGTGGTATGAAAAATGGTGTGCATAAACGTCTCCCTGGAAATCATGCTATTGATAAATAAAGGCCGAGGCGGCCCAGGCGATCAACACCGTCGGCGCGCCGGTCAGAAAGCGGCCAACCAGCACTGAAGGCACGCCGACCCGTACGGTGTCCTGTTTGGCTTCCGCCAGCGACAGGCCGACCGGAATGAAGTCGCAGGCGGCCTGCGCGTTGATGGCGAACAGCGCGGGCAGCGCCAGCTGCGGCGGAATATGGCCGAGGCCGATCTGCACCCCGACCAGCACGCCGATCACCTGGGCGATGACCGCGCCGGGGCCGAGGAACGGCGACAGCAGTGGGAATGAGCAGATCAGCGCCAGCGTCACCAGGCCGATCGGGCTGTTGGCCAGCGGCGTCAGGCCGTGGGCGATAAAGTCCCCGAGGCCGGAGGCCATGATGATGCCGATCAAGGCCGAGACGAACGCCATAAACGGTAGGATGGTTTTCAGCACGGTGTCGATGGTGTCGCGCCCGGCCTGGAAGAACACCGCCACCACCGATCCCATGCCCATGCCGACCTTCGCCAGCAGCCCGTCGCTTTGCTCGGTGATCTTCTTGCTGGTGTCGTAGTCGCGCGCCTTGGGCGGCGCTGCAACGGCGGCGGCGGGTTGACTATCTGCCGCTTCGATTCGGCTGATGTTGTGGTCGCGCACGCCGGAGACATAGATGTCTTCGAGGATAAACTGCGCCAGCGGGCCGGACTGGCCAGTGGCGTGGATGTTGACCGTCGGAATGCGGCGTTTCGGATACAGGCCGCAGCGCAGGGTGCCGCCGCAGTCGATCACCGCCACCCCGATCTCTTCCGCCGGCGGCTCGCCCTCTTTGAAACCGTCGATGGCCGGCCAGCCGGTCAATTCGCTGAGGCGATCGACGATGGAAGGCCGGGTGCCGGCGGTGATGTACACCACTTTTTTGCCGGGTTCTATCGGCAGCTCCAGGGGGCCGCCCCAGCCGCTGGCGCCTTTTTCAATACGGATATAAGCACTCATGCTGAACTCCACGAATTAAAGTTGCACCTGGCGATCCAGACGGATGCCCATCTTGCGTTCGAACAGGCTGGTGGTGAGATCGGTGACCCAGCCGCGGAAGAAGTTGGTGAACAGCCCCACCAGGAAATAGCTCACCGCCAGCGGGCCGAGCGGCAGGCCGAGGGTGGTCAGGCCGCTGGCGATGCCGAGGTAAACGAACAGTTCGCCGGGATTGATGTGCGGAAACAGGCCGTTCATCGAGTGGCAGCTGTAGGAGGCCGCCGCGTAGTAGCTCGGCTTGTATTTCTCCGGCATGAAGCGCCCCAGGCTGAGGGTCATCGGGTTGCAGAAGACAAAGGTGCCGATCAGCGGCAGCAGCAGATAACGCGAGACGGGGTTGCCCGCGCAGCGCTGCGCCAATCGTTCGATACGTTCCTGGCCAACAAATTTGATCAGCGCGTTCATGATAACCAACAGGCTGATCAACAAAGGCAAAATGCCGGTCACCATGCCGACAAACACTTCACCGCCTTTCTGAAACAGGCCGATAAACCACTCGGCGCCGTGGGTGATTAGCTCAATCATTATGTTCTCCTGTAATGGACTGATATGGCCTGGAGCGAACGGCGGCTCTGTCGCCATGGGCCTTACAGTAGTCACTTTGTTGGGCTATTTGTTTTAAATAGATCACAATTTGAAAGATAAATATTTTATTTTGAAAGTTTAAAGTGAAAGAAAGAGAAGGTCTGTGGCACGAGGGGGAGAAAACGGGCACAAAAAAGCCCGGCGAACCGGGCTTTGGGACAGGCGGTCCGTCACATCAGGCGATGGTGACCTTCTTGTCCAGGTAGGCATCTTGCACGGCGTTGATCAGCGCCACGCCGTCTTTCATCGATTTCTTGAACGCCTTGCGCCCCAGGATCAGGCCCATGCCGCCGGCGCGTTTGTTGATCACCGCGGTGCGCACCGATTCCTGCAGATCGTTCTCACCGGCGGCGCCGCCGGAGTTGATCAGCCCGGCGCGGCCCATGTAGCAGTTGGCCAGCTGGTAGCGCACCAGATCGATCGGGTGATCGGTGGTCAGCTTGGTGTAGACGCGATCGTCGGTATAGCCGAATTTCACCGCGCGGTAACCGCCGTTGTTTTCGGCCATTTTCTGTTTGACGATGTCGGCGCCGATGGTGGCGGCAATGTGGTTGGCCTGGCCGGTCAGATCGGCGCTGGAGTGGTAGTCCACGCCGTCCTTGTTGAACGCCGGGTTGCGCAGATAGGCCCACAGCACCGTGACCATGCCCAGCTCATGCGCGCGCTCGAAGGCGATCGAGATCTCTTCGATCTGGCGGCGCGACTGCTCGGAGCCGAAGTAAATGGTGGCGCCAACCGCCACTGCGCCCATGTTGAACGCCTGCTCGACGCTGGCGTACAGGGTCTGGTCGTACTGGGTCGGGTAGCTCAGCGTTTCGTTGTGGTTGAGTTTGACCAGGAACGGAATTTTATGCGCATAGCGGCGCGATACCGACGCCAGCACGCCGTAGGTGGAGGCGACGCAGTTACAGCCGGCTTCAATCGCCAGCTCGACGATGTTCTTCGGATCGAAATACAGCGGATTGGCGGCGAACGAGGCGGCGGCGGAGTGCTCGATGCCCTGATCGACCGGCAGGATCGACAGGTAACCGGTGCCGCCCAGTCGGCCGTGGTTGAACAGAGTTTGCATCGAACGCAGCACGCTGTTGGGGCGGTTGTTATCGATCATTACGCGGTCGACGAAGTCGGCGCCCGGCAGGTAGAGATTCTCGGCGGGGATAGTGGTACAGCGGTGTTGCAGCAGATCTTCCGCTTCCTTTCCTAGCAACTGCACAATATCAGTCATGATTCACTCCCGATTAAGCTTCTTCATACACCGGCAATGCAAGGGTTTTTGACCACCGGCGTAGTAAAAAAGCGGTGATTGAAGCTGTAAAGCGATGCTACCGAACTTGATCCGGCAAGGACAAACAATAGATGCGATTGAGAGGAAATGCCATTGGCGTGGCCAAATACGCGGGGGCGATCGCCCCCGGCGCGTTAAGTGCTTGATTGTTCGATCTCGCCTGCCTTGGCGTTCCGAGCGGCGAGTGGGCGCAGAGCCGGATTAGCCCAGCAGGGCGCAGTTCGGCGGCAGGCGGCATTCGATGGCCTGCGGCACCACTTCGATGCGGAAATGGCGGCCTTTGAGCGGCTCGCCGTCGAGGTTGAAGGTCATCTCATGCGGCGCGTCGATCTCCAGCCACGGCAGCGCGGCGCTGAGGATGCTGTTGCTCTCTTCGTCGTTGAACAGGGCGGCCACCAGCGCCGGCAGCAGTTCATCGGCGATCAGCAGGCGCAGCTGCAACTGCCCGTCGTTAATCAGCGCGTTGGGGCACAGTTCCTGGCCGCCGCCGGCCTGTTTGCCGTTGCCGATGCCGATCACCAGCGCTTCGCCGGCCCAGCGGAAGTCCGGCCCGCGGATTTCACAGCGGTCGGCCTGCAGCGTATCCATGCGCAGCAAGCCGTGAACGAAGTAGGACACGCCGCCCAACGCCGCCTTCAGCTTCTCCGGCGTTTCAGTGGTGATACGGGTGCCGAAGCCGCCGGTGGCCATGTTGATGAAGTAGCGCTCGCCGTTGACCTTGGCCAGATCGATAGGCACCGAGCGTCCCTTGATCGCCAGCTGCAGCGCCTGCTCGGGCGAGAGGGGAATGTTGCAGGCCATGGCGAAGTCGTTGGCGGTGCCGAGCGGCAAAATGCCCAGCGCCGGCCGACCTTGCGCCGGCAGTTGCGCCAGCGCGGCGGCCACTTCGTTGATGGTGCCGTCACCGCCGCCGGCGACGACGGTGCCTACGCCGAGCCGAGCGGCTTCCGCGACGTAGCGCGCGGCGTCGCCGTGTTCCCAGGTGACGCGCACGTGCAGCGTTATTTGCTCTTCGCGCAGCCGGTTGACGGCCTGGCGCAGCTCTTCGTTGCCGGCGCCCTTGCCGTTGATGATAAGCAGTGCTGGTGCATGTGAGTGTTGAGGCATTGCCGAGCTCCTCCGGCGGAAAACCAATAATGCCTCAAGATAAACCAGCCTAGGCCGCCAAGCCATCAGAATATTCAGCTAATTCCGGTTATTTCCCATTGCGCCGTGAATATGAAGACGATGCGAATTTATCTGAATTTAACCTGACAATAAGCGCAATTTTAATGGCGGCAGGATTAATCGCTATAGCGTTATTTATATATCGATGTGGCGTTATTATTTTTATTAAAATGGATAACGGGAAAACGTAATGAGAAATAGGCGCGCCGGCGGCAATGGCGGGCCCATAAAGAAAAAGCCAGCCCAAGGGAGATTGGGCCGGCTAAGGAGGTGGTTCCTAGTATTGCTATGCAAATATTTTCGTTGTTCGTTTTAAGCAGCGTGATAGTAACCAAGCTGCGGGCACATTGATGTGATCCAATTCTAATATTTGCTAAAAATCGCCGCCGAATGACGGCGATTCATTGTTAGGCTCCGGCACTATTTTCTTCCGCCAAATTGCGGATCAGCAAAGCATAATTGAGATCGATATCCTGTGGGATCGGCAAATAAACGATATGGCCGTTGCCCGGCGCGACCTCAATCGGCTCGCCTTTCTTATTTTGCATGCTTTCGAGGGTGAACAGCACGTTGCCGCCCGGCGTCATCATCTCGACGCTGTCGCCGAGTGAGAATTTATTCTTCACGTCGACTTCCGCCCAGCCTTCGCGGCGCACGCCGGTGAACTCGCCGACGAACTGCTGGCGCTCGGAGAGCGAAGAGCCGTAGTCGTAGTTCTGCTGCGCTTCGTGCACGTGGCGGCGCAGGAAGCCTTCGGTATAGCCGCGGTGCGCCAGGCCTTCCAGCGTGGTGAGCAGGGTCGGATCGAACGGTTTGCCGGCAACGGCGTCGTCGATGGCGCGGCGGTAGACCTGGGCGGTGCGCGCGCAGTAGTAAAAGGACTTGGTGCGCCCTTCGATCTTCAACGAATGTACGCCGAGCTGCGTCAGACGCTCTACGTGCTGGATGGCGCGCAGATCCTTGGAGTTCATGATGTAGGTGCCGTGTTCGTCCTCGAAGGCGCTCATATATTCGCCTGGTTTTTGCGCCTCAGACAGCATGAATACCTTGTCGGTCGGCGCGCCGATGCCCAGCGTCGGCTCGACGGTCTGCACCGGGATCGGCTCGTGCAGGTGCACGATATTGCCGGTGTCGTCCTCTTTGCCTTCTTCCGCCTTGTACTGCCAACGGCAGGCGTTGGTGCAGGTGCCCTGGTTGGGATCGCGCTTGTTGATGTAGCCGGACAGCAGGCAGCGGCCGGAGTAGGCCATGCACAGCGCGCCGTGGACGAAGATCTCCAGCTCCATGTCCGGCACTTCGGCGCGGATCTCGGCGATCTCTTCCAGCGACAGCTCGCGCGACAGGATCACGCGGGTCAGGCCCATTTGTTTCCAGAACTTCACCGTCGCCCAGTTAACGGCGTTGGCCTGCACCGACAGGTGGATGTCCATCTGCGGGAAGGCTTCGCGCACCATCATGATCAGGCCAGGATCGGACATGATCAGCGCATCCGGGCCCATATCGACTACCGGTTTCAGATCGCGCAGGAAGGTTTTCAGCTTGGCGTTGTGCGGGGCGATGTTGACCACCACGTAGAATTTTTTGCCCAGCGCGTGCGCTTCGTTGATGCCCTGCGCCAGATTCTCGTGGTTGAACTCGTTGTTGCGCACCCGCAGGCTGTAGCGCGGCTGGCCGGCGTAAACCGCATCGGCGCCGTAGGCGAAGGCGTAACGCATGTTTTTCAGCGTTCCGGCCGGGGAGAGAAGTTCCGGTGTAAACATAGTGTGTCTCGGTCTGATTTCAGGTCAGCACCACGCCACCTGATGGCGCAGTAAAAGCGGGGGATTGTAGCCGCGGCGCGGCAAAAAATCAGCAGTTAACCGGATTTATTCAAGGGAGATTGATCCCGGTCAAACGGAAAACGCGCGATGGCGGCCACCGCGCGGGCGAAACGGGGGATCAGGCGCTCAAATCGCGAATATCGGTGGTCGGGCCGTTTTTAATCACCGACTGGATACCGTTTTTGGCTGCGCTTTCGGAGCTGTACATTTCGCTGACGCCGATCACCTGATGGTTCTTGGCCTTCAGCACAAAGTAGGGCTGGTTGCTGGTGCTGTGCTTCAGCTCAAACTGCGCTTCATGCGGCGAATTGGTCTGCACCGAGGCGATGCCGTTCTCCGCCGACGCTTTGCTGGCGTACATCTCGCTGGCCAGAATGATCTCGCCGTTACTGGCTTTCAGGTTGAAGTGGTACTGTCCGTTCTTTGCTTTTTTCAGCTCGTAATGACCGATTGCCATGGTTCTTCTCCTGTAGGTTCCGATTCGTGATGTAAGTGTAGCCAATCGCTTGAAAATCGGTGGCTAAACCTCACAGCAGCTTAGTCGAAAAAATGCGCAATTTTTTTGCGCCGGCGCGGAGTTTTCGCCCGAGAAGCCCGGCGCCGCACGGGAAGCTAAGGGAGGGGCGGTGATTGCGCAGTGCAGTATTTGGGACGTCTAAGCCGTGGAACACTCGCGATTTCATCTTGGCGGGTTCACCTCGCAGAAATAAAATAGGGCAAATTTTGCACAGGAGCGCCAAGGATGGAAAAAATCGAACGGTCAGTAGGAAATGATAAAAGCGAGGGCAGCGATAAAGATTGGGAGCCTCTGTTGAGAATGATCGCTAACACAGCCCTACCACACGACTTCCTGCTGTCGGATGAGCGACAACAGGGTGTGGCTGACCGCGCGCCTTGGTGGAACGCGGTCGATTCTCTCCCCTAAACCCCATTCACCAGCCGGCAGGGTTCGGCTTCCCAGCGGTAACCGACGCCGTATACCGAGCGGATAAAGGATTTTTGCCCGTCGATCAGCTCCAGCTTGCGGCGCAGGTTTTTGATGTGGCTGTCGATAGTGCGGTCGGTGACCACCCGATAGTCGTCGTACAGGTTGTTCAGCAGCTGCTCGCGCGAAAACACGTTGCCCGGCTGGCTGGCCAACGTCTTCAGCAGGCGGAACTCCGCCGGCGTCAGATCCAGCAACTGCCCCTGATAGCTGGCCTGGAAACGCGGTTCATCGATGTGCAGCAGGTCATCTTCCCGCGCATTCTCCTGCGGCCGATAGCTGCGGCGCAGGATGGTTTTCACCCGCGCCACCACTTCGCGCGGGCTGTAGGGTTTGCAGATGTAATCGTCGGCGCCGATCTCCAGCCCCAGCAGGCGGTCAATCTCTTCGATTTTCGCCGTCACCATCACGATCGGCACGTCGCTGAAGCGGCGCAGCTCGCGGCACACCGTCAGCCCATCGGCGCCCGGCAGCATCAGATCGAGCAAGATCAGCGCCGGCGGATGCTGGTGCACGGTCGGCACCACTTCGTTGCCGTTGGTCAGCCAACGGGTGGCGTAGCCCGCCGCCTGCAGATAATCCACCAGCAGCTGGCCCAGCTTGGGCTCATCTTCAACAATCATGATCTGCACGGGTTGATTCTGAATGTCCATCAGGGCGCCTTATTTTTTATCGGGGTAGCAAATTCTACTGTAATGCGCACGCCGCCTAAAGGCGAATGCTCGGCGCGGATTTTCCCGTCGTGCGCTTCCACGATGTTGTGGCAGATCGCCAGCCCCAATCCGGAACCGCCGCTGGCGCGGTTGCGCGAGCCTTCCGCCCGGTAGAAACGTTCGAAAATGCGCGTCAGTTGCTGATCGCTGATGCCTGGCGCGCTGTCCTGCCAGCAGAGGGACAGCCGCCCCGGCTGCAGCTCGGCGCTGATTTCCAGCCGGCCGCCGGCATCGGTGTAGCGCAGGCTGTTTTCCAACAGGTTATTGAACAGCTGATTCAGGCGATCGGGATCGCCGAACAGCGGCGCCTGGGGCGGCAGATGGGTGACGATCTCCAGCCCTTTGGCGCGAAAGCGCTCGCGGAAGGCGGCGACGGCGATCTGCAGCAGATGCACGCAGTCCACCGACGATTTGCGATAGGCCAGCGCGCCGAGATCGGAGAGCGAAAGCTGGTGCAGGTCGTCGACCAGTTTGGTCAGGGTAGACACCTCGGCCTGCAGCGAGCTGAGCGACGCGGGCGTCGGCTGGCGAACGCCGTCCTGCAGCGCCTCCAGCTCGCCGCGCAGCACCGCCAGCGGCGTGCGCAGTTCGTGCGACACGTCGGCCATAAAGGCGCGGCGCATCTGTTCATTTTTCTCCAGCGAGGTGGCCAACTGGTTGAAGTCGTGCGCCAGCCTGCCCAGCTCATCCTGGCTACTGACCGCCACGCGGGCGGTGAAGTCGCCCGCCGCCAATCGATGGGTGCCCGCCACCAGGCGTTTAACCGGGGCCAGCATGCCGCGCGACAGCAGCCAGGTCACCGCAGCGGCCAGCAGGGTGGAGAGCGCGACGATGATCCAGCTGGTGCGGCGCTGCTGGCGATCGAAGTTGATGTCGGTATTGCGCGTCAGGCGTTCGACCGGGGTAGTGAGCACCCAACCGACGATCTCGTTGTTGTAGCGGATCGGGTGGCGCGGCCCCTCTTTCGGCAACGGGCCGGAATGCCCGACCAGCCGATTGAACTGGCTGTCCACCACCCAAAACTGGGTGCGCCAGCCCTTGGGCGGCAGGTTGTGGCTGCTGTCGCTGTTCTGCTCGAACGAACGCATGATTTGGTAGACCACCTGATCGTTGTTGCGCAGGAATATCCAGTTGCCATGATGGCTGTACTGCTCCTCCAGCGCTTCGCTCAGCATGTTGATACGCTGCTCGTTACTGCTCTTGATGTAGTCGATAAAACCGCGTTCAAAGCTGACGCGCACCCCCCAGTGCATGGTGATCAACACCAGCATGCAGGTGGCGAAAATGGCCAGGAACAGCTTCCCGGTAATGCCTATCTTCATTGCAACCTCGTTGAGCCGGTGCCCGGCTCTTTGGCCAGCGTGCGGTTAGGCGCGCTATCCGCCGGCACGCGCGCGAAGGCCAGCGCGGGCAGGGTGATAATCAACGCCATACAGCAGTAGCTGTAAATAAATGCGCTGTGGATGGCCGGGCTGTCGGCCACCGCCTGGTGATGGGCGAAGCTGCCGATCAAGATGCCGGCGACGCTGACGCCGAGGCTCATCGACAGCTGCATGACCATCGACAACAGGCTGTTGCCGCTGCTGGCCAGCCGGTCCGGCAGATCTTTCAGCGTCAGGGTATTCATCGCCGAGAAGCGCAATGCGTTGACCATCCCCTGGAAGAACAGTATCACCGGCAGCAGCCACAGCCAGCCGAGCATCGCCGCCAGCAGGAAACTCAGGCTGACCAGCGCCAGCAGCAGCGTGGCGGCCACCAGCACGTTGCGGTAGCCGAAGCGGTTGACCACCTGCACCACGATGCGCTTCATGCCCATGCTGCCGATGATCATCGGGATCATCATCAGCCCGGCGTGGAACGGCGTGAAGCCCATGCCCACCTGCAGAAACAGCGGTGTCATGAACGGCAGCATGCCGCTGCCGATGCGCCCCAGCAGACTGGCCAGCAGCCCGATCTTGTAGGTCGGGGTGCGCAGCAGCCGCAGCGAGAACAGGGCGCGGCTATTGCCGTAGGCATGCCAAACATACCCCAACAACGCCGCCGCGCCCAGCGCCACCAGGCCGGCGATGGCGCCGCCGGTCAGGCCCATGCCTTTGTGGCCGTCGAGCGCCAGCGTCAGCGACGCCATGCCGATCGCCAGCAGGAAAAAGCCGCTGAGATCGAAGCGGCGGGTCTGCATTTGGTAGTTGGGCATCAGCAGCAGCGTGGCGATGGCGCCCACGATGCCCACCGGAATATTGATCAGGAAAATCCAGTGCCAGCTGGCGTATTGCACCAGAAGTCCGCCCAGCGCCGGCCCCATCAGCGGGCCGATCTGGCCCGGCAGCGTCACGAAGGTCATCGCCGCCATGTACTGCTCGCGCGGCACGATCTTCATCACCGTCAGGCGGCCGACCGGCACCATCATCGCGCCGCCGATGCCCTGAAGCACGCGCGAGGCGATCAGCTCGTTCAGGGTTGCCGAGCGGGCGCAGAGGAGGGAGCCGAGGGTAAACAGCACGATGGCGCTGAAAAACACCCGCTGTACGCCGACCTTGTCCGCCAGCCAGCCGCTGGCCGGCAGCGTCACCGCCACCGTCAGCACATAGGCGACGATCACCGACTGCATGCGCAGCGGGTTCTCCCCCAGGCTGGCGGCCATCGAGGGCAGGGCAGTATTGACGATAGTGGTATCCAGCGTCTGCATAAAGAAGCCGAACGCCACTATCCAGAGTTGCCAACGTACCGTGGCGGTGTGTTTCATCAGCATCGGTCGGCCATTAGTGCGGCAGCGGTGCCAGCTGCTTGTTGCGGCGGAACTTCGCCTGCAGCCGGTCGAAGTAAAGATAGACCACCGGAGTGGTGTACAGCGTCAGCAGCTGGCTCATCACCAGACCGCCGGCGATGGTGATGCCGAGCGGCTGGCGCAGCTCCGCGCCGTCGCCGCTGGTCAGCACCAGCGGCAGCGCACCGAACAGCGCCGCCAGCGTGGTCATCAGGATCGGCCGGAAGCGCAGCAGGCTGGCCTGGAAAATCGCCTCGCGGGCGTTGATGCCGCCGTTGCGTTGCGCCTCGAGCGCGAAGTCGACCATCATGATGGCGTTTTTCTTCACGATGCCGATCAACAGCATGATACCGATCAGCGCGATCAGGCTGAACGGCGCGCCGAACAGCTCGAGCGCCAACAGCGCCCCCACGCCCGCGGAAGGCAGGGTGGAGAGGATGGTCAGCGGATGGATATAGCTCTCGTACAGCACGCCGAGCACGATATACACCGTGGCGATCGCCGCCAGGATCAGGATCAGCTGCGACTTCAGGGTGTCCTGGAACACCTGGGCGGTGCCGGCGAAGGCGCCGCGCACCGTGGATGGCACGCCGAGCTGAGTCATGGTGCGTTCGACAGCGGCGGTGGCGTCCGACAGGCTGCCGCCGTCCGGCAGGTTAAAGGAGATGGTCGAGGCGGCGGACAGCCCCTGATGGTTGACCGATAGCGGCGCGTTGGCCGGTCGCCAACTGGCAAAGTAAGAGAGCGGTATCGCCTTGCCTTCGTTGTTGATGATGAACATCTTGTCCAGCGAGCTGACGTCCTGAGTGTAAGGCGGCGCCACTTCCATCACCACCTTGTATTGGTTGAGCGGTTGATAGATGGTCGAAATCTGTCGCTGGCCGAAGGCGTTGTTCAACAGGTTGTTGGCGTCGGACACCGAAATGCCGAGGCGCGCCAGGGTCTCGCGATCGTAGACCAGATCCATCTCCGAGCCTTTATCCTGCTGATCCGAGTTGACGTCCGCCAGCTCGGGCAATGCCGCCAGCGCGGCGCGGATCTTCGGTTCCCAGTCGCGCAGCGCGGCGAGGTCATCCGCTAGCAGCGTATATTGGTAGCTGGCGTTGGCCTGGCGGCCGCCGACGCGGATATCCTGCACCGCCATCAAGAACAGGCTGGCGCCCGGTTCTTTGGCCAGGCGAGCGCGCAGGCGGGCGATCACTTTCTGCGCGTCGTCGCTGCGCACCGACAGCGGTTTCAGTGAGATGAACATCGAGCCGCTGTTGGTGCGCGAGCCGCCGGTAAAGCCGGTGACGTTTTCCACGTCCGGATCTTCGCGCACGATTTTCATGAAATCTTCCAGTTTGCCGCGCATCGCCTGGAACGAGATGCTCTGATCGGCCTGGATAAAGCCCATCAGGCGGCCGGTATCCTGTTCGGGGAAGAAGGTTTTCGGGATGCTGATATACAGCCAGACGTTGAGCGCAATGGTGGCGAGGAACACCGCCAGCACCCAGCGCGTGTGGCCAAGCACCCAGTTCAGCGAGCGTCCGTAACCCTGCTGCAGCGCCAGCAGCATTTTGCCGAAGCCGCGCGCGCGCCGCTGCGAACGCGCCGGCTGGTGGCGCAGCAGATAGGCGCACATCATCGGCGTGAGCGTCAGCGAGACGATCAGCGACAGCCCGATCGACACCGACAGGGTGACGGCGAATTCGCGGAACAGCCGGCCGGGCAGGCCCGCCATCAGCAGCAGCGGGATAAACACCGCCACCAGCGAAACGCTCATCGACAGCACGGTGAAACCGACCTCCCGCGCGCCCAACAGCGCGGCGTTGATCGGTTTCATGCCGGCCTCGACGTGGCGGGAAATGTTTTCCAGCACCACGATGGCGTCGTCCACCACAAAGCCGGTGGCGATGGTCAGCGCCATCAGCGACAGGTTGTTGAGGCTGAAGCCGCACAGGTACATGGCGGCGAACGAGCCGATCAGCGACACCGGCACGGCGACCGCCGGGATCAGCGTGGCGCGGCCGGAGCGCAGGAAGATGAACACCACCAGGATCACCAGCCCGATGGCGATCGCCAGCGACTGTTCGACCTCGGCCAGCGACGCGCGAATGGTCGGCGAGCGATCCTGCGCGACGTTGAGCGAGATTGCGGCCGGAATGTTTTCCTGCAGCGCGGGCAGCTCGGCGCGAATGCGATCGACGGTTTCGATGATGTTGGCGTCCGGCGCGCGGCTGATGGCCAGAACGATCGCCGGCTTGGCGTCGGTCATCCCGGCGTTGCGCACGTCCTGCACCGAATCTTTGACCTCGGCCACGTCGCCGAGCCGCACCGCCGAACCGTTGTTGTAATGAACGATCAGCGGGCGGTAGGCGTCGGCGGTTTTCAGCGCGTCGTTGGCCTGGATTTGCCAACGTTGCTGCGGGTTTTCGACGGCGCCCTGCGGGCGGCGCACGTTGGCGTTGCTGATGGCCTGCCGCACGGCATCCAGCGAAACGCCCTGATTGAACAGCGCCGAAGGGTTCAACTCCACGCGCACCGCCGGCAGCGAGCTGCCGCCCACGGAAACGTCGCCGACGCCTTCGGTCTGGCTGATCTTCTGCGCCAGCTGGGTGGACGCGAAGTCGTAAAGCTGCCCCTGGCTGTAGGTGTCCGACGTCAGCGTCAGGATCATGATCGGCGCGTCGGAAGGGTTGACCTTGCGATAGCTGGGGCGGCTCGGCATGCCGGTCGGCAACAGGCTTTGCGCGGCGTTAATCGCCGCCTGCACGTCGCGCGCGGCGCCGTTGATGTCTCGGCTGAGATCGAACTGCAAAATCACCCGGGTGCTGCCGAGCGAGCTCATCGAGGTCATTTCATTGACCCCGGCGATACGGCCCAGCGCGCGCTCCAGCGGCGTCGCCACCGAGGAGGCCATGGTTTCCGGCGAGGCGCCCGGCAGCGACGCGCTGATCGAAATCACCGGAAAATCCACCTGCGGCAGCGGCGACACCGGCAGCAGGCGAAAACCGATCGCGCCGCTGATGGCGATGGCCAGCGTCAGCAGGGTGGTGGCCACCGGCCGGTGAATGAACAGGGCGAAGAATTTCACGGCAGCTCCTGCGTATCCGGCTGGCGATGCGTGTTGCGCGCCAGTTTGTCAAACAGCAGGTAGATCACCGGCGTGGTGAACAGCGTCAGGATCTGGCTCATGATCAGGCCGCCGACCATACAGACGCCCAGCGGATGCCGCAGCTCCGCGCCGACGCCGGTGCTCAGCATCAGCGGCAGCGCGCCGAGCAAGGCCGCCAGCGTGGTCATCAGGATCGGCCGGAAACGCAGCAGGCAGGCCTGATAAATGGCGTCGCGCGGCGATAAGCCCTGTTCGCGTTCCGCCGCCAGCGCGAAGTCGATCATCATGATGGCGTTCTTCTTCACGATGCCGATCAGCAGGATGATGCCGATGATGGCGATCACGTCCAGTTCGCTGCCGGCCAGCATCAACGCCAGCAGCGCGCCGACCCCGGCGGTCGGCAGGGTGGAGAGGATGGTCACCGGATGAATGAAGCTTTCATACAGCACGCCCAGCACGATATACATTGCCACCACCGCCGCCAAAATCAGCCACAGCGTGCTGCCGAGCGCCGCCTGGAAGGCCAGCGTCGCGCCCTGGAATTGGGTGGTGATGTCTTTCGGCATGGCGAGATTTTTTTCCGCCTGGGTGACCGCGTCTACCGCTTCGCCGAGCGAGTAGCCGGCGGCGACGTTGAACGAGACGGTGGCCGACGGGAATTGGTCGAGGTGGTTGACCGACAGCGGGCCGAAACGTTCTTCGATTTTGGCGATGGCGCTCAACGGCACCACGGCGCCGTCCTTGCCGCTCAGACGGATCTCATTGAGCGCCGCCAGCCCCGGCGTCGCGCTGACGTCGTGCTCCAACACTACCCGGTATTGATTGGCCTGGGTGTAGATGGTGGAGATCAGACGTTGGCCGAACGCGTTGTACAACGCATTGTCCACGTCGCTCATGGTGACGCCGAGGCGCGAGGCCGAATCGCGATCGACGTTGACGTAGGCGACCAGCCCCTGATCCTGCCAATCGCTGGTGACGTCCGCCAGCTGCGGGGTGAGCTTCAGCTCATCCATCAGCTGCGGCACCCACAGGCTGAGATCGTCCAGCGACATCGCCTGCAGGGTGAACTGGTACTGGGTGCGGCTGACCTGGGTATCGATGGTCAGATCCTGCACCGGCTGCAGGTACAGCTTCACGCCGGGGAACTGCGCCGTTTGCTGCTGCAACCGGCTGATGATCGCCGGAATGCGGTCGCTGCGTTCGCTCAGCGGCTTCAGGTTGATCTGCAGCCGGCCGCTGTTGAGCGTGGCGTTGCTGCCGTCGACGCCGACGAACGAGGTCAGGCTTTCCACCGCCGGATCTTTGAGGATCTGCGCCGCGACCTGCTGCTGGCGCTCGGCCATATTGCTGAACGAAACGCTCTGCGGCGCCTCCAGCGTGCCCTGAATGATGCCGTTGTCCTGCACCGGGAAGAAGCCTTTCGGGATCAGCAGGTACAGCAACACCGTCAGCGCCAGGGTGCCCACGGCCACGCCGAGCGTCAGCCAGGGGTGGTTAAGCACCGTTTTCAGCCACTGGCCGTATCGCGCGATCACGCGCTCGAAAAAGCGCTCAGAGGCGGCGGAGAAGCGGTTCTGCTTGCGCAGCGATTCGTGGCTGAGCATGCGGGCGCACATCATCGGCGTCAGCGTCAGCGATACCACGGCGGAGATCAAAATCGCCACCGCCAGCGTCACGGCGAACTCGCGGAACAGGCGGCCGACGATGTCGCCCATGAACAGCAGCGGGATCAGCACCGCCACCAGCGAGAAGGTCAGCGATATGATGGTGAAGCCGATCTCGCCGGCCCCTTTCAGCGCGGCGTCGAGCGGTTTTTCCCCTTTCTCGATGTAGCGCGAGATGTTCTCGATCACCACGATGGCGTCATCCACCACGAAACCGGTGGCGATGGTTAATGCCATCAGCGTCAGGTTATTGATGGAGAAGCCGAGGAAATACATGGCGGCGAAGGTGCCGACCAGCGACAGCGGCACCGCCACGCTGGGGATAATGGTCGCCGGCACGTTGCGCAGGAACACGTAGATCACCATCACCACCAGCGCGATCGCCAGCAGCAGCTCGAACTGCACGTCGCTGACCGAGGCGCGGATGGTGGTGGTGCGATCGGTCAACACCTTGACGTCGACCGATTTGGGCAGGCTTTTAATCAGCGTCGGCAGCATTTCGCGGATGCTGTCGGCGGTGGTGATGACGTTGACGCCGGGCTGGCGCTGAATGTTCAGCACGATCGCCTGTTGCTGGTTGGCCCAGGCCGCCAGTCGGGTATTTTCCGCCCCTTGTTCGATGGTGGCGATATCCTGCAGGCGGATCGCCGCGCCGTTCTGATAGGCGACGATCAGCTGGCGATAGTCGTCGGCGGATTTCATTTGGTCGTTGGCGGACAGGGTGACCGAGCGGGTCGGGCCGTCCAGGCTGCCTTTCGCCGAGTTGACGTTGGCGTTGCTGATGGCGGTGCGGATGGTTTCGCTGTTCAGGCCATAGGCGGCCACCGCCGCGGCGTTCAATTTTACACGCACCGCCGGGCGTTGGCCGCCGGCCAGGGTCACCAGGCCGACGCCGGTCACCTGAGAGATTTTCTGCGCCACGCGCGTCTCCACCATGTCTTCCACCTGCGTCATCGGCATGGCGGTGGAGGTGACGGCCAGCGTCAGGATCGGCGGATCGGCCGGGTTAACCTTGCTGTAAATCGGCGGGTAGGGCAGATCGTTCGGCAGCAGGTTGGTGGCGGCGTTGATCGCCGCCTGCACTTCCTGCTCCGCGACGTCGAGCGGCAGCGCCAGCTGGAATTGCAGCGTCACCACCGAGGCGCCGCCGGAGCTTTGCGACGCCATTTGCTTCAGGCCGGACATCTGGCCGAACTGGCGTTCCAGCGGCGCGGTAATGGCGGAGGTGACCACGTCCGGGCTGGCGCCGGGATACAGCGTCACCACCTGGATGGTCGGGTAGTCCACTTCCGGCAATGCGGAAACCGGCAGCGCGCGATAGCCGATGATCCCCGCCAGCAGTATCGCCACCATCAGCAGGGTGGTGGCGACCGGGCGCAGGATAAACAGGCGGGAAGGGCCGCCGCCGCGGGTCGGTGGCATCACCTGCATCAGGACTTCCTCTGAACGTCAGGTTCGCGCTTGGCTTTTGACGCCGCAGGCGCGTCGTTCGGCGCCAGCACTTCCACCTGCATGCCTTCGGTCAGGCGATCGATGCCGTCGGTCACCACCCGATCGCCGGCGTTGAGGCCGGCGCTGATCACCACCTGCCGGCTGTCCTGCACGCCGGCGGTGACCCGATGTTTGCTGACCTTGTTGTCTTCGCTGAGCGTCCAGACGAAGTTGCCTTCGTTGCCCATCTGCAGCGCGGCGGTCGGGATCACCACCGCATCGTGCAGGGTATCCACCTGCAGCCGCGCGTTGACGAACTGGTTGGGGAACAGCGCGTCGTCTTCGTTGGCGAAGCGCGCTTTCAGCTTGATGGTGCCGGTGGCGGTATCAATTTGGTTGTCCAGGCTCAGCAGCGAACCGGTCGTCAGCTTGTTCTGGTTGGTGCGATCCCAGGCTTCGACGCTCACCGGCCCGGCTTTTTGCGCCTTGAGCAGATCGGCGATGTTGCCTTCGGGCAGCGTGAACACCACGTCGATCGGGTGCGTCTGCGTGATCACCACCAAACCGGTGGTGCTGCCGCTGGTGACGTAGTTGCCGACGTCGACCAGTTTCAACCCGACGCGGCCGTCGATTGGCGCAGTGATGCGGCTGTAGGTGATCTGCAGTTTGGCGCTGTCGACCGCGCCCTGATCGGCTTTGATGGCGCCTTCGGTTTGCTGCACCAGCGAGGCCTGCGTATCCAGCTCTTGACGGGAAACCAGATTGGTTTTCACCAATTGCTGATAGCGCGCCAGATCGCGCCGGGCGTTGGCCAGCGTGGCCTGATCTTTCGCCAACTGCCCCTGCGCCTGGGTCAGTTGCACCTGGAACGGCCGGGGATCGATTTCTGCCAGCAGATCGCCGGCTTTGACCTGCTGGCCTTCGGTAAAGTGGATCGCCATCAGTTGGCCGTCGACCCGGCTGGTGACGGTGACGGTATTGGCGGCGGTGGCGGTGCCCAAGCCGGAAAGATAGCGCGGCACCGTCTGTTGCGTGGCCGTCGCGGCCTGCACCGGCGACATCGGCGCGCCGCGCCGCCCGCCCGCCGCGCGACCGGCCCCCGCTTTGCCGCCGGCTTGCTGCGCGCCCGGGGCCGTGCCGGCCGGCGGTTGAGCGGCGTTAAAATAACGCCAGGCGAAGACGGCGACGATGACCAGGATGGCCGCAACCAGCAGGCGCGGCATCAGGGAACGGCGTTGGGGTTTTGCATTCATGGCGGCGAAAATTCTCTCCAAAAGGCAGGGGTGCGGGCACTCATTGCCACAAAAATGACACTCCTTACAGGATACTAGTTTAGCCAGCGGGGACGGCATAAAAATGAAGGAAATATGGAGGAACCGTCAGCATTGTCCTAATAAGTGGGTGATTTGAGCGTGCTATGTTTATAAGTGATTTGTTTCAGCTTATAGCCAATCCGTTTTAGCGTTCTATCCTGGTTGGCGCTAATAATTAACCCGCGAATCTTTTCCCACAGGAGCAGGTGATGAGCAACAGAGAATTGGGCCGCTCAGGCATTCAGGTGCCGGCGTTGACCTTTGGCGGCAATGTGTTCGGTTGGACGGCGGATCAAGCGACCTCGTTCAGCCTGCTGGATGCGCTGGTGGACAATCAGCTCAACTTTATCGATACCGCCGACGTTTATTCCAGCTGGGCGCCGGGCAACCGGGGCGGCGAATCGGAAACCGTCATCGGCGAATGGCTGAAGAAGAGCGGCAAGCGCGACCAGGTGATCATCGCCACCAAGGTGGGCAAACCGATGGGCGAAGGCAAACAGGGTCTGTCGCCGCGCTATATTCAGCAGGCGGTGGAAGATTCGCTGCGGCGCCTGCAAACCGATTATATCGATCTTTATCAGTCGCATGACGATGACCGCGATACGCCGCTGGAAGAGACGCTGGCGGCGTTCGATGCGTTGATTAAGGCCGGCAAGGTGCGGGCGATCGGCGCCTCCAACTATCAGGCGGATCGCCTGGAAGAAGCGCTGCGGGTGAGCGAGAGCAACGGATTGGCGCGCTACGAAACCCTGCAGCCGGAATACAATCTGTATGCGCGCGAAGGGTATGAAGCTGAGCTGGAGGGGGTGGCGCAGCGCCATGGCCTCGGGGTGATCAACTTCTTCGCACTGGCCAGCGGCTTTCTGACCGGCAAATACCGCAGCAAAGCGGATGAGGGCAAAAGTCAGCGCGGCGATCGCATCGTCGAACGCTACCTGAACCCGCGCGGTTTCCGCATCCTGGCGGCGCTGGATCAGGTGGCGGGCAAACACGGCGTCTCTCCGGCGCAGGTCTCGCTGGCCTGGCTGATCGCGCGCCCGAGCATCACCGCGCCGATCGTCAGCGCCACCTCGTTGTCGCAGCTGGATGAGTTGGTCAGCGCCACGCGTCTGACGCTGGATGCGGACGACATTCAGACGCTGAACCACGCCAGCGCCGAGTAAGAGCCGCCGGCGATTTTGCTCTATGCTGAAGGGGTCAATATGACTCATTCAGGAAACTGCAATGTCTGGCGATATCATCAACGACCTCGCGGCGCTGGAACAGCTGTACGGCAAGCCCGCCGCGCCCTCGGTTTTTAAAGAAGTCAGCTACATCCACCCGGCGTACCGTCCGTTTATCGAGGCGGCGCCGTTCGCCGCCCTCTCGACGGTGGGGCCGGACGGCATGGACGTCTCGCCGCGCGGCGATCCGGCCGGTTTCATTCATATCGAAGACGAGAAAACCCTGCTGTTGCCGGATCGGCGCGGCAATAACCGCATCGATAGCCTGCGCAATATCTTGCACGACAACCGGGTGGCGCTGCTGCTGCTGATCCCCGGCATCGGCGAAACGCTGCGGATTAACGGGCGGGCGGAGATCGTGGTGGCGCCGGCGGTGTTGCAGCGCTTCGCCCACCGCAACCAGCTGCCGCGTTCGGTGCTGCGCATTCGGGTGGAGGCGGTGTTCTTCCAGTGCAGCCGGGCGATCTTGCGTTCGGGATTATGGGAAGAGGCCAGCCGCCTCGAGCGTTCGGCGCTGCCCAGCCCCGGCCATATTTTGGCTGCGGTGAGCCAAACGCGCTTCGACGGTGAGGAGTACGACAGCGCGCTGCCGCAGCGGCTGAAGGATACGCTGTATTAATCGCCGTGGCGTTCGCGCCACGTTTGTCGATTCAGCCGGTACAAGACGTGCTTTTGCAGCGGATGGCCCGCCGGCAGACGCGGGTGCAGGAAGGTTTCGCCGTCGAAGCGCATACCGATGCGTGTCATCACCCGGCGCGACGGCTGGTTATCTTCGGCGGTGAAGGACACCACTTCCGGCAAATGCAGCGTGTCGAAGGCGCACGCCAGCACGGCGCGCGCCGCCTCAGCGGCGTAGCCGTTGCCCCAGTGGGCCGCTGCCAGCCGCCAGCCGATCTCCACGCAGGGGGAGCAAGGCAGATCGTCGCCCGGCCGCGCCAGCCCGACAAAACCGATAAAAGGCGCACCGCTTTTCACTTCCACCGCCCACAGCCCCCAGCCGTGCTGTTGCAGGAAGGCGCGGATGCGTTCGGCCTGCGCGCGGCTTTCCTCGGCCGTCATCGTCGCCGGGAAATAGCGCATGACCTGCGGATCGGCGTTGAGCGCGGCGAAGGCCGGCAGGTCGTCGTCGCGCCAGGGGCGCAGCCGCAGCCTGGCGCTGTCGAGGGTAAGGATGGTCGACATGATGCATAGCCTCCAATGAACAAGGGCGCGGCGAGCCGCGCCCGCGGGCTGTCAACGGAACAGCGTTTGCGCCCAGCGCGCCAGCCCGGCGGTGACCGAGCCGAAGTCGTTGCCGCCGACGATCGGAATGCCCGGCAGCTGCTGTTGCAGCGCGGCGCGCAGCAGCGGCGAACGCGCGCTGCCGCCGGTCAGGTAGATCACCTGCGGCGCGGTCTGGCTGCTGGCCAGCGCGGCGCTGACCTGCTCCTGAATGCGCATCAACGGCTGCGAGATGGCGTCGGCGAGCTGATCCTGGCTGATGTTCTCCGCCAGATCGGCCTGCACGAAATTGAGCGGCGCGCTGATGGCCGTTTGGCCGGACAGGGCGATCTTACTCTCTTCGGCCGCCCGCACCAATCGATAGCTCAGGCGCTGCTGGTACACTTTCAGCAGGCGCTTGACCTTTTCCGGCTCTGCCGCGTCGAGGATCAGATCGCGCAGCACGCGGCCGTTGGCGGCGCTGTAGAAATCGTTTTGCGCCGGCACGTCGTTGGTCGCCACCGCGTTCCAGTAAGGCAGCGCCGGCAGGGCGATGCCTTTCGCGGTTTCGCCGCCCAGGCCGAACAGCGGCATCAGCTGCTTGAAGGCCAGCATGATGTCCAGATCGTTACCGCCGACCCGGCAGCCGCTGTGGCCCAGCAGGCTCTGCTGGCGATCGGCGCGGTTGCGCCACTGCGGCCCCATCAGCAGCACCGAGCAGTCGGTGGTGCCGCCGCCGATGTCCACCACCAGCACGGTTTGCTCTTCGCTCAGCGTCGCTTCGAAGTCCAGCCCCGCCGCCACCGGCTCGAACTGGAATTCAATGTCCTTGAAACCGGCGCGTTCGGCGGCACGTTGCAGAATGCCCTGCGCCTGCCGGTTGGCTTCGTCGCCGCCGATGCCCTGGAAGTTGATCGGCCGGCCGATCACCGCCTGATCGATGCCGGTTTGCAGCACATTTTCCGCCTGGCGTTTGATGTGGAACATCATGGCGCACACCAGGTCTTCGAACAGCGCGATCTGCTGTGGTTTCAGGCCGTTGGCGCCGAGGAAGGACTTCGGCGAGCGCACGAAGTACACCTCTTCCGGATCTTCCATATAGTGCGCCAGCGCCTGCAGGCCGAACAGCACGCTGTCGCCGTTGACCGGAATGTCTTCTTCGCGGTTGTAACTGATGGCGCGGCGCAGCAGCTGCTGGTTTTCTTCGCTGCCGGTCGAGATCTGCCAATGGCGGTGCAGGCATTCGCTCACCGCTTCGCGGGTCGGCGCGCACAGCATCGAAGGCAGATAGGGCGCGTTGTTTTCAAGCGTCAACAGCTCGGGGCCGTGGTCGCGCATCACTGCAACGGAACAGTTGGCTGTCCCGTAATCGAATCCAATAAACATCTCTTTTTTGTCCCCATGCCAATGAAGGGGGGCGACTTTACCCGAGACGGGGCCGGCGGGCAATGCGCCAATGCGCGAGTGTCGAAAAATTTAGCGGGCGCGGTGGCGGCGTGCTTAACTTAATGTCCGAATTCCGCACGTCAGCGCGCTAGCCGAGTCCCATAATGCAGAAAAAACCGAACCCGAGCGTTGCCATGAATACCCAACAGCAAGCGTTGTACGACGCGCTGCGCGCGCGTGACCGCAAATTCGACGGCCGTTTTTTCGTCGGCGTCTCTTCCACCGGCATCTATTGTCGCCCGGTGTGCAGCGCCCGCACGCCGAAGCTGGAAAACTGCACCTTTTATCCGAGCGCGGCGGCGGCTGAACTGGCGGGGTTTCGCCCCTGCCTCAAATGCCGACCGGAACTGGCGCCCGGCCTGGCGCTGATCGACCTGGGCAACCGCTATGCCCAGGTGGCGGTGCAGCTCATCGAGCAGGGGTATCTGTCCGAACACAGCTGCGAAGCGCTGGCGGCGCGGCTGGGCATTTCCGATCGCCATCTGCGGCGCATCTTCGCCGAACAGTTTGGCGCCTCGCCGATCGATTACGCGCAGTCGCACCGGCTGCTGCAGGCCAAGCGCCTGCTGGCGGACACCGATCTGCCGCTCAGCGAAGTGGCGTTCGCCGCCGGTTTCGGCAGCCTGCGGCGTTTCAATGAGCTGTTCAAGGCGCGTTACCGTCTGATCCCGTCGGCGCTGCGCAGCGGCGGCGCGCGCGGTGAACGGGCCGCCGCCAGCGGGTTGGTGTTTCACCTGGGCTATCGGCCACCCTATGACTGGGAGCGCATGCTGAATTTCTTGCAGGCGCGCGCCGTGCAGGGCGTGGAGCGGGTCGAGGGGCGCCGCTACCTGCGCTCGATCGCCGTCAGCCAGGGCGGCACGGAACACCGCGGCTGGCTCAGCGTGCAGCCGGAAGAGGCGCGCAATCGGGTTCGGGTCGAGATTGCGCCGACGCTCAGTCTGGTGACGACGGAGGTGTTGCGCCGGGTGCGCCTGCTGTTTGATCTGGACGCCGCGCCGGATCGCATCAATGAGGCGCTGGGCTCGCTGGCGGCCGATGCGCCGGGGCTGCGCCTGCCGGGCTGCGTGAACAGTTTCGAGCAGGCGGCGCGTGCGGTGCTGGGGCAGTTGGTCAGCGTGAAAATGGCGGCGACCTTCGCCGGGCGGATGGCCGAACGCTGGGGCGAAGCGCTGGCGACGCCGCATGAGGGCATCACCCACGTTTTCCCCACAGCAGAACGGGTGGCGCAGCTGCAGCCTGAAGAACTGCGCCCGCTCGGGGTGCAAGTGAAGCGTGCGGCGGCGCTGATCGAGATCGCCCGCGCGCTGGGGGAAGGGCGGCTGCAGCTCGACAACGTGCTGGATATCGAACAGGGCATCAAGGCGCTGACCGCGCTGCCGGGCATCGGCAGTTGGACCGCCAGCTATATCGCGATGCGCGCCTGGTCGTGGCCGGACGTGTTCCTGGCCGGCGACTACCTGATCAAACAGCGTTTCCCCGGCATGACGCCGCGCCAGATTGAACGCTACGCCGAGCGCTGGCGCCCGTGGCGCTCTTACGCCACGCTGCATCTGTGGCACAACGGCGACTGGGCGCCGGAAGCGGAGAGTTGAACGCGGCTAGCGGGGAGACTCGATCAGTTGCAGCAGGCGGCTCATGCCTTCACGCATCAGGAACGCCAGCAGCTTTTCCCGTTCGGCCGGCGTCAGGTGATAGTAATACTCGATCCAGACCCGTACCGGATCCTGACGTTTGACGTCGTAATCCGGATGGTCGGTTTCGCGCAACGCCGACAGGCTGCGCGCGCCGAACGGCAGACTGTCGATATGGTATTCCAGCGCTTTGCCCTGTACGCCGCTGCGGCGGCGACTGACCCAGCCTTCGCGCCGGGCCATCAAATTGACCCCTTGCGGGGTTGAGGGCAACCCCGCCTTACCCATCAGTTCCCTGGCGGAAAACCATTTCTTTTCCATAGTCCCTTGTCTCTGAGCCATCACCTGTCGAGGAAAATCAACGGATACGTCGATGTTCGCATGGGGATTTCATCTTACTTAATCGTTTAAGCTTCAGGTGTTATTTATATCACTAATCTTGTCTTGGTTAATATCATGTAACGAACGAGATGCGAGGCGCCGCCCGGCAGACGGCGCCTGAGAGGGGGGGAGGGTTAACGGATGCCGAAATAGCCGTCGCTGAGCAACACCGCCAGCGGCTGCTCCAGCGCCACCTGGTCGCCGTCCGCCAGATCGACGCCAATGTCGCGCAGCGCCTGCAGCGTCACCGGCTGGTGAGCCGGTCCGGCGAAGGTCTGCGCTTTAATGCGATGCGCCGCGCCGTTGAGCATCGAGACCATCAGCTCGTCCATCTGGTTGCAGTGCATGTTGGTGATAAAGCGTTCATCGATGCGAATGATGTCGATCCTCTGGTCGCTGAGCTCATCGAACGCATTGATGTTATGCCCGAAGCCGTTGACGATCAGCCGGCAGCCCTGCTGCTGCAGTTCGCGGAGAAATGCCCGACACTGCGCGGCGTGCTCCAGTATCGCGGCCTCATCGACGCTGAACAGTAGCGCCTGCGGCGGCAGCGAGGAAGCGCGCACCGTTTCAGTCAGGTAGCGCTGGAAGTCGGCGCTCAGCAGGCTGTCGATGGCCAGCGGCAGCGCGAGCGACAGCCCTTTGCGTTTGATGTCGTCGGCATATTTCACCAGCAGTTGCGCCGCCGTCCAGCGGTCGATGTCCGGCATCAGGCCGTACAGCTGCGCGGCGGCGATGAACGCCTCGTGCGACAGCGGGCGCTCGTCCGGCGCCATCACCTGCAGCTTCACCTGGTGAAACGCGGCCGACAGCGGCGTCGCCGGCGGCGCGACCGCGTGAGTCAGCAGCCGCAGTTGCCCCTCGCTGATGATCGTCTGCACTTCCTGCAGGCTCAGCACCTCGTGCTGCCGCTCCAGCAGCTGTTTCTGCCGCGTTTCGTACAGATAAACCTGGCCGCGCCCCTGGTGCTTGGCGGTGTAGCAGGCGATATCGGCCTGCGCCAGCAGTTCGCTGCTTTTGGCGTCGGCGCTGATGCGCGTGATGCCGGCGCTGGCGCCGACGCGGTAAATCTTCCCTTCCCAGTAGAACGGGTGCTGGCTGATTTGATTAACCACTTGCTGCACCAGCGATTTGGCCTGTTCCAGCCGGCAGTCGTACAGGATCAGACCGAACTCGTCGCCGCCCAGCCGGGCCAGGCAATCGCTATGGCGCAGCTGATGCCGCATCAGTTGGGCGATGTCCCGCAGCAGGGCATCGCCCGCCGCATGGCCGGCGGTGTCGTTCACCGCCTTGAACCGATCCAGATCGAGGAACACCAGCGAATGCGGCGACGACGGTTCCCCGCCGGCGACGATCGCCGCTTTCAGCTGTTTCTCGAAGCGGGTGCGGTTCGGCAATCCGGTCAGCGCATCGTGCGAGGCGCTGTAGCTGAGTTTTTTCATCAGTTCGCGCGAGGCGGTGACGTCCTGCAGCACCATCACCGCACCCATGGTTTCCCCGTCGAGGGTTTTCAGCGGTGAGACCGACTGCTGTACGTCGAAATAACGCCCGTCGCGGCTGTGCAGCACCAGCGCATAATCCGCCGGCCATTGCCGTGGGTATTGCGTGAGGTTTTCGATTTCCGGGCCGTCTTTGCCGTTGGTCAGGCGCACCACGCCGGCGACGGGCATACCGATCGCCAATTCGAGCGGCCAGCCGCACATCTGTTCCGCCACCGGATTCATAAAGGTGATGCGCAGGTGGCTGTCGGTGGAGATCACCCCTTCGCCGATGGCGTCGAGGGTGATGTGCAGGCGCTCTTTCTCTTCGTGCAGCGCCTCGGCGAGGCTCTTGAGCTCGGTCATGTCGATATTGGTGCCGATCAGGCGCAGCGGCCGGCCCTGATCGTCGAGGATCACGTTGCCCTGGCCGCGGATATGGCGCACTTTGCCGCTGCGCGTAGTGATGCGAAACTCCATGATGAATGGCCGCGGCTGCGCCAGGATCTCGGCCAGCTCGCGATCGGTGCGCTCGCGATCTTCCGGCACCAGCAGGGTGCGCCACAACGCCAGCGTCGGCGTTTGGTCGGGGGTGAGATCGTAGAGTTCGAACATGCGCTGATCCCAGGTGAAGTTTTCCTGGCTCATCACCCATTCCCAGATGCCGACGCCGCCCACCTGGTTGGCCAGCGTGATGCGCTCCACCAACCGATTGTTCTCCGCCTCGCTGCGCTTAAGGTCGCTGATGTCCTCCACCTGAGAGATGAAGTACAACGGCCGGCCTTCGCCGTCGCGCACCAGCGAGACCGCCAGCAGCGCCCAGACCGTCTGGCCGTCGCTGCGGATATAGCGTTTCTCCATGGTGTAGCTGCTGATATGGCCGTCGAGCAGTTCGTGCAGTTGGGTCAGGTCGGCGTTCAGATCGTCCGGGTGGGTGATCTCTTGAAAGGTCAGGCGATAAAGTCTTTCGGGCGGATAGCCGAGCAGCTTGCACAGCGCCTGGTTAACCTGCAGCCATTTGCCCTCCGGCGACACCAGCGCCATGCCGATGGCGGAATACTCCAGCGCGCTGCGAAAGCGGCTTTCGCTCTCGACGATATGTTGCTTTTCCACCCGGAAGGTGTGCATCACCATCGCCATGGCGTGCGCCGGGATCAGGATCAGCAACATCGGCAGATAGAGGCCGAGTTCGCCCAGGAAAGTGTGCTGGGAAGACTGAAGGCGCAGCAGGCCCAGCGACAGCAGGACGGTGATCAGCAGGAGAGTGCAGAAACAGACGGTGAAAGTTTCGAAGCGCGACAGCGCGATAGCCGCCCACAGCAGCGGCAGGATGACGAAGGTAAAGGGGAAGGGCAGATGCGTCAGCGCCAGATAGCTGAAGGCCAGCGAGCCCATCAGGGTCAACAGCAGCGGATACGGATTCAGCCCGGCCAACAGGCGGCGGTGATAGGTGAGCCCGAGCGGCGCCAGCGACAGCACCCCTATCGCCTCAGAGATGAACCAGGTGCCGAACGATTGCCAAAACGTTTGGTCCGGCGTGGGGGTCAGTCCGGCGGCCAGCAGCGCGCTGAACAATGGGGTAAATATCACCGCGCAGACCACGAAGCGCAGCCAACAGCCCAGATCGCTCAGCGGATCGATCGCCGGCAGCGTGCGGCGCAGCAGCAGAGCGCACACTGCCGCTTCCAGCAGGTTGATGGCGGCCAGCTTGACGGGAATGGCGCTGAGGCCGAACAGCAGGAAGCTGGCGAGCACGATGCCTGTGCCGCTGGCCAGCAGCGGCAAACCCCAATGACGCGGGGGATGGCGATACAGCACGGCGATCGCGGCGGCGGTCGGGAACCACAGCGGCGTGAAGTGATGAGCCTCACTGGATAACGACAGGCTCAGCAAGGCGAGTAAAAATGTCGCCAGCGCCACGAACAGAGAATGTGTCAGCATAACGCCTTTGTGTGTGCCGAACGCGTTCGGCGCGCTGATATCCATAGACATCCTTACCGATGACCTCTGCCTGTGATTGGATTCATGACGTGGATGAATCAAGATGATTTATTGAAAAAGGGTAGTACAGCGCGGGAGGAAAACCTACCGGGAGGGCCGACTTTACTGCGTTAGCGCAAACCCGGCGACAGAATGACGAAAAAGCCGGCGCGGGGCCGGCTTTGAGCGTCTTACAGCAGGAACAGGGTGGCGAGGCCGAGGAAGATGAAGAAGCCGCCGGTATCGGTCAGCGCGGTGATGAGCACGCTCGAGCCGACCGCCGGGTCGCGGCCCAGTTTGAGCATGGTCATCGGGATCACCACGCCCATCAGCGCCGCCAGCAGCAGGTTGAGCAGCATCGCCAACGTCATCACGCCGCCCATCGCCGCGTCGCCGTACAGCAGCCAGGTGATCACGCCCATGATGCCGCCCCACACCACGCCGTTGATGATGGCGACGCCCAGCTCTCTGAGCATCAGGCGCGAGATGTTGCCGACTTCAATCTGGTGCAGCGCCAGCGCGCGCACGATCATGGTGATGGTCTGGTTGCCGGTGTTGCCGCCGATGCCGGCGACGATCGGCATCAGCGCCGCCAGCGCTACCAGCTGGGAAATGGTGTGCTCGAACAGGCCGATCACCCGCGAGGCGATGAATGCGGTGCAGAGGTTGATCGCCAGCCAGGCCCAGCGGGTTTTGACCGCTTTGCTGACCGGGGCGAACACGTCTTCTTCCGGGCTTAAACCGCCCATGCGGCGCAGGTTGGTGTCGCTCTCTTCGTTGACGGCGTCGACGATCTCTTCGATGGTCAGGCGGCCCATCAGTTTGCCTTTGGCGTCAACCACCGGGGCGCTGATCAGGTCATAACGTTCGAACGCGCCCGCCGCTTCATCGGCCTTGTCCTCAGGCTGAAAGGTGGCGGGGTCGCTGTCCATCACTTCGCGTACCGGGATTTCCGGGTCGTTCAGCAGCACCGCGGTGAGCGGCAGTTCGCCCAGCAGGGTATTTTTGCGATCGGTGACGAACAGTTTATCGGTCGCGTCGGGAATGGTTTTGCGCATGCGCAAAAAACGGTGCACCGCGCCGAGCGTGACGTCCGGCCGCACTGTCACCAGTTCGAAATCCATCATCCAGCCGACGCTGTCTTTGGCGTACTGGCTCATCTCGCGCACCTGAGCGCGCTGCTCCGGCTCCAGCGAGGTCAGCAACCGACCCATCAGGTTACGCGGCAGGTATTGCGCCAGATAGGCCTGTTCGTCCACGTCCAGCGTTTTGATCGCTTTGAGCAGGTCTTTATCGCTCATTTCTTCGATCAGGCTGTCCCAGACCGGTTCGGCGACTTCCACCAGCGTCTGGCCGCGCTTGCTGTTGCCCACCAGCCGCCACAGCGCCATGCGCTCGTCCTGCGGCAGCGCTTCCAGCAGGTCCGCCAGGTCGGCGGCGTGCATGTCGTCAAGCAGGCCGGTAATTTCCGCCGTTTGGTTCAGCAGTTCGCTTTGGCTGAGGGCGTGTTCATCCCCTGGCCGGCCGAGAATGCCGTCGACCAATTCCTTATTGTTCAACAACAGAGTGAGAATGCGCTGGCGGTGTTCAGCGACTTTTTTGACGTTATGGGTTGCGGCTGACATGGTGTTCCTTAACGGGCGCTCGGCGTTCCTGACGCAGGCTCATTAAAAGATAGAGCATAGCGAGTGCCGGAGTCATTTTTATGAAACGGACGGGGCGCGGCGGTTATTCAGAGGAGGCGTCCTGTTGCGGCGCGCTGACTTCGGCGGCGTTTTGCGCAGCGGCCTGCTTTTTTTCCTGATGATGAGGCACCGCCACCACGGCGGCGTACAGCAGTCGGCCGACTAAAATGATAAAGCTGATAAACAACACTATCTTCGTCATCTGTCCGGTGGTTTTCTTGCGCATATATCACCCGGTATGCCGGTGTCCTGTGTTATTCGCTCGAGAATTTGTAACCGGATTTTAGGCGCTGATGACAAAAGTTGTCCATTTTTTTCCGGCGAGCGGCGCGCCGTATTAGGGTTTCGTTTAGGTTGGCGGAACGGGGCGGAAAGAAAAACCCCCTGGCTGGCAGGGGGGCGGAGGATCAGGCGGAGCGCTGTTCGTCTTGCGAGCCTTCTTCGTCGATCAGCAGCTTCCAGCCGACGACGTCGTTCCAGTAGGCCTGCTCGCGCTCGAAGTCCAGCTGCACCAGGTTGTTTTGCGCCAGGTAGCCGGCCGGGAAGCGCAGCGTCCAGTGGTTGTCGTCGGTGGTCAGGCGCAGCGTTTCCGGCGTGGTGGTCGACTGGCGCTGGTTGTTGAGCAGGGTGCTCAGACGCAGCAGCTGGATCAGCGGCAGGTAGTGTTTCTTTTTGAACAGGTTGAGGCGCGGCAGCTCTTCCAGCTTGATCGCCTTGCGGTGGAAACGCACCAACGCCGCCAACAGCAGCTGCTGTTCCTGGTTAAAGCCAGGCAGATTGGAGTTTTGCAGAATGTAGGCCGAATGGCGATGCATGCCGCTGTGGTTGATGCTCAGCCCCACTTCGTGCAGCATGGCGGCCCATTTCAGCAGGGCTTCCAATTGCGGATGCACCAGCTTGGTGTTTTGCGCCATCCACTGCGAATAGAGCAGTTCGGTGGTTTCCAGCACCCGCTTGGCCTGTTCGCGGTCGATGTTGTAGTGATCGGCCAGGCTTTTGGCGGTGCGGCTGCGGATGTCCTGGTGGCGGAAGCGGCCTTCCATTTCATACAGCACGCCTTCGCGCAGCGCGCCGTCAGACAGGCGCAGATCGCGGATCGCGAGTGCATCGAACACGCCGCACAGAATAGCCAGCCCCGGCACGAACACCGATTGGCGGTCTTCCGACAGCCCCGGCAGGCTCAGTGAGCTGAAGCTTTTGAACTGCAGCACCTGTTCGGCGAGCATTTCCAGGCGTTCGAGGGTGATCAGACCGTCTTTTTCGCCCATCGCCACCAGCACTTCGTGGGCGGCCTTGATGGTGCCTGAGGCGCCCAGCGCGTACTGCCAGCCCTGAATGCGGTACTGCCAGGCCAGCGTTTCCAGCTTCTGCGCCGCCGCCAGCCGCGCGCGGCGGAAGTTGTTTTTGCTGATCTCGCCGCCGGGGAAGAACAGCTGGGCGAAGCTGACGCAGCCCATGCGGCGGCTTTCCGCCAGCAGCGGCTCGAAGTCTTCGCCGATCACCAGCTCGGTCGAGCCGCCGCCGATGTCGATCACCAGCTTGCGGCCTTTCTCCGGTTGAGTGTGCTCCACGCCCATGAAGATCAGGCGCGCTTCTTCCTGGCCGGCGATGATTTCGATCGGGTAGGGGATCACTTTGGCGGCGCGCTTGAGGAACACTTCGGCGTTCACCGCCTGGCGCAGGGTGTGGGTCCCGACGATGGTGACGTTATCCGCCGGGAAGCCCTGCAGCCGTTCGGCAAACAGCGCCAGGCAGGCCAGGCCGCGTTCTATCGCCTCTTCACTGAGTACGTTGTTGCTGTCCAATCCGTCGGCGAGGTGCACCCGCTGTTTTAAACGGCCCAATACCTGTAAGGCGCCGTTGACGACGCGGGCGATCACCATGTGGAAACTGTTCGACCCGAGGTCGATGGCGGCGATTTCCTGCGGTTTGTTCGTTGCAGTGTTTTTTAGCGGCATAGTTGCTGGCCTACTGTCCTGGTTGTTCCAGAGCTTTTAAATACTCGTAAATAGCCACCTGGGCGCGCACTTTGCGGCGGTTGCCGCGCGGCACGTACTGGTTGCTCAGTTCTTTATCCACATAACGGGCCTTGACCGTATCGCTGAACAGGATCTCCAGAATGTCCAGAACGCGCTGTTTCAGCGCCGGATCCAGCAGCGATACCGCCACTTCGATACGGTAATCTATGTTGCGGGTCATCCAGTCGGCGGAGGACAGATACACCCGTTTGTCACCTTTGTTGTCGAAAACGTAAACCCGATCGTGTTCCAAAAAGCGATCGACGATGCTGATCACCTGAATATTGTCGCTGATCCCCGGCAGGTTGGGAATCAGGGAACACATGCCCCGCACCAGCAGGCGGATCTTCACGCCGGCGCCGGACGCGGTATATAACCGATCTACCAGCCCTTTATCCACCAGATTATTTATTTTCAACATAATGCCGGCCTGTTCCCCGGCCTGGGCGTTGGCGATTTCGTTGTCGATCAGCTCATACAGCTTCAGGCGCGAGTTCTGCGGCGACACCATCAGGTTGTCGAAGGTGACCGGCCGGTAGGGGTTCTCGATAAAGTTGAACACCCGGCGCACTTCGTTGGTGATGCGCGAGTCGGCGGTCAGCAGCGAATAGTCGGTATAGATGCGCGCGGTTTTTTCGTTAAAGTTGCCGGTGCCGATATGAGCATAGCGCACAATTTCATCGCCTTCACGGCGCGAAATCAGGAACAGTTTGGCGTGGATTTTCAGCCCCGGCGCCGAGAAGATTACGTGTACGCCGGCTTCGGTCAGGCGCTTCGCCCAGTGAATGTTGGCCTCTTCGTCGAAGCGCGCCTGCAGCTCGACCACCACCGTGACTTTCTTGCCGTTGTGCGCGGCGTGGATCATCGATTCGATGATGCGCGAGTCTTTCGCCACGCGGTAGATGTTGATTTTGATCGCCAGCACGCTCGGATCGAACGACGCCTGGCGCAGCAGCTCCAGCACGTGCTCAAAGGTGTGGTACGGGTAGTAGAGCAGCACGTCTTTTTCACGAATGGCGTCGAAGCCGTTGCGGAAACCGTCGAACCAGATGTGGCGCAGGCGCGGCAGCGGCTTGTTGACCAGATTGGCCTTGCCGACGTTCGGGAAGCTGATGAAGTCTTTAAAGTTGTGATAGCGGCCGCCGGCGATCACCGAATCGTAGTTGGAGATGCCCAGCTTGCCGCGCAGCAGTTCCACCATCTCGTTCGGCATGTCGCGCTGATAAACGAAGCGCACCGGTTCGGCGGTGAGGCGCTGTTTCAGGCTGGAGGACATCAGTTCCAGCAGGCTGGATTCCATTTCGGTCACCAGATCGTACTCGGCGTCGCGGGTCATCTTCATCGAATAGGCGTTGAGCGCGTCGTAGTCGAAGAAGCCTTTGAAAATCTCATCCAGGCAGTAACGCAGAATGTTGTCCAGCAGGATCATCGGCTTGCGGCGGCGCGGCGCTTCCGGCGGCAGATTGACGAAGCGCGGCACTTTGTCCGACGGGATTTCCAGCAGCGCATAGTCGGTGCGCGCGCCGCGGATAATTTCCACCGCCAGATAGGTGTAATCGTCTTTCAGGAACTGCACCAGATTGGTGTCGTGGTTGATCAGGATCGGCGTGATGTGCTGGCGCAGATGCTGTTTGAAATACTGGCGCAGCCAGATTTGCTGGTTTTCGGACACCTGGCGTTCGTTGATCAGGAAGATCTGGTTGCGCGCCATTTCCAGCAGCAGATCGTTGTACAGGCCGTCGAATTCCTGATCGGTTTTCAGCACCTTGGCCTGGATCTTTTTCAGCAGGTGGCGCGAGGCGCCGGCGGAGCCCTGCTCTTCGCTGATCAGGATGCGGCGTTTGAGATCGGCGAAGCGGACTTTATAGAACTCGTCGAGGTTGTTGGAGTAAATGCCCAGAAAACGCATTCGTTCAATCAGGGGATTGCTCTTATCTGCGGCTTCCTGCAACACGCGCTCATTAAAGGATAACCAGCTTAGTTCTTTTTCGATGTAGAGCTTTTCCTGACCCATTGCCACTCCAGTTCAATTTTAGAATAGGATCCGGGACGCAGCGCCCGGATGCCGCTCTAGTGTCCTTCATCATTATTGCGAGAGATTGACAGGAAAGTCCAACATATCCATTGCGTTGGCGCGCGGCGTTTTTCGCCGGCAATAAATTTTCCCCGCGGCGGGATGCCCGGCAGTGAAACGATCAGCATGAAATGACGGTTAGCAGGCTTATTCTTGGCGTTATAAAGCGTGTTTATGGTCATTTTTCAGCAATATATCAAATCCATATTGTCTGTTGGCAGTGTAAAAAACCTGGATTGAGTCGGGTAACTTTGTCATGCAAACGTCATAAAACTGACATAAGATGCCCGGTTATCTTACGGCGTAAGCCCGATTACATCAGCGACAGCGAGACACATGACACAGACGACGGCAAATCAACATCCCCGAGATCGCCTGCGCGGGCGCATCGACCGCGGCGTGCAGGCGGCAGTGACCGCCTGCGGGCTGATGGTGCTGATGACGTTGATGCTGATCTTCGTTTATCTGCTGTTTGCGGTGCTGCCGCTGTTCAAACCGGCCTCGGTTGGGCAGGCTCAGCCGCTGCCGATTGCGGCGTCTTCCCCGGCGCTGGCGCTGGGCATGGACGTGCAGCAGCGCGTCGGTTATCGCATCGATGCGCAGGGCTCGGGGCAATTTTATCGTCTGTCGCCGGCGCCGAGCGGCCAGGCCCAGACACCGCTGGCGCAGCAAACGCTGCTGGCCAAACCGGCGCTGCTCGCGCAGGCCGCCGGAGAGCGCGATCTGTTTGCACTGGCGCAGGCCGACGGCCGGTTGGTGGTGGCTCGCGCGGATTTCGCCACGGCGGAAAACGGCCGGCCGCAGTGGCTGTTCCCGCTCGGGCAACCGCCGCTGGCGCTGGATCCGCAGCGCAAGCCGCTGAAGCTGTTGTCGCTGGCGGACGCGCATCGCGGGCAGTATCTGCTGGCCGGGGTGACCGACGATCGGCGGCTGGTGTTCGGCCGTTTCAGCCCGGATCGGCCGCCGCAGTTCAGCGAACGTCCGCTGGAACACGATGCAGAGCAGTTGGTGTTGACGCCGGATGGCCGCCAGCTTTACCTGCTGGCGGGCAACCGGCTGGCGCGTTACCAGATCGACGGCGCGCAGCTTCAACTGCGTGAAACGCGCACCTTGGGCGAACACGCCCCGTACCAGATGACGGCGCTGCCCGGCGGCAGCGCGCTGCTGATCAAGGGCGCCGACGGCAACCTGCGCGAGTGGTTCGAGGTGGAAAAAGAGCAGCGCTGGCGACTGACGCCGGTGCAGCATTTCGACCACGGCGCCGACGGGCAGGAGCTGACGGTGGCTGAACCTTATCGCCGGGTGTTCGCCACCCTGCGGCCCGATGGCGGCTTCTCGTTATTCTCCACGATCCAATCCCAGCCGCTGCTGAATACCCGTTTGGGCGCCGAGGTGCGGCAAATGGCGTTCGCGCCGCGCGGCGATGGCCTGCTGCTGGAGAGCGCGCAGGGCTGGCAGCGCTATGCGCTCGACAACCCGTATCCGGACGTCACCTGGCGTTCGCTGTGGGGCAAGGTGTGGTACGAGAACTACCCGCAGCCGGCCTATGTCTGGCAGTCCACCTCCGGCGAAGACAGCTACCAACCTAAATTCAGCCTGATGCCGGTGATCTTCGGCACCTTCAAGGCGGCGGCTTACGCGATGCTGTTCGCCATCCCGCTGGCCTTGGCCGGCGCCATCTATACCGCTTACTTTATGACGCCGGGGCTACGGCGAGTGATCAAACCGGCTATCGAAGTGATGGGCGCGTTGCCGACGGTGGTGATCGGGCTGGTGGCCGGCATCTGGCTGGCGCCGATCATCGAGCAGTATCTGTTGGCGGTGCTGGCGTTGCCGCTGCTGCTGGCGGCGGCGGTGCTGCTGTGCGGCGCGTTGACCCATCGCTTTATGCCGCGCTGCCGGCCGGGCGTCGATCTGCTGTTGCTGTTGCCGCTGCTGGCGTTAACGGTGTGGCTGGCGTTCAGCCTGGGGCCGTGGCTGGAGGTGGCGCTGTTCGGTGAGCCGCTGCATTTCTGGCTGGGGGATAATTATGACCAGCGTAATGCGCTGGTGGTGGGCGTGGCGATGGGCTTCGCGCTGGTGCCGATCATCTTCTCGCTGGCGGAGGACGCGCTGTTCAGCGTGCCGGCCACCCTGAGCCAGGGTTCTTTGGCGCTGGGCGCCACCCAATGGCAGACGGTGATCAAGGTGGTGCTGCCTTCCGCCAGCGCCGGCATTTTCTCCGCGCTGATGATCGGCTTTGGCCGCGCGGTGGGAGAAACCATGATCGTGCTGATGGCCACCGGCAACACGCCGATTATTGACGGCAGCCTGTTCCAGGGGCTGCGAGCGCTGGCGGCCAATATCGCCATCGAAATGCCGGAGGCGGTTTCCGGCAGCAGCCATTACCGCGTGCTGTTCCTGACTGCGCTGGTGCTGTTTGTCTTCACCTTCGTGTTCAACACGCTGGCGGAGGCGGTGCGCCTGCGGCTGCGCAAGCGCTACACGCCGAACCAGGAGGCGCCATGAAAAACTGGGTGAAGAGCGGGTCGCCGTGGGTGTGGCTGACCGCCGGTTCGGTCGCCGTCAGCCTGCTGGCGCTGATCGGCATTCTGTTGCTGCTGGCCGGGCAGGGGATGCGCTATTTCTGGCCGAGCCCGGTTTATCAGTTCGAACTGAATCAGAACGGCGCCGGGCCGGTGACGGTGATCGGCGAGTTGTACCAGCAACAAAGCATTTCCCGGCGCCAGCTGGCCGAAGCGGGCGTCACGCCGCCGGGCGAGGCGCAGAACGTCGAACGTTATCTGATTAAGGTCGGCAACCGCGAGCGCGAGGGGCAGGATTTCCGCACCTTGCTGGCCAGCGATATCCGCAGCCAAAGCACGCCGCGCAGCCTGCTGGTGCTGGAACGCGACAGCCACGGCACCGCTTACGGCTATCTGGCGGGGCTGCTGGAAGACGGGCAACCGCTGACCGGCCGCAATCTGGGGCAGGCGTTGCAGCAGCGCCTGCCGCAAATCGCCGCGCTCTCGCGCCAGGCGCACGACATTCAATTCCGCGACATGGCGCGCATCAATCAGCAGTTTGACGCGCTGCGGCTGCGGGAAAAGCGCCTGCAGCGCGACGATAAGCTGGACGCCCGCGCGCAGGACGCCATCAAGGCCGAACGGCTGGAGCTGCAGCGGCAGTATCAGCTGTTGTCCGAACGTCTGGCGGGGCTGAACCGCGATCGCCAGCGCGACGCGTTGCTGCTGCGCGACATGCACGGGCAGACGTTGACCATTCCGCTCAGCCAGGTGCGCGATGCCTGGTACCCGAACGCCATGAGCACCTCCGAGAAGCTGGCGCACTGGGGCGAGCAGGTGAAGAAGTTTCTCATCGACAGCCCGCGCGAGGCGAATACCGAGGGCGGGGTGTTCCCGGCAATTTTCGGCACGGTGTTGATGGTGATCCTGATGTCGATCGTGGTGATGCCGTTTGGCGTGATCGCGGCGGTGTATTTGCACGAATATGCCGGCAACAATCTGCTGACGCGGGTGATCCGCATCGCGGTGGTCAATCTGGCCGGCGTGCCCTCGATCGTCTATGGCGTATTCGGCCTCGGCTTCTTCGTCTATATGATAGGCGGCACGCTCGATCAGCTGTTCTATCCTGAATCCCTGCCCAACCCGACCTTCGGCACGCCCGGCGTGCTGTGGGCGGCGCTGACGCTGGCGCTGCTGACGCTGCCGGTGGTGATCGTCGCCACCGAGGAAGGGCTGTCGCGCATACCCACCTCGCTGCGGCAGGGCTCGATGGCGCTGGGGGCCAGCCGGGCCGAGACGCTGTGGCGCATCGTGCTGCCGATGGCGGCGCCGGCGATGATGACCGGCCTGATCCTGGCGGTGGCGCGCGCCGCCGGGGAGACCGCGCCGCTGATGCTGGTGGGGGTCGTGAAATCGGTGCCGGTGCTGCCGGTGGACGAGATTTTCCCGTATCTGCACCTGGAGCGGAAGTTCATGCATTTGAGCTTCCAGATCTACGATATGGCATTCCAGAGCCCGAGCGTGGAGGCGGCGCGGCCGTTGGTGTTCGCCACCGCCTTCTTGCTGGTGACGATCGTGGTGAGTTTGAATCTGGCGGCGATGGGCATCCGCCATTCGCTGAGGGAGCGGTACCGAGCATGGTCGCAGTAACAATGACGCTATTTTTGGGGAGTGCGTAATGGGTTTGATGACGCCAGGCAGTTTGCCCCGGCTGGATGTCCAGCATCTCGACGATGAACAGACCGCGCTGGCGGTCAACGGCCTGAACCTGTTTTATGGTGACAAACAGGTGCTGCACGATATCTCGCTGCGTATCCCGAAACACCGGGTGACGGCCCTGATCGGCCCTTCGGGCTGTGGCAAATCGACGCTGCTGCGCTGTTTCAACCGCATGAACGATCTGGTGGACAACTGCCGCATCGAGGGCGAACTGCAGCTGAACGGCGCGGCGATCTCCGGCGCGCAGATCGACGTGGCGGCGCTGCGGCGGCGGGTGGGCATGGTGTTCCAGCGGCCGAACCCGTTCCCGAAATCGATCTATGAAAACGTGGTGTACGGCCTGCGGCTGCAGGGCGTGCGCGACCGGCGCTTGCTGGATGAAGCGGTGGAGCGTTCGCTGCGCGCCGCCGCGCTGTGGCATGAGGTGAAGGACCGGCTGCGCGAAAACGCCTTCCGCTTGTCCAGCGGCCAGCAGCAGCGCCTGGTGATCGCGCGTGCCATCGCCATCGAGCCGGAAGTACTGTTGCTCGACGAGCCGACTTCGGCGCTGGATCCGATCTCCACGCTGACCATCGAAGAGCTGATTTCGGCGTTGAAGCAGCGTTACAGTGTGGTGCTGGTGACGCACAACATGCAGCAAGCGGCGCGCGTCTCCGACTACACCGCCTTTATTCATCAGGGGCGGCTGGTGGAATACAACGACACCGACGCCATTTTCACGTCGCCGCGCCAGCGCCGCACCGAGGATTATATTACCGGGCGGTATGGGTGAGGGGAGAGCGACGGAGGTTTTCGCTCCGTCGCCGGCAATGGCCGTTGCAGTCGGCCTGCGTCTGCTGTTTTATTTTACCCGCGCATTAAGCCGGCATGAATTAATGCATGGCATAAGTCTGATTGCCGGCGAGTTTGTTTTATTCATTTTTCATCATGTGGAATTCAATCCATTCTCTGCAATTTATTATCAACCACAATTATGTTGTCGGTGATGATCAATATAATTGCTCATGTCGATAATGGCTGTGGCGGGCTCGGCGGTGCTGAAATGGTAATCCTTAATGCGCGCGGCCTTTAGCCGTAACCCGCAATACCAACCCCACCAACAGCAACGCAGCCCCCGAGGCATAGAGCGGGAACCAGCGCGTCCACCAGAGCGGGGAAAACAGCGGGGTGCTGTTGGGATCTGCAGGCGCGTAGCCGCTATAGGTATTTAGACCGGCGGCGATGGCGAGCATCGCCAGGCCGATAAAAAGCAGCAGGTTTGAAACTTTAGCCATTTACGTTACTCCTTCGTAGAAATTCAGAGGAAAGGTTCTTGTTATTGCGGTGCGTTACTGTTTCATCCACTATTCCGGTTAAATACGCTCTTGGCTTTTTTATCAGCTCATTTTCCGGTAAAAATGGCATCACCGAATACTAGCCGGTTATTCGCCAATAAAAAACCCGCCAGCGCGGGTTTTCTCTTTTTTCTCGCAGACCGTCACTTCACCAGCGGCTTATCGCCCGGCGTTTTGAACTTCGCCAGATATTGCGGCTGGAAGATGCACATGCGCAGCACGGTGCGGTATTCGCCGTTGACGAAGAACTCGTCGATCAGCTCGCCTTCCACGTTGAAGCCCAGCTTGCTGTAGATGTGGATCGCCTTCGGGTTCTCCTTGTCGACGATCAGGTACAGCTTGTACAGATTCAGCACCGAGAAGCCGTAGTCCATCGCCAGGCGGGCGGCGGTGCTGGCGTAGCCTTTGCCCTGGTGGGCGGGATCGATGATGATCTGGAATTCTGCGCGGCGGTGGATGTGATCGATCTCCACCAGTTCCACCAGGCCGACCTTGGCGCCTTCGTGCTCGATGATAAAGCGGCGCTCGCTCTGATCGTGGATGTGTTTGTCGTAGAGATCGGAAAGTTCGACAAAGGCTTCGTAGGGTTCTTCAAACCAATAGCGCATAACGCTGGCGTTGTTGTCCATCTGGTGGACGAACGACAGATCGTCCCGTTCCAATGGGCGTAACCTGACGCTGGCAGTGCTGGACATGTGGGCTCCTCTGTGCCGTGAAATTGTGCAAAGTATAACTTCACAGAATGGATGAAGGCGAAAAAAAACGGCGCCGTGTGGGCGCCGTTTAGGCAAGGTTCAGACTTCAGACGGTGCAGGTATTAGCTGGCCTGGCGACACTTATGGCCTCTGGTGGCAATGGAGTCTGCAATAAAATTTGTTCGGCGATTTCCGCCGATACTTTTTTAATCGCAACAATCAATTGAATTGCCGAATTTAGGACAACGCTTTTTATTTCTTCCACGCTTTTGCCGCGAAGAAACGAATGCAGGAAGACATCGCCAAACGCGCTACTGTTCAAGTCGCTGCGGGTTTTACAGGCCATCAGACGCTCAAATCCGTTATCGCTGTCATAGGGGCCTTCACAGAAAAATGCCGTTTCTACCGCGATTCGTTTGATCGCCATGAGTACAAATCCGTCCATCGAGGGGCTCTCCATTCGTTTTATTTAAGGAGCGGGCCGTGCGGATCAGGCCAGCGTCATTACCTTTCTCTTTCTGTTCTGCCAGCGCACCTGGCCCTCTCCCCAGGGTTTGAGCTTGTTGAAGCGCTTGATTGCCTGAGGTGCGAAACCGGGCCTGCAACAAAAATCGAGCAGCCATATCCTGTCTCCCTCATTCCATTCGGAAGGGTGAAGTGGGAACCCCGGATCGCGTTGCAATTGCGTTTCGGTGTCCTCCGTCAGACAGGCCCAGAGAACATAGGCCAGCGGTTGGTCATTGGTGTCGAAAAGAAACTTGATCTGCCCGTGCTGTATGGCAAATATCAAGCGCTCTTGAACGCTTTTTATCGGATGAAGGCTGTAATTTCGGTGATGTAACATGCAGCTCACGGCAAAACCAAGCTGCTCATAGTCTGACCATTGATCTTGGCCGCCGGCGGTTTCTCGAATATAGAGCGTCATGCTGGTTCATTTCTCCTGGAGGGGATGACAAGCGGCTGCCCGCCAAAGGTTTCTTTGGCGAAGGCCACCGCCTTTATCCGCATGTCGGTTAACAGTTGCCGCAAGCGTTGGTCGTCATCACCATTGGCCTCCACCAGAGCCGTGATTTCGTTGAGCATCTGTATTTTCCCGCACTGGGGGCGGGGCCGCAGCCTGAGGCGAGCCTGTTGCGCCATGCCTTTCTGAATAACGGTGGCATCGATTCCCTGGGCGCGGCAGGTTTCGACCAACCAATGATTGACCTGCGAGAAAGCGCGCAGGGTGCCCATAAAACGCGCATCCCGTGAGAAATCGTCATGCGTGGGGACGGGGTGCCCTTGGCTGCAGCGAATCAAGGTCACGACCAAACGTTCCAGCGGCGATTCGTCTCCCGCCATTTCCGCTGAGACATAGAGCTTTCGGCAACGGTGGATAAGCAGCTGCAGGAAACTGTTTGCCAGCCTCTCTAAGGGTTTTGGCGTCTCCGCCGGTGAGAGCAGGTCGATGGGAATGCCCAGTAGCGTCAAATAGCCGCGGCAACAGGCCTGCTGAAAAAAATGCCAGAAATAGGTTTTTACCTGTTGCTGGGCGATGGCAATGAAAGGCCGATCAAACAGGTACTTCCCAAGGTAGAAGCACAGCTCGGATAGGCTGTTCTGAATGATTGCCGGTTCTCTCATCAATTGTGCAAACTTGAGCTGGTATTCGAAATCGTAACGATGATCGCTGGGGAATAAACAGGTTAGCCCGTTAAAATCCAATACCCTACCGTCCATGGTGATGTTGGAGGATGAGGTAGTCAACATCAGGAAGCGGGTGCGGCAAAACGCCATTTGCCGAGCCAGACGTTTGGTGAGCTCATACATCCCCTCAAGGCAGCGGCGCCGCGGATCGCGAGCGGCCTGTTCGCTGAAGCCCGCGGTGGGGACCGGCAAATAGTCCGGCAGGCGGCGAAGCACGGATTTAACCCGTTGAACGTCATGCATGAGCTGCCCTGCATATTCCGCTTTGGGCCGGAAGTAGGGCGTTCGTTCAAAATGTGCCGGGCGGACCAGGGGCTCGCGAACCAGAAGGGCGCGGCGAGAGCGGCCCTTTGTGCGGGTGAAATCCCCATGGGTATAGCTGTCGGTGAGCAAAATCGCGTGGGTGCGCGCGGCGCCATAAGGCAACGTCTGCGCCAGCATTTCGCTCCATAGGGCTTCATAGATCGCCTGTTCGGCGCGCAGTTCGCCATTGGAGTGATACCAATCCGAACCTTGCCCGACCAGCGGATTAGCACCGATTCCTTTCACCTGGTAACGGCCATCAAAACCGCAGCGGGCGCCGCCGCCGTTACGTTGAATACCGCCTCCGCCGTAACGTTCCGCGTGGAAAACTTTGACGGCGCCTGGCGTATCGGGAGTGACCAGATAGCTGCACGCGGCGTGCAGCGCTTCGCCGTCTGCCTTTTCTTCGGCGGACCAAATGAGAGAGGACGTAACCCGGTGTGCCGTGAAAGGCACTAAATTTTCCGCCAGGTCCTTAAGTAAAAAAGAATCGCTCATTGGGTGATGTACTCTATGGTGTAGTTCAGTTCTGATACGGACGTGCGCTGCGCGAAACGAGCAAAAGCGGCGTCCAGATGCCCGGCGATATCGCGCAATGCTTCCGCCCTGGCCATCGCGGGGTGATCGCAGTCGATGTCGATATTTTGTATTCGTCCATGTACATAGGGGCGCCAGGCCTCCAAATCCAACCAGTCTTCTGCGCGCGGCGCTGCTGCCGTGAAGAACAGCAAATTACCGTAGAAGTGGCCGTGTTCCGACTGGCCGACCAGGCGGCGGCTATTAATCACCACGTCAATCAAGCGGTCGAGCGTGCCGTCATCCAGACTGGCCAGGGCGCTGCCGTGTTTTCGCAACAGGGCGATTGTTTCCGCGCGTTGCAGGATCTCGCCTTTCGGCACGACCAGCGAAGGCAATTCTTGATCGAAGGGCAAGGCGATGCCCGCAATGAACAACAGGGCGGCCAGCGCCAGGCTCTCCTCCTCTTCGCCATTGAGCGTTTCAAAAGCGAAGCGTCGCCACAGATCGCTGGGATAGGCATCCATCATCGCCAGCAATTCGACCTGCTGATCTTGTTGCTCTAGGTGGATGGCGACATTGTGGGCGATCATGCCGCCAACCGACCACCCGATGATCCAGTAAGGCCCCTCGGGCTGATGGGCGCGTATGCGCCTGGCATATTCTGCGGCCATTTCATCCATCGTTCGGGTGATATTGCTGCCCGGCGTCAGGCCTTGAGCTTGCAAGCCGACGATTTCACACGGCGTTTTGAGAAAACGCGCCAGGCCGCTGTAACACCAGGCGATGCCACCGGCCGGATGGATGCAAAACAGCGTCGGCAGCGCGTTTTGCGAAGCGCCGGTGCCAGGGCGCAGCAGCAGTGTGGCATCGAGCATATCCGGCGCTGAGTGCTGGCCTTGTTCGGCCAGCGCCCGGGCTGAAGGATGAGCAAAGATGCTGGCGATGGTGATTTGCCAACCCAGGCCGGCATTAATGCGGGCGGCGACATCAACGGCGCTCAGCGAGTTGCCTCCCAGTTCGAAGAAGTTGGCTTCAGGCGCCACGGCAGGCAGGCGCAGCGCATCGGCAAAATATTCGCACAGCCGTTGCTCCGTCAGGGAGGAGGGAATGCCACCGCCCTGTGATTGCGGGCTTTGCGGAGCGGGCAGCGCTTTTCTATCCAGTTTGCCATTGCGGCTGAGCGGCAGTTCGGAGAGAAACACCAGGCACTGCGGCAGCATGTAGGCAGGGAGATATTCCCGGCAGAGCGCTAGTAAGGCTTTTTCATCGGCCTCGGCGCCGCTGGCCACGACATAGGCGACAATGCGCCCGTCATGCATGTTGGCGCAGGACTGGAGCACCTGCGGATGTCGATTGAGAACCGCGTCAATTTCCTCCAGCTCAATACGCTGCCCGTGTATTTTTATCTGGTGATCCAGCCGCCCCAAATAGTCTATTTCGCCATTCGGGCGCCAGCGCGCCAGGTCTCCCGTGCGGTAAAGGCGCTTGCCGTCCGCCGTGGCGAAAAACCGTTCTGCCGTCAGCTCGGGTTGGCCCGCATAGCCGTCAGCGAGACAAATGCCCTCAATGTGCAATTCCCCTTCGATGCCGATGGGGGTGGTGTTGCCGAAGGGATCCAGCACGTGGATGCGCGTATTCCAAATGGGGCGGCCGATAGGCACGCTGCGCTTCTCGTCGCTGCAGCTCAGCGCGTGGTAAGTGACATCAATGGCGGCCTCCGTCGGGCCGTAAAGATTATGCAAAGGCGCCGTCAGCAATGTCCGCTGCCGTTGGGCCAGCTCCGGCGACAAGGCTTCCCCGCTGGCGAATACCCTGAGCAGCGGCAGCGGTTCGGGCCTGCGTTCGACGGCGTCGAGAAACAGCGCCAGCATCGATGGAACAAAGTGCAGCGTTGTGATGCGATGCTGCACGATGCAATTCAGCAGGTACGCCGGATCGGTATGGCCGCCGGGCCGCGCCATCACCAAGGTTGCGCCCCCGATCAGCGGCCAGAAAAACTCCCAAATCGACACATCAAAGGTGGCCGGCGTTTTCTGCAGCACGCGATCCTGCGTTCCGAGAGGATATTCGGCCTGCATCCATTGCAGGCGATTGGCCAAGGCAAGATGGCTCACGATCACCCCTTTTGGGGCGCCGCTGGAACCGGAGGTGAACAGAATATAAGCCGGATCTGCGCCGCTTTGCCGCGTGACGAGCGGTAATGCCGCGTCGCCCTGATGGGCGGCTAGTGAGTACAGCGCGGCGAGATCGAGCCGGGGAACGCTGTCCGGCAACCTGTCGTCATCGGCGCGATCGGCTATCAGCAATGCCGCATTGGCCTGCTCGAGCATCTTTTGCTGTCGCCGCGTTGGCAGTTCGGGCGACAGCGGCAATAGCGTGGCGCCGGCACGCATAATGGCCAGCAGAACCACTTCTAAGGCTACGCTGCGTTCAAGTGTGACGGCGATCACCTGGCCGCGAGCGCCTTGCAGATGGCGTTCAAGGGCATGCGCGCACCGCCGTGAGCGCAGTTCCAGCGCCGAATAGCTCAGCCGTTCGTTTTCGTCGAGCACGGCTAGCTGATGCGGAGTGGCTTGAGCCTGTTTGAGGAACAGGCCGAGGATCGTGTTGGCGGGTAACGGCTGGGCGGTGTCGTTCCATTGCGCGATTAACGCCAGTTCCGCCGGTGCTGGCAGCGTCAGTTGTTGCAGCGGAAGGGTCGGCGCCGCAACCAACTGCATGATCCAATGCAACAGCCGCCGCACATGCAATTGCAGCTCTGCGTGATGATGGCGCGCGGCATTGGCGATAAGACGCAGGCGGCGCGGTTGCAGGTCCGTACCCAGTTCCAGGTGGAGGTTAAGATCGCGTACGGGGCCGGTGGCGATATGTTTGACCGTGGCGCTTAGCTCCGCAAAATCGAGCGTCACAGGCGGAGGCAAGATGTTCAGTTCGATGCCGTAAAGGGGCAGAGTATCGCCTACCCTGCCGATGGCTCGGCCGATCCATTCTCCGCGGTAGCGCTGGTGCGCGAGCAGCTCGCGCCGGCTGCGGGCGACGGTGGCGCAAACGTCGCGAAAGTGCGCGTGTTGCGGCAAATCCAGCAGAAGCGGCAGGATATTGCTGCGTGTGACCGCCGCCTGGGCGCCATAAGTATCAAGCCGCCCCATGCAGGGCAGGCCGAACAACAGTTGCCGCTCGCCCGACCGACAGCGGGAGAAATAGCTGGCGAACGCGCTGAGCAAGATGTCGGATAACGCGATCCCGCTGCTTTGGTAGAAGCTGCCCAAGGCTAGCGCCAGCTCGGTATCGATAACGGTCTCGACTTCCAACGTGTGCTCGGCCATGGCTTGCGCTGGCGCACCCAGAAAGGTCGGCGCAGGCAACTGCGCGCAGCGCTGCATCCAGTAGCGGTGATCGTCCGCATATTGCGCGCTCTGCCTGTAGAGGACGTCGTCCTGGCAGAGCGTGGTCAGTTTGACAAAGCGGCTGGGGAGAGGCGGCGTTCCTTGCAACAGCGCTCGGTAATGCTCCCCCGCACGGCGGTGGAGCAGGGAATAGGCGTAGGCGTCGAAAGCGATATGGTGTATTCGGGAAAACCATATCGCTTCGCGTTCATTCAAAACATACAGCTGATGTTCATGAAGATGTAAATTCTCCGGTCCCTGTTCCCGTTGCGTTATCTGTTCCATCGCGCGCCAGGCGAGCGTCTCCGGGTCTGCGTGATGGCTGAGATCGCAGACGGTCACGCGGCCAGCAGGCTGGCGGATGCCGAAAGACGGAGTGCCATCGATATCGAGGAAACGGTGGTTGAGCACCTCAATATCCTGCAGAGCCAGTTCGATGGCGTTGAGCAATAATGTCCGATTAATTTCACCGTGCAGGCGCAGGGCTTGCGCCGTCGCATAGAGTTTGGAAGAGTGGCTCGCTTGCGATGCGTACCATACGCCCTGCTGGGTGTCCGCCAGGGGGGTATTATTAAGGGATGAATCATTCATTTTTTCTCTGGCTCCTGTTCTGGAGTGGTACTCAAGTGCCTTGTTACCAGGCTTTCCATTTTTCTTTTGGCCTGCAAAATCAAATCAATATCTCTGTGTAATTGATATTCAGTGCTTTGGGTTTTTCACCTTGCGCGATTTCATTCAATGAATGCACTGCGCTCTTCGTTGGCGACAATGACCGGCGGGGAAATTGCCTTGCCCTTATCGCCAAGGTCATCGCAAAATCTTCTGCCGCGTTTCGCCGGGCATACCGCAATAAATTAAGTAGCTATCATTTTTTAATCGCTATTGGGCCGCACCCCGGCGGCGACGCGCGGCTTGCTTTTCGCCGGCTCTCTGTTGCGCCCGGCATTATTTTCCCTTTGTCGCTGCGCGAATGGCCGGCAGCACAAACAGTGAGGCGATAAAGCTGATGAATACGCCATAAGCGATACTGATCATCTGCATTTTTCCGCTGACCATCATGGGGAACACCAGCTCATGCGCGTGGCCAAACGTGGTGAACGTGATGCCGTTGAACAGCAACATGCTCAACAAGGCGCCAATGGAAGAGCCTGCCAGGCCCAGCAAGAGGGTTTGGCAGAGATAAGACACATCAATAACCCTGCCGAATCCCAGCAACAGCGTTATTGCCAGCTGGTCTTGTTGGTTGGCGATGAGCGATTCACACAGCGCGATGATGCCCGCAGTCACCGACACCCCCGCCAGCAATGAAAATAACAGGCCGAACCACAGCAGCACCTGGCCCAACCCTTCGCTGCTGCCGGCATAGTAGGTTCGGCTGTCGCTAATGGCGACTCGGTCATTGAGCGTCCCCTGGATGGCTTGTTGCAGTTGCTCGACAGAGGTGACATTGCTGGTCAATGCCACCAGGTTGTAATCGAGTCCCGCGCCCCAGCTGGTGCGGATATGTTCCAGATCGGCCATGAACTCGGACTGCCGCGGCGAACCGCCGGTGGTAAATTCACCGACGATTTTCCAATCGCGGTCGTGCAGGCGTATGGTCTCGCCCACGTGGAACGTCGGATAATGCCGCGCCAATGACGCGCCGACGACGAGCTCATTTTGCCCCGGCTGAAATGCTCTGCCGCGGGTGAGGGTGACCAGCGGTTGCCCGTTGTTCGCGTTCATCAGCGTGAATGCCGCCGGCGTTACGCCGCGCACCAGATACTCTTTCTCCACGTTGTCTGGGCGGAGCCGCACCAGGACAACCCACTCCGGCGAAGCCGCAACAAGGCCGGGCAAGCGCGAAAGTTGCGCCGCCTGCGTTCGCGTTATCGTGCTGGTCAGTTCGGAAGAGGAGTCTTTGCTTTGCGCAAAATACAGGCCGGGTTCCGCACTCGACTCCAGCGCGCCGATCAGCCCTGCGCGCAGTGAAAATAACGATGTCACAATGACCGCGAGAAAAATGAAGCTGGATAGAATCGCGGTGAAATAAAGCGGCCGCCGCCACAGGTTGCGTAATCCAATGCCCAGCAATATCCCGAGCTGGTGGATTTTCGAGGATGAACGCGGGTTCATTTTCTCTCCTCCTGCAGGCGAGCGATTTGCAAGAGGGAGGGCAATGCGCAGACCAGGGATAAAATAAAGACCAGCAGGAGGCCGATGGCATAATCCTGGAAATGCGGCTCAACGGCGTTTAATACGGCGGGGAACAGCGTCGGCAACAGCAGAATAAAAATAACCGACAACACTATGCCCACGATGGCACCCGCCAAGGTGATGGCGCCGAGTTGCACGGCAACCGCTTTAATCAACTGTGATTTGCGAAAACCCAGATAATTAAGGGTGCGGTAGTCACTCAAGGCTTTATGCGTCATGACATAGAAGTTGGTGCTGAGCAGCAGCGCCAATAACAGGCACAGCGCCAGATTGACCCAAAAAATCACGCGATGGAAATCGAACAATTTACTCATAAACAATTTTATATGCATGCGTACGGGGGCTGTCTGCGTGGTGCCGCGCAACCGCTCCGCGCCAAACAGGGCATCAATCTGCCGGGAGAGGTTCTCGGCAGACATGCCGGGTTTAGGGGTCGCCATAAAAAAACTCACCAGCCGCTTGCCATTTTGTCTCACGCTGTCGAGGTAGTCATAATGCATCCAGACCGCGGGAGGGGTGTCGGTTTGGGTTTCTTCAACGATGCCAGTAATGTAAAGATCGAGAATGGGGTTAGGCGCGAGCTTCCAAATCGCGGATGAAAGCGGCAGCCGATCGCCCGCTTTTAAGCGATATTGCGCCGCAAAACGGCTGTCGACCAGCACGCCTTGCCGGTCATTCTGCCAACGCTCCAGTAAGCCCGGCGCTATTTTTAAAGAGGGGATCATGGCGAAGTAGTGTTGGTCTTCTACCGCGATAGCGGGCACGAACCATCCGGGGTGGCGATAGTAAGCACCGACCCAAACTCCCCAGCTCAGCCGATCCAACGCCGGCAGTTGACTCATTTTCTGATGATAAAACTGCGGCAGCAGCATCTGGGAACTGAGGGCATTCAGCACCAGTAGTCGGTTGTCTGCGCCGGGCGGATCGCTTGCCTTTAAGCTGAAGGTGCGATCAAAGGTCAGCATGAGCAGCAGCAACATGACGCCGCTGGCGATAAACAGCAAGATCATGATAAATCTTCTCGACTGCTCAGTGGCGGAGCGCCACAACCAGAGGTAAAACACGGCTCTCATGGCATATCCCTACGGATCAGCTTGCCGTCCCTGAGTTGGAATTGGCGCTGTGCCCGCGCGGCGACCTGAATATCATGCGTCACGACGATGATAGCCTTGCCCTGCTCCCGGCTCAGTAGCGTCATAATATCCATAATTTCCTCCCCCGCCTCCTGGCTGAGATCGCCGGTAGGCTCATCGCACAGCAGCAGATCCGGATTAGTGACTATCGCACGCGCAATGGCCACGCGTTGGCGCTCTCCTCCGGAGAGTTCATCCGGCAAGTGGCGGCGCCGGTGTTCCATCTGAACCAGCTCCAGCGCTGCGTCGACGCGTTGCCGGCGCTGTTTGGCGTCCATATGCCAAAGGTGCAGGGGGAGGGCGACATTCTCTTCGGCGCTGAGCACGGGCAACAGGTTATAAAACTGAAAGACGAAGCCAATATGGCGGGCTCGCAGCGAGGTGCGTTCTTCAGGTCGCAGCCGATGCAGCGAATGCCCTTGCAAAAATACCTCGCCCCGATCGCAGACATTAACGCCGGAGATTAGATTGAGCAGCGTCGATTTCCCTGAGCCGGATGGCCCCATGATGCTGACCATCTCGCTGCCGTGCAGGCTAAAATCAAGATCGTGCAATACCGTGATGTGCTCGCGCCCTTTTTTATAGTCTTTGCCGGCCTGTTGCAGTTGTACGACCGGATCGCTCGGCGCGGTTGCCGTTTTATTCATAAAAATCTACCTGAATTGACATATTATGTTTCAGCCAGGGCTGTTGCTGAGCGAGCTTGATAATGACTAAAACCGCCGCGCGTTGCTCATCCACCACCGAAGAGATAAGGCTGACGGTGCCTGAGATCTGTCGATCGGGGAGGCCATCCGGCTTGATTGTCACTCGTTGTTGGGGCGCGACTTTCGCCAGCTGGCTTTCGGGCAGCCAAACTTCGGCATCAAAATCATCCAAACCGACAATGGTGGCGATCCCCGTGCGGGTGAAACCGCCGCCGGCGGAAATGGGCGAGACCGTTTCCCCCGGGGAGGCGTCTAACGACACCACCTGGCCGTCGAAGGGCGCGCGGATAATCGTACGCAACAGGTCGATTTCACTGGCTTTTATCTGCCAGCCCACTTGTTGTAATTCTGCCTGATATTGGCGGCGCTGCGCCTCGAACGAATCCAACTCCGCTTTGGCGCTGTCGACATCATCCTGGCTCACATAGTTGAGCGGCAACAAACGGTTCAATCGCTGCAGCTGATTGCGCGCGCGCGGCAGGCGGGACTCTGTCTGCGCGAGTTTGCCCGCCGCGATTTGCTGGCTGGCCTGGAGCGACGCAAGCTGCGCTCTTAGCGAGCGCCCGTCGAGTGATGCCAATCGCTCGCCTTTTTTTACCTTGTCCCCGCGTTGCACATAAATCTCTTGCACCGTTCCCGTAATCTCTGCCGAAACGGTGGAGAGGCGCGAGGCCTTGATGAATCCTGCGGCCGTGACTGCAGATGCGGCCGCCGCAGGGGGCGCTGGCTCGACAGGTGCTGCGGTGTTGGCCTGAGGCTCGGCGGCGCTGGCGCGCTCGGCCGCTGCTGGCTGGGTAAACCATGCCCTGCCGGCAACGAGACCTAAGGCTAACGCCAGCGCAATCGCTCCGACGAGCGCCGCTTTGCGCCATGGCCGCCCGCGCGGCGGAGTATGAGGCGAGTTCAGCAGGTGCAACGCCTGCTGGCGGGCGGCGTTGCGCGGTGCCTCTGAAGATGGGGAACGCATAGGTGCTTAACGATCCCCTACTGTCAGACGCAAGATCACACCAATGAAGAGCAGAGCGGCTCCCGAAGCGTAAAGTGGGAACCAGCGCGCCCACCAGTTGGTGGAGAACAATGACGCACCGTTGGCGTTGCTCGCCGTGTAGCTACTGTAGATATTGAGGGCCAGGGCGACAGCGAACATGACGAGGCCGATAATAAGCAGCAAGCCTGATACTTTATGCATGGGATTTCTCCTTCAGAGGGGACATAAGAGAGGCGTCGAGGTAATCGCCAGGGATGACCATCTCAGTGTGAATTTCAGTGAGATAGGTTTCATTCTTCACTTCCATCCAACTGTTTTCCGGTGACGGGAGAGCCTCTCGGAAGACTAACCAGTCAACTTTTCGCGCCAGTAGCAGCAATTGGTCAAGGCAATGTGAATTGCCCAGCCTGCACCACATCGGCTTGCGAATCTTGTCGTTGTTAAATGACTGCCAGCTAAGATGATCGTTGAATTGCCCGTTCACATAGCTGTCTGTCGGAATGCCGTTCTTCAGTAACAATGCCAACAGGCGCGCCGGATGCTCCGCCGCCTGATGCCCGGACAGCTCATGGAAAATGCGGGAAGAGCGGACCCACCAGGTTTCACGGATCAGGACACAGTCTTCCTCCTCCATGCGCGGGGCATGGCGGAAGTCATGATCCAGCTCATTGGCCATCAATCGCTTGTAGGCGGGGCGGCCAATCTGCACCGGTTCGGCCAGTACGGTAAGCAGGTATTTGGTTCCCCAGGCCACCATCGGCGTCGCCGCGCCGAGGTAACATAATTGGAACGCTTGTCCCTGGTTGTCCGTTAGCTTCAGCAGGCCGCTCTGCGTATCATGATGCAGTTGGAGCCGGTCGAGCGTCAGGTCGCCGGCAACCTGGGGCGGCTCATCCAGGCACAGATGATGAGCCGCCAGGCGGGCCTGAGCCTGGAGATTGCTGGACTCGCCGCTGACGCTGAAGGTTAATGGCAGCGCCGGCGCGGCGAACTGGCGCAGCCAGTTTTGCAACTGATGGCGCCTGTCGTCGGCCTGGCTGTCGTTGGTCAATGTGGTGCGTGCCAACTGCCAGCCGATACGCGAATACGCATTGTTGATGACCACTTTGCCCCGGGGATGCGCTAGCTGCCCCACATGACGGGCATCCAATTGCAGGAAGAGCGTTACCGGCAGCTTCAGGGTGGCGGGGTTGATATTGTGCTGCCGCCAGCGGGCCGTTGTGGCGGCGGACTGCGAGATACGTTGTTGGGTGAATTGAATAAATCCCTGCCAGCTCTGCTGCAAAAACAATGAGACATCGGTGCAGTGGCCACCTGCGCCGTATTTGTCGATAAAGTTCTGCAGCAGCCAGAGGTACTCCTGCGACAACGTGGCGCGTTTGGCCACCGCTTTCGCTACGCGGGCAAGTACATTGGGAATGAAAGCGTCAGGCAATGTCATCCTGATCCCTTCCCGCCAGGCGTCTTCATATAAAATATTGCGAATTTCGGGCATCTGATGGCGGGTCAGCCGCTCCCAGCTCTGTTGAATCGTCTGTTGAGCCTGCTCAAGCAGCGCAACGCGCTCCGAGTTTTCTGCCGCACCAAAGCGTTCGGGCAGTTCGGGCAGGTTGCGCAGAGCGTCGCTGGAGAGCTCTGCCGGCATCAGCGCCAAAACATCGGCCAGAGGGGCAGGATGATGCGTTCCCCACTGTAATGTCGGGCGCAAGACGTCCTTGCGCACCAGCTTTCTCAGCAGTCTTTCCGCTTCGGGCGGGGCCATCCCGGCCAGTTCGAAATGCGCTCGCCACTCGCTCCAGCTTTGCTGGTGGCTGGCGCTCAGAACGGCGTCGATTTCCGCTGCCTCCAGGCCCAGGACAAATTGCTGCTCTTCGTTCCATAACAAACCGTGGCGTTTCTCATAGCGATAGAAATGGCCGCGCATCTGGCTGGCGGAAATGCGTTGCAAGGAGGGGTTACGGCACAGCGGCAGATCATGTTTCGCCAACCAGAGCTGCGTATACAGCGCGTCGCGCAAGGCTAATGCGATGGAGCGGTTGAGGTGTACGGTCGAGGTCACCTTGCCTTCACCGGTTTGCAGAGTGGCTTCGCCGGCCGAGCTTTCAAACGGGACCAGGCTAAAAGAGGAAAAGGTGCTGAATGGGCTGACTTTGCCCGCCGCTCGAATCATGTAGGCAAACAAGGAGCGCTCTACGCGCCGGCGCCGTTTGGCCGGCCAACTCTGCCAATTTTGTTCCAGATCGCAAAGCAACTGCGGGGAGGCAAGGCAGAGCGCCCGGCGCAGAGCCGGTTCGTTGGCGGCTTTGAGCAACAAGGCCTGCGTCTGTTCGTTGACACGCTGCCAGCGCTGGTTAAAGGTTGCCGCCAACTGCCGGCGTTCATTCGCTATCGCCAACCATTCGGTCAGTTGCTCCAGAGCGGCTGAGTCGTAATGCGCCAACCAGGCGCGCACTTCGGCAGACAGGTTGAAATAGCGATCGTTGAAGATATGGCGGCGACAGCGAATCATATCCTGGCGAACGCTGTCCGCCGAGGGTAATGCGATATTCGCATGCAGCCTGGCGATAAGCGCCTGCCCGAGTTGCCGCCAGGCCGGCTCCTGCAAGTGGTGTTGCCGGATAATCGCGGATAAATCATCCGGAAGTTGGCTGACATAGTGCGCCGGCAGGCCTGCGGTGCGCAGCATGATAAAAGGGGCGACGAGCAACAAAGGCTGCGCGGGTAACGTCATGATAATACTCCAGATGCCAACCAGTTATTCACCTTCTGCCAACTCACGAAGCTTAACCAACCCATCGCCGCCGCCATGCAGAGGCTGTAAAGCAGGCAATAACTGCGGAATAGGCGGCGGCCTCGGGCAGACCACTCGCGGGTTTTCTTATTGGCGCCGGGTTGGGCAAAAGCGCGAAATGCCCGCGTGGCATCCGAAAGCCGAAAAGGGGTGAGATTGAAAAGCAGGCCGAACAATATCAACAGCAGTAACGGCCGTATCGCGGTGGCGGCGGCGCTTTCACTCAGCGCCCCGAGCGCTCCCAGACACAAGAGATCCATCAATGGCCCTGCCATCGCCACCCAGGCCTTCATGCCGCGCAGTGGGAATAGCGCGATGGCGCTGGTGTTGACAAACACGGAGGGCAGCCACCAGCCGCGAAATTGCAGACCTGCCCCCAGAACCGGGCAGCCGTAAAGACGGCAAACGACAGCATGCGCCATTTCATGCAAAAACAGCCATAACGGTATGCCGACAAGCATCACCATCAGCTGGACGCTGGCCCATTCGCCCTGCAGCAGCCAGGCGTTTAGCCCTGGCAAACACGCGATGAAACGCCACAAGGCAGCGGCAATCGCGAGGCTCAGCAGGCCGTAACCTAACCCGCGCGGGACAACCCGCAGCACAGTGGCGATTTTATGTGCGGCGCGATCGGGGTTAGGCAGCTGATATCGCCCGGCCACTTTCGCCGCCGCAGGCGGCTTTTGCGCGCCATCAACGATCATATTCGCCTGTTTCAACCGCAGCAGAAACGCGGACAGCGCCTGTTGGCACTGTTCGGGCGTTGCGTTCGGGTGGTGTTCTGCCAGCTCCGCCAGGAGGGCCGCCATGGAGCTGCCCCCTTGCAACTGTTGGGCAAGCCGGGCAGAAAACCCACTCAGCTTTAACGGCGCATTACTGTTTTCTTGCAGCAACAGCGCCACATTCGCCTGCGGAGAGATCAGTTTCACATCCTCGTTTAAACGCAACAGGGGGGATGCAGGCGGCATGTTAAACACCCTCTGCCGGCGGAGGGGACGCCAGCACTAGACAGAACAGCGGCGCCTCGCGATAGCCGTCGGCGCCCGCGTGGCGAATGAGTCCTTCTTCGATCACGCCTCCCGCCAGCGTTCCGGTCAAGCCGCAGTCCAACGCCGCCAACCAGCACTGCATCGCGCTTGCCGCGGCGTTTTGCAGCTGCATGCGGTATCCCGCCGCGCCATGGTCATGCAGGGTCTTTTCAAGATCGGCAACCCACATCAGCAACGCGCCGGCTTTATGGAACGCTAATTGATTGATGCAATCAGCCAAATGTGCGCGGCCAAACCCGCTATCCCGTTTCCGCCAGTAACGGCGATCTGCCTGACTGCACTGATAAATGCCCGCGGCAAGTTCGCCGCTGGCTTCCGGCAGCAATATCCAGGGTTCCATTGGCAACGCCGGCATCCCGCGCAGGCGGCTTTGTTCAAGGCCGGCATGCGCGACGGCGATCAGGGTATTCAGCCAGGTTTCCGGGAACGGGCTATCGGCATAGTCATACGTCGCCCTGCGGCGCTCCAGCAACGCGGAGAGCGGCTCATCGCGGTGCACAGTCGCCAGTGATGAAAGAGCAGCGGGCGTGGGCGACGCTGGCGCGGCGGCCGGCCGTGGGCGGTGGCTAACGGCGACCAGGCTGCTCGCCGTTTCATAAAGTGGAGCAGGGCACGGCTCACCCTGTGACGGGGGCGCTTGCACATGCAAGACCTGGCAGAGGATATGGGGGTTATCCTGTTGCGTGAAGAAGAGCAATGACGCCAACCATTGCAGGTCGACGCCATGATCTTCTCTCAGCGTCCAGCCCGCCGCGCGCGCGGAAAGCGCGCAATATTGATTAACCACTCCAGCGTCAAGGTTAACGATGTTATAGCTGAAGTCGTTATATTTGCCGCGCACGCGGTTCAGGTTGCCGCTGATAATGAGTGAAATCGGCTCTTCGGGATGCTGGAGCAAGTGTTCCAATTGCTGGCAGTCAATGCCGTCAATCCTGACGAGCTGGTGCTTTTCACCGAGATAGAACCAGGCCCCGCAAGGTATCTCCGGCAGCGGCCGGCGGACGACCACAAACATATCGCACGAGAGCAGTTGCCCACCGCTGGGCGCGATGCGGCGTAATGTGCCGTCTTCACCTTTTTGATAACCCGTGGCGTGGCGCAGCAACCAGCCCAGATTGGCCAGTGTCAACGGTTGTGACGGCATTGCCGACATTCGCCAGGGCGGCGGACAGCGCTCCGCCAATGCGCTGTCGGGCAGGTTGATATGCTGCTGCCCATGCAGCCTGACCGGCCTTGAGGCGTGGCGGTTGAGGTTATCCAGCGTGAAGTGCATCTGATGCGAACGCGGTGGCAACAAGCCCTGCGGCGGCAAGCGTGTGCCGATATGGTGCTGCCAGGCAGTAAATGCCTCTTCCCCCGGCGGCAGATAGGCGGCATGGCCTAAACCGCTTAGCGCGGTACCGGGAATGCGGGCGACCTTATAGGCTAAGGTGTACTCCCCCTCGCCCCGATGGCTATGGGAAACGACCTTGTTGAGGTAGCTTTCAGAGGACAGCCCGAGCAGAATTTGCCCCAGCTCATGGGCGGCATAGACGGCGCGGAACGCCACCTCTTGCCGATCGTTGGCGGGCGATGGCTGCTCACATTGCGTGCGTGCGCATTGATAACTGGCGCTGATGTTCGGGAGGGTATAAGGGCCCACCAGCGTGCGATCCGCGCCAATAATGCAGCTCAGATAACGCACGCCGGCCTGGTGCAACCCATCGGCGCATGCCTGGCGGAAAACGTCGGACTCGCTGCCGTCAAAAATGATCAGTGCATCATCCCAGGGGAGGGCGCTGGACGTTGTGCGCTCGGTCAGAACGTCAATGCTGGCGGCCATAGGCGCCAACGCGTGTTGCAGCAGCGATGACACATCTTCCGGGCAAACCAGGGCGAGCCTGCGGCGGCGGGCGGACTGCAGCGCCGCAGTGCGGTTGGCGTGCAGGCGGGTATTGTCGACAAAGCGGCCGCAATAGCTTGCCAAATGGCTTGGGGCGCCGTCATCCAGGCCTTCACCTTCTTCAAGGAAGCCATAGCGAAACAGTAAGGACAGCATGCCCAGGGCATTCTCGCGGCTCATGGTCGCGTCGTCGGTCAGCACGCTTTCCAGCACGTTGACGCCATCGAGGCGCTCGAGGAAGACCGCCAGCGTGTTTATCCCCTGAACGCAGGTCAGGATGCGCGGCTGATAGGCGCCATACACGGCTACGCGGGTATCGCTTTCAGGAATGAAAATCAGTTCCGGAATTAATTTGGGGCGCTTGGGCAGCAAAGCGTAAAGATCGTTATGGTGGCTAAACTGTGCGCCCGACAAGACGGTCGACATATGAGTGGCTTTCATTAGCGTAAGGCTCCTTCCAGGTGTTCGGCCAACAAGGCCGTGCCCTGAGCCTGCGAAATATGCCGGTTTTCACGGCAGCTGCAGCCGTGTAACGCCACCACGGAACTGCTCGCGGTGCGATTGCTGCCAAAGCTCACGGCGGTCAGTTTGCCGAATTGGTCTTCGGGGAGCTGCGCATACTGCTTTAACCGTAATCCAGCCATCAGCACCAGCGCCGGCGTATATCCGCGCAATGCGTTCTGCGGCTGCTGTTCATGATATCGCTGCAGGTTCAAATCCATCATTGCCGTACGCGGCGTTTCGGCGAGGCTGAGCAGGCGCTTCGCCGCACAGGCATAACAGGCGGTTCGGCCTGGGATGACTAGGGGGCCGCAAAACAGCATATGGTCGTTCAACACGGTGCAAGCGTGAGGGATCCCGGCGCGAAACAGCTGCGTGGTGAGCTGTTCAAGCTTAAGCGGCGCGCCGCCGGATAGCGCGATCCCGACGAACGAAGCCTTGCTGTCGGCCCAGGAATAGTTCAGTGCGGTTGCCAATGTCAGTTGAGAGATCCCTTCCTGGCAGTGCATATAATCGGCCACGTCATTGCCGAACTCGGTGTCACTGACGATAATCATTACCACTCTCCTTCAGGCAAAAGGTTGCGGCCACGGATTTATCGTGGCGGCTTTGCCTAATTGTTCACTCAACCGTTGCTGCTGTTCCCGTAGGCGCGGATGCCCGAGATAGCGGGCGCGATAGCATGCCGTCATGGGCAAAAGGGCGGGGATGACAGCGCGCACCACATGTAAACCGGCATCGCGCAGTTCATCCGTCGTCATGTCCGCTATCACGACGTCCATCTTGAGTTGACGAAAACGCGCCACCAATTTTTTCAGCTGTGCTGCCGGCGTTTGCGGTTGCCCCGCCTGCAGGCGGCTAATCGGCATCTGCCGCTCGCTGGCGGTGAGAAAATCGAATGCGGAGCGCTGTTCGGCTCGCCCCATGAAGATGGCGCCATGTTCGAGAGCGATAAAATCGCGTATATCGTCCGGCACCGGCAGTTGATGTTCGAGTACCGAACGCCCCATGGCGCTTTCTCGGATAATTTTGCCGCAGCTGCCCCAGGGATCGAACCCCGTAGAGCAGTTGACGAACTGGGCCGAGGTCGGATGCCCGTCGCGCAGCTGCAATCCGTAGATTGTCGGGCAGCCGATGTCGGTAGTGGCATCGAAGAACAGCTGTTCCAGCCCACTGGCCGCCAGGCGTGAAAACTTGTCTTGTAATCTATCCGGTACCGGTTCATCGAAGCGGATGCGCGCTAAAGGCATTTGCAATAGCCAGGTAAGGGCAATCGCATCGCGTTCGATGACTTCATTGATCGCGGTTACCGTGGCGGTGGTGAGGTCGGTGTGCGCCGCGACGCCTGTCGATATCGGCAACCAGAAACGCTCGCTTTCCCAGGGCCGCACATACAGATGCGACATGATCAACGGGATCTTGCGCGGGCGGGAGTCCGTCAACGAGTAACCTTCCACCCAGCGCAACGGCTGGGCGTCATCAATGGGTTTGACCGGGCAGAGCGGATCGGCGAGCTCCTCCTCGCTGCAACGGGGCAGGCTGTCGGCCGCCAAACCGTCAGCCCCGAGTTCGCGGAAGCTGGCGACCGAAACATCGCGAGGATGGTAGACGCAGGTGGCGTATCGCTCTGCCGCTTCGGCGACAGCGCGGACGATCGCCATATCGACGTGTTCATCGGCGCCGCAGCCGGCAAGCGCGATTTTTTGCAGGTCGTTGCCTTTATTGTCAATGATATGGGGATATGGCATTGACAGATTGCCCAGGCTGGCCAGAACCGACGAAAAGCGGGGGATATGCATCTCCTGCGGTTCCAACGGGTAGACGCTGCCGACAACGCCCGTCAGCGGCGAGAGCAGCGACATGAACGGATATTTCTGGCGCATGGACGCGGAAACGGCAAAGTTATGATGATGCATGAATAACTCCGCTTTCCAGGCTTTTACTTAGCAACACGGCCAGCCAGGCTTCATCCAGCGTGCTTAAGCCAAGGCGATTGTTCATTAGGTGCATGAATTGGAATGCCAGATTTTTCGCGAGGCCGTCACTGTATCGTTCGCAATGGCGTTCATAGTTACGCCGGGTCTGGTCTAGCGCAGACTGCCAGCGATCCACCAGTTCGGCGCTTTGCGCGTCTTGCCGTATCTGCGGCGACAGAAGAACCGAGTTTTCATCAATCAGTTCCCATGCGCGATCGGTAAAGCTGTTTTTGATCATTCCGATATCCGCAGAGCCCGCCAGCCAGAAAGTCGAGAAGCTTTCAAGGAAGGCGGAACGCCGGGCAACAGGAATGAACGTTTCCAACATGGCCAGCATCAGAGGCAACGCAAACTCTTTGCGCGTCATGCCGCCGCCTGCCTCGGCCTGCAATATGGCACGGGCAATGTCACTGGATTGGTGAAACAGCGCTTCGGCGATGCCAATGCCCGTTTCGCCCCCGTAGACGTCCGTTTCCGGCTCATATTCCGCGCGTTCGCAATGGACCGGGAGTTCATGCGTGGGAAACGGCGTGTTGCCGCGGAAGCTGACCAATGGCGTCCACAGGTTGGCCGGGCGCAACGGCAGGCTATTCAGCGCATCATGCAGCGCAGCGTAAATGGCGGTTTCCAGGCGCTGGCTGTCCTTTTCCTGCAGCAGAAAACGAACGCGTAAATGTAATCCTTTTTCATCGATATAACGTAAGAAGAACCAAGGAGAATCAGGAGCGTACGCCAGTGCTTGGGTCAATCCCTGGGTGATCAGAAAGTCCATTCCATCATGATGGCTACCGATATACAGCTTGTAAAAATGCCAAGATGCCGATCTGTTTTTCATCTTTGCGTACCTGTTTTTTTTAAGATTGTTTTGGCTGGAAAAGGAACCACTTAACGCCGACAAACAGCGTGATCACACCCCATATCGCCATGCCGATACAGTTAATGAAGAAGGGGAATACGCCTTCGCTGCCATTCATGGCGTATCGCAGTGCATCGGCGACAAAACCGACCGGCGTCGTCAAAATTAACCATTTGAGTGGCGGGAATGCACTCAGATCGAGGAACAATTGCCCGAAACACATGCACCAAAAGTTGAGTAAGGTCAGGGCGATTGTCGCGACGGTATTCGTGCGGAATAAGCCGGCCAGCGCATACCCAAAGCTCACCAGCAACAGTGCGCCGGCGACGAGCAGCACGATAAACAGCAGGGGATGCTCAAGGGTAAAGCCAAAGACCAGACTGCTAATGAGCATTAACAGGGCGATCTGAACCAGTGATATCACCAGGCGGACGCTGACCTGTGATGCGAGCAGAATCCAGCGCGGCAACGGAATGACGCCGTAATAGCGGTAAGTGCCTTTTTCTCGCGCGGCGATCAGCGGCGTCGCCGTGCCAAATAAGGCGACTTGCAACAGGGCCAGCGTCAGCAAGGACGGGAAGATAAAACTAAAATAGTTGAAACGCTCAGTTTTCAGCGTAATGAAGCGTATCGGCTGCTGGGCGTCGGCCGGTTGCTGATTGAGTGCGGCGGAAACCAGTTGAGCGACGGAGCTCATGGATTCCGTCGTGGTGATCGCAGGGCGTTGTTGTACTGCATCCCAACTCACCGCCGCGTTCACTTCATTCGCGCGCACCAGCGCTTCCGGATCGCTTCGAAGCTGGCGCTGGACGGCCAGGCCAGGATAATTGTTCAATTTAAGCCAGAGAGCCTCTGTTTCCGGCGTGTCTCCGACAACGCTCACCTGCATGGAGAACGGTTGATGATTGCCATTAATAATTTTTGCCGTTATGCCAAAGGTAAAGATGAAAAATAACGGCAATACAAGAGAAAATAAGGTTGATAGCGGATCGCGTAAATATTCTTTGGTGTTGGCGCCGAAGAAGCGCCGATAAATCTGCCAGCTATGGCTCATGTTAATCCCTTAATGCTTCGCCTGTCAGATGAATGAACACATCCTCGAGGGTGTTTTTGCTTACCTGCATTTGTTCGGGTTCACAACCCAATCGTTGTGATAACGCAATCACTTGCGGTAACACCTGTGCCAATTCTTGGGTGGGAATATGTAGGCGGCGGAAGGTTTGATCATGTTCATCGCTTTCCTGCGTCGCCTCAGGGAAGAGCGCGAGGAACTCGTCAACCGACGTCAACGGCACTGAGAATCGGATATGATGCCCAGGACAATAACGCTCAATAAGCTGTTGTGGGCTGGCATTCTCCAGCAACCGGCCGTGGTTGATGATCATCACCCGGTCGCATAAATTCTCCGCCTCATCCATTTGGTGAGTGGCGATCAATACGCCCGTGCCAGATTGACGAGAATTCGCAATAATGTGCCGCCAAATATAGCGTCGGCTTTGCGGGTCAAGATCGCTGGTGGGTTCATCCAGCAAAAGAAGCTTGGGTTTGCCGGCCAATGCCAGCGCCAACACCAAACGTCTTTTTTGCCCCCCTGAAAGCCGCGAGAAACGCATTTTACGCTGCGCTTTTAGCGCCACAATGTCCAATAACTGCTTAACCGACAACGCATCCGTATAAAGTACCTGATAGAGCGAAATGATCTCTTCAACGCGCAGCAGCGAAGGCAAACTAAAGGATTGCGGAACGACGCCTAACTGTTGCTTGATGACGTGATTAAGCCCTTGTCGAACGTCTTCGCCAAATAAACGCACCAAGCCGGCTTCAAAGGGCTGTCCTCCGTACAAGGTTTCCATGAGCGTCGTTTTGCCGGCACCGTTAGGTCCGACCAATCCAATGATTTCTCCCGGCTTGATTTGCAGCGAGATGTCATGAAGAACTTGCGTGTCACCATAAAACTTATTCAGTGACTCGACCTCTAATAGCGGCCGTTTGCGATCCCAGGATATATCCAGGGTTGGCTTATGACTGCTGTCGAAATCTAAAGTGGCGTCAGTGTACGTGCTCATTGTTTAAAGCCAGTGAGTAGAGTTTCAGATAACTAACTGGCACAGTATCTTGTACCGGTTGTGGGTAATGATTTAGCTGCCGCTACTGGTAACGCTGCCCATTGTGCCGATGCAGCTCGCCGTTGCAATGCAGCCGCAGCCCGCTGTAGAGGCGGTGCTGACGCTGCTGCCGGTTGAGGCGCAATCGCTGGCAAAGTGCAGCGTTTCAGGCAGTTCTTCGACTAATAAATCAATGCCGTCAGAGGGCATGGAAGGCGAGTCGAGAACAATATCGAAACGGTGGGATTGACGAGTCAGAGAGGTATGATTAAGCATAAATATCCTTATTAATCAGTTTATTGATGAGTTAGCTATAACATGATTCGAGCTGCTGCATATCGTTGAAATATATTCAAACGAATTCATCTCAATGGGATATTCCCCATTAAATATTTGTCTGAAAAATAAAAATCAATTTTAATATCGCGCTAATTATATAAAAATAAGCAGCGGCGATACTGAATTCTTTCATATTGAATTATTTGCATTTGAAGGCGTCATATATGACTGGCGCTTGCGAATATGAAAGGAATCCTATGTACGTAATGTTAAGTTATCGTGTTAGACACACTCTTACATACTTGTAATAGAACGGCAACACATCATTACAATTGACAAGGGTGTTTTCTGTTATTGCAACGAAGCTCACAATAATCATGGGGTTGACGTTAATTTATTTAATTTAAAACTATGTATAAGGGATAAATATATTCTTTTTTGAAAAATTTCACCCAATATTGTTTAGGGTAGAAAGTATTATAATGGTTTTATTTTTTGACAAGGATTATTGCGCGCGGAACCACAGTTGGCTTGGCGTCCGTGATGCGTTCCGTTCCGGGCGGGGCATTGATGCGACATACTGGGACGCGCTCACGACGGGGTTGGCCCTAAAGCGGGCAGTTTGGCCACGGCGCAGCGAGCCTTTTGGAACCATCGCGGCGGGCAGCGAAAAAAAACGGCGCCGCGTGGGCGCCGTTTAGGCAAGGTTCAGGCTGCGCGCATCAGTCGGCGGCGTGGCCCTGCGCCGGTAGGCGTTCGCCGTCCAGCCAGGCGGCGCCGTCGCGCATCGCCAGGCGGCCGTCAACGAACCAGCTCACCACCAGTGGATAGATCGTGTGTTCCTGGGTTTGCACCCGTTCAACCACGTCATCCTCCTCGTCGTCAGCGAAAATCGGCACCTTGGCTTGTAAAATCACCGGGCCGCCGTCGAGCTGTTCGGTCACGAAGTGCACCGAGGTGCCGTGTTCGCTGTCGCCGTTGTCGATGGCCTGACGGTGAGTATGCAGCCCCGGGTATTTCGGCAGCAGGGAAGGGTGAATGTTCAGCATGCGGCCGGCATAGCGCTGCACGAACTGCGGGCTGAGGATGCGCATGTAGCCGGCCAGCACCACCAGATCGGGCTGGTACTGGTCGATGGCGTCCGCCAATGCGGCGTCGAACGCCGTGCGATCGGCGTAGGCCTTGGCATCCAGCGCCTGGGCGGCGATGCCCGCCGCTTCGGCGCGTTGCAGGCCATATGCCTGCGCCTTGTTGCTGAACACCGCCACGATTTCGGCGGCGATGCGGCCCTGCTGGCAGGCGTCAATCAGCGCCTGGAGATTGCTCCCCTGGCCGGAGACCAACACCACGATCTTTTTCATCAGTTGATGACCACTTGTTGTTCGTCGGAAGAGGCGGTCAGTTTACCGATTTTCCACGCTTTTTCACCTGCCGCGGTCAGCAGCGCGATGGCCGCTTCCACTTCGGCTTCCGGCAGGGCGATGACCATGCCTACGCCGCAGTTGAAGGTGCGATACATTTCATGACGGCTGACGTTACCGGCCTGCTGCAGCCAGGTGAACACCGCCGGCCACTGCCAGCTGGCTTCGTCGATCACCGCTTGCATGCCTTCCGGCAGCACGCGTGGAATGTTTTCCCAGAAGCCGCCGCCGGTGAGGTGAGCGATGGCGTGTACGTCAGCCTTCTCGATCAGCTCCAGCACGGACTTCACGTAAATCTTGGTCGGTGCCAGCAGGTGGTCGGCCAGCGGTTTGCCTTCCAGCTGAGTGGCGGTCGGATCGGTGTTGCTCACTTCCAGGATTTTGCGCACCAGCGAGTAGCCGTTGGAGTGCGGGCCGGAAGCGCCCAGGGCGATCAGCGCATCGCCGGACTGCACTTTGCTGCCGTCGATGATCTCGGATTTTTCGACCACGCCGACGCAGAAACCGGCCACGTCGTAGTCTTCGCCGTGGTACATGCCCGGCATTTCAGCGGTTTCGCCGCCCACCAGCGCACAGCCGGACTGTTTGCAGCCCTCGGCGATGCCGGTGATCACGCTGGCCGCGGTGTCCACATCCAGCTTGCCGGTCGCGTAGTAGTCGAGGAAGAACAGCGGCTCGGCGCCCTGAACCACCAGATCGTTGACGCACATCGCCACCAGATCGATGCCGATGGTGTCGTGGCGTTTCAGATCCATCGCCAGACGCAGCTTGGTGCCCACGCCGTCGGTACCGGAAACCAGCACCGGCTCGCGGTATTTCTGCGGCAACGCACACAGGGCGCCAAACCCGCCCAGACCGCCCATCACTTCCGGGCGACGGGTCTGTTTAACTACACCTTTGATGCGATCTACCAATGCGTTGCCTGCATCGATATCGACACCTGCGTCTTTATAGCTGAGAGAGGTTTTGTCGGTCACTGCGCGATTCCCCACGACGATTTGCGGTTTGAAAACTGTGCTTCCGATGTTGATTCCGGAATAAGGCGCGGCAATTCTAACAGCGCAGGCAAACGTTTGCGAGCGGCTTGTGAACCGGCTCCGCTTTTTCGTCATCTATACTGATATTCAAACTTTTGTTGATCCCGATCGGGCTATTGTGGGTGGCGCGGCGAAAAAAAGGAGGTATAATCCCGCGATTTTTTTGGCCGCAACCACCTTAATAGGAGAAAAATGATGAAGATCGTTGAGGTGAAACACCCGCTGGTAAAACACAAGCTTGGCCTGATGCGCGAAAATGACATCAGCACCAAACGCTTCCGTGAGCTGGCCTCAGAAGTGGGTAGTTTACTGACCTATGAAGCGACCGCCGATCTGGAGACGGAAAAAGTCACCATCGAAGGCTGGTGCGGGCCAGTTGAAGTGGATCAGATCAAAGGGAAAAAGATTACCGTAGTGCCAATCCTGCGCGCAGGCCTGGGCATGATGGAAGGTGTGCTGGAGCACGTGCCGAGCGCGCGCATCAGTGTAGTGGGCGTATACCGCGACGAAGAAACCCTGGAGCCGGTGCCGTACTTCCAGAAGCTGGTTTCCAACATCGAAGAGCGCATGGCGCTGGTCGTCGACCCGATGCTGGCCACCGGCGGTTCGATGATCGCCACTATCGATCTGCTGAAGAAAGCCGGCTGCCACAGCATCAAGGTACTGGTCCTGGTGGCGGCGCCGGAAGGCATCGCCGCGCTGGAGAAAGCGCATCCGGACGTTGAGCTGTACACTGCCTCCATCGATCAGTGTCTGAACGACAAGGGCTACATCGTGCCTGGCCTGGGCGATGCGGGCGACAAGATATTTGGTACTAAGTAAACATTTGAGCCGACTTAACGAGTCGGCTTTTTTTTGACTAAAACCTATAAAACCAATAAACCGAGGAAAAGCACACATGACCCGTCGCGCCATCGGCGTCAGCGAGCGCCCGCCGCTGCTCCAGACCATTCCGCTCAGCTTCCAGCACCTGTTCGCCATGTTTGGCGCCACCGTGCTGGTGCCTATCCTGTTCAAGATCAACCCGGCGACCGTGCTGTTGTTCAACGGCATCGGCACGCTGCTGTATCTGTTCATCTGTAAAGGCAAGATCCCGGCCTACCTCGGTTCCAGCTTCGCGTTTATCTCGCCGGTGCTGCTGCTGTTGCCGCTCGGTTACGAAGTGGCGTTGGGCGGTTTCATCATGTGCGGCGTGCTGTTCTGCCTGGTGGCGCTGATCGTGAAAAAGGCCGGCACCGGCTGGCTGGACGTCATGTTCCCGCCGGCGGCGATGGGGGCGATCGTCGCCGTCATCGGCCTGGAGTTGGCGGGCGTGGCGGCCAATATGGCGGGGCTGCTGCCGGCGGAAGGCGCCAGCGCCGACTCGACCACCATCACCATTTCGCTGGTGACGCTGGCGGTCACGGTGCTCGGTTCAGTACTGTTCCGCGGCTTCCTGGCGATTATCCCGATCCTGATCGGCGTGCTGGTGGGCTATGCGCTGTCGTTCTTCATGGGCGTGGTGGATTTGACCCCGATCCGCGAGGCGCACTGGTTCGCGCTGCCGACCTTCTACACCCCGCGCTTTGAGTGGTTCGCCATCTTCACCATTCTGCCGGCGGCGCTGGTGGTGATCGCCGAGCACGTCGGCCACCTGGTGGTGACCGCCAACATCGTGAAAAAAGACCTGATCCGCGATCCTGGCCTGCACCGCTCGATGTTCGCCAACGGCATCTCGACGGTATTCTCCGGCTTCTTCGGCTCCACGCCGAACACCACCTACGGCGAGAACATCGGCGTGATGGCCATCACCAAGGTCTACAGCACCTGGGTGATCGGCGGCGCGGCGGTGCTGGCGATCCTGTTGTCCTGCATCGGTAAGCTGGCGGCGGCGATCCAGGCGGTGCCGGTGCCGGTGATGGGCGGCGTTTCGCTGCTGCTGTACGGTGTGATCGGTGCTTCGGGCATTCGCGTGCTGATCGAATCCAAAGTGGATTACAACAAAGCGCAGAACCTGATTTTGACCTCGGTGATCCTGATCATCGGCGTGAGCGGCGCCAAGGTGCACATCGGTGCGGCGGAGCTGAAAGGCATGGCGCTGGCGACCATCGTGGGGATCGGCCTGAGCCTGCTGTTCAAGGTCATCAGCCTGTTCCGCAAGGAAGAAGAGGTGCTTGACGCGCCGGACGAATCGGCGGAGCAGAAGTAACGAAAAGGGCAGCCCAGGGGCTGCCCTTTTGACTGATGGCATTCGCCTTAGCTGCGAATTTTGCGGTACACGAACAGCACCACGATGGCGCCGATAACCGCCACCACGAAGCTGCCGAAGTTGAAGCCGTCAACCTTGCCGTAGCCGAAGAAGGTGCTGATATAGCCGCCGACCACGGCGCCGATGATCCCCAGCACGACGGTCAGAATAAAGCCGCCGCCGTCTTTGCCGGGCATGATCCACTTAGCCAAAATACCGGCGATCAGGCCGAAGATAATCCAGGAAATAATCCCCATTTACTGCTCCTTTCTTTGGTGGCTGAGAATAGCTTACTGCTGGGTGGCCGGCTGAGTATTGCCGTTCACCGCCGCATCGGTCTCTTGTTTCAACTCTTGCGCTTTGTTTTCGGCGCTGTTCTTGATGGCTTCGGTCTTCGCCTTGGCCTGCTCGGTCAGATCGTTGGCGCCGTTGATGGCGTCGTTTTTGATGGCCTTGGCCTGATCCACCAACTGCTGGCTCTGTTTGCCTGCGTCGTCTTTGATCGCGGCGGCTTTGGCCTTGGCGTCGTTGGTGATGGCGTCCGCCTGCTTGGCGGCGTCTTCTTTAATCGCCGAAGCTTTGTCTTTCAGCTGATCCGCCTGAGTGGCGGCCTCTTTTTTGATTTCATCCGCCGTCGCTTTCGCTTTGTCCGTCAGATCGTCCGCTTTTTTCTGGGCGGCGTCTTTCATCTGCTCGGCGCTGTCTTTGGCTTTATCCAGGTTGGCGTCAACCTTGGAGGAGTCATCACAGCCGGCAACCAACAACCCGATAAAGGAGGCCAACAGCACTTTATTCCATACTTTCATCGTCTATATCCTTGCAGAAACCTTGTTGATGGTGATTGCATTTAGCCTACCTATACTAGGTCAGATTTTACTTAAATTACAAATTTAACCTGCGCAGGCATGGAGTTAGGGAATTATATCGGATAATTCTTGCCTCGGCGGGTGCCGCCGCCGATCAAGCAGCGCTTAGGCATTGTTCACTATTGCGGCATAAGATCCTGCCGGTTCAACAGCGCCCGTTTTCTGTGTTAAACTGCCCACGTTTTTCTGCCAGTTTTGGTTGAGGTGCTTCTCTGAATACGCCGGCACAGCTTTCACTGCCACTTTATCTTCCCGATGATGAAACTTTCGCCAGTTTTTATCCGGGCGAGAACCCATCCCTATTAGCCGCGATCCAATCCGCCGTCCGTCAGGAACATGGCAGCTATATCTATTTCTGGTCGCGTGAAGGCGGCGGGCGCAGCCATCTGCTGCATGCGGCCTGCGCCGAGCTTTCGCAGAAAGGCGAAGCGGTGGGCTATGTGCCGCTCGACAAGCGCGCCTACTTCGTGCCTGAAGTGTTGGACGGCATGGAGCAGCTGGCGCTGGTCTGCATCGATAATATCGAATGCATCGCCGGCGACGAAGAGTGGGAGATGGCGATCTTCAACCTTTACAACCGCATCCTGGAAACCGGCCGCACCCGTTTGTTCATCACCGGGGATCGCCCGCCGCGTCAGCTGAACCTGCGTTTGCCGGATCTGGCTTCGCGTCTGGACTGGGGGCAGATCTACAAGCTGCAGCCGCTGTCGGACGAAGAGAAGCTGCTGGCGCTGCAGCTGCGCGGCAAACTGCGCGGCTTCGAGCTGCCGGAAGACGTGGGCCGCTTCCTGCTGAAACGACTGGATCGCGAGATGCGCACGCTGTTTATGACTCTCGATCAGCTCGATCGCGCCTCGATCACCGCCCAACGCAAGCTCACCATCCCGTTCGTTAAAGAGATCCTGGGGCTGTAGCCGCTACCGTAAAAGAAAGGGCGCAATAGTCCGCGCCCGAATTCGAATTTACAAAATCTCCAGCACCTGCTCCGGCGGCCGGCCGATGCGCGCCTTGCTGCCTTTCACCACGATCGGGCGTTCGATCAGTTTCGGGTTCGCCGTCATTGCCGCCAGCAGCTGCTCTTCGCTCAGGCTTTCGTCCGCCAGCTTCAATTCCTTGTACAGATCTTCTTTTTTGCGCATCAGCTCGCGCGCGGATGTGAAGCCCAGTTCCTTCAACAGCTTTTTCAGCTCATCGACCGTAGGGGGCGTTTCGAGGTACAGCACCACCTTGGGATCGACGCCGTGCTGTTCCAGCAGCGCCAGGGTTTCACGGCTCTTGGAGCAGCGCGGGTTGTGGTAAATCGTGACGTTTTTCATGGCGTTCATTCCTTGTTGAATCAGCTGCGCTGGTATTGGCGGAAGCGCTGTTGCAGTTGGCGCAGCTGGTCGATGCGCGCATCGTAGCGCGCCTGTTTCAGGCTGCCGAGTTTCTGCAGCGAGCTGGCATTGCTGAGCAGGCCGATAGCCTGATCGAGCCGGCCGTTCAGCGCCAGGCTTTCGGCGCGGGCCGACAGCTCTTCATCGCGCAGCCCCTGAGCGGCGCTGGCCTGCGCCAGCAGATCCCAGCCGTTCGGATCGTCCGGATGGGCAAAGGTGTAGCGGTTCAGGATCTTCGACGCCTGCGCCGGCTGGTTGCCTTCGACATAGGCGTTGGCCAGGTTGAGCTGCAGCACCGGGTTGTTGTTCTGGGCGGCGTTGGCCGCCTGCAGGCGGGCGATGGCCTGCGGCGCGCGTTTCTGGCCGAGATCGATATCGGTCATCAGGTCAATCAGCCAGACGTTTTTCGCATCCTGCGCCAGCATCGGTTGAATGATGTTGCGCGCGTCGTCGTATTTTTTCGCTTCATAGAACAGGATGGCGCGGCCGTATTTGGCGGCCGCCTGTTCGCGCACGTTCCCCTTGCTGAGCGAGCCGAGCAGCTCTTCGTTCAGGCCATAGCCTTCCGAGCTGTACATGCCCAGTGCGCGCACCTTGGCCATCAGGTAATCCTGCGAAGACTGCACGATGTGTTTCTGCATCTGGTTGGCGCGGTTGCGCGCGTCGGAGAGACGGCTGTCCGGCAGCGGGTGCGTCAGCAGCATTTCCGGCGGCTTGGAGGCGTAACGCGACTGATCCGAGAGTTTCTGCAGGAAGTCGGGCATCGCTTCCGGATCGAAACCGGCGCGCTGCAGCACCTGAATGCCGATGCGATCGGCTTCCTGTTCGTTCGATTGGGTAAAGCTGATCATGCCCTGCTGGGTGCCGGCCATGGTGCCGCTCAGTGCCGCCATGCCCATGGTCGGGTTGGCCATCGCCAGCAGGATGGAACCAAGCGCGCCCACCCAGGTCAACGGGGCATTGCGTTGCTGATCTTCCATTGCGCGCGCCAGGTGGCGCTGGGTGACGTGCGAGATTTCGTGCGCCAGCACCGAGGCCAGCTGGCTTTCGTTGTCGCTGACGCGGAACAGGGCGGAATGCAGCACCACGTTGCCGCCGAAGAAGGCGAAGGCGTTGATTTCGTCGTTGCGCACCAGATAGAAATGGAACGGCGTGCGCACCGAATAGGCGCTGGCCACCAGCCGGTTGCCCAGTTGGTTGATGTATTGACTCAGCAGCGGATCGTTGATCAGCGGGGCGCTGGCGCGCAGTTGGCGCACGTAGAAGTCGCCCATTGCCAGCTCTTGTCCGATGCTCAGGGTGCCGCCAGCGGAGGTGCCCATATCCGGCAACTGGTCCTGGCTTTCCGCCTGTGCTGGCGCCAGGGCGGTGGCGTTCAACGTGCCGAGCAACAGCACCGCTAACGCGGTTTTGGTCAACCGGTTGGTCATAGTCAGGCGTTTCCCTTAAATAATCATTTCTAAGACGTCAGCAGCAGACAAGAGTTCTTTATTCCCACGGCGCGATCCGCGTGAAAGTGCGGCGGATCACAAACCGCCGCGACGGCAATCATCACATCATAGTCAGCGGCAGGCGACAAGGAAACGTTAGCCGGGGGCGAATAGGGCAAAAAAGTTTTATTTTTCATTTCGAAGGGCGTTTTCTCCATCGGGAGCGAGACGGAACTTCAATAAAACGCGGATAAAATTAGTCTGTGTTTTATTGACAAGATAAACGCAGACTCATATAGTCTGCGTTATTGAAGGTTTACTGACGGTCAAAAACGGACATATGGCGTACATCACAACCAGCGTTGAATATGGTATCCACTGCCTGCTGTGGCTGGTCGGCGATAACCAGCGCGCGCTCAGCAGCCGCGAACTCGCCGAACTGCAAGGGATCTCCCCCAGCTTTCTGGCCAAGATTTTCCCCAAGCTGGAAAAGGCGGGCATCGTCGCCGCCAGTGAAGGGGTGCGAGGCGGTTACCGGCTGGCCCGTCCGGCGAAAGAGATCAGCTTTCTGGAGATTATCGACGCCATCGAGGGGCACAAGCCGCTGTTCGATTGCCAGGAGGTGCGCGGGCGCTGTGCGGTGTTCGATGATTCCCCGCCGGAATGGGCGGTCTCCGGCAAATGCGCTATCCATGCGGTGATGCTGCAGGCGGAGAAGGCGATGCGCGATGCGCTGGCGGCGCAGACCCTCGGCGACGTCGCTGCCCGTTTTGGCCGCAAGGCGCCACAGGGCTTCTTCGGCGAGGTCAACATCTGGCTCGACGAGCGCATGACGGAACGCACCGCGCGCAGCGGCAAAACGGCTCGCGCCAAGACCTAAACTCCGCCTTTCCTTAAAACAAAACACATTTTTTCCCGCCTCTTCGGAAGGGGCGGGCGGTCCTTCTGCACCCTGCGACGGGAGCGGAACGGCGCCGTTCATCCGAAAAAACTGCGGGCAGCCTCGTCGCCCGGTCAACCCTGTATGAAGGAGTCATCCCATGACGCAGAAAATAGTGATTGCCGGTTCCGGTTTTGCCGGTTTTTGGGCCGCCGTGTCCGCCATGCGCGCCATTACCCTTGCCGGTAAGCATGACGACATCGAGGTGCTGATGGTTTCGCCGACGCCAACGGTCACCATCCGGCCACGCCTGTATGAAGCGGTGCTGGAAAACATGAACCCCGACATTTCCGCGCAGCTCACCGCCGTCGGTGCGCGGCACCTGGCCGGGACGGTGGAACGTATCGATGCCGCCGCCAAAACGCTCAGGGTGGCGCCGGCGGTGGGGGAACCCCTTGAGTTGGCCTACGATCGTTTGGTGTGGGCCACCGGCAGTCGGCTTTCCGTGCCTGCGGTGCCGGGCTTTGCCGAATACGGTTTCAACGTCGATACGCTGGAAAGCGCACAGCGCTTGGGCGCTCATATCAAAGCGCTGGCGGCCAAACCGTCAACGCCGGCGCGCAACACTGCCGTGGTGGTGGGAGCGGGGCTGACCGGGCTGGAGAGCGCCGCGGAGATGCCGCAGCGGCTGCGCGATGCGCTGGGGCAAAACGAGAATGTGCGCGTGGTGATCGTCGATAGCGCCCCGGAAGTGGGCGCAGGAATGGGCGCGGAGCCGGGGGCGGTGATTCGCCAGGCGCTGGCGGAGTGCGGCGTGGAAGCGCGAGCCGGCCTGCGCGTTTCGGCTATCGATGCCGAGGGGGTGATGCTGTCGAACGGTGAGCGCATCGCCGCCAACACGGTGATCCTGGCGGCAGGCGTGCGTGCGCATCCGCTGACCGAGCAAATCCCCGGCGAACGTGACGCTAATGGCCGAGTGATCGGCGATGCCTTCCTGCGCGCGCCGGCGGCGGCGGGCATTTTCGTGACCGGCGATACGGTGAAAGCGGCGACCGACGATCTCGGTAACCACAATCTGATGACCTGCCAGCATGCGATGAGCCTCGGCCGCGTTGCCGGTCACAATGCGGCGGCGGAGTTAGTCGGGTTGCCGACGCACCCGTATAGCCAGCCGAAGTATGTGACCTGTCTGGATCTGGGCCCCTGGGGCGCGCTGTATACCGAAGGCTGGCAGCGCCAGGTGCGCTTTACCCGTCAGGAAGGCAAAAAGATTAAACAGGAGATTAACACGCAGTGGATTTACCCACCGGCGGCGGACCGCGAGGCGTTGTTCGCCGTCGCCAATCCGGATTTCGTGATTGTGCCTTAAAAAGATAAAAACGGGAGCGGCAACGCTCCCGTCGTCATTTCCCCAGCGGCAGGAAAGAGCGTTCCGGCACCACGGTTTTCATCACCAGCGTGGAGCTCAGGCGCTGCACGCCCGGCAGGGCGGAGAGCTTCTCGTCGTAAAGCTGCTGGAAGGCGGGCAGATCGCGGGCGATAACGTGCAGCAGATAGTCGGGATCGCCAAACAAACGCTGCGCTTGCACCACCTGCGGAATGTCCACCATGGCGTTTTCGAAGGTTTCGACGGCGCGGCGATCGCCTTCGCGCATGGTGACGAACACCAGAGCGGAGAAGTTGTAGCCCAGGCTGCCGGGATCGAGCTGGGCGCGGTAGCCCCTGATCACCCCGGATTCTTCTAATGCGCGCACCCGGCGGTGGCAGGGGGATACGCTCAATCCGATCCGCTCGGCCAGCTCGGTCACCGACAAACGCCCGTCGGTTTGCAGTTCCGCAAGAATTTTGCGATCAATCTTGTCCATTTGGAAAAATTTCCCCGCTTATGCTGATTTCAGGCAAGTAATTGAAAGCACATTTTAACGCCTTGAGGATATTCTTGCCATCTGTTGAACGGTTTTGACGGCCGCCGCCAGGCGGGGGCCGTGCTTATTCTACGAGGAAAACGCGATGGTTCTCTGTTCGGTGCGGCGCTGTGCGTTTGAGAGGGCGCCGGCATGACGCTCGCTCTGTTCGCCGCTTTTTGGGCGGTGTCGATTCTGTTGGTGATCACGCCGGGTATGGATTGGGCTTATGTGATCTCGGCGGGCATTCGCGGCCGGGTGGTGGTGCCCGCCGTCGCCGGTTTGTTGTTCGGCCACCTGCTGATGATTGCGATCGTGGTGGCGGGCGTTGGCGCGTTGCTGGTCGGCAATCCGCTGGCGCTGACGGCGCTCACCTTGCTGGGGGCGGCTTACCTGCTGTGGATCGGTTTCAATATGCTGCTGCATCCGCCGGTGCCGGGCGCCGGTGAGGATCAGCGTTCCGATTCCTGGCTGCGCTGGGCCGGCAAGGGCGTGTGCGTCAGCGGCCTGAACCCCAAGGTGTTTCTGCTGTTTCTGGCGCTGTTGCCGCAGTTTACCGACGCCCGGGCCGAGTGGTCGGTGCCGATGCAGATGCTGGCGTTGGGCGCCGTGCATTTGATCAGCTGCGGCCTGGTGTATCTGCTGGTGGGATTCGGTTCACAGTCCGTGCTGCGCACGCGCCCGCAGGCAGCGAAGGGGGTGGGGCGCATCTCCGGTGCGGCGATGATCGTCATCGCGCTCGGGCTGCTGGCCGAGCAGGCGCTGAAATAGCATTACCGTCGGTAGATGTCCGGCCGGGCGATCTGCCAGACAAAGTCGGGGTGGTTGATGGCCGAATAGCCCACTTTCTCATAGAGCCAGGGGGCGGTGCTGGTGACCAGCATGATTCGCCTCAGCTTCGCCATCAGCGGATGAGCCTGGCAGCATTCCGCCAGCCACAGACCCAGCCCGCTTTTTTGATGCGTCTCCAGCACGTACACGTCGCACAGATAGCCGAAAGTGGCGTAATCGGTGACCAGCCGGGCGAAACCAATCTGCCTGGCCTCGTGATATAAACCGAAGCATAGGCTGTGGGTGAGGGACTGGCGGACGGTTTCTTTATCGATTCCCTCCGCCCATGAGGAACGGGTCAGAAAAGCATGGATGGCATCGAGATCCAGCAGGGCGGGATCGGTGCTGACGAGATAGTCCGCACGCTGCCAGACAAGTGGGGAAGGTATGGTCATGCTATTCCTTTTCTTTTCGTTAACGCATCGCTACTGGCGGTGGACCAATCCGCTGATCAAATCCAGCGCGTCGTCCGCCGCCGCGACTTCACTTTCGCTGAGCGCCTGCCGCTCGATGAAGCTCTCGATAGCTTCCAGCAGAGAGAAGACGCTGATTTCATCCCCTATTTTCACGACTTCGCACACGCCGCGCCCAATTGCCTGGCAGATTGCCTCATCAAATTCAAATGGCTTGTTGTTCATCTCTCCCCCGACGGCATTTGGGATTATGACGACCATGTTACCGGTTTTTACACGGCGGCGGTCTGACGAAAATCCCATTTCTTTTCGTTGCTGCAGAATGGCTCACGATCGCGTGCGTTGGCGAAATTCTGATTTCCTTACGGCGGTCAGATTTCCCTTGAGACCGCCTGAGCGGCGCGGTATTGTCGCCAAATGACGACAATACCGCCTCATTGTCCGCATAAAAAATTTATGACGTTATCATCCCTTCATCCCGCTGCCGTGCGGGATTTTTTTATGAGGTTTTTCTCAAAGTGCGGAGAACCTCGACGCGATCGCTTGCCATGCTCTGGGAATAATCCTAGCTTGAAATAGTCATTTAGGGTTAGCAATCCCTCATGACCTCCTTGTAATACTTGATGCACCAGAACGTTTTCTCCCCCCGCTTAGGCGGGGGTTTTTAATGGTGTGCATCGGCAGAGGCCTTCAACGTAAAGAACCGACAGAGTTCGTGGCGATAATCGGTTTACGCATCAAGGGACAGGACAATGAAAAATGATCTGGCGGCGGCGATCGCCATCGGCTGTGTGTTGTTGTTCGCATTGGCGGTCGGTTCGCCGCTCTCCATCAGTGCCTCGCTGTAATCTTCTGCGGCCCCGCCCGGGGCCGTTCACCGACTCTGACGCGGCGTCTGCGGATTTTTGCGCCGATCGCCCACCGGCGCGATAAATTCAGCCAAATCGCTGTTGATGTATGGCGAACTTTGAGTACTCTGAGTGCTTTGCACACCCCCACGTGCGCCGTTCTATCTATGCTTTAATCAGGCCCATCACAGGAATCGCCATGCCCGCCCGTCAAATCCCGAGGAGCCCGCTCTGATGCTGGAGATGCTATTACAGTGGTACCGCCGCCGTTTCACCGATCCACAGGCTATCGCGTTGCTGGTGATCCTGGTCGCCGGCTTCCTCATTCTCTATTTTCTGCACGGCATTCTGACCCCGCTGCTGGTCGCCATCGTGCTGGCGTATCTGCTGGAGTGGCCGACCGCGCGCCTGCAGCGCATCGGCTGTTCGCGCACCTGGGCGGCGAGCATCATGCTGCTGGTGTTCGCGGGCGTCGCCATGCTGCTGGTGTTCGTCGTCGCGCCGACCGCCTGGCAGCAGGGCATCAATCTGATGAGCGATCTGCCGGGCATGCTCAACCAGTTCTATAACTTTGCCGCGACGCTGCCGAAGCGTTATCCGGCGCTGGTGGATGCCGGCATCATCGACATGATGGCGGAAAATCTGCGCAGCCGGCTGTCCGGCATGGGCGAGTCGGTGGTGAAATTCTCGCTGGCGTCGCTGGTCGGCCTGTTGACGCTGGCTATCTACCTGATCCTGGTGCCGATGATGATGTTCTTCCTGTTGAAAGACAAAGAGCAGCTGCTGAACGCGGTGCGCCGCGTGTTGCCGCGCAATCGCGGTCTGGCGGGGCAGGTCTGGAACGAGATGAATCAGCAGATCACCAACTATATTCGCGGCAAGGTGCTGGAGATGGTGATTGTCGGCGTGGCGACCTACCTGGTGTTCGCCGTGCTGGACATGCGCTACTCGCTGCTGCTGGCGGTGCTAGTGGGTTTTTCGGTGCTGATCCCCTATATCGGCGCGGTGCTGGTCACCATACCGGTGGTGGTGGTAGCGCTGTTCCAGTGGGGCGTCGGCGCCGATTTCTGGACGCTGATCGTCGCCTATCTGGTGGTGCAGGGGCTGGACGGCAACCTGCTGGTGCCGATCCTGTTCTCCGAGGCGGTCAACCTGCATCCGCTGGTGATTATCCTGTCGGTGATCGTGTTCGGCGGAATGTGGGGCTTCTGGGGCGTGTTTTTCGCCATACCGCTGGCGACGCTGGTGAAGGCGGTGATTCACGCCTGGCCGGATGAACTGCGGGTCGAGGTGGAAGACAAGGCCGGCTGACGGAGGGAAACGAAGCGCAGCAGGCCGCTGCGCTTCGTGAGAATTACTGCTGCAGGTAGTTCAGAACGATGTCGTGGTGATTGGTGGTTTTGAAATCATCAAACACTTTTTCAATCTTGCCTTTGGCGTCGATCAGGAAGCTGATGCGGTGAATGCCGTCATAGGTCTTGCCCATGAAGGTTTTCTCGCCCCACACGCCAAACTGTTGCGATACCTGATGGTCTTCATCAGACAACAGCGTGAAGTTGAGCAGCTCCTTTTCGGCGAAGCGCGACAGTTTTTCCGGTTTGTCGGTGCTGATGCCCAGCACTTCGACGCCGGCCTTTTTCAATTCGTCCATGTTGTCCCGCAGGCCGCAGGCTTGCACGGTGCAGCCCGGCGTCATCGCCTTCGGATAGAAATAAACCAATACTCGCTGTCCCTGGAAGTCGGCCAAATTAATTTCCTCACCGTCCTGGTCAGGCAAACTAAATTTCGGCGCTGTGTCACCGGCTTTCAATGGGCTCATCACTACTCTCCATCTTTCTCATCATGCTGTGGATAGTTCACCACGCTAATACTGCCTTGCGCGTTCAATTCTGTACATAGGCGATGGAAGGCTTGCTCAATATTTGAGGCGTCCCGATCGCCGGAACTGTGGGCGGTGATTTGAATATACAGCTGCGGCGGCAGGTCGCCGTCCGCCGGCTGCGTGCGTGAGACCAGCTCGGCGATATTCATCTGGCTGGAGTCGAACAGATCGGTAAAACGTTCGATGATGTGCGGCGAGTCCTTCACCTCGACCTGAACCCACACGGTGGCCGGCATCGGCGGCCTTTCATGCGAGTTTGTGCGCTTCATCACGATCAGCAGCTCCAGCTCCGCGCCTTTTTGCGGCAGGGTGGATTCGATCAGGGTGATGGCGTTCCAGCTGCCGGACAGCAGCATGATGAACGTGAACTCCTCTCCCAGCATGGCCAGACGGCTATCTTCGATATTGCATCCGCAACTGCTGACGTGGCGGGTGATGGTATTGACGATTCCGGGGCGGTCGGCGCCGAGCGCGGTAATCACGAGATAGTGTTCGTCTGACTGAGGCAAAATGGCGCTTCCTGTCGTGCTTAATGGGGTTACCATGGTAAACATAAAAAAAACCGCCTGCCAAGCGCTTACAACGCGGTTGTGCGCTTGCTTTTGGATAGGCAGCAAAAGTACCATGAGTGACTTGTTTGTGGAGGGGACGGCCAATGTTTACGGGAAGTATTGTTGCACTGGTTACGCCGATGGACGACAAAGGTGCTGTCGATCGCGCGAGCCTGAAAAAATTGATCGATTATCATGTAGCCAGTGGCACCGCGGCGATCGTTTCCGTAGGGACCACCGGCGAGTCCGCAACGCTTGCCCATGACGAGCACGTTGACGTGGTGCTGCAGACGCTGGAGCTGGCCGACGGCCGCATTCCGGTGATCGCCGGCACCGGCGCCAACGCTACCGCCGAAGCCATCGCGCTCACCACCCGCTTCGCCAACACTGGTGTGGTAGGTTGTTTGACGGTGACGCCGTACTACAATAAGCCGACGCAGGAAGGGCTGTATCAGCACTTCAAGGCGATCGCCGAGAGCACCGAGCTGCCGCAGATCCTGTATAACGTGCCTTCGCGCACCGGCTGCGACATGCTGCCGCCGACCATCGCTCGGCTGGCGAAAATCAAGAATATTGTTGCTGTAAAAGAAGCGACGGGGAACTTAAGTCGCGTTAGTCAGATCCAAGTGCTGGTTGACGATGAAGACTTCATTTTGCTGAGCGGCGACGACGCCAGCGGGCTGGACTTCATGCAACTGGGCGGCAAAGGGGTGATTTCCGTGACGGCCAACGTGGCTGCGCGCGAGATGGCGGAACTTTGTGCGCTGGCGGCGCAGGGCAAATTCGCCGAAGCGCGCCGCTTAAATCAGCGCTTGATGCCGTTGCATCAGGATCTATTTGTAGAAGCAAACCCAATTCCGGTGAAGTGGGCCTGTAAGGCGTTGGGATTGATGGCAACCGATACGCTGCGTCTGCCGATGACGCCGTTGAGCGAAACCGCCCGCCCGGTGGTGGAGCGCGCGCTGAAAAGCGTCGGTTTGCTGTAACTCTAAGGGAAATTTGATGGCTTATTCATTGCAAAAGTCGACGGTAGCAAAAGTAGTGGGCATCTCTTTGGTGATGATGCTGGCGGCCTGCAGCAGCGATCAGCGCTACAAGCGCCAGGTCAGCGGCGACGAGGCTTACCTCGACGCGGCTCCGCTCAAGGCGCTGAACGCGCCGTCCGGCATGATCCTGCCGGTGCAGAGCGGCAACTATGACGTGCCCGCCACGACGCTGCAAGGCAACGTCGGCAAGCAACTGGACATTCGTCCGCCGGTGCAGCCGTTGGCGCTGCTGAGCGGTTCTCGCGCGCAATACGCCGGCGACAGCGGCACGCTGCTGCTGGAAAACAGCCCGCAGAACCAAAACCTGTGGTCGCGCGTCGTCAGCCTGCTGCAGGCGAAGAACATCGCGATCGCTTCCCGCCAGGACGCCGGTCAGACCCTGACCACCGACTGGGTGAAGTGGAACCGTCTGGACGAAGACAACCAGTACGAAGGCCGTTATCAGATCAGCGTGCAGCAACAAGGCTACCAGCAGGCGCTGGTGGTGAAAAGCGTTGGCCTGCAGCAGCAGGGCAAGACCGAACAGGTCACCGATCAATCTGAGATCCAGCGTTACAACGGCATGATGATCAACACCCTGATCGAAGGTCTGGACAAGCAGGACAACCTGGCGAGCAGCCAGACCGCCAGCCGCTTCGGCGCGCTGGACGTGCAGAGCGGCGCCGATGATACCGGCCTGCCGATGTTGGTCGTGCGCGGCCCGTACACCGTGGTGTGGGATCGCCTGCCGCCGGCGCTCGAAAAACTGGGGATGAAAGTGGGTGACCGCAGCCGTCCGCAGGGCACCGTCGCCGTGACCTACAAGTCCCTGAGCAGCAGCGATTGGGATGCGTTGGGCGTCAAGGATCCTGAGCTGGCGGAAGGGGATTACAAGCTGCAGGTCGGCGATCTCAACAACCGAACCAGCCTGCAATTCATCGATCCGAAAGGCAAACCGCTCACCCAGTCGAAAAACGACGCACTGGTGGCGGCATTCCAGTCTGCCTTCAGTAAAACCAGCGTTAAATAACCAAAAAGGGGCTTCGGCCCCTTTTTGTTTTGTCTATACGGTATCGTTTGCGTCGCAGGTTTGGCACAATAGTGCCCGGCACGCTAAAGAATTCATTAGGTCAATTCTATACCCCCTAATTCCGGGCCGCGCTCGGGAGACAACGGGGATACATCACTGGAGTAAGTAAGATGCAAAAGCTAGCTGAGCTGTATCGCGGAAAGGCAAAAACCGTTTACACCACCGAGAATCCCGATCTGTTGGTGTTGGAGTTCCGCAACGATACGTCAGCACTGGATGGTCAGCGCATTGAGCAGTTCGATCGCAAAGGCATGGTGAACAACAAGTTCAACCATTTCATCATGAGCAAACTGGAAGAAGCCGGCATCCCGACCCAGATGGAGCGTCTGCTGTCCGACAACGAAGTGCTGGTGAAGAAGCTGGACATGGTGCCGGTGGAATGCGTGATCCGCAACCGCGCCGCCGGTTCGCTGGTGAAGCGTCTGGGCATCGAAGAAGGTCTGGTGCTGAACCCGCCGCTGTTCGATCTGTTCCTGAAAAACGACGCCATGCACGATCCGATGGTCAACGAATCCTACTGCGAAACCTTCGGCTGGGTGAGCAAAGAGCATCTGGCGCGCATGCGTGAGCTGAGCTACCGCGCCAACGAAGTATTGACCAAGCTGTTCGACGACGCCGGCCTGATCCTGGTCGATTTCAAGCTGGAATTCGGCCTGTTCAACGGCGAAGTGGTGCTGGGCGATGAATTCTCGCCGGACGGCAGCCGTCTGTGGGACAAAAACACCCTGGACAAGATGGACAAAGACCGCTTCCGTCAAAGCCTGGGCGGGCTGATCGAAGCCTATGAAGAAGTGGCGCGCCGCATCGGCGTGAAGCTCGACTAAGCGTTGGCACCGCCATTCGGGGCGATCCGGCCGGATCGTCCCGCTGTTCTGCATTTTTCCAGAAAATTTCTACATTTCCTCCGCGGCAGACCATTTATAATGATGGATGCGAGATGACTAAAACCTACCCCACTCAGGCTTGAAGCTGCCTTTGCGCTTACCAACGCGCGGCATCTTCAACGAGCAGGGGAAATATCTGGAGTGTATTTATGCGTTGGCAAGGGCGTCGGGAAAGTGACAATGTTGAGGATCGTCGCGGGCAGTCTTCAGGTTTGGGCGGCGGCGGCGGCGGTTTCCGCGTGCCGGTGCGCGGCAAGGGTGGCATCGTCATTCTGGTGGTGGTGCTGGTGGCCGGCTATTACGGCATCGATCTGTCGCCGCTGTTGAACGGCGGTAATGTCGCTCCTCAGGGTCAACAACAGAGCGCCAGCATCAGTCCGAAAGACGATGAGCTGGCCAAATTCACTTCGGTGGTGCTGGCCTCGACCGAAGATAACTGGAAAGAGATTTTCCAGCGCATGGGCAAAACCTACCAACCGCCGAAGCTGGTGATGTATCGCGGCGTGACGCGCACCAGCTGCGGCACCGGTCAGGCGGCGATGGGGCCGTTCTACTGCCCGGGCGACAGAACGGTCTATATCGATCTGTCTTTCTATCAGGACATGAAGACCAAGCTGGGCGCCGGCGGTGATTTCGCTCAGGCCTATGTGGTGGCGCACGAAGTCGGCCACCATGTGCAGAACCTGCTGGGCATCGAGCCGAAGGTCCGCCAGATGCAGCAGGGCGCCAGCCAGGCGGAAGTGAACCGCCTGTCGGTGAAAATGGAGCTGCAGGCGGACTGCTTTGCCGGCGTATGGGGCAAATACGCCGAGAAGCAGCAGATGCTGGAAGAGGGCGACCTGCAGGCGGCGCTGAATGCCGCACAGGCGATTGGCGACGATCGGTTGCAGCAACAGAGCCAGGGCCGCGTCGTGCCGGACAGCTTTACCCACGGCACTTCGCAGCAGCGCTACACCTGGTTTAAACAGGGCTTCGACAGCGGCGATCCCAATACCTGCAACACCTTCGCATCCCGTTAACACCTCAAGTGCCGGAGCCTGACTCCGGCATTTTTTTCGAATTGAGATACAGCCTTATGCTACAGGCAGCGCAACAACTCATGCGGCGGCAGGGCATCCGGCGCCTGCTGGTGCTCAGCGGCGAACCCGAGTGGTGCCGCGAACAGGCGCAGCGGCTGGCGGCGACGTTGCCCGGCGACTGGCCTTGGGTCGGGGAGAATCCGCCGCCCGGTCAGGCGGCGTTGGCGAGCGGCGCGGTGCGTCAATTGCTGGGGCAGGAGCGGCTGCACGCAGTGTTTGATGCCGGTCATTCGCTGGACGTAGAGGCGTTGGCGGCGCTGTGCGGCGCCCTGCGCGCCGGCAGCTGGTTGCTGTTGTTGACGCCGCCCTGGCGGCAATGGGCTCAGCTGCCGGACGGCGACAGCCTGCGCTGGAGCGATTGCCCGCAGCCGATCACCACCCCGCATTTCATCCGCCATCTGCAACAGCATCTGACCGACGACAGCGAAGTGACGATCTGGCGGCAGGATGAGCCCCTAACGCTGGCCGCGCTGCCGGCGCGTGAAGGGTGGCAGCCGCCGGATGGCCGGCCGACCGAGGAACAACAGGCGATCTTGACGGCGCTGCTGCAGGCCGAGTCCGGCGTGTGGGTGCTGACCGCCGCTCGCGGCCGCGGCAAATCGACGCTGGCGGGCATGCTGGTGGCGCAGTCGCCGCTGATCTGCTGGATCACCGGGCCGAGCCGCGCCGCCACGGCGGTGGCCGGAGAATGGGCGCAGGGGCGCGCGCAGTTTTGGGCGCCCGATGCCTTGTTGGCACAGTGCCGGGAAGGCGACGTCAGCGCCGTGGGGTGGCTGCTGGTGGATGAGGCGGCGGCGATCCCCGCGCCGCTGTTGCAGCAGTTGATCGGCTATTTCCCGCGCGTGTTGCTGACCACCACGGTGCAGGGCTATGAAGGCACCGGCCGCGGTTTTCTGCTGAAGTTTTGCGCCGGGCTGCCGGCCTATCAGGCGCTGAGCCTGCAGCAGCCGATGCGTTGGGCGCAGGGGGATGCGCTGGAACGGATAACGGACAATGCGCTGTTGTTCAACGAGCTGCCCGCCTGGCCGGCGGATGGCCAGGCGATCGATTACAGCCAGGCTGAACAACGCGAGCTGTGCGCCGATCCGCAGCGGCTGGCGCGTTTCTACGCCCTGCTGAGCAGCGCGCATTACCGCACCTCACCGCTGGATTTACGCCGGCTGATGGATGCGCCCGGCATGCATTACGGGCTGGCGCAGGCCGGTTTGGAGGTGGTCGGCGCCGTGTGGCTGGTGGAAGAGGGCGGATTGAGCGCCGAGTTGGCGCACGACGTGTGGGCCGGCCGCCGTCGGCCGCGCGGCAATCTGGTGGCGCAGTCGCTGGCGGCGCATGGTGGCCAATGGTGGGCGCCGACGCTGCGGTCTCGGCGCATTACCCGCATCGCGACGCTGCCGGCATTGCGGCGGCGGGGTATCGCGCGCCAATTGATCGAGCGGCAACGCCGCCAGGCGCAGGGGCTGGACTTCCTGTCGGTCAGCTTCGGCTATACCGAGCCGCTGTGGCGCTTTTGGCAATCCTGCGGTTTCGAGCTGGTGCGCATCGGCAGCAAGCCGGAGGCCAGCAGCGGCTGCTATACCGCGATGGCGATCTTGCCCCTGAGCGAGCAAGGAGAGGCGCTGCGGCACGCGGCACACAAGCATCTGGCACGCGACTGGCCCTGGCTGCGGCAGCGTATCGAGCTTACGCTGGCGATCCCGGGCGACGACGGCGATACGTCGCTCGGCGAAGAGGACTGGCGCGAGCTGGCCGGGTTCGCTTTTGCCCATCGGCCGCTGGAGGCCAGCCTGGGGGCGTTGCAGCGGTTACTGTTGGCCAGCAGTCTGCCGCTGCCCGCACTGCGCGGCCATCTGCAGCGGCGGCACTCTCCCGCGGAGTGCGCAGAGCGGGCGGGCGTCAGCGGTCAGAAAGCCTTGCTGCGCCATTGGCGGCATGAAACGGCGCAGGCGCTGGAACAGCTGAATGCGCAGCACTGCCGCTACTGGCGCGACTGGGCGCAGTCATTGCAATAAATTGAAGAACTTGCTCAATAAAACCCGATTTTCCCGATTTCTCAGCGGCGTATAGTGGCTGTCAGCGGTGCGGCGACGACAGTCGCTGCGTCAGGTTTGGTTACTATTAAGGAGTCATCGATGAAACATGAGCATTTCGTTGTCCAAAGCCCGGCGACCCCGGCGGCGCAGCTGATCTTGCTGTTTCACGGTGTCGGCGACAACCCGGTGGCGATGGGGGAGATCGGCAGTTACTTCGCCAAAGAGTTTCCCCAGGCGCAGGTGGTAAGCATCGGTGGCCCCGCAGCGTTTGGCAACGGCGTCGGCCGCCAGTGGTTTTCGGTGCAGGACGTGACCGAAGAGAACCGCGTGGCCCGCATCGCAGACGTGATGCCGCAGTTTGTGGCCGTGGTGCGCCATTGGCAGCAGCTGAGCGGCGTTGGCTATGCCGGCACTGCCCTGGTGGGGTTCTCGCAGGGAGCGATCATGGCGCTGGAGGCGTTGAAGGCGGAAACCCGCCTCGCCGGGCGAGTGGTCGCGTTCAGCGGGCGTTTCGCCCAGTTGCCTGAGCAGGCGTTCGGCGACAGCGTGGTGCATTTGATCCACGGCGAAGAGGACGCGGTGATCGCGGTGCAGCACGCTCACGCGGCGGCGGAGGCGTTGCGGACCAACGGCGCCGATTTCACGCTGGACGTGGAACAGGACGTTGGGCATGCGATCAACCAGGGCATGATGAACGCCGCGCTGGAAAGGTTGCATTACTATGTGCCGCAGCGCTACTGGGACGAAGCCTTGTCCGGCAAGCGCGGCGAGCTGATCGCCTTCCGCTAAAAATTCAGGGCGCCGATGAGCGCCCTGATATCACTTCTTCTTCGGCCAGTCGTCTTCGTCATCCCACTGGGCGTTGTTGTCGCGGTGCGGCGGAATCTCCGGCTTGTTGGCCAGATAGCTTTTGACGTCAACGCGGCGCAGTTCCTTGATGCCGCTGACGACCATCCCCACCAGAACCAGCAGGATAATCCACCAGTAATCAGCTAACCATTGCATAGCTACTCCTTTCCTTTACTGCGTATAAAACGCGAAAAAATCGATGGCAGATGGCGTTCGAGCCATTCGGCACCGGCGACCTCCTTGTCTTGCCAGGCCGCCAGCAACAGCGCCGGCGTCAGCAAGTGTTCGGCCTCTTGCGCCAGCGGCCGGTAGCTCAGATGCCACGGCTCCACCGCTACGCCGCCGCAGTCTTCGGTGAAGGGGCGGTAGAAACCGAATTCGGCCATATGCGCCGTCAGCCACTGGTTAAGGGGCGCAAAGTAGCCGCCTTCCTCATATTCCCACGGTTCCAGCTGCAGCTTTTGCCCTTCCGGCAACAGCGACGGATCGTACACGTCCAGATCGCTGCCCCAGTGGTGGCGGCTGGCGCCCGGCAGAGCCGACCAGCGCAGGATCGCCTCACAGCGCTCGGCGGCGGACAGCGGCGCGACGTCGATCGGTTGACTGTCCTTATCTAATACTGGCCGCTGGCCGCAGAATTTGCCATTCCAGATGGCCAACTGCCGGTCAAAATCGCGGAAGGTGCTGGCGGGCTGGAGATCGAATCCCGCCGCACGCGCCGCCTGCTGCATCGCCAGAAACGCGTTGACGGCTTCCGGCTGCAGCCGATGGTTGCCGCTCAGCGGCGCCAGGTGCTCGGTCGAGCGGCCGGTGAGCATTTCTGCGTTGATCATGCGATCAATTGCTCCATGATGCGTTGATACATGCGGCTCAGCAGCTGCAGATCCGCGGCGTTGACGCATTCGTTGACCTTGTGGATGGTGGCATTGACCGGCCCCAGCTCCACCACCTGCGCGCCCATCTGCGCGATGAAGCGGCCGTCGGAGGTGCCGCCGGTGGTCAACAGCTGCGGCGTCAATTCAGAATAGTGCTCGACGGCGTTGACCACCGCATCCACCAGCGCGCCGCGCGAGGTGAGGAACGGCTGGCCGGACAGACGCCACTCGATGCTGTAATTCAACTGATGGCGTTCCAGCAGCTCTTCCACGCGCTGCTTGATCATCGCGTCGGTCAGTTCGGTGCTGAAACGGAAGTTGAACTGCACGTAGAAATCGCCTGGGATCACGTTATTGCTGCCGGTGCCGGCCTGCACGTTGGCGATCTGCATGCTGGTCGGCGGGAAGAACTCGTTGCCGCGATCCCATTCGATCGCCACCAGTTCATTCAGCGCCGGCATGGCGCGGTGCACCGGATTGTCCGCCAGATGCGGATAGGCGACGTGCCCTTGTACGCCGTGGATATGCAGGTTGGCGGTGATCGAGCCGCGACGGCCATTTTTCACCACGTCGCCGACGCGCTCGGTGCTGGATGGCTCGCCGACCAGGCAGTAATCCAGCCGTTCGTTGCGCGCCATCAGCGCTTCAACCACTTTAACCGTGCCGTGAGTGGCGCTGGCCTCTTCATCCGAAGTGATCAGAAAAGCAAGGCGGCCCCGGTGATTCGGGTTGGCGGCGACAAAGCGTTCCGCCGCCACCACCATCGCGGCCAATGACCCTTTCATGTCCGCCGCGCCGCGGCCGTACAGCATGCCGTCGCGGATCGCCGGTTCAAACGGCGGGTTGTCCCAGCGCTTTTCATCGCCGGTCGGCACCACGTCGGTGTGCCCGGCAAACGCCAGGGTTTGCCCTTCGCCGCGCCAGGCCCAGAAGTTTTGGGTGTCTTCGAAGTCCATTGCTTCGACGGTGAAACCGATCGCCTGCAGGCGATCGATCATCAGCTGCTGGCAGCCTTCATCATTTGGGCTGAGGGAAGGGCGTTTGATCAGCTGCTGAGCCAGTTCGATAACCGGGCAAGTCATACGGCGACCTCGGCGATAAATTGCTGGTAAGCGTCGGCGTTGAAACCGAGCAGGGCGCGCCCGTTGCCGGCGTCCAGCAACGGGCGTTTGATGATCGCCGGCTGCGCCAGCATCAGCGCGATGGCGGCGTCGGCGTTATCGCAGGCGTTGCGCTGCGCTTCATCCAGCTTGCGCCAGGTGGTGCCGCGGGTATTGAGCAGCGGCTCCCACCCCAGTTGCGCGACGAAACCGCGCAGCCGTTGTTCGTCCAGGCCGTCGGCGCGATAGTCGTGAAAATGATAGGCCACGCCCTGATCTTCCAGCCAGCGGCGGGCTTTTTTGATGGTGTCGCAGTTTTTGATGCCGTACATCGTCAGCGTTGTCTGTTGCGGTTTGTTTGCCATGGCGTAAAGCTACCTGTCTCGTCGAGTCGATACTGAGCGGCGTGGGCGATCTTTGGCCCGCTAGCCGCCCGGCGATAGCAGAGATAATGCCAGTAAAGCGGCGGCGAGATCCAGACAACGATGCGTGCGAGGTGCGATTGCGCGCCAGGGATAAGAGGTCGGCAACGTGGTTGAACGGCTGCCTTCGCCGACCGTGCTGGTGAAAAGGCGCCGGCGAAAGCGTTCTGCCGCCAATGCAGAGCTGGCGGAGAGAGAGCTACTCTTTATTGATCCTTATGTTTAAACGATCGGTCAAACACCGTACGCGGGTAATATGCAAGAGCGGTTTTATCCGGCTGGCGCCGAGTTTTTTCATTATTCGCGACTTGTAATGATTGGCGGTTTTATTTCTGATATTCATGGCATTGCTGATGTCGGCCAGCGATTTTCCCGTCGACCATTCCGAGAGAAAATGCGATTCGCGCTGAGAGAGTTGCGGCGGCTCGGTATAGTGGCTGTAGCGCTTATATAAGTCGCCGATCAGGTGGCTGAAGCGGCTCAATGATATAAGGTTTGATAATATAATGGTCTTGCTGTCGACAATCACCATGTCATGCAGGCAGTCGGTGATAATGACTATTTTGTAGGTATTGGGGTTGGCATATTCATCGCGGTAGCGCGCTTCAAAATTGGCGATGGTGACATCGATAAAGCAGACCCTTTTGCGGCTAAAGCCGGCCGGCGCGCGTTTCTCCGCCCAGGTTTGATTGATGAGCTGCCGGATGCCGATAGCGGTATAGGCACACTCGCTGAAAATATCAATTTTCATTTTATTATAATCCCTTAATTTCTATTTCCCGGTGAGGATTGATATCTTAAAACATAAAAAAAGAAACAATCTAAATAATTTCATGTTGAACTTATTGGGCGCCGCAGGGAAAGAACGCTATCCTGCGGTGGACAATCAGGAAAGCCTCATATACTAGCATGATTTATAAAGAGTAAATTTGGTTTTTAATCGAGCTGCCCAGTGAAGAAAGAGGGATAGAATAGAAACCCTCTATTAATACTCCGGTTATTAAAAGGAATTAACATAGAAAGTGGCTATCAAAATAAAATATTCGATCGTTAATATCGATCGTTTTTGTGAGGGAGGGAATGTTAATGAATTAATAATTAAGATATTTCTTGCTTCTTAGCGAGGGGTGTCGCTTATTTTTAACGCAGTTCAAAGAGTGTGCTGGGACAATCTCATGGCGCGCGCCAAATTAATGGCAAAGATAAATCTTAATCAAAAAAATGCGATGTTTTAAGCTGCGTGCGTTGTGCAAGTGGGGAGGATTTATACGGGGGAACGGCATGAAAGAATGCCGGATCGAAATTTCCGATAAGATCACGTCGGAAATAGCGTCTTGTCTTGTGGACGGATTGGATCGCGTTAACGATGAATATATCGGCTACGGCAATCGTCGGCCGTGGTGAAAGATCCTGACAGCGGCAGCAATTCTGCGGGGCATCTGCCGCCCTATTTTTATCAGCCGAACGTTGTAATGCGCGATTAACGCACGTAGCCCCCCAGTTGCAAACGCCGCAGAGCATCCCCCTCTGCGAACACCATGCCGGTGGTCAAATCGTGAAAACCGTACTTTTCATAGAAAGCCAGTTTTTCCGGCACCGAATAGATGAAAACCTTGCCGAGCGGCGCCAGATCTTGCATTACCCGGTCCATCAACCGGCGCCCCAATCCCTGGCCCTGAAAGCGCGGATCGATCGCCACGTCGGCCAGGTAAGCGACCGAAGTCAAATCGCTGATGGCATGCGCGGTGGCGATCAGCTCATCGCCGATAAACCCCCAATAGCAAAACTGGCTGTGTTGGTAAACGCGTTGCAGCGTATGCGGATCGCGTTCGCCCAGCCCGGCGGCCTGCAGCAATTCACACAGCCGCCGCCAGTCGATGGCGCGGCGGTTCATATCGGTGATGATTTCCATCGTTTTCCTCTAATCAATATGATTGAGATCGGCGGCATAGTGCCGAATGGCGCGCTGATAGCCGCGGATGTCGGGGTCTGACGAGGTTTCCGCCAGCAACAACAACAGATCTGCCACGGCCCGTTTACCTTCACCCAGGTTGTACAGCGTCATGGCGCGAAACAGCATCAGCTCGTTGGCCTGCGGGAACTCAGCCAGGCCATCGTCGAAAGCGCGCAGCGAAGCCGGGTATTTCCCGAGGGCGCGGTAAGTGCTGCCGAGGCCCAGCCAGGCTTCACGGCGCTGGGCGGGCGGCAAATCGCGATCCAACGCCGCGAGGTAGCAGGGAATCGCCTGTCGCTCCAAACCCTGAACGTCGTACAGGCAGGCCAGCTGAAAATGCAGCATCGCCGCTTCCGGCTCTGCCGCCAGTTGCCGCAACGCCAGCGCAGTGGCTTCCTGATAATGACCTTGCGCTTTCAACTGTGAGACAGACAAAGAGGTGGACATGATCGGCGCTCCATTGGCGTATTGTTATACCTTTTACACGCTATCGTGGAGAAATTGATATCACAAGGGAATAGCCGCACTGAACATTGATCAGATAAATACGAAAATGTGCGCTAACCCCGGTTTCCGGGCCCGGCATCGTTCCCGTTTCCCTTCACATGGTCAAAAAACAGGCGTAGAATCCGCTTCGTCAAATAATTGAGGTTGTAAAGTATTATGGTTGATCGTGAATTAGGAAACTGGAAAGACTTCATTGATGAGATGTTGGGCAACTGACACAGCGATGAAGCCGATGGCAAGGTTGAGTCATTGGAAAATCACTGAAACACCGTGGGAACGAAATATTCGTTCGAAAAAGCAGCATCGGTCATCCGACGCTGCTTTTTTTATGCGCCGCCGATCACTCTTCGGCGGGCGGTGTGGCGGCAGGATGCGCTTTACCGGGGAAGCGGCGGCGAACCAGCACGAAGAACAGCGGCACGAAGAAGATCGCCAGCAGGGTGGCGGAGATCATGCCGCCCATCACCCCGGTGCCGACCGCATGCTGGCTGCCGGAACCGGCGCCGCTGCTGGTGGCCATCGGCAGCACGCCGAAGATGAACGCCAGCGAGGTCATCAGGATCGGCCGCAGGCGCATGCGCGACGCGTCGAGCGTCGCCGACATCAGATCCTGCCCCTTCTGGTTCAGCTCATTGGCGAACTCGACGATCAGAATGGCGTTTTTCGCCGACAGCCCAATGATGGTCAGCAGGCCGACCTGGAAATAAACGTCGTTCTCCAGGCCGCGCAGCCAGGTGGCGGCGACCGCGCCGATCACCCCCAGCGGCACCACCAGCATCACCGAGAACGGAATTGACCAGCTCTCGTACAACGCCGCCAGACACAGGAACACCACCAGCAGCGAGATGGCGTACAGCGCCGGCGCCTGCGAGCCGGACAGCCGTTCCTGATAGGACATCGCCGTCCATTCCAGACCGAAGCCGGTCGGCAGCTGGCTGACCAGTTTCTCCATTTCCGCCATGGCGGTGCCGGTGCTGACGCCGTTGGCCGCTTCGCCGACGATCTCCAGCGCCGAGCTGCCGTTATAGCGTTCCAGCCGTGGCGAACCATACTCCCAGTGCGAGCTGGCGAAGGCCGAGAACGGCACCATGCCGCCCGTGCTGTTGCGCACATACCATTTGTTGATGTCATCCGGCAGCATACGGAACGGCGCCGCAGCCTGCACGTAGACTTTTTTCACCCGGCCGCGATCGACGAAGTCATTGACGTAGGTCGAGCCCCAGGCGGTAGAGAGCGTGCTGTTGATGTCGTCGATCGACACGCCCAGCGCCTGAGCCTTGCGTTGATCGATATCGATTTGCAACTGCGGGCTGTCGTCCAGGCCGTTGTGGCGCACGCGCGACAGCAGCGGATTTTGCCCGGCGAGCTGCAGCAATTGATCGCGCGCCGCCATCAGCTTGGCGTGGCCGAGGCCAGCGTGGTCTTCCAACTCCATATCGAAGCCGGAGGAGTTGCCGAGGCCGGTGATCGCCGGCGGACTGCTGGCGATCACCCGGGCTTCGTTAATCTTGCTGAATGCCTGAGTCGCGCGATCGATGATGTCGAATGAGCTGTTGGCGCCCGAGGCGCGCAGGTCCCAGTCTTTCAGCCGGACAAACAGGCGCGCCACGTTTTGGCCGTTGCCCCCCGGCCCGGAGCCGATGATGGCGAACACCGACAACACGTCCTGTTTCTCTTCGGTGAGGAAGTACTGCTCGACCTTCTCCACCACTTTGGACGTTTGCTGCAGGGTCGATCCCGCCGGCAGCTGCACCTGTACGGTGAAGATGCCGCGGTCTTCCTGCGGCAGGAACGAGGTCGGCAGCTTGATGAACAGCAGCGCCATGCCGCCGAGCAGCAGCAGATAAATCACCATATAGCGGCCGCTGGCGTGCAGGATGCGCCCCACGCCGCGCTCATAGCGATCGGCATTGCGGTTGAACATGCGGTTGAACCAGCCGAAGAAGCCGCGCTTGCCGTGATGATGCCCCTTGGCGATCGGTTTAAGCAGCGTCGCGCACAGGGCCGGGGTCAGGATCATCGCCACCAGCACCGACAGCACCATGGCGGAGACGATGGTGATGGAGAACTGGCGATAGATGGCCCCGGTGGTGCCGCCGAAGAACGCCATCGGCACGAACACCGCCGACAGCACAAGAGCGATGCCGACCAGCGCGCTCTGGATCTGCCCCATGGATTTGCGCGTGGCCTCTCGCGGCGGCAAGCCTTCCTCGCTCATCACGCGCTCGACGTTCTCCACTACCACGATAGCGTCGTCCACCAGCAGGCCGATCGCCAGCACCATGGCGAACATGGTGAGGGTGTTGATGCTGAAGCCGCAGGCGGAGAGGATGGCGAAAGTGCCCATCAGCACCACCGGCACGGCGATGGTGGGGATCAGGGTAGCGCGGAAGTTCTGCAGGAACAGGTACATGACCAGGAACACCAGCAGGATGGCCTCCAGCAGCGTTTTCACCACGTCCTTGATCGAGGCTTTGACGAACGGGGTGGTTTCATAGGCCACTTTGGCTTCCAGTCCGTGCGGGAAGTATTGCGACAGCTCGGCGATTTTGTCCTTCACCAACTGGTCGGTCTGCAGTTCGTTGGCGCCGGAAGCCAGCTTGATGTTCATGCCGGCGGCCTGCATGCCGTTGTAGCGGCTGAGGTAGTTGTAGTTCTCGCCGCCCAACTCAACGGTGGCGACGTTGCCCAGCGTCACCAGCGAACCGTCCTGATTGACCCGCAGGGTGATCTGGCGGAACTGCTCCGGCGTCTGGAGCTGTGACTGGGCGTTGATGGTGGCGTTCAGCGCCTGTTTATCGACCGACGGCGTGCCGCCCAACTGGCCGACCGCCACCTGGGCGTTCTGTGACTGAATGGCTTTGACCACGTCCTGGGTCGTGAGCTGATAGCTGTTGAGCTTGTTGGGATCGAGCCAGATGCGCATGGCGTACTGCGAGCCGTAGACGTCCATGCTGCCGACGCCGTTGATGCGGCTGAGCGGATCCTGCAGGTTGGAGACGATGTAATCGGCGATGTCCTGCTTGTCCATGCTGTTGTCGGTGGAGACGAACGCCACCATCATCAGCGTGGTATCGCCGGATTTCGAGACCGTGACCCCCTGATTCTGCACCGCCTGCGGCAGACGTTTGATCGCCGCCTGCAGCTGGTTTTGCACCTGCTGCATCGCTTCGTTGGGGTCGGTGCCGGCTTCGAACGTCAGCGTGACGGTCGCCTGGCCGGTATTGGTGCTCTGCGACGACATATACATCATGTTGTCGAGGCCGGTCATATTCTGTTCAATGATCTGCGTGACGGTGTTTTCCAGCGTTTGCGCCGAAGCGCCTGGATAAGTTGCGCTGATGCGCACGTTCGGCGGCGCCAAATTCGGGTATTGTTCTACCGGTAAAGAAAAAATCGCCAACGCTCCGGTCAGGCAAAGAATTATTGCCAGCACCCAGGCGAAAATCGGGCGATCAATAAAAAAATTGGCCATGCAGCGCGAACCTCGTTATGACTTGTTCTATCTTTAAAACGCATCAGAATTATGCATTTCAGCGGCAGGGAGGGATCCCGGCGCTATTGCACTGTACTCGGGAAAGCCGAGGAAAGCGTGGAGAAAAAAAGGAGATAGTGTAAATAACGGTAGCGTAAAACGGCGTTGGCGCTTGTTTGCCGACAACGAGACGCGATTAAGACATTTTTATGACTGTCGAAGGCCTTGCGCACCTTTTTGCGCGCACGGAACCGGAAATAAACAGGACTCACCTTACAGCAGGAGCTTGGCATGGGAATTAACCCGGTATTTGCCCGTCGGCTTTATTTGTGCTGGCTGATCAGCCACAGTGAGCGGCCCAATGTGCCGCGGTTGATGGCGCTGACCGGTTGGCCGCGCCGCACGTTGCAGGATGTGCTGAAGGCGCTGCCCGGCATGGGCGTCGAGCTGCAGTTCGTGCAGCAGGGCGTACGCAACAACGACGGTTTCTATCAGCTGGAAAGCTGGGGGCCGTTCAACAAGAGCTGGGTGCACCAGCACCATCAGGCGCTGCTCAGCGCCATCGAGTAAGCTGCCCCGGCGCAGCGGCCGGGGCTGACGTTCATTGGCTTTTATGCTCCAGGTACATCACCGTCGCCGCCACGCGAGAACGCACGTCCAATTTGCGCAGTATGTTGCGGATGTGCACCTTCACGGTTTCTTCAGAGATATGCAGCTGCGCCGCTACCTGTTTGTTGGACAGGCCGCGCGCCACCTCTTGCAAGACATCCAGCTCACGTTCAGTCAAGGCGGCAAAGGGATCGCGCTGCTCGCTGCGCGCCAGCAAATAGTCGGCCATGGCGTCGCTGATCACGTTCTGCCCCTCGGCGGCGGCGCCGATGTGCTCCAGCAGCAGTTCCGGCTCGCTGTCTTTCAGCAGGTAGCCGTCGGCGCCGGCGTCGATCAGCGCATACAGATCGCTGCGCGCGTCGGAGACCGTCAGCACGATGATGCGCGCGTCCACGCCTTCATCGCGCAGGGCCCGCAGCGTGTCCAGCCCGGACATGCCCTTCATGTTCAGATCCAACAAGATCACGTCCGGGGCGTGCTGCAGCGCCAGCGCAACCGCCTCGCTGCCGTTGCCGGCCTCCGCCACCACGCTAAATCGCGCATCCAGTCCCAGCAGTTGTTTGATGCCGCGCCGCATCAACGGATGATCGTCAACGATCATGACTCGGTATTGCTTCATCACCATGAAATATGCTCCCTGTAGCAAGTAAAGCCACTCAAACGCGCCCTGCGGCGTGCTTCACAGTGGGACTGTCTCTTCAAAAATAGCGGCAATCAGCGCCGTAAACCTCCCCGGACGGCCTTCCGTCCGGCGGCAACCGTAACGCAGAATGAACAGCCGCAAGGTCAGGGCGAGAATGTCAGGCAAACCGCCGTGCCGCCGCCGCTTCTGCGCTGAATGTACAGCGTTCCTCCCAATCGCGCCGCGCGTTCGCTCATGATGGTTAAACCATAATGCCCTTCCGGTTCCTCCAGACTGGCGATGCCGCAACCGTCGTCGGTAATGTTGAAAACGTTGTCGCCTGCGGCGTTGACCTCGCAACACACCGTAATCTCGTCTGCCCCGGCGTGCTTGACGGCATTGAGCACCGCCTCGCGCACGATCTGCAGCGCGTGCACCTGCTGCTGGGCGTTGAGCGCTTGCGAAGACAGCCGACAGTGTAACTGAATCCGCGCGGGGGTTAGCGCTTTTAATGGCTGCAACAGCTGCTCCAGCGCGGCGTTCAGATCCGCCTCCTGAATGTTGAGACGGAAGGTGGCCAGCAGCTCTCTCAACTGGCGATAGGCATCGGCCAGCGTGCGATCGAAATCGTCGATAATGGTCTGCGCCGCCGGATCGGCGGCGCTGCGCCGCAGCAGCGTCAGCTGGATGCGCAGGAACGACAGCGTCTGCGCCAGCGAATCGTGCAGCTCGCGGGCGATGGTCGCACGTTCTTCCATCAACAGCAGATATTGGTGCTGCTTTTGCGCCCGGTTGAAGTAAACGCCGCGGCCCAACATATTGGCCAGGCTCTGCATCAGGTGAGGATGCGGCGGGTGCGCCTCGGGCTGCCAGCGCAACTCGCCCAGCGGCTTGTCGCCCTGGGTGATCGGCAGCGCGTTCCAGGCCTGCGTCGGCGCCGCTTCCCCTTCGCTCAGCCGCCACTGGCCCTGGCCGTCCGCTACGTTCAGCTGGATGCAGCGCAGCCGTTCGCTTTGGCGCACGATGCGCAGCACATTTTCGAACGCCTGCTGATCGAGCTGGCGCACGCTCAGCGCCTGCGAGCAGCGATACAGCACCTCAAGCGTTTCATTGGCCTGCTGCAGACGTTGGGTTTTTTCCTGTACCTTCAGCTCCAGCGACTGATAGAGCCGGGCCAGTTCGTCCGACATGGCGCTGAAGGTTTGCGACAGCACGCCGAGCTCGTTCGGCAACGTCACGTCCAACTGTGGGTGGTGAAAATCCCCTTGTTGCACGCGCTGGCTGGCGTCGACCAGATGTTGCAGCGGGGTGACCACCTGGCGGCGCATAAAACGAATGCAAAACAGCACCAGACCGATGATGGCGGCGTAACCCAGCACGCTGACGGCGGCCACCAGGGTCAGTTTCAGTTCGGAATAGCGCTGCAGGGCGGACACGAAATGGTCAACGCGATTGACATGGCCGGCGACCTCCGCCCGATAGGCGATCGCCTGCCCGTTGCGGATCTGCCGCTCCATCGTTTGCCACGCCTGTTGCAGCGCCAGGTAATGGTTGCGCACCTCGGCCGGTACGTAGAAGCGCGCCAGTTTTTGCAGCGCCGGCGCCTGCAATGACTGCCGGTATTGCTGCAGGTGCAGCTCCAGTTCTGGGCTCTGTTGGTCGAGATCGAAGGCCAACCGGTAGCTTTGCATGCGCAGCGAACCGGCGATATTGATCGCTTCGGCATCGCTCTGGCTGCCGGCGACGGTGGTCAACGCCAACCCGGTGGCGAGCACCGACAGTATCACGATGCCGAACAGCGCTTTGGCCAGGCTGCCGGTCACGGAACGTTTAACAAGCAATCAAGGATCCTTCTATCAGGTAGGGCGCGTCGCCAGTTTCATTCGAAAGCAAAACTATAACTTTTGCAACTAAAATGCACCGCGATTTGTATCAAGTTGTCAACAAAACGGGAACAATTGTGGTTGTGTAATCAAATGAATAGCGAAACGCCCGTCGATTTTCAGCGGCGGGCCGGTTTCCTCTGACGATTTGTCTTTGGGGGGCGAATCGCACTGGGTTTTATGCAATCTCATGCGCCTGAGCGCGACTTATTTTTCATTATTTTAAGCAATGTTAAGTCCCAGCTTGTCCGGCGGGGCGCGGTGTGATTTTTGTTGCAAATCGTCTGCCGCGGCGCGGCCTAATCGCGGTATGATCTTCACGTTGTCACGCAAGGGAAAAGGGTTATGTCGTCGAAAATTGAGAATGTGAAGAAAGAGCTGCTGTCGGACAACTGGTATGTGCTGCACAAGTACACGTTCGATCTAAAACGCAAAAACGGCGGTTCGGTGCAACAGGTGCGCGAGGTCTACGATCGCGGCAACGGCGCCACCATTTTGCTGTATAACCGCGCCAAGGGCACGGTGGTGCTGACCAACCAGTTCCGCATGCCGACCTATGTCAACGGCAACGAGAGCGGCATGCTGCTCGAGGCCTGCGCCGGCTTGCTGGACGCCGACTCTCCGGAGCAGTGCGCGCGCCGCGAAGCGGTGGAGGAGACCGGTTTTCAGGTCAGCGAGGTGAAGAAAATCTTCGAAGCGTACATGTCGCCGGGTGGCGTGACCGAAATCGTGCACTTCTTTATCGCCGAATACCATGACGATGAGCGGCGCGCGGCCGGCGGCGGCATTGAAGATGAAGATATTGAGGTGATCGAACTGCCGTTTCGCGACGCGGTGGCGATGATCGCCGATGGCCGGATTAAAGACGGCAAAACCATCATGTTGCTGCAGTATTTGCAGATTCATCGGGTGATGGAATAAAAAAAGCCGGTCATGATGACCGGCTTTTTTATCGGCTTGCGCCCGGCGGCTTACTTCAGCAGCGCCTGCGCCTTGGCCACCACGTTGTCCACGGTGAAGCCGAACTCGGCGAACAGCTGCTCC
>NZ_JBPIZB010000007.1:0-277837 GCF_051172315.1 Serratia sp. B501
TTTTGCATCCGAAGATGCTGGATATCGTCTTGTGGAGTGCCCACACAGATTGTCTGATAAATTGTTAAAGAGCAGTGAGTTAGGCGCTTTCGCTTGCTAACTCGAGGTGGCGTATATTACGCTTTTCACCCGGAGAGTCAAGCGTTTATTTCGCTTTCCTCTCGCTGACCCGGCGGCTTGTCAGTCGTTGTTCCCGGTCAGTGGAGGCGCATTATAGGGAGTTCTCGGCAGGCCGCAACCCCTAAATGCAAAAAACTTTTCAAGCGCGGATTTTTTCGGCAAAAGAGCGAAAAAGCGGCGAATTTATGTCACTTTTTCAGGCAAACAGCCATAAAAGCTGGCGATCACTGGAGTAAAATAGAAGAAACGAAGTCAGTAAGGATCCGCAGCCATGCCATTAAATGCACAACAACAGGCCGCCCAACGCAATCTTTCTTATCTGCTTGCAGAGAAACTCGGCCAACAAATTCTGGCAGGCGATTATCAGGCCGGCAGCATCCTGCCCGGTGAAATGGAACTGGGCGAGCAATTCGGCGTCAGCCGCACCGCGGTGCGCGAAGCGGTAAAGATGTTAGCCGCCAAAGGCATGTTGTTGCCGCGCCCGCGCATTGGCACCCGCGTGATGCCGCAAAGCCAATGGAATTTCCTCGATCAGGATTTACTGACCTGGTGGATGACGCGGGAAAACTTCGATCAGGTGATGCAACACTTCCTTATATTGCGCACCTCGTTGGAACCGCAGGCCTGCGCGTTGGCAGCAGACCACGCCAGCCCGCAGCAAACCAAACTGCTGGCGGAACTGATGGCGGAGATGCGCGCGCTGCATACCCAGTTTGATCGCGAGCGCTGGATCCAGGTCGATACCCAATTCCACCAGCTCATCTACGAGGCCAGCGGCAATCCGTTCCTGACCTCGTTCGCCAACCTGTTCAGTTCGGTGTATCAGAGTTACTTCCGCGCCATCACCGGCAATGAAGTGATCAAGCTGCGCCACCATCAGGCTATCGTCGATGCGATACTCGCCGGAGACAGCGCAGGCGCCCTTGTCGCCTGCCAAGTTTTGCTGAAAGAGAAAGACTAGACACGCTCCCCGCTTATAGATAGAAGAAAGAGATGAGGGAGAGACGACCATTTAACCAGGACCGACCATGACCCAATCCGCGCGCAGTATGGCAGGACTCCCGTGGATCGCCGCAATGGCGTTCTTTATGCAGGCGCTGGACGCCACCATCCTCAACACGGCGCTGCCGGCGATCGCCCACAGCCTCGGGCACTCGCCGCTGGCGATGCAATCTGCCGTCATCAGCTATACGCTGACGGTGGCGATGCTAATCCCGGTCAGCGGTTGGCTGGCGGACCGCTTCGGCACCCGCCGCGTGTTCATCTTCGCCGTCACGTTATTCACCCTCGGTTCACTGTTGTGCGCCCTCTCCCCCACGTTGAGCGTACTGGTTGCCTCTCGCGTGCTGCAGGGCATCGGCGGCGCGATGATGATGCCGGTCGCGCGACTGGCGCTGCTGCGCGCCTACCCGCGCAGCGAACTGCTGCCGGTGCTGAACTTCGTCACCATGCCCGGCCTGGTCGGGCCGATTCTGGGGCCGCTGCTGGGCGGCTGGCTGGTGACCTACGCCACCTGGCATTGGATTTTCCTGATCAATATCCCTATCGGCCTGCTCGGCATCTTCTATGCGCGCAAATACATGCCGGACTTCACCACGCCCAAGCGCCGCTTCGATTTTCTGGGTTTTATGCTGTTCGGCCTGAGCCTGGTGCTGATCTCCACCGGGCTGGAACTGTTTGGCGAGCGGGTGCTGGCGAGCTACGTTTCGCTGGGCATTCTGCTCAGCGGCTTCGTGATGCTGTTCGGCTACATCGCGCACGCCCGCCGTCATCCTCAGCCGCTGATCGGCCTCGACCTGTTCAAAACCCGCACCTTCTCGGTCGGCATCGCCGGCAACGTCGCATCCAGGTTGGGCACCGGCTGCGTGCCGTTTTTGATGCCGCTCATGCTGCAAGTGGGATTTGGCTACACGGCGATCGTCGCCGGCTGCATGATGGCGCCGACCGCCATCGGCTCGCTGATGGCGAAATCCACCGTCACTCAAGTGTTGCGCTGGTTCGGCTACCGTAAAACGCTGGTCGGCATCACCGTTATCATCGGAGCGCTGATCGCGCAGTTCGCCCTGCAGAGCCCAGGCATGCCGCTGTGGCTGATGATCCTGCCGCTGTTCGTACTGGGCATGGCGATGTCCACCCAGTTCACCGCCATGAATACCATCAGCCTGGCGGATTTGAACGACGCCAACGCCAGCGCCGGCAACAGCGTCCTGGCGGTCACCCAACAGCTGTCCATCAGTTTCGGCGTAGCGATCAGCGCGGCGGTGCTGCGTTTTTACGAATCCCTGTCGTTAGGCACGATGATCGACCACTTCCATTACACCTTTATCACCATGGGGATCGTCACCGTGGCGTCGGCGCTGGTATTTATGTTGCTGAGAAGGAAAGATGGCCGCAACTTGATCAGCGGCCAGGAAAGCAAGAAAGAAGCGAAGGCGGCCAGTTAACGGCGGCCCACCGAGGCGCGTTCCACCAGCTCGGGCGTCAGCACCAGCACCTGGGGCGCGCGCTCCGGATTTTGCAGGCGGTTGATCAGCGCATCGATCGCCAGCTCGCCCAGCGAATCCTTCGGTTGATGAATGGTGCTCAGCGGCGGCGCCAGATAACGCGCCAATTCAATGTCATCGTACCCCATCACCGCCATATCCTGCGGCACGGAAAGCCCGGCCTGATACAGCGCCTGATAAACGCCTACCGCCACCGCGTCGTTGCCGGCGAACACCGCATGCGGCGGCTCTTCCAGCGCCAGCAGCTGGCGCATGGCGGTCACGCCGCCCTCAAACTCAAAGTCGCAATGCACTTCATACCCTGTCGGAACCGGTAATCCGGCGCGACGCATCGCGTTGCGATAGCCTTCCAGCCGGTGACGAGCGGTGGTTTTGTCCTGCGGGCCGGCGATGCAGGCGATCTTGCGGTAGCCGCGGGCGATCAGATGATCGGTCGCCATCTCGCCGCCCAGCAGCGAGTTATCCTGAATAATGTCGTTCGCGCCCTCGAACGGTGCCCAGTCCATCATCACGATCGGCAATGACGGGTAGCGACTCAGGGCATCCTGAGATGGCCGGTGATTTTCGGTGCACATCAACAGTAAACCGTCGACGCGCTTTTGCAGCAGCGTCTCCATACTGCGGTTCATGCGCGCGGCGTCTTCTTCGGTATTGCACAGGATCAGGCTGTAGCCGCGTTCATAGCAGCTGCGCTCCACGCCGCGCACCACTTCAGCATAAAACGGGTTGTTGCTGGCGGTCACCAGCATGCCGATGGTGCGGGTCTGATTGAGCTTCAGGCTGCGCGCCAGCGCAGAAGGCGCATAGTTCAACTGTTCCACGGCCGCCATGACCTTGTCGCGCACGCTGTCGCTGACGAAGCGATTGTTGTTGACCACATGCGAAACGGTAGAGGTTGAAACGCCCGCCAGGCGGGCGACATCTTTCATGGTGGCCAAAGGATCACCCCTGTTGCTGCAAGAAGGCGTCGATCTCTTCGCGCCACGGCACCGAAGGCTGCGCGCCGGGGCGGGTGACGGCGATCGCCGCCGCCGCATGGGCGAAACGCACCGCGTCGGCCATGATCTTGCCTTCCAACAGGGCAGTGACCAGCGCGCCGTTAAAGGTATCGCCGGCGGCGATGGTATCCACCGCTTGCACTTTGAAGCCGGGCACCCGTTTGCCGTTGCCGTTTTCGCTCAGCCACACGCCGCGGCTGCCGAGGGTGATGATCACCGTCGCGATGCCTTTGTCGTGCAGCGCCTGCGCCGCGCGCGCCGCATCGGCGTCGCTGTCCACGGCGATGCCTGTCAGGCGCTGCGCTTCGGTTTCATTCGGGGTGATCATATCAATCATCCCCAGCAGCTCGTCCGGCAGCTCGCGCGCCGGGGCCGGGTTGAGGATCACCTGCGTTTGATGTTGCTTGGCCAAGCGGGCGGCGGCGATCACCGTCTCCAGCGGCGACTCCAGCTGCATCAGCAGGGCGTCGGCGTCGATGACTTTTTGCCGGTAGCGCGCCAGGTAATCCGGCGTCACCGCGGCGTTGGCGCCGGCATTGATGCCGATCACGTTCTCGCCTTCGGCATTGACGAAGATCAGCGCCACGCCGGTGGTGCTGTCGGCGATGGCTTCAATCGGTTGGGTATCAATGCGATCGCTCGCCAGCTGCCGGCGGACACGCTCGCCGATATCGTCGGCGCCCACGCAGGCGATAAAGGCGATCTCCGCCCCACTGCGCCCGGCCGCCACCGCCTGATTCGCGCCCTTGCCGCCAAACGCCACCTTATACTGCTTCCCGATCACCGTTTCGCCCGGGTGGGGGAATTGTTCAATATTGAGGATATGGTCGGCATTGATGCTGCCCAGAACCACCAGCTTACCTGTTTCCATCGCATTGATTCCTGAATTGCGCGCCATCGTAAACGCCCCGTCCCGATGGCGCTGGTATGACTTACTGAGTGACCAGTTTCAAATCGACCGGAATGGTCGCCGGCACTTTTTCGCCTTTCAGCACTTTATCGGCGGTTTCCACGCCTATCACGCCGATCTGATCGGGACGCTGCGCCACGGTCGCCGCCAGCTTGCCGCCTTCAACCGCTTTCACGCCGTCGGCGGTGCCGTCGAAGCCTACCACGATCACGTCGGTTTTACCGGCGGTTTGCAGCGCACGCAGCGCGCCCAGCGCCATTTCATCGTTCTGGGCAAATACCGCCTGCACATCCGGGTGAGCGGTCAGCAGGTTCTGCATCACGTTCAGGCCCTTGGTGCGGTCGAAATCGGCCGGCTGGCTGGCCAGCAGCTTGAATTTATTCTGATCCAGCGACTGTTTAAAGCCTTCGCCGCGTTCACGCGCGGCGGAGGTGCCGGCAATGCCTTCCAGCTGAATCACCTTGGCGTCGGCGCCCGCTTTCTTGGCGATGAAGTCGCCGGCCATTTTGCCGCCCACGCGGTTATCCGAAGCGATATGGCTCACCACTTCACCCTTGCTCGCCACGCGGTCCAGCGTGATGACCGGGATCTTAGCCTGGTTGGCCATCTTGATGGCGTTGCCCACCGCATCGGAGTCAGTCGGGTTGATCAACAGCAGCTTGGGCGCCCGCACCATCAGATCCTGCACGTTGGCCAGCTCTTTCGCCGGGTTGTTTTGGGAATCCAGCACCACCAGGTTATAACCCAGCTTGTTGGCCTCTTGCTGCGCCCCATCCTTCATCGAGACGAAGAACGGATTGTTGAGGGTGGACACCACCAGCGCGATGGTGTCTTTGGCCATGGCATTGGCGCTCAGGGTGGCGCTCAACGCGATGGCGGAAGCTAAGGTTGCCAGTTTTTTCATTTTCATCATCGTGATTCCTGTAGGGGGAGGTTACTTGTTGCTTTTGTTATCTACCAGAACCGCCAGCAGTATCACCACTGCCTTCACGATCATTTGGTAGTAGGAAGAAACACCCAGTAAATTCAGGCCGTTGTTCAGAAAACCGAGGATCAGCGCCCCGATCAGCGTGCCGACGATGCGTCCCTTGCCGCCGGCCAGGCTGGTGCCGCCCAGCACCACGGCGGCGATGGCGTCCAACTCATAGCCGGTGCCGGCGGTCGGCTGCGCCGACGAGAGGCGCGCCACTTCGATTACCCCAGCCAGCGCCGCCAGCAGGCCGCACAGCGAGTAGACGATAATCTTCACTTTATCGACGCTGATGCCGGACAGGCGGGTCGCCGCTTCGTTGCCGCCCAGGGCATAAATATAGCGGCCCAGGCGCGTATGGTGCAGCATATACCAGGCGGCGATGAACACGATCGCCATGATCCAGATCGGCGTAGGCACGCCCAGCGGGCGGCCGATGCCGAACCAGCCAAAGGTGTCGGCCACGTCGGTGAAACCGGTGTTGACCGGGCTGCCGTTGGTGTACACCATGGTGACGCCGCGCAGCAGCAGCATCATCACCAGCGTAGCGATAAAGGCTTGCACCTTGCCTTTGGCGACGATCACCCCGGTGCAGGCGCCAATCGCGGCGCCCAGCGCCAAGGCCGCCGCCACCGCCACCAGCGCGTTGACTTCAAAGCCGACGATCGACGCAGCCACCGCGCCGGTCAGGGCCAGCAGCGATCCCACCGACAGATCGATGCCGGAAGTGAGGATCACCAGCGTCATCCCCACCGCCATGATGGCGTTGACCGAGGTCTGCTGCAGAATATTGAACAGGTTGTTCAGGGTGAAGAAGTTCGGGCTCATGGAAGAGACCACGGCGATCAGCACCAGCAGCGCAATCAACGACTTCTGCTCTAACAGCCATTCTTTACTGAACCAGCGCTTAGCTGCGATAGTCTGGGAACTCATATCTGATTACTCCTGCTTTACGCCGTATTGCTTGCCGACGGCTGCCGCCATCAACGCTTCCTGGGTGGCCTGTTCAATCGGGAACTCGCCGCTGAGATGCCCTTCGTGCATCACCAGAATGCGATCGCTCATGCCCATCACCTCCGGCATTTCCGAAGACACCAGAATGATGCTCAGCCCTTCCTGTTTGAACTGGTTGATTAACTGATAGATCTCTTTTTTCGCCCCGACGTCGACGCCGCGCGTCGGCTCATCGAGGATCAGCACCTTCGGCCGGGTCATCAGGCCGCGGGCGATCGCCACTTTCTGCTGATTGCCGCCGGAAAGCAGACCTATCGGCTGCTCCATCGACGGCGTTTTGATATTGAACAGGCGGATGAAGTCCCCCACCGCCTGCCGCTCGTCGGCCTGTTTCAGGCTGCCGTCGGCGCGGCTGAAGTAGCGCAGCGCAGTCAGAGACATGTTTTCCTTTACCGACATGCCCAGCACCAAGCCGTCGCGCTTACGGTCTTCCGAGATATAGACGATGCCGTTCGCCAATCCATCCTGCGGCGAATGGGTGACTACCTCGCGGCCGTCGAGGTTGACGGTGCCGGCCTTGCGCGGCGCGGCGCCGTACAGAATCTTCATCAATTCGGTGCGCCCGGCGCCCATCAAGCCGGCCACGCCGAGGATCTCACCGCGATACAGCGTAAAGCTGACGTCTTCAACGCCGGGTCCGGAAAGATGACTGACTTCCAGCCGCTTTTCCCCGCGCGGTAAATCAAGGCGCGGGTATTGTTCTTCCAGCTTGCGACCGACCATCATCTCAATCAGCGAATCTTCCTGCAGCTCGCTCACCGGCCGCTCGGCGATGAACTGCCCGTCGCGAAATACCGTCACGTCGTCGCAGATTTCAAAGATCTCTTTCAGACGGTGCGAGATATAGACGATGCCGCGCCCTTCGGCCTTCAGCTCGTTGATCACCTTGAACAGCGAGGCGGTTTCGGTGTCGGTCAGCGCATCGGTCGGTTCGTCCATGATGATCACTTTCGATTCGAAGCTCAGTACCTTGGCAATCTCCACCATCTGCTGATCGCCAATCGACAGCTCGCCCACCAGCCGGTGGCTGCTGTAGCGCAGGTTGAGGCGCGCCAGCAAGCGATCGGCCTCGGCGTACATGCGCTTCCAGTCAATGCGGCCGAAACGGTTGACGAACTCGCGGCCGAGGAAGATGTTTTCCGCAATCGTCAGCTGCGGGATCAGGTTCAGCTCCTGATGAATAATGCCGATGCCCGCTTCCTGCGAATCTTTAGGCCCGTTGAACGCCACCTCTTTACCGAGAAAATACTGACTGCCGGTGTCTTTCTGGTAGATGCCGGTCAGCACTTTCATCATGGTGGACTTCCCGGCGCCGTTTTCCCCCACCAGCGCCATCACCTTGCCGGGATAAACGCTGAGAGCGGCGCCGGAAAGCGCCTTCACGCCGGGAAAGGCTTTATCAATCCCTTTCAGTTGCAGTAAAGGTTGCATAAACGCCTCAGAAAGTTACGCCGGCGCACAGGATCACGTTCGCGTAAGGCGAACACTCCCCGCTGCGGATCACCGCCCGGCTGTGCTCGGTTTGCGCTTTAAACGCCTGATGGCTGATATAACGCACGCCGATGGTATTGCCCTGGCGTTGGCCCAGTGCGGTCAGTTCAGCCAACAATGCCTCGTGGAGCGACGGATTTTGTTTCACGATTTCTTCCGCCAGGATGGCGCTTTCTACCTGCATCTCTTGCGTGACCGCCGCGAACACCTGCATGAAGGCCGGCACGCCCTGCGTCAGCGCCAGATCGATGCGCTGCGTCGCCGCCGGTATCGGCAGGCCCGCGTCGCACAGGGTGAGCTGATCGGTATGCCCCAGCCGGGCAATCACGGCAGACACGTCGGAATTCAGTAATACGCCTTTTTTCATCTTCTCACTCCGCTAGCGAAACGTTTCGCTCTCTGGAGGAGTGTAAAAAAACGGCAGGGGAAGGCAACCCGGACAATGCAGAAGTGTGATCGTCATCGAAACGTTTCGTTCGCGCACGGAGAAAGCGCAAACAAAAGGGGCTCAGCCTAGCTGAGCCCCTGTCAGGCGGGTTAGATCTCGACCTGCGTGCCGAGCTCGATGACCCGGTTCGGCGGGATTTCGAACTGATCCGGCGCGCGCAGCGCATTGCGGCTCAGAGCAACGAACAGTTTGCCACGCAGGTAGAGGTACCATGGCCGCTTGGTGAGGATCAGCGATTCATGGGACATGAAGAACGACGTCTCCGACATGCGGCACGGCAACCCTTCCAGCCCGCAGCGGTGGAACACTTCCTCCACGTTCGGCGTTTCGCGCCAGCCGTAGCTGGCCACCACCCGCCAGAAGGTCGGCGACAGCTGCTCGATGGTCACCCGGCGCACGTTGTGCACGTAAGGCGCATCCTCGGTGCGCAGCGTCAGCAGCACCACGCGCTCGTGCAGCACCTTATTGTGTTTCAGGTTATGCAACAGCGCAAAAGGAATGACGTTGGTGGCGCGCGACAAGAAGACCGCGGTGCCCGGCACCCGTACCGGCGGCGATTTCTCCAGCGAGGCAATCATCGCCTCCAGCGAGTTGCCGTGCTCATGCAGACGGCGCAACAGGCGGAAACGCTCGCTCTTCCAGGTAGTCATAATGATGAACATCACCAGCGCCAGGGTCAGCGGCAGCCAGCCGCCGGAGAACAGCTTCAGGGCGTTGGCGGAGAACATCGGCACGTCGATGATCAGTAAGATGGTTACGATGCCGATCGCCAGGAAGCGGTTCCAGTGCCAGTTATTAATCGCCACCGAAGTGACCAGTATGCTGGTCAGCACCATAGTGCCGGTAACGGCGATGCCGTACGCCGCCGCCAGGTTGCTGGAGTGCTCGAAGCCGATGATCACCAGCACCACCGAGATATACAGCGTCCAGTTGATCACCGGAATGTAGATCTGGCCGGATTCCATTTCCGAGGTGTGAATGATGCGCATCGGCGACAAATACCCCAGGCGCACCGCCTGGCGAGTCAGCGAGAAGACGCCGGAAATCACCGCCTGCGAGGCGATGACCGTTGCCAGGGTTGCCAGAATCAGCAGCGGGATCAGCGCCCAGTCGGGCGCCAGCAGGAAGAATGGGTTTTTGATCGCTTCAGGGTTTTTCAGCAGCAACGCCCCCTGGCCGAAGTAGTTGAGCACCAGCGAAGGCAGCACCACGGTGAACCAGGCCAGGCGGATCGGGAACTTGCCGAAGTGCCCCATGTCGGCATACAGCGCCTCAACGCCGGTGATCGACAGCACCACCGCCCCCAGCGCGAAGAACGACACCTTCTTATATTCCATAAAGAAGTTGAGCGCCCATTTGGGATTCAGCGCCTGCAGCACTTCCGGGTTCGAAATGATGCTGCGCGCGCCCAGCACCGCCAACACGATGAACCACAACAGCATTACCGGGGCGAACAGCTTGCCGACGCTGCCGGTGCCGTGTTTTTGGATAACGAACAGCAGGGTCAGCACCAGAATCGAGAGCGGCACGATATAGGCGTCGAGCGCGGGCGCGGCGATTTCCAACCCCTCTATCGCCGACATCACCGAGATCGCTGGGGTGATCACCACCTCGCCATAGAAGAAGCTGCCGCCGATCAGGCCCAGTATCACCAGCACTGCGGTGGTGCGCGCCGAGGTATTGCGCCCGGCCAGCGACATCAGCGTCAAAATGCCGCCTTCGCCGGCGTTGTCCGCCCGCATCACGTAGGTGAGATATTTGAGGGAAACGATCACGATCAGCATCCAGAAAATCAGCGACAGGAAGCCGAAAACCACATCTGGACGAACATCGAAGCCGTAATGGCCGGAGAAACACTCTCTCAACGTATAGAGAGGACTGGTGCCGATATCACCGTAGACCACGCCGATGGCAGCCAGGGTTACCGCCGATAGGGACTGCTTATGCTCTGCGCTCATAATTCGTTTCTTTATCAGAACATCCGTTAGCGATGCATCCGCATCAGGCAAAATACGGGCTCAAAGATCCGTCACGCCCACCAGAAAGCCGCACAGTATGCACCATTTATACGGCTTGCCTACCCTTATATCAGAGCCGAAAAATAAACAAAATGTGAACCGGATATCCGACTCAACTGAGAAAATTTTTACTAATCAATAAGCTATACCATTAAAAATAATGGTGGTTTATCATCGAATTATCGACCAAGATTGGCTAACTCTCGGACAATACGACGATTATATGACGCCATCATCCCTTCTGGCAGAACGAATTTCCCGCCTCAGCAGCGCGCTGGAGAGCGGCCTTTATGAGCGGCAAGAGGCGATCCGCCTGTGCCTGCTGGCGGCGCTGAGCGGCGAAAGCGTATTCTTGCTCGGCCCGCCCGGCATCGCCAAGAGCCTGATCGCGCGCCGGCTGAAGTTTGCCTTCCGCAACGCCCGCTCTTTTGAATACCTAATGACGCGCTTTTCCACGCCGGAAGAGGTCTTCGGCCCGCTCTCGATTCAGGCGCTGAAAGATGAAGGGCGCTATCAACGCCTGACCGCCGGCTATCTGCCAGAAGCGGAGATCGTGTTTCTGGACGAGATCTGGAAGGCCGGCCCGGCGATCCTCAACACCCTGCTGACGGCGATCAATGAACGGCGCTTTCGCAACGGCAACAGCGAAGAACCGATCCCGCTGCGCCTGCTGGTCACCGCTTCCAACGAACTGCCCGAAGCGGACAACAGCCTCGAAGCCCTGTATGACCGCATGCTGATTCGCCTGTGGCTGGACAAGGTGCAGGATAAGCAGAATTTCCGCTCGCTGCTGGTCAACCGCCAGAGCGAAAGCCAAAACCCGGTGCCGGCGGCGCTGAGCGTCAGCGACGAAGAGTTTCTGCAGTGGCAGCCGCAGATCGATAAGGTGGCGCTGCCGGAAGCCTGCTTTGAGCTGATTTTCCAACTGCGCCAGCGGCTGGACGCGCTGGAACAGGCGCCGTACGTCTCCGATCGGCGCTGGAAGAAAGCCCTGCGCCTGCTGCAGGCCTGCGCCTTCTTCAGCGGGCGCGACGCCATCGCCCCGCTCGATCTGATGCTGTTGAAAGACTGCCTGTGGCACGATCTCACCTCGCTGAAGCTACTGCAACAGCAGATCGATCAACTGCTGACCGAATCGGCCTATCAGCAGCAGTCGATGTTGATCCAACTGCAACAGATCCATACCCGCTGGATGCAGGACCAGCAGCAACAAAGCGACCGACAGGCCATCAGCCTGGTGAAAAAAGGCGGGATGTTCAGCCGCAAACCGCAATACGCGCCGGCCACGCCGTTCGCCGGCGGCACCCTCACCCTGCTGCTGCAAAAACCGCTGCAGCTGCATGACATTCAGGTCAATCATCTGAGCATCGAAAGCAGCGCGCTGGACAACTGGCTGCAAAAAGGCGGCGACGTGCGCGCCAAGCTGAACGGCATCGGCTTTGCGCAGCCGATCGACCTGGAAGTGGACGATCAACTGCACCTCACGGTGTTGGACGTCAGCCGTCAGCCGTCGCTGCTGGCGCTGCCGGGCAAACAGGCTACCGCTACGCCGCAGGCGCTGCTGGATGAAATGGACGCATTGGCCCAGCGCCTGGCGGAGCAGCGCCGCGCCTTCAGCCAACATCAGCCCTGCCTGTTCACGTCCGCCGCCGGTCTGGCCAAGATCGAAGCCAGTCTGCTGCAGGTCGCGGAACAGGTTAAACAGCAACAGCAGCAAATGCGCGGCCAGTAACCATGCTCAGTCTGGAGACGCTCGATCTGCTGCTGGCGATCACCGAAGGCGAGATGATCGAGGAGATGATCGTCGGCATGCTGGCCGCGCCGCAGCTGTCGGTATTCTTTAAAAAGTTTCCGGCCCTACGGCGGGCGCTGGATCGCGATCTGCCGCGCTGGAAGCTGCAGCTAAAGGAGCGTTTGCAGGAGGCCATGGTGCCGCCGGCGCTGGCGCAGGAATTTTACCGCTACCAACAGTGCCAGCTGGAGAACAATACCCAGTTCTATCACAACCTCAACGACACGATGGAGCTGCTGCGCCAGCTGGTTTCCCCGTTTTATGAACAGGCGCGCGCGCTGGTGGACGCCGCCGATCTGCCCAATCATCCGTTGGACGACAGTTTTCAAACGCTGTTTCTGCAGCGCTGGCGCATCAGCCTGACGCTGCAGGCCACCATGCTGCACCACCAGCTGCTGGAACAAGAGCGTGAGCAGCTGATGGCGGAACTGCAGGAACGCCTGGCGCTGAGCGGCGCGCTGGAACCGCTGCTGTCGGAAAACGACACCGCCGCCGGCAGGCTGTGGGACATGAGCAAAGGCCAGCTGCAGCGCGGCGATTACCAGCGGCTGGTGGAGTACGGCAACTTTTTGCAGCAGCAGCCGGAGCTGAAAAAGCTGGCGCAGCAGCTGGGCCGCAGCTATCAGGCCAAAGCGGTGCAACAACAGGACGCGCAGCCGGAGCCGTTCAGGGTTATGGTGCAGGTGCCGGCCACGCTGCCGGAAGAAGTGAGCGGCATTCATCAAAGCGACGACATTCTGCGCCTGCTGCCGCCGGAGCTGGCGACGCTGGGGATTGAAGAGCTGGAATTCGAGTTTTATCGCCGCCTGCTGGAAAAACGACTGCTGAGCTACCGCCTGCAGGGCGACGTCTGGCAGGAACAGATCCTGATCCGTCAGGTCACCCACCAGCAGCAGGATCAGCAGCCGCGCGGGCCGTTTATCGTCTGCGTGGACACCTCAGGATCGATGGGCGGCTTCAACGAACAGTGCGCCAAGGCGTTCTGTCTGGCGCTGCTGCGCATTGCGCTGGCGGACAACCGCCGCTGCTACATCATGCTGTTCGCCAACCAGATCGTACATTACGAACTCACCGCCGCCAGCGGCATTGAGCAGGCAGTGCGTTTTCTCGGCCAGCAGTTTCGCGGCGGCACCGATCTGGCGGCCTGCCTGAACGCCACCGTCACCAAAATGGCGGAGAGCGGCTGGTTCGATGCCGATGCGGTGATCATTTCTGATTTTATCGCCCAGCGGTTGCCGGAGGAGGTAATAAAGAAGGTGAAACAGCAGCAGCAAAGCCACCAGCAGCGTTTCCACGCGGTGGCGATGTCCGCCTACGGCAAACCCGGCATCATGCGCATCTTCGATCACATCTGGCGCTTCGATACCGGGTTGAAAAGCCGGTTGATGCGCCGCTGGCGGCGCTAGGCAGAATCAGAGCAGGCCTTCAACCGCGCCGCGCACTTCCGGTGACCACACGCCGCACTGCACCTGGCCGATATGCGACAGCTGCAACAGCAACATCACCAAACGCGACTGACCGATGCCGCCGCCGATGGTCTGCGGCATATCGCCGCGCAGCAACGACTGATGCCATTCCAGCTTCATGCGATCTTCATCGCCGGTCAGCGCCAGCTGATGTTTCAGCGCCGCGGCGTCGACGCGGATGCCCATGGAAGAAAGCTCGAAAGCGTCCTGCAGCACCGGGTTCCACACCACGATATCGCCATTCAGGCCCGCCAGGCCATCCGCCGTCGGCGTGGTCCAGTCATCATAATCCGGCGCACGCACATCGTGCGATTTGCCGTGCGACAGCTTGCCGCCGATGCCGATCAGGAACACCGCGCCCAATTCTTTGGCGATCGCTCGCTCACGCCCTTTGGCATCCAGATCCGGATAGCGCTGCAGCAGGGTTTCGCTGTGCACGAAGTGGATCTGTTCCGGCAGGAACGGGGTCAGGCCATGCTCACGGCTGACTTCCGCTTCCGTCGCCTTGATCGCGGCGTAAATGCTGCGCACGGTACTTTTCAGATAGTCCAGGCTGCGCTCACCGTCGCCCATCACCCGCTCCCAGTCCCACTGATCGACGTACACCGAGTGGATTGGCGTCAGGCGGTCTTCATCCGGGCGCAGCGCCTTCATATGGGTATACAGGCCTTCGCCGGCACCGAAATCGTAGCTGCCCAGGGTTTTGCGTTTCCATTTCGCCAGTGAGTGCACCACTTCGAAGGTGGCGTCCGGCAAGGTTTTGACTTTGACCTGCACCGCTTTCTCGCTGCCGGAGAGGTTATCCTGCGTGCCGTCACCCAGGCGACTAAGGATCGGGGCCTGCACTTCGATCAGACCGAGCTGCTGTTCCAGCTGGCGGGAGAAGAAGGATTTGACCTGGCTGATTTGTTGTTGTTTTTGGATAAACTGTTTTTTCATTGCCGTATCTCTTGTAAACCTGTCTCTGTTGCCATCGATTAAGCAACAAAATGATACGCCAATTCAATATCCGTTAATCAATATTGCCTTTTCACTTTTAATCGTTCATTTTTACCCGGACTGAATTCAACAATCGTTAATTAATGGGGGATTAAATGGCGGAAATTTATCAGATCGATAATCTCGATCGCGGCATCCTCAACGCCCTGATGGACAATGCGCGCACACCATACGCCGAACTGGCGAAAAACTTCGCCGTCAGCCCCGGCACCATTCACGTGCGGGTGGAGAAGATGAAACAGGCCGGGATCATCACCGGCGCACGTATCGACGTCAGCCCCAAACAGCTGGGTTACGACGTGTGCTGCTTTATCGGCATCATATTAAAGAGCGCCAAGGACTACCCTTCGGCACTGAAGAAGCTGGAAAGCCTGGAAGAAGTGGTGGAAGCCTATTACACCACCGGCCACTACAGCGTCTTTATTAAAGTGATGTGCCGCTCGATCGACGCGTTGCAACAGGTACTTATCAACAAGATCCAGACCATCGACGAGATCCAGTCCACCGAAACGCTGATCTCGCTGCAGAACCCCATTATGCGCACCATCGTGCCGTAACCCGCCAAATTGCATACCCACATTATCCACAGGTAGATCCCAGCCGATTCACAGCGTACAATGCAGCCACTTTGAGTGAGAAGGTTGGGATCGTTGGTTCATGGCAGACATTACTCTGATCAGTGGCAGTACGCTTGGCAGCGCCGAATACGTGGCTGAACATTTGGCTGAAAAGCTGGAAGACGCCGGCTTCTCTACCGAGATGCTGCACGGCCCTGAACTGGATGAACTGCCGTTGAACGGCCGCTGGCTGGTGGTCTCTTCCACGCACGGCGCCGGCGAACTGCCGGATAACCTTCAGCCGCTGTTGGAACAGATCGCTGAGCAGCAGCCGGATCTTTCCGAGGTGCAGTTCGGCGCCGTCGGTTTAGGCAGTTCGGAATATGACACCTTCTGCGGTGCGATCAAACAGATCGACGATCTATTGATCGCCAGAGGCGCTAAAAGGATCGACGATCGTCTCGAGATCGACGTGACCGAGCATGAAATTCCCGAGGATCCGGCCGAGGAATGGGTAAAAAACTGGATTAATTTACTCTGATTCGTCTAAAGATCGCGCGAACGATTGTGGATAACTAAGCTTAAAAGCAGGGTAAAAGCCGTAGTTATCCCAATAACAACCGTAGTGCGCTTTTTGTCCTGTGCATAACAAGCCTTTTAGATCCCAGCTTATCTGCGTCGGGATCACCGATCATTCACAGCAAACGATCCTCCTTAATCTGCTGATCTTCATCGTGAATAGTCACTTATCCACAGAGGATCGCGATCCTAATAAGAGATCTAATAAAGAGATCTTTAAATAAAAAAGATCTTCTTTTAATTACCGACGATCCTGACCACTTGGTCGATCGTCTAAACTTGAGTAGAATCCCCGACCCCAGGGCAAATACGATCGTTCGCAATACGGCGAGGTGCAGTTCCATGTTTTATCCAGATCAATTTGACGTCATCATCATCGGTGGTGGCCATGCAGGTACCGAGGCCGCCATGGCCGCGGCGCGCATGGGACGTCAGACTTTATTATTGACACACAATATCGACACGCTGGGACAGATGTCCTGTAACCCGGCGATTGGCGGTATTGGTAAAGGGCATCTGGTTAAGGAAATTGATGCACTCGGCGGCCTGATGGCGACAGCGATCGACCACGCCGGCATCCAGTTTAGGATACTAAACGCCAGCAAAGGCCCTGCCGTTCGCGCCACTCGCGCTCAGGCGGATCGCGTGTTGTATCGCCAGGCTATCCGTACCGCGTTGGAGAACCAGCCCAATCTGATGATCTTCCAACAGCCGGTTGAGGATCTGATCGTCGAAAACGATCGCGTCGTGGGCGCCGTCACCCAAATGGGCCTGAAATTCCGCGCCAAAGCGGTGGTATTGACCGTAGGCACCTTCCTGGACGGCAAGATCCATATCGGCCTGGAAAATTACAGCGGCGGCCGCGCCGGGGATCCGCCTTCGATCTCGCTGTCTCAGCGTTTGCGTGAACTGCCGCTGCGCGTCAACCGTTTGAAAACCGGGACACCGCCACGCATCGACGCCCGCACTATCGATTTCAGCGTACTGGCGCCGCAACACGGCGATACGCCGGTGCCGGTATTCTCGTTCCTGGGCGATGCCAGCCAGCATCCGGAACAAATGGCGTGCTATATCACCCATACCAATGAAAAAACCCATGACGTGATCCGCAATAACCTCGATCGCAGCCCGATGTATGCCGGGATCATCGAAGGGATCGGCCCACGTTACTGTCCGTCGATCGAAGACAAGGTCATGCGTTTTGCCGATCGCAACGCGCACCAGATCTTCCTCGAGCCGGAAGGCCTGACCAGCAATGAGATTTACCCTAACGGGATCTCCACCAGCCTGCCGTTCGATGTGCAGATGCAGATCGTCCGTTCGATGGAAGGGATGCAAAACGCGCGTATTATTCGCCCTGGTTATGCTATCGAGTACGATTTCTTCGATCCGCGCGACCTGAAACCGACGCTGGAAAGCAAATTCATTCAGGGGCTGTTCTTTGCCGGTCAAATCAACGGCACCACCGGGTATGAAGAAGCCGCCGCACAGGGGCTGCTGGCCGGTCTGAACGCCGGTCGCTTCGCCGCCGAACAAGAAGGCTGGGCGCCACGTCGCGATCAGGCTTATCTCGGCGTGCTGGTGGACGACCTCAGCACCCTCGGCACCAAAGAACCGTACCGCATGTTTACCTCACGCGCCGAGTATCGTCTGATGCTGCGCGAAGACAACGCCGATCTCCGCCTGACGGAAAAAGGCCGTGAACTCGGCCTGGTGGACGACGTGCGTTGGGCGCGCTACAGCGAGAAGCTGGAGCGGATCGAACGTGAGCGTCAGCGCCTGCGCGACATCTGGATGCACCCGCACGCCGAGAACGTCGAACAGGTCAATGCGTTGCTGAAAGCGCCGCTGTCACGCGAAGCAAACGGCGAAGAGCTGCTGCGCCGTCCGGAAATGGACTACGCGCAATTGACCGCCACCGAGGCCTTCGCGCCGCCGTTGGACGATGTACAAGCCGCCGAGCAGGTTGAGATCCAGGTCAAATACGAAGGCTACATCGCTCGTCAGCAGGAAGAGATCGAAAAACAGCAGCGCAACGAGAACACCGTGTTGCCGTTGGATCTCGACTACCGTCAGGTTTCGGGGTTGTCGAACGAAGTGATCGCCAAATTGAACGATCACAAACCGAACTCCATCGGCCAGGCTTCACGCATCTCCGGCATTACGCCGGCGGCGATCTCGATTTTGCTGATTTGGCTGAAAAAGCAGGGGCTGCTGCGCCGCAGCGCATAAATCCCGCGTCCAGGCTGCCGTTTGCTCAACCCGTAGCCAAACGGCCGCTGACATCACCTGCGTGCTGAATTATCATAGGCGCCTCATTGCGCCAGCTAACCATCCGCTGGTCGTTCAGCGCCTGCCAGAGGATCCGTTGTGCAAAAAAAATTAGACTCGCTGCTCGCGGCAGCAGGCATTGAGCTGCCCGATCAGCAGAAAGAGCAGCTGCTGGGCTATGTCGGCATGCTGGATAAGTGGAACAAGGCTTATAACCTCACGTCGGTGCGCGATCCGCAGCAAATGCTGGTGCGCCACATCCTCGACAGCATCGTGGTCAACCCGCATCTGCAGGGATCGCGTTTTATCGATGTCGGCACCGGCCCCGGTTTACCGGGCATTCCGCTGGCGATCGTGCGCCCGGATGCGCATTTCACGCTGCTCGACAGCCTGGGCAAGCGCGTGCGTTTTCTGCGCCAGGTGCAGCATGAACTAGGCCTGAACAATATCGAGCCGGTTCAGAGCCGCGTTGAAGCGTTTCCGGCCGAGCCGCCGTTCGACGGCGTGATCAGCCGGGCGTTCGCTTCGCTGCAGGATATGCTGTCTTGGTGCCATCACCTGCCGGCGAAAGGGCAGGGGCGTTTTTACGCATTGAAAGGCGTGCGCCCGGATGAAGAATTGGCGCACCTGCCGGAGGGCATTAGCCTGGAGTCTATCGTGCGGTTGCAGGTGCCTGAACTGGAAGGCGAACGCCATCTGGTGGTGCTTAAGGCAAACTGAGTTTGTTTTTGATCAAACAAGCGTGAATTAACGGTAGTACGGTGTGTAAAGGTAAGCAGGCTAATTAATTGGTCGCTTTTTTTAGTTAATTTACTTTCTATTAACACAAAAAACGCGGCTAATTAGCGACAATAGAGTAATTGCAATTAGAAATAGTCACGTTAGCAATCATGTGCGAAAGAGTGGCCTTTGCTGCTAATGTTAATTGGCTGTTGGAATATTGCCCCGTTGCTTGTCAATAAAAGGTTTTCATCGGGTATACGGATTGTTTTTGAACAGTTAACTGATAATGTTTTGATTTATATAATCTTTTGATCGCTCAAATTGCTAAAGACGGTTTGATTGTCCATCGGCTATAAATCAGTGAAGGGCATTATTGTGATCGGCTTCGCGTTTCTAAACGCAACGCTGGAATAATCAGACAATTAAATGCGCCCTATTATTCCGACCGTTTTCTTGTGAAAATAGGCTGGAATAGGGAAATTTAAATAATTGTTCACCTTTTCGCTACTTATCGATTGAATTCGTTGGTATGCCCCGTATAATTTGCTCGTTTTTTGCTGCTTGACTCAGGACAGCAAAAACAGTTGTATACGTCACTCAGCATACCCCCTCTGGGGTACGGAGAGAACAAACGTCATGTCTGTGTCCCTATACAGCGGGAAAGTCGCACGCAAACTGCTGTTTTTGCAGTTAATGACTTTTGTTCTGATCAGCGTTGCTTTCTGGCTGAAAAGCCCGGAATGGAGCGCTTCGGCGTTGGCAGGCGGTCTCGCCGCCTGGTTGCCGAGTGCAATGTTTATGCTGTTTGCCTTGCGCCATCAGGCGCAAACGCCGGCGCCCGGTAGGGTTGCCTGGTCGTTCGCCATCGGCGAGGGGCTAAAGGTCGTGATCACCATCGTTTTGCTGATCGTGGCGCTGGGGGTGTTCAAGGCGGAGTTTATACCGCTTGGCCTGACCTATTTAGCGGTGTTAGTGGTGCAGATAGTGGCACCGGCCGTGATTAACAGTTACCGAACTTAACTAAATAAGGGTAAGAGGCATCATGTCTGCAGGAGAAGTCTTGACTCCACAGGAGTATATCGGTCACCACCTGACGCAGCTTCAGGTCGGGACTGGGTTCTGGTCGATCAACATCGACTCGATGTTTTTCTCCGTCGTCCTCGGGGCGCTTTTCCTGGTGATCTTCCGCAAAGTGGCCAAAAACGCCACCAGCGGCGTGCCGGGTAAACTGCAAACCGCCGTGGAGCTGGTAGTCGGTTTCGTCGACAGCAGCGTGCGCGACATGTACCACGGCAAGAGCAAGGTGATTGCGCCGCTGGCGCTGACCGTGTTCGTCTGGGTGTTCCTGATGAACCTGATGGACTTGCTGCCCATCGACTTCCTGCCTTACGTTGGCGAACACATCCTCGGCCTGCCTGCGCTGCGCGTAGTGCCTACCGCCGATGTGAACGTCACGCTGTCGATGGCGCTGGGCGTGTTTATCCTGATTCTGTTCTATAGCATCAAAATGAAAGGCGTTGGCGGGTTCGTTAAAGAGTTGACCATGCAGCCGTTCAACCACCCTGTATTCATTCCTATCAACCTGATTCTTGAAGGTGTCAGCCTGCTGTCCAAACCTGTTTCACTGGGTCTGCGACTGTTCGGCAACATGTATGCGGGTGAGTTGATCTTCATCCTGATTGCCGGCCTGTTGCCGTGGTGGTCACAGTGGGTCCTGAGCTTGCCTTGGGCTATCTTCCACATCCTGATCATTACGCTTCAAGCCTTTATTTTCATGGTTCTGACGATCGTCTATCTGTCGATGGCATCTGAAGAGCACTGATTTTCTTAAAACACTTGCACTTTTAAACTGAAACAAACTGGAGACTGTCATGGAAAACCTGAGTATGGATCTGCTGTACATGGCTGCCGCTGTGATGATGGGTTTAGCGGCAATCGGTGCTGCGATCGGTATCGGCATCCTGGGTGGTAAATTCTTGGAAGGCGCTGCTCGTCAGCCTGACCTGATTCCTCTGCTGCGTACACAGTTCTTTATCGTTATGGGTCTGGTCGACGCCATCCCGATGATCGCTGTAGGTCTGGGTCTGTACGTGATGTTCGCCGTCGCGTAAGTAGAGTAACCCTCTACGACGTAACCAAACTATTAACTTTTAAAGAGGCATTGTGCTGTGAATCTTAACGCAACAATCCTCGGCCAGGCCATCGCGTTCGTTCTGTTTGTCTGGTTCTGCATGAAGTACGTATGGCCGCCGATCATGGCTGCCATCGAGAAACGTCAGAAAGAAATTGCTGACGGCCTCGCTTCTGCAGAGCGTGCCAAAAAAGATCTGGACTTAGCGCAAGCCAATGCGACCGACCAGCTGAAAACTGCCAAAGCAGAAGCTCAGGTGATCATCGAGCAAGCGAACAAACGCAAAGCTCAGATCATGGATGAAGCGAAAGCCGAAGCCGAGCAGGAACGTAACAAAATCGTGGCGCAGGCTCAGGCTGAGATCGAAGCCGAACGTAAGCGCGCTCGTGAAGAGTTGCGTAAGCAAGTCGCGATGCTGGCAATTGCCGGCGCCGAGAAGATCATCGAACGTTCCGTGGATGAAGCTGCTAACAGCGACATCGTTGATAAACTGGTCGCTGAACTGTAAGGAGGGAGGGGCTGATGTCTGAATTTGTAACTGTAGCTCGCCCCTACGCCAAAGCAGCTTTTGACTTTGCCGTTGAGCACCAAAGCGTAGAGCGCTGGCAGGACATGCTGGCGTTTGCGGCTGAAGTCACTCGCAATGAACAGATTTCTGAACTGCTGTCTGGCGCGGTTGCGCCAGAAACGCTGTCCAAGACGTTCATCGCGGTTTGTGGCGATCGGCTCGACGAACATGGCCAGAACTTTATCCGTGTAATGGCCGAAAATGGACGTTTACTGGTTCTTCCTGCCGTGCTGCAGCAGTTCATCGAACTGCGCGCCTCGCTGGAATCCACCGTCGAAGTCGAAGTGCTCTCTGCGAGCGCGCTGAGCGACGAACAGCAGGCGAAAATCGCCGCTGCGATGGAAAAACGTCTGTCACGCAAAGTTAAGCTGAATTGCAAAATTGACAAGTCTGTACTGGCCGGCATCGTTGTTCGCGCCGGCGATATGGTGATTGATGGCAGCGTTCGCGGTCGTCTTGAACGCCTGACAGACGTCTTGCAGTCTTAAGGGGACTGGAGCATGCAACTGAATTCCACCGAAATCAGCGAACTGATCAAGCAGCGCATTGCTCAGTTCAATGTAGTGAGCGAAGCTCACAATGAAGGTACTATCGTTTCCGTCAGCGACGGGATCATCCGCGTACACGGCCTGGCCGAAGTTATGCAGGGCGAAATGATCGCGCTGCCTGGCAACCGTTACGCAATCGCATTGAACCTGGAGCGCGACTCCGTTGGTGCCGTGGTCATGGGTCCGTACGCGGATCTGGCCGAAGGCATGAAGGTTAAATGCACCGGCCGTATCCTGGAAGTTCCAGTCGGTCGTGGTCTGCTGGGCCGCGTCGTTAACACCCTGGGCGCGCCAATCGACGGCAAAGGCCCGATTGAAAACGACGGTTTCTCTCCGGTAGAAGCTATCGCCCCAGGCGTTATCGAGCGTCAGTCCGTTGATCAGCCGGTTCAGACTGGCTACAAATCCGTTGACGCCATGATTCCAATCGGCCGCGGCCAGCGTGAGCTGGTGATCGGTGACCGTCAGACCGGTAAAACCGCGCTGGCGATCGATGCGATCATCAACCAACGCGACTCCGGCATCAAATGTGTTTACGTGGCTATCGGCCAGAAAGCGTCCACCATCGCTAACGTGGTGCGCAAACTGGAAGAGCACGGCGCACTGGCCAACACCATCGTGGTGGTGGCGACCGCTTCCGAATCCGCTGCACTGCAATACCTGGCGCCATACGCCGGTTGCGCAATGGGCGAATACTTCCGTGACCGCGGTGAAGATGCGCTGATCGTGTACGATGACCTGTCCAAGCAGGCCGTTGCTTACCGCCAGATTTCCCTGCTGCTTCGTCGTCCGCCAGGTCGTGAAGCTTACCCAGGCGACGTATTCTACCTGCACTCCCGCTTGCTGGAGCGTGCAGCGCGCGTTAACGCCGAGTACGTTGAAGCCTTCACCAAAGGTGAAGTTAAAGGTAAAACCGGTTCACTGACCGCTCTGCCGATCATTGAAACCCAGGCGGGTGACGTTTCCGCGTTCGTTCCGACCAACGTAATCTCGATTACCGATGGTCAGATCTTCCTGGAATCCAACCTGTTCAACTCCGGTATTCGGCCGGCAGTTAACCCGGGTATCTCCGTATCCCGTGTTGGTGGCGCCGCGCAGACCAAGATCATGAAGAAACTGTCCGGTGGTATCCGTACCGCGCTGGCGCAGTATCGTGAACTGGCTGCGTTCTCCCAGTTCGCCTCCGATCTGGACGACGCGACCCGCAAACAGCTGAGCCACGGTCAGAAAGTGACCGAGCTGCTGAAACAGAAACAGTATGCGCCGATGTCGGTTGCACAACAGTCTCTGGTGCTGTTTGCCGCAGAACGCGGTTACCTGAACGACGTCGAAGTCGCCAAAGTGGTGAGCTTCGAAGCCGCGCTGGTGGCCTATGCGGACCGCGAGCACGCCGAACTGCTGAACCACATCAACCAAACTGGCAACTTCAATGATGAGATCGAGGGCAAGTTGAAAGACGTCCTCGAGACCTTCAAGAAAACCCAGTCCTGGTAACGCCGAACGGTCCTGCTGTTGAAAGACAGCAGGCCGTCTGGCACTGAGGAGAAGCAGAGATGGCCGGCGCAAAAGAGATACGTAGTAAGATCGCTAGCGTGCAAAACACGCAAAAGATCACTAAAGCGATGGAAATGGTCGCCGCCTCCAAAATGCGTAAATCGCAGGATCGCATGGCGGCCAGCCGTCCTTATGCAGAGACCATGCGCAAAGTGATTGGTCACCTTGCGTTAGGGAATCTGGAGTACAAGCACCCGTACCTGGATGAGCGTGACGTTAAGCGCGTTGGGTATCTGGTGGTGTCTACTGACCGTGGTCTCTGCGGCGGCTTGAACATCAACCTGTTCAAAAAGCTGCTGGCGGAGATGAAAGCCTGGTCCGAAAAAGGCGTCGAAACCGATTTGGCGCTGATTGGCTCTAAAGCGGCCTCTTTCTTTGGTTCCGTGGGCGGCAACGTGGTTGCCCAGGTGACCGGCATGGGGGATAAACCTTCCCTGTCGGATCTGATCGGGCCGGTGAAAGTGATGCTGCAGGCCTACGACGAAGGTCGTTTGGACAAGCTGTACATTGTCAGCAACAAATTTGTTAATACGATGTCCCAAGAGCCGCAGGTGCTTCAGCTGCTGCCGTTACCGCCAGCCGATGACGAAGAGCTGAAGAAAACGCCTTGGGATTACCTGTATGAACCGGATCCAAAAGTGCTGCTTGATACCTTGCTGCGCCGCTATGTGGAGTCGCAGGTTTATCAGGGCGTCGTGGAAAACCTGGCCAGCGAGCAGGCCGCACGAATGGTCGCGATGAAAGCCGCAACCGATAACGGCGGTAGCCTGATCAAAGAGCTGCAGTTGGTATACAACAAGGCGCGTCAGGCCAGCATCACTCAGGAACTCACCGAGATCGTTTCGGGAGCCTCCGCGGTTTAAGCTAGGTTTACGAATTACGTAGAGGATTCAAGATGGCTACTGGAAAGATTATCCAGGTAATCGGCGCCGTGGTGGACGTCGAGTTCCCTCAGGATGCCGTACCAAAAGTGTACGACGCCCTTGAGGTAGAAAACGGCACCGAAAAACTGGTGTTGGAAGTTCAGCAACAGCTGGGCGGTGGCGTGGTTCGCTGTATCGCAATGGGGACCTCCGACGGTCTGCGTCGCGGTCTGAAAGTGAACAACCTGGACCACCCGATTGAAGTGCCGGTGGGTAAAGCTACCCTGGGCCGTATCATGAACGTATTGGGTCAACCCATCGACATGAAAGGCGACATCGGCGAAGAAGAGCGTTGGGCGATTCACCGCGCGGCGCCAAGCTACGAAGAGCTGTCCAGCTCCCAGGAACTGCTGGAAACCGGTATCAAGGTAATGGACCTGATTTGTCCATTCGCCAAGGGCGGTAAAGTCGGTCTGTTCGGCGGTGCGGGCGTAGGTAAAACCGTAAACATGATGGAGCTGATCCGTAACATCGCGATCGAGCACTCCGGTTATTCCGTGTTTGCGGGCGTGGGCGAGCGTACTCGTGAGGGTAACGACTTCTACCACGAAATGACCGACTCCAACGTTCTGGACAAAGTATCCCTGGTTTACGGCCAGATGAACGAGCCACCAGGTAACCGTCTGCGCGTTGCGCTGACCGGTCTGACCATGGCGGAGAAATTCCGTGACGAAGGCCGTGACGTTCTGCTGTTCGTTGACAACATCTACCGTTATACCCTGGCCGGTACCGAAGTGTCCGCACTTCTGGGCCGTATGCCATCCGCGGTAGGTTATCAGCCAACGCTGGCGGAAGAGATGGGCGTTCTGCAAGAACGTATCACCTCGACCAAGACCGGTTCCATCACTTCCGTACAGGCCGTTTACGTTCCTGCGGATGACTTGACTGACCCGTCTCCAGCCACCACCTTTGCGCACTTGGACGCAACCGTGGTACTGAGCCGTAACATCGCTTCTCTGGGTATCTACCCGGCCGTTGACCCGCTGGATTCTACCAGCCGTCAGCTGGATCCGCTGGTTGTTGGCCAGGAGCACTACGACGTAGCGCGTGGCGTGCAGTCCATTCTGCAACGCTACCAGGAACTGAAAGATATCATCGCGATCCTGGGTATGGACGAGCTGTCTGAAGAAGACAAACTGGTCGTATCCCGTGCGCGTAAGATCCAACGCTTCCTGTCTCAGCCGTTCTTCGTGGCAGAAGTCTTCACCGGTTCTCCGGGCAAGTTCGTATCGCTGAAAGACACCATCCGTGGTTTCAAAGGCATTATGGACGGCGACTATGACCACCTGCCGGAGCAGGCGTTCTACATGGTTGGCACCATTGAAGAAGCAGTGGAAAAAGCCAAGAAACTGTAACGCCTTGAGAGGAGGGTGATATGGCTATGACTTACCATCTGGATGTAGTCAGCGCGGAAAAACAGATGTTTTCCGGCCTGGTGCAGAAGATCCAGGTGACAGGCAGCGAAGGTGAACTGGGGATCTTCCCTGGCCATGCGCCGCTGCTGACTGCCATCAAGCCTGGCATGGTGCGTATTGTTAAGCAGCACGGTGAAGAAGAGTTCATCTACCTGTCCGGCGGCATCCTCGAGGTGCAGCCGAGCGTGGTTACCGTGCTGGCGGACACTGCTATCCGTGGTACTGACCTCGACGAAGCGAGAGCGTTGGAAGCTAAGCGTAAAGCTGAAGAACACATTCGCAGCTCTCATGGCGATGTCGACTATGCTCAGGCATCCGCTGAACTGGCGAAAGCGATCGCAAAACTGCGCGTTATCGAGCTCACCAGAAAAGCGATGTAATGTTTGGGTGCAGAGCACCCAACTTTAAGAAAGCGGCCTATAGGGTCGCTTTTTTTTTACTTTAAAATAAGCATTTCAGCCCGGCGTACAGAGTGGTGTATAACCCCTGATATCGGGAAAGAAACGTCGCCGATCGCCGACAGTTTTTTCGTCCCAGCGTCGAATTGGCCGCGATAGCGGCAGGCCAAGGCCCACGCGGCCTGCGCCGGGTTCGTGCAGAGAAATATGTAGTAATATCGCCGCTAAACGGTTTTACTTTCGTCTATCAAAATGGAGTTATCAGGTTGCTTATGTCGAACAGCGCAATGAGCGTGGTTATCCTCGCCGCGGGCAAGGGAACACGCATGTATTCCGATCTTCCCAAGGTCTTACATCCGTTGGCCGGCAAGCCGATGGTGCAACACGTCATTGATGCCGCGATGAAACTGGGCGCGCAACATGTACACCTGGTATACGGCCACGGCGGCGATCTGCTGAAAAGCACGCTGACCGAGGGCGCGCTGAACTGGGTGCTGCAGGCCGAGCAATTGGGTACCGGCCATGCGATGCAGCAGGCGGCGCCGCATTTTGCCGACGATGAAGACGTATTGATGCTGTATGGCGACGTGCCGTTGATCTCCGTGGATACGCTGCAGCGCCTGTTGGCGGCCAAGCCGCAGGGCGGCATTGGCCTGCTGACGGTCAAGCTGGACGACCCGAGCGGCTATGGCCGCATCGTGCGCGAGCAGGGTGACGTGGTGGGCATCGTCGAACACAAGGACGCCAGCGAAGCGCAGCGTCAGATCAATGAGATCAATACCGGCATCCTGGTGGCGAATGGGCGCGATCTGAAGCGCTGGCTGGGGATGTTGAACAACGACAACGCACAGGGCGAGTTTTACATCACCGATATCATTGCGTTGGCGCATGCCGACGGCAAGAAAATCGAAGCCGTGCACCCGTCGCGTTTGAGCGAAGTAGAAGGCGTGAACAACCGTCTGCAGCTGGCGACCCTGGAGCGCGTGTTCCAGTCGGAACAGTCTGAAAAACTGCTGCTGGCCGGCGTAATGCTGTTGGATCCGGCGCGTTTCGACCTGCGCGGTGAACTTGTTCACGGCCGCGACATCACTATTGATGCGAATGTGATTATCGAAGGTCACGTCAAGCTGGGCGACCGGGTGAAAATCGGCGCCGGCTGCGTGCTGAAAAACTGCGTGATCGGTGATGACTGCGAGATCAGTCCTTACAGCGTACTGGAAGACAGCGTGCTGGAAGCCGACTGCACCGTGGGGCCGTTCGCCCGCCTGCGCCCTGGCGCGGAGCTGGCAACAGGGGCCCACGTCGGTAACTTCGTGGAAATGAAAAAGGCGCGTTTGGGCAAAGGCTCCAAGGCCGGTCACCTCAGCTACCTGGGCGATGCCGACATTGGCGATGACGTGAATATCGGCGCCGGCACCATCACCTGCAATTACGATGGCGCCAACAAGCACAAGACGCTGATCGGCGATGGCGTGTTCGTCGGTTCCGATACTCAGCTGGTGGCGCCGGTGTCGGTCGGCAAAGGCTCCACCATTGCCGCCGGCACCACGGTGACGCGAGATATCGCCGAAAACGAACTGGTCCTGAGCCGCGTCAAGCAGGTGCACATTCAGGGCTGGCAGCGCCCGGTGAAGAAGAAGCCATAGTGTGTTTTGCGTTGGGCTCTATTCACGAGCCCAATACAAAACATAATAACCCCACCATCTACAGGCTCGGGGACGCACGGTAAAACCGGCAAAAATCAGGTCAAGGCATCGAAAGCGTCCACGAAGGACGTTCATTAGGAATACAACTGATGTGTGGAATTGTAGGCGCAGTAGCGCAACGTGATATCGCAGAAATTCTGTTGGAAGGTTTACGCCGTCTCGAGTACCGCGGTTATGACTCCGCCGGTCTGGCGGTGGTCGACTCGCAGGGTAACGTCAGTCGCCTGCGCCGCGTAGGCAAGGTGCAAAAACTGGCCGAAGCGGCGGAGCAGACCGATCTGCACGGCGGCACCGGCATCGCTCACACCCGTTGGGCAACGCACGGTGAACCGACCGAGGCGAACGCGCACCCGCATGTTTCCGACTACATTACCGTGGTGCATAACGGCATCATCGAAAACCACGAGCCGCTGCGCGAACTGCTGATCGAACGCGGTTACCGCTTCAACTCTGAAACCGACACCGAAGTGATCGCGCACCTGGTGCACTGGGAACAGCTGCAGGGCGGTACGCTGCTCGAAGTGGTTCAGCGCGTGATCCCACAGTTGCGCGGCGCTTACGGCACCGTGGTGATGGACAGCCGCGATCCGAGCGTATTGGTCGCGGCGCGCTCCGGCAGCCCGCTGGTTATCGGCCGCGGCGTCGGGGAAAACTTCATCGCTTCCGATCAGCTGGCGTTGCTGCCGGTCACCCGCCGCTTCATCTTCCTGGAAGAAGGCGATGTGGTGGAGGTGACTCGCCGCACCGTCAACATCTTCGACAAACAGGGTAACGCCATCGAGCGCCCTGAGATCGAATCCCAGGTGCAGTATGACGCCGGCGACAAGGGCGCTTACCGCCACTACATGCAAAAAGAGATTTACGAACAGCCGCTGGCGCTGAAAAACACCCTGGAAGGGCGTTTCAGTCATGGCCAAATCAACCTGAGCGAGCTGGGCCCGCACGCCGACGAGCTGCTGGCCAAGGTGCAGCACGTGCAGATCATCGCCTGTGGGACTTCTTACCACTCCGGGATGGTGGCGCGTTACTGGTTCGAAGCGCTGGCCGGCGTGCCGTGCGATGTCGAGATCGCGTCCGAATTCCGTTACCGCAAATCGGCGGTGCGTCCGGGCAGCCTGATCATCACCCTGTCGCAGTCCGGCGAAACCGCCGACACGTTAGCGGCGCTGCGTCTGTCCAAAGAGCTGGGTTATCTCGGTTCGCTGGCCGTTTGTAACGTTGCGGGGTCTTCGCTGGTGCGCGAATCCGATCTGGCGTTGATGACCAAAGCGGGCACGGAAATCGGCGTTGCTTCGACCAAAGCCTTTACCACGCAGCTCACCGTCCTGTTGATGCTGGTGGCGCGCCTGGGCCGTCTGAAAGGCATGGCGGAAAGCGTGGAGCAGGAGATTGTGCACGGCCTGCAGGCGCTGCCGGCGCGTATTGAGCAGATGCTGTCGATGGATAAAGAAATCGAAGCGCTGGCGGAAGGTTTCTCGGACAAACATCATGCGCTGTTCCTCGGCCGCGGCGATCAGTACCCGATCGCCATGGAAGGGGCGCTGAAGCTGAAAGAGATCTCCTATATTCACGCTGAAGCCTATGCGGCGGGTGAGTTGAAACACGGCCCGCTGGCGCTGATCGACGCCGATATGCCGGTGATCGTGGTGGCGCCGAACAACGAACTGCTGGAAAAGCTGAAGTCCAACATTGAAGAAGTGCGCGCGCGCGGCGGTCAGCTGTACGTGTTCGCCGATCAGGACGCCGGCTTCGTCAGCAGCGAAGGCATGACCATCATTCCTCTGCCGCACGTTGAGGAAATCGTGGCGCCGATCTTCTACACCGTGCCGTTGCAGCTGCTGTCTTACCATGTGGCGCTGATCAAGGGCACCGACGTTGACCAGCCGCGCAACCTGGCGAAGTCTGTCACCGTAGAGTAATTTGCCGCAGGTAAACTGCAAAAGCCGGCCTTCGCGCCGGCTTTTTTCATGAGTGACCTTAAAGATGACAGCGCGACCGATTCGGCGATAAACATTGTCATATTCAAGCGGATAGGCCGTGCCCAAACGGTTTTTTGTTGTTTGGCAATTGCGCTATTTTTTATTTAACTTATTGATTTTTAATTAAACAAACCCCTCTCAAGCACGCTGTAATATAACTGTCATATTGCGTACATTTTTCTGTCACCAAACTGTCCTATTTTCCCTCCTGCAGCAATACTTACTCTGATTAAAACGACTCGAAGTCGATTTTAAGTATCCCATTAGGAGGGATTATGAAACTGATGCGTACCACCGTCGCCAGTATTGTGGCAGCGACCTTCTCCCTGACCACCGTGTCCGCGTTCGCTGCTGCCAGCCTGACCGGTGCAGGTGCGACATTCCCCGCTCCGGTTTACGCCAAGTGGGCAGATTCTTATCAGAAAGAAACCGGCAACAAAGTTAACTATCAGGGCATCGGCTCCTCTGGCGGCGTGAAGCAAATCGTGGCCAACACCGTTGACTTTGGCGCTTCCGACGCCCCGCTGTCTGACGACAAACTGGCGGCCGATGGCCTGTTCCAGTTCCCGACCGTGATCGGCGGCGTGGTGCTGGCTGTGAATATCCCGGGCATCAAATCCGGCGAACTGACGCTGGACGGTAAAACCCTGGGCGATATCTACCTGGGCAACGTCAAAAAGTGGAACGATCCGGCTATCACCAAGCTGAACCCAGGCGTGAAACTGCCTGACCAGAACATCGCCGTGGTGCGCCGCGCCGACGGTTCCGGCACCTCGTTCGTGTTTACCAGCTACCTGTCCAAGGTGAACGCGCAGTGGAAAGAGAAGATCGGCGCCGGTTCTACCGTTAACTGGCCGACCGGTCTGGGCGGCAAAGGCAACGACGGCATCGCCGCCTTCGTTCAGCGTCTGCCTGGCTCTATCGGCTACGTAGAATACGCTTACGCCAAGCAGAACAACCTGGCTTACACCAAGCTGGTGTCCGCCGACGGCAAACCGGTCAGCCCGACCGAAGAGAGCTTCAGCAACGCCGCCAAGGGTGCGGATTGGAGCAAAACCTTCGCTCAGGATCTGACTGACCAGAAAGGCGACAACGTGTGGCCAATCACCTCCACCACCTTCATCCTGGTGCATAAAGAGCAGAAAAACCCTGCTCAGGGCGCCGAAGTGCTGAAGTTCTTCGACTGGGCCTACAAAACCGGCGGCAAGCAGGCTAACGAACTGGATTACGCCACCCTGCCGAAAGAAGTGGTTGAGCAGGTGCGTGCGGCCTGGAAAACCAACGTAAAAGACAGTTCAGGTAAAGCGCTGTACTAACAACGCAGGGGCGCGGGTTCGCCGCGCCCCACACAGTTCTTCAGGCTCCGATCCCGGTTGGGGCTGCCAGGGTTCAAACAGAGAGTAATCTATGGCTGAGTACAAGCCGACCATCAAAGCACCGGGCAAAAACGGTGACATCATTTTCAGCGCGCTGGTGAGACTGGCTGCGCTGATTACCCTATTGTTGCTGGGCGGCATCATCGTTTCGCTGATCTTCGCCTCCTGGCCAAGCATGCAGAAATTCGGCTTCGCCTTCCTGTGGACCAAAGAGTGGGACGCGCCGGCGGAGCAGTTCGGCGCGCTGGTGCCTATCTACGGCACCGTGGTCACCTCGCTCATCGCGCTGATTATCGCCGTGCCGGTGAGTTTCGGCATCGCGCTGTTCCTGACCGAACTGGCGCCGAACTGGTTGAAGCGGCCGCTGGGCATCGCCATTGAGCTGCTGGCGGCCATCCCGAGCATCGTCTACGGCATGTGGGGCCTGTTCGTGTTCGCCCCGCTGTTCGCCGAATATTTCCAGACGCCGGTGGGCGAAGTGCTGTCGGGCATTCCTATCGTCGGCGAGCTGTTCTCCGGCCCGGCCTTCGGCATCGGCATTCTGGCCGCCGGGGTGATCCTGGCTATCATGATCATTCCTTACATCGCCGCAGTGATGCGCGACGTGTTCGAACAGACCCCGGTGATGATGAAAGAGTCGGCCTACGGCATCGGCTGCACCACCTGGGAAGTCATCTGGCGCATCGTGCTGCCGTTCACCAAAAACGGCGTCATTGGCGGCGTGATGCTGGGTCTGGGCCGAGCGCTGGGGGAGACCATGGCGGTAACCTTTATCATCGGCAACACCTACCAGCTCGACAGCGCTTCGCTGTACATGCCGGGCAACAGCATCACCTCGGCGCTGGCCAACGAATTCGCCGAAGCCGAATCCGGCGTGCACACCGCCGCACTGATGGAGCTGGGCCTGATTCTGTTTGTTATCACCTTTATCGTGCTGGCGCTGTCGAAACTGATGATCATGCGTCTGGCCAAGAATGAGGGGCGTTAACATGGCGACGATGGATATGCAAAACGCAGTCGTTCTGGCGGAAAGCCGCCGCAAAATGCAGGCCTGGCGCCGGCAGAAAAACCGCCTCGCGCTGTTCCTGTCGATGGCGACCATGGCGTTCGGGCTGTTCTGGCTGATCTGGATCCTTATCGCCACCGTGACCAAAGGCTTCGACGGCATGTCGCTGGCGCTGTTCACCGAGATGACCCCGCCGCCGAACACCGCGGGCGGCGGCTTGGCCAACGCCATCGCCGGCAGCGGCCTGTTGATCCTGTGGGCGACCATTTTCGGCACGCCGCTGGGCATCATGGCCGGTATTTACCTGGCGGAATACGGACGTAAATCCTGGTTGGCGGAAGTGATCCGCTTTATCAACGATATTCTGTTGTCCGCACCGTCGATCGTGGTGGGCCTGTTCGTTTACACCATTGTGGTGGCGAAGATGGAACACTTCTCCGGTTGGGCCGGCATCGTGGCGCTGGCGCTGCTGCAGGTGCCGATCGTCATTCGCACCACCGAGAACATGCTGAAGCTGGTGCCGGATACGCTGCGCGAGGCCGCTTATGCGCTGGGCACGCCGAAATGGCGCATGATTTCCGCCATCACGCTGAAGGCGTCGGTGTCCGGCATCATCACCGGCGTGCTGCTGGCGATTGCGCGTATTGCGGGGGAAACGGCGCCGCTGCTGTTCACCTCGCTGTCGAACCAGTTCTGGAGCACCGACCTGATGCAGCCGATCGCCAACCTGCCGGTGACCATCTTCAAATTCGCCATGAGCCCGTTCGCCGAATGGCAACAGCTGGCCTGGGCCGGGGTGCTGTTAATCACCCTGTGCGTACTGTTACTGAATATCCTGGCGCGCGTGATTTTCGCCAAGAAAAAGCATTCATAAAATTTTGAGCGCCGCTTTGGCGGCGCTGATGAAAAGAGAGAAGTCTTGATGAGTATGGTTACTGACGCTTCCAGCAGCAAAATTCAGGTACGCGATCTGAACTTCTACTACGGCAAATTCCATGCGCTGAAGAACATCACGCTGGATATCGCCAAGAACAAGGTCACCGCGTTTATCGGCCCATCCGGCTGTGGCAAGTCCACCCTGCTGCGCACCTTCAACAAGATGTACCAGCTGTACCCGGAACAGCGTGCGGAAGGCGGCATTCTGCTGGACGGCCAGAACATCCTGACCGACAACTCGGATATCGCGCTGCTGCGCGCCAAGGTCGGCATGGTGTTCCAAAAGCCGACGCCGTTCCCGATGTCGATTTACGACAACATCGCCTTCGGCGTTCGCCTGTTTGAAAAGCTGTCGCGCGCCGATATGGACGAGCGCGTGCAGTGGGCGCTGACCAAAGCGGCGCTGTGGAACGAAACTAAGGACAAGCTGCACCAGAGCGGCTACAGCCTCTCCGGCGGCCAGCAGCAGCGTCTGTGCATCGCCCGCGGCATCGCCATTCGTCCGGAAGTGTTGTTGCTGGATGAGCCTTGCTCAGCGCTGGATCCGATCTCCACCGGCAAGATTGAAGAGCTGATCAGCGAGCTGAAGGCTGATTACACCGTGGTGATCGTGACGCACAACATGCAGCAGGCGGCGCGCTGTTCCGACTCTACCGCATTTATGTATCTGGGCGAGCTGATCGAGTTCAGTGATACTGATAACCTGTTCACTGCGCCGCAGAAAAAGCAGACTGAAGACTACATCACTGGCCGTTATGGTTGATAGGAAGCATCATGGATAACCTGAATTTAAACAAACACATTTCCGGCCAGTTCAACGCAGAGCTCGAGCATATCCGCACCCAGGTGCTGACCATGGGCGGGCTGGTGGAGCAGCAGCTGACCGACGCCATCACCGCGATGCACAATCAGGATGGCGAGCTGGCCAAGCGCGTGATCGAAGGCGACGCCAAGGTCAACATGATGGAAGTGGCGATCGACGAAGCCTGCGTGCGCATTATCGCCAAGCGCCAGCCGACCGCCAGCGATCTGCGTCTGGTGATGGCGATCATCAAAACCATTTCTGAGCTGGAACGCATCGGCGACGTGGCGGACAAGATCTGCCGCACCGCGCTGGAGAAGTTCTCGCACCAGCACCAGCCGCTGCTGGTCAGCCTGGAGTCGCTGGGGCGCCACACCGTGCAGATGCTGCACGACGTGCTGGACGCGTTCGCGCGCATGGATCTGGACGAAGCGATCCGTATTTACCGTGAAGATAAAAAGGTCGACCAGGAATACGAAGGCATCGTACGTCAGCTGATGACCTACATGATGGAAGATTCGCGCACCATTCCGAGCGTGCTGACCGCGCTGTTCTGCGCCCGTTCTATCGAGCGTATCGGCGATCGCTGCCAGAACATCTGCGAATTTATCTTCTATTTCGTCAAAGGACAGGATTTCCGTCATTTGGGCGGCGACGCCCTGGAAAAGCTGCTGTCTCCGGGCGGTAAAGACGAAAAAGACGACTAACCCTTTCCGGGTAATATCCTTCCAAGGCGCGGTTTCCCGCGCCTTTATTCCATCTTAAGCTCGTAAAGATAAAAAGGTTATAAATATAGCTTTTTATATTATTTCCTGACCTATGTGGCGCTTGCTAGCTTATCCGCCAGCAGGACATCAACCACTTAGGAGCTTTCTATGAAACATCGCGCTTTGGCCTTAACGTTGTTAGCCAGTCTGACCGGTTTCGCCGCCGGCGCCGCGCACGCGGACAAACTTGACGATATCAAGCAAGCCGGCGTGGTGCGCATCGCGGTGTTCGACAGCAACCCGCCGTTCGGCTACATCGATCCGCAGAGCAAGAAGCTGGTGGGCTACGATGTGGATGTCGCCGACGCGATCGGCAAAGCGCTGGGGGTGAAAGTGGAGCTGCGCGCCACCAACCCGGCCAACCGCATTCCGCTGCTGGTGTCGAAGAAGGTTGACCTGATTGCCGCCAACTTCACCATTACCGACGAGCGCGCCAAGGAAGTGAACTTCAGCGTGCCGTACTTCGCCACTGGCCAGAAATTCATCGCCCGCAAAGGCGTGTTGAAAACGCCGGAAGACATCAAGAAGCTGCGCATCGGCGCGGATAAGGGCACGGTGCAGGAAATCACCCTGCGCGAGCGTTTCCCGACGGCGAAAGTGATCTCCTACGATGATACCCCGCTGGCGTTCGTGGCGCTGCGCAACGGCAACGTGCAGGCGATCACTCAGGACGACGCCAAGCTGGTCGGCCTGCTCGGCAACCTGCCGGCGGCGCAAAAGGCGGAGTTTGAAATTTCGCCGTTCAGCCTGACCAAAGAGTATCAGGGCGTCGGCATTCCCAAGGGTGAAGATCGCCTGACCGCCGCGGTGAACGAGACGCTGATCAAGCTGGAAAAAGACGGCGAAGCGGTTAAGATTTACGATCGCTGGTTCGGGCCGGAAACCAAATCCGCTCAACCGCGCGGCGATTTCAAAATCGCGCCTTTGGATCAGCAACCAAAAGCCTGACTTAACCGCTTGCGGTGAGATAGGCACGGAGGGGCGCAGCTTGCTGCGCCCCTGATGCATTCTGCAAGACAAGGATTGAACATGAACCTGGACTGGCTGCTGGCGCCGCAATACCTGAGCTGGCTGTGGCACGGTTTTCTGCTGACGCTGTGGCTTTCCGCCTGTGCGGGGCTGGCGGCTACGCTGCTGGGCTTTGTGCTGGCGGCGATGCGCGACAGCAGCCTGCGGCCGTTGCGCTGGCTGGCGATGGGGTACAGTTCGCTGTTTCGCAATACGCCGCTGCTGGTGCAGCTGTTCTTCTGGTACTTCGCCGCCGGGCAGATCCTGCCGTCCGCCGCCATGCAGTGGCTGAACAGCGCCCATCAGGTTGGCCCGCTTGAGTGGCCGTCGTTCGAGTTTCTCGCCGGTTTCTTCGGCCTGACGCTGTACTCCACCGCCTTTATCGCCGAAGAGATCCGCTCCGGTATTCGCGGCGTCGCCGGCGGGCAGAAATATGCCGCTCAGGCGCTGGGGCTGACCGGCTGGCAGGCGATGCGCTATGTGGTGCTGCCGCAGGCGCTGAAAATCGCGCTGCCGCCGCTGCTGGGCCAATACATGAACGTGATCAAGAACTCGTCGTTGACCATGGCGATCGGCGTGGCCGAACTCTCTTACGCCTCGCGTCAGGTCGAAACCGAAACCCTGCGCACTTTCCAGGCGTTCGGCGTGGCGACGGTACTGTATATCGCCATCATCGCGCTGCTGGAAGGCTGGGGCATGTGGCGACAACAGCGTAAACCGCTGGGAGGGCATTGAGATGGATTTCAGCGTGATTCACGACAACCTGGGCTACCTGCTGTGGGGCACCTGGCCGGATGGGCCGCTGGGCGGCGCGGCGCTGACGTTGGCGATAAGCCTGATGGCCGGGGTCGCCTCGGCGGTGTTCGGCACCCTGCTCGGCGTGGCGCTGGCGATGTCGCGCGGCATCGCCGCCGGGCTGCTGGCGGCGGTGTTGGGCTTTTTCCGCGCCATTCCGGTCATCATGCTGATCTTCTGGACCTATTTCCTGTTGCCGATGGTGTTTGGCGTCGAGATCCCGGAAATCACCACCGTCGTGTGCGCGCTGGCGCTGATCGCCTCGGCCTATCTGGCCCATGCGGTGAAAGCCGGCATCGCCGCGATCGGCCCCGGCCAGTGGCAGGCCGGGCTTTCTCTGGGGCTGACCCGCTGGCAGACGCTGCGCATGATCGTGCTGCCGCAGGCGCTGCGCATGATGGTGCCGTCGTTCATCAATCAGTGGATTTCTCTGATCAAAGACACCTCGTTGGCTTATATCGTCGGCGTTGGCGAACTGACCTTCCTGGCGACCCAGGTCAACAACCGCAGCATGGTCTACCCGATGGAAGTCTTCCTGTTCGTGGCGCTGGTCTATTTCGTGTTCTGCCTGGCGCTCGATCTGCTGGCCAACGCGGTCAACCGCCGTTTCGGCGCGCAAACCCGCGGCCTGAAGCGCTCCTGGCGCTGGTGGCGCAACAAGCCGCCGTTGCCGGCCAGTTAATCGGCCGTCAGCCGCCAGCCGCGTTCGCGCCACAGCGCGGGCAATTGAGCCAGGTCGTCAAACGTTGTCACCAGCGGGTGGTCGATCGGCGGGTTATGCGGATCGGCGCAGAAGTAAAAGACCGGGATGCCGGCATTGATGCCGGCCTGCGCGCCGGCGGGCGAATCGTCCACCAGGATGCAGCGCGTCACCGGCACCTGCATCTGTTCGGCGGCGTGAAACACGATCGCCGGATCCGGCTTCCAGCGCTGAATGTCATAGCCGCTGAACAACCGGTCATCAAAATAAGGCAGCATGCCGGTCAGGCCGAGCGAGTGCTGCATCTTGCTGACCGGCCCGTTGGAGACGGTGCAGACTGGCACCGTCACCTGCGCCAGCAGCTCGCGGGCGCCGGCAATCTGTTGCAGTTCGCTGTCGAACAGCCGCGCCACTTCTTGCCGATACAGCGGCTCCAGCGTCTCTTTTGCCAGGTCAGTGCCCTGCTCGGCGTTGACCCGATCGATGATCTCGTACAGCTTCACCCCTTTGTATTTCTTGAATACCTCTTCCAGCGACAGATGAATGCCGTAGCGGGCGAACATATGGACATAGGCTTTGCTGCACAGCACTTCGCTGTCCACCAGCGTGCCGTCGCAGTCGAACAAAATGCAGTCAATCTGATTCATGCGGGACAGGTTCCTTCGGGTTAACGCCGCTGAGGCCGCTCAGCGATCACTTGATCAGGCTACGCGCCTTGAGATCGTGCAAAATCAGCGCGGCGACGTGTGAACACTGTGGCAGATCGCGGCTGTCGCACCACTTCAGCTCGGCGATTTCGGCGGCCGGCTGCAACCGCCCGGTAAAGTCGGCCTGGTAGCAACGAATACGCACCTGGGTGCCGTCCTGCTTGCCGTCCGCCGGGCCGGTGAACTCGCCGTAAAACGCGATGGATTGCGGCTGCAGCGCAACGGTCAGCTCTTCGTCGATTTCGCGGCACAGCGCCTGTTCATCGGTTTCACCCGCTTCGCGCTTTCCGCCCGGTACATAAAACAGCGTCTTGTTGTGCGAGCGCACCAGCGCCACTTTGTCATCTTTCAGCGCGATCAACGCCAGTTTATCGATAAAGGTCGAAGACATGCGGGTTCCTGTTTTTTTAGCGGGTAGGGTAAGAGATGCGATAGGCCATTTTATCGGCCGTGCCGGCAAACGGCAACGCGGCGGGCTGTGATGGAGAATGAATGCCTGTAAATACAAGCCGTTGATGCGTTTAGCCGTAAAGACGGCGAAAAAAACCTGTGACCGGCGTCAAAAGCCCCATTTTTTGTTATAGGATAGCCGGCGACTGTCCATTCCCATTTTCGGAATTCTGATAATGACCAAACCAGTATCTGGCCTTGACGCTGAGCAAGGCTTGCTTGGGCGCGTGTTTAAACTCAAGCAACATGGCACGACGGCGCGTACGGAAACGATTGCCGGTATCACCACTTTCCTCACCATGGTGTATATCGTGTTCGTTAACCCGCAAATTTTGGGCGCGGCGGGCATGGATACCCAGGCGGTATTTGTCACCACCTGTTTGATCGCCGCCTTCGGCAGCATCCTTATGGGCCTGCTGGCGAACCTGCCGGTGGCGTTGGCGCCGGCGATGGGCCTGAACGCCTTCTTCGCCTTCGTGGTGGTCGGCGCGATGGGCATCTCCTGGCAGGTGGGCATGGGCGCCATCTTCTGGGGCGCGGTCGGCCTGCTGCTGCTGACCATTTTCCGCATTCGCTACTGGATGATCGCCAACATTCCGGTCAGCCTGCGGGTCGGCATCACCAGCGGCATCGGTCTGTTCATCGGCATGATGGGGCTGAAAAACGCCGGCATCGTGGTGGCCAACCCGGACACGCTGGTGACCATTGGCAGCCTGACCTCGCACAATGTGCTGCTGGGGGCACTCGGCTTCTTCATCATCGCCGTGCTCTCTTCGCGCAACTTCCACGCAGCGGTGCTGGTATCGATCGTGGTCACTACCCTGATCGGCTGGATGCTGGGCGACGTGAAATACGGCGGCCTGTTCTCCTTGCCGCCGAGCATCACCTCGGTAGTGGGCCAGGTCGACGTGGCCGGCGCGCTGAACATCGGGCTGGCCGGGGTCATCTTCTCGTTTATGCTGGTGAACCTGTTCGACTCCTCCGGCACCCTGATCGGCGTCACCGATAAAGCCGGTTTGACCGACAATCAGGGCAAGTTCCCGCGCATGAAGCAGGCGCTGTACGTTGACAGCATCAGCTCGGTGGCCGGTTCGCTGGCGGGCACTTCTTCCGTGACCGCTTACATCGAAAGCTCATCCGGCGTCGCCGTGGGCGGTCGCACCGGTTTGACGGCGGTGGTCACCGGCCTGCTGTTCCTGCTGGTGATCTTCCTGTCGCCGCTGGCGGGTATGGTGCCGGCGTATGCCGCCGCTGGCGCGCTGATCTACGTCGGCGTGCTGATGACCTCCAGCCTGGCGCGGGTGAAATGGGACGATCTGACCGAAGCGGTACCGGCGTTTGTCACCGCGGTGATGATGCCGTTCAGCTTCTCGATCACCGAAGGCATTGCGCTCGGCTTTATCTCCTACTGCGTGATGAAGCTCGGTACCGGCCGCTGGCGTGAAATCAGCCCGTGCGTGGTGGTCGTGGCGCTGCTGTTCGTGCTGAAGATCGTTTTCGTCGACGGCCATTGACAGCCAAAGGGCCGACGTCCGTCGGCCCTGAAACCCTAGACTCCCGGCGTCGCATCCGGCGCCCGATCCAGCACCCATTGCAATGGCCGCCTGAAGCGCGCCTGCCAACTGCCGGCGGCATCCTCCCCCTGGGCGAAGTGCAGCGTTTGCACCAGATTATCCTCTCCGAACAGATTGGCGAAGTGCAACGCCAGCGCCTGCTCGCTGAAGTTCTGCCGATCGTAATACGCCATCACGATTTTCTTTTTCGCCGCCAGCGACTGCTGGGCCGGCTTGATCTCGCCGTTGGGGGCGATCAATAGCGCGCCGGCGTAAAACTGCGGGTACTTCGCGATCAGATTGGCGGCGTGCAGCGCACCCTGGCCGCGAGCGCTGAGATAAATCCGTTGGGGGTTCAGCTTTAACTGTGGAGCCAGCTGTTGCACCGTACGCTGAAGGGCGGCCTGGGTGCTCTCGTCGCTGTAATTCGACCAGCGGAAGCTGTTTTCCGACAACATCTGCGTGCCGTTGATCTCGATATAGGCCACGCCCATTTCGCCGAACAGCAGCCGTTCCTCGGGGCTGATGGCGGCGGCCTTGCCGTAGGTATGCAGGAAGATCACCGTTGGCCAACCTTCGGGCGGCGCTTCGCCGTCCGGTATCGCGTAGCTGGCTTTGCCTTCATAGCGGCGGGCGTGCTGCAGATAGCGCGCTTTGGTGGCGGCCAGAATGGATTGGTAGGTGGCGGAGTGCTGGATGCTGTTGAAGGCGTCGTCCTCCAGCAGATTGTAGTAGTACCATAGGCCGCGATCGGCGCTCAGCTGCAGATAGCGCTCCGCCAGCTCGGTTTGCCCTTTCTCCGCCGACGATACCGCCAGCTGGTAGGGGGCCCAGACGTTGCGGCCGTCTTCGCGCATCAGCGTCAGGTACAGCGACATGGCGCCCAGCTTTTTATCTTCCTGGTTTTGCGCGGATCGCGACAGTTGGGCGTTAAGCGCACTGTGCGCAGGCAGCTCCAGCGGCTCTTCACCGGCGGGATAACGCATGTCTGCGGCGAAAGCGGGACTGGTGATGGAAACGAAAAATAACGCTAAAATGAAAAAATACATGATGCTATGGCTTTAATTTCAATAAATTGGCGGACTTCATGTCCTGTTGCGGCGCCCTGCGGGCGCCGCGAGACCGTCATTCCACGCGGCGAATGAAATCGCTGAACGCGGACAGCTGGCCGGTCAGGAAATCCAACGTTCCCTGATCGCTCAGTTCACCGGCCTGTTCATCGACCTTGTTCTGGATCACGCCGCCCATAAACTCGGGCTTGTTCATCACCATCGCATCCAGGAACACCAGGATCTGGCGCAGGTGGTACTGGCAGCGCGCGCCGCCGATGGGCCCCATCGAGCTGGTTTGAATGGCCACCGGCTTGCCGGCCAGCGGTTGATTCGGCAAGCGAGACAACCAGTCGATGGCGTTTTTCAACCCGCCGGGCACGGAATAGTTGTATTCGGGGGTGACGATGATCACGCCGTCGGCCTGGCGGATCTGCTCTGCTATCGCTTCGACCGCGGCAGGGAAACCCTCACCCTGTTGCATGTCGGCGTCGTACAGCGGGATATCGCGGATGGAAGGCAGCGCTTCAATGGTGACGCCCTGCGGAGCCAGGCCTGGCAGGGCGCGGGCCACCATGGCGTTGTAGGAGCCTTTGCGCAGGCTGCCGAGCAGAGTGACGATTTTTAAGGCTTGGTCTGACATGATGATTCTCCCTTTCGAATGAGCAGATTCAGCGGACAACATGGGCGAATAGTAGGCTAAAGCTCGGGTCGAGAATAGGCGATTGCTCAACATTTAGCTGTTTTTACAAATTACGGCAGAAATTCGTGCGGTAAAAACGGCTTTATCCGCCTTGCGCCACGTTAACCGGGCGTCTTCAGGCCCGTCAGTTTGACGAAGCGCGAGGACGCCGCCGGGCTGCGGGGCGAGATTTCCCCGTCTTTGTGCAGGCCGCGGCGCTCTTCGTAGCGCCAGCACAGCAGGCGATCCAGCCCGGGGCTGCCGGCGCAGGCCCAGCTCAGGTATTCATCGGCGTCGCTCATCACCTGAACGTCCGGCGTGGCGCTGGAGCGCAGGTGCCCGGAGAACGGATGCAGACGCAGCGTAGACTGGCCGCTATTGCCCAGGCCGGAAATTTTCAGCACGCTTTGCCGGATGCTCCACAGCTGAGTTTCCGCCTCCAGCCGATCGTCCTGCGCGCCGATCCAGGCACTTTCCGCGGGCGTCTGATGCGCGTGTTGCAGCGCGCTTTGCCGGGTGCCGCGCGCCCGCATCACTTCGATATCCAGTCCGACTTTGCCTTCGTCGCTGAGCAGCACGCCCACGGTGTTGCTGGCGTAGGCGAGGCTAAAATCGGGCAGCTGATGATCGGCGAAGCAGGGGCGGCCGGTCGGGGTGGTGGCTATAGGGGGAAGCGTCGGCAGGCCGTACAGGTAAAACATCATTTCGGCGAGCAGAATGCGCCCTTGCAGGTAACGCGTGCGGCGCTTAACGGAAAAGGTGCGGGTGGCGGCTATCACTTCGTCGGAGAGTCTCTGGGTATCCAGGACAGCGGAGGCCGGGGTCCATCGGGCAAAATGACACGCCATTGTTCACTCCATGACAGAGGGTCGCTAAGAACGCAGGGGTGTTAGATTAAGACTAAGTTGAGGATTTATCATCAAAAAACACTATGCGGATTATCCTATTTATTAACGATGGAAGAGATATCGTCCGACGCGGCATCGCTCCACCATTGGATCATTGATGTGTTCGGTGCCAAATCAAAGTATGGCTTGCCCAGCAAGTGATTGAGGATGCGCGCTGAACGCCAGGCCATCAGGCTCAGTCCGCCTTCTGCGCTGCCATGGCTGTGTATCCCGGCATTTACCGCATAAATTCGATTTTGTTCCGGGCCGAGCCATTCAAGATTAAAATTCGGCAGCAGCGGTAGATGCTGCTTCGAATCGAGCGGGATGCGTGGCACCAGGGGTTTCAGATAAGCGGGCAGAGTGGCGCGATAGCCGGTGGCCAGAATGACGATATCGGCTCTGAAACTTTCCTGGCGATTTTCCAGACCGTGAAGCGTGCGCAGATGAAAAGCCCCATCCTTTGATTCTACGGTCAGTAGAGTGCGATGGGGCAGTAAACGCACATTGCGTGTCTGGCGCATCACGTCAAAACGCATATAAAGCTCACGGTACAAGGTTCGCAGCGTATGATTGCTGATGCCGTCTGCCGGCAATTTCTGTGTTTTGATTTCACGTGCGCGGATCTCGGCCGGCAGCGTATAGAAATAGTCGACGTACTCAGGAGTGAAATATTCGTTGGTGAAGGGGGACTCATCCAGCGGCTGAAAATTGGGACGGCGCGAGAGCCAATCCAGCTGTGCCGGCTCGCCCCAGTGTCCCTGCAACGCGTTCAAAAAAACATCGGCGCCGCTTTGGCCGCCGCCCACTACCATAACCCGCTTGCCGCTGAAGTCTGGATTGCGCAGGGCTATTTCAGCGGCATGCATGCAGTTTTCACCCAGCGCCGGGTAAAATGCTTCCGGCAACCAAGGGTCATGTCCGGTACCCAGACAGATATTTTTCGCCCACAGAGTCTGGTTGTGGGTACTTACCTTGAACAAACCCTTTTCATCGTCAAAATCAATACGCTCTACGGACTGTGAAAACTGTAGTCCGTCTAACCTTTCGCAGGCCCAACTCAGGTAGTCGGAAAATTCTTCCCGGCTGATAATTTGCTGCTCGGTGATTAAAAAACGATAAATTTTTTTCTTTTCGACCAAGTAATTAATAAATGAAAATTGGCTGCGTGGGCTGACGGCGGTAACCAGATCCTGCAGTACATAGGTTTGCATATAAGCTGAGGGCAACAGCATACCGGGATGCCAGCGGAAGCTGGCGTTACGATCGAGAAAGGTATAATTGACGGCGTTGCTTTCGGCGGCCAGAGCGGCCAGACTGAGATTGAAAGGCCCCAATCCCACGCCGATCAAGTCTAAAGGTTCGTTCATGTAAGCTTATCTCTCAAGCATCAAAATTGATGAGATAAGCTTAGGTGAGTTTTGATGCAGCCGGGAGAAGTAACATGCGGGCGCCGAGTAGGATACGGCGCTCGCAGTCGATTATTTCCCGATACAGAAGCTGGAGAAGATGCGGCCCAGCAGATCGTCGGAGGTGAATTCGCCGGTGATTTCGCTCAGGGCCAGCTGCGCCTGGCGCAGTTCCTCGGCCAGCAGCTCCCCCGCGTAAGCGCTCACTAACTGTTCTTTGCCCTGTACCAGATGCTGCGCCGCCAGTTCCAGTGCCTGCAGGTGGCGACGGCGCGCCAGGAAGCCGCCTTCCATGTTGCTGGTGAAGCCCATGCTCTGTTTAAGATGATCGCGCAGCACATCGACGCCTTCGCCGGTGCGGGCCGACAGGCGAATAAGTGAGTGGTTATTCACTTCCGTTATACCCAGCGTTTCACCGGTGATGTCGGCTTTGTTGCGCACCACGGTGATCGGTAGCGTGTCCGGCAGGCGCGCCATAAATTCCGGCCAGATCTCCGCCGGCTCGGTGGCGGCGGTGGTGGTGCCGTCAACCATAAACAGCACCCTGTCGGCCTGTTCGATCTCGTTCCATGCACGTTCGATGCCGATGCGTTCCACTTCGTCGCTGGCGTCGCGCAGGCCGGCGGTGTCGATGATGTGCAGCGGCATGCCGTCGATATGGATGTGTTCGCGCAGAACGTCGCGGGTGGTGCCGGCGATATCGGTGACGATCGCCGCCTCGCGTCCGGCCAGCGCATTGAGCAGGCTCGATTTGCCGGCATTGGGGCGCCCGGCGATCACCACCTTCATCCCTTCGCGCAGCAGGCTGCCCTGGCGCGCTTCACCGCGCACGTTGTCCAGATCCGCCATCACGTCGTTGAGCTGCGCCTCGATTTTACCGTCGGACAGGAAGTCGATTTCCTCGTCCGGGAAGTCGATCGCCGCTTCCACATAGATTCGCAGGTGAGTGAGCGCTTCCACGAGCTGGTGGATGCGGGTGGAGAACGCGCCTTGCAGCGAGTTCATCGCCGAACGCGCCGCCTGCTCGGAGCTGGCGTCGATCAGATCGGCAATCGCTTCGGCCTGCGCCAGATCGAGTTTGTCGTTGAGAAACGCACGCTCGGAGAACTCGCCCGGCCGCGCGATGCGCACGTCGGGCAGCGCCAGCACGCGCTTGAGCAGCAGATCGAGGATCACCGGCCCGCCGTGGCCCTGCAGTTCCAGCACGTCTTCGCCGGTAAAGGAGTTCGGCCCCGGGAACCACAGCGCGATGCCCTGATCGAGGGTGGCGCCCGTAGCGTCGCGGAACGGCAGATAGTCAGCGTAGCGCGGCTTCGGCAGCTTGCCGAGCAACGCCAGGGCGACGTCTTTGGCCTTGCTGCCGGAAATGCGCAGAATGCCGACGCCGCCGCGTCCCGGCGGGGTGGCTTGGGCTACGATGGTATCGGTGGTGCTCATAACGGTTCTCTCTGACGATTAAGATGCAAAAAGGCGGTCTAATGACCGCCTTTGGGGTGACTGCAAGGGTCGGCGCGCCGAACCCCTACAATACGCTTAGCTTTTTTTCTTGTCGCGGCTGTGCAGACCGCGTTTTTCCAGACCACGGTAAATCAGCTGCTGCTGCAGGATGGTCACCAGGTTGCTGACGATGTAGTACAGCACCAGACCGGACGGGAACCACAGGAAGAACACTGTGAAGATCACCGGCATGAAGGTCATGATTTTCTGCTGCATCGGGTCAGTCACGGTGGTCGGCGACATCTTCTGGATGAAGAACATCGTCACGCCCATCAGGATTGGCAGAATGTAGTACGGGTCTTGCGCCGACAGGTCATGGATCCACAGGGCGAACGGCGCGTGGCGCAGCTCGACCGAACCCATCAGCATGTAGTACAGCGCCAGGAAGATCGGCATCTGAATGATCAGCGGCAGGCAGCCGCCGAGCGGATTCACTTTCTCCGCCTTGTACAGCGCCATCATCTCTTGGCTCATGCGCTGCTTGTCATCGCCGATGCGTTCGCGCATCGCCTGCAGCTTCGGCTGCAGCATGCGCATTTTCGCCATCGAGGTGTACTGCGCCTTGGTCAGCGGGTACATGATGCCGCGCACGATGAAGGTGATGATGATGATGGAGAAGCCCCAGTTGCCGATAAAGCCGTGGATGAACTTCAGCAGTTTGAACAGCGGCTGGGAGATGAACCACAGCCAGCCGTAATCCACGGTCAGGTCCAAGTGCGGCGCCAGTTGGGCCATCTGGTCCTGCAGCTCCGGGCCGACCCACAGGGTCGCGTTCAGCTGCTGCTGAGCGCCAGGCTGCACCACGACCGGGGTAGATTTGAAGCCGATGGTGGACAGGTTGTCACCCGGTTTGGCGGTGTAGAAGGTGTTGTCACCCTTGGTCGCCGGTACCCACGCGGTGGCGAAGTACTGCTGCAGCATGGCGACCCAACCGTCTTTGGTGGTGACGCTCAGGTTTTCGTCTTTGTCGAACGCGTATTTCTGGTACTTGTCCTCGCTGGACGAGTATGCCGCGCCGCGGAAGGTGTGCAACGCGAAGTTGCTGCTGCCGGTATCGCGGTGCTTAGGCAATTCGGTGGTCTGCTTCAGTTGGCCGAACAGGGTCAGCTCCAGCGGCGCCGCGCCTTTGTTGTCGATGCTGTAATCTACGCCGACCGCATAGTGGTTGCGTTTGAGCACGAAGGTCTTGGTGTAGACCGCGCCGTCTTTATCGGTGTAGGTCAGCGGGATGCGCAGCTCGTCCTGGCCTTCCGGCAGGGTGTAGCTGTCCTGCGCCGCTTGGTACAGCGGGCGTTCGCCGTTGGCCGGGTTGTCCGGGCCGTTTTTACCGGTCAGGCCGCTTTGCGCCTGATAGACGAACGACGGAGTGGTTTCCAGCAGTTGGAACGGAGTCGATGAACCCAGAGTTTCCGGGTAGGCCAACAGTTTAGCCTGCTCGATATCGCCACCACGGGTGTTGATGGTCAGTGACAGCACGTCGGTGTTCACGGTAATCAGCTTACCCTGACCACTGGCTGGCACGGCCTGGCTGGCGGCATCACCGGCTACTGCGTTCGAAGTCTGTTGCGTGGTCTGTGCGGCCGGCTGCGGAGCGTTGTCCGTTTGCCATGCCTGCCAGATCATGAAAGACACGAACAGCAGAGCGATGAGGAGAAGATTGCGTTGCGAATCCATCGTTAGTGTTCTCTGTTATCGTCGGTTTTTGGCGGCACCGGATCATCGCCACCTGGGTTCAAAGGGTGGCATTTTAATACGCGTTTCAATGCTAACCAACTGCCTTTTATCATGCCAAACCTGCTTAATGCCTCAATTGCGTAATGAGAGCATGTCGGCTGGAAGCGACAACGAGGCCCTAGCAGCGGACTGATGACGAGCTGATAGGCCCGCACCAGCCCGATCAGGATGCGGGAGCCTGGCGACAGTGGCGACGCCATAATTTATCCAAAGCTTCCGTCAGCGCGCGGTTATCCAAATCCGCTATCCCCTTTTTGGCCACCACGACAAAATCCATCGCCGGTAATTCGTGCTGGCGCAGGCGGAAGCTTTCGCGGGTTAGGCGTTTGATCCGATTACGCTCGTGCGCGCGTTTGACGTGTTTTTTGGCGACGGTAAGACCGATGCGGGGATGCCCCAGCTGGTTCAGGCGGCCGAGGATGGTGATTTGCGGCGTGCCAGCCCGTTGTGGCTGCTGGAAGACGAAAGTGAAATGAGTGGGAGTTAACAAACGTAACTCCCTGGGAAAAGCGAGCTTAACCACTCAGCGGGTTAGCTTTATTACTTAGAAACAGTCAGACGAGCACGGCCTTTCGCACGACGGCGGGCCAGAACTTGACGACCATTTTTGGTGGCCATACGAGCACGGAAACCGTGGCTACGGTTGCGCTTCAATACGGACGGTTGGAAAGTGCGTTTCATAGCGATTTCTACCTAAACTTAAAATAATTACTGATCAGTAAACGCGTTTGGCTACTCGGCGTGAAGATGACCGACGCCTCAATCGCAATACATAAAGAAGCGGGATTGTAATAATTGTACAGTCCTGAGTCAATTCGCATCGCGCCAGCCTACCTGGTTGTCTGCCAATAACGGAACAAAATCCGGTCTTGGCCCGTGGTCACCGCAGAATCCTGTCTGGCTAATGACGCACCATAAGGAACCAGGTATCACACGTAGGGCGAAGATTATACGGACTCGGGGTGAAATCGCAAGGATCCCCGTGAGATCCTTTGCGCGCGATCCCAGGATCCGACGTGGATAACAGGGTATAACCGGTTGACAATGTAAAAAATGCGGCGCAGCGGCCGGGATCTGCGTGGTCATGCGGCGCCGGCGGCGAAAAGATCGCCGCCGGCCGCGGCCTGTGGATAAAATGGATCTAATCTGTGAGGAAGGGGAGGATCTCTTGCGCGGATTGCGCTATGATCCGTCATTCCGATCGCGATCCCTCATGCCGGGATCGTGAGGGACACAAACCGTGAAAGGCGGTTCGCATCCCCCACAGGCAAACAGCCGATGCCGGGTATGTGTCAAAAATCATGAGTTATAAAAAAGTTGCCCGTTTCTTTTCTTTATTGATCTTGTTCGAGTGGAGTCCGCCGTGTCACTTTCGCTTTGGCAGCAGTGTCTTGCCCGATTGCAGGATGAGTTACCTGCCACAGAATTTAGTATGTGGATTCGCCCATTGCAGGCGGAACTGAGTGACAACACCCTGGCGCTGTACGCGCCTAACCGTTTTGTGCTGGATTGGGTTCGCGATAAGTACTTAAACAATATCAATGGTCTGCTGAATGATTTCTGCGGCACGGATGCGCCTTTGCTGCGTTTTGAAGTCGGCAGCAAGCCGATCACGCAGGTGATCAGCCAGACCGTGACCGCCAGCGTCAGCAGCGCCCCTGCGGCCCCGGCGGCGCGCACGGCCGCGCCTTCGCGCCCGAGCTGGGACAACGCGGCGGCGCAGCCCGAGCTTTCTTACCGCTCCAACGTCAACCCCAAACACACCTTCGACAACTTCGTCGAGGGTAAGTCAAACCAGCTGGCGCGCGCGGCGGCTCGCCAGGTGGCGGACAATCCTGGCGGCGCCTACAACCCTTTGTTCCTGTATGGCGGCACCGGCCTGGGTAAAACTCACCTGCTGCACGCGGTCGGCAACGGCATCATGGCGCGCAAGGCTAACGCCAAAGTGGTCTACATGCACTCGGAACGCTTCGTACAAGACATGGTCAAAGCGTTGCAGAACAATGCCATCGAAGAGTTTAAGCGCTACTACCGTTCGGTCGACGCGTTGCTGATCGATGACATCCAATTCTTCGCCAACAAGGAGCGTTCGCAGGAAGAGTTCTTCCATACCTTTAACGCCCTGTTGGAAGGCAATCAGCAGATCATCCTGACTTCGGATCGCTACCCTAAAGAGATCAACGGGGTGGAAGATCGTCTGAAGTCCCGCTTCGGCTGGGGGCTGACGGTGGCGATCGAGCCGCCGGAGCTGGAAACCCGCGTGGCGATCCTGATGAAAAAGGCCGACGAAAACGACATTCGCCTGCCGGGCGAAGTGGCGTTCTTCATCGCCAAGCGCCTGCGTTCCAACGTGCGTGAGCTCGAAGGGGCGCTGAACCGCGTGATCGCCAACGCCAACTTTACCGGCCGGGCCATCACCATCGATTTCGTGCGCGAAGCGCTGCGCGATCTGTTGGCGCTGCAGGAAAAGCTGGTCACCATCGACAATATCCAAAAGACGGTGGCGGAGTATTACAAGATTAAAGTCGCGGATTTGCTGTCCAAGCGGCGTTCGCGATCCGTTGCCCGCCCGCGCCAGATGGCGATGGCGCTGGCGAAGGAACTCACCAACCACAGCCTGCCGGAAATCGGCGATGCGTTTGGTGGCCGCGACCATACCACGGTGTTGCACGCCTGCCGGAAGATCGAGCAGCTGCGTGAGGAAAGTCACGACATCAAAGAAGATTTCTCCAATTTAATCAGAACATTATCTTCATAGCGCTATGAAATTTATCGTTGAACGTGAGCATCTGCTAAAACCGCTGCAACAGGTGAGCAGCCCGCTGGGCGGCCGCCCGACCTTGCCGATCCTGGGCAACCTGCTGTTGCAGGTGACGGAAGGCTCCCTGCTGCTGACCGGCACCGATCTGGAGATGGAAATGGTGGCGCGCGTCGCCCTGTCCCAGCCGCATGAGCCGGGCGCGACCACCGTGCCCGCGCGCAAATTCTTTGATATCTGCCGTGGCCTGCCGGAAGGGGCGGAGATCGCCGTCACGCTGGAGAGCGAGCGCATGCTGGTGCGATCCGGCCGCAGCCGTTTCTCGCTGTCCACGCTGCCCGCGGCGGACTTCCCGAACCTGGACGACTGGCAGAGCGAGGTGGAATTCACCTTGCCGCAGGCGACGCTGAAACGCCTGATCGAAGCCACCCAGTTCTCGATGGCCCATCAGGACGTGCGTTACTACCTGAACGGCATGCTGTTTGAAACCGAAGGCGAAGAGCTGCGCACTGTCGCGACAGACGGCCACCGCCTGGCGGTGTGCTCGATGCCGATCGGCCAGCAGCTGCCGTCGCATTCGGTGATCGTGCCGCGTAAAGGGGTGATGGAGCTGGTGCGCTTGCTGGACGGCGGCGATTCGCTGCTGCAGCTGCAGATCGGCAGCAACAACATTCGCGCCCACGTCGGCGATTTCATCTTCACGTCCAAGTTGGTTGACGGCCGTTTCCCGGACTATCGCCGCGTCTTGCCGAAGAACCCGGACAAAACGCTGGAAGCCGGCTGCGATCTGCTCAAGCAGGCGTTCGCCCGCGCGGCCATTCTCTCGAACGAGAAATTCCGCGGCGTGCGGCTGTACGTCAGCCAGAATCAGCTGAAGATCACCGCCAACAACCCGGAACAGGAAGAGGCGGAAGAGATCCTCGACGTCAGCTACGACGGCGCGGAGATGGAGATCGGCTTCAACGTCAGCTACGTGCTGGACGTGTTGAACGCGCTCAAGTGTGAAGACGTGCGCTTGCTGTTGACCGACTCGGTCTCCAGCGTGCAGATCGAAGACGGCGCCAGCCAGGCGGCGGCCTACGTTGTCATGCCAATGCGGTTGTAGTCTCGTTACCTTGAATTACAGCACCGTCATCGGTAAAGAGATTGCATGGCTCTGACGCGTTTATTGATTAAAGATTTCCGCAATATCGAGGCGGCGGATTTGGCGCTGGCGCCGGGATTCAACTTCCTGGTCGGCGCTAACGGCAGCGGCAAGACCAGCGTGCTGGAGGCGGTGTATACGCTCGGCCATGGCCGCGCCTTTCGCAGTTTGCAGGCCGGTCGGGTGATCCGCCACGACCAACCGGAGTTCGTGCTGCATGGCCGCATCGAAGGCGCGGAGCGCGAGCTGTCGGTAGGATTGAGCAAGAGCCGTCAGGGTGACAGCAAAGTACGCATCGATGGCAGCGACGGCCACAAGGTGGCCGAGCTGGCGCAACTGCTGCCCATGCAGCTGATTACCCCCGAAGGTTTTACCCTGCTGAACGGCGGGCCGAAATTCCGGCGCGCTTTCCTGGACTGGGGCTGTTTTCATAACGAACCCGGTTTTTTCACCGCCTGGAGCAACCTGAAAAGGTTACTGAAGCAGCGCAATGCCGCGCTGCGCCAGGTGAGTCGCTATGCGCAGATCCGCGCCTGGGATCAGGAACTGATCCCGCTCGCGGAGCGCATCAGCGAATGGCGGGCGGAATACAGCGACGCGATTGCCGCGGATATCACCGCGACCTGCGCGCAGTTTCTGCCTGAATTCGCCCTGAGCTTCTCCTTCCAGCGCGGCTGGGACAAAGAGAGCGACTACGGCGAGCTGCTGGAGCGCCAGTTTGAGCGCGACAGGGCGTTGACCTATACCGCGGTGGGGCCGCATAAAGCGGACTTTCGCATTCGTGCCGACGGCACGCCGGTAGAGGATTTGTTATCGCGCGGTCAGCTTAAGCTGCTGATGTGCGCGTTGCGCTTGGCGCAGGGTGAGTTTCTCACCCGGCAGAGCGGGCGGCGTTGCCTGTATCTGATTGATGATTTTGCCTCCGAGCTGGACACCGGCCGTCGCCGGTTGCTGGCCGATCGCCTGAAAGCCACTCAGGCCCAGGTTTTTGTCAGCGCGGTCAGCGCTGAACAAGTGACCGACATGGCCGGTGAAAAGGGCAAGATGTTCCGCGTGGAACAGGGTAAAATAGAGGTTCAACCACAGGACTAAAATGAGCGAGAAACGTTGATGTCGAATTCTTATGACTCCTCAAGTATCAAGGTATTAAAAGGGCTGGATGCGGTGCGCAAGCGCCCGGGCATGTATATCGGCGATACCGATGACGGCACCGGTCTGCACCACATGGTATTCGAGGTTGTGGACAACGCTATCGACGAAGCGCTCGCGGGCCACTGTAGTGACATTCAGGTCACCATCCATGCCGACAACTCGGTATCGGTGCAGGATGACGGCCGCGGCATTCCGACCGGCATTCACCCGGAAGAAGGGGTTTCAGCCGCAGAGGTCATCATGACCGTGCTGCACGCCGGCGGTAAATTCGACGACAACTCCTATAAAGTTTCCGGCGGCCTGCACGGTGTGGGCGTCTCGGTGGTTAACGCCCTGTCGGAGAAACTGGAGTTGGTGATCCGCCGCGAAGGCAAAGTGCACGAACAAACTTACAGCCACGGCGAGCCGCAGGCGCCGCTGAACGTGGTGGGTGAAACCGAGCAGACCGGCACCATGGTGCGCTTCTGGCCGAGCCACCAGACCTTCACCAATGTGACCGAATTCGAGTACGACATTCTGGCCAAGCGCCTGCGTGAGCTGTCCTTCCTCAACTCCGGCGTGTCTATTCGCCTGAAGGACAAGCGCACCGACCGTGAAGACCACTTCCATTACGAAGGCGGCATCAAGGCGTTTGTCGAGTACCTGAACAAGAACAAAACCCCGATCCACCCGAACGTGTTCTACTTCTCCACAGTGAAAGACGACATCGGCGTGGAAGTGGCGCTGCAGTGGAACGACGGTTTCCAGGAAAACATCTACTGCTTCACCAACAACATTCCGCAGCGCGACGGTGGCACGCACCTGGTCGGTTTCCGTACCGCGATGACCCGTACGCTGAACAGCTACATGGAGAAGGAAGGCTACAGCAAGAAGGCCAAGGTCAGCGCCACCGGCGATGACGCGCGTGAAGGCCTGATCGCCGTGGTGTCGGTGAAGGTGCCGGATCCGAAGTTCTCTTCTCAGACCAAGGACAAGCTGGTCTCTTCCGAGGTGAAAACCGCGGTTGAAACGCTGATGAACGAGAAGCTGGTGGATTACCTGATGGAGAATCCGGGCGACGCGAAAATCGTGGTCGGCAAAATCATCGACGCGGCGCGCGCGCGCGAAGCGGCGCGTAAAGCGCGTGAGATGACCCGCCGCAAAGGCGCGCTGGATCTGGCCGGCCTGCCGGGCAAATTGGCGGACTGCCAGGAACGCGATCCTGCGCTGTCCGAACTGTACTTGGTGGAAGGGGACTCCGCGGGCGGCTCTGCCAAGCAGGGGCGCAACCGCAAGAATCAGGCTATCTTGCCGCTGAAGGGGAAAATCCTCAACGTCGAGAAAGCGCGTTTCGACAAAATGCTCTCTTCGCAGGAAGTGGCGACGCTGATCACCGCGCTGGGTTGCGGCATCGGCCGCGACGAGTACAGCCCGGACAAGCTGCGTTACCACAGCATCATCATCATGACCGATGCCGACGTCGACGGTTCGCACATCCGTACGCTGCTGTTGACCTTCTTCTACCGCCAGATGCCGGAAATCATCGAGCGTGGCCACGTGTTCATCGCACAGCCGCCGCTGTACAAGGTGAAGAAAGGCAAGCAGGAGCAGTACATCAAAGATGACGAGGCGATGGATCAGTATCAGATCGCCATCGCGATGGACGGCGCTACGCTGCACACCAATGCCAGCGCACCGGCGCTCGGCGGCGAGCAGTTGGAGAAACTGGTGGCCGAGCACTACGGCGTGCAGAAGCTGATTGGCCGCATGGAGCGCCGCTACCCGCGCGCGCTGCTGAACAGCCTGATCTATCAGCCGACGCTGAACGAAGGCGATCTCAGCGATGAAGCCAAGGTGAAAACCTGGATCGCGTCGCTGGTGCAGGCGCTGAACGACAAAGAGCAGCACGGCAGCAGCTATGACTTCGTGATCTTCGAGAATCGCGAGCGCCAGATGTTCGAGCCGGCGTTGCGCATCCGTACCCACGGCGTGGATACCGACTATAAGCTGGACTTCGACTTCATCCACGGCGGCGAATACCGCAAGATCTGCCAGCTGGGCGAGCAGCTGCGCGGGCTGATCGAAGAGGGCGCGTTCATCGAGCGCGGCGAACGTCGTCAGCCGGTAGACAGCTTCGAACAGGCGCTGGAGTGGCTGGTGAAAGAGTCGCGCCGCGGCCTGTCGGTGCAGCGTTATAAAGGTCTGGGCGAGATGAACCCGGAGCAGCTGTGGGAAACCACCATGGATCCGGAAAGCCGCCGCATGCTGCGCGTGACCGTCAAGGACGCCATCGCTGCCGATCAGCTGTTCACCACGCTGATGGGCGATGCGGTTGAACCGCGTCGCGCCTTTATCGAAGAAAACGCCCTGAAAGCGGCGAACATCGATATCTGATGCGTTAATGGCTGTGAAAATCCGCGCCGGGCGACCCGCGCGGATTTTTTTTGGCCTTTTTTGGCGCTGACAGCCAAGGCTGAAACGCGTTAGCATGGGCAAAAACCACTGGGAGAAGCGTTGAATGGCTATTGAACTGATTGCGATCGACATGGACGGCACGTTGCTGGATCCGCAGCATCAAATCACGCCGGCGGTAAAGCAGGCTATCGCGGCGGCGCGGCGCAAAGGGGTGCACGTGGTGCTGGCCACCGGGCGGCCTTATGTCGGCGTGCAGGATTATCTGCGCCAGTTGGACATTCAGGGCCCCGGCGATTTCTGTATCACCTATAACGGCGCGCTGGTGCTGCGTGCGGTCGACGGCGCCTGCATTCTGCAAGAAACGCTGGGCTTTGAGGATTATCTGCATTTCGAGCAGATGGCGCGCGAGTTCGGCGTTCACTATCAGGCGTTTGATTTCGATACCCTGTATACCCCGAACAAGGACATCGGCAAGTACACCATACACGAGGCGGAAATGACCGGTATTCCGCTGAAATACCGCAGCGTGGAAGAGATGGATCGCCAGATGCGTTTCCCGAAAGTGATGATGATCGACGAGCCGGAGCTGCTGGACCGCGCCATCGCGCGCATCCCGGCGGAAACGCGCGAGCGTTACACCATCCTGAAAAGCGCGCCTTATTTCCTCGAGATCCTGCACAAAAACGTCGATAAAGGCGCCGGGGTGAGAATGCTGGCCGAGCATCTCGGCGTGGCGCGGGAGAACATCATGACGCTGGGGGATCAGGCCAATGATACGGCGATGATCGAATATGCCGGCGTCGGCGTGGCGATGGGCAATGCCATTCCCGAACTGAAAGCGGTGGCGCAGTTTGTCACCAGCGCCAATACCGAAGACGGCGTGGCGCGCGCTATCGAGAAGTTTGTGCTCAACGCCTGATAACGCGGGGCGCTGCGGCGCCCCTTTATACTTTCGCCAACACCCCTTTGGCGATCTGCAGATCCTGAATCGCCAAGCCGGTGAGATCGGCGATGGTGATGTGCTGCGGCTCGCGTCGTACCCGCCCTCTCTGCGCCAAGACGGCGCCAATTTCGACGATTGGCGTTGAAATCAGCCTATTTTGCCGATAAGCCGTCGCGATCTCGCCATAGTCCGCACACTGCGCCAGGGCATCAACCAGCAGCGCGTCTGCGCGGGCCACCAGCTCGGTCGCCAGTTCCTGCTTGCCGGGCGTGTCGGCGCCCACGGCGGTGATGTGCGTACCGGGCCGAATATCCGCCGCCTGCAATATCGGTTCGCGGCTGGGCGTGGTGGTCACGATCAGCTGACAGTGCGCCGCCAGTTCCGCCGCATTCTGCGTAACCCGCACCCGAAAACCCTCGGCTTCGGCATCGCGCCGATACGCCGCCAGCGCCTGTTCGTCTCGCCCCCACACCCATACCTCGCGGCAATCGGTCACCGGTTTCAGGCATTGCAGCTGCAGCCGCGCCTGCAGGCCCGTGCCGACAATGCCGATCGCCTGAATATGCGGCGGCGCGCACAGCTCGGCGACGATGCGGCCGGCCAGGGCGGTGCGCAGCGCGGTCAGCCAACCTTCATCTTGCAGCAGCGCCTGCGGCTCACCGGTCTGGGCGGAGAACGCCATCATCAGCCCCTGATTGCTCGGCAGGCCGTGTTCGGCATTGCGATAGAAACCGGTAGAGATCTTGACCACGAACAGTTCGTCGCCTTCCAACCAGGCGGACTTGATGCAGCAGTCGCCGTCGGCCCGCTCGAACAGGAAATGCTGCACCGGCGGCTGTTGCACCCGCTGTTGCGAGTAGGCGATAAAACCCTGCTTCAGCAGCGGCGTTATGGTCTCGGCGTCGAACGCGGCGAGGATTTGCTGCCGATTAAGGATGTGCATCGGCGATGGCCTTGAGGTATTTCTCCAGCACGATGTTCTTGCCGCACAGCACCACCGCCACCTTTTTACCCTGGTATTCCGGCGCCAGTTTGATCGCCGCCGCCAGTGCCACGCCGGCCGCGCCTTCGATAATCCAGCGATCGCTGGCGGCTATCCGGCGCATCGCGTGTTTAATCTCCGCCTCGCTGACCAGCACTTTGCGGTCGATCAGCTGTTGGCACAGCGGAAAGGTCACGGCGCCCGGCTCGACGCCGCCGGCGGTGCCGTCGGACAGAGTTTCTTGCTCTTCCACCGGGAAGATATGGCCCGCTTCCAGCGCGCTGTACAGGCTGGTGGCGTTTTCCGGCCAGCAGGCGATAAGCTGCGTGTTCGGCGACAGTTGCCGCAGAACGGTGCCGATGCCGGCGATATAACCCCCGCCGCCGACCGCCACGAACACGGCGTCCAGATCGGTGAGCTGTTCAACCAGCTCCATGCCGCAGGTGCCCTGGCCGGCGATCACCTGCTCGTCGTTATACGGCGAGATATAGGTTTTCCCCTGTTCGCGTGCGGCCTGTTCCCCCGCCAGTTCGGCGTTCAGCGCATCGCCCGGCACCAATTCCACGGTGCCGCCCAACGCGCGAATGGTGTCGAGCTTGATGCTCGCCGCCGTCTCCGGCGCATAAACCGTGACGCCAACGCCCATCAGTTGCCCCGCCAAAGCGACGGCCTGACCGTGGTTGCCGGTAGAGGCGGCGATCACGCCGCGCCGGCGTTGCTCGTTATCCAGCAGCCGCAGCTTGTTGCTGGCGCCGCGAAATTTAAAGGAACCGGTGTGCTGCAGGTGATCGCATTTCAAATACAGCTCGCAACCCAATTGCTGAGAAAGCAGCACGCTGCGCTCCAATGGCGTGACTCGCACCTGAGGGCGCAGTTGCTGATGGGCAGAAACAATGGCATCGAAAAGGGGGTTCATACCGGCTCCGGATTTTTTAGACTTAAAATCCAGTTTGTACTTTTTTGTATGGATTGTAAACCCCGTCGGGCAACCCGGCCAGAAAGCGGAAATGGCCGGGGGTACGCATCGCGTATGCGGTGAAAATAAACATTACCTGGCGTTTAGCGGCACAATTTTTTATTTATTTGCGTTAAGTAAGGTGTCGCTGCGGGCGTATTTAATGAGGAGAAGGATAATCAATAAAATAATGCTCGCTTCCTTTACTTATACCGTTTGGGCGTCGTTGAGTTTCCCCATCAGGAATGGGGCCGGCTTGCCGGGCGTTTATTTCCTGCCGGCGTCGTCGATAGGCTTAACGGATAAGTCTCATGGAAATTTCGACGCGGGAAAGCCCCCGGCTCGTCCTCGCCGGCCATATGAAACGCGGCTGCCGATCCGGTAAGATGGCCGTTCAGTGCCAGCATGCGCAGGAGAGCCGCCATGAGCCATCGGGAAAAACAACTGACTTTCGACCCACGCGGGCATCAGTTAACCAATATCAACGTCTGGACGCCGGACAGCCAATGGCTGGCTTATGACGTGCGCCCGCGCGGCGCCTCTTTCACCGGCCTGAGCATCGAGCGGGTTAACGTCGCCAGCGGCGCGGTGGAAGTGGTTTATCGCGCCCAGCACGGCGCACACGTCGGCGTGGTCACGGTCAGCCCCGATGCGCCGGCGCGTTACGTCTTCATCCACGGCCCGGAACACCCGGACAGCGCCTGGCAGTATGATTTTCATCACCGCCGCGGGGTGATCGTCAGCGAACCGGATCGCGAGTTGGCCATTACCCTCGACGCGCTGGATATCACGGCGCCCTACACGCCCGGCGCGCTGCGCGGCGGCAGCCATGTGCACGTTTTCAGCCCGGACGGCAGCCGCCTCAGCTTTACCTACAACGATCACGTGATGCATGAATGCGATCCGGCGCGCGATCTGCGCAACGTCGGCGTGGCCGTGCCGCTGCACGGGGTCAATCCGCCGAAACAGCATCCCCGTGAATATGACGGCAGCCACTATTGCGTGCTGGTTAGCGAGACCGTGCCGCAGCCGCAGCCGGGCAGCGATCAGATCAATCGCGCCTACGAAGAGGGCTGGATTGGCCGCGAAGGTTACCGTAAGGCCGACGGCCGCCGGCAGCGCTGGGCGCTGGCATTTATCGGCGATACGCTGTCCGCCGCCGGTGAGAAGCTGCCGGAGGTGTTTATCGTCGATCTGCCGGAGAACGACGCCGACTACGCCAGGGCGGGTGCTCTGCCGCTGCAGGGGACGGAAAGCGAGCTGCCGGCGCCGCCGCTTGGCGTCAGGCAGCGGCGGGTAACCTTTACCGGGGAGCGTCGTTTTCCGGGCGTCGCCGGTGCGCCGCGCCATTGGCTGCGCAGCTCGCCGGACGGCAGCCAAATCGCATTTTTGATGAAGGATGACGGCGGCGTGGTGCAATTGTGGACGGTGTCGCCGAACGGCGGTGAGCCGCGCCAGGTCAGCCGCGGCGAGCATGACATCCAGTCGGCGTTCAGCTGGCACCCGCAGGGCGGGACGATAGCCCTGGTGTGTGACAACAGCGTGATGCTGTGTGAGGTCGCCAGCGGCCGCCTGCAGCGTTTAACGCAGCGCAGCGTGCAGCCGCCGTCGGCGGATGCCGTGGTGTTTTCGCCGGATGGCAAGAAAGTGGCATTTATGCGCGAGATTGCCGGATTCAACCAGATCTTTGTGGTTGAGGCGTAAGGCGGGCCTGATGGCCCGCTGCGTGCGAGATTAGTGTGTGGCGGTGCTGTCGTTGCCCTCGCCGGGGTTGCCGGTTGCCGCCAGATTCTGCTGCTCGCTGCGCAGGATGCGCGCTTTTGGCGAGTCTGCGGTGGCGTCATTGCCTGAACGCAGATAGTCGTAAGGCAGCAGCACGGTATCCATCACTGCGGAGAACGGCAGATCCAGCGCCACCAGCGGCATCATCGCCCAGCTGGTGTTGTCGTCCTTCAGCATGTCCACGCTGGCGCGGGTGCCGGGATAGTAACCCTGATTCGGGCCGGTATGGCTCATCACGCTGGAGCAACCGCTGGTCGCCAACAACATGCAGCCCGTCGCTATCGCTTTCATCGTCGTCATTAATCCATCCTGCAGGGTTGCTGTGCCCCTAAATTAAGCTGATTTATAACATCCTGTTGCTGCTTTAAAAGAAGCAAAATCCCGCTCTGTGGCGGCTCTCTCACTTTAGTGTAAGTGGTAAAAAAACTTTCACCTAACCGAAAAGCGCTTTTTTTGATCCTCGCCCGTTGAATTGATGAAATCAACCCCCATTTTATCATCAGAGCCGGATTGAGAATTTGCCGTAAGGGAATTCTGGCTTAATTAGCCTGTCCAGAATGGAAGGCGTATTTATTTCAACCTCGCTGAAGTGCCTTAGGAGGCTGTTTTATGCGTAATTTCGATCTTTCTCCGCTATACCGTTCCGCCATTGGTTTCGATCGCCTGTTCAACGCGCTGGAGGCCGGCCAGAGCCAGGGCAACGGCGGTTATCCCCCTTATAATGTCGAGCTGGTGGACGAAAATCATTATCGCATCGCCATTGCGGTAGCCGGGTTTGCCGAGCAGGAGCTGGAGATCACCACGCAAGATAATCTGCTGATCGTGCGCGGTGCGCACAATAACGAACCGGCAGAAAAAACCTATTTATATCAGGGCATCGCTGAGCGTAATTTCGAGCGTAAATTCCAGCTGGCCGAACATATTCAAATTAAAGGCGCCAAACTGGAAAACGGTCTGCTGTATATCGATATGCAGCGCATCGTGCCGGAAACATTAAAACCGCGCCGTATCGAAATTAAATAATTCCGTTTTCGCCGGCAGGAACGCTGTCGGCAAATATGCAGTAATAATCCGCCTGCCGTCAGGGGGCTGAATAAACACATCTCGCTTAATGAAAGGAGTTGTTCCTATGCGTAATTACGATCTATCCCCGCTTCTGCGTCAATGGATTGGTTTTGATAAACTGGCCAGTTCCATGGGGGGCCAGGAACCCCAGGGGTTCCCGCCGTATAACATCGAGAAAAGCGATGACAATCACTACCGCATTTCTCTGGCGCTGGCCGGTTTCCGGCAGAGCGAACTGAATATCGAAGTGGAAGGGCCGCGGCTGACCGTCAGTGGTAAACCCACGCCGCCGGAAAAACAGGTCGAGTACCTGCATCAGGGGCTGGTGTGCAAAGAGTTCCAGCTGACCTTCACTCTGGCGGAACACCTGCAGGTGTCCGAGGCCAAATTTGAAAATGGCCTGTTGCACATCGATCTGGTGCGTCAGGTTCCGGAAGCCTTGCAGCCTCAGCGCATCGCCATCGGCGCGACGCCGGAGCTGGAAGCCAAATAACCGACTGAAAAACGGTCATCATCATGCGGGGGAGATCCAGACGGATCTCCCCCGTTGCGTTATGTGGCGCACGCCACAGTCCCCCCGTCTGCCCGATGCCATAATCCTTGTTAATTGTGTGTCTATATCCGCAAATCCCATGTTCAACTTTGGCAAGGATGTGACCTATGAGCGATATCGCCCTGACCGTCAGCATGTTGGCGTTGGCGGCCGTCATTGGGCTGTGGATGGGGAACTGGAAGCTGTACGGTGTCGGGCTGGGGATTGGCGGCGTGCTGTTCGGCGGCATCCTGGTCGGCCACTTCGCCCAGAGCGGGCAAATCAGCCTGAACGGGGACATGCTGCACTTCATCCAGGAGTTTGGCCTGATCCTGTTCGTTTACACCATCGGCATTCAGGTTGGCCCCGGCTTCTTCTCTTCGCTGCGCGTCTCCGGTCTGCGGCTCAACGCCTTCGCGGTGCTGCTGGTGCTGACCGGCGGCGCAGTGGCGGCGGCGGTGCACAAGCTGTTCGACGTGCCGCTGCCGATCATCCTCGGCGTGTTCTCCGGCGCGGTCACCAACACGCCGGCGCTGGGCGCCGGTCAGCAAATCCTGACCGATCTCGGTTCCGATCCGGCATTGGTGGACGGCATGGGCATGGGTTACGCCATGGCCTATCCGTTCGGCATTTGCGGCATCCTGCTGGTGATGTGGCTGATCCGATTGGTTTTTCGCATCAACATCGAGCGCGAGGCGCAGGCGTTTGAAAGCAGCCTGGGCAATCAGCGCGAGCTGTTGCACGCCATGAACGTGGCGGTGCGTAACCCCAATCTGCAGGGCATGGCGATCAAAAGCGTGCCGCTGCTCAACGGTGAAGCGATCGTCTGTTCGCGCCTCAAACGCGGCGAGATGTTGATGGTGCCGGCGCCGCATGAGCGGCTGGAGCTCGGCGACTATCTGCACCTGGTGGGCAAACGCGAAGATCTGGAGAACGCCCGGCTGGTGATCGGCGAAGAGGTCGACGCTTCGCTGTCCACGCGCGGCACTGCGCTGCAGGTAGTGAGGGCGGCGGTGACCAACGAGCAGGTGCTGGGGAAAAAAATCCGCGATCTGAACCTGAAGCAGAAATATGACGTGGTGATTTCACGCCTCAACCGCGCCGGCGTGGAGCTGGTGGCCGGCAGCAACGTGACGCTGCAGTTTGGCGATATTCTCAACCTGGTCGGCCGGCCGGAGGCCATCGACGCGGTGACGGCAATCGTCGGCAACGCCCAACAAAAGCTGCAGCAGGTGCAGATGCTGCCGGTCTTTATCGGTATCGGCCTCGGGGTGCTGCTGGGCTCCATTCCGCTGTTTGTGCCCGGCTTCCCGGCGGCATTGCGGCTGGGGCTGGCCGGCGGGCCGTTGGTGGCGGCGCTGATCCTGGGGCGCATCGGCAGTATCGGCAAGCTGTATTGGTTTATGCCGCCGAGCGCCAACCTGGCGCTGCGCGAACTGGGCATCGTGCTGTTTCTGGCGGTGGTCGGATTGAAGTCGGGCGGCAATTTTATCGATACGTTGCTGCACGGCGAGGGGCTGACATGGATTGGTTATGGCGCGTTAATCACCGCCATTCCTCTGCTGAGCGTCGGCATTCTGGCGCGCACGGTGGGCAAGATGAACTATCTGACGCTGTCCGGCATGCTGGCGGGATCGATGACCGATCCGCCGGCGCTGGCCTTCGCCAACGGCCTGCATCCCACCAGCGGCGCCGCCGCGCTGTCTTACGCCACCGTATATCCGCTGGCGATGTTCCTGCGCATCATGTCGCCGCAGCTGCTGGCGGTGCTGTTCTGGACGTTGTAGTGCGGATCGTCTACAGCCGATAAGGCATCAACACGCCATTGTCAGTGCCGAAATCTTTGGGGTTGCGGGAGATGAGCATCCGGAATCCCACCTGCGCTGTGGCCCAGATAATGGCGTCTGGCAGTTTCACATGCTGTGAGTGGCGCAGTTCTACGGCGCGTTCGGCGACTTCATCGGTAATAGGCAGCAGCAGAAATTGCCCTAAAAACTGACGTGTTTTCAGCTCCAGTGCCGGACCCTGTTTTTTAGCACCTACCATCACTTCCATCCAGGTGATGGCGCTGATGGCCGGATTGATGTGATACTCGACCAGAACGTCCCTGGCTTGAGGAATGCCGTTGAGATAATCGATCAGGATATTGGTGTCGAATAACGCCCGTTGAGCCACCATTATTCCCACTCCTCGCGCTGACGATTTTCGTACTCCACGCCATCTCCCATCGCCCCGGACCAGAGTCCGAAAGCGTTGCTGGGATCTTCCACGTGGTTCTCCGTCAGATAGCGGGAGACTGCTTGACGAATGATTTCGGCCCGGGGAACGTGGCGGATATTTTTCAGATTATCGAGCTGCCGCAGGTCTTCTTCAGGTAAATCGATCACGATGCGAGTCATCGTTGGCCCTCCAAAAAAGATATACGATATATGCATCGTATATCTTTGTCGGTCGATTTTCAATCAGTCGGCGTTAGCCTTCCTGATGTGCGCGTTCGATCTCTTCCGCCAGAATAGCCACGCCGCGCTCGATTTTCTCCGGATCGGGCACGTAGTTCATGCGCATGCACTGGTGGGTATGTGGCCATTCATGCTCCAGCCCCGGGAAGAAGTAGTGGCCGGGCACCATCAGCACGCCGCGCTTTTTCAGGCGCTGATACAGCACTTCGGTGGTGATCGGCAGATCCTTAAACCACAGCCAGAGGAAGATAGCCCCTTCCGGTTTGTGGATCAGGCAGCGTTCCGGCGACAGGTAGCGGCGAATGATCTCGATGGTGTGCTCGACGCGCTGTTTGTAAAACGGGCGAATCACCTCGTTCGACAGGCGCAGCAGATCGCCGCGCGCGATCATTTCCGTCGCCATCGCCGGCCCCATGCTGCCTGGAGACAGGCTGATGATGCCGTTCATGTTGGTCAGCGCGGTGATCACCTTCTCGTCGGCGATCACGATACCGCAGCGTGAGCCGGGCAGGCCGAGCTTGGACAGGCTCATGCACAGGATGGTGTTCGGGTTCCACAGCGGCGTGGCGTCGCTGAAGATAATGCCGGGGAACGGCACGCCGTAGGCGTTGTCGATGACCAGCGGAATATCGCGCTGTTGCGCCAGCAGATCGAGCTTCATCAGCTCTTCGTCGGTGATCACGTTGCCGGTCGGGTTGGTCGGCCGTGAAACGCAGATCATGCCGATGTCATCGCCGATGGTGAGATGTTCGAAATCGACGTGATACTTGAACTGGCCGTCCGGCAGCAGCTCGATGTTCGGTTTGGCGGAGACGAACAGCCCTTCATCCAGCCCGGCATCGGCATAGCCGATATATTCCGGCGCCAGTGGGAACAACACGCGGCGGTGCGAGCCGTCGGCGTAGCGGCCGGCGAACAGGTTGAACAAGTAGAAAAACGCGCTCTGACTGCCGTTAGTCAGTGCAATATTCTGTGGCGAGATCTCCCAGCCGAGCTCGTCGCGCAGCAGATTGGCCAGCGCTTTCAGCAGCGCGTCCTTGCCTTGCGGGCCGTCGTAGTTGCACAGCGCTTCGGTCAGTTTGCCCTGGTCGAGCATCTCCTGGCACAGCTGTTTGAAATACGCTTCCATCTCTGGGATCTGTGCGGGGTTGCCGCCGCCGAGCATGATGGCGCCGGGGGTGCGCAGGCCTTCGTTCAGGTCGTCCATCAAACGGGTAATGCCCGCATAACGGGTAAATTTTTCGCCGAAAAGTGAGAAAGTCATAGGTGCAGCAGTACTGTTTTTTAGCAGGTAATCACCCACCATACCGCCAGATAAACCCCGCTGCAATGCGGCTGACAAATCGACCGGTGGGCACAAGTTTTGCCCTGCGTTCGATTAGCAGCATATTACGCTGGATTATTATGACCGTTCGCCGGCCCACGTCATTATCGCCTCAACCTTTCAGCCACGCGATTCAGCCACGCGATCTTAGGGTTGGCACAGGTTTTGCGGTCCCGACCCAGATCACACTTTTTCGCTGCATTTCATTAACACTATGGCAATTTATAACCATATCGAGTAACTTCCGCATCCGTTAAATTTATCTTAACAATAAAGATTGTCTAAACTAATGCTCGGAAAGGGATGAGTAGTGCGGTAGCGTGGATGAAGCCATGCCAAAAGCACGGCTTTCAAGGCGATTTTACTTGCCTGACCATAGTTTGGTTGCCAGTTTCGTCCCTGTCTCTCTACAGAGTAATCGGTTTGATGAGCGGTGTCTCCTGCTGGCCGGCATGGGGCATGTACGTTGCCGTTGCCGAAAATTGGCTATTTTTTATAAAAATTACTAATCATACTGCCCGCGAGGGAGCCGCAAATAGCATTCAGCGGCGTAACGCCAGGGGAGGGCGCTCTGTGTCCGGCAGATGCGCATCGCCAGGCATCGCAGCCCATTAGGCGGGTAGGGTTGGAGGATAAAGGTTTTGCGCCGATTCACCTGGCGTCATTTGAAAACCCGTATGCAGCGTAGACTTTCGCTCACCGCGTACAAGTGAGATGAGGTCAGGTAGCAATGAAAAACAGCGCAAGTCTGGTTTCGATAAATAAGTGGAAAAGAAATCTATAAAATTCTCTTTCGCACTTTTTAGCGTGCAGGAAGTTTAAAGAATAAATAATCAAGCTCTTTTATTTGTGAGATGAATTACTTCACATGAAAAACAGGGAAGCATTTGCTGTTCAATGTTCATGAGCATTGCGGTGAACATCAATATGTCGTTATTCCAATCAGAGTAAAAAGGAAGATTGCACGATGATTCGTGGTAACATTAAAGAGTTTGAGAACACACTTGAGTGCCGTGTGAGCGCATACCCCATGATGACAGATGTAGGGTATTGCAAATTGGCTTCGGATGACTTTAACCTTACCGATGCGCAAAAATCAGACTTAAGTATTATTCAGCGGCATTTCGATACGCTTGCTCTGGATCCCTACGGTGAAAATGCGGGGCGCTATCGGCAGCACAGTAAATATGTGCTCTTACCTTGCTTTAATCTCTTGATTCCTCAATCTTCCGAACACGCCTACAGTTACAAACAAGATGTCGGATTTAATGATGAAGTCGTTGAGGAGGCAAGGAAGTTTCAGCCTGTCCCAAACGAAATTTTGTCAAATAATCTGATCACGTCGCTTGTCCTGCATGATTTTAAAAACTCTCCGTTACATGAGTATGCTTCCACGATTCCCATGGAGGTCGGCATTCACTTCATCAGAATGAAAGCGACGGTTGATGCGCCGGGGATTTCCGTACCGAATCGACTTCATAAGGATGGCGAGCCTTGCACCTGGATACATTTGATCAATCGTGATGGTGTTTCTGGCGGTGAGAACATCATTACAGATAACACCAAGACGAACATCCTGTGTAATGAGGCGATGCTCAAACCGCTGGACTCCATCGGCATCGTTGATGATCTAGTCTGGCACCAGGTGAAACCGGTTCATGTGGATGGGCACGGTAAGGTGGGCTTCCGCGATGTCATATTAATCGATTTCACCCCGATGTTCGCGGTGCCAAATAACCCATCGTAATAAAGACTCACATGAACGGGGGGAGCCTTTATTCAAGGCATGCCCCCCACTTCCTGATACTCGAAAATAGGCAGTAACCGTGTTAGCAAAAGAAACTCTTGCCGTTCACAGCGGAACCATTATCGACGAAATGCATGGTGGCATTCTTTCTCCGCTATTCTCCGCGAGTTCTCACAAGCATCTTGATATGACAGAAGATGTCTATCCAAGACATGGTAACTTACCCAATCAGCGCGCCGTTGCCGAGAAGATGTGCGCATTGGAAAGCGGTGGTGAGGCCGCTCTGGTATTCAGTTCCGGTATGGCGGCTTTCGCGACGGCGATGCTTTCGCATTTAAAAGCCGGTGACCATATTGTTTTACAAAACGGCGTGTATTCAGGCGCGCTCAAGTTTGTACAGAATCATTTTGCAAAATTAGGTATCACATACAGCGTTTCGGAGAGTTGTGAAGTAGAGAGCATCATCGCATTAGTCAATTCGAATACGCGAATGATATATATCGAAACACCGACGAATCCATTGCTTAAAATCCTGAACATTGAGCTACTGATCCGATTCGCCAAGAGTCGGGGGGTGTTCACCATTATTGATAACACCGTGGCGACGCCTATCAACCAAAACCCTCTGGAATATGGCGTCGATTTGGTATTGCACAGCGCCACCAAGTTTTTGGGCGGCCACGGCGATGTGTCAGGCGGCGTGGCTGTCGGCAGTGAAGAGTCCATTGCTGCAATGGCCGAATATATGAATGACTTTGGCGGGTGTCTGAACGCGCAGTCATGTCATCTGCTTGAGCGAAGCTTGCGCACGTTGGCCATTCGAATGAATGCCATTAACCGCAACGCGATGGAACTGGCCAGCCGTTTAAATGAGCACCCTAATGTGACGAACGTGTTCTATCCGGGGTTGCCGAGTCATCATAATCATAGCGTAGCCCGCGAACAAATGAGGGGGTTCGGCGGCATGGTCAGCTTTGAAATCGCCCCGCGGTTTGACGCGACAAGTTTTCAGAAGAAGTTAAATCTCATCGTCCCTTCCAACAGTTTGGGGGATTTGGAGACCACGCTGAACTCGCCTTATCAGGCCTCATCGTCGTTCAGAAGTCTTAGCGAGCAGGAGCAGAAAAAATCAGGGATTACGAGGCAATTAATACGAATGTCAGTCGGCATCGAAGACGTTAATGACTTGTATGAAGATTTGCATCAAGCGCTCAAGTGAATGATATGGAATTAGAAATGCAAACAGGCTCAACGTTGAATAGTGATGAAGTTCACCGCATAGAATCTCTTTATGGGCTGACGGTAAAAAGCAGCGCCTTCTTGGGGATGGGATCCGGCAATACCAATTACTGCCTCGAAACGGATATCGGCCGCTGTGTTTTCAGCATTATTGAAGAGCAAAGCCGTGATGACGTTGAGATCATGGCAAAGACGCTGGTATGGCTGGAAGCACATGATTATGAGACCTCCTTGCTGGTCAAACCCAAAGGGCAAGAAAGCTATTCAATTATATTAAGGGGTAAGCACTCTCTATTAAGAACCTATATGGATGGCGCCGTCCGCCGGGATTTTAACGAACATATGCTCAGGCAGCTCGGCGTTGCCATGGCGAAACTGCATACGATCCCCGTCCCTAATTTCTTAACAGACTCAGTCTTCTATGAGCAGAAAAAGTTCATGGATGCCCTCGATGCCAATATCGATCAGGATTATGAGCGCTGGGCCAAAGACAGACTCAGGCATCTTGCCGTAGAACGCATCAGCGGCTTACCTACCTCTGTCATCCACTCCGATCTTTTCTACGACAATATGCTGTTTGAAGGCGAGCAGTTCGTCGGCATGATAGATTTTGAGTTGACCTGTATTTATCACTCCGTTTTCGATATCGCCATGGCGATTGTCGGCACCTGCGGCATCAATGGGACGCTGTCGCCGGAAAAAGCGAAGCATATCATCGCGGGTTATAATTCTATAAGAATGCTTGAAGCGCGCGAAATTAAGGTGTTGAAAACCTATACGGAATACGCCGCCATCCTGACATCTCTTTGGCGTTATTGGCGGTATAGAATCTATCAGCCGGGTGGTGATAAATCTGATAAATATCGCGAAATGACAAGCCTGGCTAAAAGTATTGAACGCACCGACTTCTCACAAATTTGCTGACACGTTCCCTTCATAAAGTAAAAGGGCGTCGAGCGTAAATTCGACGCCAAGACAATCGAACGTTAATATTCGGCCCTGATTATAGTATGGAGTAACCCGCTGCATGGACATCAAAGACACGAAAAAAATCGTCATCCTCGTTGACGCCTACTCATCCGGAAATGATGTGGCACCGGAATTCAATAAAAAAGGATACGGGTGCGCGCACATTCAAAGTCGAGAAGATATCCCGGCGAAGCTGCTGAATAGCTACAGAGGGGATGATTTCTTTATCAGTTTGCAATACACGGGGGATGAGATCCTCAATCAATTGCAAGAGTATGATGTTATCGCGGTGATTGCAGGCTGTGAAACAGGCATTGAACTCGCAGATCATCTGGCTGAGCTTCTGGGCCTGCCCGGTAACGATACCGGCACGAGCCGTTCTCGCAGAAATAAATACCTGATGCAGGAGTGCCTGAAAAATAGCGCGATCAATCATATCCCCACGCACCGGTTAACTACCCTTAACGACGCCACGCAATATGCGACCGAGCTGTTTAAAAAATACCGGAAGCTGGTCCTAAAACCCGTTGACAGCGCAGGCACGGACTCCGTTTTTGTTTGCAAAACGGTTGAAGAAGTTGAAGCTCATGCAGGTGATTTGTTCAAAAAAAGCAATCAGCTCAATTTAAAAAATGAAGTCATTATTCTGCAGCCTTTTATTGAGGGGGAAGAGTACGTCGTCGATACTGTCAGTTATCAAGGCCGTCACAAGATCTGTGCAATATGGAAGATGGGCAAGGGCAGTTACAACGGGGCCGATTCCATCTGTGAGTTCACCGAACTGACCTCCTTCGATGCGCAGAATCACGCTCAGCTCAAAGATTACATCTTTAGCTGTCTGGATGCTTTAGGGATCACGTTTGGCGCAGCGCACTCGGAACTGTTTTTAACCAAAGACGGTTGGACGCTAATTGAAACCGGGGCCAGACCGCACGGCGCGGGTTTTCCGGCGTTGTCATCCCTGGCGTTGAAGCGCACGCAGATTGACGAACTGGTACTGAGCGTGTGTTCAACCGAGGCATTCCTGGAAGCGGTCGCAGAGGAATATAAACCGTTAAACTATTTAAAAATTAAAGAGCTGATATCTTTCAGCGCTGGCACTATCAAGGCCGTTAAGCATGTCGATACCATCGCCGGTTTGCCATCCTACAAGAAATCAAATCTGCCGGATGTTGATCAGGAAATAAAACTCACGACGGACGTTTACAGCTCTCCGGGCTGGATTGCGTTAAGCCACCGTTGCGCCGATCAGCTCAATGCCGACTATCAATATATCGTTGGCCTTGAAAGTAAGGGCATGTTTGAAGTCTATGAACAGTAAAATCAAGGCGTCCGGCCCAACGTACATTCTTGGATATTGCATCCTGGGTGCGGCCATAGATGTTTTTCTCTCAGGTTTGTTGCAGAGCATCGATCTGTTCGTATTATTGTTTTGGACTTTCACCTTGACCTGGCTCGGTTTCTTTGTGATCTCCGTGCTGTTTTTCCCCGTCAAGCTGCGAGCTTGCCTCAACGCCTGGAAGTTAATTCTATTATTGAATATCTCTACGCTGGGAGCTTGGGTTGGGCTTTTCGTTGGGTTGAAATGGACGGAGCCCTCCATTCTGGTGGCGATGCTTTTTGGACTGAGCCCGATCATTTCTGTTTTCATTGAGATTTATAACCGAAACTCGGTGGGTGTAAAAAACATCGTTATAGCCGTGATGCTGGCTTTTATTGTCGCCGTGCTGATGATATTGGCCGTGAAAGGGCAGCGTTTTAACCCCTTCGATTCAAACACCCTATTTGTTCTGGCGCTTGGCTTAGTGTGTCTCGTCACCTCAACCTGTATGGCTGTCGGCACCTATATTGCAAAATCATTGTCCAAAAAAGCGTTTAACGCCGTCAATATTCAGTCGTTCAGATTTCCCTTGCTCATTGGCGTTTGCGCGCTGATGTTGCCGAGCGAAGGCGTATTGGCAACGACGCAATCCAGCTTCTGGATGTACCTGCCGATCATCGTCATATTAGGGAATATATTGCCGCTATGGATGCTGCAAAAGGGTATTGAACTCACCAGCGCCTTGACCACCAACATTATTGTGAATGTTTCACCCTGCATTACGCTGTTGCTGGAGGTTTTTGACCCGTCGATAGCCTACAGCCATATGAAACTGGCGGTGTTGGTGATGCTGCTGCTGGTCATGCTGATCGCCAATGACGACGTGGGCAAATTTGTCGTCAGCAAGATAAGGGGGAAGCCCGTGAGGTTGACGGAGTGAAGATACTCCGTCGATAGCCGCAAAAAGCGGCGAGGCCGGCGATCCGCAGATCGCCGGCCTCGATAAGTTATTTCTGCAACAGCTGCGGGTTGACGCAGTTTTCTTTCACCGTGCCGGTCAATGCCGCGATCAAGTTATCCACCGCGCAGGCGGCCATGCCGTAGCGCGTTTCATGGGTGGCGGAGCCGATGTGCGGCAACGCCACCACGTTCGGCATGCTGAGCAGCGGCGAGTTGGCCGGCAGCGGTTCTTTCTCGAACACATCCAACCCCGCGGCGTGGATCACGCCGTTTTGCAGCGCTTCGATCAGCGCCTGCTCATCCACCACCGGCCCGCGGCCGGCGTTGATCAGAATGCCGCTTTTCTTCATCTTCGCCAGCTGATCGCGGCCGATCAGATGGAAAGTTTGTTCGGTCAGCGGCAGCGTGATGCAAACGAAATCCGACTCGGCCAGCAGGGTATCCAGATCGCAGCGACGGGCGTTGAAGCGTTGCTCTGCCTCTTCGTGCGTGCGGCGGGCGTTGTACAGCACCGGCATGCCGAAGCCGAAGTGCGCGCGCTGCGCCAGCGCCAGGCCGATGCGGCCCATGCCGAGGATGCCGATGGTTTTGTGGTGCACGTCGACGCCGAACCAGTCCGGCCCGATGCTGCCGCGCCATTCGCCGGCCTTGACCCGTTCCGCCACTTCCACCACCCGGCGCGCCGTCGCCAGCACCAGGCTCATGATGGTGTCGGCGACGGTTTCGGTCAGCACCGTCGGGGTGTGCATCAACAGCACGTTATGGGCGTTGAGCGCCTCGACGTCGAAGTTGTCGTAGCCGACGGAAACGGTCGAGGCCGCGCGCAGTTTGGGCGCCTGCTGCAGGAAGGCTTCGTCAATTTTGCCGCCGGAACCGATGATCCCTTCGGCCTGCTGCAACGCCTGGCGCAGTTCCTCGCGGTTCTCCGGCTGCAGGCCGTTGAACGCGTGTACGGTGAAGTGCTGTTCCAGACGTTCACGCAGGTCGGCGGGCAGGCTTTTGTACAATACGATAGAAGGTTTCATCACGAACTCCAGCTGGGCCAAAGGGGGCATGGCGCCCCCTCGGGTTGATTGACAGAGAAAAAGTATAACCGGATCAAGCCATCTGCGGCTGGATCTCGTTGCGGGCGGGCTTGACGATCAGCGTCAACACCACCGCCACCACCAGTGCGATGGCCATAAACATGTAGGAAGCCGCCGGGCTGCCGGTGGCGCCGTTCAGGTAACCGACGAACCAGGAACCGAAGAACGAACCCAGCGCGCCCATGCTGTTGATCAGCGCCATGGCGCCGCCGGCGACGTTTTTCGGCAGCATTTCCGGAATGATGGCGAAGAACGGCCCGTAGGGGGCGTACATCGCGGCGCCGGCGACCACCAGCAGGCCGTAAGAGATCCAGAAATGGTTGGTGCCGACGGCGTAAGAGCCGAAGAACGCCAGCGCGCCGATCAGCAGCAGCGGCCAGACAAACAGCTTGCGGTTTTGCATTTTGTCCGACGCCCAGGAGACCACGATCATGGCGATGGTCGCCGCCAGGTAAGGCACCGCCGACAGCCAGCCGGCTTCCACCATGCCCATCTGCATGCCGCTGCGCAGGATGGAAGGCAGCCACAGCACGAAGCCGTATACGCCGATGCTCCAGGCGAAGTACTGCACGCACAGCAGGATCACGTTGCGCGAACGGAAGGCTTCGCCGTAGTTGCGCACGGCCTTGATGCCTTTCTGTTCTTCGTCCAGCTGCTGTTGCAGCGCCTGTTTCTCATCGGCGCTCAACCAGCCGGCCTGCGCCGGTTTGTCTTTCGCCAGCACCCACCAGCAGAACGCCCAGATGACCGCCGGAATGCCCTCGATGATGAACATTTCGCGCCAGCCGAAGGCGTGGATCAGGTAACCGGACACCACCGACATCCACAGCACCGTCACCGGGTTGCCGAGGATCAGGAAGGTATTGGCGCGTGAACGCTCCGATTTGGTGAACCAGTTGCTGATGTAAATCAGCATTGCCGGCATCACCGCCGCTTCCACCACGCCGAGGATAAAGCGGATGGCGGCCAGCATCGGAATATTGCTCACCACGCCGGTCAGCGAGGCGCAGCCGCCCCACAGGATCAGGCACCAGAAGATCAGTTTTTTGACGCTGCGGCGCTCGGCGTAGATGGCGCCGGGAATTTGGAAGAAGAAATAACCGAGGAAAAACAGCGCACCCAGCAGCGAGGCCATGCCCTTGGTGATGCCGAGATCGTCATTGATGCCGGCGGCAGAGGCGAAGCTGAAGTTGGCGCGATCGAGATAGGCCAGGCTGTAGGTGATAAACACGATGGGCATGATGTACCACCAGCGTTTGGCCGCGACAGTCGCTTTGTTCATGTTCAGTATCCTTCAGTGGTGTTGCATCCCCTTCGCCCGGCGCCCTGGGCGTGAAAGACGAAGGGGCAGATGCTCTCCCGACGCGTCCTGGTTGTAGGGCCAGAGGCTGACGTCATGCGGAGAAGTCGTTTTTTTTATTGTTATTCGGCCAGCGCCGCGCGGGTTGGCAGGCCTTCGCTGTCGCCGATGGCCTGGATCGCCAGCGAGCCGATTTTGTTGCCGCGTTGCACCGCCTGTACCAGCGTTTTGCCTTCCAGCAGGGCGCTGAGGGTGCCGACGGCAAAGCCGTCACCCGCCCCTACGGTATCCACCACGTTGTCGACCTTGACCGCGGCCACCGTCGCTTTATCGCCGGCGGCGGTTTTAAACCAGGCGCCGTCCGGGCCGGTTTTGATGATCACCGCCTGCACGCCGCGCTCCAGATAGAAATCGGCGATGCCTTCCGGCGTCGACTGGCCGGTGAGGATCTGTCCCTCTTTCAACCCCGGCAGCACCCAGTCGGCGGCGAACGCCAGCTGGTTCAGCTGCTCGATCATCACCTCGCGACTGGGCCACAGCACCGGGCGCAGATTGGGATCGAACGAAATGGTTTTGCCCATGGCGCGCATCTCGCGCGCCGCATGGTGGCACAGCGCCAGCGATTCGCCGGACAGCGCCGCCGCCACGCCGCTCAGGTGCAGGTGGCGCGCGGAACCGAAATACTCGCGGTTGAAATCGGCGACTGACAGGCGGCTGGCCGCCGAGCCTTTACGGAAATATTCCACGCTGGGATCGGTACCATCGGTAGTCTTGGATTTCACCTGAAAACCGGTCGGATAGTGGCCGTCGACCGTCACCTGCCGGTAGTTGATGCCTTCTTTTTTCAGCTGCTGCAGGGTGAAGCGGCCAAACGAGTCGTTGCCGACGCGGCTGACCCAGCCGACGTTCATGCCCAGACGGGCCAGGCCGATCGCCACGTTCAGTTCGGCGCCGGCGATGCGTTTGGTGAAGGTTTCCACCTCCGCCAAATCGCCGGTCTGCGCCGCCACGAACATCGCCATGGCTTCACCCAGCGTGACCACATCCAGGGGCGCCTGCTGCGCCGTCGTTGCCGTTAACGTTGTCATCATGGGGTTACTCCGCACGCAAAATATTGACGTAATGGCGGGTGACGGCTTCCAGGTCATCACCCTGCAACGGGAATTCGATGCCGCGCGGCGCATCGTGCGGCAGGCGGGCCAGCAGATCGCGCCAGCTGCCGTCGGTATCGTCCAGCGCAATGGCGCGCCAGCCGCGCGGGCCTTGCGTCGCGGCCTTGACGTGCACGTAACCGACGTGGCGGGCCAGGCGCTCGGCGGCGGCGAAGGCGTCTTGCCCCACCCACAGCCAGTTGGCCATATCGAAGGTCATGCTGACCGGCAGGTGGCTATCTTCCGCTGCATGGAAAAAGGCGTTCAGCATCGACAAAATGCCGCAGTCCGGCGTTTGGTCGTTCTCGACCACCAGTTTGACCGGATGTTGCTCCAGCGCCACTTTCAGCTCGGTAAAATCGAAGCCGGGGCGGAAATGGCCGAGGGAGAGCTTCAGCTGGCGCGCGTTCAGCGCCTGCGCTTCCGCCAGCAGCGCCGGCAGGTTGGGATTCAGCGTATGTTGCGGAGTGAACAGCGCCTCAGGGGCGGAATAGACGGCGAACAGCTGCTGGCGTTCTATCTCCTGGGCCAGCGCAGGCAGGCTGTCCAGTTCGCCGGCGGCGAACAGTTCGCGGCGGATCTCCACCCCGTCGGCGCCCGCGCCGGCGATGATGGGCAACAGCGCGCGCTGGCCGCCCTGTTGTTTGACGGTATCGGCGCCGTAGGCGCCGGTGACCACGATGATTTCTGTTTTCATTTTGACTCCTGAGGCGGCATTGTCGCCGCCGCTGCTGTTACCGGTACGTTAAATGGAACCGGTTCCAGTAGAAAGCGACAGAGTGTAAAAATATGATCGCAATCACGAAGCTGAGCAAAAAACAGCCGATGAAGGCGGGGCGGTTAAGGCCCCGGAGAAGGCGGGTTAGCGGGTGGTGGAGCCGCGGACGATCAGCTCGCCGGAGAACATCTGCTCGCCGCTGGGGGCGGCCAGACCCTGAATACGCTGCACCAGCCGCTCCAGCGCCGCGTGCCCCATTTGGTAGGTGGGTTGTTTCAGCGTGGTGATGCCGACGCCCGCCAGTTCCGCCCACTCCAGCTCGTCGAAGCCCAGCAGGCCGATGTCGTTGCCCCACTGGATGCCGAGCCGGCGCATGGCGCGCGCCACCTGCAGCGTCAGGGCGCCGTTGGCGGAGATCACCGCCTTGCGCATGCCGCGATGACGGCCGCTGAAATCGCTCAGCACCTGTTCCAGTTTTTGCCGATCGTTGAGCGGCGTTTCGGCCTGCTCCGCCAGCAGTGCAGGGTGCTGCGCCATGGTATGCCTGAAGGCGTGCAGGCGTTCCAGGCGGGTATTGACCGTACCGAGCGGTTCGCTGAGGAACAGGATCGCTTCGAAGCCTTGTTGCAGCAGGTGCTCGGTGGCGACGGTGGCGGCTTCACGGTTGTTCAGGCCCACTACGTCGCAGGCGAAGTCGGGGATTTTGCGGTCGATCAGCACCATCGGCAGCATCGACTGTTGCAGCGTGGATAACGCTTCCTCGCGCATGCCGACCGCGTTGACCACGATGCCTTCCACCCGGTAACTGCTGAGCAGCTGCAGGTAGTGCTGTTCCTGATTGACTTCGTTGTTGGTGTTGCACACCAGCAGGGTAAAGCCGTGTTGGCGGCAGGCGGCCTCGATGCCGCGCATCACGTCCACCGAATAGGGGTTGGTGATATCGGCGAGGATCAGGCCGATCAGGCGCGTTTGGCCGCCCTTCAGGCTGCGCGCCATCTGGCTTGGGCGGTAGTCGAGCTGCTGGATCGCCTGTTCGATGCGCTGTTTGAGATCGTCGGAAAGCAGGTGCTGTTCACCATTCAGATAGCGTGACACGCTGGTCTTGCCGGTTTTGGCGATGCTCGCTACATCGCTGATGGTGGCGCGTCCTGAGGCGCGCGTTGCCTTGACAGTGCTCACAGCCGATCCCTCCTGCGGTTAATTGCCAAGGAGACTACCATACCCGGCGTGCGGGCGGGAATGTTGAAGGATAAGGAGAAAATCCCAGGGAAGCGGCGGGGCGCCGGTGGCGCCCCGCGCGGGATTATTGCAGCGGGCTGAGGGTGATCTCGACGCGGCGGTTTTGCGCCTTGCCTTCCGCGGTGCTGTTGGACGCGATCGGGTTGTCCGGGCCGGCACCGGCGGTGCGGATACGGTTCGCCGCCACGCCCTGGGTGATCAGCGCGCTGGCTACGCCATCGGCGCGCTGCTGCGACAGGTTCATGTTGAGCGAACGGGAACCGGTGCTGTCGGTGTAGCCGATGACGTTGACTGCGGTTTTCGGATACTCTTTCAGCACCATGGCGACGCCGGTCAGGGTGTTGGCGCCCGCCGGTTTCAGCGTGGCGCTGCTGCTGTCGAAGGTCACGTTGTTCGGCATGTTCAGCACGATGTTGTCGCCCTGGCGGGTGACGCTGACGCCGGTACCTTTCATCTTGTCGCGCAGTTTGGCTTCCTGCACGTCCATGTAATAGCCAGCGCCGCCGCCGAGCGCCGCACCGGCCGCCGCGCCGATCAGCGCGCCCTTGCCGCGATCTTTCTTGGAAGAGGACAGTACGCCGACGCCGGCGCCCAGTGCGGCCCCGAGGCCCGCGCCGATGCCGGACTTGCCGACTTCGGATTCGCCGGTGTAAGGGTTGGTGGTACAGGCCGACAGCGTGAGCGCGACGCTCACTGCGCCGGCAATAATTGCAATGCGTTTTTTCATGTTCTTGTCCTTAATGGCATCAATATCTGTACGCGCCGGCCCAACACGGGGGCGCAAAAAAGTAGGCGACGCAGGTGGGGCCCGCATCACCGCGCTACTATGACGCGTTGGCTCGCCGGCAGTTCCGGAGAAAAACGTGACAAATGATGAGCGCGGGTAAGTGCTGGGGGAGTTATGCGACAAAACGCCGGGCGGCGCCATGCAGCGGATTCCTAATTGCGCGCCGCCAGGGCGCGAATGCGCCTTTTTTAACCGTAACCGGTTGAATTCTCGATTGCCGGCCAGTTCATGATCAGCGTATAGGCCTGGGTTTCGTCGTTAAACAGGCGCTGCGTTACCTGAAAACCGTGCTTGTGGTAAAACGCGCAGGCGCGCAGGTTTTGCTGATAAACCTCCAGGCTGAGCCGGCGGTAGCGCTGCTGCACGTGCGTCATCAGCGCCCGGGCTACGCCGCGGCCGTGATATGCCCGATCGACAAACAGCGCGCCGATGAACTGTTCGTCCAGCACGCTGATAAAGCCGACGATCTCGTTTTCATGCCAGCAGGCCCAGCTCTGCGCGCGCGGCAGGTAATTTTCCCGCACCAGTGCGGCGCTTTCACGCCAGTATTTTTCCGCCACGAACGGATGGGCGGCGATGGTGCTGGGCAGCCACAGCGCCATCAGCCGGTCGATATCCGCCGGGCCACAGGGGCGGATCACCGTGGCTTTGGGTAGCACATGCACCCCGTGAGATGATCGTTCACCAGCCCGCTGGCCTGCATGAAGGCGTAACAGATGGTGGAGCCGATAAACTTGAAGCCGCGCTTTTTCAACGCCTTGGACATGGCGTCGGACTGCTCGGTTTTGGCCGGAACCTGGTTCAGCGCCTGCCAGCGGTTGAGCTGCGGCCTGCCGCCGACGAAGTCCCATATGAAGGTGACGAAATTCTCGCCGGCCGCCTCCATCGCCAGATAGGCTTTGGCGTTGGTGATGATGGCTTCTATCTTGCCGCGGTGACGGATGATGCCGCTGTCTTGCAGCAGCCTTTCCACGTCTTGTTCGGTCATGGCGGCGACCCGCTGCGGATCGAAATCATGGAAGGCGCGGCGGTAGTTCTCGCGCTTTTTCAGCACGGTGATCCAGGAAAGACCGGCCTGTTGTCCCTCCAGACACAGCATTTCAAACAGCTCGCGCGCGTCGGTGGTGGGCGTGCCCCATTCCTTGTCGTGATACTCGAGATACAACGGATCGGCCGTCACCCAACCGCAACGTTCGTCTGCCATCCTGAATGTCCTTATGCTGTATTTATGAACAGTAATCATCGCTCGAAGCGGCGAACTTGGCAAGCCTCTGATTGTTTTGTCCGCAGCCCCGCTTGACGTGACGAAAAAGCCGACAATAGTTACTACATGGCCGGTGGAAAACCGGCCAACGATAAAAACGACATTGCCTTCATTTGCAGGCTCTCAGGAGTCGATTCATGCCTCTAAAAATAACATGCATGCCCCGCCCGGCGGCGCTTGCAGTGGCGTTACTTTGCAGTGTGACCCTTCCGGTTCAGGCGTATGACCAACTCTACGTCTTTGGCGACAGCCTGAGCGATACCGGCAACAACGGCCGGTTCACCTATGACGGCAGTCAGCACCTGCTGTACGACGAAGCGTTGGCGCAACGCATCGGCGCGGCGCTGGTGGCCTCGGACAACGGCGGTGAAAACTACGCCGCCGGCGGCGCCGTGGCGGTGCCGGGCCTGAACCCGGTCGACAACACCCAGGATCAGGTGCAGCGCTACCTGAATCGGGTTAACGGCCAGGCCGATGGCGACGGTTTGTATATTCACTGGATCGGCGGTAACGATTTGGCGGCGGCGGCGTTGAACGCCGCTACCGCGCCCGGCGTGGCCTATAACAGCGCCGCGGCCGCCGCCGCGCAGGTGCATTCGCTGCTGAACGCCGGCGCCGGCACGGTGATCGTGCCGACGGTGCCGAACATCGGCTCCACGCCGCAGCTGATGGAGCTAATCATTCAGCAGGCGCTGCCGCCGGTACAGGGGGCGGCGATTCAGGCGGCCTATGCCACGCTCAATTCGGTGGCTACCCCGGACAACGCTTCGCGCACGCAGGCGATCCACGCGGCGTTGGCCGCCGCGGCGAAGCAGGGCAGCGCGATCCCTCAGGTGCAGCAGGCGATCGCCGCCCAGCTTGTGGCGGCGTATGACAGCCTGAGCGCGCAGGCCGCTCAGCTGACCGATTTCTATAATCAAAGCGAAGACCGTTTGCTGGCGCAGGGGGGCGGCAATATCGTGCGGGTGGACGTGAACAAGCTGTTCGCCGAAGCGATCGCCAATCCGGCGCAGTTCGGCTTCGCCAATCCGGCGCAGTTCGGCTTCGCCAACACGGCCGGCATGGCTTGTCCGGCGGGCGTTTCCTCGGCGGTTTGCCGTTCCGACATGCCCGGCTTCGACGCCGGCCAGTCCTATCTGTTCTCCGACCATTTCCACCCCAGCCCGCAGGCGCACCTGCTGATTGCGGATTATATCCAGGCGGTGTTGGATGGCCCGGCGCAGGTGGTGGCGCTGAATCAGGCGACGGCGGCGATGGCGCGTGACAGCCGCGCCACGCTCGACAGCCGTTTCCAGCAGCTGCGCAACGGCGACAATCCGCAGGGCTCGCTGGGCGTGTTCGGCGGCTACGCAGGCCAGCACTATGACTATGCCGATAACCGGGCGGCGGGAGATGGCAACGCCACCACCCACAACCTGACCGTCGGCGTGGACTATCAGCTGACCGACAGCTGGTTGATCGGTGCGTTGATCGCCGGTTCCAACGACGATCAGCATCCTTCCAGCCGCTATGACTACAAGGCGCGTGGGGTGCTGCTGTCGGCCTTCAGTTCGCTGGCCATATTCGAGCAGGGGTGGGTCAATGCCGATCTGCACTATGCGACGATGGATTATGACGACATCCGTCGCAGCATGCGGTTGGGGCCGCTGACGCGCACCGAAACCGGTTCGACCTCCGGCAAGCAGTGGGGCGCGCGCGTGACCGCCGGCTATGACTTCCCTATCGCTGCTTACCTCACCACCGGGCCGGTGGCGCAGTTCGCCTGGGATTACAGTCATGTGTCCGGCTACAGTGAAGACGGTGATGACAGCACCGCCATGCGCTTCAACGATCAAACCTATCATTCGCAGATCGGCGCGTTGGGCTGGCGGTTGGATACGCAATTCGGCGTGTTTAACCCCTATGCGGAAGTGAGTTATCAGCATCAGTTCGGCGATGACGTCTACCGCGCCGGCGGCGGCCTGAAATCGACGCAAACCTCATTTACTCGCGACGGTGCGGGTCAGGACAAAAACTGGGTGGATGTCACGCTGGGGGCCAACATGCCGTTGACGGACAGAGTGTCGGCCTTCGCCACCGTCTCGCAAACCGGCGGCCTGAGCAGCGGCGAGCAGTTTATGTATAACGTCGGCGTCAGCGCGCGCTTCTGAGAACTCTCGGGAGAGGATGGAGCCTGTGACGGCGAGATGGCGAGGCGATGTGGGCGGATGAGACTGTACTTTAGTACAACTATCATTTATCGCTGAAAGTTCTTATCGTTATTGCATAACGATAAAATACAGCGCTACAAAAAAAAACTGATCCTATAAAGGATCAGGTAGCCACTTGGCCAACACCAGGGAAAATTTTGGTTATTATTGTATATCCAAATCTTCACTGTCAATGGCTTTTTCCCTTCATCATCGGATGCGGGGCGTTTTCGCCTGCCTGTCTGGCCCCCTCTCATCTTCAACGCGACAGAACGCTTTTGTCAGATGCATGTCATGATGCCGAGTTGTTATGATTTTGTTTTCTTTGTGTTTCTTTGCCGGATAATGCCCTCTGCCGCCCCTTCTTCAGCGACGCGCTTATTTCTCGATTAAATTAATTTCCCCTCCGAAATTATTTTAATTGACTCTTTAAAACGCCTGTTGATTATTAACGCTTCCTATTATGCCTGTCGGTTTAATTTACTTGGCGGCGCAACCGGGTTATACTCTTCTCAGTTTTATAGTGATGTTATTTCTTGAAGAGGATTGGTGAGTGTCTAACTTTTTTTTCAATAATGAAACCATTAATGCCTCTATAAAAGAAGAGTTGGAACGCGGGCTGAGCAAATACAATAATATAAAATATGCCTATGCTATAATGAATAAAAGAAATCCGACTAGCTTTTCAATCATTTCCAATAGAACGGAGTGGTTCGAGTTTTATATCAAAAACAACTATCAGTTTATTGATCCCGTTTTGATTACCGCATCGCATAGAATTACCCCGTTTACCTGGGATAAAGATTTGGAAATTGGTGCAGGATTAAAATTGCCAAAGATTTTTGATATGGCCAAGAACTACAATATTATTAATGGGTATACTTTCGTCTTGCACGATCATCATCATAATCTGGTGGTGTTATCCATTATGTTGGATAAGCATTGTGATGCGGATGTTGAACAGCAGATTGACAATAATAAGGCCGAAATTCAAATGCTGCTGATTACCATGCACGGCAAAATGACGGCGCTCTACCAGGAAATGAGCACGCCTGCTGACTTTGAAAAAATGAACCAGCGAGAGTTTTTCTCCAAGCGTGAAAATGAGATCATCTACTGGGCGAGCTTAGGTAAATCCTATCAAGAAATTGCCCTTATCCTGGGAATAAAACTCACCACCGTAAAATATCACATCGGCAACGCCGTCAAAAAGCTTGGCGTCACCAATGCCAAACATGCCATCAGGTTAGGTGTGGAGCTGCAGCTCATCCGGCCGCTTCTCGCTGACTCGGAAGGATAATGGCCAGGAATCCAACGAGTTATCCCACTTTGTGGCGTGTTGGTTGATGCGCGCCAGCAATCTGTTCCGGTTGGCATCGTCTATCGGCAGATAGATCAGATAAATATTTTTATTCTTTTCGGAGCATCCGGTTTTTACCACCGAGATATGCCAGCCCGAGCGTTGGAAAATAATGCGCATCGGGTGACTGATAATGGCGTATATGCCTTCGTAGCCGCAGCTTCTTGCATAGTTTATCATCGACAGGAAAAGCATGGTGCTAATTGGCGCTTGATGGAGTTGAAGTGCTTGAATGCGCGCCTTGTCTATAAATAATCTGCTGGCTTCAACGTAATTCCCTTCGGGGAGTTTTATATCGTTAAAGTAATTGTCGAATACGCCATCGCTGATCATGTTTGGGTATTTCGTTTCGATAAATCGCAAGCTGCAAATGACGTGATCTTGGTAGGTGCCGAAAATATAGGTGGCGTGACGGTTGTCGTATTCGTCAAACTCCATGTTATTTTCGCAATTAACGAGCCAGTCTAAACGGTCTTTAAACGTTTTTTTTCTTAAAGAGAATAGTTCTTTCGATCTGTTATCTGGCAGCAAATTATAGTCTACGTCAAAGAGCTCTATCATTTTCAATCTTTTTCCTAAGCGACTTAAATGGCTTTTTAGCTGCGGCTGTTATTTGTTCTTGTTATACTACCAGAGTCACTATGGCAAGTAAATTTCAGTCGATGCCGCGTTGGTGAGAATAAAGTAAATATATAACACTGAGTTATGTTTTTTTTCATTCCATTCACTTATTTGAATATTGTTCAACACGCCTGTTGTTTGTCGAAGAAGCCTCAAGCTGCCGGTAGTGGAAGCATGCGGGGGATGAATCGGCGTTTCTTTAAAGCCAGCCGATACCCGAGCCTGCGAAAGCGGTACGGTACCTCGCCTTCTGCGGCGCCGATGTCGCCGACGGTTTTCTTGGCCGACGGGTGAAAATCCAGCGCTTCTTGCCCCGATTCGCACTTGTTGCCGGATTCTGGCTGTATATCTTACGGTCAAAGGGTATACTGGCGCATTCCATATAAATCCACTTGTATCGCGTGCGAATTCAACATGCAAAAGTTTGATACCAAGACCTTCCAGGGCCTGATCCTGACACTGCAGGATTATTGGGCGCGCCAGGGCTGCACCATCGTTCAACCATTGGACATGGAAGTCGGCGCGGGAACCTCACACCCGATGACGTGCCTGCGCGCACTGGGGCCGGAGCCGATGGCCGCCGCTTATGTGCAGCCATCCCGTCGCCCGACCGACGGCCGCTACGGCGAAAACCCGAACCGTCTGCAGCACTACTATCAGTTCCAGGTGGTGATTAAGCCATCGCCGGACAACATTCAGGAACTCTACCTGGGCTCGCTGAAAGAGCTGGGTCTGGATCCGACTATCCACGACATCCGCTTCGTGGAAGACAACTGGGAAAACCCGACGCTCGGCGCCTGGGGCCTGGGTTGGGAAGTGTGGCTGAACGGCATGGAAGTGACGCAGTTCACCTACTTCCAGCAGGTCGGCGGCCTGGAGTGCAAGCCGGTGACCGGCGAGATCACCTATGGCCTGGAGCGTCTGGCGATGTACATCCAGGGCGTGGACAGCGTGTACGATCTGGTGTGGAGCAACGGCCCGCTGGGCGTCACCACCTACGGCGACGTGTTCCATCAGAACGAAGTGGAGCAGTCTACCTACAACTTCGAATACGCCGACGTCGACTTCCTGTTCTCCTGCTTCGAGCAGTACGAGAAAGAAGCCCAATCGCTGCTGGCGCTGGAAAAACCGCTGCCGCTGCCGGCCTACGAACGCATCCTGAAGGCGGGCCATACCTTCAACCTGCTGGACGCGCGCAAGGCGATTTCGGTGACCGAGCGTCAACGCTACATTCTGCGCATCCGCACGCTGACCAAAGCCGTTGCCGAAGCCTACTACGCTTCCCGCGAAGCGCTGGGCTTCCCGATGTGCAACAAGAAGAACGAGAACTAAGAGGCAGCCATGACTCAACAGACTTTCCTGGTGGAAATCGGCACGGAAGAGCTGCCGCCGAAGGCTCTTCGTTCCCTGGCGGAATCTTTCGCCGCCAACTTCACCGCCGAGCTGGACAACGCCGGCCTGGAACACGGTGACGTGAGCTGGTTCGCCGCACCGCGCCGCCTGGCGCTGAAAGTGGCCAACCTGAGCGCGGCGCAGGCCGATCGCGAAATTGAAAAACGCGGCCCGGCGATCGCTCAGGCGTTCGACGCCGAAGGCAAACCGAGCAAAGCGGCCGAAGGCTGGGCGCGCGGCTGCGGCATCACCGTCGATCAGGCGGAGCGCCTGGTGACCGACAAGGGCGAGTGGTTGATGTACCGCGCCCATGTCAAAGGCCAGTCGGCGCAACAACTGCTGGCCGGCATGGTCAGCACCGCGCTCGGCAAGCTGCCGATCCCGAAACTGATGCGCTGGGGCGATTCCGACGTGCAGTTCGTGCGTCCGGTGCACACCGTCACGATGCTGCTGGGCGCCGATCTGATCCCGGGCACCGTGCTGGGCATCGAATCCGCGCGCACCGTGCGCGGCCACCGCTTCATGGGCGAAGCCGAGTTCACCCTCGACAATGCCGACCAATACCCGCAGATCCTGCTGGAGCGCGGCAAAGTGGTCGCTGACTACGAAGCGCGCAAAGCCCTTATCAAACGCGACGCCGAACTGGCGGCGCAGAAGATCGGCGGCAAGGCCGATCTGAGCGACAGCCTGCTGGAAGAAGTGGCCTCGCTGGTGGAATGGCCGGTGGTGCTGACCGCCAAATTCGAAGAGAAATTCCTGGCGGTGCCGGCGGAAGCGCTGGTGTACACCATGAAGGGCGACCAGAAGTATTTCCCGGTGTACGACGCCGCAGGCAAACTGCTGCCTAACTTTATCTTCGTGGCCAACATCGAGTCGAAAGACCCGCAGCAGATCATCTCCGGCAACGAGAAGGTGGTGCGTCCGCGTTTGGCCGACGCCGAGTTCTTCTTCAACACCGACCGCAAAAAACGTCTGGAAGACAACCTGCCGCGCCTGGAAACCGTGCTGTTCCAACAGCAGCTGGGCACCCTGCGCGACAAAACCGATCGCATCCAGGCGCTGGCGGGCTGGGTTGCCGGCCAGATTGGCGCCGACGTCAACCACGCCACCCGCGCTGGCCTGTTGTCGAAGTGCGACCTGATGACCAACATGGTGTTCGAATTCACCGACACCCAGGGTGTGATGGGCATGCACTATGCGCGCCACGACGGTGAGGCGGAAGACGTCGCCGTTGCGCTGAACGAGCAGTATCAGCCGCGCTACGCCGGTGATGCGCTGCCGCAGTCGCTGGTGGCCTGCTCGCTGGCGATCGCCGACAAGATGGACACCCTGGCCGGCATCTTCGGCATCGGGCAGCATCCGAAGGGCGATAAAGACCCGTTCGCGCTGCGCCGCGCCGCGCTGGGCGTGTTGCGCATCATCGTCGAGAAAAACCTGCCGCTGGATCTGCAGACTCTGACCGAAGAGGCCGTGCGCCTGTACGGCAGCAAGTTGACCAATGCCAATGTGGTCGACGACGTGGTGGAATTCATGCTGGGTCGTTTCCGTGCCTGGTATCAGGAAGAAGGCCACGCGGTCGATACCATTCAGGCGGTGCTGGCGCGCCGTCCGACCAAACCGGCCGACTTCGACGCGCGCGTCAAGGCGGTATCCCATTTCCGTACGCTGGACGAGGCGGCGGCATTGGCTGCGGCCAACAAACGCGTCTCCAACATTCTGGCCAAGTCTACCGAAACGCTGAACGACAGCGTGCGCGCCTCGGTGCTGAAGGATGCGGCGGAGATCCAGCTGGCGACTCACCTGGTGGTGCTGCGCGACAAGCTGCAGCCGTATTTCGCGGCGGGCAACTACCAAGAAGCGCTGGTGGAACTGGCCGCGCTGCGTGAGCCGGTGGATGCGTTCTTCGACAACGTGATGGTGATGGCGGACGATGCGGAAGTGCGCGTTAACCGTCTGACGCTGCTGAGCAAACTGCGTGAGCTGTTCCTGCAGGTGGCGGATATCTCCGTGCTGCAGTAAGCGGTTCTTTGCTGTGAAAAGGCGCCTGCGGGCGCCTTTTTTATTTCCGTTTCCTGGGGGCGAAGGCAAGGTCGCCTGGCGACTTGGGGGGCGACTTGGGGGGCGACTTGGGGGGCGACTTGGGGGGCGACTTGGGGAAATTGAAGCGTCCGGTCGCTGACGGCAATGAACCTCAGTGCGTTTTGCGCACGATGTTCAACCGCCTCCGGCCGAGCCAATGTTCACCGCAAGCGGAATCGCGTATCGGAACGCCGCCAGTTGATCTATTCTTATAGGCGCACGGAGTGCGCAAAAAGGGGCGGAGTCCAATGAAAAAGCAGGTTTATAACAGGAGTTATGTCACATGGCGGTAGGGATCCAGAGCAGAGGTTTCGCGCGTTGGTTGGCACCGGTATTGGCATTGTTGGTGGTCATGCAATTGACCGCCTGCGGCGATAAAGAGCCGGAACAGCGCAAAGCATTTATCGATTACTTACAGAATACCGTGATGCGCAGCGGGGCGAACATCCCCACGCTGAGCGAAGACCAGAAACAGAAGTTCGGCAACTATGCCGGTGATTACGCGATATTGGTCGGCTTTTCGCAGCAGTTGTCCAAGTCGGTCGGCGCCAGCCTGACGCCGGCGCTGGATCAGATTAACCAGATCCGCACCGCGCAGGACTACCTGAACAAACGCGACGCGCTGCAGCAATCGGTCGGGGCGTTGAACCTGTTGGGCCAGCAGATCCAGTCGGCCAAATCGCAGGCGGATACTGCCCACGCGGCGCTGAAGCAGCCTGACGATCTGAAGGCGGTGTACAACCAGGCCTATGACAAGATCGTCACCGCCCCGGCCAACGCCTTGATGCCGGCGATCCCGACTACCGCCAGCTTTGTGCAGGATCTGGTGCAGGTCGGCGACTTCCTGCAGAGCCAGGGCAATCAGGTCAGCTTCAACAACAACGGCGTGCAGTTCCGCACTGCGCAGCAGGTGGCGCAATACAACACCATGATGTCGAATCTGGTGGCTAAGCAGCAGAACCTGATGAATGCGCAGAAAACCATTCAAAGCGTGACGCAATAATAACGCGTCCAGGCGCGAAACAGGCCGGCATTGCCGGCCTGTTTTATTTCCCCTCAGCGTTTCCAATCGCTTGCTGGCTTATTGCACAGGCTTCTGTACTACACTTCAATTAATCCATTCATTAGGCAATGTAGTTTTCTTTCATTCATCACTTTGCTAGTTCCCGGCGGGATGAGTGCTCACAGGGATGATCAAACAGAGCGTTGCGATCGGCGCTGCCGCTAAAAATAAATTGTGACTAATGTCACAATTCAAAAACAAAACGCCAATTTAAAAATGTGATCATAGTCACCTTATTGGGGGTTTTGTGGCGACTTTTTTCTCACTGTGCTTTTTTTACACGTCATAAGTGTGATCTAAATCACTATAAATGAGGGTTTGTTGGGGTGCTGTGTGTGATTTGTATCACAAAAAATCCGTGAAGTTCGCGTGACAAAAACAGCGTGATAGAGTCCGTTTCGCATACAGCGGCAACAAGGCTGGATCGTCACAACAATAATCACGCGCTCTATTGTCAGCGCGTAACAATAGGGGTGTGTTTTATGTTTTCACCAGACATCAAGGTTAAAGTGCAAAACTTTGGCCGCTTCCTGAGCAACATGGTGATGCCCAACATCGGCGCCTTTATCGCCTGGGGGATTATCACCGCGCTATTCATTCCAACCGGCTGGCTGCCGAATGAGACCTTGGCCAAGCTGGTCGGCCCGATGATCACCTACCTGCTGCCGCTGCTGATCGGCTACACCGGCGGGCGGCTGGTGGGCGGCGATCGCGGCGGCGTGGTCGGCGCCATCACCACCATGGGCGTCATCGTCGGCGCCGACATGCCGATGTTCCTCGGCGCGATGATCGCCGGCCCGCTGGGCGGTTGGGCCATCAAGCATTTCGATCGCTGGGTGGACGGCAAGATCAAAAGCGGCTTTGAAATGCTGGTGAACAATTTCTCCGCCGGCATCATCGGCATGCTGCTGGCGATCCTGGCCTTCCTGGGCATCGGGCCGCTGGTGGAGGTGCTCTCCAAACTGTTGGCCGCGGGCGTGCACGTGATGGTGACGAACAACCTGCTGCCACTGGCCTCCATCTTCGTTGAACCGGCGAAAATCCTGTTCCTGAACAACGCCATCAACCACGGCATCTTCTCGCCGCTGGGTATTCAGCAGGCCACGGAAGCCGGCAAATCGGTGTTCTTCCTGATAGAAGCCAACCCAGGCCCGGGCATGGGCGTGCTGATGGCCTACATGTTCTTCGGCCGCGGCAGCGCCAAGCAATCCGCCGGCGGTGCGGCGATCATTCACTTCCTGGGCGGCATCCACGAAATCTACTTCCCCTACGTGCTGATGAACCCACGCTTGCTGCTGGCGGTGATCCTGGGCGGCATGACCGGCGTATTCACCCTGACGATGCTGAACGGCGGCCTGGTTTCTCCGGCTTCCCCGGGTTCGATTTTGGCGGTGCTGGCGATGACGCCGAAAGGCGCTTACTTCGCCAACATTGCGGCGGTATGCGCAGCCTTCGCCGTCTCCTTCGTGGTATCCGCTTTCCTGCTGAAAACCTCCAAGGTGAAAGAGGATGACGATCTGGAAGCCGCGACCCGTCGCATGCAAGAGATGAAATCGCAGTCCAAAGGCGGCGCGGCGGCGCCGGCATCGGTCGACGGCGATCTGAGCACCGTCCGCAAAATCATCGTCGCCTGCGATGCGGGCATGGGTTCCAGCGCCATGGGCGCCGGGGTGCTGCGCAAGAAAGTGGCCGACGCTGGGCTGAAGAACATCTCGGTGACCAACAGCGCCATCAACAGCCTGCCGGACGACGTGGATCTGGTGATCACCCACCGCGATCTGACCGAGCGCGCGATGCGCCATGCACCGCAGGCCCAGCACATCTCGCTGACCAACTTCCTCGACAGCAAGCTGTACAGCGATCTGGTCGAGCGTTTGGTGGCGGTCAACAAAACCACCGACAACCAGCAGAAGGTGCTGGGCGCGCTGGACGACAGCTTTGAAGCCGGGGAACCGAACCTGTTCAAGCTGAGCGAGAGCAACGTGTTCCTCAATCTGCAGGCCAGCGACAAAGAGCAGGCGATCCGCTTCGCCGGCGAGCAGCTGGTGAAGGGCGGCTACGTCGAGGCGGAATACGTGCCGGCGATGCTGGAGCGCGAAAAGCTCACCTCCACTTACCTGGGCGAGTCGATCGCCGTGCCGCACGGCACCATCGAGGCCAAAGACCGGGTGCTGCGCACCGGCGTGGTGTTCTGTCAGTACCCGCAGGGCGTGCGCTTCGGCGATGAAGAGGATGAAGTGGCCCGTCTGGTGATCGGCATCGCCGCGCGCAACAACGAGCATATTCAGGTGATCACCAGCCTGACCAACGCGCTGGATGACGAGAGCGTGATCGAGCGGCTGGCGAATACCACCAGCGTTCAGGAAGTGCTGGACCTGCTCGGCGGCAAAAAAGCCGGATAACGGAATCATTTTAAAGGGTGCAGCTTGCTGCACCCTTCGACATTAAGAAGGTAGAGTTATGAAAGCATTACATTTTGGCGCAGGGAATATCGGCCGTGGTTTTATCGGCAAGCTGCTGGCGGACGCGGGGATTGAGGTGACCTTCGCCGACGTCAATCAAACGGTGCTGGATCTGCTGAACAGCCGAAAAAGCTACTCGGTGCACGTGGTGGGCGAGCAAGAGCGCGTGGAGCGCGTCAACAACGTCAGCGCCGTCAACAGCGGCAGCGAGGCCGCGGCGGCGCTGATCGCCGAGGCGGATCTGGTGACCACCGCCGTTGGCCCGCAAATTCTCGCCAAAATCGCCGGCACGATCGCCAAAGGGCTGGTGCTGCGCCATCAGCAGGGCAATGTGCAGCCGCTGAACATCATCGCCTGCGAGAACATGGTGCGCGGCACCAGCCAGCTGAAGCAGCACGTGTTCGCCGCGCTGCCGCAGGACGAGCAGGCATGGGTTGAACAGCACGTCGGCTTCGTCGATTCGGCGGTCGACCGCATTGTGCCGCCGGCGGACAGCAGCGATCCGCTGGAAGTGACGGTGGAAACCTTCAGCGAATGGATCGTCGATCAGACGCAGTTTAAAGGCCAGCCTCCGGCGATCGCCGGCATGGAACTGACCGACAACCTGATGGCGTTCGTCGAGCGCAAGCTGTTCACCCTTAACACCGGCCACGCCATCACCGCCTACCTCGGCCAACGGGCCGGGCTGCAAACCATTCGCGACGCCATTCTCGAGCCGGCGATCCGCCGCGTGGTGAAAGGGGCGATGGAAGAGAGCGGCGCGGTGCTGATCAAGCGTTACGGCTTCGACGCCGACAAGCATGCCGCCTACATCAACAAAATCCTCGGCCGCTTTGAAAATCCGTATCTGCACGACGACGTCGAGCGCGTAGGGCGCCAGCCGCTGCGCAAACTGAGCGCCGGCGATCGCCTGATCAAACCGCTGCTGGGCACGCTGGAATACGGCCTGCCGCATGCCAACCTGATCCAGGGCATCGCCGCCGCCATGAGCTACCGCAGCGAACAGGATCCGCAGGCGCAGGAACTGGCGGAACTGCTGAACACGCTCGGGCCGAAAGCCGCGCTGGCGCAAATTTCCGGCCTGCCGGCGGAAAGCGAGGTTGTAGAAGAGGCCGTTGCTGTGTATAACGCCATGCACAAGTAGAATCGTGATGATGAACACCCGAGCGCAGCTTGCTGCGCTCCTGCAACCCGAGTTCGGCATCGACGGCCCTCCCCACGCCTTTCGAAAAGCGACGATGGAAGAAGCACAGGCATTTGAAAACCAGGTTCTGGAAAAGCTGAACGCGGGCAAAACGGTGCGCAGCTTCCTGATCGCGGCGGTAGAGCTGCTGGCGGAAGCGCTCAACGTGCTGGTGGTGCAGGTATTCCGCAAGGACGACTATGCGGTGAAATACGCCGTCGAACCACTATTGTCCGGCAGCGGCCCGCTGGGGGAGCTGTCGGTACGCCTGAAGCTGATGTACGGGCTGGGGGTGATCTCCCGCCACGAATATGAAGACGCCGAGCTGCTGATGGCGATGCGCGAAGAGCTGAACCACGACGGTTCGGAATACCGCTTCGTTGACGACGAAATCCTCGGGCCGTTCGGCGAGCTGCACTGCGTGGCCGCGCTGCCGCCGGTGCCGACCTTCCTGCAGCCGGGTGAGGCGGATGAAGCGCTGATCGCCATGCAGCGCCAGCGCTATCAGCAGATGGTGCGCTCCACCATGGTGCTGTCCATTACCGACCTGATCGCCGGCATCGGCGCCAAACAACCTTCCCGACTCTCTCCTCTCGGCCGCGGCTAAGCGAAGGCCGCGCGCCATTCGTCGAACAGCAACCACAGCGCGGTGGCGGCCATCAGCCCGGACATCACGCCGTTGAAGGCGCGCAGCTTCCAGGTGACCCGCAGCGCGTTGCGCAAGCGGTCGCCCAGCACCGCCCACAGCAGCACGCACGGCAAGTTCAGCAGCGCGAAACCGGCGATGATAGACAGCGTATGGACAAAGGTGGCGCCTTCGCGCGGGGTGAACAGGATCGCCACGTTGATCACCATCAGCCAGGCCTTGGGGTTGACCGCCTGAAACAGCGCGCCGCTGAGCAGGCTCATCGGCTGCGCCTGCTCTTTGGCGTCCGGCGAGGCCGCCTGAAACAGCTTCCATGACAGCCACAGCAGATAGGCGCAGCCGATCACCGCCAGCGGCAGGCGGATGACGCCGGCCCAGCTCAGCGCCAGCGCCAGCAGCGGGATAATGATCGCCAGCTGCACCGCACAACCGACGCAGATGCCGAACAGCATCGGCAGGGTGCGGCGCAGGCCGAAGTTAACGCCCGACGAGGCCAGCAGCAGGTTGTTGGGGCCGGGGGTGATCGACATGACGGTGACGTAGCTGACAAAGGCGGAGTCCAGCATGGCAGGTTCCTTGAACGTGAAAATGACTGTAATAACGAGAGGATCAGCATAATCGCTGCGATGGGATGGTGACAGAATCACAAATCGGATATTGTCATGGTTACAGTTGTATGAAATGTAAACTGTACCCATTGCCTGGAGAGAAACTGTGACCCTGCTCGATGAAACCCCGGATACCCGTTACCTGCAGCTGGCGGATACGCTGGCCGAAGCCATTCGCCGCGGCACGCTGCAGCCCGGCGATCGCTTGCCTTCGGTGCGGCGCTGTGCGCAAACCCATCGCGTCAGCATCAATACCGTGGTGTCGGCTTACCGCACGCTGGAGGATCGCGGGCTGATCGAAGCGCGGCCGCAGTCGGGGTTTTATGTCCGCAGCACGCTGCCGGCGCTGAAGATGGCCTCGGCGCCCAGCGGCCGCATCGAGCCGCCGGCGGACGACGTGCTGGCGTTGATCGATACGGTGTTCGCCGCCCAGCAGAACCCGGCCTTCACCAACATTGCGCTGGCCTGCCCGCAGACCAGCGATTTCTATCCCGGCGGCAAACTGGGGCGCATGCTGTCTTCCCAACTGCGCCGCCAGCCGGGTCTGATCGGACAATATCCGTTGCCGCCCGGCAGCCTGCGGCTGCGTCAGCAGATCGCCCGCCGCTCAATGACGCTCGGCATGCTGTTGGAGCCGGGCGACGTGGTGTTGACCCACGGCTGCATGGAGGCGCTGCAGCTGGCGCTGCGCGTCACCACCAAACCGGGCGACTGCGTCGGGCTGGAGTCACCGACCTACTTTTATCTGCTGCCGCTGCTGGCCAGCCTGGGGCTGAAAGCGCTGGAAATCCCTACCGATCCCCAGCTGGGGCTGTCGCTGGACGCGCTGGAGCTGCTGCTGAACGAGAAGCGGCTGAATGCGGTGATCGCCATGCCGACGGTGCAAAACCCGCTGGGTTGCACCATGCCGCTGGCCGCGAAAAAGCGGCTGGCGCGGCTGATGAACGATCATCAGGTGCCGTTGATTGAAGACGGGCTGTATGCCGAGATCCAGTTCGGCGGCGCGCTGTCGCCGGCGGTGAAGGCGTTCGATCGCGACGGCTGGGTGCTGTTTTGCTCCAGCTTTACCAAAACGCTGGCGCCGGATTTTCGCGTCGGCTGGATCTGCGGCGGCCGTTTTCACGAGGCGTTGCGCAAGCTGAAGGCGGTGTCGTCGATGTCCGAGTCGCAGCTGCTGTCGGAAACGCTGGCGACCTTCCTGGAGAGCGGCGGCTACGATCACCATTTGCGCAACCTGCGCAAGCGCTATGCGGCGCAGGTCGACGAGGCGAGGGCGCTGATCGCCCGGCATTTCCCGCGCGGCACGCTGGCGACGCAGCCGGCGGGCGGCTTCGTGTTCTGGGTCGAATTCCCTCCCGGCGTGGACAGCGTGGCGCTGTTCCATCAGCTGCTGGAGGAGCAGATCTGTTTGACGCCGGGCACCCTGTATTCCCCGAGCGGGCGCTACCGCAACGCGCTGCGGCTCTCCTGCTGCTACCCGTTCAACGCGCGCTACACCCAGGCGCTGGCTCGGCTCGGCGCCAGGGCCTGCGAGATGAGCGGCCTGCCGCCCGGCATTGCGCAGGACGGGTAACGGCGCGCGCCTTTTGCTACAATGCCGGTATCATTGATTAGCGTGCCATTTTGGGCACAACGGGCCAGAGACCATGAAAGAGAAAGAAAAGGCAGAGATTAAGCGCCTGAGCGACCTGCTGGACGCCTTGAACCACAAAGACGCCACCGTGATTCAACAGGGCAATCCTGAGTTGATCGCGCAGCACACCAAAGAAAAAGAGAAGCTGGCGACGGAGATCGAGCGCCTGAAAAACGTGCGCGGCGAGAAGCTGAGCGCCGAAGCGCAGAAGCTGAGCCAGCTGCCGTTCAGCCGCGAGATCACCAAGAAAGAGCAGGCCGATATGGGCGCGCTGAAGAAAAGCGCGCGCGGGCTGATCGTCGTGCACCCGATGACCGCGCTGGGCCGCGAGATGGGCCTGAAAGCGGTCACCGGCTACGCCAAGAAAGCGTTCTGAATCCCCGGGCGTCAGACCTTGGTGGTGAAATACGCCTTGGTCTGATAGGGCACGGTGACCGTGTCCTTGCCCCGCAGTTCCTCTTCTTCCGCCACCAGTTGGCGCAACCGATCGATAACCTGCTCCTGTTGCACCTGCGGCAGCGCGGCGATAAAGCTGGTTGAACGCACGCGGTTGTAGATCACGTCCTCCACCGCGCCGCGGTGGCCCAGCATAAACACCTGCTCCTGCAGCGGTTCAAAGCCTTTGAACGGGAAGAACTTGCGCCATTCGCCGGTATAGAAACGCGGCGCATCGCCTTCGTGGCTATCGACGATCTGATTCAGTTTACGCACCCAGCCGACGCGCGCATCGCGCATGTTCCACACCAGGCCGAGTTTGCCGCCGGGCTTGAGAATGCGCTGGATTTCCGCCAGCGCCTGCGGCGTGGCGAACCAATGGAAGGACTGGGCGCACACCACGGCATCCACCGACTCGTCCGGTAGCGGGATCGCGTCGGCGGTGCCCGCCAGCGTTTTCACCTGCGGCAGCGCCGCCGACAGTTTTTCCAGCATTTGCGGCACCGGTTCGACGGCGATCACCTGCGCGCCGGTTTCCAGCAGGCGCGGGGTGAACTTGCCGGTGCCGGCGCCGAGATCGATGACCGTCATGCCGGCGTGCAGGCCGATGACGTCACGCAGCCAGGCGGCGATTTCCGGCGGGTAATCCGGCCGGCCTTTCACATAGCGATCGGCATTGGCCTGATAGCCCTCGGCGGCGGCGTGATGAATCGAATGGGTCGGGGTGGTCATAACCTGGCTCCTGGCTGAAAAAACGTGCGGCTACAGTATAGGCGGAAGAAAAGGGTTAACGCGGCATTCGGCGCACGTTTTTCATTTTTCCGCCCGCGCTTTCAATGGCCGAGCAGGCGGCGGTTGAAATCCTCAAGGCGCCCTTCGGCGAGCCGCGTGAGCATGGTCTTGCTCCAGCTGGCGGAGAGGCCGGCCACCGCCAACAGGCGGCGATACTGTTCCGCATCGAACGGCATGTGCCAGGCGATGGCGATGGCTTCGGCCACCGACACATCGCTGTTGCGCGCCGCCAGCGCCAGCGGACGATCGCCGCTGACCGCGCCCGGCGACACCACCCGATACAGCCAGCCGCAGCGGCCGCTTTGCTGCATCAGCACCGAAATGTCCTCGATGGCGAAGTGATAATTAAGCTTGAAGCACGGCGAGCGCGGCTGGGTGACCTGGATCAGCGCCTCGCCCCAGCGGAAGATGTCGCCCATAAACACATTGTGTTCGGTCAGCCCTTCAGTGGAGATATTCTCGCCGAAGGCCGGGGCGCAAAATTGCTCGGCCTGCGCCGGAAACTGCTCGCGCCAGTGGGCATAATGCTCGCGCGGGTAGTGGCACAGCGCGCGGTCCGGCCCGCCGTGGTAGCTTTTTTCGGCCTGTTCGTCGCCTTCCAGGCCGAGCGGCGTGAGCCGGATGGCGCCATCCACCTGGCGTTTGGCGATGGCGCTGGGGCGCCCGCCTTCATAGGGTTGGATGCTGCCGATGTAAACGTCTGGGTGATGCATGTGCGCCTCCGTGTCTCGCGTCGAGGGCTCAGCATAGCCTGAGTTGTGCCGGGGAGACATAACAACCCGCCCGAAAATCGTCGGGCGGGCGGCGGGGCGTCAGAAGGTGGTCCAGTTCTCTTCCGCTGCGGCGTTGGCGGCCGCGGGTTTTACGGCCGGCGCTTTCGGCGCGGCGGCTTTCACGGCGGCGGGTTCGGTCTGCTCCGCCAAACGGAACACCGAAACGCTCTGCAACAGCATGTCGGCTTGCTCTTCCAGCGAATCGGCGGCGGCGGCGGACTCTTCCACCAGCGCGGCGTTCTGCTGGGTGGTGTGATCCATTTCGACGATCGCCTGGCCAATCTGGGCGATGCCGCGCGTCTGTTCATCGGAGGCGGCGGCGATCTCGGCCATGATGTCGCGCACGTGGGTAACCGAGCGGACGATCTGCTCCATGGTATTGCCGGTGCTTTCCACCAGTTCGGTGCCGGTTTTCACCCGGCTGACCGATTCGGCGATCAGCCCTTCGATCTCCTTGGCCGCTTGGGCGCTGCGGCTCGCCAGGCTGCGCACTTCGCTGGCGACCACCGAGAAGCCGCGTCCCTGTTCGCCGGCGCGCGCCGCTTCCACCGCGGCGTTGAGCGCCAGGATGTTGGTCTGGAAGGCAATGCCGTTGATCAGGGTAGTAATTTCGGCGATACGCTGCGAACTGCTGGAGATATCGCGCATGGTGCTGACCACGTTCTCCACCAGCTTGCCGCCCTGTTGCGCGGTCTGTGAGGCGTCGGTGGCCAGCTGATTGGCGTGATGGGCGTTGTCGGCGTTCTGTTTCACCGTGGCGGTCAGCTGTTCCATGCTGGCGGCGGTTTCTTCGACCGCCGCCGCCTGCTGTTCGGTGCGGGAGGAGAGATCGGTGTTGCCGGCGGCGATTTCCGCGGAGGCGGTGGAGACCTGGCTGACCCCCATCTGGATCTTCTCAATCATGGTGCGCAGATTTTGGCTCATCGCCGCCACCGCGTTCAGCAATTGCCCCAACTCATCGCGGCGGGTGCTGGTCTGCGCCTGGCGCAGATCGCCGCCGGCGATGCGTTCCGCCATCGCCAGTGTGCTGTGCAGCGGACGAGTGATCTGCAGCGTGATGCGCCAGGCGATAAGCACCCCGGCGATAATCGCGATCAGGGTGGTGATGCCCATCTGCAGCTGCGCCAGGTTGATGTTGCTGCGCGTCTGCGCCAGTTCGTCCTGCATAAAGGCGTTCACCAGCGTGCCGATCTCATGCGCGCGTTCACCGAGTTGCCGGCTGATCTGCTGCTCGTGCTCATAGGCCGGCAGGTAGGCCGCGATACGGTTTTTGTAATCGTCCAGGGCGGCCAGCAGCGGTTGCAGCTGCGGGCGCTGCGCGTCGCTGACCCGGCGGCTCAAGGCGTTGGCCGCGTCGCGCGCGTCGTCGATGGCCGCCATCAGCGGCGCTTCGGTTTCCTTGTTTAGGCTCAGCAGCAGGCCGCGCGCGCCGTAGCGCACCTGAGTCAGCTTCTGGTTCAGTTGAATGAAGGCCAGCTGCAGATCGCCGTTGGTCAGCTGGCGCTCCACCTGGCTCAGGCTGGCCTGCACTTCCGACATGTTCCAGCTCTGGCGCACCGCGTCTTTCGCTGAGACCGCCTGCTCAAAGATTTTTTGCTGCTGCTGATATTCCCCGATCAGCGTCACCAGGCGCTGCAGGTCCTTGCGGCTTTGGGCGTCCCAGTCCAGCGCCTGCCCCTGGTCTATCAGTTTGACGGCGTTATCGATATTGGCGCGGTTGTTCTGCAGATACTCCGGCTGGTAGGTCTGGCCGTACATGGCGCGGTTGTATTTGGCCTGGTTGATCTCCTCGTTCAGCCGGTTGCTGAAGTCGATGCGATCGGCGCGGGATTCGATGATGTGCAGGTATTGCGCCCCGGTGCCGGCGATGACGACCGCCAACAGCAGCAACAGCGCGAAGCCGAGGCCGAGCTTTTTACCTACGGTGAGATGGGTGAACTTTCCTGCCAATGCTTGCAATGCCGCCATAGCGTTTTTCCTTCTCCGGGCGAACGTCAATTGAACAAACCATCGGCAAGAAGTGGTCAAACTTTAGCGGATTTCAGGCAAAAAAATACCCGCCGGTGGCGGGCATCTTCATCAACGGGGGCGAATTACTTCTTCGCGGCGAAGCGTGCGGCCGCTTCGTCCCAGTTGACCACGTTCCAGAACGCCTTGATGTAGTCAGGGCGTTTGTTCTGATATTTCAGGTAGTAAGCGTGTTCCCACACGTCCAGACCGATGATTGGGAAACCGGAAGCGCCGGCGACGGCTTCGCCCATCAGCGGGCTGTCCTGGTTAGCGGTAGACACCACGGCCAGTTTGCCGTCTTTCAGCACCAGCCAGGCCCAACCGGAACCGAAGCGGGTGGCTGCGGCTTTCTCGAACTCTTCCTGGAATTTCTCAACGCTGCCGAAATCGCGCTCGATGGCCGCTTTCAGATCGCCGCCCAGCGTGGTGCCGGTTTTCAGGTTTTTCCAGAAGAAGCTGTGGTTGGCGTGGCCGCCGGCGTTGTTGCGCATGAAGGTGCGTTTGTCGGCAGGCACTTTATCCAGATCCTGGATCAGCTCTTCAACGCTGTATTTGGCCAGCTCAGGGTAGGCTTCCAGCACGGTGTTGGCGTTGTTGACGTAGGTCTGGTGGTGTTTGGTGTGATGGATTTCCATCGTCTGCTTGTCGAAATGCGGTTCCAGTGCGTCGTAAGCGTACGGCAGGGATGGCAGTGAATAACTCATAATCATCATCTCCAGTGGTGTATGGGCGGCGCAAAGGGCGAGCACCGCGTAAGCAGTCGGATCATTATAGTTAATTAAATGATATTGAAAATGATTATCAATGCCCTGCTTACTGTGTGGTTAATGAACAAATCGCTGCGTTAACATACTGATAGAAAAGAAGCCTTGAGCGCCTCTTCATGCCTTGGCGCCGATGCGTTGGTTACTCTCTATACTGTAGAGAGCGCCGAGCCTGCTGCGACGCCGAAATGTATCGAAATGTGCCAATGCGTTCACTGAATGAGCACGAGTGTGTAACAACCACAAGCACGCTGTGGTAATATCGCCGCGTCGCGTATCAGCATAACAACAGTGACATTAGCGCTCCGCCGTTTTGGCGAGGAGCGCCATTTGAACAATGTGACAATCGAGAGTAAAGGAGACCCCCATGCAGGTCAGCAGAAGGCAGTTCTTTAAGATCTGCGCTGGCGGTATGGCAGGAACGACGGTAGCCGCGCTGGGCTTTGCCCCCGAAGTGGCATTGGCGGAAACCCGGCAGTACAAACTGCTGCGCGCCCGCGAGACCCGTAATACCTGTACGTATTGTTCCGTCGGCTGTGGGCTGTTGATGTACAGCCTTGGTGATGGCGCCAAAAACGCCAAAGAAAGCATTTTCCATATCGAAGGGGATCCGGATCACCCGGTAAACCGCGGCGCGCTTTGCCCGAAAGGCGCTGGCCTGGTTGACTTTATCCACAGCGAAAGCCGCCTCAAGTACCCGGAATACCGGGCGCCGGGGTCGGACAAATGGCAGCGCATCAGCTGGGACGACGCCTTTACCCGCATCGCCAAGCTGGTGAAAGAAGACCGTGACGCTAACTTCATCAAAACCAACGACCAGGGCGTTACCGTCAACCGTTGGCTGACTACCGGCATGCTGTGCGCCTCGGCCGCCAGCAACGAAACCGGTTTTCTGTCGCAAAAATTTAGTCGCGCTCTCGGCATGCTTGCCGTAGACAACCAGGCGCGTGTCTGACACGGACCAACGGTAGCAAGTCTTGCTCCAACATTTGGTCGCGGTGCGATGACCAACCACTGGGTTGATATCAAGAACGCGAATTTGATTATCGTCATGGGCGGTAATGCGGCGGAAGCGCATCCGGTGGGGTTCCGCTGGGCGATGGAAGCCAAAATACACAACAATGCCAAGCTGATCGTGATCGATCCGCGCTTTACCCGAACCGCATCGGTGGCGGACTTCTACACGCCGATCCGCTCCGGGACCGACATTGCTTTCCTGTCGGGCGTGTTGCTGTATCTGATGACCAACAACAAGTTTAACCGCGAGTACGTCGAGGCCTACACCAACGCCAGCCTGCTGGTGCGGGAAGACTTTGCCTTCGAAGACGGCTTGTTCAGCGGCTACGACGCGGAAAACCGCAGGTACGACAAAACCACCTGGAACTACCAGTTCGACGAGAACGGCTTCGCCAAGCGCGACGTCACGTTGCAGGATCCGCGCTGCGTGTGGAACCTGCTGAAGCAGCACGTGAGCCGCTACACGCCTGACGTGGTGACCAACATCTGCGGCACGCCGAAGGACGATTTCCTCAAGGTGTGCGAATACATCGCCGAAACCTGCGTCGCGGATAAGACCGCTTCGTTCCTGTACGCCCTGGGCTGGACTCAGCACTCGGTCGGCGCGCAGAACATCCGCACCATGGCGATGATCCAGCTGCTGCTCGGCAACATGGGCATGGCGGGCGGCGGCGTCAACGCGCTGCGCGGCCACTCCAACATCCAGGGGTTGACCGATCTCGGCCTGCTGTCGCAGAGCCTGCCGGGCTACCTGACGCTGCCGTCGGAGAAACAGACCGATCTCGAGACCTACCTGAAGGCCAACACGCCGAAAGCGCTGCTGCCGGGCCAGGTGAACTACTGGGGCAACTACCCGAAATTCTTCGTCAGCATGATGAAGACCTTCTACGGCGACAAGGCGCAGAAGGACAACAGCTGGGGCTTTGACTGGCTGCCGAAGTGGGACAAGGGCTACGACGTGCTGCAGTACTTCGAGATGATGTCGCAGGGCAAGGTCAACGGCTACTTCTGCCAAGGCTTTAACCCGGTGGCGTCGTTCCCGAACAAAAACAAGGTGGTGGCTTCGCTGTCCAAGCTGAAGTTCCTGGTGACCATCGATCCGTTGAACACCGAGACCTCCAACTTCTGGCAGAACCACGGCGAGTTCAACGAGGTGGATTCCTCGCAGATCCAGACCGAAGTGTTCCGCCTGCCGTCCACCTGCTTCGCCGAAGAGAACGGCTCGATCGTCAACTCCGGCCGCTGGCTGCAGTGGCACTGGAAAGGCGCGGACGCCCCGGGTGAAGCGCTGAACGACGGCGAGATCCTGGCGGGCATCTTCAGCCGCCTGCGCGAGATGTATGCGCGCGACGGCGGCGCGGTGCCGGAACAGGTGCTGAACATGCGCTGGGACTACCTGACGCCGGACAACCCGGCGCCGGAAGAGGTGGCGCAGGAGAACAACGGCAAGGCGCTGGCGGATCTGCTGGATGCCGACGGCAAAGTGGTGGTGAAAAAAGGCGAGCTGCTCAGCTCGTTCGCGCAGCTGCGCGACGACGGCACCACCGCCAGCGGTTGCTGGATCTTCGCCGGCAGCTGGACGCCGGCCGGCAACCAGATGGCGCGGCGCGACAACGCCGATCCGTCCGGCCTCGGCAACACGCTGGGCTGGGCCTGGGCATGGCCGCTCAACCGCCGCATTCTGTACAACCGCGCCTCGGCGGATCCGCAGGGTAAACCGTGGGATCCGAAACGCCAGCTGCTGGAGTGGGACGGCGCCAAGTGGGTCGGGGCCGATATCCCGGACTACAGCACCGCTGCGCCGGGCAGCGACGTCGGGCCGTTCATCATGCAGCCGGAAGGCATGGGCCGCCTGTTCGCCACCGACAAGATGGCGGAAGGGCCGTTCCCTGAACACTACGAGCCGTTCGAAACGCCGCTCGGCACCAACCCGCTGCACCCGAACGTGGTGTCCAACCCGGCGGCGCGCGTGTTCAAGGACGATCTGGCGGCGATGGGCAAATCCGACAAGTTCCCTTACGTCGGCACCACCTATCGTCTGACCGAGCACTTCCACTACTGGACCAAGCACGCGCGGCTGAACGCCATCGCCCAGCCGGAACAGTTCGTGGAGATCGGCGAAAAGCTGGCGGAGAAGAAGGGCATCAAGCAGGGCGATACCGTGAAGGTCAGTTCCAACCGCGGCTACATCAAGGCCAAGGCGGTGGTGACCAAGCGAATTCGTACGCTGCAGGTGCACGGCCAGGAAGTCGACACCATCGGCATCCCGATTCACTGGGGTTACGAAGGGGTGGCGAAGAAAGGCTTTATCGCCAACACGCTGACGCCGTTCGTCGGCGACGCCAATACGCAAACGCCGGAGTTCAAGGCGTTCCTGGTCAACGTGGAAAAGGTGTAACGGAGACGAATTATGGCCATGCAATCTCAAGACATCATTCGTAAATCCGCCACCAATGGCTTCACGCCGGCGCCGCGCGCCCGTGACCACCAGGAAGAAGTGGCCAAACTGATCGATGTCACCACCTGTATCGGCTGCAAAGCCTGTCAGGTGGCCTGTTCCGAATGGAACGACATCCGCGACGAAGTGGGGCACAACGTCGGGGTGTACGATAACCCCGCCGATCTGACCGCCAAGTCGTGGACGGTGATGCGCTTCTCCGAGGTGGAGGAAAACGGCAAGCTGGAATGGCTGATCCGCAAGGATGGCTGCATGCACTGCGCCGATCCGGGCTGCCTGAAGGCCTGCCCGTCGGAAGGCGCGATCATTCAGTACGCCAACGGCATCGTCGACTTCCAGTCCGAGCACTGCATCGGCTGCGGCTACTGCATCGCCGGCTGCCCGTTCGACGTGCCGCGCATGAACAAGGACGACAACCGGGTGTACAAGTGCACCCTGTGCGTCGACCGCGTGGACGTCGGGCAGGAACCGGCCTGCGTGAAAACCTGCCCTACCGGCGCCATTCACTTCGGCACCAAGGAAGCGATGAAGCAGGTGGCGGCGGATCGCGTCAGCGAGCTGAACACCCGCGGCTACCAGAACGCCGGTCTGTACGATCCGGCGGGGGTGGGCGGCACGCACGTGATGTACGTGTTGCACCACGCCGACAAACCGCAGCTGTACCACGGTTTGCCGGACAACCCGAGCATCAGCCCGGCGGTGACCTTCTGGAAGGGCGTGTGGAAACCCCTGGCGGCCATCGGCTTTGCCGCCACCTTCGCGGCCAGCGTGTTCCACTATGTCGGCGTCGGGCCTAACCGCGTCGAGGATGAGGACGAGCACGACGAGTCGCACGACGAGGAGACGCGCAAATGAGAAAGGAAAAGCCCATTCAGCGTTACAGCGCGCCGGAGCGCATCAACCACTGGATAGTGGCGTTCTGCTTCGTGTTCGCCGCCATCAGCGGGCTGGGGTTCTTCTTCCCCTCCTTCAACTGGCTGATGAACATCTTCGGGACGCCGCAGCTGGCGCGCATTCTGCACCCGTTTGTCGGGGTCATCATGTTCGCCGCGTTCCTGCTGATGTTCCTGCGCTACTGGAAGCATAACCTGATCAACCGGGAAGATATCGTCTGGGCCAAGAACATCCACAAAATCGCCATGAACGAGGAAGTGGGTGATACCGGGCGCTATAATTTCGGCCAGAAGTGCGTGTTCTGGGCGGCGATTATCAGCCTGGTGCTGCTGCTGGCCAGCGGCGTGGTGATCTGGCGGCCGTATTTTGCGCCGTCGTTCTCCATCCCGCTGATCCGCATCGCGCTGCTGGTGCATTCGCTGGCCGCGGTCGGCCTTATCATCGTGATTATGGTGCACATTTACGCCGCATTGTGGGTAAAAGGCACCATTACCGCGATGGTGGAAGGCTGGGTACCGGCGGCCTGGGCCAAGAAACATCATCCGCGCTGGTACCGTGAGGTCCGCGAGAAACGACAGGAAGATAAACCCTGATGAGTATCCGCATCGTTCCTAAAGAGCAGTTAGGGGCACAGCGTGAGAAGTCCACAACGGCGGAGAACATCCCGCCGTTACTTTTCGCCAACCTGAAAAGCCTGTACAGCCGCCGCGCCGATCGTCTGCGTCAGCTGGCGGTCGACAACCCGCTGGGCGACTACCTGAACTTTGCCGCCGAGCTGGCGCAGGCGCAGCAGCATGCGTTGCACGATAACCCGCTGCAGCTCGATCTGAGTGAAGCGTTGGTGCAGGGCGCCGCCAGCGGCAAACCGCCGCTCGATCTGAGCGTGTTCCCGCGCAGCGAGCACTGGCGCAAGCTGTTGACGTCGCTGATCGCCGAGCTGCGTCCGCAGGCGCCGGAACACATTCTGGTGGTGCTGGACAACCTGGAGAAGGCCTCGGCGCACGAGCTGGAGCTGATGGCCGACGCCTTGCTCAACCGCGAGTTCGGCAAGGTGGGCAGCGAGAAGGCGCCGTTCCTCTGGGCCGCACTGTCGCTCTATTGGGCGCAGATGGCCAGCCTGATCCCCGGCAAGGCGCGCGCCGAATACGGCGAGCAGCGCCAGTTCTGCCCGGTGTGCGGCAGCATCCCGGTTTCCAGCATGGTGCATATCGGCACCGTCAACGGCCTACGCTACCTGCACTGCAACCTGTGCGAAAGCGAATGGCACGTGGTGCGGGTGAAGTGCAGCAACTGCGAGCAGACCCGCGATCTCAACTACTGGTCGCTGGGCAGCGAGCAGGCGGCGGTGAAGGCGGAAAGCTGCGGCGACTGCGGCACTTACCTGAAGATCCTCTATCAGGAAAAAGACCCGCAGGTCGAAGCGGTGGCCGACGATCTGGCTTCGCTGGTGCTGGACGCCCGCATGGAAGAGGAAGGCTTCGGCCGCAGCAGCATCAATCCGTTCCTGTTCCCGGCGGAGTAACCGCCCGGCCCCGTTCGCGCGGGGCCGGACAAGCAATTTCAGAACGGGCTTCTGGCATTCGCCCGGGCGAGTTGCTACGTTTAGGCCATGACGCGCCAAGCGAAAGGAACCACGATGTTAAACACCCTGGCAAAACTGACCGCGGTCGCCGTGCTGGCGATCGGACTGGCGGCCTGCGACAACAAGGACGACACCAAACCGGCGGTGCCGCCACCGGACACCAAGCCGACCGTGACGCAGCCCGCGCCACCGCCGCCGCCTGCGCCGGTAGAGGCCCCACCCGCGCCGCCGGGGCTGAACGTGTCGCTGCAGAAGGGCAAGATCACCTTCGAGTTGCCGCCGGGCTTTAGCGATCAAACGCTGAACAGCGGCATCGTCAATGACAGCACCTCCACCATCCAGCGCTTCCTCGACGGCAAGTCGCGCCAGAGCGCGGTTTCGTCCGAAGTGATCCCGCCGGACGGCATGAAGATCAATACCAGCGACAAAATGCTGAAAGAGCTGACGCAGAGCGCCATTACGGTGCTGGCCGAGCGCTATCAGAATATCCAGACCACCAAAGAAGAGAACTTCACCGTCGGCAAACAGAAGTTTCGCCGGGTGGATACCGAGCAGACCGTCAACGGCCAAAAGGTGGTGTCCACCCTGGTGTTGACGGTGTTCAACAAACGGGTGGTAACGCTGCAAATGCTGTCGCCGGCCAAAACGCCGGAAGTGCATCAGGCGCTGGTGCAGCGGATTATCGATACTCTGGCGGTGAAGTAAGGGCATTGCGCCGCGGCCAGGACGAAGCGGAGGAGACCGGATGAAGCTTATCGGCAGTTACACCAGCCCCTTTGTGCGCAAGATTTCCGTGATGCTGCTGGAGAAGGGGATCGCGTTTGAATTCGTCAACGATCCGCCGTATGAGCCCGGCAGCCGGGTGAAGGAGCAGAACCCGCTCGGCAAAGTGCCGGTGCTGATCGCCGATGACGGCGAGGTGTTTTACGACTCGCCGATCGTGGCCGAATACCTCGAACTGCTGACGGTGGAGCCGGCGTTTTTGCCGGCCGATCGCGCCGCAGCGCTGCGCGTCCGCCAGGTGGCGGCGCTGGCGGACGGCGTGACCGAAGCGGCGGCGACGCTGTATCGCGAAAGCCGGCGCGCGCCGGAAAAGCAGGACGAAAACTGGATGCTGCGCCAGCGTGACAAGCTGACGCACGGTCTGGATGCGCTGGAGGCGTTGGCGCAGGAAAAAACGTGGCTCAATGCCGAGCGGCTGACGCTGGCGGATATCGCCACCGGCTGCGCGCTGGGCTACCTGAATTTCCGCCGCATCCTGCCCAACTGGTGCGTCCAACGTCCGGCGCTGGTCAAGCTGGCCGAACGCCTGTTCGCCCGCGAAAGTTTCGCCCGCACGGCGCCGCCCTGAACGTTCTTTTCTCCCCGCCGCGGCGGGGTTTTGCTATGCCGATACGTCTAAACTGAAAACCGAGCGACCATGAGCACTGAATCCCACCTTCTTTACAGCCAACTGCCCGCCATCGACCGCCTGCTGCGTGAACCCGCGATTGAACCGCTGGTGGCGCAGCATGGCCAGACGCTGATCGGCGAACTGCTGCGCCGGCTGCAGGCCGAGGCGCGCGACGCGATAAAACAGCAGCAACGTTTACCGGCCTGGTGCGGCGACTGGCCGCAGGCGCTGCGGGCCGAGCTGGCCCGGCAGCAACGCCCGGCGTTATTGCCGGTGTTCAACCTCAGCGGCACTGTGCTGCACACCAACCTCGGGCGCGCCCTGCTGGCGCAGCCGGTGCAGGATGCGGTGAGCGCGGTGATGGGGGAGGCGGTGACGCTGGAGTACGATCTGGACGGCGCCGGGCGCGGCCATCGCGATCGGGCGGTGGCGAGTCTGCTGTGCCGGCTGACCGGCGCGGAAGACGCCTGCATCGTCAATAACAACGCGGCGGCGGTGCTGCTGATGCTGGCGGCGATCGCCCCCGGCAAAGAGGTGGTGGTGTCGCGCGGCGAGCTGGTGGAGATCGGCGGCGCGTTCCGCATTCCCGACGTGATGCGCCAGGCAGGCTGTCAATTGGTTGAGGTCGGCACCACCAACCGCACCCATCTGAAGGATTACCGCCAGGCCATCAACGAGCAGACCGGCCTGTTGATGAAAGTGCACACCAGCAACTACAGCATTCAGGGCTTTACCGCGGCGGTCGATGAGGCCGAACTGGCGCTGCTCGGGGCCGAACAGGGCGTGCCGACCGCCACCGATCTGGGCAGCGGCTCGCTGATCGATATGGCGCAGTACGGCCTGCCCGCCGAACCGATGCCGCAGCGGTTGCTGGCCGCCGGCGTCGATCTGGTGACGTTCTCCGGCGATAAGCTGCTGGGCGGCCCGCAAGCCGGCATCATCGTCGGCAAAAAGGCACTGATCGCGCGCCTGCAGCAGCACCCGCTCAAGCGCGCGCTGCGCGTCGGCAAGCTGACGCTGGCGGCCCTGGAGGCCACGCTGCGGCTTTATTTGCAGCCGGAAAAACTGGCTGAGCAGCTGCCGACGCTGCGGCTGCTGACCCGCCCGCAGCAGGAGATGCAACAGGCGGCCGAGCGGCTGCTGACGGCGTTGACGTCACGGTTCACCGCCGATTTCGAGCTGCGCGCCGAACCGTGCTGGTCGCAGATTGGCAGCGGTTCGCTGCCGGTGGATCGCCTGCCCAGCTATGCGCTGACCTTCACGCCGCGCGACGGCCGCGGCGCCACGCTGGAAGCGCTGGCTGAACGCTGGCGCCGCCTGCCGCAGCCGGTGATCGGCCGCCTTGGCGACGGCCGGCTGTGGCTGGATCTGCGCTGTCTGGAACAGGAAGGGGCGCTGATCGACGCGTTGAGCGCATCATGATCATCGCCACCGCCGGCCATGTCGATCATGGCAAAACCACTCTGCTGCAGGCGATCTCCGGGATCAACGCGGATCGCCTGCCGGAAGAAAAGCGCCGCGGCATGACCATCGATCTGGGCTACGCCTATTGGCCGCAGCCGGACGGCCGGGTGCTGGGCTTTATCGACGTGCCCGGCCACGAAAAATTCCTCGCCAATATGCTGGCGGGCGTCGGCGGCATTGACCATGCGCTGCTGGTGGTGGCCTGCGACGATGGTGTGATGGCGCAGACCCGCGAGCATCTGGCGATCCTGCGCCTGAGCGGGCGCCCGGCGTTGACGGTGGCGCTGACCAAGGCCGACCGGGTGGAGGCGGTACGTATCGATGAGGTGCGCGTTCAGGTGCGCGACGAGCTGGCGCGCCAGGGCTGGCCCGATGCGCCGCTGTTTGTCACCGCGGCGGCGGCGGGCGAGGGCATTGAGGCGCTGCGCGCGCATTTGCTGGCGCTGTCGCCCGGCGAGCATGCGCTGACGCGCCGTTTTCGTCTGGCGGTAGACCGTGCGTTCAGCGTCAAAGGGACGGGGCTGGTGGTGACCGGCACCGCGCTCGGCGGCCGGGTGAAGGTGGGGGATACGCTGTGGCTGACCGGCGCCGACGCGCCGGTGCGGGTGCGCGGCCTGCATGCCCAGAATCAGACCGTGGAACAGGCGCAGGCCGGGCAACGCATCGCGCTTAACATCAGCGGCGATGTCGATAAAGACCGGATCGCGCGCGGCGATTGGCTGCTGGCGCAGCGCCCGCCGGAGGCGGCGGAACGCATTCTGGTGGCGCTTGAGACGGATCGGCCGATCCGCCATTGGCAGCCGCTGCATCTGCACCATGCCGCCAGCCACATCACCGGGCGCATTTCGCTATTGAACGACGGGCTGGCGGAACTGATCCTCGATCGTCCGCTGTGGTTGGCACAGAACGATCGGCTGGTGCTGCGCGATATCGGCGCGCGGCAAACGCTGGGCGCGGCCCGGGTGCTCAGGCTGAGCGCGCCCAAGCGCGGCAAGCGCCAGCCGAGCTACCTGACCTGGCTGCAGGCCCTGGCGCAGGCGCAAGACGATGCGCAGGCGCTGGCGCTTGAGCTGCCGCACGGCGCGCTGTCGCTGGCGGCGTTTGCCTGGGCGCGTCAGTTGACCGACGACGGCCTGGCGGCACTGCTGGCGAACCGCGATCTGCTGATCGTCGGTGACCGGGCGCTGGCGCAGGATCAGGTGCAACAGGCGGAAAGCCGCCTGTTGCAGATGCTGGCGGAGTATCACCAACAGCACGCCGATCAGCTGGGCTTAGGGCGCGCCCGCCTGCGGCGCATGGCCCTGCCTCAGCAGCCGGAAACGCTGGTGTTTATGATGATCGATCGGCTGCTGAAGGCCGGCGCGCTGCGCAATACGCGCGGCTGGCTGCACCTGCCGGAACACGGCCTGGCGTTCAGCGCCGAAGAGGCGCCGCTGTGGGCGCGCATCGAACCGCTGTTCGGCGACGAGCCGTGGTGGGTGCGCGATCTGGCGAGTGAGCTGGGCGAAGAGGAGAGCCGGGTGCGCGCGCTGCTGCGCAAGGCGGCTCAGCTGGGCCATGTGACGGCGGTGGTGGTGGATCGCTACTACCTCAGCCGACGCATCGATCAGTTCGCGGCGCTGATCCGCGAGCTGGATGCGGAGCGCGGGGGCGCCAACGCCGCCGATTTCCGCGATCGGCTCGGCGTCGGCCGCAAGCTGGCGATCCAGGTGCTGGAGTTCTTCGATCGCAGCGGCTTTACCCGCCGCAAGGGCAACGAGCATCTGCTGAGAGACGGCGGGCTGTTCGGCAACTGATTGCGTTTTTTTTGTTCTCTGATGGCGGTGTAATCAGCTTTAATCACTTTGATTGATATTGATTGTACTGAGGAGCAAGACGATGAATACGAAAGTCATCACCGCTCATGTCCCGCTGCCTTTGGCTGAAAAGGTGGATGAAATGGCCGCCAAACTTGAACGCTCACGGGGATGGATAGTGAAGCAAGCCCTCGCCGCCTGGCTTGAGCAAGAGGAAGAGCGCCGTCGGTTAACGCTGGCGGCGCTGGCCGATGTCGAACAGCAAAACGTTATCGATCATGAGTCGGTAGAAGCCTGGGCGGCCAGCCTGGACAGTGACGAGCCGCTGCCGGTACCGCGCTGATGGAGTTAAAATGGACGAGTAAGGCGCTACCGGATTTGGCGCGTTTGTTTGAGTTTCTTGCCTTGGCTAACCGCACTGCGGCAGCGAATTCGGTGAAGGCCTTGGTCGCCGCGCCTAAAGCGTTGCTCGATAATCCTCGCCTGGGTGAAAGACTGGACGAGTTTTTACCGCAGGAAGTGAGGCGTATTCTGGTCGGCCGTTATGAGATACGTTACCAGGTGCAGCCGGCAACGATTTATGTTCTGCGTATTTGGCATACCCGCGAAGAGCGATAGGCCGAATTCCCCTACCCGATAAACCTGACGCCGTGCCCGGCGGGCGATCTCCGTCCTGTCGGCGTTGCTGTTGTTGGCGGTAGCGGTGGTGGGAGCGGGGTAGGCGCTGTGGGGGCTGCTCGGCTGAAGCCGCATAAAAAACGCCGGTCGGGAAACCGGACCGGCGTTTTATCGCCGCGCTTATGCCGCGCCGTTCGGCTGCGGCGTGGGGTCGCCGTTGCGGCGTTTGGCGAGGAACAGCGCCACCAACGTCAGCCAGCACAGGCCGCTGATGAGGTTGAACAGGTTGAACAGCCCGCTGCCGCCCCAGACGTAGGCGACCTTGGCCAGCTCGATGCCGACGGTGAACACCATCATGCTCAGCATGCCCATGGTGGCGGACACGGTGCCTTTGCTGACGTTGCTGGAGAACAGCGTCAGGCGGTACAGCCCGGCGTTGGCGAGGCCGATGCCGAAGGCGTACAGGCTCAGGCCGGCGGTCATCCACAGGTAGGCGTGGCTGGAGAACTGAGTCGCCAGCGCGGTGATCAGCAGCCCCAACAGCATCGGGCCCGCGCCCAGCTTGATCAGGCGCTCCACGCTGTTTTTGCCGGTCAGGCGCGCCAGCGTCAGGTTGCCGAGGATCAGCGCGCCGAACACCGGGATCTGCAGCAGGCCGTAATCCAGCGTCGACAACGACTCCCCGCTGATCAGGATCACCGGCGACTGGGCGATCCAGGCCAGCAGCGGCAGGCTGGCGAAACCGATCGCCAGGGCGCCGCACAGGAAGCGGCGATTGCCCAGCACCTGGCGGTAGTCGCGCCACAGGTTGGCGGCGGAGAACGCCTCGCCCTGCAGCGTAGCGGTCTCCGGCATGGCTTTCCACAGGCCGTAGAAGGCGATGGCCGCCAGCGCCGCAAACAGCACGAACATGCTTTGCCACGGCGCGACGTGGATCAGCGCCGCGCCGGCCAGCGGCCCCAGCAGCGGGGCGATCAGCGCCACGTTAGCCATCAGGGCGGTGATTTTGATGCACACCGCCTCTTCGAACGACTCCTGGATCGTGGCGTAACCGACCGCGCCGATAAAGCACAGGCCGATGCCCTGCAGGAAACGCATGGCGATGAACTGCTCGATGGTGGTGACCAGCAGGATCGCCAGGCAGGAGACGATAAAGAACGCCACCCCGGCCAGCATCACCGGGCGACGGCCGCGGCGATCCGACAGCGGCCCGAGCAGCCACTGCAGGAAGATGCCGCCGGCCAGATAGGCGGTCATCGAGGTGGGCACCCACTCTTCGCCGGCGTTGAAATCCGCCACAACGGCCAGCATGCCCGGCTGAATCATATCGTTGCCGATATAGGTGGCGAACTCGAACAGCACCAGACAAAGAGGGAATAAAAGCGCCTGCCGGCCCAAACGTGCCGCAGGTGGTAATGTTGTTTTCATATTATTGTACTGATAGTAAAAGAGAAAAAGGAACTGCCAGGGCGGGAAGCGCAAACTGAGCGAGTTATGGCGGCTATTTTGCCGCCAATTGTTCACCTTCGCAATCATAAGGTGTTGTTTAAGTGCATTCTGATATTTCGCTTTTGGGTTGTCGCCGAACGCCGTGCCCGATAACCTCTTCTTAACATATCAATATGACACAAGATCGGGCGAGCGTTTGAGCGAGAAAATCGGCTGGATAGACAACCTGCGGGCGATGGCGTGCATGATGGTGGTGATGATCCACGCCACCACCTATTACGTCACCAACGGCGCGGCGATAGGGTTGCACAACTGGGACATCGCCAACGTGCTGAACTCACTGTCGCGCGTGTCGGTGCCGCTGTTCTTCATGATTTCCGGCTACCTGTTCTTCGGCGAAAAGAGCGCCGGCCGGCGGCATTTCACCCGCATCCTCTGCTGCATTCTGTTCTACAGCGCCATTGCGCTGATCTATATCGCGGCTTTCACCAAGATCGGTTTCTGGCCGTCGCTGCGCGGCATCCTGCAAAAGCCGGTGTTCTATCATCTGTGGTTTTTCTACGCCATCGCGGTGATTTACCTGCTGTCGCCGCTGATTAGCGTCAAACCGGTATCGCGCCGCTACCTGGCCGCCGCGCTGGTGGTGTTGGCGGCGATCGCCAACCCGAATACCGATAAGCTGACCTTCGGCAACGCGCATCTGCTGCCGGTTAACCTGTATATCTACGGCGATACCTTCTACTACCTGCTGTATGCGTTGGCCGGACGGGCGATTGGCATGATGGAGGCGCGCGGGCGCGCCGTGGGCTGGTTGGCGGCGTTGGGATTTGCGCTGTGCGTGGCGCTGATCGCGCGCGGCACCAAACATCAGCTGTTCATCAACGGCAACTTCGCTGATACCTATTACATCTACAGCGGCCCGCTGGTGTTTATGGCGGCGGTGGCGCTGCTGGTGTGGGTGAAACACTGTCTGCCGCAGCCGATCGGCTGGCTGAGCGTATTTTCCCGTCATTCGCTGGCGATTTACGGTTTTCACGCCCTTATCGTCAACGTGATGCGCAATCGGCACCTTGATTTCACCGGCCACCCGCTGCTGGATATCTTCTGGGTGTTCGGCGTGGCGCTGGGGGGCAGCCTGCTGCTGTCTGTCGGCCTGCAGCGGCTGGATACCCGCCGGCTGGTGTCATAGCGGCGAGCGCTGGCGCTGCTGGGCGCGGCGCAGCTGCCGCCCGGAAGAAAACCCAGCTGCCAGCGCGGCCTTCTCCAAGCCATACCCTTGCTGCAGGCGCTGTTGCGCCACCGCCAACCGCAGCTGCTCATGATATTCCCGCACGCTGATGCCGACGTGGCTGCGAAACAGCCGCGCCAGATGGCGGCTGCTGACGTGCGCCTTCTCCGCCACCTGCGGCACCGACCAGTCGGCCTCCGGCTCTGCGGCCATCACGTCCTGCGCGCGGTGCACCGCCGGGTGCAGGTGGTTGCGGTAGCGCAGCCAGGGCGACAGCTGCGGATCGTCGCCGGCGCGGCGGAAATAAACCACCATGTCGCGTGCGACGTCGCGCGCCCGGCCGGAGCCACAGTGGCGGTGGACCAGGTGCAGCGCCAAATCGATGCCGGTGGTGATGCCCGCGCTGGTGTAGACGCCACGGTCTTCGACGAAGATGCGGTTCTCTTTCACCTGCGCCGCCGGCGCCTGGAGGCGGATACGTTCGATGACGTCGTGGTGGGTGGTGCACTGATAGCCGTCGAGCAGCCCGGCCTGCGCCGCCAGCAGCGCGCCGGAACAGATGCACACCAGGGTGATGCGCTGCCGTTGCAGATCGGGCCGCAGCGTCGCCAGCCAGCGGCGCGCCTGCTCGGCCTCCTCTCCGGCGAAATAGCGCTGCGAATCGCCGACGCCCGGCAGCACCAGGATGGCGCCGTCTTCCAGGCGCTCGGGCAACGGCTGCAGGCCGCTCAGCGTCATGCCGATGGAGCAGACGATCTGCGGCGCCGGGCTGAGGTAACGCAGGCTGAACTGCCCGGCGAGGCGCAGGGTTTCCGCCGGGCCGCTGACGTCCAGCGACAGCACGTTGGGCAACAGCAGAAAATAGACGGCCTGCGACATGGTTACTCCTGTGCGAGTTGCGCCAGCGCCTCATCCACGCTGGCGATGCGGGCGAAACGATCGACCAGTACGGTTTCAGTATGCCGCTTCAACTGCGCGGGGGTAAAGACTTCGCCGTCGGGATGGCGCATCGGGAAGGTTAACGTCGCCTCGGTGACGAAAGTCACCCGATAACCGAGGTCGGACGCCACCCGGGTGGTGGTTTCGCAGCACTGCTCGGTGCGGATGCCGGAGACGATCAGGTGGTTGATGTCCCGCTCGCGCAGCCAGGCGTTGAGGCCGGATTCGGTCAGCGCATTGTGCACATGCTTGTATACGGTGATATCCGCCTGGTGGGTGAGGAACGGCAGGCGCTGCACATGGCCTGAAGCCAGTGAGAACGGCCCTTGCGGCGAAACGTGCAGCACGTCGACCAGGGCCGCGCCGCGCTGTCGGCAGCCCGCAATCAGGCGGGTCAGCGCCTGTTGAAACGCCGGCAGATCGTCCTCCTGCCAGAATGGACGGTGCTGGAATGATTGCTGGACATCGATGATCAATAACGCGCTCTGTGACATTTTCGGCCCTCCGCCAGTGTGTGTAGCGACCATCTTGCGCCGCGCCTTACTCTGGCAGAAGGCCAAAAACGGCCATCATGATGACAACAACGGACCGACCTTAGGCTTTGCTCACCTGGCCGGCGACCAGGCGCCCCTGATGGAAGGTGGCGCGGCGCGCCGGCAGACGGGCGACCGCCTCGGCGGAACAGCTGGCGTTGACCAGCACGAACTCGGCGGCATCGCCGGCTTTCGGCCAGGCGCGCTGCCCCTTATCGTCCAGCGGCAGCACGCCGCCGGTGGAGATGGCCATGGCGCGCGACAGGTGATACTCGTCGGAACCGCGGTACAGCTGGGCGTACAGATTGGCCTTCTCCAGGATGTCGCCGGTGCCGAACGGCGACCAGTGGTCGATCACGCTGTCGGTGCCGGTCATCACGAACACTCCTTTCTCACTGAGCTGCGGCAGCGGCATCATCAGGCCGCCGATTGGCACCGTGGAGGCGATGGTGATCTGCTGCGCCGCCAGCCGGGTGGCGGTTTCCGCCAGTTCGCCCGGCGTCAGCGTGGTCAGGGCGAAAGCGTGGCTGATGGTGACCTTGCCGCGCAGCGCCGGGTTTTTCTCCACGGTGGCGATCATGTAGTTGATGGCGGCGACCCCGGCCGGGCTGGTTTCATGCAGGTGGATATCCACGCCTTTGCCGGTATCGAGGGCGATCTGGAACATGGCGTCGAGCGATTTCTCCATCGCGCCGTCGACGTTGGTCGGATCCAGCCCACCGACGTACTGCACGCCCATCTGCATCGCTTCGCGCATCAGCGCGTCGACCCTGGAGTGCAGCAGCCCGTGCTGCGGGAAAGCGACGATTTCACAGCTGAAATCCGCCCGGTGATTTTCCAGCGCGCGCTGCAGGTGCTCCAGGCTTTTCAGGCCGCTGACCGGATCGATATTGCAATGGCTGCGCGCCACGGTGCTGCCTTTGGACTGCAGCAAGGCGATCAGGTTTTCCGCCCGTTGCTGCGAGGTGGGCAGCAGTTTCGGGATCAGCGTCTGCTCCAGCGCGATCATGTCCATGATGGTTTTGCCCTGGCGCGGGCGCGGCGCCTGCCACGGGCCGCTGTAGAAGGTTTTGTCCAGGTGGATGTGCATATCGCGGAATGCCGGCAGCAGCAGCTGGCCCTGCGCCTTATAGCGGGGCACGCCGGCCGGCAACGCGTCGTTGGCGGCGTGAATGGCGGCGATCTTGCCGTCTTTGATCTCCAGTGTGTACAGCGCGGTGCGGGTGCCGATCACCGTTTCGCCGTCGTATTCAAAGCCGTCTTCCAGCCGCACCTCGCTCAGGCAGTAGTGACGATCGGTCAGGGTCATCGGCGTTGGCGCACACGGCTCGCCGCCAGGCGAAGCGGCCTGCGCCATGCCGCCGGTCAGGCCGATCACCGCGCAAGCGGTGGTGAGTTTTCCGGTTTGGCTGAGGAAGGCTCTGCGGCCCGGTTGTTGAGGGTTTTCCACGTTCGGTTCCTTAATCCAGAGGTGAGGGGTGAAAACATACCCCAATTTAGGAGAGGAACCGGCCGGTTGGCAGCGACATTTGCCACTAGTGACTATTCGATTTGGTAATGACCGGCGTCCACCGGCATTTATATCAACCCGCAAAACGCCGCCAGCCGCTGGGCCAGGGCCAGCGTGGCGGCGGGGGCGCCGTCGCGGTAGTAGAGCGCCAGTTCGAAACTGTCTATCGGCGGCAATCCTTCGGCCGCGCCCAGCACCCGGTGCGTCGCCAGACGGCAGCCGGCCGGCAGCAGGGTGACGCCCAGCCCGGCGGCCGAAGCGGCGGTCAGCGCCGCCAGGCTGGCGCTGCTGTAGCCGATGCGCCAGCGTTTGCCGAGGGTATCCAGCGCCTGGCAAAGCTCGTCGCGGTACAGGCCGTTCAGTGGAAATACCGCCAGTGGCACCGGCGATTGCTCGATGGCCGGGAAGGCCAGGCTGTCCAGCCACAGCAGCGGTTCCGGCCGCGCGGCGCGCGGCGGTTGCCGGCGGCGCTGCTTCACCAGGATCAGATCCAGCTCTTCACGCGCGTAGGCGTTGTGCAGATCGGCGCTCAGGCCGCTGGCGACGTCCAGCCGCAGGTGCGGGTGCTCGCGGCTGAAGTCGGCCAGCAGCCCGGTGGTGGGCACGGCGAAATCCTCCGGCATGCCGATCCGCAGCACGCCGTCGCGCCAGATGCCGGTCAGCGCATCGTGGGCTTCTTCATTCAGCGCGATAATGCGGCGCGCGTAGCTCAACAGCTTGACGCCTTCTTCGGTCAGCAGCACCTGATGCGAGGAACGCTCAAACAGCGGTTTGCCCAGCATCTCTTCCAGCCGGCGCACCTGCTGGCTGACGGTGGACTGCGACAAAAACACCCGCTCTGCGGCGCGGGTGAAGCTGTTGCTGTCGCACACGGCGACGAAGCTGAGCAGCAGCTGCGGATTGAACATCGGGTAGCGATTCATTTTCCCACTGTTGGCTATTTTATTATTTAATTTCCCAATACTAGCGGCGTTGCCTACAGTAACGCAACGCTGCGGCGATCGCGCTGTGACGCCGCACTCTTCATTTCGCAGTACCAGGAATATGCCGTGTTAAATCATTCTGTTAATTCACCTTCTCCACGCCGCTGGCTCAACCCTCTGCTGCTGGCGCTGGTGTTGATCGGCCTGAACATGCGGCCGCTGTTAACCTCGATCGGCCCGTTGCTGCCGACGTTGCGCCAGGCCACCGGGCTGAGTTTTGGCGGCGCGGCGCTGTTGACCACGCTGCCGGTGCTGATGATGGGCCTGATGGCGCTGGCGGGCGGCGCCATCAACCGACTGTTCAGCGAACGCAGCGCCGTGGCGTTGAGCCTGCTGGCGATCGGGCTGGGCGCGCTTTGGCGCGAACTGGCCCCCGGCAGCGTGCAACTGCTGATGAGCGCGGTGCTGGGTGGGCTCGGCATCGGGGTGATCCAGGCGGTGATGCCCGGCATCATCAAGCATCACTTCCTCAAAAGCATGGCGCTGGTGGCCGGGCTGTGGTCGGCGGCGCTGATGGGCGGTGGCGGGTTGGGGGCGGCGATCACGCCGTGGCTGATGAGCGTAGGGCACGACTGGCACAGCGCACTGGCCTGGTGGGCGTTGCCGGCCCTGGTGGCGCTAGTGGCCTGGTGGCCGGTCAGCCGGGGGCTGTCTCGCCTTAGCGCGGCGGGCGAACACCGCGAGCCAGGCCTGCTACGCAACCGGCGCGCCTGGCTGCTCGGCGCCTATTTCGGCCTGATCAACGGCGGTTATACCAGCCTGATTGCGTGGCTGCCGCCGTATTACATGCAGCTCGGCTGGCAGCCGCAGGCCAGCGGTTCGCTGCTGGCGCTGATGACCTTCGGCCAGGTGGTGGGGGCGCTGCTGTTGCCGGCGCTGGCGCGCAATCATGACCGGCGGCCGCTGCTGTTGCTGGCGCTGATGATGCAACTGATCGGTTTTATCGGCCTGATTTACCTGCCGCAGACGCTGCCGTGGCTGTGGGTGTTGCTTTCCGGGCTGGGGCTGGGCGGCGCGTTCCCGCTGTGCCTGGTGCTGGCGCTCGATCACTTGCACCAGCCGGCGGCGGCCGGGCGACTGGTGGCCTTTATGCAGGGCGTCGGCTTCCTGCTGGCGGGCGTCACGCCTTACCTTTCCGGCCTGCTGCGCGACTACAGCGGCGGCTTCGTGCTGGACTGGCAGATCCACGCGCTGCTGGTGGTGGTGCTGATCGCTATTACCTGGCGCTTCCACCCGCACAGCTACCGGCGGGCGTTCGCCGAATAATATTTCTGTCATTGCCGCTCCCTATAGTGACGTTGCTTTTACTTCTGGGCGATAACAACGAAAAGGGACAATGACATGCACAACACCAAAACCCGGCTGGCGCTGCTGGTCGGCTGCATGGCGCTGAGCGCCAACCTGTGGGCCGACGCGCAGCCGGTGCCGGCGACGTTGGCGGGGCATGCGCTGCTGCCGGTGAAATCCGCCGTTTCCACACCGAAGGACGCGCCGAGCGATCTGCAGCAGAGCGGCAAATACACCAGCGGGAAACGCGTCACCGAGTTGGGCAGCGTGGCGGGTAAATCCGCCGATCGCCTGACCGGCATCGGCTTGCCGATCAACGGCCAGCCGCTGCAGGGCCACTCCGGCATCAAACACATGCCCGACGGCACTTACTGGGTGCTGACCGACAATGGTTTCGGCAGCAAGGCCAACTCCCCGGACGCCATGCTGTACCTCAACCACTACAAGATCGATTTCAAAGACGGCACGGTCGCGCCGCTGAAGACGGGGTTCCTGCACGATCCGGATAAAAAGGTGCCGTTCCACATCATCAACGAGAGCACGGAGAAGCGTTATCTGACCGGCAGCGATTTCGATCCGGAAAGCTTCCAGTTTGCCGACGATGCCTTATGGATCGGCGAAGAGTTCGGGCCTTACCTGATCAAGGCCGACCTGAACGGCAAGGTGCTGGCGGTATTCGACACCCAGGTGGACGGCAAAGTAGTGAAATCGCCGGACAACCCGACGCTGACCCTGCCGGGCGCGCCGGACGGCAAGCAGAACTTCCAGGTGGCGCGCTCCAAGGGCTTTGAAGGCATGGCCGCCTCGCCGGACGGCAGCAAGCTGTACCCGCTGCTGGAAGGGGCGCTGTGGGACGGGGATCAGTTCGAGAACGTCGGCGGCAAACGCTACCTGCGGGTGCTGGAGTTCGACGTCAAACAGCAGGCCTGGACCGGCCGCAGCTGGCAGTATGTACTGGAAGACAACCAGAACGCCATCGGCGACTTCAACATGATCGACGCCACCCACGGGCTGGTGATCGAGCGCGACAACGGCGAAGGCACGCCGGATAAAGCCTGCGCCGCCGGTGCGCCGACCGACAACTGCTTCAGCCAGGTGGCCAAGTTCAAACGAGTGTACAAAATCGCTTTTTCGGACGCCAACGTCGGCAAACCGGTCGAAAAACTGGGCTATATCGACCTGATGAACATTCAGGATCCGAACAAGCTGGCGCGCAAGCCGCTGAACGACGGCGTGCTGACCTTCCCGTTCTTCACCATCGAGAACGTGGACGTGGTGGACGCCAACCACATCATCGTCGGCAACGACAACAACTTCCCGTTCTCCTCCAGCCGCCAGCCCAATATGGCGGATGACAACGAGTTCATCCTGCTGGACGTGAAGGATTTCCTGAAGTAGCACTCCCCGGCCGCCGAATCGCCGGCGGCCGCCATTTCCCGCTTAGCGCAGCGAACAAACTGCGCTATAATCAGCGCCTTGCTTCTTCTCTTCTCCAAGGAAGATCCTCGTCCCCGGTGGGGCGGCCGGACTTCAAATCCGGTTGGGGCCGCCAGCGGTCCTAGGCAGGTTCGACTCCTGTGATCTTCCGCCAATCCCTGATCATTTTCCTATGCTGAACGATACGGCTATCTTTAATGCAATGGAGCCGGCTCGGCCGTGCGCGCACCATTCGGAGGTCAACATGCGAAGTCTGGAAGATCAACTTGCCGCTTATGCCGCCTATCACCGCGATGCGCGCAATATCGCCACGCATTTCATCGGCATTCCGCTGATCGTCGTCAGCCTGCTGGCGCTGCTTTCCCGGCCGGCGTGGGGCGCAGGATGGCTGCCGTTCTCGCCGGCCTGCGCGGTGGTTATTGTCGCGGCGCTCTATTACCTGCGGTTGAATCTGCGCCTTGGCGTCATGATGCTGGCGTTGTTGCTGCTGTGCCTCGTGTTCGGCGCCTGGGTGGCGTCGCTGTCGACGGCGGCGTGGCTGAGCGTCGGCACCGGCGGCTTCGTCATCGGCTGGCTGTTTCAGTTTATCGGACATTTCTGGGAGGGGAGAAAACCGGCGTTTATGGACGACGTGACGGGCCTCATCATCGGTCCGCTGTTCGTGCTGGCGGAAGCCTGCTTCCTGGCCGGCGGGCTGCGCGAACTGCAGCGGAATATCGAACTACGCTCGGGCAACGTGCGTAGCGGGAGGGCATGAGGTGGCTTGATTCCTACGGTGACGGACGCTGATGTCCGCCCCCTCCCGCCGCACTTTTAACAAAATCGCAAAAGTCTTTTAGCCTCCCGCCTGCTTATCTTTGTTGTGATCAATGTCATACTTTCGGCATCTTAACTGTTCCCGCGCTTCGGCAGCGGTAAACCGGAGTTGTTGCATGAAAGTGAATTATCCCTTGTTAGCCCTGGCGGTGGGGGCGTTCGGCATCGGCACGACCGAGTTTTCCCCGATGGGGTTGCTGCCGACCATCGCCAAAGGGGTGGACGTCTCCATCCCGATGGCCGGCATGTTGATCAGCGCCTACGCCGTTGGCGTGATGGTCGGCGCGCCGCTGATGACGCTGCTGCTGTCGCACCGGGCGCGCAGAAGCGCGCTGATCTTCCTGATGGCGATTTTTACCCTGGGCAACGTGTTGTCGGCAATTGCGCCTGACTACACCACCCTGATGCTGTCGCGCATCATCACCAGCCTGAACCACGGCGCGTTCTTTGGCCTCGGATCGGTGGTGGCCGCCAGCGTGGTGCCGAAGGAGAAACAGGCCAGCGCCGTGGCGACCATGTTTATGGGGCTGACCATCGCCAATATCGGCGGGGTGCCCGCCGCCACCTGGCTGGGTGAAACCATCGGCTGGCGCATGTCGTTCCTGGCGACGGCCGGGCTGGGCGTGATCGCCATGCTGGGGCTGTGGTTCTCGTTGCCGCAAGGCAGCGCCGGCGCGCGCCCTGACGTCAAGCGTGAGCTATCGGTGCTGGTGCGGCCGCAGGTGCTGACTGCGTTGTTGACGACCGTGTTGGGCGCGGGCGCGATGTTCACGCTCTATACCTATATCTCGCCGGTATTGCAGCACATCACCGAGGCGACGCCGCTGTTCGTGACGACCATGCTGGTGTTGATCGGCGTCGGTTTCTCGATCGGCAACTACCTCGGCGGCAAATTCGCCGACCGTTCGGAGAGCGCGACGCTGAAGGGTTTCCTGTTGCTGTTGGTGGTTATCATGCTGGTGATCCCGTTCCTGGCGCGCAGTGAAATCGGCGCCGCGGTCAGCATGGTGATTTGGGGCGCGGCGACCTTTGCCGTGGTGCCGCCGCTGCAGATGCGCGTGATGCGTGTCGCCGGTGAAGCGCCGGGCCTGTCGTCATCGGTCAATATCGGCGCCTTCAACCTGGGCAATGCGTTGGGCGCCGCCGCCGGTGGCGCGGTGGTCTCCGCCGGGCTGGGCTACAGCTTCGTGCCGGTGATGGGGGCGATTATCGCCGGGTTGGCGCTGCTGTTGGTATTGTTCACCAGTCGCCGAGCTGAAAAGGTGGCTTACGCCAACGGTTAAACGATAGCGTGCGGCGGGGTTCCCCGCCGCGTTCACTCAAAGCCGAGCAGGCTGAACGCATCGTCCTGCGGGGCGTAGCCGAGCAGGCGACGGGTCTCTTCCAGCGACAAACGCGTATAGCGGTTATTGGAAACCCCGTGCACCACCGCATATTGCACCCCTTCGATTCGAATGCAGCGATCCAGCAGATCGGCGGCGTCGCGATGGCTGAGAAAAGCGCTCATGTCGCGGGCGCTAAGCTGTTCGCCCCGGGTTAGGGTGGTGAAGTTGGCGATGCGCACCGACAGGGCGGAAAGCCCCTCCTGATGGGCGAAATAGGCGGCGATGCCTTCGCCGAAGGCTTTGCTGGCGCCGTACAGGTTTTTCGGCTTCGGCGCGTCATCCGGGCGGATTTGATAATCGAGCGGGTAGCCTTCCACCGCCTGTGCGCTGCTGGCGAACACCACCCGTTTGCAGCCGGCGTCTTTCGCGGCACGGAAGATATTGAAGGTGCCGAGAATGTTGTTGTCCATCAGCGAACCGCAAAAATCGGCGTCGGGAGAGGGATCGGCCGCCAGGTGCAACACGGTGTCGATATTGGCGCAGGCCGCACGGCAGGCGTCGAGATCGGCGATGTTGAAGCTGATGACTTCGTCGCCGGGCTGCAGATCGCTCAGCAAGCTGATGTCCCGCTCCGCCAGGCGCAGCGCGTAGCGATCGCCCATTGCCTGACGAAACGCCGTGGCTACCCGGCCGCCGGCACCGGTGATCAGAATCCGTCCCAACTCAGTCCGCAACGTCATGGCCGCTGTCATCCCTACAATCATTAGGTGTTGACCAGTAATAATCCCCCGCGTGACTTTTGTCCAGTATTTATATTAGAAAATATGATGCTTTATGCCGGAAGTGGGCATGTTTTTCCCAGCGTCTCGACCAGGAAAGTCATTACGGCGCGCACGGCTGCGGTGCGTGCCAAATCGGGATACGTCACCAGCCAAAGCTCGCGCGTTGGCGCGGCGCTGGCCGTTGGCAACGCGACCAAAGCCGAATCGCCATCGGCGACAAACGTCGGCAAAACGGCGGCGCCCAGTCCTGAACGCGCCGCCTGTTGCAGCGAAAACAGATCGCTGGCCTGAAAAACGACCGGGCGCCCCTGTAGCAGCTGCTGCAACCATTGTTGATGCGGCTGCTGTCGGTAGTGAAGGTCATAGGCGATAAAGCGGCGCGCCGCCTCAGGCAGAGCCGCGTGCGCAGGCGCGGCATACAGCGCGTAGCGCATCATGCCGATGCGCTGCGTCAGCAGTTCCGGCTGTTGTGGGCGCACCATGCGCACGGCGATGTCCGCTTCACCGCGATCCAGCTCGGCGAGCGCGGATTCACCCGCCAGCGTCACGACGATGTGTGGAAAAGCCTGATTAAATTCGGCGATGCGCGGCGCGAGAATATGTGCGGCGATCGACGGCGGCGCGCTGATGCGCACGCTGGCCTGGGGCGTGGTGCCGGCGCTGCGCGCATGGCGGGCGATAGCCTGGCTTTGCGCCTCTATCTCAGCCGCCAACCCGGCAATTGCCTGCCCGTCCTGAGTCAACGGCGTGCTGCGCGGCAGGCGTACGATCAAACGCAGGCCGAGCGCCTGTTCCAGCGCCGCCACGCGCCTACCTACGGTGGCGTGATCGCAACCCAACTCTCGTGCCGCCGCCGACAATGAACCGGTGCGCGCCAGCGCCACGAAGTGTTTTAAGTCCTGCCAGTCAAACATCGGTGAATTCCTGCACATTATCGACGTAATTTTCAGGAATATTCACACAGAGAGCGCCGTGATTCAATGTGTGAACGTTTCCTTTAAAGTTGAATCATTATATTAGGAGTTCTTATGAATTTGCGCTTGCAGCAACGCACGGCATTGGTTACGGGCGCCAGCGAAGGGATCGGCGCCGGCATGGTCAGGGTGTTGGCTGCTCAAGGCGTCACGGTGGTGGCGACCGCACGACGCGGTGACCGGCTGCTGGCGCTGGCAGATAAAGTGGAGCGGCAAGGGGCGGTGCGCCCGCAGGTGATCGCTGCCGACGTGACCGACCCCGACGCACTCACCGAACTGGCGGCGCAGGCGCTGCGCCAGGTGGGGACCGTCGATATTCTGATCAACGCGGTCGGCGCATTTCACCCCACGGCGCTGGACGAGAGCGATCGCGGTTGGGATGACGCCTTCGCTTTGAACTTCACGCCGGCCCGGCGGTTGACTCAGGCGCTGTTGCCGGCCATGCAGGCGCAAGGCTGGGGCCGGATTATCAACATCAGCGGATCGATGGAGCCGCGCAGTCTGAGCGCCGCCAGCGCCGCCAAGGGCGCGCTGCATCTGTGGGCCAAAGGGCTGGCCGGCGACGTGGCTGCGCAGGGGATTACCGTCAATACGTTACAGCCGGGGCGCATCAATAGTGAACAGATCCGCGAGCGCTTATACGCTAGCGATGAAGCGCGCCAGGCCTTCATCGCACAACACATCCCGATAGGCTACTTCGGCGAACCGGAAGACATGGCCTATCTGGCGGCGTTTCTTTGCTCCCCGCTCGCGCGATATATCACCGGCGCGGTGATCCCGGTAGATGGCGGCATGCATTATTTCGCGCATTGAGGCCGTTTTGCCTTTGCGATCACAGTTCGGCAATTTGCCGGCGCAAAGCCTTGCCCCGGCAAAATCCGCGGTGTTAACGTCATAACTCAACCGATTTAGGGTTGTTACTGCTGCGGCAGGCAAAACCTAAACCTCGCGTTTCTGTTCCCCGATGGGGCAGAGGCCGCGAGGTTTAGGTTTTTTTTTGCGCCGAATTTCGCTCCTGCGCCAGGCCAGCGCAAAGGCGGGATCGGCAGAACGCGAAGTCTAAGGATAACCGTATGAAATATGACACATTAGCCAGTGAGATTTTGGCCGGCGTCGGTGGCCGCGACAATGTGAAAAGCCTGGTGCATTGTGCCACCCGCCTACGTTTCAAGCTGCGTGACGACCGCCGCGCCAACGCGGCAGCGCTGAAGAAAAACCCGGGCGTCATCATGGTGGTGGAGAGCGGTGGCCAGTTTCAGGTGGTGGTGGGCAACCACGTGGCCGAGGTGTTCGACGCGGTCAACCGGGTCGGCGGGTTGGCCGAAGGCGCGTCGAGCGGTAGCGATGCGGACGGTAAAAAAGACAATCTGCTCAGCCGCTTTATCGACGTGGTTTCCGGCATCTTCACCCCATTGCTCGGGGTGATGGCTGCCTCGGGGGTATTGAAGGGGTTGCTGGCGCTGAGCCTGGCCTGCGGCTGGCTGCTGGAAAGCAGCGGCGCCTTTAAAATGTTGTTCGCCGCCAGCGACGCATTGTTCTATTTCTTCCCGATCATGCTCGGCTACACCGCCGGGAAAAAATTCGGCGGCAACCCGTTCGTCACCATGGCGATCGGCGGCGCGTTGACGCATCCGCTGATGATGGCGGCGTTCGAGGCGGCGCAACAGCCGGGCGCGGTGCGCGAATATTTCTTCGGCATTCCGCTGACTTTTATCAACTACAGCTCGTCGGTGATCCCCATCATCTTTGCGGCCTGGGTGTCCTGCCGTCTGGAGCCGCTGTTTAACCGGGTGATCCACAGCGCGCTGCGCAATTTCATCACGCCGCTGCTGTGTCTGGCGATCACCGTGCCCCTGACCTTCCTGCTGATCGGCCCGGCGGCGACCTGGCTCAGCCATCTGCTGGCCAACGGCTATCAGGCCATTTACGCCTTTAACCCGATCATCGCCGGCGCTTTCATGGGGGCGATGTGGCAGGTGTGCGTGATCTTCGGCCTGCATTGGGGGCTGGTGCCGTTGATGATCAACAACCTGAGCGTACTGGGGCACGACACCATGGTGCCGCTGCTGCTGCCGGCGGTGATGGGGCAGGTCGGTGCCACGCTGGGCGTGATGCTGCGCACCCGCGACGCCAAACTGCGGGCGCTGTCCGGTTCGGCCATCGGCGCCGGGATTTTCGGCATCACCGAACCGGCGGTGTACGGCGTCACCCTGCCGAACAAGCGTCCGTTCATCTTCGGCTGCATCGGCGGCGCGCTGGGCGGGGCGGTGATCGGTTACTTCCATACCTCGGTCTACTCGTTCGGCCTGGTGAACGTGTTCACCTTCGCGCAAATCATTCCCAACGGCGGCATCGACGCCACGGTGTGGGGCGCGATCGGCGGCACTCTGCTGTCGTTTGTGTTCGCCGCGCTGGCCAGCTACCTGTTCGGCGTCGCGCCGGCGGAAGAGACGGCGCAGCCTGAAGCCGCCGCGCCGCTTAACCGCAAACAGGCCATCCTCAGCCCGATCGCCGGCGACATCGTGCCGCTGGATCAGGTGAACGACGCGACCTTCGCCAGCGGCCTGCTGGGGAAAGGGGTGGCGATCGCGCCGCAGCAGGGGCGGGTGGTGGCGCCGGTGAGCGGCAGCGTGGCGTCGCTGTTCAAAACCAAACACGCCATCGGCATCGAATCGGACGATGGCGCGGAGATTCTCATCCACGTCGGCATCGATACCGTGAAGCTCGACGGGGCGCATTTCACCGCCCACGTGCGGGAAGGCGAGCGGATCGCGCCGGGCGATCTGCTGATCGAGTTCGACCAGGCGGCGATCCATGCCGCCGGCTATGACACCACCACGCCGATCATCATCAGCAACAGCGATGACTACGTGGACGTGTTGACCAGCGGCCTGTCTCCGGTGCAGGAACAGGCGCCGCTGCTGACTTTATTACGTTAATTGAGGAGCAAGCGATGAACGGCAAGTTTCCGCAACATTTTCTGTGGGGCGGCGCGGTAGCGGCGAACCAGGTAGAAGGCGCGTACCAGGCCGACGGCAAGGGGCTGTCGACCTCCGATCTGCAGCCGCAGGGCATCTTCGGCGCCATCACGCCGCGCACGGCGGGCGACAGCGGCATCAAGGACGTGGCGATCGATTTCTATCATCGTTACCCGGAGGATATCGCGCTGTTCGCCGAGATGGGTTTCAAGTGCCTGCGCACCTCGATCGCCTGGACGCGCATTTTCCCGCAGGGCGATGAAGAGACCCCGAACGAAGCCGGGCTGGCGTTTTACGATCGGCTGTTCGATGAGATGGCGAAATACGGCATTCAGCCGCTGATCACGCTGTCGCACTATGAGATGCCTTACGGTCTGGTGAAGCGCTACGGCGGCTGGGGCGATCGCCGCACCATCGATTTCTTCGAGCGCTATGCGCGCACCGTGTTCGAACGCTATAAGCACAAGGTTAAACACTGGCTGACCTTCAACGAGATCAACATGTCGCTGCACGCGCCCTTCACCGGGGTTGGCCTGCCGCAAGAGAGCGACAAGAGCGCCGTCTATCAGGCGATCCACCATCAGCTGGTGGCCAGCGCCAGAGCGGTGAGGGCCTGTCACGAGATCGTGCCGGAGGGGCAAATCGGCAACATGCTGCTGGGCGGCATTCTGTATCCGCTGAGCTGCAAGCCGGAAGATCTGCTGGAAACCCAGCGGCAAAACCGCGACTGGCTGTTCTTCGGCGACGTGCAGGCGCGCGGCTATTACCCGGCCTACATGCAGCGCTTCTTCCGTGAAAACGGCATTCAGGTGGCGATCACCGAGGAAGATCGGCAAACGCTGCGCGAAACCATCGACTTCATCTCGTTCAGCTACTACATGAGCGGCTGCGTTACCGCCGACCCGGAGCAGTACGAAACGGCGCGCGGCAACATTCTCGATATGGTGCCGAACCCGCACCTGGCCAGTTCGGAGTGGGGGTGGCAAATCGACCCGATTGGGCTGCGCTACCTGCTCAACGTGCTGTACGACCGCTATCAGAAGCCGTTGTTTATCGTCGAGAACGGGCTGGGCGCCAAAGACCGCGTCGAGGCCGACGGCAGCATCAACGACGACTACCGCATCAACTACCTCAATGACCACCTGGTACAGGTGGCCGAGGCGATCGACGATGGCGTCGAGGTGATGGGCTACACCAGCTGGGGGCCGATCGATCTGGTCAGCGCCTCAAAGGCCGAAATGTCGAAGCGCTACGGCTTCATTCACGTCGACAGAGACGATGCCGGCAACGGTAGCCTCGAGCGCCGCCGCAAGAAGAGTTTCTACTGGTATCGCGATGTGATCCACAGCAACGGCGCCAGCCTGAAAGACCGGCGCTAACCCTTCAGCCCGGCGGCAAACGCCGGGCGTTAATTAACCTTATTCGCTGCTGTTCATGATGGGAAATTCTCTCCCAGGGAATGCTGTTGCCCGCAGTCAGCCGTTATGCGGAGAAATATAATAATGATGAAAAGCTTATTACCTCGTTCCATGACCCTGGCGGCGCTGGCGCTGCTCTGTAGCCAGGCGCAGGCGGAAACGCTGCAAACCGGCAAGGACGTTGAAGCTCCCACCGCCAAATGGGAAGGGGTGGCGCTCGGCTTTGAACCGCCGCAGCCTGGGCTGTTGGGGGATATGCTGGGGATCAGGCCGATCCTGGAGGATCACGGTTTCCACTATAATCTCGGCTACCTCAGCCAGCTGTCGTATAACGCCGGCGGCGGTTACAACCACGATAAACAGGCGTCGTACATCGACCAATTTTCGCTGACCTTCAGCCAGGATCTGCAGGCGCTGACCGGCATTCCGGACGCGGCGATCGAAGGCAATATCGTCAACCGCAACCATGACAACAACCTGACCCGCGATCGGCTGCAGGATCCGCGCGTCGGCCTGACCGATCTGTCGCAGGAGAGCTTTGGCGGGCAGTCGATCACCCGGCTGGGCTGGTTGACCTTCAGCCGTTCCTTCCTCGACAGCCGGCTGCAATGGCGTATCGGCATGATGAACAAGGTGCAGGATTTCGATCAGATTATCCCCTGCGATTTTCAGACGCTGACGCTGTGTGGCGGCAAGTCCGCCAACTCGTTGACCTGGTACAACTGGAACGTGCATTACTGGGGCACCACGCTGCAATACAAGCTGACCGACGGCCTGACGCTCAAGGGCGGCGTGATGGAGCAGAACCCGAGCGCCCCCAGCCGCAGCCACGCCTGGAGTTGGTCCACCAAGGGCAGCAAAGGCTTCCTGCTGCCGATGGAGGTGGAGCTGAAAACCCACGCCGTCAACCAGCTGCCGGGGGTGTATAACCTGGGCGTGTTGTTTACCAATGCGCGTCAGCGCGATCTTTATGAAGGGGTATCTGGCGGGCCGGGCGCCAGCGATCCGCAGGGCTATCGCAGCCACGATCGCACCTGGTTCCTGTATACCGGTTTCAACCAGCAGGTGACGCGCCATGCGGATGACGTCAACCGTGGCCTGAGCGTGTTCTACAGCCTGGGGCTGGGGGATCAGCGCAGCAACTACCTGCACTGGTCCACTTCGACCGGCATCCGCTATCGCGGGCTGTTCGATGCGCGGCCGGACGACTGGCTGGGGCTGGGCGTTTCGGTGGTGAAACTGAGCGACCGCTATAAAGACAATCAGCGTTACCTCAACGAGATGAGCGGCATCAGCGATTATCACGATCCGAACTACCGGCCGGTGCCGGGCCACTCGGTGACGGCGGAGCTGTACTACCGCGTTAACGTCACGCCGTGGCTGCAGCTGCAGCCGGGCCTGCAATACTGGCATCATCCGGCGGGCGTCAGCGAGACGCAGGACGCCTGGGTGACGGCGTTGAAAACGGTGGTGACCTTCTGATCAGGCCGCGTCGTTCTCGCGGTAGCGCCGGCGTGCGTGCTCAAACCAGCTGGCCGGCACGTTGTGCGGCGGCTGCTGTAATCTGAGCAGCCCCTGTTCGACGATATGGCTGGCCTGGCGCCACAGCGTCGGGTCGCCTTCGGTCAGCACTTCCAGCAGGCGCTGTTTCTCGATCAGATAGGTTTGGGCGAAGTGGCTGTCGTAGTCCAGCAGCGAGCGGGTGTTGTCGATCAGATCCGCCAGTTTGATGGTTTTGGCCTGCGGCGATGCGCCGGCGCTGTGGCGCCGATCGCGGTTTTTACGCTCGAAGCGGTTGCCGTCCTCGGCGTGGCTGACGTTGGTTAACATCCGCACCAGCTCCGCTACCTGCGGCCCAAAGTGGCTTTCGATATCGCCGAGGGTGGTGGGCGTGTCTTCCACCGTGTCATGCAGCCAGGCGGCCGCCAGCATCTCTTCGGTGTGCGGCACGCTGCGCACCAGCTCCATGACCGCCTGCGGGTGGACGATGTACGGATCGTTGGTGTATTTGCGGCGCTGATCGATGGCCGCATGCGCCTTGGTGGCGTAGCGGCGCGCGCGTTCTGCAAGCGTATTCGTCATTTCCTTTCCCTCCCGGCATCCTCTGCATGAAAAAAATGTAGCATACCTCACAAGAAATAGCTTGCGATTACATCGTGCGCTATCTATATTCACTCACATGAAAAGCACCGATACCGAACAACCCAACGCGAAGAACCTGCTGCTGCTCGATCAGCAGCTCTGTTTCGCGCTGTACTCCGCCAACCTGGCGCTGCACAAAGTCTACCGCAAGCTGTTGAATCAGCTCGAGCTCACCTACCCGCAGTATCTGGTGATGATGGTGCTGTGGGAACGCGATCGGGTGACGGTATCGGATATCGGCGAGCGGCTGTTCCTCGATTCCGCCACGCTGACGCCGCTGCTGAAACGGCTGGAAACCGCCGGTTTGTTGGTGCGCTATCGCGCCACCACCGACGAGCGCCAGGTGATCATCGCGCTCACCGAAGCCGGCCGCGCGCTGCGTGAACGGGCGCAGTCGGTGCCCGAGGCAGTGATGTGCGCCACCGACTGCAGCCTGGACGAGATCGTCTCGCTCAAACAGCAGCTGGAAAAGCTGCGCGGCAGCCTGATCGATCAGATTTGACCCACCGACGCCGGACGCAAGAACGGCAGGGGTGGTCTACACTAGTTAATAAGCGTCAAAAATAAGTAGTGCACGATTTAATCGTAAAAGATATATATGTGACCGGCTACCCCTCGCGGGGGCCGTTGTCATCTCGCCAACCAGCAAGAAGGAATGAACGATGTCTATTGAGAAAGTGGTTTACCGCGCTCACGCCACCGCAACCGGCGGCCGCGACGGCCGTGCGACCTCCTCCGACGGCGTGTTGGACGTGAAACTGGGCGTACCGAAAGAGATGGGCGGCGCCGGCGGCGAAGTCACCAACCCCGAGCAGCTGTTCGCCGCCGGTTACTCGGCCTGTTTCCTCGGCGCGTTGAAGTTTGTCGCGGCGAAAGAAAAGGTCAAAATCCCGGCCGAAGCGAAGATCGACGGCACCGTCGGCATCGGTGAAATCCCGAACGGCTTCGGCATCGAAGTGCAGCTGGATATTTCGCTGCCGGGCATCGAGCGCAGCGTGGCGGAAGATCTGGTGAAAAAGGCGCACGTGGTGTGCCCGTATTCCAACGCCACCCGCGGCAATATCGACGTTACGCTGAACGTTAAGTAAGTTTTTTGCCGACACCATGGAAAAAATGGAGGGTTTATCCCTCCATTTTCTTTGATATCCCGTCTGAAAAGTGCTCAAAAAAGCGGTAAATTTTGCCCGTTTTGTGAGAATTCTCTTGATTATTACTCGCAAAATAACGCTTATTGCCGGTTGGCTGAACCAGAAGCCGCAATCAGTGTCTGACTGAGTCAGAACCGCTACACCGTCCCCGGAGCCACCGCGTTACATGAACAAAGTTAAATCGCTATCACAGCAGAATTTATCGTTATTGTTAGCGATCTATATCGGCATCTTTCTAAACCTGTCCGTTTTTTATCGCCGTTTTGATTCGCTGGCGCACGGCATTCAGGGAATTAAGCTTATTTCGGCGGTGACGGAAGTCATCGCTATCGTCCTGTTCACGTTCTTCATCATGCGGCTGGTGTCGCTCGGCGGCCGGCTGTTTTATCGCATCGTCGCCTCGCTGCTGGTGCTGATTTCGGTTGCCGCCAGCTACTACATGACGTTTTTCAACGTGGTGATCGGCTACGGCATCGTGGTGTCGGTGATGACCACCGATATCGATCTGTCGAAAGAGGTGGTCGGCCTGCATTTCGTGCTGTGGATGGTGGCGCTCAGCGCCTTGCCGCTGCTGCTGATCTGGAAAAACAGCCTGCGCTTCACCCTGATCGAACAGCTGAAAACCCCCGGTCACCGCATCAAACCGCTGCTGGTGTTGTTGGCGGTGGTAGCGTTGGTCTGGCTGCCGCTGCGCATGCTGGACGACGAGCAAAGCGTGCAGGAGAAGCTTTCCAACGTCGATCTGCCGAGCTACGGCGGCGTGGTGGCGCACTCGTACCTGCCGTCTAACTGGCTGTCGGCGCTGGGGCTGTTCGCCTATACCCGCTATGACGAAAGTCAGGATCAGAGCACGCTGTTCGATCCGGGCAAACACTTTACCTATGTGCCGCCGGCGGACATCGACGATACCTACGTGGTGTTCATCATCGGCGAGACCACGCGCTGGGATCACATGGGCATGCTGGGCTACGAGCGCGATACTACGCCGCGCCTGTCGAAAGAGAAGAATCTGGTGGCGTTCCGCGGCGAGTCGTGCGACACCGCCACCAAGCTGTCGCTGCGCTGCATGTTCGTGCGCGAAGGCGGTACCGAGGACAACCCGCAGCGCACGCTGAAAGAGCAAAACGTGTTCGCGGTGATGAAGGAACTGGGCTTCTCTTCCGAGCTGTTCGCCATGCAGAGTGAGGTGTGGTTCTACAACAACACCGAGGTGAATAACTATTCGTTCCGCGAGATGATCGCGTCCGAGAAGCGCAACGACGGCAAGGCGGTCGACGATATGCTGCTGGTGGACGAAATGAAGGAGTCGCTGGCGCGTTATCCGAAGGGCAAACACCTGGTGATCCTGCATACCAAAGGCTCGCACTACCTGTACTCGCAGCGTTATCCGCGCAGCTATGCGCGCTATCAGCCGGAGTGCATGGGGGTGGATGACTCCTGCACCAAGGCGCAGCTGATCAACGCCTTCGACAATACGGTGCTGTATACCGACAGCTTTATCAGTAATGTGATCGACCAGGTGCGGGACAAGAAGGCCATCGTGTTCTATGCCGCCGATCACGGCGAGTCGATCGGCGAGAATACGCACCTGCACGGCACGCCGCGCGAAATGGCGCCGCCGGAACAATTCCGCGTGCCAATGATGGTGTGGGCGTCGGACAAGTTCCTCGAGAACCCGCAGCACCTCAGCGCCTTTGAGCAACTGCAGGCGCAGCAACGCATCGGCAGAACGCATCGCCACGTCGAGCTGTTCGACACCGTCCTCGGTTGCCTCGGCTACACCTCGCCGAACGGCGGCATCGTGGATAAAAACAACTGGTGCCATCTCCCGCAGAATAAAACGGCGCCTGCCAGCCTGTAATCCCTCCCGCCGGGTGCCTTGCGCACCCGGTAATTTCCGCCAATACATTCTCTTCATCAATTATTCCGGTGTGTGCATACGGTATACTTGCGCACTTCCCCTTCTAACCGGAGATTTCCATGACCCTGCGCGTGGCGTTTATCGACGATCATGACATTGTGCGTTCGGGCTTTGTGCAGCTGCTGTCGCTGGAGGCCGATATTCAGGTGGTGGGCGAGTTCAGCAGCGCGGCGCAGGCGCGTGCCGGCCTGCCGGGGCTGGAGGCGGAAATCTGCATTTGCGACATTTCGATGCCCGACGGCAGCGGGTTGGATCTGCTGGCGGACATTCCCTCCGGCATCCGCGTGGTGATGCTGTCGATGCACGATAATCCGGCGCTGGTGGAAATGGCGCTGGAACGCGGCGCCAGCGGCTTTCTCTCCAAGCGCTGCAAGCCGGAAGATCTGATCACCGCCGTGCGCACCGTCGCCGGCGGCGGCGTCTATCTGATGCCGGAAATCGCCCAGCAGCTGGCGCGGGTGAAGGTGGATCCATTGACCCGCCGCGAGCGCGAGATCGCGCTATTGCTGGCGCAGGGCCAGGAGGTGCGCGAGATCGCCGCCGCGCTGGGGCTGTCGCCGAAGACGGTGCATGTGCATCGTGCCAACCTGTTCGCCAAGCTGGGCATCACCAATAACGTTGAGCTGGCCAGACGGATGCTGAACCTGTGACGCAGCGTCTGATCACCCAGCTGGCGCTGTTCTTCATTTATGCCGCCAGCGCATTTTGCCTGTGGGGCATCGGCACCGCGCTGATCGACCCGCCCTGGCAGGCGCTGTTGCTGTTCCCGTTCGGCCTGCGCATGGGCATTTTGCTGCAGAGCCCGTACCGTTTCTGGCCGGGGATCCTGCTGGCCGACCTGCTGCTGATGGCGCTGCTGGCGGACCAGTACGGCTACGGCCCGGCGCTGTGGGCGTCGGTGGCGGTGCTGGTGCTGACGGTGCTGCTCAGCCTGCTGGCCTCGCCGTGGCTGTTGCGCCATCAGCAGAGCGACAGCGAATGGCGCTGGCCGCTGTTGCAGGGCGCGGTGGTCGCCATAGCCGCCTTGCTGCAGGCGCTTGTGTGGCAGCTGGTGAGCGGCGAAGGCGCCCGCGCGCTGCTGCTCGGCCTGACCGGCGGTTTCACCATCGCGCCGACCTGCCTGCTGTTGTGGCACTATCTGGCGCGCCAAATCTGGGTGCCGCTGGAGCCGGGGCTGATCCACAAGCCGGTGGAGCTGCGCCTGGGCCACCTGGCCAGCTATCTGCTGCTGTTTGCATTCAGCATCTGGCTGCAGCAGCAGGTTAACGCCGCCGAGCTGCGCCGCTTTGCGCCTTTCTGCCTGGCGATCCCGATCGTGTTCATGTCTTACCGCTATGGCTGGCAGGGCGCGCTGTTGGCGACGCTGCTCAACGGCGTGGCGCTGATGGTCAACGAGCCGCCGCAGCCCGAGTCGCACCGCGACTTGCTGTTGTCGTTGCTGGCCCAAAGCCTGACCGGGCTGCTGCTGGGCGCCGGTATTCAGCGCCAGCGCGAACTGAATCAGCAGCTGCGGCTGCGGCTGGCGGAGAACCGGCAGCTGGCGCGGGCGCTGGTGACGGCGGAGGAACAAACCCGGCGCGAGGTGGCGCGCGAGCTGCACGATGAAGTGGGGCAGACCATCACCGTGATCCGCACACAGGCCAGCATCGTCAAGCGCCTGGCGCCGGAGCCGGCGGTGATCGGCTGCGCCGACACCATCGATGCGTTAGCGCTGCGGGTCTACGATGGGGTGCACGATGTGCTGACCCAGCTGTGGCCGGCGGCGCTGAACAACCTGCCGCTGTCGGCGGCGGTGGCGGCGATGCTGCGGGAGTCGCTGCCGCAGGACGCCTCGCTGGTGAGCAGCATGCAGTGGCAGGTGCCGGACGAACTGCTGGATGAAACGCTGAAAATCACGCTGTACCGGGTGTGTCAGGAAGGGGTGACCAATGTGTGCCGCCACGCCGGCGCCAGCCGCCTGGAATTGGACGCGCGTCTGCAGCCGCGCAAAGGCGCTGCGCCGCAGATTGCCCTGACCATCCGCGATAACGGCGTGGGCTTCGATGCGGACCACCATCAGCCGGGGTACGGCCTGCGCGGCATGCAGGAGCGCATCAGCGCTCTCGGCGGCAGCCTGCGGCTCACCTCTGAGCGGGGCGCCTGTTTGAGTGTGATCTTGCCCACAGTTTCACCGGCGCAAGCGCAAAACTAGGAAAAACTCCTAACCGCGTCGGGAATCCGGCGTAAGCCTCCCGCGCGCGCGGGGAGCATCATAGCGGCACTTTATTCAATCCTCTGAGGTTCCACATGTGGTCTTTCCTTAAAAGCCGCCCGGATGCGCCGCAGGTCACCGATCAACGGCAGATCGACGCCAGCTACAAATACTGGCGCATCCAGCTGATGTGCACCATGTACATCGGCTACGCCGCGTTTTACTTCACGCGCAAAAGCTTCAACTTCATCATGCCGGCGATGCTGAGCGATCTGGGCCTGACGATGTCCGACGTCGGCATCCTCGGCACGCTGTTCTACATCACCTACGGCTGCTCGAAATTCATTTCCGGCATGATCAGCGATCGTTCCAACCCGCGTTACTTTATGGGACTGGGCCTGATCATGACCGGGGTGCTGAATATCTTCTTCGGCCTCAGTTCTTCGCTGCTGATGCTCGGCACGCTGTGGATCCTCAATGCCTTCTTCCAGGGCTGGGGCTGGCCGCCGTGCTCCAAAATCCTCACCAGCTGGTATTCGCGCTCCGAGCGCGGCAGCTGGTGGGCGATTTGGAACACTTCGCACAACGTCGGCGGCGCGCTGATCCCGCTGCTGGTGGGCTTTATCTCGCTGCACTTCAGCTGGCGTTACGGCATGATCATCCCCGGCATCATCGGCGTGGTGCTCGGCCTGCTGATGTGCTGGCGCCTGCGCGACAAGCCCTCCACCCTGGGGCTGCCGAGCGTCGGCAAATGGCGTAACGACGCTATGGAGCTGGTGCAGGAATCGGAAGGCCAGGGGCTGAGCAACCGCGAGATCATCAAGCGCTACGTGCTGACCAACAAGTACATCTGGCTGCTGGCGGTCTCTTACGTGCTGGTGTACATCGTGCGCACCGCGATCAACGACTGGGGCAACCTCTACCTGACGCAGGAAAAGGGCTATTCGCTGATGACCGCCAACTCGGCCATTTCGCTGTTTGAAGTGGGCGGCTTTATCGGTTCGCTGGTGGCCGGTTGGGGTTCCGACAAGCTGTTCCGCGGCAACCGTGGCCCGATGAACCTGATCTTCGCCATCGGCATCTTCCTGTCGGTGGCGGCGCTATGGCTGATGCCGGGCGTCACCTACCTGCTGCAGGCCTGCTGCTTCTTCGCCATCGGCTTCTTCATCTTCGGCCCGCAGATGCTGATCGGCATGGCGGCGGCGGAGTGCTCGCATAAAGATGCGGCGGGCGCGGCGACCGGTTTCGTCGGCCTGTTCGCCTACCTGGGCGCGGCGCTGTCCGGCTACCCGATCGCGCGGGTGATGGAAATCTGGCACTGGAACGGTTTCTTCGTGGTGATTTCCATCGCCGCCTGCCTGTCGGCGCTGTTCCTGCTGCCGTTCCTGCGTGCGCAGACGCCGGTGCTGAAAACCGCCAAAGCCTGAGTAAAATGCGCTGCGCAACCCCCGGCGCAGCGCATTATGGCGCTTTTATCACCACTTGAAATGCAGGGGAAAAAAAGTGATTGACGCCTATAACCGCCAGCAGTAAGATGCGCCCCGCATCGGCGAGTAGCGCAGCTTGGTAGCGCAACTGGTTTGGGACCAGTGGGTCGGAGGTTCGAATCCTCTCTCGCCGACCACCATTCGAAAAACCTGCTTTTAAAGCAGGTTTTTTTTCGCCTGCAGTTTATGAGGATGAGTACCTCCGCAGGAGGTTCGAGCCTCGCGAAGCGAGACAACGTTGCTTTAGCAACGGCCCGCAGGGCGCGCATCAACGATGCGCGTAATCCTCTCTCGCCGACCACCATTCGAAAAACCTGCTTTTAAAGCAGGTTTTTTTTCGCCTGCGGTTTATGAGGATGAGCACCTCCTACGATACGACCGGCTTCGCTTTATGGCACGTGTCAATCCGCCAGCCTCGTGAAATATATTTATCCTTTACGCTTAATTAATTCAAACTCCTTATTCCAGTTAGGTTCTTTTTTTCATATTTAAATAAATTCACGCTTGCTAAATAAAACCCAGTTGATAGCGCTCTTGTTTTCACGCCTTTTTTATTTATAGTCTGAATGTACGCGGCGGGAATGATTTTTTTCCGTTACGTGGAAAAACGCTGTTTTTATTTGTTGACTTTAATCTTCGTGGATTATTGCGGAATTTTTTCGCTTCGGCAATGCGTAGCGACGATTAACTCTTTTATGTTTATCCTCTCGGAATAAAGGAATCAGTTATGCGCAAATTTAATAAACCGCTGTTGGCGCTGTTGATCGGCAGCACGCTGTGTTCCGCGGCGCAGGCCGCCGCGCCGGGCAAGCCGACCATCGCCTGGGGCAACACCAAGTTCGCCATCGTTGAAGTTGACCAGGCGGCTACCGCTTATAATAATTTGGTGAAGGTAAAAAATGCCGCCGATGTTTCCGTCTCCTGGAATTTATGGAATGGCGACGCGGGCACGACGGCCAAGATTTTATTAAATGGCAAAGAGGCGTGGAGCGGCCCTTCAACCGGTTCTTCCGGTACGGCGAATTTTAAAGTCAATAAAGGCGGCCGTTATCAAATGCAGGTGGCATTGTGCAATGCCGACGGCTGTACCGCCAGCGACGCCACCGAAATTGTGGTGGCCGACACCGACGGCAGCCATTTGGCGCCGTTGAAAGAGCCGCTGCTGGAAAAGAACAAACCGTATAAACAGAATTCCGGCAAAGTCGTCGGTTCTTATTTCGTCGAGTGGGGCGTTTACGGGCGCAATTTCACCGTCGATAAGATCCCGGCGCAAAACCTGACCCACCTGCTGTACGGCTTTATCCCGATCTGCGGCGGCAACGGCATCAACGACAGCCTGAAAGAGATTGAAGGCAGCTTCCAGGCGCTGCAGCGCTCCTGCCAGGGCCGCGAGGATTTCAAAGTCTCCATCCACGATCCGTTCGCCGCGCTGCAAAAAGCGCAGAAGGGCGTCACCGCCTGGGATGACCCCTACAAGGGCAACTTTGGCCAGCTGATGGCGCTGAAGCAGGCGCGTCCCGATCTGAAAATCCTGCCGTCGATCGGCGGCTGGACGCTGTCCGACCCGTTCTTCTTCATGGGCGACAAGGTGAAGCGCGATCGCTTCGTCGGCTCGGTGAAAGAGTTCCTGCAGACCTGGAAGTTCTTCGACGGCGTGGATATCGACTGGGAATTCCCGGGCGGCAAAGGCGCCAACCCGAATCTGGGCAGCCCTCAGGACGGGGAAACTTATGTGCTGCTGATGAAAGAACTGCGGGCGATGCTGGATCAGCTGTCGGCGGAAACCGGCCGCAAGTATGAGCTGACCTCCGCCATCAGCGCCGGCAAGGACAAGATCGACAAGGTGGCATACAACGTCGCGCAGAACTCGATGGATCACATCTTCCTGATGAGCTACGACTTCTACGGCGCCTTCGATCTGAAAAACCTGGGGCATCAGACCGCGCTGAATGCGCCAGCCTGGAAACCGGACACCGCCTACACCACGGTGAACGGCGTGAATGCGCTGCTGGCGCAGGGCGTCAAGCCGGGCAAGATCGTGGTCGGCACCGCCATGTATGGCCGCGGTTGGACCGGGGTGAACGGCTACCAGAACAACATTCCGTTCACCGGCACCGCCACCGGACCGGTCAAAGGCACCTGGGAGAACGGCATCGTGGACTACCGCCAGATCGCCAGCCAGTTCATGAGCGGCGAGTGGCAGTACACCTACGACGCCACGGCGGAAGCGCCTTACGTGTTCAAACCTTCCACCGGCGATCTGATCACCTTTGACGATGCCCGCTCGGTGCAGGCCAAAGGCAAGTACGTGTTGGATAAGCAGCTGGGCGGCCTGTTCTCCTGGGAGATCGACGCGGATAACGGCGATATTCTCAACAGCATGAACGCCAGCCTGGGCAACAGCGCCGGCGTTCAATAATCGGTTGCAGTGCGTTGCCGGGGGATATCCTTTCGCCCCCGGCTTTTTCGCCGCCGAAAGTTTTTTTACGCCGCACAGATTGTGGGCCTGCCCGGCGAAAAATGCGCTCATCGGACTCACCCTTTTGGGTAATCCTTCAGCATTTCCTTCTGTCTTTAACGGCGATCACAAAAATAACCGTTCAGATATTCATCGTTCAGCAACAAAGTTTTGGGGTTTTTTAGCGGAGTTTAAAACCAGTAAATTTATCAGGGTCAGACCAATGCGCTAAAAATGACCGCTTAGCATAAATTTTCATGCTGGAACTGTTAACAAAAGGTTTTTTTTATGTTTGTTTGCTGTTTCTCACAGTCTGCGTAAATCCCCACTGGTTATATTGACGACACCCCAAACAGTTGGCAACTTGATAGCCTCAGGGGTAAGAGCGAGAGTTGTTTGAGTGAATTCCACGCGCTCAGACGTCCCCGTCGCGATGCGTTCCATCCGGCATCCTCTCATCGTACGCCTTCTGCCTTCGGGCGCTGACCGCACAGGCCACGCAATAAAAAATACAGGTCTGGCGGCAATTACACACATCACATCACACAATGGAGCACTAACGATGACACGTTCCTTGGGTAAATCGGGGGTTCTGAAATTCGGCATTGGGCTGATCGCGCTGACCGTGGCGGCCAGCGTACAGGCCAAGACGTTGGTTTACTGTTCTGAAGGTTCCCCGGAAGGGTTCAACCCGCAGCTGTTCACCTCCGGCACCACCTACGACGCCAGTTCGGTACCGATCTACAACCGCCTGGTCGAATTCAAAGTCGGCACCACCGAACTGCAGCCGGGCCTGGCTGAGAAGTGGGACGTCAGCGAAGACGGCAAAACCTATACCTTCCACCTGCGCAAAGGCGTGAAGTGGCAGAGCAGCAAAGATTTCAAACCGACGCGCGACTTCAACGCCGACGACGTGGTGTTCTCCTTCGAACGCCAGTTGGATGCCAATAACGCCTACCACAAAGTGTCCGGCGGCAGTTACGAATACTTTGAAGGCATGGACATGCCGAAGCTGATCGCCAAGATCGAAAAAGTAGACGACAACACCGTGCGTTTCGTGCTGAACCGCCCGGAGGCGCCGTTCCTGGCTGACCTGGGCATGGACTTCGCGTCCATCCTGTCCGCCGAATACGCTGACGTCATGATGAAAGCCGGTACGCCGGAAAAAGTCGACCTGAACCCGATCGGCACCGGCCCGTTCCAGCTGCTGCAATACCAGAAAGACTCCAAAATCCTGTACAAGGCGTTCGACGGTTTCTGGGGCACCAAGCCGAAGATCGATCGTCTGGTGTTCTCCATCACGCCTGACGCTTCCGTGCGTTACGCCAAGCTGCAGAAAAACGAATGCCAGGTGATGCCGTTCCCGAACCCGGCCGATATCGCCCGCATGAAGCAGGACAAATCCATCAACCTGATGGAGCAGCCGGGGCTGAACGTGGGTTACCTGTCGTTCAACACCGAGAAAAAACCGCTGGATAACGTGAAGGTGCGTCAGGCGTTGACCATGGCGGTCAACAAGCAGGCGATCATCGACGCGGTTTATCAGGGCGCGGGCCAGGCGGCCAAGAACCTGATCCCGCCGACCATGTGGGGCTATAACGACGCGGTGCAGGATTACGCTTACGATCCGGCCAAGGCGAAAGAACTGCTGAAAGAAGCGGGCATGGCCGACGGTTTCAGCATCGACCTGTGGGCGATGCCGGTACAGCGTCCTTACAACCCGAACGCGCGCCGCATGGCGGAAATGATCCAGGCCGACTGGGCCAAGATCGGCGTGAAAGCCAAAATCGTGACCTATGAGTGGGGTGAATACCTCAAGCGCGCCAAAGCGGGCGAGCACCAGACGGTGATGATGGGCTGGACCGGCGACAACGGGGATCCGGACAACTTCTTCGCCACGCTGTTCAGCTGCGCGGCGGCGAAAGACGGCTCCAACTACTCCCGCTGGTGCTACAAGCCGTTTGAAGATCTGATTCAACCGGCGCGCGCCGAGTCCAACCACGACAAACGCATCGAACTGTACAAGCAGGCGCAGGTGGTGATGCACGATCAGGCTCCGGCGCTGATCGTCGCGCACTCCACCGTGTATGAGCCTGTGCGTAAGGAAGTGAAGGGCTACGTCGTGGATCCGCTCGGCAAGCATCACTTCGAGAATGTCTCTGTAGACTGATTCCGACCTAAACCGGAGATGCACGAATGGACTTGCAGGGGCGCAACAGGTTTGCGCCTCTGCTGACCAGTCTCCGGCGTATGGCCGTTGGATCGTTCAAAGGCATGTGAGCGTTAATAAGCCTGGCGGACGATGAGCTGCCGGGCATTGATACAGAGAGTTCGGGATATGTTGCAGTTCATACTCCGACGTTTGGGGTTAGTTATCCCAACGTTTATCGGCATTACATTGCTGACTTTTGCATTCGTCCATATGATCCCCGGCGACCCGGTGACCATCATGGCCGGGGAACGCGGTATCTCCGCCGAGCGCCACGCGCAGCTGATGGCGGAAATGGGGCTGGACAAGCCGCTCTATCAACAATACTTCTCCTATGTGTCCAACGTGCTGCACGGCGATCTGGGCACCTCACTCAAAAGCCGCATCTCCGTCTGGAGCGAGTTCGTTCCGCGCTTTCAGGCCACGCTGGAGCTGGGCCTGTGCGCGATGATCTTCGCGGTGCTGGTGGGCATCCCGGTCGGGGTGCTGGCGGCGGTCAAACGCGGCTCGGTCTTCGACCACACGGCGGTGGGCATCTCGCTGACCGGCTATTCGATGCCGATTTTCTGGTGGGGCATGATGCTGATCATGCTGGTGTCGGTGCAGCTTAACCTGACGCCGGTGTCGGGGCGCATCAGCGACACGGTATTCCTCGACGACAGCCATCCGCTGAGCGGCTTCATGCTGATAGACACCCTGATCTGGGGCGAACCGGGCGACTTTATCGATGCGGTGATGCACATGATTCTGCCGGCCATCGTGCTGGGCACCATCCCGCTGGCGGTGATCGTGCGCATGACCCGCTCCTCGATGCTGGAGGTGTTGGGCGAAGACTATATCCGCACCGCGCGCGCCAAGGGCGTGAGCCGCCTGCGGGTGATCGTCGTTCACGCGCTGCGCAACGCGCTGCTGCCGGTGGTGACGGTGATCGGGCTGCAGGTCGGCACTATGCTGGCCGGCGCCATTCTGACCGAAACCATCTTCTCCTGGCCGGGTCTGGGCCGCTGGCTGATCGACGCGCTGCAGCGCCGTGATTACCCGGTAGTGCAGGGCGGGGTGTTGCTGGTCGCCTGTATGATCATTCTGGTTAACCTGCTGGTAGACGTGCTCTACGGCGTGGTCAACCCGCGTATTCGCCACAAGAAATAAGGGGCGCTCTCATGTCTCAAATCACTGAGTCTGCAGTTAAAGGTGCGCCGAAGCCGATGACCCCGTTTCAGGAGTTCTGGCACTATTTCAAGCGCAATAAAGGGGCCGTGGTCGGCCTGGTGTATATCGTTTTGATGCTGGTGATCGCGCTCGGCGCCGGGGTGCTGGCGCCGCATGCGCCGGCGGACCAGTTCCGCGACGCGCTGCTCAAGCCGCCGGTGTGGCAGGAGGGCGGCAGCTGGCAATACATCCTGGGCACCGATGACGTGGGCCGCGACGTGCTGTCGCGCCTGATGTACGGCGCGCGCCTGTCGCTGCTGGTCGGTTGTCTGGTGGTGGTGTTGTCGCTGGTCATGGGCGTGGTGTTCGGCCTGCTGGCCGGCTACTTCGGCGGCGCGGTGGACGCGGTGATCATGCGCGTCGTCGACATCATGCTGGCCCTGCCGAGCCTGCTGCTGGCGCTGGTGCTGGTGGCGGTATTCGGACCGTCGATCGTCAACGCCTCGCTGGCGCTCACCTTCGTCGCCTTGCCGCACTATGTGCGTCTGACGCGCGCGGCGGTGCTGGCGGAGGTGAACCGCGATTACGTCACCGCTTCGCGGGTGGCGGGCGCCGGCGCGCTGCGTCAGATGTTCGTCAATATTCTGCCTAACTGCCTGGCGCCCTTGATCGTTCAGGCTTCTCTCGGTTTCTCGAACGCCATTCTCGACATGGCCGCTCTCGGCTTTCTGGGCATGGGCGCGCAACCGCCGACGCCGGAGTGGGGCACCATGCTCTCCGACGTGTTGCAGTTCGCGCAAAGCGCCTGGTGGGTAGTGACCTTCCCCGGCCTGGCGATCCTGCTGACGGTGCTGGCATTCAACCTGATGGGGGACGGTTTGCGTGACGCTCTCGACCCCAAACTCAAGCAGTAACAGAGGACGAGAGAGATGGCGTTATTGAATGTAGACAAGCTTTCGGTGCACTTCGGTGACGAAGGCACCCCGTTCCGCGCGGTAGACCGCATCAGTTACAGCGTGGATCAAGGTCAGGTGGTCGGCATCGTCGGTGAATCCGGCTCCGGCAAATCCGTCAGTTCGCTGGCGATCATGGGCCTGATCGATTTTCCCGGCAAAGTGATGGCCGACAAGCTGGAGTTCAACGGCCAGGACTTGCGCAAGATCTCCGAAAAAGAGCGCCGCCAGCTGGTGGGCTCCGAAGTGGCGATGATCTTCCAGGATCCGATGACCAGCCTGAACCCGTGCTACACCGTCGGTTATCAGATTATGGAGGCGCTGAAGGTGCATCAGGGCGGCAACCGCCGCACCCGCCGCCAGCGCGCTATCGACCTGCTGACGCAGGTGGGGATTCCCGATCCGGCCTCGCGGCTGGACGTGTACCCGCACCAGCTTTCCGGCGGCATGAGCCAGCGCGTGATGATCGCCATGGCTATCGCCTGTCGGCCGAAGCTGCTGATCGCCGATGAGCCGACGACCGCGCTCGACGTGACCATCCAGGCGCAGATCATCGAACTGCTGCTGGATCTGCAGCAGCGCGAGAACATGGCGCTGTTGCTGATCACCCACGATCTGGCGCTGGTGGCGGAAGCGGCGCATCACATCATCGTGATGTACGCCGGCCAGGTGGTGGAATCCGGCAAAGCGGCGGAGATTTTCCGCGCGCCGCGCCACCCGTACACCCAGGCGCTGCTGCGCGCGCTGCCGGAGTTCGCCGCCGACAAGGCGCGGCTGGCTTCGCTGCCGGGCGTGGTGCCGGGCAAATACGATCGCCCGACCGGCTGCCTGCTCAATCCGCGTTGTCCGTACGCCAACGAGCGCTGCCGTAACGAGGAGCCGGAACTGCGCAGCATTCCCGGCCGTCAGGTTAAATGTCACACACCGCTGGATGATGCGGGGAGGCCGACCGTATGAGCCAGAATCAACCTTTACTGCAGGCGATCGACCTGAAAAAGCATTACCCGGTGAAAAAGGGCCTGTTCGCGCCGGAGCGGCTGGTCAAGGCGCTGGACGGCGTGTCGTTCACTCTGGAGCGCGGTAAAACGCTGGCGGTGGTCGGTGAGTCGGGCTGCGGCAAATCCACGCTTGGCCGCCTGCTGACGATGATCGAAGTACCGACCGGCGGCGAGCTGTACTACCAGGGACAGGATCTGCTGAAGCCGGACGTTTCCGCCGAGAAATTGCGGCGCCAGAAGATCCAAATCGTGTTCCAGAATCCTTACGGATCGCTCAACCCGCGCAAGAAGGTCGGGCAGATCCTCGAGGAGCCGCTGTTGATCAACACCTCGCTCAGCGCCGCTGAACGGCGGGAAAAAGCGCTGGAGATGATGGCGAAGGTCGGCTTGAAGACCGAGCATTACGATCGCTATCCGCACATGTTCTCCGGCGGCCAGCGTCAGCGTATCGCCATCGCCCGCGGGCTGATGCTGAATCCGGACGTGGTGATCGCCGATGAGCCGGTGTCGGCGTTGGACGTGTCGGTGCGCGCTCAGGTGCTGAACCTGATGATGGATCTGCAGCAGGAGCTGGGGCTGTCCTACGTGTTCATCTCGCACGATCTGTCGGTGGTGGAACACATCGCCGATGAAGTGATGGTGATGTACCTGGGCCGCTGCGTGGAAAAGGGCAGCAAAGAGGCGATCTTCAACAACCCGCGCCATCCGTATACCCAGGCGCTGCTGTCCGCGACGCCGCGGTTAAACCCGGATATGCGCCGCGAGCGCATCAAGCTGACCGGCGAACTGCCCAGCCCGATGAACCCGCCGCCGGGCTGCGCATTCAATGCCCGCTGCCGCCGCGCCTTCGGCACCTGCGTACAGCTGCAGCCGCAGCTGAAGCAGTACGGTGAGCAGATGGTGGCCTGTTTTGCGGTCGATCAGGACGAACATCCGGGGGCGTAAAGCGTCGGATTTCACCGCATAAACCCACGCCGGCTTAACGCCGGCGTTTTTTATTATTTAATCAATCAGTTAATCGAATCGCTTTTCAGGGCGTTATTGAATGCTTAACGAAAATCTGACGAATGCTTATTTTTATAGGAATTTTCGCAATTAATTAATAAGCGAATAAAAAATTTAACGGGAGGTGAGTAATAATATTTTTGCCAGACGTTTAACTTCGCCTTTTGTCGGACTTGCTCAATAAAAAAAGCACGCCGTCGGCGTGCTTTGGGTCGATAAGGCCGCGCTTATTGCGGATAAGGCACCCAATCGCCGCCGTTCAGGCGAATGTAAGGTTTCCCCTGATATTGCATCACGATGGCGTTGTCGTTTTCGGAGATGACCGGCGTCTGCGGCAGCCCTTGCGTCAGCGCCTGCCAGTCGACGCTGGACTCGCTGAAGACTTTGCCGTCCACCAGACGTGATACCAGCTCCGACAGCGCCAGATAGCTGCTCGGCGTTTTGATCTGCAGCGGGCTGCCCTGATGCGGCGCCTTTATGCCGATCAGTTTGATGCCGACCGGCGTATGGGTGATGTTCAGGCTGGGGATATCGCGCAGGCCGGACATTTGCATCTTGTCACCCACCAACGCCGCGCCGTGCTCCGGCACGATCACCACCACCACTTTGCGGCCGGATTTTTCCAGCTGATCGAGGAAGGTGTTCAGCTGATCGAACAGCTTCTGCGCGCGCGGCTGATAGTCGGCGCTCTTGTTAGAGCCGACGAAGCGGTTGCCGTCGTGCAGCGGAATGACGTTGAAGAAGGTGGCGGTGCGGGCGTCTCCGGCTTTTTGCTGCTGATCCAGCCAGCGGGTCAGCAATTCCAGATCGTTATAAATCGGCTCGCCGTCGAACGACGTCAGCTCGTTGCCGACGCCGGCCTGCGACATCAGCGGCGCCTGCATGTCGCCCTGTTCACGCAGCTCTTTCAGGTAGTTGCCGAACACTCCGGAGTGATCGAGCATCAGCTGTTCCTTGAAGCCGAGCTTCGCCAGGTTGTCGAACAGGTAACACTGCTGGTTCACCGGCTGGTACAGATCGTGATGCGAAAGCTGGCCGCAGCTGGCGCGCAGCAACCGTATCGAGGCCGGGCCGCTGTAGGCGGTGGCCGAGTTGAAGCTGTCGAACATGATATCCATCTTCGACCACAGCGGATGATTCTGCAGGTTGACCGCCTCCATATCGGCCCAGGCCAGCGAGCAGATGTTGATCACCAACAGATCGAACGGTTGGGCGTCGGCGGGCAAAGTGGCCGGGAACGCGGTGGCGCGGCCTTTTTCCCGCTCGTAGAACTGGTTCAGATAGGCCGTCAGGTTGGCGCTGGTCGGCGGCAGGCTGTCTGCCGGCGCATTATCTCCTGCCGTCGGCGCGGCCGTGGCCGGCGTGCCGGCGCCGCCGGCGGCAGCCGTGGAACTGGCGGGCAGCAGTGAGACCGCCGGCCCGGCGATGTTGACGATATTGAGCCACACCAGCGCGGCCACGGTGAACACCGTAACGCGCACCCACTGGGCGACGAACAGATAAGCGATAAGCAACACGAAGGCGGCGCCGACCATCTGCCAGTTGATAAAGCGGCTGACCAGCTCCAGCAGGTACTGGGCGCTGAAGCCGGCCAGCTGAGAGCCCTGGCTGAGAATGCTGTTGATGCCCGGCAGCCAGGTATCGTGGTAGAACAACGCGATGCCGATCGGGATGGCGAGGTAATGGCGCCAGCGGTGCAGCCGCGGCGAGGGGATCGGCATCAGCAGATAGGCCATGAACACCAGGTTCGGCAGCGCGTGGAAATTCAGGTAGCCGAACCACAGCAGGGCGAATTTCGCCAGAAAGTAGAGGTTCCAGCCACCCAGCCCGCGCCAGTAGCGCCACAGAGCGTTATCGGATTGCGTATTTGAGTTTGGATTCATGGCTGCTTCTTATGACGTTTAATCTGGGAGGATGAGCCTGTGCGCACCCATAAACCGGCGGATTTCAAATAGCGCGGCGATAACAACAGGTTTTGCCAGTATTGACGCAAATGCGGAAAACGCCTGTGAAAGGCGTAGCCCAGCGGAATGAAGACCAGCGCGCACAGCAAGATCAGTTGCAGGATGTCGTTAAGGTTCAGCATGCTTTTCCTCCTGCGGGCCAAGCGGCAGCGTGAAAGCGATCGGCTGGCGGCGTTCTGCGGGCTCTGCGGCCGTCACCACGGGGGGCGGCGGCGCGACGCCCCCGGCGCCGGTGGCGGTAAGCTGCCAGCGCCCCTGAGCCATGCGTTTGATTTCCGAAATGATATCGACATCCTGGTGCCACACCACCCGGTTGCTGAAGGCTTCATCCACCGGCAGGCGGAAGATGAACTTCAGCGCGGTGTTCAGATCGTTGATGCGGCAGGTGGAGAGGAACAGCACCAGGCGCCCCTGCACCACGGTCATCACGTCGCCGAAACGCCGCAGGTGGCACAGGGTCATCGCCTGTTCGGCGCGCAGGCCGGTGGCCGGGCGCAACGCCACCATCACGCCTTTGCCGTCCTCGGGCAGCAAGGTGTTGGCCATCAGCGAAAGCACCGCCTGGCTAAACGGTTCCGGCCGCATGTAGCCTTTCAGCTGCAGCGGACGCAGCCCGGCCAGCAGCGCATCGATGTCGGCGGGCACGTGACGTGAGAAGCGCTGCCCCTGGATGCCTTCAAGCATGGTCAGAAAACGCGACAGCGGCGCGACGTGCGGCACGATCAGGTTGGCGCCGCAGGCCAGCAGCAGCCGTTCGTCGCTGTAGCGCAGGCTGGCGCTCATCTCGCGCACCGCGATTTTCAGGCCGTTGCCGCGGCTGCGGCGCAGGGTGTGGATTTGGTGCGCCAGATGATCGATTTGGTCGCTTTGATACAACGCGAAAATCAACGTCGCCGAGAGTCTCAGCATGCCGTGCTGCGCCAGTTCGTCGTTGCTCTCCAACAGCTGCCAGTTGGCGGACAGCGGCGGCGCGCCTTCCAGGATGCTGCGCTCGGCCAGATACTGGCCTTCGTCGCTGCGCAAGGCGGTGGGGGAGGGCTGGCTATTTTCCTCCTCGCCCTGCCAACCGCCTTCCGCCGCATACAGCGTCAGCAGCTGATTGGCGTTGATGCCGTTTTCGGTGCTCCACCAGTTCACCAGGTATTGCGCGCTGTCCTGCTGCCATTGCAGGCTGGACAGGCCGTTCAGGATGCGGTGCTGTGTGCTGAGCTGCCCTTTGAGCTTATTGATGCCGCCGCCGTGGCTGAGGATCAACAGCGTACACCCCTGCCGCCGCAGCCAGGCGGCGAGGGTGCGCGTCCATTCGCGCAGTTCTTCGGTGGTGAAGGTTTGCCACAGGCTGGCGTGGGCCAGCAGGATAAGTAAGCGATTTTGCGGCCGCAGGGCGCGCATCAGATCGTCGCTCAACTGCGCCAGCGCGGCTTTTTTCTCCGGTAGTTGATACAGCGGCAGCTTCTGCAAAGCGGGCGCAGCCAGCTCGGCCAGCAGGCGATCGGGTTTGTCTCCGCTGCAGATCAGGGCGAGCTTGCGGGTGGCCGGCTGGGCGGCTATGGCCTGGCGACACAGCAGCGCGGCGTCGCTTTGCCTGTCGATATTGATCCAATAAAGCCCGGGGGCCTGCATCACCGACAGCTCTTCCCAAATCTGCCGAATGCCTAGAGAAAAAGAGTGCGCCATAGGATGTGTTCTACTTTCGTTGAAAGCCGACTAAAGGCGTTTATATTTAAAGATAGCCATTTTTACGCTGGCAATAACAAATCTCCGATGCTCTTCAATAATATTTGTTGAGAATCATCTTATTGCCTGTCTCTTTTTGTATCGTTGCTATAGTTAATTAACATAGCCTATTTTCGCCAAGGCGGAAGAATGAATAACGCACCCAGCCATTTTCGTGCAGCGGCGCCGGAGGAGAGCCAGGATGACCTGCAGGCGCTCAGCCAGGCTTTTTCATTACCAAAATTAAGCTATGTCGATATTTCGCGGCAGGAGCGGTTAACGCAAATGATGGCGCGCTGGCCGCTGCTGGCCGAATTGGCGCAGAACGCGGGGAGCCACTGATCTATGCCGGCGATCGCGCTGCAAGGGTTGCGGGGTGGAATGGGGACGACGTCAGTCACGGCGGCGCTCGCCTGGGCGTTGCGCCAGCTTGGCGAGTCGGTGCTGGCGATAGACTTTACGCCGGACAATCTGCTGCGCCTGCATTTCAACACGCCGTTCGAACTGGCGCGCGGCTGGGCACGCGCGGAACAGGACGGCGGCGGTTGGCGGGAAGGCGCGCTGCGTTATTGCGAAAACCTCGACTTTTTACCGTTTGGCCGCCTGAATGCGGCGGAACGGCTGGAAGTGCAACATCGGTGTCAGGCGCATCCCGATCGCTGGCGCGATAATTTGCGTCAGCTGATGGCCGGCGATCCGCAGCGCTGGGTCCTGCTGGACGTCCCGGTCGGGGACGGCGTTTTGGCGCAGCAGGCATTGCAACTGGCCGACAGCGTGTTCGTGCTGTTGAACCCCGACGCCAACTGCCAGGTGCGGCTCCATCAGCAGGCGCTGCCGCACGAAAGTCATTTCCTGATTAACCATTACTCTTCGGCCAGCCGGCTGCAGCAGGATTTGCATCAGCTGTGGCTGCAAACGCTGAGCGGCCTGTTGCCGGTGGTTATCCACCGCGATGAAGCGTTGGCGGAAGCGCTGGCGGCCAAACAGCCGCTGGGCGAGTACCGCCCCGAGAGCCTGGCGGCGGATGAAGTGCTGACGCTGGCCAACTGGTGCCTGATCAACCTCAAACGGGGCGTTGCGCCATGAGTCGGGTGCTGAGCCTGCTGCTGGTGCCGCCGGTGCGCCAGGCGGTGCAGGCGCGTTACCGCGCCTATCGCCGCAGCGGGGCGTCGGCGCTGACCGCCTTTTTCACTACGCTGTTGGTGGCGCTGGGGTGGATGCTGTTGCGTTTGGAGTCACCGGCCTGGCGGCGCGTGCGCGCCGGCCGCGCTTACTGGTTCCCGCATCTGTCCGCCGAACGCCCCCGCCCGGCGGATGCGCTGCGCTATTTGCTGCAGGGGGTGTGGCTGCTGCTGTTCCGCAGCGGCCGCGCGCCGGTGCAGCGCGATTATTTCGCCGGTTGGCGGCGGCTGCAGCAGCGCTATGCCGATTGGCTGCAGGGCTTGCCGCAGCGGCTGAAAAACGCCGGCGTGGAACAGCGCTCGGTAGAGCGACTCGGCCGCATGAACCGCGGATTACGGCGCGCGCTGTTCATTCTGGTCGGCGTGCTGGCGGCGATCCTCGCCATGCTGTGCATCTCGCAACCGTTCGATCTGTCGGCGCAGTTCGTGTTCGTTCTGCTGCTGTGGGGGATCGCGATGGTGGTGCGCCGGGTGCCGGGGCGCTTGCCTGCGTTGATGCTGATCGTGCTGTCGTTGACCGTCTCTTGCCGTTACCTGTGGTGGCGCTATACCGCCACGCTGAACTGGGACGATCCGCTCAGCCTGGTATGCGGCCTGCTGTTGCTGGTGGCGGAAACCTACGCCTGGGTGGTGTTGGTGCTGGGCTATTTCCAGACTATCTGGCCGCTTAACCGCCAGCCGGTGCCGTTGCCCGAAGACAGCGCCACCTGGCCGACCATCGATCTGATGGTGCCGACCTACAACGAAGACCTCGGGGTGGTGAAGCCCACCCTCTATGCGGCGCTGGGCATCGACTGGCCGAAAGAGAAAGTGAACATCTATATCCTTGATGACGGTAATCGCCCCGAGTTCCGGGCGTTCGCCGCCGAGGTGGGAGTGAAGTACATCGCCAGGCCGACTCACGAACACGCCAAGGCCGGCAACATCAACAACGCGCTGAAGCAGGCCACTGGCGAGTTCGTGGCGATTTTCGACTGCGACCACGTCCCGACGCGCTCCTTCTTGCAGCTGACCATGGGGTGGTTCTTCAAAGACAAAAAGCTAGCGATGCTGCAGACCCCGCACCACTTCTTCTCGCCGGATCCCTTCGAGCGCAACCTTGGCCGCTTCCGTCAGACGCCCAACGAGGGCACTTTGTTCTACGGGCTGGTGCAGGACGGCAACGATATGTGGGACGCCACCTTCTTCTGCGGCTCTTGCGCCATCCTGCGCCGCAGCGCGCTGGACGAAATCGGCGGCATCGCGGTGGAAACCGTCACCGAAGACGCCCATACCTCGCTGCGTTTGCACCGGCGCGGGCATACCTCGGCCTATATCCGCATTCCGCAGGCCGCCGGGCTGGCGACCGAAAGCCTGTCGGCGCACATCGGCCAGCGCATTCGCTGGGCGCGCGGCATGGTGCAGATCTTCCGGCTCGACAACCCGTTGCTGGGCAAGGGGCTGAAACTGGCGCAGCGCCTGTGCTACGCCAACGCCATGCTGCACTTCCTGTCGGGCATCCCGCGGCTGATCTTCCTCACCGCGCCGCTGGCGTTTTTGCTGTTGCATGCCTACATCATCTTCGCGCCGGCGCTGGCTATCGCGCTTTACGTGCTGCCGCACATGATCCACGCCAGCCTGACCAACTCGCGCATCCAGGGGAAATACCGCCATTCGTTCTGGAGCGAAATCTATGAAACGGTGTTGGCCTGGTATATCGCGCGGCCGACGACGGTGGCGCTGTTCAATCCGCACAAGGGCAAATTCAACGTCACCGCCAAGGGCGGGCTGGTGGAGGAGGAGCACGTCGACTGGGTGATCACCCGGCCTTACATGTTCCTGGTGGTTCTTAACCTCGCCGGGCTGGCGTTCGGCGCCTGGCGGCTGGCCTATGGCCCGACGGACGAGGTGATGACGGTGATCATCAGCCTGGTGTGGGTGCTGTACAACATGACCATTCTCGGCGGCGCGGTGGCGGTGGCGGTGGAAGCCAAACAGGTGCGTCAGGCGCACCGCGTGGAGATCGCCATGCCGGCGGCGATCGCGCGTGCCGACGGCCACCTCTACCCCTGCACGCTGCGCGATTACTCCGATGGCGGCGTGGGCATCGAGATGCGGGTGGCGGACACGTTGAAAGAGGGCGACAAGGCCTCGCTGCTGCTCAAACGCGGCCAGCAGGAGTACAGCTTCCCCTGCGTGGTGACGCGCGCCTTCGGCAACAAGGTGGGGGTGCGTCTGGTCAGTCTTTCCACCCGCGAACACATCGATTTTATTCAGTGCACCTTCGCCCGCGCCGATACCTGGGCGCTGTGGCAGGACGGGTTCCCTGAAGACCGGCCGATCGAAAGCCTGCGCGACGTGCTGGCGCTGGGCTTCCGCGGCTATGTGCGCATGGCGGACTACGCGCCGCCGCTGGTGCGCGGTCTGCTGGTCGGGGTCACGTCGCTGACCGCCTGGGTAGTGTCGTTTATTCCGCGCGGCGTCGGCAGGGATCCGACCTTGGGTCAACAAGAAACCGTGGGTTAGCTGCGAGTTCAACCGCCCGCTCACTCGCCCGGTGAACAGGCTCCAACATTGATGATGATACGATGACGAGAAAAATAACCTGGTTAACTGCTCTGGCCTTAGGCATCAGCACCCTGTCGCAGGCCGAAACCGCCACCGCGCCGACCGTGGCGGCCCAGCCGCCGATCGCTGCGGCGGCCGATACGGCGACCGCGCCGCAGGATCCGAATGCGCCGGTGCGCGATGTGTCGCTGCCGTTCGCGCAGATAGCGCCGCCGCCGGGCGCCTTTGTTCTGCGCGGCACCCGGCCGGACGGGCAGATCGAATTCGGCGTGCGCAGCGATGAGGTGGTCTCGCAGGCGATGCTCGACATGGAATTTACGCCGTCGCCGGCGCTGATCCCGGTGGAGTCGCACGTCAAAGTCTATCTCAACGACGAGCTGATGGGCGTGACCACGATCGCCAAGGAGCAGTTGGGCAAGCCCAATCGCATCCAGATGGCGATCGATCCGCGCTATATCACCGATTTTAACCGCGTCCGGCTGGTGTTCGTCGGCCATTATCAAAACATCTGCGAAAACCCGGCCAGCACCTCGCTGTGGCTCGACGTCAGCAAATCCAGCGCGCTGAAGCTGCGCTTCCAGACGCTGCCGGTGAAAAACGAGCTGTCGCACTTCCCTGAACCGTTCTTCGACAGCCGCGATAATCGGCCGCTGACGCTGCCGATGGTGTTCGCCGGCCAGCCGGATCTGGCCCAGCAGCGCGCGGCGGGCATTCTGGCCTCGTGGTTCGGCAGCAAGGCGCAATGGCGCGGGCAATCCTTCCCGGCGCTGTATAACGCGCTGCCGACGCAGCACGCGGTGGTGTTCGCCACCAATAAGCAGCGCCCGGATTTCCTGCGCGATTACCCGGCGGTCAACGGCCCGACGGTGGAGATGATCAGCCACCCCGACAATCCCTACGTCAAACTGCTGCTGATTCAGGGGCGTGACGACAACGATTTGATCACCGCGGTGAAAGGCATCGCGCAGGGCGACATTCTGTTCCGCGGCCAGAACGTGACGGTGGACAAGGTGGAACAGCTGGCGCCGCGCCAGCCTTACGACGCGCCGAACTGGGTGCGCACCGATCGGCCGATGACCTTCGCCGAACTGCAGCAATACGCCGAACAGCTGCAAACCAGCGGCATCGAGCCCGGCCCGATTTCATTGACCATGAACCTGCCGCCGGATCTGTTCCTGATCCGCAGCACCGGCATCGATATGCACCTCAAGTACCGTTATACCGCGCCGCGCATTCAGGACGGTTCGCGGCTGAGCGTCAGCCTGAACAACCAGTTCGTGCAGGCCTACTCGCTGGTGCCGGAACACGAACAGGGCGCACAGCTGCTGCGTTTGCCGTTGACGCAGGGGCTGCTCGATTCCGACAAAAACGTCAGCATTCCGGCGCTGCGGCTCGGGGCCACCAACCAGCTGCGCTTTGACTTCGATTACACCACGCTGCTGGCCAGCGGCGCGGAAGGGCGCTGCGAAACCTACTCCTTCACGCCAAACCACGCGGTGATTGACGGCGCGTCTACCATCGATTTCTCCGGCTACCGCCACTTTATGGCGATGCCGGACCTGCGCGCTTTCGCCAACGCCGGTTTCCCGTTCAGCCGCCTGGCGGATCTGTCGCAAACGCTGGTGTTGGTGAACCAGAAACCGCAGCCGGCGCAGGTCAGCGCGCTGCTGAACGCGCTCGGCGTGATCGGCGCGCAAACCGGTTATCCGGCGCTGGCCTTCACGCTGAGCGACGACTGGTCGCAGGCCAAGGATCGCGACGACGACATCCTGATGGTCGGCACCATTCCGCAGGCGCTGCGCGACGACAAGAAAATCAGTCTGCTGGTGGACGCGACCCAAAGCTGGGTGAAACAGCCGACGCGCCAACCGCCGCTGCCCAGCTCGGAAGTGCTGGCGGAGGACGCCAAGCCGGACAGCAAGACCACCGTCAGTTCCGAGGGGGCGATGTCGGCGATCATTGGCGTGCAGTCGCCGTTCAACGACCAGCGCAGCATCGTGGCGCTGTTGGCGGACAGCCCGCGCGGCTATGAGCTGCTGAACAATGCCCTGCTGGACAGCGGCAAGCGCGCCGCAGTGTTCGGCTCGGTGGCGGTGATCCGCGAATCGGGGGTCAACAGCCTGCGCGTCGGTGATGTTTACTATGTCGGCCACCTGCCTTGGTGGGAGCGGCTTTGGTATGCCCTCTCCACGCATCCGGTTCTGCTGGCGGTGCTCGCGGTGGTGCTGGTGGTGATCCTGGGGTTGATGCTGTGGCGCGGCCTGAAGGCCTTCAGCCGGCGGCGTCTGGCGCCTGAAGATCGGGATTGACGGCGGTGAACGCGATGCTGCAACGCCTGTCGCTCGGCATGCTGCTGCTGTGCGCTTTCAGCGCGGCGGCGGCCTGCGAATGGCCGGGCTGGCAACAGTACAAGCAGTTCTACATCAGCCCGCAGGGGCGGGTGATCGATCCGAGCAGCCCGAACAAAATCACCACGTCGGAGGGGCAGAGTTACGGCCTGTTCTTCGCCCTGGTGGCCAATGACCGGCCGACCTTCGACCAGCTGTTGACCTGGACGGAGAACAACCTGGCGGCGGGCGATCTCAGCGCCCGTTTACCCGCCTGGCTGTGGGGCGAGGGCGACGACAAGCAGTGGAAGGTGCTGGACGCCAACTCGGCGTCGGACGCCGATCTGTGGATCGCTTATAACCTGCTCGAAGCCGGCCGCCTGTGGAAAAGCCGGCGTTATCAAACCCTGGGGACGCTGCTGTTGCAGCGCATCGGCCGCGAGGAAGTGGCCGACATCCCCGGCCTGGGGCTGATGCTGCTGCCGGGCAAAGTCGGGTTCGTGGCGGAAGATCGCTGGCGGCTGAACCCCAGCTACCTGCCGCCGCAGCTGTTGACGCGTTTTGCGGCGCTGAACGGCCCGTGGCGCGCGATGCGCGAGATCAATCAGCGGCTGTGGTTGGAGACCGCGCCGCACGGCTTCTCGCCGGACTGGGTGGTATGGCGGGTCGGCGCCGGCTGGCAGCCGGACACCGTCAAGCCGAACGTCGGCAGCTACGACGCCATTCGGGTCTATCTGTGGGCCGGCATGCTGGCGGACGACGATGAACACAAGGCGGCGCTGCTCAAACGCTTCCAGCCGATGGCGCAGCTCACCGCCAGCCAGGGCGTGCCGCCGGAGAAAACCGATACCGCCAGCGGCAAAACCACCGGCGACGGCCCGGTCGGCTTTTCCGCCGCGATGTTGCCGATGTTGGCGACGCAGGCCGAGGCGCTGGCGACACAGCGGCAACGGATCGGCGAACACCCGCCGGGTGACGACGCCTATTTCAGCGCCTCGCTGACGCTGTTCGGCCAGGGGTGGGATCAACAACGTTATCGCTTTAATCGTCAGGGTGAATTGCAACCCTCGTGGGACGGCCAATGCACAACTTCAAAATAAACTGGCTGAATTTGATTCCGCTGAGTCTGGCGATGCTGCCGCAGGCGCGCGCTGCGGAGGCCGTGGCGCCGGAGCAGTGGCTGCTGGAGCAGGTGCGCATTGGCGAGGCCGGCAACAAGGACGATCTGGTGCGCCAATCGCTGTACCGGCTCGAACTGATGGATCCGAACAACCCGGACGTGATCGCCGCGCGCATGCGTTTGGCGCTGCGGCAGGGCAACATGGCGCTGGCGCAGCAGCAGTTGGACAAGCTGAAAACGCTCGCGCCGCAGTCCAGCGCTTATCGCCAGGCGCAAATGAACATGCTGCTGACCCAGCCGGAAACCCGGCAAAAGCTGCAGCAGGCGCGCCTGATGGCGACCGCCGGCCGGTTGCCGGAGGCCAAGGCGCAGTACGATGCGCTGTTCCACGGCGAGCCGCCGACGCTCGATCTGGCGGTGGAATACTGGCGGCTGGTGGCGCGTTTGCCGGGGCAGGAGGCGAAGGCGTTAAAGCAGCTGCAGGCGCTGGATCAGCAATATTCCGGCAACGCGGCGCTGCGCATGTCGCTGGCGCGCATGCTGTTCAGCCAGAACCAGGACGCGCAGGCCTATGAACTGCTGCAGAAGATCGCCGCCGATCCGGCCGGGCGCGGCGATGCCGCCGATCTGTGGCTGGACAAGGTCAAAGCGATGCCGGTCAGCGCGCAGAGCGTAGCGGCGCTCAACCGTTTCCTCGGCGTGTTCGACACCGGCGATCAGGCGACCAGCGCCCGTGAAGAGCTGGCCAGACAGCAGAAACTGTTGGCCGATCCGGCTTATCAGGCGCGGGTGCGCGGCCTGGCGCAGGTGGATAAAGGCGGCAGCCGGGCGGCCATTCCTGAGTTGCAAAAGGCGTTGGCGGCGACGCCGAACGACGCCGAGGTGCTGGGGGCGCTCGGCCAGGCCTACTCGCGCGCCGGTGACCGCCCGCAGGCGCTGAAGCTGTTTCGCCAGGCGCTGGCGGCCGACAAGAATGGCTACGGCAGCGGCAAATGGCAGAGCCTGATCAAGAGCACCGGCTACTGGCTGGCGATCGACGAGGGCGACAAAGCGCTCAAGGCCGGCAATCTCGCGCTGGCACGGCAGAAATATCAGCAGGCGCGCCAGCTCGACGACAGCAACGGCGACGCGTTTATCGGCCTGGGCGATGTGGCGGTGGCGAGCAAGGATGACGCCGCGGCGGAAGGGTTTTATCAGCAGGCGCTGCGGCGCGATCCCGGCAACGGCAGCGCGCTGCGCGGCCTGGTGAATATCTATCAGCGCCAGTCGCCGGAAAAAGCGCTGGCCTACCTTGACGGCCTGCCGCGCAGCCAGCAGGCCAAGCTGCGCAGCACTCTCGATGGGCTGCGGCTCGACAGGCTGAAACAGCAGGCGGAGACGCTGGCGCAGCAGCAACAGTGGCAGCAGGCAGCGGAAATCTATCGGCGCGCCCAGCCGTTGGCGCCCGACGATGTCTGGCTGACCTATCGCTATGCCCAGGCGCTGCGTCAGGCCGGGCAGCCGCAACAGGCGGACGCCTTATTCCGGCAGCTGACGCAGCGCCAGCACCCCAATCCGCAGCTGACCTACGCCTATGCGCTCTATCTTTCCGGCAGCGATCGCGACAGGCAGGCGCTGGCGCAGCTCAATACGCTGCCGGCGGCGCAGTGGAACGACAACATGCGCGAACTGGCGCAGCGGCTGAAAATGCAGGCGACGATCGCACATGCCGAAGGGCTGCGGGCGGCGGGTGACGAACCGGCGGCGGAAGCCTATCTGCGCCGGCAGCCGGCGGACACGCGCATCGATTTGCTGCTCGCCGACTGGGCGCTGGCGCGCGGGGAGTATGCGGCGGCGCTGGACGACTATCAGCGGGTGAAACGCCGTGAACCGAACAATCCGGATGCGCAGCTGGGCGAGATCGAAGCCTATGTGGCGCAGGGGGATCTGGACGCGGCGCGCCAGCGGCTGAAAACCGAACCGCAGCCGCAAGACGCTTCGCTCAACAGCCAACGGCGGGTCGCCAATGCTTGGGGCGCGGTGGGCGATGCGCAGCAGGCCGACGCGCTCTTCGGCCGGTTGAAAACGGCGGCGGCTTCAGAACCCGTCGGGCAGACCAAAGCGCTGATCTACCGCGACGCCGCCCGCCTGGAGCGGGCTCAGCAACAGCCGGAGCGGGCGCAGCAGGATTACCGCCAGGCGATGGTGGCCGGCGGCATCACGCCGACGCTGCCGCAGGACAATGACCGCTACACCTATTTGACGCGCAATAACCCGAACGACGACTGGCTGAAACGCGGCATCCGCTCCGATGCCGCTGATTTGTATCGGCAGCAGGACGTGAACGTCACGCTCGATCACGATTACTGGCGCTCGAGCGGCACCGGCGGCATTTCCGACTTCAACGCGCACGACACCATGCTGCAGGTGGATATGCCGCTGTATGACGGGCGCGCCTTCTTGCGCACCGACACCGTGCAGCTGGATGCCGGCCGCTTCTCGACCGACGGCAGCGGCAAATACTACGAAACCTTCGGCACCTGCCACACGCAAGGGTGCCGCGGCGATGAACACCAGAAAACCACCGGCACCAGCGTGGCGGCCGGTTGGAAAAACGATCGCTGGGCCGCCGATATCGGCACGACGCCGATGGGCTTCGAGGTGGTCGACTGGAGCGGCGGCCTGGCCTACAGCGGCGACTGGAACCACATCGGCTGGACGCTGGCGGCCTCGCGGCGGCCGATCTCCAGCTCGTTGCTGGCGTTTGGCGGCGCCAAGGATCCGAATACCGGCACTACCTGGGGCGGCGTGCGCGCCACCGGCGTCAGCCTGAGCGCCAGCTACGATCGCGGCGAGGCGAACGGCGTGTGGGCCGATCTCAGCGCGCACCAAATCACCGGCAAGAACGTGGCGGACAACCAGCGGCAGCGGTTGATGGCCGGCTATTACTACAAGGTGATCAACGAAGACAATCGCCGCCTGAGCGTTGGGCTCAATACCATGCTGTGGCACTACCAGAAAGACTTGAGTGGCTATTCGCTGGGACAGGGCGGCTATTACAGCCCGCAGCAATATCTGTCGCTGTCGCTGCCGGTCAACTATCGTCAGCGCACCGAGAACTGGTCGTGGGAGCTGGGCGGTTCGGTTTCGCTGTCGCATTCGAAAACCGACAGCCAGCGCCGTTATCCGCTGCAAGGCCTGATCCCGGATTCACTGCCCGATAAGTTCGCCGTCGAGGACGGCAGCGCCTCGAGCGGCGTCGGTTATACCCTGCGGGCGATCGTCGAACGCCGTCTCAGTTCGCACTGGACGCTCGGCGCGGGCATCGATATTCAGCAGGCGAAGAACTATACGCCGAGCCACGCGTTGATTTATCTGCGTTATTCCCTGGCCGGCTGGCAGGGGGACCTCGATTTACCGCCGCAGCCGCTGACGCCTTATGCCGACTTCAAGTAACCGGGAGGAGAGAGATTCGGAGTGTCGGACACCGGGGAGTTTTGTTACCCTGTGTCCGGGTCGTGTTTGTTCGCTCTAGGAAAAGACTGAAACCCGCGATTTTCTTGGTTATGCCTGCGGCATAGCCAGATAAAAACAGCCGATGATCGAGTATACTCAGCCCGGTTCGAGGGGGCGGGTGAGAGTCAGCCCCCTTTTTGTTTCAGCCCGATTTTACGGAGAGCAGGTTTGCGGGTCAGGCGTTCGTTAACGATTAAGCAGATGGCGACAGTGTCCGGCGTGGCGCTGGTCACGATCTGTATCTTTATCGTGATTCAGTTGTTCCATTTTGTGCAGCAGCGCAGGGATGACTACGCCCAGCAACTGGAGAATATCGCTCACTCCGTACGCCAGCCGCTGGCGGAAGCGGTGCTGCGCATGGACGTGCCGGAAGCCAAAAAGGTGCTGAATACGCTGTTGCCGGTCGGCATTCTGAGCCGGGCGGATATCGTCTTGCCGAACGAGTTTCAGGCGCTGCACGCCAATTTCCCGCCAGAGCGGCCGGTGCCGACGCTGATCGCCCGGCTGTTTGAGCTGCCTATCCAAATATCCGTGCCGCTCTATTCGCTGGAACGGGTGCCGGCCAACCAGCAGCCGCTGGCCTACCTGGTGCTGCAGGCCGATTCGTTCCGCATGTATCAGTTTATCCTCAGCATATTGTCGACCATGCTGTCGACCTACCTGCTGCTGGCGCTGATCCTGTCGGTGTCCATCACCTGGTGCATGAACCGGCTGATGGTGCATCCGCTGCGCGCGATGGCCAAAGAGCTGGAAAACATCTCGCAGGACGAAGCGCCTTATCACCAGCTGATGCTGCCGGCGCTGCACCAGGACGACGAGCTCGGCCTGCTGGTGCGCAACTACAACCGCAATCAACAGACGCTGGCCAAGGCGCATGCCGACATGAGCCGCCTGAGCACCTGCCACCCGGTGACTGAACTGCCCAACCCGGCCTTGCTGAACGCGTTGCTGGAACAGCATATCGCCTCAAGCCTGCGCCCCGAGCGTTTTAACCTGCTGGTGATCGGCATCGAGACGCTGCATGAAGCGTCGGGCGTGATGAGCCCGGCGATGCGCGAGGCATTGCTGTTGGCGCTGGCGAAGAAGCTGCGCGGCTGCATCGACGAAAACGGCGTGCTGGCACAGCTTAGCAATACCGAATTCGCCATCCTGGCCAAGGGCATCGAGCGGCCGTTCCACGCCATGCAGCTGGCGCGGCGCATCATGGCGGAGATCAACGCGCCGTTGACGCTGGAAGGCCTGGCGCTGCGGCCCAACGCCAGCATCGGCATCGCCCACTACCTCAATCAGGGGGAGAGCGCGGAACAGCTGCTGCGCAGCGCTACCTCGGCGATGATGTCCGCGCATCGCGAAGGGAAAAATCAGATCCTGTTCTTCGAACCCAGCCTGACGGAGCGCACGCAGAAACGATTGACGCAGGAGAGCGAGATCCTGCACGGCATTGAGCAGCGGCATTTCACGCTGTTCCTGCAGCCGCAGATCGACATGCAGTCCAACGAGGTGATTGGCGCAGAAGCGTTGCTGCGCTGGCAGCAGTACGACGGCAGCTATACCCTGCCGGCCGACGTCATTCCGCTCGCGGAAGAGCTGGGCGTGATTGTGCCGCTCGGCAACTGGGTGCTGGAAGAGTCCTGCCGTATCCTGGCGGACTGGCAGCAGCGCGGCATTGCGCTGCCGCTGGCGGTCAACGTTTCCGGCATTCAGATGCAGGACGAGGCGTTTGTTCCGCATCTGAAAAATCTGCTGGCGCAGTATCGGATCGATCCGCGCAAGCTGCTGCTGGAGATCACCGAGACGGTACGCATCGACGATCTCGACCGCGCGCTGGCGCTGCTGCGCGAGCTGCACGATCTGGGGCTGTCGATCGCGCTGGACGACTTCGGCATGGGCTACTCCAGCCTGGAGTACCTGAACCGGTTGAAATCCCTGCCGATCGATTTGATTAAAATCGACCGCAGTTTCATTCAGGGACTGCCGGCCGACGATGCGATGGTGCGCATCGTCAGTTCAATCTCTGAAGTGCTGGCGTTGCCGGTGATGGCCGAAGGCGTGGAAAACGCCGAGCAGCGCGACTGGCTGCTGAAGCATGGCATTCGCAGCGGGCAAGGGTTCCTGTTCGCTCGGCCGCTGCCGCGTGAAGCGTTCGAAACCGAGTTTTGCCGCGCGGCGCCGTGAGCGCCGCGTTACCTTTCCGGTACTTTTCCCCGTCCGAAAATTGCTATTCCCCTCATACCTCTTTTGCGTTAGTGCAAACAAAGGCTTACGCAATTTTCAGCTTTGCACCCGGACTGACGCGTTTCAGCTCTTAAATTCACATCAACCCTGAGGGGTGGGTGCAACAAATTATTTCCATGTTGTTAAGTGGGTGTTATTTTCCGCGCAAGCAATGAACAGGCTGGATTTTTAGACTGCCGCCTGGTGCGTGTCTTCCCCCCATAGGATGTTCATATGAAAACAACAATTTTTAAGAGCCTCTATTTTCAGGTGCTGACGGCGATCACGCTGGGTATCCTGCTTGGCCACTTCTACCCTGACCTCGGCGCCCAGATGAAACCCTTGGGTGATGGCTTCGTCAAATTGATCAAGATGATTATCGCCCCGGTGATTTTCTGCACCGTGGTGACCGGCATCGCCGGCATGGAAAGCATGAAGGCGGTGGGGCGCACCGGCGCCATCGCGCTGCTGTATTTTGAAATCGTCAGCACCCTCGCGCTGATTATCGGCCTGGTGATCGTAAACCTGGTGCAACCGGGCGCCGGCATGAACGTCGATCCCGGTACGCTGGACGCCAAAGCGGTGGCGATCTACGCCGAGCAAGCGCAGCAGCAGGGCATCATTCCGTTCCTGCTGGACATCATCCCCGGCAGCGTGATCGGCGCGTTCGCCAGCGGCAACATTCTTCAGGTGCTGCTGTTCGCGGTGCTGTTCGGCTTCGCCCTGCATCGTCTGGGCGACAAAGGGCAGCTGATCTACAACGTGATCGACAGCTTCTCGCGGGTGATTTTCGGCATCATCAACATGATCATGCGCCTGGCGCCGCTGGGGGCCTTCGGCGCCATGGCGTTTACCATCGGTAAATACGGCGTCGGTACGCTGGTGCAACTCGGCCAGCTGATCGTGTGCTTCTATATCACCTGCATCCTGTTCGTGGTGGTGGTGTTGGGCAGCATCGCCCGCGCCAACGGCTTCAGCATCTTCAAATTTGTCAACTACATCAAAGAAGAGCTGCTGATCGTGCTGGGGACCTCGTCGTCTGAATCCGCGCTGCCGCGCATGCTGGATAAAATGGAGAAGTTGGGCTGCAAGAAATCGGTGGTGGGTCTGGTGATCCCGACCGGATACTCCTTCAACCTGGACGGCACCTCTATCTACCTGACCATGGCCGCGGTGTTTATCGCGCAGGCGACCAACACCCACATGGATATCATGCATCAGATTACCCTGCTGGTGGTGTTGCTGCTCTCCTCCAAAGGGGCGGCGGGCGTGACCGGCAGCGGCTTTATCGTGTTGGCCGCCACCATCTCCGCCGTAGGCCACCTGCCGCTGGCCGGCCTGGCGCTGATCCTCGGCATCGACCGCTTTATGTCGGAAGCCCGCGCGCTGACCAACCTGGTGGGCAATGGCGTGGCGACCGTGGTCGTGGCCAAATGGTGTAATCAGCTGGATGAGAAGCAGCTGAAAGACACCCTGAACAACAAAAACGCCGGCGCGGACAAAACGCTGCCTTCCGCCTGATTTCGGCGGTAAATCACCGGCCGCATCCGCGGCCGGTGAGCTTCTTCCCCTGCCTCGTAACGATTTTTTGCATTAAAAACCCCGCAATCTATTATTTTTCACTCTAATGAGTGACATCCGCAAAGGCGCGCGGTCTAACACGGTGGTACACTTTCTGCTTTCCGCCCCACCGTGAAACTCAGGGCGTATTTTTATGATTCCATTGAATGGAATACACGCATTTGCATAAGAAATTGGATAGTCATTAAGTAGGGGTTCACATGCAGGGCACCAGAATTCATCTTATAGTTGGTGGGCTGCTACTGGCGGCAGCCAGTGGCAGCGTGCAGGCTGAAGCACTACAACCCGATCCTGCCTGGCAGCAGGGGGCGCTGGCCAACGGGTTTTCATGGCAGATTCTCGATACGCCGCAGCGGCCGAGCGACCGCGTGGAACTGCGGCTGATCGTCAATACCGGCTCTTTGGTGGAGTCTTCGCAGCAGACCGGCTTTGCCCACCTGCTGCCGCGGCTGGCGTTGACGCGCAGCGAAAGCTTCACGGCGCCGCAGCTGCGGGCGCTGTGGCAGCAGAGCGTAGATAACGAGCGGCCGCTGCCGCCGGCTATCATCTCGTACGATTTCACCATGTATAACCTCAGCTTGCCGAACAACCGGCCCGATCTGCTGAAAGAAGCGCTGGCCTGGCTGGCGGACACGACCGGCAAACTGGCGATCGACGAGCACACGGTGCACGCGGTGATGAATTCCAGCATCAATCCGGTCGGCACTTTCCCACCCAATACCAAAGACGCCTGGTGGCGTTACCGCCTGAAAGGCTCGACGCTGCTGGCGCACGATCCGGCGCAGCCGGCGAAACGGCCGGTCAACCTTGAGCAGTTGAAGAAATTCTATCAGCAGTGGTACACACCGGACGCCATGACGCTGTTCGTGGTCGGCAAGGTTGACAGCCGCAGCCTGGGCGAGCAGATCAACAAGGCCTTCTCGCCGCTGCAGGGCAAACGTGAAACTCCGGCTCCGATGCCGACCCTGACGCCGCTGCCGCAGCAGCCGGTGAGCCTGATCAGCGAGCAGGTGAAGCAGGATACGCTGTCGATCATGTGGGATTCGCCGTGGCATCCGATTCGCGATTCGCAAAGCCTGCTGCGCTACTGGCGTGGCGATCTCGCCCGCGAGGCGTTGTTCTGGCACCTCCAGCAGACGCTGGAAAAAAGCGACCAGAAAAACCTGCATTTGGGCTTTGACTGCCGCGTGCAGTACCAGCGCGGGCAGTGCGCCATCCACCTGGATACGCCGAACAACAATCTGAACGGCAGCCTGGGCTTCATTGCCCGCGAACTGGCCAACGTGCGAGACAACGGCCTGTCGAAAGAGGAATTCGATGCGCTGCTGGCGCAGAAAAACGATCAGCTGAGCAAGCTGTTCGCGACCTACGCCCGTACCGACACCGACGTGTTGATGAGCCAGCGTCTGCGGTCGCAGCAGAGCGGGGTGGTGGATATCGCGCCGGAACTGTACCAGAAGCTGCGCCAAGAGTTCCTGTCCAGCCTGACGCTGGAGACGCTGAATCAGGCGCTGAAGCTGCAGTTGTCTCAGGACGCGACGCTGGTGCTGATGCAGCCGAAGGGCGAGCCGGAAATGAGCATGAAGCAGCTGCAGGATACCTATAACGGCATCATGATGCCGCCGCCGGCGGTGGTGACGGAAGAAGCCAAACCGGCGGACACCGCAGTCGCTTCGCCGGCGACGGACGCCGCTGGCGCGCAGTAATTCGTGGCAGGGGGCTCAGGCCCCCTCAGTTGCGGTACAGCACCTTGATGATATGGTAACCGAACTGGGTTTTGACCGGGCCGTAAGGTTTGAGCAGCGGGATGCTGAACACCGCTTTATCGAACGCAGGCACCATTGTGCCTTTGTTGAATTCGCCCAGCGAGCCGCCGTTGCGTTTTGACGGGCAGCTCGAGTATTTGCGCGCCAGCGTGTCGAAGCTGACGCCGCGTTTCAGCTTGGCCAGCAGCTCGTTGGCCAGCTTTTCATTGTCTACCAGAATGTGCAGGGCGCACGCCGTTTTTGCCATGGTATTGCCTTTGTCGATGCGAAAATTGCGCTGATTATACCCGCTAAATCTCATCGGCGCTTTCTGCTACAATTCCCTTCCACGTTTTACAGTCGAGCAAGTCAGCGCCATGCGATTAAACCCCAGCCAACAACAAGCCGTCGAATTCGTTACCGGGCCCTGCCTGGTGTTGGCCGGTGCCGGTTCCGGCAAGACGCGCGTTATCACCAACAAGATAGCCCACCTGATCCACCACTGCGGCTATCAGGCGCGGCACATCGCCGCCGTGACTTTTACCAACAAAGCCGCGCGCGAGATGAAAGAGCGCGTGTCGCAAACCCTGGGACGCAAAGAGGCGCGTGGGCTGATGATTTCCACCTTCCACACCCTGGGGCTGGAGATCATCAAGCGGGAATATGTGGCGCTGGGCATGAAGTCCAACTTCTCGCTGTTCGACGACCAGGATCAGCTGGCGCTGTTGAAAGAGCTGACCGAAAAGTGGCTGGAAAGCGATAAGACGCTGGTGGCGCAGCTGATTTCGACCATCTCCAACTGGAAAAACGACCTGATCGATCCCCAGCGCGCGGCGGAGCTGGCGCGCTCGGAGCGCGACAAGCTGTTCGCCCACTGCTACGGCCTTTACCACGCCCATATGCGGGCGTGCAACGTACTGGACTTCGACGATTTGATCCTGTTGCCGACGCTGCTGCTGCAACGCAACGAAGAGGTGCGCGAACGCTGGCAGCAGCGCATCCGCTATCTGCTGGTGGATGAGTATCAGGATACCAACACCAGCCAATACGAGCTGGTGAAGCTGTTGGTGGGCCATCGCGCGCGCTTTACCGTGGTGGGCGACGACGACCAGTCGATTTACTCCTGGCGCGGCGCGCGGCCGCAGAACCTGGTGCTGCTGAAGGAAGATTTCCCGGCGCTGCAGGTGATCAAGCTGGAGCAAAACTACCGTTCCAGCGAGCGCATTTTGAAGGCGGCCAATATCCTGATCGCCAATAACCCGCACGTGTTTGAAAAACGGCTGTTTTCCGAGCTGGGGTATGGCGAAGAGCTGAAGGTGGTGACCGCCAACAACGAGGATCACGAAGCCGAGCGCGTGGTGGGGGAACTGATCGCCCACCACTTCGTGAAAAAAACCAACTACGGCGACTATGCGATTCTCTACCGTGGCAACCACCAGTCGCGGGTGTTTGAAAAGATGCTGATGCAGAACCGCATCCCGTACAAGATTTCCGGCGGCACGTCGTTCTTCTCTCGCCCCGAGATCAAGGATCTGCTGGCTTACCTGCGGGTGCTGACCAACCCGGACGACGACAGCGCCTTCCTGCGCATCGTCAATACCCCCAAGCGCGAGATCGGTCCGGCGACGCTGCAGAAGCTCGGCGAATGGGCCAACCAGCGCAACAAGAGTTTATTCCACGCCAGTTTCGATCTGGGGCTGAGCCAGCACTTGACCGGGCGCGGGCTGGAATCGCTCCAGCGCTTCACCCACTGGCTGGGCGGCATCGCCCAGCAGGCGGAGCGTGAGCCGGTGGCGGCGGTGCGCGATCTGATCCGCGGCGTGGATTATGAAAGCTGGCTGTTTGAAACCTCGACCAGTCCGAAGGCCGCCGAAATGCGGATGAAGAACGTCAATACGCTGTTCGGTTGGATGACGGAGATGCTGGAAGGCAACGATTTGGACGAGCCGATGACGCTGACCCAGGTCGTGACGCGTTTCACCCTGCGCGACATGATGGAGCGCGGTGAAAGCGAAGAGGAGCTGGATCAGGTGCAGCTGATGACGCTGCACGCTTCCAAAGGGTTGGAGTTCCCTTACGTGTTCCTGGTGGGCATGGAAGAGGGGCTGCTGCCGCACCAGAGCAGCATCGACGAAGACAATGTCGATGAAGAGCGGCGTCTGGCCTATGTGGGGATCACCCGCGCGCAAAAAGAGCTGATCTTCACCCTGTGCCGCGAACGCCGTCAGTACGGTGAGTTGGTGCGGCCGGAGCCGAGCCGATTCCTGCTGGAGCTGCCGCAGGACGATTTGGCGTGGGAAACCGAGCGCAAAGTGGTGAGCCCGCAGGAGCGGATGCAGAAGGGGCAGAGCCATCTGGCCAATATCCGCGCCCAGCTGGCCAAGGCCAAAGGCGGGAATTAAAAAGAAAGGGCGCTCATCGCGCCCTTGCTATTTCAACGTTGTTCTTCCAATCGTAGCGTCCAGTGGACGTAGCTCTGCCAGTGGCTTTCCTGCTCCAGCGCCTCGGCGCGCAGCGGATGCTGCTCCAGCCAACCCGGCGGCAAGATCACCGTCAGTTCATCGTCCTGATTGGCGCGTAAACGCACCGCCGGCAGCGTGTCGTCGCGGCGGCGGCTGGCGAAGATGATCGCCAGCCGCAAAATGCGGCACAGACGCTGCGCGGTGCGCGGCGGCAGGGCGTTTTGCTGGTTCAACAGCGACAGGTCGAGGGTGTTGCTCTGGTTTTGCAGCAGGGTGGCCAGCAGTTTTTTCTGCGCGGGGGTAAAGCCGGGTAAGTCCAGGTGGCGGATCAGGTAGGCGGCGTGTTGCGGCGCCTGCTTGAAATCGACGCTGAGGCCGAGTTCGTGGATCAGGCTGGCGCTGTGCAACAGCTCGCGACATCGCGCATCCAACTGCCACTCGTTGGCGACCTGCTGCGAGAAGTTGGCGGCGAGCTGGCTGACGCGCTCGGCCTGCTCGGTGTCGATCAGGTAGCGACGCTGCAGGTTGCGGATGGTGCGGATGCGAATATCCTGCTCCACCGGCAGATGCAGCATGCCGTAAACCAGGCCTTCACGCAGCGCCCCGCCGGCCAGCATCATGCTTTCGATGCCCAGCTCCTGGAAGATTGCCAGCAGAATGGACAGGCCGCTCGGGAAGACCAGCGCGCGTTCCAGCGTCAACCCTTCGATCTCCAGCTCTTCCAGCTTGCCGCACTGAATGGCCCGCTGTTTCAACTGGCGCAGCTTGGGCAGGGTGATGCGTTCATCCATGCCTTGCGCCACCATGATTTCCTGCAGCGCTTGTACGGTGCCGGAAGCGCCGACGCAGATTTGCCAACCGTGCTGGCGCAGCTGCGGCGCGATCGGCCGCACCATTTCGCGCGCGGCCTGTTCGGCGCGCTCGAAGTTTTCTTGCCCGAGGTTGCGATCGCTGAAGTAGCGCTCCAGCCAGGTGACGCAGCCCATCGACAGGCTGTACAGCTGCGATGCCTGTGCGCCGGTGCCGGTGACCAGTTCGGTGCTGCCGCCGCCGATATCGACGACCAGCCGCCGATCCGGCCCGCCGGTGGTGTGCGCGACGCCATGATAAATCAGCCGCGCTTCTTCTTCGCCGCTGATGACCTGCACCGGGCAGCCGAGGATTTGCTCGGCGGCCTGCAGGAACTCATCGGCGTTGGACGCCAGGCGCAAGGTGGCGGTGGCGACGACGCGGATCTGCTCGCGCGGGATGTCCTGCAGGCGTTCGGAGAACAGCCGCAGGCACTGCCAGCCGCGTTGCATGGCCTCATGCGACAGGTGATTGTGCTGATCCAGCCCGGCCGCCAGGCGCACCTTGCGCTTTATCCGCGCCAGAGTCTGAATGCTGCCGGCCACCTCGCGCACCACCAACATATGGAAGCTGTTGGAGCCGAGATCGATGGCAGCATAAAGCGTGCTGGAGCTGAGCATGGCGATCAGCTCGAGCGTTTACGGTTGCTGCGCGGCGCGCCGCCGCGACGTGGCGCGGAGTTGCGACGTGGGCCGTTGCCGCCGCGCGGACGCGACAGGCGCTTCGGCGCCGGCAGATCGGTCAGCAGCGCATCGCTGTTGTACTTGCTCACCGGAATGCTGTGATCGATATAGGTCTCGATCGCCGGCAGGTTGAGCGCGTACTCTTCACAAGCCAGGCTGATGGAGTGGCCGCTGGCGCCTGCTCGGCCGGTACGACCGATGCGGTGCACGTAGTCTTCGCAGTCGTCAGGCAGATCGTAGTTGAAGACGTGCGTGACGGCGGGAATGTGCAGACCGCGCGCGGCGACGTCGGTGGCGACCAGGATATCCAGATTGCCCTTGGTGAAGTCGTCGAGGATGCGCAGGCGTTTTTTCTGCGCCACGTCGCCGGTCAGCAGGCCGACGCGGTGACCGTCGGCGGCCAGGTGGCCCCAGATGTCTTCGCAGCGGTGCTTGGTGTTGGCGAAGATGATGGCGCGATCCGGCCACTCTTCTTCGATCAGCGTCTGCAGCAGACGCATTTTTTCTTCGTTGGACGGGTAGAACAGCTCTTCTTTAATGCGGTGGCCGGTTTTCTGTTCCGGTTCCACTTCAACATATTCGGCGTTGTTCATCTGCTCGAAGGCCAGTTCGCGTACGCGATAGGACAGCGTGGCGGAGAACAGCATGTTCAGGCGTTGATCGGCCGCAGGCATGCGGCGGAACAGCCAGCGGATGTCTTTGATAAAGCCGAGATCGTACATGCGATCGGCTTCATCCAGCACGACGACCTGCATCGCGCCGAGATCGACATAGTTCTGCTTGGTGTAATCGATTAAACGGCCGGTGGTGCCAATCAGAATGTCCACGCCGCTTTCCAGCACTTTCAGCTGTTTGTCGTAGCCGTCGCCGCCGTAGGCCAGGCCCAGCTTCAGGCCGGTGCTCTGGGAGAGGGCTTCCGCATCGGAGTGGATTTGCACCGCCAGTTCACGCGTAGGCGCCATGATCAAGGCGCGCGGCTGATTGGTCTGGCGATCCTGTTTCGCCGGGTGGGTCAGCAAATAGTGAAAAGTAGACGCCAAAAACGCCAGCGTCTTTCCGGTACCGGTTTGCGCCTGACCTGCAACGTCACGCCCGGAGAGCGTGAGCGGCAATGCTAACGCCTGGATGGGCGTGCAATTGTGAAACCCTTTTTTCTCAAGGGCTTCAAGGACTAACGGGTGCAGGGCGAAGTCGGAAAACTTCTGTTCGGTCAAGTGTGTTTTGCTCATAGTGTGGTAGAATATCAGCTAACTATTGCTTTACGAAAGCACATCCGTTGAAATAAACGCGGTGCAATAAAATCACCTTGAGTTGGTTAATGCTACACCAACAAGGTAGACATAATCCTGTGGAGTAGAACATGAGCGATAAAATTATTCACCTGACTGACAGCAGCTTCGAAGCTGACGTGCTGAAAGCGGAAGGGCCGATCCTGGTCGATTTCTGGGCTGAATGGTGTGGGCCGTGCAAGATGATTGCTCCGATTCTGGATGAGATTGCCGAAGAGTTCGAAGGCAAACTGACCATCACCAAGCTGAATATCGATCAGAACCCGGCTACCGCGCCTAAGTACGGTATCCGTGGCATCCCTACGCTGTTGCTGTTCAAGAACGGTGAAGTGGCCGCGACCAAGGTTGGCGCGTTGTCCAAAGGTCAGCTCAAAGATTTCCTGAACGCGAATCTGTAATCGGGCGGGAAGCCCAGTATCAGGCGCCTGGCGGTGATGTTCAATTCACCGCTAGACGCCTGCCAAGAAGCGTGTTAAGTTTAACCACACTGCATATAGAACTTGCCCGAAGTTTTAAATCTAAAGAGTTTGAATCTAAAGCTATACTCTGTGTCGAACCACCGGCGTTGAAAGTAAACTGAACTCAACCCGTGTTTTGGCAATCAAACGGTTTTGCAAAAATCATTTTTAAGGTACCTTCGATCTTCAACCGTCAATGCGTGCGCCCGATGTAAGCCATTTCTTACCGCGACGGCTCTGCGCCCGGTGATCGAACGTCCAGTAAACAGGCACGCATCTCGCTGCCATACCATTCACGATACAAGTTCGAGACATACCCCGAGTTTAAGAACCCACCACTATGAATCTTACCGAATTAAAGAATACGCCGGTTTCTGAGCTGATTACTCTCGGCGAAAATATGGGGCTGGAAAACCTTGCCCGCATGCGCAAGCAGGACATCATCTTCTCCATTCTGAAGCAACATGCGAAAAGCGGAGAAGATATCTTCGGCGACGGCGTGCTCGAGATATTGCAGGATGGATTCGGTTTCCTCCGCTCTGGAGACAGTTCCTACCTCGCCGGTCCCGACGACATCTACGTATCCCCTAGCCAAATCCGCCGCTTCAACCTCCGCACAGGTGACACCATTTCCGGTAAGATTCGTCCGCCAAAAGAAGGCGAACGCTATTTTGCCCTGCTGAAAGTCAACGAAGTCAACTACGACAAGCCGGAAAACGCCCGCAGCAAGATCCTGTTCGAGAACTTGACGCCGCTGCACGCCAATTCCCGTCTGCGGATGGAGCGCGGCAACGGCTCGACCGAAGACTTGACGGCGCGCGTACTGGATCTGGCGGCGCCAATTGGCCGCGGCCAGCGTGGCCTGATCGTGGCACCGCCGAAAGCCGGTAAAACCATGCTGCTGCAGAACATCGCGCAGAGCATCGCCTACAATCACCCAGACTGCGTGCTGATGGTGCTGCTGATCGACGAACGTCCGGAAGAAGTGACCGAGATGCAGCGCCTGGTGAAAGGCGAAGTGATCGCATCGACCTTCGACGAGCCGGCTTCGCGTCACGTGCAAGTGGCCGAAATGGTGATCGAGAAGGCCAAGCGCCTGGTTGAGCACAAAAAAGACGTGATCATTCTGCTCGACTCCATCACCCGTCTGGCGCGCGCCTACAACACCGTGGTGCCGGCTTCGGGCAAGGTGCTGACCGGTGGTGTGGACGCCAACGCCCTGCATCGTCCGAAGCGCTTCTTCGGTGCGGCGCGTAACGTGGAAGAGGGCGGCAGCCTGACCATCATCGCGACCGCGCTGGTTGATACCGGTTCGAAGATGGACGAAGTGATCTACGAAGAATTTAAAGGTACCGGCAACATGGAATTGCATCTGGCGCGTAAAATCGCCGAGAAACGCGTATTCCCGGCTATCGATTACAACCGCTCCGGTACCCGTAAAGAAGAGCTGCTCACCACCTCTGAAGAGCTGCAAAAAATGTGGATCCTGCGCAAAATCATTCATCCGATGGGTGAAATCGACGCGATGGAGTTCCTCATTAATAAGTTGGCGATGACTAAAACCAACGATGAATTCTTCGATATGATGAAACGCTCATAATTCGTTAAAAAATTCGCTGAACGCCACGCCTAGTCGTGGCGTTTTTCGCTTTTGGCGGATACGATAAGTAGCAGTAATGGAAAAGTAAGTTGTTTCCTCGACTTATTGAGAATTCATCTTGTTTGTCGGTCGGTTTCGCGCCGGTCGGCTTTGCTGCTGTCATTTTGTCAGTCGATGCGAAGAAAATAGGCATGAATCACCGTTGTCATAGGAAATGACCGAAAGGTAGCGGGGGCCGATGGCACAAGCCTTAGCCCGTGGTAAGCTGCCTTATCTTCTACAGAGATCTGTTAACTGTGAACTTACTCACTATGAGTACTGAAATTCTATTTGTTTTCCTGTTTTCTTTGGCTTTTCTCTTTGTTGCCCGCAAGGCGGCAAAACGTATTGGTCTGGTAGATAAACCCAATTATCGCAAACGCCATCAGGGGCTGATTCCTCTGGTCGGCGGTATTTCCGTTTATGCCGGGTTGTGCTTCGCGTTTTGGATCTCTGAACAACCCATCGCACACGCCAAGCTTTATCTCACCTGCGCCGGTATTCTGGTGTTTGTGGGGGCGCTCGACGATCGTTTCGATATCAGCGTTAAAATTCGCGCCCTGGTGCAGGCGCTGGTCGGCATCGCCATGATGGTGTTCGCCGGTCTGTATCTGCGCAGCTTCGGCCATGTGCTGGGTGACTGGGAGATGCTGCTGGGGCCGTTCGGCTATCTGGTGACGCTGTTCGCGGTATGGGCGGCGATCAACGCTTTCAATATGGTCGACGGCATCGATGGTCTGCTGGGCGGTTTGTCGTGCGTCTCCTTCGGGGCGCTGGGCCTGCTGCTGTACCTGAGCGGCCATCATGAGCTGGCGTTCTGGTGCTTTGCGATGATCGCCACTATCGTTCCCTATATTTTGCTCAATCTCGGCATCCTCGGCCGCCGTTATAAGGTGTTTATGGGAGATGCCGGCAGCACCCTGATCGGCTTTACCGCCATTTGGCTGCTGCTGCAAAGTTCACAGGGAAAGGCGCACTCGATCAACCCGGTGACCGCGCTGTGGATCATCGCTATTCCGCTGATGGACATGATAGCAATCATGTATCGTCGTTTACGCAAGGGGATGAGTCCCTTCTCTCCCGATCGTCAACATATTCACCACCTGATCATGCGCGCCGGCTTTACGCCGCGGCAGGCTTTCGTGCTGATCACCCTGGCGGCCGCGTTGCTGGCTGCGGTGGGCGTGATCGGCGAACGCCTGACTTTTATCCCTGAGTGGGTTATGTTGGCATTATTCTTGCTTGCCTTCTTCCTGTACGGTTACTGCATCAAGCGCGCCTGGCGGGTTGCGCGGTACATTAAGCGTATCAAGCGCCGGCTGCGGCGTTCGGGCGATAACAAGCAAGTACCTTAACCAGAGACCAGAGGCTTTTTGGCTGTGATGAATCCAGAAACAACGTCTGACAAGCATACCCCGGCGGTGGATAACGAACTCGATATCCGCGGCCTGTGCTGCACCCTGTGGCGCGGCAAACCGTGGATTATCGGCATTGCGGTGCTGTTCGCGGCGGTCGCGCTGATCGTTTCTTACCTGGTTAAGCAAGAGTGGAGCGCCACCGCGATCACCGACAGGCCGACGGTGAATGCGTTGGGCGGTTATTACTCCCAGCAGCAGTTCCTGCGCAATCTGGATGTGCGCACGCTGCCGGCGGCGGCGGCCGGCGATCAGCCGAGCATCGCGGATGAAGCGTACAATGAATTCATCATGCAGCTCGCGGCTTACGACACGCGTCGCGACTTCTGGCTGCAGAGCGATTACTACAAACAGCGTCAGGAAGGGGATGCCCGTGCCGATGCGGCATTGCTCGACGAGCTGATCAATAACATCCTGTTCACGCCGCGCGACGACAAAAAAGTCCCGAACGACGGCGTGAAGCTGACGGCGGAAACCGCCGCGGACGCCAACCGCCTGCTGCGCCAATACGTGGCCTTCGCCAGCCACCGCGCAGCCCTGCACCTGAACGAAGAGATCCAGGGCGCGTGGGCCGCTCGCACCACCTCGATGAAAGCACAGGTCAAGCGTCAGGAAGCGGTCGCGGAGTCGGTTTACAAGCGCGAGCTGAACACCACGCAACAGGCGTTGAAAATTGCCGAGAGCCAGGGGATCAGCCGTACGCAAACCGACACTCCGGCCGAACAGTTGCCGGATTCGGATCTGTTCTTGCTGGGCCGGCCAATGCTGCAGGCGCGTCTGGAAGGCCTGCAGGCCTCCGGCCCGACCTACGATCTGGATTACGATCAGAACCGCGCAATGCTGGCGACGCTGAACGTTGGCCCGACGTTGGATGAGAAGTTCCAGACCTATCGCTATTTGCGCACGCCGGAAGAGCCGGTAAAACGCGACAGCCCACGCCGGGTCTTCTGGCTGATTTTGTGGGGCGCGATGGGCGCGTTGGTTGGCGCCGGTGTGGCCTTGGCGCGTCGGCCGCGTAGTTAAAAAAATAATATAATAATCTGATGCAGGGCGCGTGAGCGCCCCATTCGCAGGCGGGGCCTGCGATTAACCGACCAAAAGAGATTCGCTGTGAAAGTGTTGACTGTTTTCGGCACCAGACCTGAAGCCATTAAAATGGCGCCGCTGGTACATGCACTGGCCCAGGATGAGGCCTTTGAAGCAAGAGTCTGCGTAACGGCACAGCATCGTGAGATGTTGGATCAGGTATTGCGGTTGTTCGAGATCACGCCGGATTACGACCTGAACATCATGAAACCCGGCCAGGGGCTAACGGAAATCACCTGTCGTATCCTGGAAGGGCTGAAAGGGGTGCTGGAAGACTTCAAACCGGACGTGGTGCTGGTGCACGGCGATACCACCACCACGCTGGCGACCAGCCTGGCGGCGTTCTATCAACGCATCCCCGTTGGGCATGTCGAAGCCGGGCTGCGTACCGGCAATCTGTATTCTCCCTGGCCGGAAGAGGCCAACCGCAAACTGACCGGCCATCTGGCTATGTACCACTTCGCGCCGACCGAGAACTCGCGCCAAAATCTGCTGCGCGAGCTGCTGCCGGACAACCGCATTTTCGTGACCGGCAATACGGTGATCGACGCGTTGTTCTGGGTGCGCGATCGCGTGATGAGCGATGCTGCGCTGCGCGCCAGCCTGGCGCAGCGTTACCCGTTCCTCGATGCCGACAAAAAACTGATTCTGGTCACCGGCCATCGCCGGGAAAGCTTTGGCGGCGGTTTTGAGCGGATTTGCAGCGCGCTGGCGGAGATCGCCCGCAGCCACCCGGAAGTGCAGGTGGTGTACCCGGTGCATCTCAATCCGAATGTCAGCGAGCCGGTGAATCGCATTTTGAAAGGCATCGACAACGTCATGCTGATCGAGCCGCAGGATTATTTGCCGTTTGTCTATCTGATGACCCACGCTTACATGATCCTCACCGACTCCGGCGGCATTCAGGAAGAGGCGCCCTCGTTAGGCAAGCCGGTGCTGGTGATGCGCGACACCACCGAGCGCCCGGAGGCGGTAGATGCGGGCACGGTGCGCCTGGTCGGCACCGATGTGGCCAAAATTGTTGAAGCGGTGACCCGGCTGTTGACGGACGAAAGCGAATATCACGCGATGAGCCGGGCGCACAACCCATACGGCGACGGGCATGCCTGTCAGCGTATCCTCGAAGCTTTAAAGAATCATCAGGTGACACTATGAGTTTTGACACTATTTCGGTTATCGGCCTGGGTTATATCGGCTTGCCAACGGCGGCGGCGTTTGCTTCCCGCAAGAAAAAAGTGGTGGGCGTAGATGTTAACCAACATGCGGTAGATACCATTAATCGCGGTGCTATCCACATCGTCGAACCGGATCTGGATAAAGTGGTCAAGGATGCCGTCGACGGCGGTTTCCTGCAGGCGGTGACCAAACCGCTGGCGGCCGATGCGTTCCTGATCGCGGTGCCTACGCCGTTCAAGGGCGACCATGAGCCGGATCTGGCCTATGTCGAGGCGGCGGCGAAATCGCTGGCACCGGTGCTGAAAAAAGGCGATCTGGTGATCCTTGAGTCCACCTCGCCGGTGGGCGCCACTGAACAGATGGCGGAATGGTTGGCGCAGGCGCGCAGCGATCTCAGCTTTCCGCAACAAGCGGGCGAAGCGGCGGACGTGAATATCGCCTATTGCCCGGAGCGCGTGTTGCCGGGGCAGGTGATGGTGGAGCTGATTCAAAACGATCGCGTGATCGGCGGCATGACGCCGAAGTGCTCGGCGCGCGCCAGCGAGCTGTACAAGATTTTCCTCGAGGGGGAATGCGTGGTCACCAACTCACGCACTGCCGAGATGTGCAAGCTGACGGAAAACAGCTTCCGCGATGTTAACATCGCCTTTGCTAACGAACTGTCGCTGATTTGCGCCGAACAGGGGATCAACGTCTGGGAACTGATTCGCCTGGCGAACCGTCACCCGCGGGTGAACATTCTGCAGCCTGGCCCAGGCGTCGGCGGCCACTGCATCGCCGTCGATCCGTGGTTTATCGTGGCGCAGAACCCGCAGCAGGCGCGCTTGATCCATACCGCACGTCTGGTGAACGACGGCAAACCGTTGTGGGTGGTCGACCGGGTGAAAGCGGCGGTGGCCGATTGCCTGGCCGCCACCGACAAGCGGGCGTCAGAGGTGAAAATCGCCTGCTTCGGCCTGGCCTTCAAGCCGAATATCGACGATCTGCGCGAAAGCCCGGCGGTGGAAGTGGCCCACCTGATCGCCGAATGGCACGTCGGTGAAACGCTGGCGGTGGAACCGAACGTCGAACAGTTGCCGACTTCGCTGGCGGGCCATGTGACGTTGACGCCAATCGCGGAGGCGTTGCAACAGGCCGATGTGATCGTGATGTTGGTCGATCATCAGCAGTTCAAGGCCATTCGGCCGGAAGAGATTAAGCAAAGCTGGGTGGTGGATACCAAGGGAGTTTGGCGTTGAAGCGTATCTTAGTCACCGGCGGCGCCGGATTTATCGGCTCTGCGGTCGTGCGGCATATCATCGAGGCCACCGGCGACAGCGTGGTGGTAGTGGATAAGCTGACCTATGCCGGTAACCTGGAGTCGCTGGCGGTAGTAGCCGACAGCGATCGTTATGCCTTCGAGCAGATCGACATCTGCGATCGAGCCGGGTTGGATCGGGTGTTTGCCCGTTATCAACCGGACGTGGTGATGCACCTGGCGGCGGAAAGTCACGTCGATCGCTCTATCGACGGCCCGGCGGCGTTTATCGAGACCAATGTGGTCGGCACTTACACCCTGCTGGAAGCGGCGCGCCATTACTGGCAGCCGTTGGCGGCGGAGAAGAAGCAGGCTTTCCGCTTCCATCATATCTCCACCGACGAAGTGTACGGCGATCTGCACGGCACTGACGATTTGTTCACCGAAACCACGCCCTATGCGCCGAGCAGCCCGTATTCCGCCTCCAAGGCGTCGAGCGATCATCTGGTGCGCGCTTGGCTGCGCACCTATGGTTTGCCGACCCTCGTCACCAACTGTTCGAACAACTACGGCCCTTATCACTTCCCGGAGAAGCTGATCCCGCTGGTTATCCTGAATGCCGTCGCCGGTAAACCGCTGCCGGTATACGGCAACGGCGCGCAGGTGCGCGACTGGCTGTATGTCGAGGATCACGCGCGCGCGCTCTATCAGGTGGTGACCGAAGGTGTGGTGGGCGAAACTTACAATATCGGTGGCCATAACGAGCGCAAGAATATCGAAGTGGTGCAGACCATCTGTGACCTGCTGGAAGAACTGGCGCCAAACAAACCACAGGGCGTGGCGCACTACCGCGATCTGATCACTTACGTTAAGGATCGCCCGGGCCACGACATGCGTTACGCCATCGACGCCGGCAAGATCGACCGTGAACTGGGCTGGCAGCCGCAGGAAACGTTCGAAAGTGGCATTCGCAAAACCGTGGTTTGGTACCTGAATAACGAAGTCTGGTGGCGCCGGGTGCAAGACGGTTCTTATGCCGGCGAGCGTTTGGGGCTGTCCGATTGAATGTCACGCCGTGCGGCCTGTGCGCGGTGCGGCGGATTTGGGAGCAAGTATGAAAGGTATTGTGCTGGCAGGGGGTTCCGGGACGCGTCTGCATCCAATTACCCGCGGCGTATCGAAGCAGCTGTTGCCGATTTACGATAAACCGATGATCTATTACCCGCTGTCGGTGCTGATGCTGGCGGGGATCAAAGACATTCTGATTATCTCCACGCCGGAAGATCTGCCTTCTTTCAAGCGTTTGTTGGGCAGCGGCGAAGCGTTTGGCATCAATCTCAGCTATGCCGAGCAGCCTAGCCCCGATGGCCTGGCTCAGGCATTTCTGATTGGCGAAGAATTCTTGGCCGGCGAGCCGAGCTGCCTGGTGTTGGGCGATAATATTTACTTTGGCCAGGGATTCAGTCCCAAGCTGAGAAGCGTTGCGGCGCGCACCGCCGGCGCCACGGTATTTGGCTATCAGGTGATGGATCCCGAGCGTTTTGGCGTAGTGGAATTCGATGACCGCTATCGGGCATTATCGATCGAAGAAAAGCCGGTTAAACCGAAGTCTAACTGGGCGGTGACCGGGTTGTATTTCTATGATGCTCAGGTTGTGGAGTTCGCCAAGCAGATCAAACCGTCACCTCGGGGTGAGCTGGAGATCACCAGCATCAACCAGATGTATCTGGAGCGCGGAGAACTGACCGTCGAGCTGCTGGGGCGCGGTTTTGCCTGGCTGGATACCGGCACTCACGACAGCCTGCTGGAAGCCAGCAGCTTCGTGCAGACGGTCGAGAAACGTCAGGGCTTTAAAATCGCCTGTCTTGAAGAGATCGCCTGGCGCAATGGCTGGCTGGATGATGAGGGCGTGAAACGCGCGGCTCAGACGCTGGCCAAGACAGGTTACGGCAAATACTTACTGGATTTATTGCATGCGCGTCCACGCCAGTATTGAACCGCTGAATTGGGAGAGCGACTTCTTCCAATTGAAAAGCGCCAAGTTACATTTCGACGACTCTGCGGCCCCCGTCAGCCACGCTGATTTGGATGCTTATGCGTTGGTGCAGGCTAAAATCCCCGCTTACCGATTGGAGTGGGCCGATGCGCTGTCGGCGCTGGGCTTCCGGCTGGTCGAAGGCGAAGTGGACCTGGCAGTGAACATTGCAACTGGACGGGAGACGGTCGATACCGCTGCGGCCGGGGTGCGGATGGCCGTACCCGAGGACATCCCGTCGTTGCGGGCTGCCGCCGGTGACGTGTTCGCCGCCAGCCGATTTCGCGCACCGTGGTACGATCGCGCCGATAGCGGGCGATTCTATGCGGCCTGGATCGAAAAAGCGGTGCTGGGCACCTTTGATCATCAATGCTTGCTGGTATTGGACAACCAGGGGCAACCCGAAGGATTTGTCAGCCTGCGTGACATTGGCGACCAGGAAATGCGTATCGGCTTGCTGGCGGCCTATCCCGGCGCATCAGGCCGGGGCATTGGCTCCAGACTGATGGCGGCGGCGCTGGCCGAATGCCGGCGGCAGGGGATGCAGCGCCTGCGGGTCGCGACCCAGGTAGGCAATATCGCCGCATTAAGACTCTATCAACGACAGGGTGCCGTGATTGAAAGCACCGCGTATTGGTTATACAGAGGTAGACATGATTCCATTTAACGCTCCACCGGTTGTTGGCACTGAACTGGAATATATGCAGGCTGCGATGAGCAGCGGCAAGTTGTGCGGCGACGGCGGTTTTACCCGTCGCTGCCAGCAGTGGATGGAACAGCATTTCGGCAGCGCAAAAGTGCTGTTGACGCCTTCCTGCACCGCGTCGTTGGAAATGGCCGCCATCCTGCTGGATATTCAGCCGGGCGACGAAGTGATCATGCCGAGCTTTACCTTCGTTTCAACCGCCAACGCCTTTGTGCTGCGCGGCGCCAAAGTGGTATTCGTCGATCTGCGTCCGGACACCATGAACATCGACGAAACCAAAATCGAAGCGGCGATTACCGATAAAACCCGCGCGATCGTGCCGGTACACTACGCCGGCGTCGCCTGCGAGATGGATACCATCATGGCGCTGGCGAAGAAATATAACCTGTTCGTGGTGGAAGACGCCGCGCAGGGCGTGATGTCGACCTACAAAGGCAAGGCATTGGGCACCATCGGCCATATCGGCTGCTTCAGCTTCCATGAAACCAAAAACTATACCGCCGGCGGCGAAGGCGGCGCGACGCTGGTGAACGATCCGGCCCTGATCGATCGGGCGGAAGTCATCCGCGAGAAAGGCACCAACCGCAGCCAGTTCTTCCGTGGCCAGGTCGACAAATATACCTGGCGCGACATCGGCTCCAGCTACTTGATGTCTGACCTGCAGGCCGCCTACCTGTGGGGGCAACTGGAAGTGGCGGAGCGCATCAATCAGCGCCGCCTGTCGCTGTGGCAGAAGTACTACGACAGTTTCCTGCCGTTAGCGCAGGCCGGCCGTATCGAGCTGCCGACTGTGCCGGCGGACTGCGAGCACAATGCGCACATGTTCTATATCAAGCTGCGCGATATCGAAGAGCGCACCGCATTTATCGACTATTTGAAAGAAGCCGAGATCATGACGGTGTTTCACTATATCCCGCTGCATGCGTGCCCGGCCGGCGAACAGTTTGGCCGCTTTGCCGGTGAAGATCGCTATACCAGCCAGGAAAGTGCGCGTCTGGTGCGTTTGCCGCTGTTCTACAATCTGTCCGATGCCAATCAACGTACGGTTATCAATAGCATACTGAGCTTCTTCGCCTGATATGTCGTTGGCAAAAGCATCGATATGGACCGCCGGCTCCACGCTGATCAAAATTGGCGTGGGGCTATTGGTGGTGAAACTGCTGGCGGTGGCGTTTGGCCCCAGCGGCGTGGGGCAGGCGGGTAACTTTCGCCAGTTGATCACCGTGCTGGGCGTGCTGTCCGGCGCGGGCATTTTTAACGGCATCACCAAATACGTGGCGGAGTACCACCAGGACTCGCAGCGTCTGCGTCTGGCGGTCGGCACCGCGTCGAGCATCGTGCTGGGCTTTTCGACCTTGCTGGCGCTGGTGTTTTTGTTCGCCGCCGAGCCGATCAGCATCGGGCTGTTCGGGCATGCCGATTACGTCGGCGTGGTGCGCGCCGTCGCCTTCATTCAGATGGGCATCGCTTACGCCAACCTGTTCATGGCGGTGCTGAAAGGCTATCGCGACGCGATGGGCAACGCGTTGGCGGTGATCGGCGGTAGCCTGATCGGCGTGGTGGCTTATTATCTGTGCTTCAAGCTGGGCGGCTATGAAGGCGCGCTGGCAGGGCTGGCGTTGGTGCCGGCGTTGGTGGTGCTGCCGGCCGGGCTGATGCTGTGGCGGCGCAAAACGTTGCCGCTGCGCTACCTGGCTCCGCGCTGGGACAAAGGGGTGGCCGGCAATCTCGGCAAATTCACCCTCATGGCGTTGATCACCTCGGTGACGCTGCCGGTGGCTTACGTGATGATGCGTAACCTGTTGGCCGCGCATTACGGTTGGGATGAAGTGGGGATCTGGCAAGGCGTCAGCAGCATTTCCGATGCCTATCTGCAGTTTATCACCGCCTCGTTTACCGTCTATCTGCTGCCGACGCTGTCGCGGTTGACGGACAAGGGCGCTATCTCGCGGGAGATCGTGCGCTCGCTGAAATTCGTGCTGCCGGCGGTAGCGGCGGCGAGCTTTACGGTGTGGTTGCTGCGTGATTTCGCCATCTGGCTGCTGTTCTCGGACAAGTTCGTCGCCATGCGCGATCTGTTTGCCTGGCAGCTGGTGGGCGACGTGCTGAAAGTCGGGGCCTATGTGTTCGGCTATCTCGTGATCGCCAAAGCGTCGCTGCGCTTTTATATCCTGACGGAAGTCAGCCAGTTTCTGCTGCTGACGCTGTTCTCGCACTGGCTGATCCCGCTGCGCGGCGCGCTGGGGGCGGCTCAGGCCTATATGGCAACCTACATCGTGTATTTCGCGCTCTGTAGCTGCGTGTTTCTTATTTATCGTAGACGAGTATGACCATACTGATTCACGTTCTGGGATCCGATATCCCGCATCATAACCAGACGGTGCTGCGCTTCTTCAACGACGTGCTGGCGCCGCGTTTGCCGGCTGAGCAGACGCGGCATTTTATGGTGGCGGCCAAGGATGTGGCGGCACTGGGGGATTTCCCCGCCCTGAACATTGAGCCTTACGCCGACAAGAAGAGCCTGGCGGCGGCGGTGATCGCCCGCGCCCAGGCCGATCGCGATGCGCGCTTCTTCCTGCACGGTCAGTTTAACCCGGGGCTGTGGCTGGCGCTGCTGAGCGGCAAGATCAAGGCGCATCAGGTCAGTTGGCATATTTGGGGTGCCGATCTGTATGAAGACGCCACCAGCTGGAAGTTTCGGCTGTTTTACCTGCTGCGCCGCATTGCTCAGGGGCGAGTGGGGAACGTGTTCGCCACCCGCGGCGACGTGATCCACTATCAGCAGCGCCATGCGCGGGTGCCGGCCTCGCTGTTGTACTTCCCGACGCGGATGGATCCGGCGCTGACCGACGTTCACGTCGAGAAAAATCTGGCCGGGCCGATGACGATTCTGGTGGGCAACTCCGGCGATCGCAGCAACCGGCATATCGAAGCGCTGCAGGCGATACATCAGCAGTTCGGCGCCGACGTGCGCGTGATTCTGCCGATGGGCTATCCGGCCAATAACGACGCCTACATCGAGCAGGTGCGCGCCGCCGGGTTGCCGCTGTTTGGCGAGAAAAACCTGCAGCTGCTCACGCAGCAGGTGGCGTTTGAGGACTACCTCAACATCCTGCGCGCCTGCGATCTGGGTTATTTCATTTTCAATCGCCAGCAGGGGATAGGCACCCTGTGTCTGCTGATTCAGTTTGGCGTGCCTTTCGTGCTCAGTCGGCAGAACCCGTTCTGGCAGGATTTGGCGGAACAGCACCTGCCGGTGCTGTTCTACGGCGACTCGCTCGACGAGGCGGTGGTGCGCGAAGCGCAGCGTCAGCTGGCGGCGGTGGATAAGCAGACGATCGCCTTCTTTAATCCGAACTATGTCGATGGCTGGCAGCAAGCCCTGGCGCTGGCGGCGGGAGAGCACTCATGACGTTGGCGCAATTCGGCGGTCTGTTCGTCGTCTACCTGGTCAGCCTGACGTTTATTCTGACGCTGACCTACCAGGAGTTTCGGCGCGTGCGCTTTAACTTCAACGTCTTCTTCTCGCTGCTGTATTTGCTGACGTTTTATTTCGGCTTCCCGCTGACCTGTCTGCTGGTGTTTCAGTTTGACGTCGAGGTGGTGCCGGTGGAGTTTCTGCTGTACGCCTTGCTGTCGGCGACGGCGTTTTACGCCATCTATTACGTCACCTACAAGACCCGGCTGCGCAAGCGCCGCTCTCAGCCGCGCGCGGCGCTGTTCACCATGAACCGGGTGGAAACCCATATGACCTGGGTGCTGCTGGCGCTGGTGGCGATCGGGACCGTGGGTATCTTCTTCATGCAGAACGGCTTCCTGCTGTTCAAGCTCAATTCCTACAGCCAGATCTTCTCCAGCGACGTGTCCGGCGTGGCGCTCAAACGGTTCTTCTACTTCTTCATTCCGGCGATGCTGGTGGTCTATTTCCTGCGGCAGGATCTGCGCGCCTGGTTCTTGTTCCTGGTGGCGACGGTGGCGTTCGGCATTTTGACCTACGTCATCGTCGGCGGCACCCGCGCGAATATCATCATCGCCTTCGCGCTGTTCCTGTTTATCGGCATCGTGCGCGGCTGGATCACGCTGTGGATGTTGGCGGCGGCCGGCATATTCGGCGTGGTCGGCATGTTCTGGCTGGCGTTGAAGCGCTACAGCCTGGACGTCAGCGGCGCGGAAGCGTTTTATACCTTCCTCTATCTGACCCGAGACACTTTCTCGCCGTGGGAAAATCTGGCGCTGCTGCTGCAAAATTACGACAAGATCGATTTCCAGGGCCTGGCGCCGATCCTGCGTGATTTCTACGTCTTTATCCCAACGTGGCTATGGCCGGGCCGGCCGGACGTGGTGCTGAACTCGGCCAACTATTTTACCTGGGAAGTGCTGAACAACCACTCCGGGCTGGCGATATCCCCGACGCTGATCGGTTCGCTGGTGGTGATGGGCGGCGCGCTGTTCATCCCGCTCGGCGCGATTCTGGTGGGCATGATCATCAAGTGGTTCGACTGGCTGTATGAGTTGGGCAAAACCGAACCGAACCGCTATAAGGCGGCTATCCTGCAAGGATTCTGCTTCGGTGCGGTGTTCAACATGATTGTATTGGCGCGCGAAGGGGTGGACTCATTCGTTTCGCGCGTGGTGTTCTTCTGCATTATTTTCGGCGCCTGTCTGGTGCTGGCGAAGTTGCTGTATTGGCTGTTCGATACCGCCGGGCTCATCAAGGCCAGAGTGACGCGCGCCCGCGCGCTGGCCTCTCCCCCACGGGCGGACGGTCTTTTGTAAGGGTAATGACGACGATGGAAACAAAGATTTCGGTGCCGCAGTATGAGCTGCGCGGTTTCAGCCTGTGGGGCTTTCGCGATATGGCGCACTGCATGGACTTTCTGTTCGACGGCGGCCGGGTCAAACAGGGCACGTTGGTGGCCATGAATGCGGAAAAGATCCTGAAGGCGGAAGAGGACCCGGCGCTGCATGCGTTGCTGGATGAAGCGGAGTACAAGTACGCCGACGGCATCAGCATGGTGCGCTCGATTCGCCGCAAATACCCGGCGGCGGACGTTTCGCGCGTCGCGGGCGCCGATCTTTGGGAAGCCTTGATGCAGCGCGCCGGCCGTGAAGGCACGCCGGTCTTTCTGATCGGCGGCAAGCCGGAGGTGCTGGCGGAAACCGAACGGAAGCTGCGCAGCCAGTGGAACGTTAACCTGGTGGGCAGCCAGGACGGCTATTTCAAACCGGAGCAGCGAGAGGCGCTATTCGAGCGTATTCGCGCCAGCGGCGCCGCCATCGTGACGGTGGCGATGGGATCGCCGAAGCAGGAGATCCTGATGCGCGACTGCCGCAAGGTGCATCCGCAGGCGCTGTATATGGGCGTGGGCGGCACCTACGACGTGTTTACCGGCCATGTGAAGCGTGCGCCCAAGGTGTGGCAGAACCTCGGTCTGGAGTGGCTTTACCGCCTGCTCAGCCAGCCCAGCCGCATCGGCCGGCAGCTGAAGCTGTTGAAGTTTGTCGGCTACTACTACAGCGGCAAAATGTAATCGCTTATCCGGGGTGGAATGTGTCGGTTCGCCCCGGTCTGCTGTACCAATAATCTGCTTTTGCCTATTTCTCCCGCATATCTATAACCCTCAGCCCTAAACGTCGCCGCATTTATTCCATAAAGTTTTAAATTGCGGTTTGCTTATAGCGACGAAATGCGAAACGATACCGCCCGGAAATTATCCCTGGCCGCTGAAGCCTGATGCGACAGCGCTGAACGATGTTCTTCTCACGGTAACTTCGCTCCGACTACCCGTTGATGCCAACCCGAACGGCAGGGGATGATTTATTCTTTTAAAAATGACAATAACGACCGGCAGCGGCCGGCAGGCAAACACAACCCGAGAAAAATTATTGAGGATTTATGGCACACAAAGAGAAACCGCAAGGGCTACACCGAGGCCTTGAGGCCCGGCACATCGAGCTTATCGCTCTCGGGGGCACCATTGGTGTCGGCCTGTTTATGGGATCGGCCAGTACGCTGAAATGGGCCGGGCCGTCGGTACTGCTGGCTTACATCATCGCCGGGCTGTTCGTGTTCTTCATTATGCGTTCGATGGGGGAGATGCTGTTCCTCGAGCCGGTCGCCGGGTCGTTCGCCGTTTATGCGCATAAATACATGAATCCCTATTTCGGCTACCTCACCGCCTGGGGGTACTGGTTTATGTGGATCGCCGTCGGCATTTCGGAGATCACCGCCATCGGGGTGTACGTGCAGTTCTGGTTCCCGGAAATACCGCAGTGGGTCCCCGCGCTGATCGCCGTGGCGATGGTGGCGCTGGCCAACCTGGCGGCGGTGCGCCTGTACGGTGAGCTGGAGTTCTGGTTCGCCATGATCAAGGTCACCACCATCATCGTGATGATTCTGGTGGGGCTGGGGGTGATCTTCTTCGGTTTCGGCAACGGCGGTGAACCTATCGGTTTCGCCAATCTGACGGCGCACGGCGGCTTCTTTGCCGGCGGCTGGAAGGGCTTCCTGTTTGCGCTGTGCATCGTGGTGGCGTCCTATCAGGGGGTTGAGCTGGTGGGCATTACCGCCGGGGAAGCCAAAAACCCGCAGGTGACGCTGAAACGCGCGATCAACAATATCCTGTGGCGCATCCTGATCTTCTATGTTGGCGCGATCTTCGTCATCGTGACCATCTTCCCGTGGAATGGCATCGGCACTACCGGCAGCCCGTTCGTGCTGACCTTCGCCAAGATCGGCATCGTCGCCGCTGCCGGCATCATTAACTTCGTGGTACTGACCGCCGCGCTTTCCGGTTGCAACAGCGGCATGTACAGCGGCGGCCGCATGCTGTACGCCCTGGCCAAGAATCGCCAACTGCCGGCGGCGCTGACCAAGCTTTCCGCCAGCGGCGTGCCGGTCAACTGCATCGCCGTCACCATCGGCTGCCTGTTGGTGGGCTCCGCGCTGAACTACATCATCCCTAATCCGGAGCAGGTGTTCGTCTATGTCTACAGCGCCAGCGTGTTGCCGGGCATGGTGCCGTGGTTCGTGGTGCTGATAAGTCAGCTCTATTTCCGCCGTGCGCACAAAGAAGCGATCAAAAACCACAGCTTTAAGTCGATCATGTTCCCGTATGTGAACTATCTGACCATCGCTTTTCTGGTTTGCGTGCTGGTCGGCATGGGAATCAACCCGGATACGCGAATTTCCCTGCTGGTCGGGGCGATTTTCTTAGCGGGCGTCAGCCTGTGCTACTTCGCTTTCGGCATGCATAAGAAACATCATCCGGCTGAAAATCGGGTAGAAACGCGGCAATAAACGATGAAAAGGGGCTACGGAGTGCGCTTTCCTGCGCAGGAGTGAGCAAAGCGTAATCAAACGCAACATTTCTGCGAAAAAGCACTAGACAGGATTGGCGTAAATCCGTAGTATCCCCTCCCGCAACGGCGCTACGCGCCCGTAGCTCAGCTGGATAGAGCGCTGCCCTCCGGAGGCAGAGGTCTCAGGTTCGAATCCTGTCGGGCGCGCCATTAAGTTTGTGCGCAGGAGCTGCGGTGGTAATATTACCGCGTGAGTAAGAAGAAGTAGTAATGGTGGCTATAGCTCAGTTGGTAGAGCCCTGGATTGTGATTCCAGTTGTCGTGGGTTCGAGTCCCATTAGCCACCCCACTTCCTAAGCGAAGTGAAGATTTAGCAGTATTTTGTGACAGTGCGAAGGTGGCGGAATTGGTAGACGCGCTAGCTTCAGGTGTTAGTGTTCTTACGGACGTGAGGGTTCAAGTCCCTCTCTTCGCACCACGCAAAATATCTGATAAATATAAGATTTATATGGACAACGGTCTGATAAATCGGGTAGTATGAGCAACACAAATCGGCGAGTAGCGCAGCTTGGTAGCGCAACTGGTTTGGGACCAGTGGGTCGGAGGTTCGAATCCTCTCTCGCCGACCACTTTCAAAGAAACCGACGCAAGTCGGTTTTTTTACGTCCGCCGTTTATGAGGGTAAGTCCTTCCCGCCGCGACGAAACGCATAGCGACCAACCCGTGCAGCATTGCACGGGTTTTTGCGTATCTGAACATTGGCATTTTGTCTCAACCGGCACGTGTGTAGGTTTTCAGCGACAATGTGGTTCGACGTTGTCGCCAGTTTGAGACAAATAATCCATTGATTTTAAACATTAAAAGTAGCTTTGGCTTAAGTCGTCGTTTTGCGGCGACAGCGTCAGATCGGCCGTGGGTAAAGAACGACAGGGGACGGCATGCTGAGAGAAAGTTAGGTGTAAATAAAAATTCAATATTTTCAATCAATTGAATGCTATTTTTTATGGCGACTTACCTGAATCTGAAAGTTGGCACGCCAAGTGCAATACCTACAGCGTAGATGCTCATTCCATTTCTTATGTTCGCCTTAGGCTTCATAAACCCTGGGAATGACGCAGAGCCGATTTAGGGTGCCTATCGCCCACGAGAACGATGACTAACCCGTCATCACGCTCAGGGCAAAACGTTGAGTGAGGCACCGCCCCTGTTGTCCTAGACCTGATTGCTTCTTTATACACTTGCCATGCGGCAAGTGTTTTTTTTTGCGCTTCAGCAAGCTAACGGGCAAAAAAAAGCGCGGCACCGAGGCCACGCTTTCTCTGCCGGGCGGGCCGTTATTCGCCGCCGTTCTGTTTCAGCGTCAACATCAGTCCTTCACGCCGCATCTGCGCCGCTTCATCCGAACGATGCAGTTTCTCCAGCGTATCGGCCAGCCAGGCGTAATCGTAGGCGTCCGGACGCTGTTTCAGCGCTTCGCGGAAGGCGTCGGCCGCCTGCTGCCACTCGCCGTGCTTCATCAGCAACTGCCCCAGCGTGCTGTTCAACAGCGGCGTCGCGCCGTGCTGCTTCATCTGCTGACGCAGCGCTTTCTCAAGCTGCTCGGGGTTGCCGGACTTCAGCCGTGGCAGCAACAGCACCAGGCGCTCGTCATATTGGCGTTTCAGGCCGTCGAGCACAATCTCCTGTGCCAGTTCGTGGTCGTTGCATTCGATCAGGTGCTCCACCATCGCAATTTGCAGCGGCACTTCGTGACGCGTCTTGCGGCTCTGATCTTTCCACCAGCGCTTCAGGCCTTCGCTGCCTTCGTCCGCCATCGCCTGATTCATCAGCCCGATGTAAGCCTGTTGCTGCAACGCCTGCAGCTGCTCTTCGCTGTGCAGTTCGATTTTACGCATCGACGGCAGCACTTCCAGCAGCGATGCATAGGCGCCGGTGCGCAGATAGGCTTGTTCCGCCAGGCGCAACACTTCCGGATGGCGCGGCGCCTGGTTCAGCAGGCGATCGACGCCGTGGCGCGCGGCGTGGTTCTCGCCCTGCGCCAGCTGGATGCGAACCCGGGTGATATCCACCGGCAGCTGATCGGTATCGGCGGCTTCGGCGGCGCGCTCCAGATATTGGTTGGTGCGGAAGTCATCGCCGCGTTGCTGCGCAGCCTCGGCGGCCAGCAGATAGTTCACCACCGGCTGTTCGGCGTGATCGGCGTTGCGCGTCATCAGTTTTTCAACCTGCTTGTAGTCGCCCTCCGCCAGTTTGATCAGCGCGGCTTTGGTTTGCTGACGCGCGCGGGTGCGCTTGCGGCCGATAAACCAACCGCGCGTGCGGGCGCCGGTACGGAAGATGCGGCGCAGGATCCACTCGATCGCCAGCAGCACCACGAACAGCAGCACCAGCATGATCACCAGGCCGGTGACGCTGGTTTCAATATTGTAGTTATCGGTCTGGATCAGCACATAGCCCTGATGCCCGGCCAACATCGGCCCGAGCACCACGCTGGCGATCACCACCAGGAACAGAAATAGCACGCGTAACATGGCTTAACCCTCCTGATGAGCGGCAGGGGACTGGGTCATCAGGTTGCGCACCCGGGTCTGCATCACTTTTTCGAGCAGCGGCTGGCTTTTCAGCTGATCCGGCACGTCCATCGAGATCGACTGTTGGCTCAGGCTGTCCAGCTCTTCAAGGAAGGCCTTGGTCGCCGGGTCGGTGGTGTCGAAATAGGCGCGCACCCAGGTGGAGACGGTTTCCAGCGATTGCTTGTAGGTCTCGTTCTGGTGACGCGGAATGGCCTGTGCGGCCACCAGCAGGCGTGAACGGATGTTTTCGCGCAGGTAGATGTCCTGATTCGGGGCCAGCAGCGGTTCGGCGCTGGTATCGCGACGGCGGATGGTGATGAAGTCGGCCATGAAATTGCGCCAGCTCTTGGCCAGGTTCTGCCGCCATTCGCCGATCGAGCCGGAGAGCTCGCTGCTGTTTTGATCCATCGGCGCTTCGTCGGTGTCGTTATCGGCCAGGCGCAGGTTATCCACCTGATTGGACAGCTGATTGACCTTGAGGATGATGCCGTCGTAATCGACCTGGGTCAGCGTAGAAAGCGTGCTGATGTCTTCGGTAATGGCGCGGCGCACGTCGAGCAGGCTCGGATCGTTCATGTCCGCCAGGCTGGCGTCGGCGCTTTTCAGCAGCGCGGCGGCGCTGGTCACGTCCTGATCGCTCCATAGCTTGCGGCCGGCCATTTTCACCAGGAAATCGGCCTGCGCCAGCAGCCAGGTTTTGGCGTCGCTGCCGGAGATGGTCGCCACTTTTTCCTGCAGCTCGCTCAGTTGGCGCGCCAGGTTCGCCTGCTCGCGATCGGCGGCGTCCAGGGTTTTACCCTGTTGTTGCAACAAGCCTTCCAGCGCATTTCTTTCCTGCTGCTGGCTCTGCTTCACGCCGTCAAGCTGCTGCTGCAGCGCCTGATTGGCGGCGATCAGCTGTTGTGCCTGCTTATGCGTATGGTAATAACCGCCCGCGCCGAGGGCGATGACCAGCACGATAGCGATCGCGCCGAGCACCGGGCCGGTGTTCTTGCCTTTGCGGCTGGCAGCGGCTGGCTGCTGGGAGCTCTCAACCGCGGTGGTGGGTTCTTCAACCGGGGCGGCTGGGGTATTTTGTTCCGTCATAGTGGCACATCCCATAGTCAGATTATTGTAGCGCGCGGATCAGCGCGTCATTATCGGCGTTGTCAGCTACCCGAATCGTACGCCAGCCCAATTCCCGGGCGAGGGTAGCCAGGCGTTCGCTCACTACTACCAGGCGGCAACGCAGCAGCCATGAAGAACGATAGTAATCAGGAACTAAAGTATAGAGCTGTTGTAACATTTCACCGCTGGTCACCACCAGCGTATCCACACCGGCGCGCTGCCAGTGGGCGCTTTGCTCGCTGCCGTCGTAGTGCACCGGGCTGCGTTGATAACATTCATAATAGCTGACGTCGGCGCCGCGCTCGCTCAGCGTCGACCCCAACAGTTCGCGGCCGCCGTTGCCGCGTAAAATCAGCGCGCGTTTGCCCGCCAATTTTTGCAGCGCCGGCAGCAACAGCAGCGTTTCGCTGATCTCGCGTTCGCGCGGGTATTCCACCGGCAAACTGCTGATGCGGTGCAGCGCCAGCCCGGTGGTGCGGCCGATGGCGTAATAAGCCAGGTGAGCGGGCCAGCTCAGCCCGGCGCGGCCGATAACCGAATCGGCATAACTCACTGAATGTTGCGACAGCACGAACACCAGATCGCCGGCGCTAAGCTGCTGCAACGCCTGCGGCAGCTTCGGCAGATCGCCGCCCGGCGCGAAGTCGATCAGCGGTGCATGATAGGCAACCCGACCGAGTGCGCGCAGCCGGCTCACTAACAGCTCCCCCGAAGGCGATGGGCGGGTTACCAGGATCGTCATGCCGGCGGATTTCCCTGATAAACCTCGCGCAGGATCTCGCGCGCGCCGCGCGCCAGCAACTCTTCCGCCAGCTCAACGCCCATCCGTTCGGCCTGGGCGGCCGGGCCGCGGCGTTCGCCGCGCACCATCTGGCTGCCGTCCGGCGCGCCGACCAGGGCGCGCAGCCACAGGCTGTCGCCATCCAGTTCGGCATAGCTGCCGATCGGCACCTGGCAGCCGCCTTCCAGGCGGGTGTTCATCGCCCGCTCGGCGCGCACGCGGGTTTCGGTGGCCGCATGGTTCAGCGGCGCCAGCAGCGCGCGGGTGACGCTGTCGTCGAGACGGCATTCAATGCCGACTGCACCCTGGCCGACCGCCGGCAGGCACTCTTCGGCGCTCAGCGGGCTGCGGATGCGTTGCTCCAGGCCTAAACGCTTCAGGCCGGCCACCGCCAGGATAATCGCGTCGTAGTCGCCGTTGTCCAGCTTGGCCAGGCGAGTGCCGACGTTACCGCGCAGGTCACGCACGACAAGATCCGGGCGGCGTTCACGCAGCTGGCACTGACGGCGCAGGCTGGAGGTGCCGACCACGCTGCCCAGCGGCAGCTGATCGAGCGAGGCGAAACGATTGGAAACAAAAGCGTCGCGCGGATCTTCGCGTTCGCAAATGGTGGTCAAACCGAGCCCGGCAGGGAAATCGACCGGCACGTCTTTCATCGAATGCACGGCGATGTCGGCGCGGCCTTCCAGCAGCGCGAGCTCGAGTTCTTTAACAAACAGGCCTTTACCGCCGACTTTCGCCAACGGCGTATCCAGAATAACGTCGCCGCGGGTGACCATCGGCACCAACTCGACCTGCAGGCCGGGATGGCAGGCCATCAGACGTTGCTGCACATAATGTGCTTGCCAAAGTGCAAGCGGGCTTTGTCGGGTGGCAATTCGAATAATTTTGTCTAACATGCTTGTTACCGTTTTTATATTTCGCCATCCATCCTACCACTGAGAGTCAATACTGTCAGTGCAAGAAGCCGGAGGCGGAAAAAGGACAACGGAATCAAAGGGACGTGTGATGTGCTTTGGGGCAGTTAACACTGCGGGTAAATCGTTTAGGGAAGCGCTACAATAATTGTGAAGCGTTACCTCCTTTACGGTCAATCAGCAAGGTGTTAAATTGATCACGTTTCCAGCAATAAGTCGCCAAATATTCTTCTTACACTAACGGCGCTTATGGAATACGGGTTTTTTTCTAAACACCGGGATAATCAGGCGAGACGTCTTGTACCTCTACATCGAGACATTGAAGCAGAGACTGGATGCGATCAATCAGCTACGCGTCGATCGCGCCCTGGCGGCTATGAAGCCCGCGTTTCAACGGGTATACAGTCTGCTGCCCACCTTACTGCACCACCACCACCCGCTGATGCCGGGTTACCTGAACGGTAACGTTCCCCACGGCATTTGCCTCTACACGCCTGATGAAACTCAACAAGATTACCTGAACGATCTAGAAGACAAATGGGGCAGCCCGTTTGACAAACCGGCCAGCGGCGAGCTGCCGATCACCGGCGTCTATTCGATGGGCAGCACCTCGTCTATCGGCCAAAGCTGCAGCTCGGATCTCGACATCTGGGTCTGCCACCAGTCCTGGCTGGACAACGAAGAACGCACCCGCCTGCAGCAAAAATGCAGCCTGCTTGAGAAGTGGGCCGCCTCGATGGGGGTGGAAGTCAGCTTCTTCCTGATCGACGAAAACCGTTTCCGCCATAATGAAAGCGGCAGCCTGGGCGGCGAAGACTGCGGCTCGACGCAGCACATCCTGTTGCTGGACGAGTTCTACCGCACCGCGGTGCGCCTGGCCGGCAAACGCATCCTGTGGAACATGGTGCCGGGCGAAGAAGAAGCGCACTACGATGAATACGTGCTGTCGCTGTACGCGCAGGGCGCGCTGACGCCGAACGAGTGGCTGGATCTCGGCGGCCTGAGTTCGCTGTCGGCGGAAGAGTACTTCGGCGCCAGCCTTTGGCAGCTGTACAAGAGCATCGATTCGCCTTACAAGGCGGTGCTGAAAACACTGCTGCTGGAAGCCTATTCCTGGGAATACCCCAATACCCAACTGCTGGCGACGGACATCAAACATCGCCTGCACCAGGGCGAGATCGTCAGCTTCGGGCTCGACGCCTACTGCATGATGCTCGAGCGCGTCACCCGCTACCTGACCGACATCAACGACACCACCCGCCTCGATTTGGCCCGTCGCTGTTTCTACCTGAAAGTGTGTGAAAAGCTGTCGCTGGCCAAGGCCTGCGTCGGCTGGCGGCGCGAGATCCTCAGCCAATTGGTCAGCGAGTGGGGCTGGAGCGAAGAGCGTCTGGCGATGCTGGACAACCGCGCCAACTGGAAGATCGAGCGAGTGCGCGAAGCGCACAACGAACTGCTTGACGCGATGATGCAGAGCTACCGCAACCTGATCCGTTTCGCCCGCCGCAACAACCTCAGCGTCAGCGCCAGCCCGCAGGATATCGGCGTGCTGACCCGCAAACTGTATGCGGCGTTCGAAGCGCTGCCCGGCAAGGTGACGTTGGTGAACCCGCAGATCTCGCCGGACCTGTCGGAAAACGATTTAACCTTTATTCATGTGCCGGTTGGCCGCGCCAACCGCACCGGCTGGTACCTGTACAATCAGGCGCCGGCCATGGATTCGATCGTCAGCCATCAGCCGCTGGAATATAACCGCTACCTGAACAAGCTGGTGGCCTGGGCCTATTTCAACGGCCTGCTGACGCCGCAGACCCGCCTGCACATCAAGAGCGGCAATCTGTGTGACACCGCCAAGCTGCAGGAGCTGGTGGCCGACGTTTCCCATCACTTCCCGCTGCGCCTGCCGGCGCCGACGCCGAAAGCGTTGTACAGCCCGTGCGAGATTCGCCATCTGGCGATCATCGTCAATCTGGAAAACGATCCGACCGCCGCCTTCCGCAATCAGGTGGTGCACTTCGATTTCCGCAAGCTGGACGTGTTCAGCTTTGGTCAGCAACAGCAATGCCTGGTCGGCAGCATCGATCTGCTGTACCGCAACTCCTGGAACGAAGTGCGCACCCTGCATTTCAGCGGCGAGCAGTCGGTGCTGGAAGCATTGAAAACCATTCTCGGCAAAATGCACCAGGACGCCGCGCCGCCGGAGTCGGTGGAAGTGTTCTGCTACAGTCAGCACCTGCGCGGCCTTATTCGCACCCGCATTCAGCAGCTGGTGTCGGAGTGCATCGAGCTGCGCCTGTCCAGCACCCGGCTGGAACCCGGCCGCTTCAAGGCGGTGCGCGTCGCCGGGCAAACCTGGGGGCTGTTCTTCGAGCGCCTGAGCGTGTCGGTGCAGAAGCTGGAGAACGCGGTGGAGTTTTACGGCGCCATCTCCAACAACAAGCTGCACGGCCTGTCTATCAAGGTGGAAACCGATCAGGTGCATCTGCCGCCGGTGGTGGACGGCTTCGCCAGCGAGGGGATCATCCAGTTCTTCTTCGAAGACACCTCAGACGACAAGGGCTTCAACATCTATATTCTGGATGAGTCGAATCGGGTGGAGGTGTATCACCACTGCGAGGGCAGCAAAGAGGAGCTGGTGCGCGACGTCAGCCGCTTCTATTCCTCGTCGCACGACCGCTTTACCTACGGCTCCAGCTTCATCAACTTCAACCTGCCGCAGTTCTATCAAATCGTGCAGCTCGACGGGCGCACGCAGGTGATCCCGTTCCGCAGCAACGTGCTGTCCAGCCTGTGCGTGACGGTGGCCGACGGCGCCGCTCAGCCGCTGAAGCAGCAGTTCCAGCTGCATTGACGCCGCAAGGGCTCGGTTGCCGAGCCCTGCTTAGCCTCAGGAAAAACTCAGTTCCTCGCCGGCTTGCGCGCTGGCCGCTTCGCTGAGCAGTTGGTAAAACGGCTGCCCGCTGCGATCGCATACCCAGACGCCGTCGCGGTAGTTGAAGTGGTAACCGCCGGCCTTGGTGGCGAGCCACACCTGGTGCAGCGGCTCCTGGCGGTTGATGACGATTTTGGTGCCGTTTTCGAAGCTCAGCGTCATCACGCCGCCATTGGTTTCGTAATCGATATCCGCATCGCCGTCAAAATCGTCCAGTGTCTCTTCAATATTCAGCATCAGCTGGTCGGCCAACTGGTGAAACTCACTGTCGTTCATATTCAATTCCTATTGCTTTTCATGATCCACCTGCGATTATAGAGACCTTGGACGCATGAATTACAGGCATTAATGCAAATGAAAAAACAACTACGCTATGCGCTGATGGCCGTTCTGGTTACCGGCCTCGCCGGCTGTGGTCTGAAAGGCCCGCTTTACTTCCCACCTGCCGACTCCGCCGGCCAAAAACCGGCCAAACCGCCGGTGCAAACGGGCGATCAGGTGCAAAAGAACCAGCAGGAGCAGTCTGGCTCTCAGCAAAAACCGTCGATGGTTGCCCAGTAACACCCGGTTTGCGGTGGCGAGCGCCGCCGCAAAATCAAGACGGATAGCGCGTCCAGATAGCGGAGTATGATATGCAGTTCTCCAAAATGCACGGTCTGGGCAACGACTTTATGGTGGTCGATGCCGTTACACAGAATGTCTATTTTTCACCTGAGCTGATCCGCCGGCTGGCCGATCGGCACCTGGGCGTCGGCTTTGACCAGATGCTGGTGGTAGAACCGCCTTACGATCCCGAGCTGGATTTTCACTACCGAATTTTTAACGCCGACGGCAGCGAAGTGGCGCAGTGCGGCAACGGCGCGCGCTGTTTTGCGCGCTTTGTGCGGCTGAAAGGGCTGACCAACAAGCGCGATATCCGCGTTAGCACCCAAACCGGGCGCATGGTGCTCAGCGTCACCGACGACGATCTGGTGTGCGTCAATATGGGCGAGCCGAATTTCGATCCGCAGGCGGTGCCGTTCCGCGCCGCCAAGGCGGAAAAGACCTACATCATGCGCGCGGCGGAACATACCGTGCTGTGCGGCGTGGTGTCGATGGGCAACCCGCATTGTGTTTTGCAGGTGGATGATGTAAAAACCGCCAAGGTGGAGCTGCTTGGGCCGGTGCTGGAAGGGCACGAGCGCTTCCCGGAACGGGCCAACATCGGCTTTATGCAAGTGGTCAGCCGCGATCACATCAAGCTGCGCGTTTACGAGCGCGGCGCCGGTGAAACGCAGGCCTGCGGCAGCGGCGCCTGTGCGGCGGTGGCGGTCGGGATCCAACAGGAATTGCTGTCAGAAGAGGTGCATGTAGAACTGCCGGGCGGCAGCCTGCATATTCGCTGGAAAGGGCCGGGCAATCCGCTGTTTATGACCGGTCCGGCAACCCATGTCTATGACGGATTTATTCATCTATGAAAAGCGTAGAAGAACAGAGCGTCGCCGGCCTGGCGCTGGATGACGACGCCGTGATGCAGTACCTGCTGCAGAACCCGGATTTCTTTATTCGCAACGCGCGCCAGGTTGAGCAGATGCGCGTGCCTCACCCGGTGCGCGGCACCGTTTCGCTGGTGGAATGGCATCTGGCTCGCCAGCGCAATCACATCGAACGGCTGGAAGAAGAGATCACGCTGTTGATGGAGCAGGCCAGCGCCAACGAAGGGCTGTTCGCCCGGTTGCTGCACCTGCAGGCCGATCTGGCCACCGCCGACAGCCTGCAGGACATGCTCAACCGGCTGCAGCGTTGGGCGCGCGGCTTCGGTTTGGCCGGCGCCACGGTGCGCCTGTTCGCCGAGCGCTGGAATATCGGCGCGCCTTCCGATTTCACCCATCTGGCGCTGACGCGTTCGGCGTTCGAGCCGTTCCGCATCCAGCGGCTGGGCAGCGAACAACACTATCTCGGCAGCCTGAACGGCCCCGAGCTGCTGCTGCTGTTGCCGCAGGCCAAACAGATAGGCCAGATTGGTTCGGTGGCGCTGTCGATGTTGGGCGACGACGGCGAGCTGGGCATGGTGATCTTCAGCAGCCGCGATACGCAACATTATCAGCAGGGCATGGGCACGGTGATGCTCAATCAGCTGGCGCGCATGCTGCCGGCGCTGCTGGAACGCTGGATCGAACGCGTATGACGCCGATTGCGCCCAGCCTGCAGCAGCCGGTGGACGCTTTTCTGCGTTATCTCAAGGTAGAACGGCAACTCAGCCCGCTGACGCAGCTCAGCTATTCACGCCAGCTGACGGCGCTGATGCGCCTGGCGCAGGAGATCGGCGTCACCGACTGGACGACGCTGGACGCCGCCCGGGTGCGCATGCTGGCGGCGCGCAGCAAACGCGCCGGTCTGCAGTCCGCCAGCCTGGCGCTGCGGCTCTCTTCGTTGCGTAGCTTCCTCGATTGGCTGGTCAGCCAGGGCGTGCTGCACGCCAACCCCGCGAAGGGCATCCGCACGCCGCGCAGCGGCCGCCATCTGCCGAAAAACATCGACGTCGATGAAATGAACCAACTGCTGGAGATCGATCTCAACGATCCGCTGGCGGTGCGCGATCGCGCCATGCTCGAGGTGATGTACGGCGCCGGCCTGCGCCTCTCCGAGCTGGTGGGGCTGGATTGCCGCCATGTCGATATGGCGGCCGGCGAGGTGTGGGTGATGGGGAAAGGCAGCAAAGAACGCAAATTGCCGATCGGGCGCACCGCCGTCACCTGGCTGGAACACTGGCTGGCGATGCGCGATCTGTTTGGACCGCAGGACGACGCCATGTTCCTGTCCAATCAGGGGCGACGCATCTCGACGCGCAACGTGCAAAAACGCTTCGCCGAATGGGGCGTGAAGCAGGGCGTCAACAGCCATATCCACCCGCACAAGCTGCGCCACTCCTTCGCCACCCATATGCTGGAGTCCAGCGGCGATCTGCGCGCGGTGCAGGAGCTGCTCGGCCACGCCAACCTGACCACCACGCAAATTTATACCCACCTCGACTTTCAACATCTGGCGAACGTGTACGATGCCGCGCATCCGCGCGCCAAACGGGGGAAATCCTGATGCATTTTTATCGCCCGCTGCGTCCGCTGGCGGCGCTGACTTTCGATCTGGACGACACGCTGTATGACAACCGTCCGGTGATCCGGCAAACCGAGCAGCAGTCGGTGGCCTTCCTGCAGAGCTACCATCCCGGCCTGAACGGCTTCCAGTCGGCGGATTTCCACCGCCTGCGCCAGGAACTGCGCGAGCAGGATCCGGAGATCTACCACGACGTCACCCAGTGGCGCTGGCGCGCCATTCATCTGGCGTTGAGCCGGCAGGGGCTGCGCGACGCCGAAGCGGCGATCGGGGCCGATGCGGCGATGCAGAATTTCGCGCTGTGGCGCAGCCGTATCGAGGTGCCGGAAGCGACCCATGCCACGCTGAAGGCGCTGGCGGCGCGCTACCCGCTGGTGGCGATCACCAACGGCAACGCCGATCCGGCGCAGTGCGGCCTGGACGGCTACTTTCAGTTTGTGCTGCGTTCCGGGCCGGACGGGCGCGCCAAGCCGTATCAGGACATGTATCACCTGGCCGTCGAGCGGCTGGGCGTGGCGCCCGAGCAGATCCTGCACGTGGGCGACGATCTGACCACCGACGTGGCCGGCGCGCTGCGCGCGGGGCTGCAGGCCTGTTGGATCAACGATCGGCAACGCAGCCTGATGCAGGCCGCCGACAGCCGCCTGCTGCCGCATATTGAGATTTCGCAGTTGGCATCGCTGACAGCATTGTTATAATCCCTGCCAGAACTCTGTATAAATTTCCAGTGAAAAACCCGTCGCCGGCGGGTTTTTCCTTAACCATTAGTGGTGCCTATGGACGTCTCCGATCTGCTCGACAGCCTGAATGAAAAACAACGTGAAGCCGTGGCGGCGCCGCGCAGCAACCTGTTGGTTCTGGCCGGAGCGGGCAGCGGCAAGACGCGGGTGCTGGTGCATCGCATCGCCTGGCTGCTGTCGGTGGAGAACTGCTCACCGTATTCGATCATGGCGGTGACCTTCACCAACAAGGCGGCGGCGGAAATGCGCCACCGTATCGAACATCTGATCGGCACCAGCCAGGGCGGCATGTGGATCGGCACTTTCCACGGTCTGGCGCACCGCCTGCTGCGCGCTCATCATTTGGAAGCCAACCTGCCGCAGGATTTCCAGATCCTCGACAGCGACGACCAGCTGCGGTTGCTCAAGCGCATCATCAAGGCGCTGAACGTCGACGAGAAACAGTGGCCGCCGCGTCAGGCGATGTGGTACATCAACGGCAAGAAAGACGAAGGCCTGCGCCCGCAGCACGTCGAGACCTACAACAACCCGGTAGAGGCCACCTGGCTGCGCATCTACCAGGCCTATCAGGAAGCCTGCGATCGCGCGGGGCTGGTGGATTTCGCCGAGCTGCTGCTGCGCGCGCACGAGCTGTGGCTGAACAAGCCGCATATCCTCAACCACTATCGCGAGCGTTTCACCAACGTGCTGGTGGACGAATTCCAGGATACCAACAGCATCCAGTACGCCTGGATCCGCCTGCTGGCGGGCGGCAACGGCAACGTGATGATCGTCGGCGACGATGACCAGTCGATCTACGGCTGGCGCGGCGCGCAGGTGGAAAACATCCAGCGCTTTCTGAAGGATTTCCCCGGCGCGGAAACCATCCGCCTGGAGCAGAACTACCGTTCCACCAGCAACATCCTGAAAGCGGCCAACACCCTGATCGCCAACAACGACGGGCGCATGGGTAAAAACCTGTGGACCGAAGGCGGCGAAGGCGAGCCGATTTCCCTCTACTGCGCCTTCAACGAACTCGACGAAGCGCGCTTCGTGGTCAACCGCATCAAGACCTGGCAAGACAACGGCGGCGCGCTGAACGACTGCGCCATTTTGTACCGCAGCAACGCCCAGTCGCGCGTGCTGGAAGAGGCGCTGCTGCAGACGGCGATGCCGTACCGCATCTACGGCGGCCAGCGGTTCTTCGAACGTCAGGAAATCAAGGATGCGCTGGCTTACCTGCGCCTGATCTCCAACCGCAACGACGACGCGGCCTTCGAGCGCGTGGTCAACACCCCGACGCGCGGTATCGGCGATCGCACCCTCGACGTGGTGCGCCAGGCGGCGCGTGATCGCCAGCTGACGCTGTGGCAGGCGACGCGCGAACTGATGCAGGACAAGGTTCTGGCCGGCCGCGCCGCGTCGGCGCTGCAGCGCTTCATCGAGCTGGTGGAGTCGCTGGCGCATGAAACCGCCGATATGCCGCTGCACGTGCAAACCGATCGGGTGATCCGCGACTCCGGGCTGTTCATCATGTATGAGCAGGAAAAGGGCGAGAAGGGACAGGCGCGCATCGAAAACCTCGAGGAACTGGTGACGGCGACGCGCCAGTTCAGCTATCAGGAAGAAGATCAGGATCTGATGCCGCTGCAGGCATTCCTGTCGCATGCGGCGCTGGAAGCGGGCGAAGGCCAGGCCGACGCCTATCAGGACGCGGTGCAGCTGATGACCCTGCACTCGGCCAAGGGGCTGGAGTTCCCGCTGGTGTTTATCGTCGGCATGGAAGAAGGCATGTTCCCGAGCCAGATGTCGCTGGATGAAGGCGGCCGTCTGGAGGAGGAGCGCCGTCTGGCCTATGTGGGCGTGACGCGCGCCATGCAGAAACTGACGCTGACCTATGCTGAAACGCGCCGTCTGTACGGCAAAGAGGTTTATCACCGGCCGTCGCGCTTTATCGGCGAATTGCCGGAGGAGTGCGTGGAAGAAGTGCGCCTGCGCGCCAGCGTGTCGCGCCCGGTCAATCATCGCCGCATGGGCACGCCGATCAGCGAGAACGACACCGGTTACAAGCTGGGCCAGCGCGTGCGTCATCCCAAGTTTGGCGAAGGCACCATCGTCAATCTGGAGGGCAGCGGCGAGCACAGCCGGCTGCAGATCGCCTTCCCGGGTGAAGGCATCAAATGGCTGGTGGCGGCCTACGCGCGTTTGGAAACGGTATAAAGAGAGAGGCGTTGCAGGGGCCAGCCCCTGCAACCTTTCACGATCAGTGAGGGTACCGGTCGCCGACCTGTGCGGTGGCATACCAGCGCATCACCGCTTCGGTGCCTTCACCGCCTTCCTGCGGCGCCCACTGCATGCAGTCTTCTTCGGTCAGCGCCTGATACGGGCCCTGCTTCACTTCGAACACTACGCCGCCGGCATCGACCGACAGCACCGCATGCCAGGTAAAGGCCGGCATCTCCAGCACTTTAGTTTCTTCGCCGAGCAGGGTGCGCTGTGTTACGACGCCGTCATCGTTGAACTGCAGCACCACAAAGCGGCCGCGCAGCGGCGTCAGCAGCTCCCAGGTTTGCGGGTGGCGGTGCGGGCGGATATAGGTGCCGGGTTCCATGGCGATCGCCAGGCGTTGCACCGGGTCGCTCAGCTCTTCGTGTAAGGTGCGGTGCGCGCGCAGGCGGGCCACGCTGGCGGCCTGTTCGCTCATCGCGGTCAGTTCATGGGCGGTAATCTGTTTCATCATTTAAATCCGCATGCTTGTCGTACCATTAGGGTGATGTCATCTTAGCAACATTCTTGGTGGCGGTAAGCGATCGCCGCGACTTTTTCAGTACGGTTTAAGCCCCATTTCTGCTATTGATCATCGTGATGATTTGTTGCGCAATTATCCCGCCTAACGTGTTGACAGGCTTTTTCTTCTCGGCGTAACATGCGCGCACTATTATCATTGAGGACAGACGCCTTGGACACACCCAGTAGATACTGGCTCACTGACCTGCGCCGCAGGTATAACTTCTAAGGCTCTCCGTTTTTGCTGATAGCCTTCGTGGTTGTCGGCGACCCCGCAAAGTGTCGCTATGAGTCAGATCTCTTCATGGTCTGAAACAAATCGGTGATACGCATCTCCCTCTGTTTCTGTGCTTCAACGCGTTGTCCGCACCCGTTACCTTCACGGAGTTTTGGCACATGCTGAGCGCTTTTAAATTAGATAACCGCCGCTTGTCCCGTCTGGAACTGGACGACTCAGATGATCTCACGTCATCGCTGTGGGTTGATCTGGTCGAGCCGGAAGAGGGCGAGCGTGAGCGCGTGCAGAATGAGCTGGGACAAAGCCTGGCGACGCGTCCTGAACTGGACGACATCGAAGCCTCCGCTCGTTTCTTCGAAGACGAAGACGGTCTGCATATCCACTCCTTTTTCTACTTTGAAGATGCGGAAGATCACGCCGGCAACTCCACGGTGGCGTTCACCATCCGCGACGGGCGTCTGTATACCCTGCGCGAGCGCGAACTGCCGGCGTTCCGCCTGTACCGCATGCGCGCCCGCAACCAGACGATGCTCGAAGGCAACGCTTACGAACTGCTGCTGGATCTGTTCGAGACCAAGATTGAACAGCTGGCGGACGAGATAGAGAATATCTACAGCGATCTGGAACAGCTCAGCCGTGTGATCATGGAAGGGCATCAGGGTGACGAATACGACGCCGCGCTCTCGACGCTGGCGGAGCTGGAAGATATCGGCTGGAAGGTGCGTTTGTGCCTGATGGATACCCAGCGCGCGCTCAACTTCCTGGTGCGCAAGGCGCGTTTGCCGACCGGCCAGCTGGAGCAGGCGCGTGAAGTGCTGCGCGACATCGAATCCCTGCTGCCGCACAACGAATCGCTGTTCCAGAAGGTGAACTTCCTGATGCAGGCGGCGATGGGCTTCATCAACATCGAACAGAACCGTATTATCAAGATCTTCTCGGTGGTGTCGGTGGTGTTCCTGCCGCCTACGCTGGTGGCTTCCAGCTACGGCATGAACTTCGAATTCATGCCGGAACTGAAATGGTCGTTCGGCTACCCGGGCGCGATCACGCTGATGATCCTGGCGGGCCTGGCCCCTTACCTGTACTTCAAGCGCAAGAACTGGCTGTAACCCGGCGGCGCCGGGCTCAGCGCAGCTTGCGCTGGGTATAGAGCGCGTCGAGGGTGAACAGGATCAGCGCCGCCCAGATAAAGCCGAAGGTCACCAGCTTGTCCTGGCCGACGGTCTCGCCGTAGAAGGTGACCGCCAGCAGGAACATCAGCGTCGGGCCGAGATACTGGAAGAAACCGAGCGTCGATAGGCGCAGCCGGGTAGCCGCCGCGGTGAAGCACAGCAGCGGCACGGTGGTGACGATGCCGGCGGCGACCAGCAGCAGGTTCAGCGACCACGGGTTGGCGCTCAGGTGGCTGGTGGGGCTGTCGGCGAACAGGAACAGATAGGCCGCCGCTACCGGCAGCAGCCACAGCGTTTCAATCAGCATGCCGGTCTGCGCGTCGATGGCGATTTTCTTGCGCAGCAGGCCGTAGAAGGCAAAGCTGAACGCCAGCCCCAGACCGATGATCGGCAACGACCCGAACTGCCAGAGCTGCACCAGCACCCCGGTGAACGCCAGCGCCACCGCCACCCACTGCATGCGGCGGAAACGTTCGCCGAGAAACAGCATCCCCAACAGCACGTTAACCAGCGGGTTGATGAAGTAGCCCAGGCTGGCTTCCAGCATATGGTGATTGTTCACCGCCCAGATGAACAGCAGCCAGTTGCCGCCGATCAACAGCGCGGTGACCGCCAGCAACAGCAGCCGTTTGCGATTTTGGCAGGCGGCGCGCACTTTAGGCCAGTTGCGGCCCAGCGTGATCAGCGCCAGCATGAAGAAAAACGACCAGATGATCCGGTGGGTGAGGATCTCATCCGCGGACACTTGCTGGATCAGTTTGAAATAAGCCGGGGCGATGCCCCACATAAAATAGGCGGCCAGGGCAAAGAAAATGCCCTGACGCGTTTGCTTTGCGTCCATGACGTCACTCTGGTGGGGAACTTAAGATGCGGTGAGTGTACTGAAGACGCTCACCGCACACAATCATCAGCCGACCAGGTAGGTGGCGGTGGCGGTCGCGATATGCAGGCCGTCGTGGTTATGCAGTTCTACGCGCGCGACGGCGACTTTGTTGCCGCTGCGCAGCACGCTGGCGGAGGCGACGAAGTGCTCGCCGCGGCCGGGGCGCAGGTAGTCGACGCGCAGGTCGATGGTGCCCATGCGCGACAGCTTGGCGGCGATCTCCTCTTCAACCAGCGGCTCCAGGCGCGTCAGCACGCCGCCGGCGCAGGCCAGCCCGGCGGCGACGTCAAGCACGGCGGCGATCACGCCGCCGTGCAGAATTTCCTGCGCGGCGTTGCCGACCAGCTTGCGCTGGTTGGTGAAGCTCAGCTCGACGTAGTCATCGTCGAAGCGGCGCAGCTCCAGGCCAAGCTCGCGGTTGAACGGCATGTGGTAGACAAAAATTTCGCCGATCTTGCGGCGGGCGGCTTCCAGGGTCAGTGGTGTTGTCGACATAGCGGGTTTCCGTTTTTCTTTTGCGTTTTAAGGGAGCTAACTGGTCAGTCCAGGTTAATGGAATGTTGATTTTATGCTTAACCTTTGTTGCTTGCCAGCCCGTTTAGGCAAAAGAGTCACGCGCGCGTTGGTGTCATGCTGAACGATATTGTGTAATCATACCCGGTGGGTGTGTACCGATGAAAAAATGGGGAAGTGTGTGTCAACCGCAGCAGTGATTAACAGAGAGTTGCTGGCCGAGCAGGTATTGCGCGATACCTTCGGCTACCAGCAATTCCGTCCGGGGCAGCAAACGATTATCAATGCCGCGATCGGCGGGCAGGATTGCCTGGTGGTGATGCCGACCGGCGGCGGCAAGTCGTTGTGTTACCAAATCCCTGCGCTGGTGATGGACGGCCTGACGCTGGTCGTTTCTCCGCTGATCTCGCTGATGAAGGATCAGGTCGACCAACTGTTGGCCTACGGCGTTTCCGCCGCCTGCTACAACTCGACGCAAACCCGCGAGGAGCAGCTGGACGTCATGGCCGGCTGCCGCAACGGCACCATCAAGATGCTGTACATCGCACCAGAGCGGCTGATGATGGAAAGCTTCCTCAACCTGCTCGATCACTGCCCGCCGGCGATGCTGGCGGTGGATGAGGCGCACTGCATCTCCCAATGGGGCCACGACTTCCGGCCGGAATACCGCGCGCTGGGTCAGTTGAAACAGCGCTTCCCGTCGATGCCGGTGATCGCGTTGACCGCCACTGCCGATGAAGCCACGCGCGGCGATATCGTGCGTCTGCTGTCGCTGCAGGATCCGCTGGTGCAGGTCAGCAGCTTCGACCGGCCGAACATCCGCTACACGCTGGTGGAAAAATTCAAACCGCTCGACCAGCTGTGGCGCTTCGTGCAGGATCAGCGCGGCAAGAGCGGCATTATCTATTGCAACAGCCGCGCCAAGGTGGAAGACACCGCCGCGCGCCTGCAAAGCCGCGGGCTGAGCGTCGGCGCTTACCACGCGGGGCTGGACAACGATCGCCGCGCCCAGGTGCAGGAAGCGTTCCAGCGTGACGATCTGCAGGTGGTGGTGGCCACCGTCGCCTTCGGCATGGGCATTAACAAACCCAACGTGCGTTTTGTGGTGCATTTCGACATCCCGCGCAATATCGAATCCTATTATCAGGAGACCGGCCGCGCCGGGCGCGACGGCCTGCCGGCCGAAGCCATCCTGCTGTACGATCCGGCCGACATGGCCTGGCTGCGCCGCTGTCTGGAGGAGAAACCCGCCGGGCAACAGCTGGACATCGAGCGTCACAAGCTGAACGCCATGGGCGCTTTCGCCGAGGCGCAAACCTGCCGTCGCCTGGTGCTGCTCAACTACTTCGGCGAAGGCAAGCACGAAAACTGCGGCAACTGCGATATCTGCCTCGATCCGCCCAAGCGCTACGACGGGCTGGAGGACGCGCGCAAGGCGCTGTCTTGCGTGTACCGCGTCGGCCAGCGCTTTGGCCTCGGGTACATCGTGGAAGTGCTGCGCGGATCCAACAATCAGCGCATTCGCGAATACGGTCACGACAAGCTGCCGGTGTACGGCATTGGCCGCGATCAAACCACGGAGCACTGGACCAGCGTGCTGCGTCAGCTGATCCACCTGGGCTTTATCACCCAGAACATCGCCATGCACTCGGCGCTGCAATTGACCGAGGCGGCGCGTCCGGTGTTGCGCGGCGAGGTGGCGCTGCAGCTGGCGGTGCCGCGCATTCAGAGCCTGAAGTCGCGCAGCAGCGCCAACCAGAAATCCTACGGCGGCAATTACGATCGCAAGCTGTTCGCCAAGCTGCGCAAACTGCGCAAGTCGATCGCCGACGAAGAAAACATTCCACCCTACGTGGTGTTCAACGACGCCACGCTGCTGGAAATGGCCGAACAGATGCCGATCAAGGCCGGCGATCTGCTGAGCGTCAACGGCGTGGGGCAGCGCAAACTGGAGCGTTTCGGCGCGCCCTTTATGGCGATGATCCGCGACCATCTCGACAATGACGAAGACTGAGGGCGATAAATCATGCTGATGCTGTTTCTCACCGTGGCGCTGGTGCATCTGATTGCGCTGATGAGCCCGGGGCCGGACTTCTTTTTCGTGTCGCAGACCGCCGCCAGCCGCTCGCGCCGCGAGGCGATGATGGGCGTGGTCGGCATTTCGCTCGGCATCGTGGTATGGGCCGGCGTGGCGTTGATGGGGCTGCATCTGATCCTGCAGAAGATGGCCTGGCTGCATCAGATAATCATGGTCGGCGGCGGCATTTACCTGTGCTGGATGGGGTGGCAACTGCTGCGTTCCGCGCGGGCGCAGCAAGCGCAGCCGGCGGCAGAGGCCCAGGTGGCGTTGCCGAAGGCCGGGCGCAGCTTTATTCGCGGTTTCTTGACCAACCTGTCCAACCCGAAAGCGGTGATCTATTTCGGCAGCGTGTTCTCGCTGTTCGTCGGCGACAGCGTCGGCGCCGGGGCGCGTTGGGGGCTGTTCTTGCTGATCGTCGCCGAGACCTTCGTCTGGTTCAGCCTGGTGGCGGTGGTGTTCGCGCTGCCGGCGATGCGCCGCGGTTATCAGCGGTTGGCCAAGTGGATAGACGGGGTGGCTGGCGTGCTGTTTACCGGCTTCGGGTTACACCTGATCTTTACCCGCTAACCGGCAGTGAAATGCCCAAGGCCGAGCAGCGATGCCCGGCCTTTTTTGTCAGGCTTTGCGGGCGGTCGCCAGCAGCCCCGCCACCAAAATGAACAGCGAACCGAACACCCGGTTGAGCAGCTGCATTTGACGCGGGGTCTTCAACCAGCCGGCGATGCGCGTCGCCAGGGTGGCGTAACCGATCATCACCAGAATATCCACCACCACGGTGGTGACGCCGAGCACCAGATACTGTTCGGCCTGCGGCTGATGGGGCAAGATGAACTGCGGGAACAGCGCGGCGAGGAACACGATGCTTTTCGGGTTGGTCAGGTTGACCAGCACCGCGCGGCGGAACAGGCGGCGGCGCGGCATGCTGCCCGCCAGCGCATGCAGATCCAGCGCGCCGGCGGCGCGCCACTGTTGGATGCCGAGCCACACCAGGTAGGCGGCGCCCAGCCATTTCAGCAGCTCGAACGCCAGCAGCGATTGCGATATCAGCGCGCCGAGGCCGATGCCCACCAGCACGATGTGCGCGCTCAGCCCGACCTGCAGCCCGGCGATTGACGCGGCGGCGCCGCGATAGCCGTGGCTGATGCCGGTGCTCATGGTGTTGATGGCGCCGGATCCGGGGGACAGGCTAAGGATAAGCGTGGTCAGCAGGTAAGTTAACCACCAGTCCAAGGTCATGGTTCTCGGCTCCCTGAAAGTGTCGTTTTGTGCCACAATGCGCCGAGGCGGCGCCGTTTTTTGTCAGAATTGAATCACAATACGCTAGTATGATTTCTTGTGCCAGCGGTCACATTTTCCGCCGGCTCCACAGGGAAAACGCTCTCGATGACCTCGTTCACTCTCAGCTCCGATGACTGGTTAACGCGTGAAACGCAGTTCGCTGCCTTCGCCACCGGGCCGCTGCTGGATTTCTGGCGGCAGCGCGAAGAAGGCGAGTTCCGCGGCGTGGACGGCGTGCCGATCCGCTTTGTGCGCTTCCGTTCCGCGCGGCATCAGCGGGTGGTGGTGGTCAGCCCCGGCCGCATCGAAAGCTACGTGAAATACCCTGAGGTGGCCTACGACCTGTTCCACTGCGGTTACGACGTGGTGATCGTCGATCATCGCGGCCAGGGGCGCTCCGGGCGTTTACTGGCGGATACGCACCGCGGTCATGTGGTAAACTTTGCCGACTACGTGGACGATTTCGAGCAGCTGTGGCTGCGCGAGGTCGAGTCGCGCGGTTACCGGCAGCGTTTCGCGCTGGCGCATTCGATGGGCGGCGCGATCCTGGCGCAGTTCCTGCAGCGCCGGCCGCAGGCGTTCGACGCGGCGGCGTTTTGCGCGCCGATGTTCGGCATCCAGCTGCCGATGCCGGGCTGGCTGGCCGACCGCATTCTCGACTGGGTGGAGACACGCCCGGCGATCCGTGATTATTACGCGGTGGGCACCGGCCAGTGGCGTCCGCTGCCCTATGTGGTCAACGTGTTGACCCACAGCCGCGAGCGCTACCGGCGCAGCCTGCGTTATTACGCCGACTATCCCGAGCTGCAGGTGGGCGGGCCGACTTACCATTGGGTGCGTGAGAGCATCCGCGCCGGCCGGCAGATCATCGCGCAGGCCGGGAACATCACAACGCCGCTGTTGCTTTTGCAGGCCGGTGAAGAACGGGTGGTCGACAACCGTTCGCACCAGGCTTTTTGTCAGGCTCTGTCAGACGCGGGGCGCCCTTGCGAAGGGGGGCTTCCGTGGGTTATCAACGGCGCACGCCATGAGATCCTGTTCGAGCGGGACGCGATGCGCGCCGAAGCACTGAACGCAATCCTGCGCTTCTTTGCTCAACACTTAGGCGGCGCGCTGCCGCCGACAACTCCATCAGAGGTTAGAACATAACGCTATGTATCACGTCGTCGCTTCCGATTTAGATGGCACGCTGCTGTCTCCCGACCATACCCTGTCGCCGTACGCCAAAGAAACGCTGAAGTTGCTGACCCAGCGAGGCGTGCATTTCGTGTTCGCCACCGGCCGCCACCACATCGACGTGGCGCAGATCCGCGACAGCCTGGAAATCAGCGCCTTTATGATCACCTCCAACGGCGCGCGGGTGCACAACACGGCCGGCGAGCTGATCTTCAGCCATAACCTGGACGGGGATATCGCCCGCGATCTGTACGGCATGCTGCACGACGATCCGCAGATCACCACCAACGTCTACCGCAACGACGATTGGTTTACCAACCGCGAAAGCCCGGAGCAGGAAGAGTTCTTCCAGGAGTCGGTGTTCAAATATCAGCTGTTCGAGCCGGGCCTGCTGGAAACCGACGGCGTCTGCAAGGTTTACTTCACCTGTGAAGACCACGAGCGGTTGCTGCAGGTGGAAGACGCCATCAACGCCCGCTGGGGCGATCGGGTCAACGTCAGCTTCTCGTTCCCGACCTGCCTGGAAGTGATGGCGGGCGGCGTGTCGAAAGGGCATGCGCTGGAAGAAGTGGCCAAGATCATCGGCTATACGCTGCAAGAGTGCATCGCCTTCGGCGACGGCATGAACGATCTGGAGATGCTGTCGATGGCCGGCAAGGGCTGCATCATGCGCGATGCGCATCAGCGCCTGAAGGATATGCTGCCGGAGCTGGAAGTGATCGGTTCCAATGCCGACAACGCGGTGCCGCACTACCTGCGCAAGATGTTCCTCTGAAATAATCAGGGCGCCTTGCGGCGCCCTTGTTATTACTTGTGCTGGCCCTGCTTCTGCAGGAACTGCACGCCCTTGTCCGGGAAGTCGGTGAACACGCCGTCGACGCCGGCCTGGTTGTAAATCACGTCATACAGTTGGTTCACGTCGGTCACGTACTTCGGCAGCGCATCGGCGCGAATGGTGAACGGGTGCACCGCCAGCTTGCTGGCGTGCGCTTCTTTCACCATGTCGGTTAGCACGATGTGGCCCGGCTTGGATTTATCCGCCACCACCAGCATGTGGTAGTCCGGCCCGATGCCGTCGGCATACTGAGCGATTTTCTTCATCGCGCCCGGTTTGAACATCCAGTCATAGTCGTATTCCACCCACTTGCCGTCGGCTTTCTGCTCGTAGGTTTCCTGCCAGTCGTTGTAGGCGATCAGCTGCACCAGCTTCAGATCCATGCCCAGCTTCGGCTCCAGCTCGTTCTTGATGCGTTTGAGCTCGTTGGCGTCGAAGCACTGTAGGTAGACGTTGTCGTTCTTGCCGGTGTAGCCGTACTGCTTGAGCACCGCCAGCACTTTGCTGGAGATGTCTTTGCCTTCCTGCTTGTGGAACCACGGCGCTTTGATTTCAGGATAGATGCCGATGTTTTTGCCGGTCGAATGGTTCAGACCCTGTACGAACTCGATCTCTTCCTGGAAGGTGTGGACGCGGAAGTCGGATTTGCCCATCGGGAAGCGGCCAGGGTAGCCCTGTACCTTCTTGCCGTTTTCGATGTCAAAGCCTTCGGTGAACTTCAGCGATTTGATCTCCGCCAGCGTAAAGTCGATGGCGTAATAACGGCCGTCTTTGCGTGCGCGGTTCGGGAAACGTTCGGCGACGTCGGTGACGCGATCGAGGTAATGGTCGTGCAGCACCACCAGCTCGTTGTCCTTGGTCATTACCAGATCCTGCTCGAGGTAATCGGCGCCTTGCGCGTAGGCCATCGCCTTCGCCGGCAGGGTGTGTTCCGGCAGGTAGCCGCTGGCGCCGCGGTGGGCGATCACCACTTTGTCCGTCGCCTGTGCGGCGCTGACCATTGAGGTGGCGAGAATGATCCCTGTCAGCAGGGCTTTGACTTGAGTCCGCATTCCGTTTTCTCCGTGTTGTTGGGGGCAGGGTAGTAAAAAGGCCGCAGGGCGGCCTTTAAATCATGCAAAAGTCGTGTGACGGTTAGCCGCGCTTGCCGGCAGCGATTTCCGCGTGGTGTTTCTTCTCGTTCAGCATGGTCAGCAGCAGCAGGATAACCGCCAGCACGCCGCCGCCGATCATCACCATGAAGCCGCCGTCCCAACCGAAGAAGTCTACGGTGTAACCGACGATGGCGCTGGCCGCAACCGAGCCGCCCAGGTAGCCGAACAGGCCGGTGAAGCCCGCGGCGGTGCCGGCGGCTTTCTTCGGCGCCAGCTCCAGCGCGTGCAGGCCGATCAGCATCACCGGACCGTAGATCAGGAAGCCGATGACCAGCATACAGATCATGTCCACGGTCGGGTTACCGGCCGGGTTCATCCAGAACACCACGGTGGCGATGGTCACCAGCGTCATGAAGAACACGCCGGTGGCGCCGCGGTTGCCTTTGAACACTTTGTCCGACATCCAGCCGCACAGCAGGGTGCCCGGGATACCGGCGTATTCATACAGGAAGTAGGCCCAGGAAGACTTGTCCAGCGCGAAGTGCTTCACTTCTTTCAGGTAGGTCGGCGACCAGTCCAGAATGCCGTAACGCAGCAGGTAGACGAACACGTTGGCGACCGCGATGTACCACAGCAGCTTGTTCGGCAGGATGTACTGCATGAAGATCTGCTTGGCGGTCAGCTCTTCTTCGTCTTTTTCGCTGTAGTCGTCCGGGTAGTCGTTTTTGTACTCTTCAATCGGCGGCAGGCCGCAGGATTGCGGGGTGTCGCGCATCAGGCCGAAGGCGATCAGGGCCACCAGGATGGCGCCGAAGGCCGGCATGTACAGCGCCGCGTGCCAGTCGTTGAACCAGGCCATGCCCAGCAGGAACAGCAGCGGCGGCAGGCCGCCGCCCACGTTGTGGGCGCAGTTCCAGATGGAGACGATGCCGCCGCGTTCTTTCTGCGACCACCAGTGCACCATGGTGCGGCCGCACGGCGGCCAGCCCATGCCCTGGAACCAGCCGCACAGGAACAGCAGGACGAACATGATGGCGATGCTGGAGGTTGCCCACGGCACGAAGCCCATGAACAACATCACCGCCGCCGCCAGGATCAGGCCGGCAGGCAGGAACACTCGCGGGTTGGAACGGTCGGAGACCGAACCCATGATGAATTTGGAGAAGCCGTAGGCGATGGAGATGCCCGACAGCGCGAAGCCGAGGTCACCGCGGCTGAAGCCTTGTTCGATCAGGTAAGGCATGGCCAGGGTGAAGTTCTTACGCACCAGATAGTAGGCGGCGTAACCGAAGAAGATCCCCAGGAAAATTTGCCAGCGCAGCTTACGGTAGAGCGGGTCTACCTTATCGCTCGGCACACGGGCGATGTGTGCGGCCGGCTTAAAAATACTCAACATGAGCGCCTCCGATGGCTTTATCTGTTATCACATCAATATGACCTTTTACGTTCATTTGATGATTGAGCGGATATCGAATGTGGTGTTTTTGTGTTCCATAACGAGCGCCATTGTCATCAAATACGCCTGGTGTCGCTGTGACGAATGGCGCAATTGTTACACTTTCATGAAACCACGGCGGATTTTGAGCGATTCGTTAACGTTATGAAATAGAAAAACGTCCAAAAATCGTGATTATGATCACATTGATGGTTTTTTGTGGACATTTTTATTTCGTTTCATGTTCGTTATTGTTCCTTATCAAACAAAGACCCTAATAACCGTGGCTCAATAGGCTCATAACTACCGATCCTGAGGGAGCGACATGAGCAGCTATTTTGACGGCGGCGAAACGGATGTGATCATCATCGGCGGCGGCGCCACCGGCGCAGGCATTGCCCGCGACTGTGCGCGGCGCGGCTTGCGATGCATTTTGCTGGAGTGCCACGACATCGCCACCGGCGCCACCGGCCGCAACCACGGTTTGCTGCACAGCGGCGCGCGCTATGCGGTGACCGACGGCGAGTCGGCGCGCGAATGCATAGAAGAGAACCGCATCCTGAAACGCATCGCGCATCACTGTATCGAGCGCACCGACGGGCTGTTCATCACCTTGCCGCAAGACTCGCTGGACTATCAGCAGCAGTTTATCGCCGCCTGTCGCCAGGCCGACATCGACGCCGAAGCGATCGACCCGCAGCTGGCGCTGCGACTGGAGCCGGCGGCTAACCCGGCGCTGATCGGCGCGGTGCGGGTGCCGGACGGCACCGTCGATCCCTTCCGGCTGACCGCCGCCAATATGCTGGACGCGCGCGAGCACGGCGCGCAGATCCTGACCTACCATCAGGTGGTGGGGTTGCTGCGCAGCGGCGATCGGGTGACGGGCGTGCGCGTTTACGACCATCAGAATCAGCGGCGCTATGAGCTGCACGCGCCGGTGGTGGTCAACGCCGCCGGCATCTGGGGCCAGCAGATCGCCGAATACGCCGATTTGCGCATCCGCATGTTCCCGGCCAAGGGAGCGCTGCTGATCCTCGGCCATCGCATCAACAACATGGTGATCAACCGCTGCCGCAAACCGGCGGACGCCGACATCCTGGTGCCGGGCGACACCATCTCGCTGATCGGCACTACCTCGACCCATATCGACTACGACCAAATTGACAACATGCTGGTGACCCCGCAGGAGGTGGACATTCTGATCCGCGAAGGGGCGCTGTTGGCGCCCACCCTGGCGCAGACCCGCATTTTGCGCGCCTATGCCGGGGTGCGGCCGCTGGTAGCCAGCGACGACGATCCCAGCGGGCGCAACGTCAGCCGCGGCATCGTGCTGCTCGATCACGCCGCCCGCGACGGGCTGGAAGGGTTTATCACCATTACCGGCGGCAAGCTGATGACCTACCGCCTGATGGCGGAGTGGGCCACCGACAAGGTATGCGAAAAGCTCGGCGTAAATAGTCCGTGCACCACCGCGCAGGACGCGCTGCCCGGATCCCGTCAGTCGGCGGAGGAAACGGTGCGCAGCGTGGTTTCTCTGCCCGCCAGCATTCGCGGCTCGGCAATTTACCGCCACGGCGATCGCGCCAGCCAGGTGCCGGCGGCCGATCGGCTCGACACCAGCCTGGTGTGCGAATGCGAGGCGGTGACCGCCGGGGAAGTGCGCTATGCGGTCAACTCGCTGACCGTCAATAACCTGGTGGATCTGCGCCGCCGCACCCGTGTTGGCATGGGCACCTGCCAAGGCGAACTCTGCGCCTGCCGCGCCGCCGGGCTGTTGACGCGCTTTAACGTCAGCACGCCGCAGCAATCCATCGCGCAGCTGTCGCAGTTCCTCAACGAACGCTGGAAAGGCGTACGGCCGATCGCCTGGGGCGATGCGCTGCGCGAGAGCGAATTCACCAGCTGGGTTTACCAGGGATTATGCGGGCTTGAAGCCCAGGCCGACCAGGAGCAGGAGGCGGATGATGCGATTTGACGTCGTGGTGATTGGCGGTGGTCTGGCGGGCCTGAGCTGCGCCATTGCCGTGGCCGAACAGGGCAAGCGCTGTGCGGTGGTCAGTTCTGGCCAGAGCGCGCTCTACTTCTCCTCCGGCTCGCTCGATCTGCTGGCGAGATTGCCGGACGGCACGCCGGTCGAGATGCCGCTGGCGGCGTTGCCGCAGCTGGCGCAACAGGCGCCGCAGCATCCGTACGCCCTGATCGGGCCCGGCCGGGTGGCGGCGCTGTCCGCCGCCGCGCAGCGGCTGCTGGAACGCTGCGGGTTGAATCTGCAGGGCGAGGGGGTGAACAACCATCTGCGCATCACGCCGCTAGGCACGCGCCGCGCCACCTGGCTCAGCCCGCAAGCGATCCCGACGCTGCCGCTGACCGGCCAACTGCCGTGGCGGCGTATTGCGGTGATCGGCATCGAAGGGTTCCTCGACTTCCAACCGCAGATGGCCGCCGACGCCCTGAGCCGCGAGCTCGGCGTGCAGACGGACGTGGCCTATCTGCACATGCCGGCGCTGGACAGATTGCGCAATAACCCCAGCGAGTTCCGCGCGGTGAACATCGCCCGGGTACTGGATTTGATGGAAAGCCTGCCGCCGATGGCCGAAGAGCTGCGGCGGCTGGCGGGCGAGGCCGAGGCGCTCTTCCTGCCGGCCTGTCTGGGCCTGGAGGACGACGCGTCGCTGGCGGTGCTGCAGGATGCGGTCGGCAAGCCGATCCGACTGCTGCCGACGTTGCCGCCTTCGGTGCCCGGCATGCGCTTGCATCAGGCGCTGCGGCGGCGTTTCCAGCAGTTGGGCGGCGTTTTCATGCCGGGCGACAGCGTGCTGCGCGCCGAGAGCGAGGCCAGCCGCGTCACCGGTTTGTACACCCGCAACCACGGCGATATTCCGCTGCGGGCGCAGCAGGTGGTGCTGGCCAGCGGCAGCTTCTTCAGCAATGGACTGGTGGCCGATTTCGACGGGGTGCGCGAACCGATCTTCGGGCTGGACGTTCACAGCCGGGCGGATCGCGCCGACTGGAGCCGACGTGAGCTGTTCGCGCCGCAGCCTTACCTGCAGTTCGGCGTGCGCACCGACGGCAGACTGCGGGCGATGAAGCAGGGAGTGCCGTTCGACAACCTGTACGCCATCGGTGCGGTCGCCGGCGGCTACGATCCGCTGCAGCAGGGCTGCGGCGCCGGCGTGTCATTGATCGGCGCGCTGCACGTCGCGCAGCAGATCGCCGCGGAGGAGAACGTATGAGCCTGCATCGGGACCACAGCTTTGAAAGCTGCATCAAATGCACCGTCTGTACCACCTACTGCCCGGTCGCCAAAGTGAACCCGCTTTACCCGGGACCGAAACAGGCGGGGCCGGACGGTGAGCGGCTGCGGCTGAAAGACCCGGCGCTGTACGACGAAGCGCTGAAATACTGCACCAACTGCAAGCGTTGTGAAGTGGCCTGCCCGTCCGACGTCAAAATCGGCGACATCATTCAACGCGCCCGCGCCGACTTCGCCCAGAGCAAGCCGACGCTGCGCGATGCCATCCTCAGCCATACCGATATCATGGGATCGCTGTCGACGCCGTTTGCGCCGATCGTCAACGCCGCCACCGGGTTGAAACCGGTGCGCAAGCTGCTGGACAAGGCGCTGAAGATCGATCACCGGCGCGAACTGCCGAAATATTCCTTCGGCACCTTCCGCCGCTGGTACCGGCAACAGGCGCAGGCTCAGCAGCGTTACGCCGAGCAGGTGGCATTTTTCCACGGTTGCTTCGTCAACTATAACCACCCGCAGCTGGGCAAGGATTTGGTCCGGGTGTTCAACGCGCTGGATATCGGCGTGCAACTGCTGAAACGCGAGAAATGCTGCGGCGTGCCGCTGATCGCCAACGGGTTTATCGACCAGGCTAAAAAGCAGGCCAGGGTCAATGCCGAATCGCTGCAGGAAACGGTGCTGGAGCGCGGCATTCCGGTGGTGGCGACCTCATCGAGCTGCACCTTCACCCTGCGTGACGAATACCCTCATCTGCTGGACGTAGACACCACTGCGGTGCGCGATCGGGTGGAGCTGGCGACGCGCTATCTCTATCGCCTGATCAATCAGGGGCGCAGCCTGCCGCTCAAGCGCACGCCGCTGCGGGTGGCTTATCACACGCCTTGCCATATGGAGAAGATGGGCTGGACCGCCTATACCCTGGAGCTGCTGCGGCAGATACCGGGACTGGAGCTGGTGGTGCTGGATTCGCAGTGCTGCGGCATCGCCGGCACTTACGGGTTCAAATCGGAGAACTACGCCACGTCGCAAGGCATTGGCGCGCCGCTGTTCCGGCAGATAGAAGAGAGCGGAGTGGATCTGGTGGTGACCGACTGCGAGACCTGCAAATGGCAGATAGAAATGTCCACCAGCAAGCGCTGCGAACACCCGATCACCCTGCTGGCGCAGGCGTTGGCATAAAAACTAAAGGGCCGGCAAACCGGCCCCTGCGGGATTATGGTTTCAGCTTCAGGGTGGAGATGATGCCTTCGGCTTCAGTCTGCGCCTGCTGCTGATTGTCCGCCGGCAGCGTCACCTGAATGGTCAGCATGTTGTTGTTCAGCGAACCGATCAGGACGGAAGAATAGGCTTTCTCGCCGCCGCTGGTGATGATGCTGTCCAGCTGACGCAGCGGCACACCGTTGACGTCGAGCGCTTTGTTGGTGATCACCTGCAGGTTGGCGTCACGCGCGCGCTGGGTGTTCTCCAGGCGCTTGGCCAGGGTCTCCAGGCTGTCGGCGGTCTTGTCGCCCAAGATGACGATCACTGCGCGCTGACCGGTGCTGTCTGCGTAAACATGCATGTTGTTGGCCTGGTTGCCCAGCTTGCCGCTCTGATCCGCCATGCCGACCGGCAGGGTGAACGCCAGTTTACCGTCCAGCAGGCTCACCTGCTGCCCGGCCGGCGCGCTGGCCGCCGCGCCGTCTGGCGCTGCCTTGGTGTCTTTGGTGTTGCCGTCGCAGGCCGCGAGGCCAAGCGCCAGCAGGCTGATACCCATCAATTTCGCTACTTTACGCATCGGGCTTCCTTCTTCCTTTCCGGTAGGGATTCACTGTCGTATCGCAACCTATTCCAGGTTGAAATGCAAGGCAGATGTTGTCACAAGTTTTTTTCCAGTAATAGCCGATAATCAGCCACTTCGCCTTTCTTTTCCAGATGAACAATCTGATAGTGATGGGCGAGCAGCATCGTCAGCATGGCGCGGAACCGGTTACGGGTTTTGACCGTCAGTTGGCGATAGCCCAGCGCCCGCGCCCAGCGCTCTTGTTCGGCCAACAAGGCCTGCGCCACGCCGTGGCGACGGAATGCCGGCAGCACGCCGCCCAGCCAGCTGTAAAACACCGTTTCCTGCCGTTGATAACCGAGTTTGAAACCGGCCGGCTGCCCGCCTATCTCGGCGATCAACAGGCTGGCGGGGGCGGCGCCGATACGTTGCTGCAGATCGGCCAGGCTGTGCAGGCCGCCGAATTCGGGGATGCGTTGGTAAAGGCGGTGGATTTCTTCGAGCGTGGCGGTGCGGACGATTGGGGTCATGAGCGGCCTCCAAAGGATAAGGCCGCCCAGAATAACACGACTCAGCCCGGCTGCAGGCTGCCGCTGCGCGCCGCGATGCGTTTGAGCAGCATGTTCAGCAACACGCCGTACATCGGCAGGAAGAACAGCAGGCAGATCATTACTTTGAAGCTGTAATCCACCAGCGCGATCTCCACCCAGTTGTTGGCCATGAAGGGATCGCTGCTCTTATAAAAGGCGATGAAGAAGAACGCCAGCGTATCGCTGATGTTGCCGAGGAACATCGCCGCCGCCGGCGCCACCCACCAGGCGCTGCGTTGACGCAGGCGGTTGAAGACGTGTACGTCGAGGATCTGGCCGAGCACATAGGCCATAAAGCTGGCCACGGCGATGCGTGCTACGAACAGGTTAAAACTGCTCAGCGCGGCGAAGCCCTGCCATTCTCCCTGATAGGTGACGGTGGAGATCACGTAGGAGATGAACAGCGCCGGCACCATCACCGCCAGGATGATGCGCCGCGCCAGCGGCGCGCCGAAGATGCGCACGGTCAGATCGGTCGCCAGAAAGATAAACGGGAAGGTAAAGGCGCCCCAGGTGGTATGGAAGCCGAAAACGCTGATCGGCAGCTGCACCAGGTAGTTGCTGGAGGTAATGATGGCGATATGAAACAGCGAAAGCCAGACCAACGCCGTGAAGCGCTGCTGTGCGGTAAACGAATACATACTTGTAGCCTTTTTAGCAGTGGGGTGAGGGAACCCAGTGTGTCTTGTCAAAACAGCAAAAAACGCTGCGCGGCGGCATGATACGCGTTTGCGCAACCAATGCAATGGTTAAATTTAACGCAAACGTTAACGCATCTTGCGCAGAAAAACTACCGGCGTAAACTAGGCGCTAATGAGATGCGGCGAGCGTTCGCCGATCGTTTTTGAACGAGAAAAATTGCATGACTGACTTATTTGCCCAGGCAGACCAGACGCTCGACGCGCTGGGGCTGCGTTGCCCGGAACCGGTGATGATGGTGCGCAAAACCGTGCGCCATATGGACAACGGCGAAACGCTGCTGATTATCGCCGACGATCCGGCCACTACCCGCGATATCCCGGGGTTTTGCCGTTTTATGGAGCACACGCTGGTGGCGCAGGAGACCGAGCAGGCGCCATACCGTTATCTGTTACGGAAAGGTGTCTAACGGCGGCGCGGCCGAGTTAAAAGTTCCCTCCCCCAAATGACAACGGGCGCGGTATGCCGCGCCCGTGTTTGTTTCAGAGCTTAGCTGCGCTTTCTCAACAGCCGCAGCGCGTTGGCGGTGACCAGCGCGGTGGCGCCGGAGTCCGCCAGCACTGCCAGCCACAGCCCGGTTAACCCCAGCAGGCTGGTGATCAGAAAGACCCCTTTCAATCCCAGCGCGATGGTGATGTTTTGCCGGATATTGGCGTGGGTGGCGCGCGAGATGCGGATCATTTCCGCGACGCCCACCAGCCGGTTGTGGGTCAGGGCGGCGTCGGCGGTCTCCAGCGCCACATCGGTGCCGCTGCCCATGGCGATGCCGATGTTGGAGGCTTTCATCGCCGGGGCGTCGTTGATGCCGTCGCCGATCATCGCCGTCGGGCGCAGTTCGTTCAGCTCGGTAACCGCGGCGACCTTATCTTCCGGCAACAGACCGGCGCGATAGTCGAGGCCCAGCTCGCCGGCGATCGCCGCGGCGGCGCGCGGGTTGTCCCCGGTCAGCATCACGCCGCGAATACCGAGCTCGTTCAGTTCGGCTATCGCCTGTTTGGCGTCGCTGCGTAGCGTATCACGCAGCGCCAGCAAGCCGATGGGCGCGCCGTCTTCCAGCACCACCACCGCCGTTTTACCGGCGTTTTCCAGCTTGTCTACCTGGCTCTGCCATTGGGTGGCGAGCAGGCCCGGCGCCAGCTTGCCCGGAGCGCTGATCAGCACGGTCTTGCCGTCCACGATCCCTTCCACACCGACCCCGGCCAGGGCGCGGCGCGCCTGCGCCAGCGGCAGCTCGGCACCGCTGGCGGCGGCGCGGTTAATGATCGCTTGCGCCAGCGGGTGATGTGAACCGGCCTCTACCGCGGCGGCAAGCTGCAACAGCCGTTGTTCGGTGAGCGCGCCGATGGGCAGCACGTCGGTGACCGTCGGCTTGCCTTCGGTCAGGGTACCGGTTTTATCGAAGGCGATGGTTTGAATCTGGCCCAGTTGCTCCAGCGCCGCACCGCCTTTAATCAGTGCGCCGCGCCGCGTGGCGGCCGCCAGCCCGGATGTGATGGCCGCCGGCGTCGAGATCACCAGCGCGCATGGACAGCCGATCAGCAGCAGCGTCAGGCCGCGATAGATCCAGGTCTCCCACGGCTGCGAGAACAGCAGCGGCGGCACCAGGATCACCGCGACGGCCAGCAGCATGATGGCCGGGGTGTAGTAGCGGCTGAAGCGATCGAGGAAGCGTTCGATCGGCGCGCGGCGCTCTTCGGCCTCTTCAATCAATTGCAGAATGCGGTCGATGGCGTTTTTGCCGGGCTCTGAGATCACCTTCATCTGTGCCGCCTGATCGACGGACAGGCTGCCGGCGGCCACTTTTTCCCCCTGTTGACGCTCGACCGGCACCGATTCGCCGGTCAGGGCGCTTTCGTCGAAGCTGGCGAACGGATTGAGCAGCTCGGCGTCGGCCGGCAGACGCCCGCCGGGCGCGATTTCAATCACGTCGCCGGGGCGCAGGCTGGAGACCGGCACGCGTTTGCGTTCCGTTCCTTGCAGCAGCAGAGCATCTTCCGGCACCAGCTCCATCAGCGCCTTCACCCCGCGCCGCGCACGGTTGGCGGCGTAGGATTCCAGCAGCTCGCCAACCATAAACAGCAGCAGCACCATCGCCGCCTCGGCGGTGGCGCCAATGAACAGCGCGCCGATGGCCGCCACGCTCATCAGCGTTTCGATGGCGAACGGCGTGCCGGAGCGAATCAGACGCAGCGCCTTGGCGGCGACCGGCGCCAACCCGACCAGCGTGGTGGCGATAAAGGCGATGCGACCCAGCTCCGGGTTAATCCGATCCAGCACCCAACTGACCACCATCAGGGTGGTTAACAACAGCAGCGGCGCAAATTCGCCGAAGCGCGAGGCTTTTGGCGCGGCATCTTTGGCGGTCTGAGCGCCGAGCAGGGTAAAACCGGCCTGGGCGACCGCGTCCTGGATCCGCAGGCTGATATCGGACTGTGCGTCGACCACCAGTTTTTCGGTGGCGAACAATACGCGTGCGCTGTCAACGCCGGGGAGCGCGGTGACGGCATTTTCGATTTTCTTGGCGCAGCTGGGGCAGTCCATACCGGTGACTTTCCAGCTGAAACGTTGGCTGCCGGAAGGGGGAGCGGCGGCCAGCCTGTCGCTTTCCTCGTCCGGATCGTCGTGGGCGGCGGCGCAGCAGCCGCTCTCGCCATGATCGTGATGGTGATGGGCGTGTTCGGTCTGCGCAGCGGCGTTTTTCGGTTCGCTGCTGCAGCCATGCTGGGTTTTGCTGTGGCTGTGGTTGCAACCGCATCCGCCTTCGGCGTGGTGATGTTCCTGATGATTATGATTTTGCTGATTGTGCATAACGTCCCCCTTCGGGCAGTTAACCGGGTTTGCTCAGCTGACTCTACACCCTGGAGTCCACTCCAGAGTCAAGCGCCGGATGAGAATTATTGCTAACGGCGTTCAGGCGTTATGGGGGGATTCATTCAATAATGAATAATGCGAATTTTAATCTATTGCTTTTTCTTATTACCTATTTCGAGAAAAAGTCTCGCCGCCGTTAGTTTAAATAAGAAAATAATATTCCTATAGAAACTAAAAAGTCGCCCGGTCTAATAATAAAGAGTTATTTATCTATAACGCGTTAGCAAAATTTATCTTTTGGCGCCTAATTAGCCAGCATGATTCGCTTGTGTCTGCAAGCCGCATTGCTATTGAAGTTTGGTGCCAACTTCTCCTCTCTAAGTTTCATTTGTTTTGTAAATAAGCGCAAAAAGTAGCATAACAAACTTTCGTTGCGATAATAAATGGTTGATTATTTTATGTGCAGTTTTGCGGTCCTGCCTATAATTGGAATCGATTACCATTTTTAATGGTGATCTTATTTGCTGATATATATGCATTAATTCTACCAAACACACTGCCGGTAACGGCGCATAAGCCCCTTCCAGCAAGCTTAAGGTTCATTAACCGTGGCTTACGGGGAGGTTATGTCTATCTGTCTGATTGATATCAATCAGGTAATGAGTGGAATCGAACCAATGCAATCTACTAAAAAGGCAATTGAAATTACTGAATCCAACTTCGCGGCCGCCACAACCGGCTACGATGCTGTAGACGACCTGTTGCATTATCATGAGCGGGGCAACGGGATTCAGATTAATGGCAAGGATTCATTTTCTAACGAGCAAGCTGGGCTGTTTATTACCCGTGAGAACCAAACCTGGAACGGTTACAAGGTATTTGGCCAGCCGGTCAAATTAACCTTCTCCTTCCCGGACTATAAGTTCTCTTCCACCAACGTCGCCGGCGACACCGGGCTGAGCAAGTTCAGCGCGGAACAGCAGCAGCAGGCTAAGCTGTCGCTGCAGTCCTGGGCCGACGTCGCCAATATCACCTTTACCGAAGTGGCGGCCGGACAAAAGGCCAACATCACCTTCGGTAACTACAGCCAGGATCGTCCCGGCCACTATGATTACGGCACCCAGGCCTACGCCTTCCTGCCGAACACCATTTGGCAGGGGCAGGATCTGGGAGGCCAGACCTGGTACAACGTCAACCAGTCCAACGTGAAGCATCCGGCGACCGAAGACTACGGCCGCCAGACGTTCACCCATGAGATTGGCCATGCGCTGGGTCTGAGCCACCCGGGCGATTACAACGCCGGTGAAGGCAACCCGACCTATCGCGACGTCACTTATGCGGAAGACACCCGCCAGTTCAGCCTGATGAGCTACTGGAGCGAAACCAACACCGGTGGCGATAACGGCGGTCATTACGCCGCAGCTCCGCTGCTGGATGACATTGCCGCCATTCAACATCTGTATGGCGCCAACCTGTCGACCCGCACCGGCGACACCGTGTACGGTTTTAACTCCAACACCGGTCGTGACTTCCTCAGCACCACCAGCAACGCGCAAAAACTGATCTTTGCGGTGTGGGATGCGGGCGGCAACGATACCTTCGACTTCTCCGGTTACACCGCTAACCAGCGCATCAACCTGAACGAGAAGTCGTTCTCCGACGTGGGCGGCCTGAAAGGCAACGTCTCGATCGCCGCCGGTGTGACCATCGAGAACGCCATTGGCGGTTCCGGCAACGACGTGATCGTCGGCAACGCGGCCAATAACGTGCTGAAAGGCGGCGCGGGTAACGACGTGCTGTTCGGCGGCGGCGGGGCGGATGAGCTGTGGGGCGGTGCCGGTAAAGACATCTTCGTGTTCTCTGCCGCCAGCGATTCCGCGCCGGGCGCTTCAGACTGGATCCGCGACTTCCAGAAAGGGATCGACAAGATTGATCTGTCGTTCTTCAACAAAGAGGCGCAGAGCAGCGATTTCATTCACTTCGTCGATCACTTCAGCGGCGCGGCCGGTGAAGCGCTGCTGAGCTACAACGCGTCCAACAACGTGACCGATTTGTCGGTGAACATCGGTGGTCATCAGGCGCCGGACTTCCTGGTGAAAATCGTCGGTCAGGTAGACGTCGCCACTGACTTTATCGTGTAACGCAGCAACGGAGCGCCCGGTGCAGTCTCGGCCGGGCGTGATGTGGGAGCCGGTATGAAAGGTACTTTAACGCGCGCCGCCCTGGCGGCGGGAGGCATGATGGTGACGAGTGCGGTGATGGCCGGCAGTCTGGCGCTGCCGACCGCGCAGTCGCTGGCGGGGCAATGGCAGGTAGCCGACAGCGAAAGGCAATGCCAAATCGAGTTTCTGGCCAATGAGCAAAGCGAGACCAACGGCTACCAGCTGGTGGATCGGCAGCGTTGTCTGCAAAGCGTATTTGCGGCCGAGGTGGTGGGCTGGCGCCCGGCGCCGGACGGCATCGCCCTGCTGCAGGCGGATGGCAGCACGCTGGCGTTCTTCTCGCGCGACGGCGATCTGTACCGCAATCAGCTGGGGGCGGGCGATGCCCTGACGTTGAAAGCGCTGGCTTGATGAAGAAACGGGTTCGGCGTGCCGAACCCGCGGCAGGTCTCTACAGGTAGAGCGAACGCACGATCAGGAAGTGGCCGGAAAAGTAACAGAAAGCCACGATGGCGTCCGCCGCGCGGAAGGTGAAGCGGTAGCGGTTGAGCAGCCAAACCACGTTGGCCAGCAGCAGCAGCGAGGTGCCGGTCAGCAGCGAGAAGCCGAAATCGGTGCTGCGCAGGAAATATTGCTCGCCCGCCAGCCAGACCATCAGCAGCGTCATCGCCACATAGGTGACGATCGGCCACCGCATCTCTTCCAGCCGGGTCCAAAGGGCGGCCAGCAGCAATGCGCCGATCGCCAGCAGCGCCAGCGGCAGCGGCCAGAACAGACTGAACGTCATCTGGCTGGCGAAACTCAGGGTGTACAGCAAGTGGGACAGGAAAAAGGCGCCGATGGCGTACAGCACCCGCTCGCGCGGCAACAGAAGCAGCGCATCGCCGATCAGCGTTGCCAGCAGGCCGAGTACGATCAGATAACCCGCGGCGCTGAGCACCGGCGCCTGCCAGGCCAACAGCAACAGCAGCAGCAGCGTGACGGGTTTGAACACCCAACGCTGCCAGCGCGGCCCACGGTAAGAGGCGTCGACGAACAGCCAACCGGAAAAGAATACGGCAAGGAACGGCCAACTCATTTATGTCTTCCTTATGTAGATGTAGGAGGGAGCCGCAACCACCGGCTCCAAACTGTCACCCATGTCACTTCTTCATTTCAGTGTAGGTAGCCTGCCGACGATCGACAATGCTTTCTTGAGAATGCTATGTTTACGCCGATTTGACCATGAAGGAAATGGGAAACCGATGAGTAAGCCACCGCTATTTTTTGTCGCCGTCATTGCGTTGATCGCCGTGCTGGCCACGCAACGTTACTTCAAACAGCGCCAGCAGGAGGCGGAAAACGATCGCGCGCCGATGCGCAGTCTGCAGGTGACGGTGAGCGACAAACGCGCGGTGCCGGTCGCCAAGACCCGTGCGCCGCAGCGCGAGCCGTTGGTCAACGAGCCGATGTATTACGAGGTGGTGTTCAGCCCGAACCAGGGCGGTGAAGACATTACGCTGCGGCTGAAGCAATGGCAGTACAACCCGATAGAAAAAGGCGCGCAGGGCACGTTAAACATGCAGGGCACGCGCTTCGTCTCGTTCACCGTTCAGCCGTAGCGGTCACTTCTTCTTGATGGGCGGCTGTTTCTTTTGCCAGGCCAGCAGCTCGAACACGCCAAAGATAAAGATCTTGGCCTCTTGCCAGTAGCTGATCGGCTGATCCTTCGGCTGGGTGGATTTCAACAGCACCAGCTGCAGGCCGTGCATCACCACCATAAAGAACAGCGCCACGTCGATGAAATACTTCAGCGGCTTGGGAAACGGATGGAACAGGTTAGAGAGCAGGAAGCCCCATACGCACAGCATCAGCAGGCGGCCCAGATTAATCAGCATGGTCGGTTTTCTCTTGCGAACGAAGATAAAGGCGATAAGCCACCTGACCGGCGACCTTCTCCCGGTGCAACTGCCAGCTGGCAGGCACGTCTGCCGCGGCGCTTTCCGCCTCGGCTTCTACATAGATCCAGGCCTCGTCGGCCAGCCAGCCCCGCTGCTCCAGCAACAAGACGGTCTCCGCCAGCAGGCCTTTGCGAAACGGCGGATCGAGGAACACCACGTCGAACGGTTGACCGTCGCCCGCCAGCCAGCTCAGCGCGTTGGTGTTGATAACCACCCCTTTGCCCTGCAGCAGCGCCAGATTTTTTTCCAGCTGCTGCGCCACCGGCCGCTCGAATTCCAACAGCGTGGCGCTGCCGGCATAGCGCGACAGCGCTTCCAGCCCTAATGCGCCGCTGCCGGCGAAGCAGTCCAGGCAGCGCGCGCCCTGAATCACCGGCGCCAGCCAGTTGAACAGGGTTTCGCGTACCCGATCGGTCGTGGGGCGCAGCCCCGGGCTGTTCGGCACCGGGAGCTTACGGCCGCGCCATTGGCCGCCGATGATGCGGATCTGTCCGGCTGCGGCCTGGGGCGGTTTTTTGGCCGCCGCCCGTGGCGAGAGTCTTGTCATAAGCGTTGTTTGATTTCTTTTGCGGCGCGGGGCCGCAGAGGTTAACGAAAAGTTGTCCCTATTCTACCGGTGACGGGCGTCGGGGGGAACGGTAAAACTTTGTTGTCTGATTTCACACCGGAAAGCATGCCGGATGCGTGTTGCTGCGCGAGGGAAAGTGATAGACTCGGCGGATTATTGTCAGCATATATCCTTCAGGTATGTAGGGTAAGCGAGCCTTCGGTACGGAGTAGAGTCATAACATGGCAAAAGATAAGAAACGTGGGTTTTTCTCCTGGCTGGGCTTTGGCCAGAAGGAAAAGGAAGAAGAGCAACAGCAACCTGAGCAGCCGGTAGAGCAGGCGGAAGCTCAGGCCGCGCAGACGCCGGCTGCACCGGCCGCCGCCAAGCTGGACGACAAGCTCCCCGCCCAGGAATCTGAACCTGCCGCCTCCGTCGACACCCCGGGAGAGTGGGATAACGGTCAGGCCGGCGAGCAAATCGCGGAAAATTTGCCGGCGGCGGCTGAACAGCCGGCGGCGCAAGCGCTGGCCGAAGAGATCGTCAGCGTCACTGAACAGGTGGCGGCGCAACAGCAACCGGTCGTTGAACCTGAGCCGGTCGTCGAGCCTGAGCCGGTCGTTGAGCCTGAGCCGGTCGTTGAGCCAGAGCCGGTCGTTGAACCTGAGCCGGTCGTCGAGCCTGAGCCGGTCGTTGAGCCAGAGCCGGTCGTTGAGCCAGAGCCGGTCGTTGAGCCAGAGCCGGTCGTTGAGCCAGAGCCGGTGGTTGAGCCTGAGCCGGTCGTTGAACCTGAGCCGGTCGTTGAGCCAGAGCCGGTCGTTGAGCCAGAGCCGGTCGTCGAGCCTGTGTCGGTCGTTGAACCTGAATCCGTGCCGGAAGTGGAAGAAGAACCGCTTGAGCCGGTGGTGCCGGCCGCGGCGCAAGAACAGGAAAGACCGACCAAAGAAGGCTTCTTCGCCCGCCTGAAGCGCAGCCTGCTGAAGACCAAACAAAACCTCGGCTCCGGCTTTATGGGGCTGTTCCGCGGTAAAAAGATCGACGACGATCTGTTCGACGAGCTGGAAGAACAGCTGCTGATCGCTGATGTTGGTGTGGATACCACGCGCAAAATCATCACCTCCCTGACCCAGCACGCCAGCCGCAAGCAGCTGAAAGACGCCGAAGCGCTGTACGGCAAGCTGAAGGAGGAAATGTCCGAAATTCTGGCCAAGGTCGATCAGCCGCTGGATGTCAGCGGGAAAACCCCGTATGTCATCCTGATGGTCGGCGTGAACGGCGTGGGTAAAACCACCACCATCGGTAAGCTGGCGCGTCAATTCCAGGCGGAAGGCAAGTCGGTGATGCTGGCGGCGGGGGATACCTTCCGCGCCGCCGCGGTGGAGCAGCTGCAGGTGTGGGGTGAACGCAACCGCATTCCGGTGGTGGCGCAGCATACCGGCGCGGATTCCGCTTCGGTGATCTTCGATGCAGTGCAGGCCGCCAAGGCGCGCGGCATTGATGTGTTGATCGCCGATACCGCCGGCCGTCTGCAGAACAAATCGCACCTGATGGAAGAGCTGAAGAAGATCGTCCGCGTCATGAAAAAACTGGACGACCAGGCCCCCCATGAGGTTATGCTGACGCTCGATGCCAGCACCGGCCAGAATGCGGTCAGTCAGGCGAAATTATTTAATGAGGCCGTGGGCTTAACCGGCATCACGCTGACTAAACTGGACGGTACCGCCAAGGGCGGGGTGATCTTCGCCATCGCCGATCAGTTCGGTATCCCGATCCGCTATATCGGCGTCGGGGAAGGCATCGAAGATTTGCGGCCGTTTAAGGCTGACGATTTTATTGAGGCACTTTTTGCCCGAGAGGATTAATACGGATGATTCGCTTTGAACAGGTCAGTAAAGCTTATCTGGGCGGACGGCAAGCGCTGCAGGGGGTTGATTTCCATCTGCGCCCGGCGGAGATGGCGTTTCTGACCGGCCATTCCGGCGCGGGGAAAAGTACCCTGCTGAAACTGATTTGCGGTATCGAACGGCCCAGCGCCGGCCACATCTGGTTTGGCGGTCACGACATCAGTCGCTTGAAAAACCGCGAGGTGCCGTTCCTGCGTCGGCAGATCGGCATGATCTTCCAGGATCACCACCTGCTGCTGGATCGCACGGTGTATGACAACGTGGCGATGCCGCTGATCATCGCCGGCGCCAGCACCGAAGATATCCGCCGCCGCGTTTCCGCCGCGCTGGACAAGGTCGGTTTGCTGGATAAAGCGAAAAACTTCCCGATTCAGCTGTCCGGCGGTGAGCAGCAGCGCGTGGGCATCGCCCGTGCGGTGGTGAACAAGCCGGCGGTGCTGCTGGCGGATGAACCGACCGGTAACCTGGATGATGCGCTGTCGGAAGGCATTCTGCGCCTGTTTGAAGAATTCAACCGCGTCGGCGTGACCGTACTGATGGCGACGCACGACACCGGGCTTATCGCCCGCCGCAATTACCGCATCCTGACGCTGAGCCAGGGCCGCATGCAAGGGGGCGCTCACCATGGCCAATAACGCAAAAACCGCCAAGAGCAAGGCGCTGCGCGGCGGCTGGCGCGAACAGTGGCGTTACGCCTGGATGAACGCCATCAAAGACATGCTGCGTCAGCCGTTGGCGACGCTGCTGACGGTGATGGTGATCGCCATTTCCCTGACGCTGCCGAGCGTGTGCTACATCGTGTGGAAAAACGTCAGCACCGCGGCCAGCCAGTGGTATCCAACGCCGCAGCTGACCGTTTATCTGGATAAATCGCTCGATGACGACGCCGCGCTGAAAGTGCTCGACGCCATCAAGGCGGAAGCCGGCGTGGAGAAGGTCAATTACCTGTCGCGTGAAGAAGCGCGCGGCGAGTTCCGCAACTGGTCGGGCTTTGGCGGCGCGCTGGACATGCTGGAAGAGAACCCGCTGCCGGCGGTGGCGATCGTCACGCCGAAGATGAGCTTCCAGAGTTCGGATACCCTCAACACCCTGCGCGATCGCGTAGCGGCGGTGCAGGGCGTGGAAGAAGTGCGCATGGATGACAGCTGGTTTGCCCGCCTGGCGGCGCTGACCGGGCTGGCGGGCCAGATCGCGGCGATCATCGGCGTGCTGATGATCGTGGCGGTGTTCCTGGTGATCGGCAACAGCGTGCGTCTGAGCATCTTCAGCCGCCGCGACACCATTAACGTGATGAAGCTGATCGGCGCCACCGACGGCTTTATCCTGCGGCCGTTCCTCAACGGCGGGGCGATGCTGGGCTTTGCCGGCGCGCTGCTGTCGCTGGTGTTGTCCGGCGCGCTGGTGTGGCAGCTGGAGTCGGTGGTCGCCGGGGTGGCCAAGGTATTCGGCACCACCTTCACCTTGCACGGGCTGGGATGGGATGAGGCGCTGCTGCTGCTGATCATCTCCGCGATGATCGGCTGGATCGCCGCCTGGCTGGCGACGGTGCAACATTTACGCCGATTTACACCACAGTAAGATTTTTTTGGTATACTCTTCTCCTGCTGCTTTTGATCGCGTTGCGGGAGAAGAGTGACCTCAAGCGAAGTCAGCACCATCCCTCTCTTCTTAGCGCACAAATTCCCTATCGGCCTGCACCCTCGTCACGTATTGTCAGCAACAATGCTTGCAAAAAAGGGTGAACTTTTAGGGCGGGGTACGGTCAAAAATTGCAGCAAATGTTAAGGTGCCCGGCGTGTGGAACCGCTTTTGCTTCAGCAACTGCCGTAGAATCAATCATTTCCCCGCTGTAATAATCACCTGCATGATTTTGTATTCTCATAGAGAGGGTTTGAATGACCAAAGAAATGCAAACTTTAGCCTTAGTACCCCAAGGTAGCTTGGAAGCCTATATCCGGGCAGCCAACGCCTATCCGATGCTGACGGCAGAGGAAGAGCGGGAGCTGGCTGAACGGCTGCATTATCAGGGCGATCTGGATGCCGCTAAGCAGCTCATCCTGTCTCACCTGCGCTTTGTCGCTCATATTGCCCGCAACTATTCAGGCTATGGTCTGCCGCAGGCGGATCTGATTCAGGAAGGCAACATCGGCCTGATGAAAGCCGTTCGCCGCTTCAACCCGGAAGTCGGCGTGCGTCTGGTTTCCTTTGCGGTGCATTGGATTAAGGCGGAAATCCACGAGTACGTATTGCGCAACTGGCGCATTGTGAAAGTGGCGACCACCAAAGCGCAGCGCAAGCTGTTCTTTAACCTGCGCAAAACCAAACAGCGTTTGGGCTGGTTCAACCAGGACGAAGTGGAGCTGGTGGCCCGCGAGCTGGGTGTCACCAGCAAAGACGTGCGCGAGATGGAGTCTCGCATGGCGGCGCAGGACATGACTTTTGATCCGACTCCGGACGACGAGGCCCGCGATGGCCAGTCGATGGCGCCGGTGCTGTACCTGCAGGACAAGAGTTCCGACTTCGCCGAAGGCATCGAGGAAGATAACTGGGAAAGCAACGCCGCAGACAAACTGGCCTATGCGCTGGAAGGTCTGGACGAGCGCAGCCAGCATATCATCCGCGCCCGCTGGCTGGATGACGACAACAAGTCGACGTTGCAGGAGCTGGCCGATCAGTACGGCGTTTCCGCCGAGCGGGTGCGTCAGCTGGAAAAGAACGCCATGAAGAAACTGAAAATGGCGATCGAAGCCTGAGTCGATGCGAGATTCGAAAAAAAGCCCGGCTTGCCGGGCTTTTTAGTGCCTGATATTCGGCGTTATGGCGCCACGGTGGCGAAGTCCGGCGCCGGGCAGTCGTAGCCGAATTTCGCCGCCCACGGGTAGCGGGTGCCGGTGTTGATGTAGCGCTGATAAATCGCCCGGCCGGTTTTGGCATCGCGTTTGATAACCCAGCTGGCGGCGTTACACAGCACGGCGGCATAGGCCTGGCTTTTTGGCGGCAGCAGATCGGCCGCCTGTTGCGCCAACCCCACTGCCTGCCAGCGATAGTGCAGGAAACGGTTGTCTTCCTCCGGTAGCGCCGCCTTGGCGCGCGCCGCTTCGGCGCTGTCGATCCAGCTTTTATGCTTCAGCTCGCGGGTATCGAACGCATCCCCCAGATAGGAATAGCCGGCGCCATAGATGGCGTAATCCGGCGTCATCTCATAGCCGGTAAACTCCAGCCCTTGGGCGCGCAGCAGGTTGGCGGCGCGATAGTAAGCCTGTGCACGCGCCAGCGGCGCAGCGGATTTGTCCTTGGCGGCCTTCAGCTCGTCGGCGAACTGCTGCGCGGCTTGCCGGTAGTTGGGGATATCGAAGTAGGCCAGCGCCTCCGGCGCTCGCCCGACGCGCATCAGCCGCCGCGCCAGCAGTTCGCGCAGCTGCACCTCCGGCGTGATCTGCTGGCCGCCGTAATCGTCCGGATTAACCGGCTTGAGCGGCGTCGTCGGTGCCGGGGCGTGCTTATCGACAAAGCCTTTCAACTCATCGACGGTCAGCACCCGTTCCGCCACGTCGGCCACGTCGGCCCAGTAGAGCGCTTTGCCGCGATACAGCAGGTCCATCGCCTGCAGATAGTCGCCTCGGTTCAGCGCCAGGATGGCCTGTTCGCCGGCCACCCGGCACTCGGGCACGATGGTTTCCGCGACGAAGTCGGCGTTGCGCTGTTCACCCCAGCTTTCGTCGGCGGGGAACGCGCTTGCCGCCTTGGCGTAGGCGGCGGTGGCGGCTTTCACGTCACCGTCGCGCAGCGCCATTTTGGCGCGCAACCACCACGCCAGGCCGCTGTCGCCGGCGTTTTTCAGCAGGCTGGCCGCCATCGGGTACTGCCCCGAACGGTAAGCCAGCGCCGCCAGCCGATCGCTGCCGGCGAAGCCGCTTTTCACTGAGCCGTCCAGCAGCGTCAGGATCTGGTTGATGATTTGCGCGGAGCGGCCGTTGCCGTCGGTATCCGCCATTTGCAGGTTGCCGCTGCGGGCGAACAGCTCAATGGTCACCAGCTGCTGGATCAACGGATCGCCGATAATCCGTTTCAGCGTGTCCAAATGGTCGGGGTTGACCAGGAAGCTGGAGACGTACTGCAGCGACTGCCCGCCGCTCGGATCGCCCTGCGCCGCCTGTTGCGCGTACAGATGGGCGGCGGGGGCGACGTCACCCAGCCACAGGTGGATGCGCGCCTGCTGCCCAAGGCTGCTCAACGCCAACTGATCGGGATCGGCGGCGCCGCTTTTCACCCGGTCGATCACCTGCTGGAATGCCGTCAGCGCCTGTTCAAGCGCGGCTTTTGGCGGGTGCTCGGCGGCGGGGGCCGCTTCACCGGATTCGTTCACCGGCGTCCCGTGGTCAGCCATCAGTACGCGGCCAAGCGAATACTGCGCCCGCAGTCCCCAGTCGCCCTGCTCGGCGGCCGGTAGCTTCAGCACCTGCTGAAAATAGTCTGCGGCGCGCGGATCGTGGCTGGCGAAAGCCACGGCGCCCAGTTGATAGAGACGCGCGGCGTTGGACAACCCCTGCGTATTGACGGCGTCAGCCTCTTCCACCGTTTTGGCGGCGCGCATTTTGCCTATCGCTATCGTTTCCGGCGATTGCGGCATCGGTTTCGGCGGCATCGGCGGCGGCGGGGCTTGCCAGTGCGGCAACTGTTTATCCGTCGGCACCAGCCGGCCGGCTTCGAAGGCGAAATTGCCCTCCGGCATATACAGCAGGGTGCCGTTGCGATCGATCAGCAGCCGGTTAGGAAAATCCGGGCCGCAGGCATAGCCGCCCAGCGGCAGTGCGGCGCCGAGCAGCATGGCCAGCGGAAGAAGGCGGCGGGTGTTCCGTGCCGCGCGCGAATCAAGGTGTGACAAGGGTGCCTCCTGGCGTCAGTTGTTGGCAGCGCAGCCAACCCAGCGGCCGGGATTGCCCGGCGCGCAGCTGGTCGCTGCTGATGCGAATAAAGCGTTGCCGTTGCGGTGCGGATTCCAGCCGGTAGTTGCCGACCGCGTCCGCCGCCAGGCAGTCGTCGGCGCGGATGACCACCTCTTGCGGCAGCGGGGCGTCCACCGGCCCGTTGTTGTGAATTATCAGATCATACAGCCCGTTTTGCTGTGGCTGAGGCCTAAATTTTACCTGCCAGTCGACATTCAGCGGCCGCCGTTCGATCACCGCTCGCAGCGTGGCGAGCGACCAGGCGCGCCGATCGTCCGCCAGCGGCAGTCGGAACCAAATCACGCCGCGCAGCCGGGGCGGCGTTTGCTGCGCCAGCGTCTGCAGAAAATCGGCGATCTGCTGCGGCGCGACCGCGAGTTCGCGGCTGTTGCCGGCCACGCGCAGCGAGGATTCGCTCTCTACCTGCGCGCCCTGCGCATCAAACCCCAGCAGCGCCATGCCATAGGCCGGCAGCGCGACGCGAAACGGCTTCGGTGTGACGGCGGCGTACTGCCGCACCCAGCGCAGCGCCAGCGGGCCGTCAAACAGCCCCTGCTGCGGTGAGAGCACCGCATGCACTTGCAGAACGGAACTGTCGGCCTGTTGCAGTACGCCGGGCAAGTTGGGCGAGCCGATCCAGGCCGGCAGGGCGGTGATGCCGAGTTGCAAAGCGGCGGGCAGCCGTTGGCGCAGCCGCTGCAGAAAATGCTGGTAATCCGGCAGGCGAGCCGTGGCTGCGTCATGATCGATCTCGACGCCGGTGACGGGCAGCCCGGCCGCCTGCCAGCGTTGAGCGAGCGCCAGCAGACGCTGGATAATGGCCGCCTGGTCCAGCTGCGGCAGCTGGCCGTCGAGGCGCGCTACCAGCCAGAGCGGGCGGCCGTCCTGCTTCATCAGGCTGAGATCGGCCGGGATTTCCCGCCAGCCTTCGCGTGGATGCACCTGCAGCGCCAGCACCCGCAGCGCGCCGAACAGATCGCGGCTGTGCGCCAGCGCATCGGCGTGTTGCGGCGTCCAAACCCGCTGCCAAACGTAAACCTGCTGATCCCAGCCTGAGGACTGGCGCAGCGCCTGCTGACGCCCGGCGAACCAGGCCGCCAACCCCAGCGCAATCAAGACCAGCGCCGCCAGCCGGCGTTTCATTTTTGCCAGAGATCGCCCTGCGGCGCGAAGCCGCAGGCGCGCATGAAGTTATCGACTTCCCCACGTTCGCGCGGCGCCAGACCGGCGGTCGACAGCTGCCAATGGGCGACCTGCGGCAGCTGACGCTGTGCATCTTGCACCAGGTAAAGACCGACGCCGCGGCGGCGCGTCACTTCGCGTACCAGCAGATCCTGCAGTTCGGCGCGGTCGTCCTGCAGCGCAATTTTCACCGCGCCCAGCAGACGCTCGTTGAAGCGGGCGGCGAACAGCGCCTTGCCGCCGCTCAGCCAGCTCTGCCACTGTTCCGGCTGCTGGTGCGGCCAAATTTTACCGAGGTCGATAAGGTCTTGCGGGGACAGCGCGGTCAGGCGCTCGATGGTCAGTTTCATGCAGAATTTCCGCGCAGCTAAATGATGTCGACAGTGTAATAGATCTTGTGCAGAGCGTTGTGTAAGTTTTTCTGTACGATTACTGTGCAATATGTTTTTTGCACGGGGCATTTTCCGAGTAAATAGTTAGTAAACGGATTGTTAACCAGCACAACGCGCTACGCCTCAAGGTAAACAGCACAGATTTAATTCGAATTTTATCCTGTTTACACCGCTTGTTTCTGTCGGATGAAGTTGATTTGCAGCAGAAAATTCCTGTTTAATGGTATGAAAAATAAAGTCTTATTAGAAAATAATGCCAATAAAACGCCTAAATCATTATTACTTATAACAAAAGCGGTCAATAACGATCGGGCGCAGGCAAAAACAACAGGTACGTTCACAACGACAGATGGGGATTTGCGGATGAAATTAACAACAGGTAAGGCACTGCTGGCGGGTTGTATTGCGATGGCCATGAGCCAGGCGGCCATGGCGAAAGACATCAAGGTGGCGATCGTCGGGGCAATGTCCGGCCCGGTCGCGCAGTATGGCGACATGGAGTTTACCGGCGCGCGCCAGGCGATTGCCGACATTAACGCCAAGGGCGGCATCAAGGGCGACAAGCTGGTCGGCGTGGAATACGACGACGCCTGCGACCCGAAACAGGCGGTTGCGGTCGCCAACAAGGTGATCAACGACGGCATTCGCTACGTGATCGGCCACCTGTGCTCCTCATCCACCCAGCCGGCGTCCGATATCTATGAAGACGAAGGCGTGATCATGATTACCCCGGCGGCCACCAACGCCGATCTGACCACCCGCGGCTACAAGATGATCCTGCGCACCACCGGCCTGGATTCGGATCAGGGCCCGACCGCCGCCAAATACATCCTCAGCGACATCAAGCCGAAGCGCATCGCCGTGGTGCACGACAAGCAACAATACGGCGAAGGCCTGGCGCGCTCGGTGCGCGACAGCCTGAAAAAACAGGGCACCGAAGTGGCGATGTTCGAAGGCATCACCGCCGGCGACAAAGACTTCTCCACCCTGGTGGCGCGCCTGAAGAAAGAGAATATCGACTTCGTGTACTTCGGCGGTTACTACCCGGAAATGGGCCAGATCCTGCGTCAGGCCAAACAGGCCGGGTTGACCACCCGCTTCATGGGGCCGGAAGGCGTGGGCAACTCCTCGCTGTCCAACATCGCCGGCGCCGCTTCGGAAGGCATGCTGGTGACGCTGCCGAAACGCTACGATCAGGTGCCTGCCAACCAGCCGATCGTCGATGCGTTGAAAGCCAAGAAGCTGGATCCGACCGGCCCGTTCGTCTGGACCACCTATGCCGCGCTGCAGTCGCTGACCACCGGCATGGAGCGCAGCGGCAGCCAGGAGCCGGCGGACATCGTCAAGGATCTGAAAACCGGCAAGCCGGTGGACACCGTGATGGGGCCGCTGACCTGGGATGACAAGGGCGACCTGAAAGGCTTCGAGTTCGGCGTGTTCGAGTGGCATGCCAACGGCACGTCCACACCGATCAAATAAGCCATAATGATTAGGGTGGGGCGCAGTTTGCTGCGCCCGGCGGGTCGGCTTGTCGGCCCCGTCTCCCTTTACCCGCCGGTTCTCCGCCGGCGGGTTTCGCAGCCAAGGGTTCAGAGTATGTCAGAGCAGCTCCTCTATTTTCTGCAGCAGATGTTCAACGGCTTAACGTTGGGCAGCACCTATGCATTGATCGCCATCGGTTACACCATGGTTTACGGCATCATCGGCATGATCAACTTCGCCCACGGCGAGGTGTACATGATCGGCAGCTATGTCTCCTTTATCGTTATCGCCGCCCTGATGATGCTCGGCATCGACGTCGGTTGGCTGCTGATCGGCGCCGCGTTCCTGGTCTCGATCGTCATCGCCAGCGCCTACGGCTGGAGCATCGAGCGGGTGGCCTACAAGCCGGTGCGCAACTCCAAGCGCCTGATTGCGCTGATCTCGGCCATCGGCATGTCGATATTCCTGCAAAACTACGTCAGCCTGACGCAGGGCTCACGCGATCTGGCGCTGCCCAGCCTGGTCACCGGCCAGTGGGTGCTGGGGGAAAGCAACGGCTTCGCCGCCACCATCAGCACCATGCAGCTGACCATCTGGCTCGTGACCTTCCTGGCGATGCTGGCGCTGACGCTGTTTATCCGCTATTCGCGCATGGGCCGTGCCTGCCGCGCCTGTGCGGAAGATCTGAAGATGGCCAGCCTGCTGGGCATCAACACGGACCGGGTGATCTCGCTGACCTTCGTCATCGGTGCGGTGATGGCGGCGGTGGCCGGGGTGTTGCTCGGCCAGTTCTACGGCGTCATCAACCCTTACATCGGCTTTATGGCCGGTATGAAAGCCTTCACCGCCGCGGTTCTGGGCGGCATCGGCAGCATTCCGGGCGCGATGATCGGCGGCCTGGTGCTGGGCGTGGCGGAAGCGCTGACCTCCGCCTACCTGAGCACCGAATACAAAGACGTGGTGTCGTTCGCGCTGCTGATCGTGGTGCTGCTGATCATGCCGACCGGCATCCTTGGGCGCCCGGAGGTTGAGAAAGTATGAAACTCAATCTGCTCAATGCGCTGATCGCCACGGCGGTGCTGTTCGTGATGGCGTCGTTCCTGATGGGCATGCAGCTCAGCCTGGACGGCACCAAACTGGTGGTGCACGGCGCGGCGGAAGTGCGCTGGATGTGGATCGGCATCGGCTGCGTCATCGTCTTTTTCTTCCAGCTGTTGCGCCCGCTGCTGCAGCAGGGCCTGAAAAAGGTCTCCGGCCCGGCGTTCGTGCTGCCTAGCTTCGACGGCACCACGCCGCGGCAAAAGCTGCTGGCGGCTTTGCTCATCGTCGCGGCGGTCGCCTGGCCGTTCCTGGTGTCGCGCGGCACGGTGGATATCGCCACCCTGACGCTGATCTACGTGATGCTGGGCCTCGGCCTCAACGTGGTGGTGGGCCTGTCCGGTCTGCTGGTGCTCGGCTACGGCGGTTTCTACGCCATCGGCGCCTACACCTATGCGCTGCTGAATCATTATTACGGCCTCGGCTTTTGGGAGAGCCTGCCGCTGGCGGGCATCGTCACCGCCGCCTTCGGCTTCCTGCTCGGTTTCCCGGTGCTGCGGCTGCGCGGCGACTATCTGGCGATCGTGACGCTCGGCTTCGGTGAGATCGTGCGCATCCTGCTGCTGAACAATACCGAAATCACCGGCGGGCCGAACGGCATCAGCCAGATCCCGAAACCGACCTTCTTCGGCCTGGAGTTTAACCGCAGCGTGCGCGACGGCGGCTGGGATACCTTCCATAACTTCTTCGGCCTGAAATACGATCCGAGCGATCGCATCGTATTCCTGTACCTGGTGGCGCTGCTGCTGGTGGTGCTGACGCTGTTCGTCATCAACCGCCTGCTGCGCATGCCGCTCGGGCGCGCCTGGGAAGCGCTGCGCGAAGACGAGATCGCCTGCCGCTCGTTGGGCCTCAGCCCGACGCGCATCAAGCTGACCGCCTTTACCATCAGCGCCGCGTTCGCCGGGTTTGCCGGCACGCTGTTCGCCGCGCGCCAGGGGTTCGTCAGCCCGGAATCCTTCACCTTCGTCGAGTCGGCCTTCGTGTTGGCGATCGTCGTACTGGGGGGCATGGGCTCGCAGTTCGCGGTCATTCTGGCGGCGATCCTGCTGGTGGTGTCGCGCGAGCTGATGCGCGATCTGAATGAATACAGCATGCTGCTGCTGGGGGCGCTGATGGTGCTGATGATGATTTGGCGGCCGCAGGGGCTGTTGCCGATGAAACGGCCGCAGCTGAAGCTGCAGGCGGCGGACATTCACGCGGGCAAGGGGGAACAGGCATGAGCGTTCAACCTTTACTGCAGGTGGAAGGCCTGTCGATGCGTTTTGGCGGGCTGCTGGCGGTCAACAATGTCGCGTTGACGCTCAATGAAGGCGAAATTGTCTCGCTGATCGGCCCCAACGGCGCCGGTAAAACCACGGTGTTTAACTGCCTGACCGGTTTCTACCGCCCGAGCGGCGGCACCATCAAATTGCGCGATCGCCATCTGGAAGGGCTGGCGGGGCAGGCCATCGCCCGTATGGGCGTAGTGCGCACCTTCCAGCATGTGCGGCTGTTCCGTGAAATGACGGTGATTGAAAACCTGTTGGTGGCGCAGCATCAGCACCTGAAAAGCGGCGTGTTCGCCGGGCTGCTGAAAACCCCGGCCTTCCGCCGTGCCGAAGCCGAGGCGCTGGCGCGCGCAGCGGAGTGGCTGGAGCGCGTCGGCCTGCTGGAGATGGCCAACCGTTCGGCGGGCAACCTGGCCTACGGGCAGCAGCGTCGGCTGGAGATCGCCCGCTGCATGGTGACCCGGCCGGAGCTGCTGATGCTGGACGAACCGGCCGCCGGTCTGAACCCGAAAGAGACCGACGAGCTGGATCATCTGATCGTCGAGCTGCGCGATCGGCATAAGGTCTCGGTGTTGCTGATCGAGCACGACATGAAGCTGGTGATGGGCATCTCCGATCGCATTTACGTGGTGAATCAGGGCACGCCGCTGGCGCAGGGCACACCGGCGGAGATCCGCAACAACCCGGACGTGATCCGGGCTTATTTGGGCGAATAATAATATGTTGTCATTCAATCAGGTATCCGCCCATTACGGCAAAATTCAGGCGCTGCATCAGGTCAGTCTCACGATTAGTCAGGGCGAAATCGTGACGTTAATCGGCGCCAACGGCGCCGGTAAAACCACGCTGCTCGGCACCCTGTGCGGCGAACCGCGCGCCAGCGAAGGCAGCATCGTCTTCCAGGGGCAGGACATCACCCAGTGGCAAACCTCGCGCATCATGCGCGAAGCGGTGGCGATCGTGCCGGAAGGGCGGCGCGTCTTCTCGCGCATGACGGTGGAAGAAAACCTGGCGATGGGCGGCTTCTTCGCCGATCGTCACCAATATCAGCAGCGCATCGAACGGGTGTTCACGCTGTTCCCGCGCCTGCTGGAGCGCCGAAGCCAGCGTGCCGGCACCATGTCCGGCGGCGAGCAGCAGATGTTGGCCATCGGCCGCGCGCTGATGAGCCAGCCGAAGCTGCTGCTGCTCGACGAACCTTCGCTTGGGCTGGCGCCCATCATCATCCAGCAGATTTTCGACATCATTCAGCAGCTGCGGGAAGAGGGCATGACCATCTTCCTGGTGGAGCAAAACGCCAATCAGGCGCTGAAATTGGCGGACCGCGGTTATGTGCTGGAAAACGGCCGCGTGGTGTTGGAAGATACGGGGGCTGCATTGTTAGCCAACGAAGCAGTGAGGTCGGCGTATCTGGGCGGTTAATCCGCCCCCCTACGAATTAAAATAATCAGGTACGAGAAGAAGAAATGAAGACAGAAGGGTTACTCGCGCAGCGCATCGTTAACGTAAAAAGTTCGGCCATCCGTGAATTGCTTAAGCACAGCAAGATGGAACACGTCATTTCGCTGGCGGGCGGCATCCCCTCTGATGCGCTGTTCGATTTCGAAGGATTGAGCATCGCCACCCAGCAGGCGATCACCGAACAGCCGAAAAGCGCATTCCAGTATGGCCTGACCGAGGGCAGCCCGCTGCTGCGTGAGCGCATTTGCGCGCTGTGCGCCGAGCGCGGCGTCACCGCGCGCGCAGAAGAGGTGATGGTCACCGCCGGCTCTCAGCAGGCCCTGGATTTGGTGATGCGCGCCATCGTCAACCCGGGCGACGTGTTCGTGGTGGAGCGCCCGACCTACCTGGCGGCGCTGCAAACGCTGGAACTGGCGGAGGCCAACATCATGTCGGTCTCGTCCGACAGCGACGGCATGGTGGTGGAAGAGCTGGCCGAGCTGCTGAAAACCCAGCGCATCAAGGGCGTGTACGTGGTGCCGAACTTCGGCAACCCCAGCGGCATCACCCTCAGCGCCGCGCGCCGCGAACTGCTGGTGAAGCTGGCCGCCGAACATAACTTCCTGATCATCGAAGACGATCCGTACGGCGAGCTGCGTTTCACCGAAGAGCGCCACCCGACGCTGCATCAGGTGTCGCAGCAGGTGCTGGGCAACACCGACCACATCATCTATACCTCGACCTTTTCCAAGATCCTGGCGCCGGGCCTGCGCCTGGGCTGGGCGATCCTGCCGCCGTTCCTGCTGCATAAAGTGGCGATCATCAAACAGGCGGCGGATCTGCACGCCAGCGCCCTGTCGCAGAGCATCGTCGAATGCTACCTTGGCCTGGATCGCCTGCCGGCGCAGATCGACAAGATCCGCGCCGCCTATAAACACAAGGGCGAGATCCTGGCCGGTTTGGTGGAGCAGGAGCTGGGCGACTACATCACCTTCGATAAACCGAAGGGCGGCATGTTCCTGTGGGCGCGTTTCCGCCAGCCGTTCAACGCCACCGAATGGCTGAACACCACGCTGCAGCAGGGCGTGGTGTTCGTGCCGGGGGAATACTTCTTCTCCGACAACCCGGATCGTTCGACCTTCCGCCTGTCGTTCGCCACCGCCACCGAGCAGCAGATGCAAGAAGCGGTCGCGCGCCTGCGCCGTTCGCTGTAATCCTCGCGGCGGCGGAGCCTATGCCCGCCGCCGACATCAAACCGCCATCTTCACTTCACCTTGCCGTCATGTGGCTGTCATCTAACGGTTATTTTTCTGTCATCCGCGCATGGCATGTTAGCTTCCGAACAAAAAACTGATTCTTTTCGCTCACGCGCTTTTACACCAGCTTTTTCAGGAGTTAGGCATGCTCACCTACGCTATTCGCAAAACCACGCTGTGCGTCGCATTGGCCCTGGCGGTCAGCGCACAGGCGCTGGCGGCGACAGAAATCCCGTTCTGGCATTCGATGGAAGGCGAACTGGGTAAAGAAGTGGACTCTCTGGCGGATCGCTTCAACCAGTCGCACAGCGACGTCAAGATTGTGCCGGTTTATAAAGGCAACTACGAACAGAGCCTGGCGGCGGGCATCGCCGCTTACCGCTCCGGCAAGGCGCCGGCGATCCTGCAGGTTTACGAGGTGGGCACCGCCACCATGATGGCCAGCAAAGCCATCAAACCGGTCTATGAAGTGTTTAAAGAGGCCGGCATCAACTTCGACGAGTCGGTGTTCGTGCCGACGGTGGCCGGCTATTACACCGACAACAAGAGCGGCCATCTGCTGTCGCAGCCGTTCAACAGCTCCACGCCGGTGCTGTACTACAACAAAGACGCCTTCAAAAAGGCCGGCCTGAACCCGGATCAACCGCCGAAAACCTGGCAGGAACTGGCGGCGGATACCGCCAAACTGCGCGAAGCCGGCATGAAGTGCGGTTACGCCAGCGGCTGGCAGGGCTGGATCCAACTGGAGAACTTCAGCGCCTGGCACGGCGTGCCGTTCGCCAGTGAAAACAACGGCTTTGGCGGCACCAGCGCCAAGCTGGAGTTCAACCAACCGCTGCAGGTCAAACATATTGCGCTGCTCGAAGCGATGAACAAGAAGGGCGACTTCACCTATTTCGGCCGCAAAGACGAATCCACCGAGAAGTTTTATAACGGCGACTGCGCCATCACCACCGCCTCATCCGGTTCGTTGGCGGACATCAAGCACTACGCCAAATTCAACTACGGCGTCGGCATGATGCCGTACGACGCCGACGCGAAAAATGCGCCGCAAAACGCCATCATCGGCGGGGCCAGCCTGTGGGTGATGAACGGCAAAGACGCCGCCACCTACAAGGGCGTGGCCGAATTCCTGCAGTACCTGGCGCAGCCGGAAATCGCCGCCGAATGGCACCAGAAGACCGGCTATCTGCCGATCACCACCGCGGCTTACGATCTGACCAAGCAGCAGGGCTTCTACGACAAGAACCCGGGTGCCGACGTCGCCACTCGCCAGATGCTGAACAAGCCGCCGTTGCCGTTCACCAAGGGCCTGCGCCTGGGCAACATGCCGCAGATCCGCAGCGTGGTGGATGAGGAGCTGGAAGGCGTGTGGACCGGCAAGAAAACGCCTCAGCAGGCGTTGGACGCCGCCGTGCAGCGCGGTGACGTGCTGCTGCGCCGCTTCGAAGCATCGACCAAGTAACCCCGCGTCGCGGGCCCGTCTGATCGGGCTCGCGTCTTCACGCCGATCCTTCCGTACCCGATTAATGGTTTAACTGCTATGTCATCTTCCCGTCCCGGTTTCGGCTGCAGCTGGTTGCCCTATGCGCTGGTGCTGCCGCAGCTGCTGATTACCGCCGTCTTCTTTTTATGGCCCGCCGGCGAGGCGCTGTGGTATTCGGTGCAGAGCCTCGATCCGTTCGGCCTGTCCAGCCAGTTTGTCGGGCTGGATAACTTTAAACAGCTGTTTCAGGATCCTTACTACCTCGACTCGTTCTACACCACGCTGATCTTCAGCTTCCTGGTGGCGGGCATCGGGCTGGCGGTTTCGCTGTTCTTCGCTGCGCTGGTGGACTACGTGCTGCGCGGCAGCCGCCTCTATCGCACGCTGATGATCCTGCCCTACGCGGTGGCGCCGGCGGTGGCGGCGGTGCTGTGGATCTTTCTGTTCAACCCCGGCCTGGGGTTGATCACCCATTTCCTCAACGGTCTGGGCTATAACTGGAACCATGCGCAAAACAGCGGCCAGGCGATGTTCCTGGTGGTGCTGGCCTCGGTATGGCAGCAGATAAGCTATAACTTCCTGTTTTTCCTCGCGGCGCTGCAGTCGATCCCGCGTTCGCTGGTGGAAGCGGCGGCCATCGACGGCGCCGGCCCGGTGCGGCGTTTCTTCCATCTGGTGCTGCCGCTGATCGCGCCGGTGAGCTTCTTCCTGCTGGTGGTTAATCTGGTGTACGCCTTCTTCGATACTTTCCCGGTGATCGACGCCGCCACCGGCGGCGGGCCGGTGCAGTCCACCACCACGTTGATCTACAAGATCTACCGCGAAGGCTTCGCAGGGTTGGATCTCTCCAGTTCCGCCGCGCAGTCGGTGATCCTGATGCTGCTGGTGATCGGCCTGACGGTGATCCAGTTCCGCTTCGTTGAACGTAAGGTGCGCTACCAATGATTGAGAATCGACGCGGGCTGGATGTCTTCAGCCATGTGATGCTGATTATCGGCGTGCTGGTGGTGCTGTTCCCGCTGTACGTGGCCTTTGTCGCCGCCACGCTGGACGACAAACAGGTGTTTCAGGTGCCGATGACGCTGGTGCCCGGCGGTCACCTGTGGGAGAACATCCGCAATATCTGGCAGGGCGGCGTGGGCAACCTCAAGGTGCCGTTCTCGCTGCTGTTGCTCAACAGCGTGATCATGGCGCTGGCGATCACCTGCGGCAAAATCGCGGTGTCGGTACTGTCGGCTTACGCCATCGTGTATTTCCGTTTCCCGCTGCGCAGCCTGTTTTTCTGGCTGATTTTCCTCACCCTGATGCTGCCGGTGGAAGTGCGCATTTTCCCGACGGTGGAGGTGATCTCCAACCTCAACCTGCTGGACAGCTATACCGGCCTGACGCTGCCGCTGATGGCCTCGGCCACCGCCACCTTCCTGCTGCGCCAGTTCTTCATGACGTTGCCGGATGAGCTGCTGGAGGCGGCGCGCATCGACGGCGCCGGGCCGATGCGTTTCTTCTGGGACATCGTGTTGCCGCTGTCGAAAACCAATCTGGCGGCGCTGTTCGTCATCACCTTTATCTACGGCTGGAACCAATATCTGTGGCCGATCCTGATCACCAGCGACGCTTCGATGGGCACCGCGGTGGCGGGCATCAAGAGCATGATCTCCACTTCCGGCGCGCCGACCCAGTGGAACCAGGTGATGGCGGCGATGATTCTGACTTTATTGCCACCGCTGGCGGTGGTGCTTCTGATGCAGCGCTGGTTTGTGCGCGGTCTGGTTGATAGCGAGAAATAACGACGATGGCAGGATTAAAACTACAGGCGGTCACCAAGTCTTACGACGGTAAAACGCCGGTGATCAAACAGATCGACCTCGACGTGGCGGACGGTGAATTCATCGTGATGGTCGGCCCGTCCGGCTGCGGCAAATCTACGCTGCTGCGGATGGTGGCCGGGCTGGAGCGCACTACCAGCGGCGATATCTATATCGATACCCGGCGCGTGACCGATCTGGAGCCCAAGGATCGCGGCATCGCGATGGTGTTCCAGAACTACGCGCTCTATCCGCACATGAGCGTGTACGACAACATGGCTTACGGCCTCAAGATCCGCGGTTTCGGCAAGGAGCATATCCGCCAGCGGGTGGAGGAAGCGGCGCGCATCCTGGAGCTGGAGCCGCTGCTCAAGCGCAAACCGCGCGAACTTTCCGGCGGCCAGCGCCAGCGCGTGGCGATGGGGCGCGCCATCGTGCGCGAACCGGCGGTGTTCCTGTTCGATGAACCGCTGTCCAACCTGGACGCCAAGCTGCGGGTGCAGATGCGCCTGGAGCTGCAACAGCTGCACCGACGCCTGAAAACCACCAGCCTGTACGTGACTCACGACCAGGTGGAGGCGATGACGCTGGCGCAGCGGGTGATCGTAATGAACAAGGGCGTGGCGGAGCAGATCGGCACCCCGAGCGAAGTGTACCAACGGCCGGCTTCGTTGTTCGTCGCCGGCTTTATCGGCTCGCCGGCGATGAACCTGTTGCCCGGCACCCTGAGCGCCGACGGCGGCCAGCTGCTGCTGGCGGACGGCATGGCGCTGCCGTTGCCGGCGGCCAAGCCGCAGTGGGCGGGGCGGCCGTTGACGCTGGGCATTCGGCCGGAGCATATTCAGCTGGTGGCGCAAGGCCAGGGCGTGCCGCTGCAGCTGCAGACGCTGGAACTGCTGGGGGCCGACAATCTGGCGCACGGCCAGTGGGGCGGTCACGGGGTGATCGCGCGGCTGTCGCATGAAACCTTGCCGACGGCGGGCAGTACGCTATATTTGCAGCTGCCTGCTCAGGCGCTGCACTTCTTTGACACCCACAGCGGATTACGGATGGATTGATGACGAGACCCTGGCCTTACCCTCATATTGTCGCCCACCGCGGCGGCGGTTCTCTGGCGCCGGAAAACACCCTGGCGGCGATCGACGTCGGCGCGCGCCACGGCCACAAGATGATCGAGTTCGACGCCAAGCTGGCGCAGGACGGGCAAATTTTCCTGCTGCACGACGACACGCTGGATCGCACCAGCAACGGTTGGGGCGTGGCGGGCGAGCTGCCGTGGGACAAACTGGTGCAGCTGGACGCCGGCAACTGGTACAGCTCGGCCTTCAAGGGCGAGCGGCTGCCGCTGCTGTCGGAGGTGGCGGAACGCTGCCGGGAACACGGCCTGATGGCCAATATCGAGATCAAACCGACCACCGGCAGCGACGATGAAACCGGGCGGGTGGTGGCGCTGGCGGCGCGGTTGCTGTGGCAAGGGCAGACCGACCCGCTGCTCTCCTCCTTCTCGGTGGAAGCGTTGGCGGCGGCGCAGCGCACCGTGCCGGATTTGCCGCGTGGCCTGCTGCTGGAGGCCTGGGACGACAACTGGCGCGAGCTGACGGAGCGTCTGGACTGCGTCTCGCTGCATATCGACCACAAAGCGCTGACCGCCGAGCGGGTGAAAGCGTTGAAAGACGCCGGTCTACGCATTCTGGTGTATACCGTCAACCAACCGGATCGCGCGCGTCTGCTGCTCGACTGGGGCGTTGACTGCATTTGCACCGACCGGATAGATTTGATTGGCCCGGATTTTTAATCCGGCGCCGATGAATCCCGCGACGACAAGCCTTGCCGCCGCGCCACCGGAAGGAATGCGATGCCAGGCTTTATGATGTCACTGTGGCACCAGATCGTGCTGTCTTTACCGCTGTTCGTCCTGATCGCGTTGGGTTATGGGCTGATTCGCTGGGGGAAATGGCCTTCCAGCATCACCGATGGCCTGACGCGCTTCGTGTTTTCCCTCGCTTTGCCCGCCATGCTGTTTCGCATGATGTGCGATTTCTCGCAGCGCCCGGCGGTCGACGCCCGGCTGCTGATCGCGTTCTTCGGCAGTTGCCTGCTGGTGTTCGTGCTCGGCCGCCTGGTCGCCCGGCACCTCTTCCGGCTGGATGGGGTCGCTGGTTCGGTGTTTGCGCTGGGCGGTATTTTCTCCAATAACGTGATGCTCGGTTTACCGATCGCCAGCGTGATGCTGGGGCAGGCGGCGATCCCGTCGGTGGCGCTGGTGCTGGTGTTCAACGGCCTGATCCTGTGGACGCTGGTGACGGTGTCGATCGAATGGGCGCGCAACGGCTCGCCGACGCTGAGCGGCTTTGCCAAAACCGCCCGCAGCGTGCTGACCAACCCGTTGATCGTCGGCATCCTGTCCGGCACCCTGTTCAGCCTGACCGGCCTGCCGCTGCCGGCCTTCGTCGATCGGCCGGTCAGCATGCTCGGCCAGGTGGCGGCACCGCTGTCGCTGGTGGTGCTCGGCATGGGCCTGGCGGAGTATCGCATCAGCGAAGGCTGGCAGCTGAGCAGCGCCATCTGCGTGCTGAAGTTGCTGGTGCAGCCGTTGGTGATTTGGCTGCTGGCCTGGATGATGGATCTGCCGCCGATGGAGACCCGCGTGGTGGTGCTGTTGGGCTCAATGGCGGTGGGGGTGAACGTCTACCTGATGTCGCGCCAGTTCAATACGCTCACCGGCCCGGCCGCCACCAGCCTGGTGATGTCCACCGTGCTGGCGGCGATCACCACGCCGCTGATCCTCACCGTTATGGGCGTGCGGGCGTAGCCGGCATCGGCGCCTGCGGCACCGCCGGCGCGGTGCGATTGAACGGATCGCGCGGCTGGTTGCCGTTAGGCAGCAGTTGCCCGCCGTTCGGCGCGGTTTGCAACAGCTGTTGCCGTTGATTGTCGAACTGTCGCTGCTGCTGGAGGCGGCGTTGATCCATCTGCCGGTTGTTCAACAAGCGCTGTTGTTGCGCCTGCTGGCTGTTTTGGTTGAGTAACTGCTGCTGTGAGCGCAGGTCGGTTACGCCGTTGGCCGCCGCCGCCAACCCAGGCAGCAACAGCAGAGCGAACAGAATGTGAGAAGTTTTCATGATGGTTACCTCGCCTTTTTATTAAGCCTAACTCAGCGGTGAAATTTTGCCGGTAGTTTGTATTTTGTTCAGATGTAAACCGCCTTTCATCCCCTTATGCGTCCATCTTCCGTTACAATCGCGGTTTATGAATTGTTAGGATGAACCCATCGTGCTGCTCTTGGTTATCACCACCATTCTGTGGGCGTTCTCTTTCAGCCTGATCGGCGAATATTTGGCGGGCCATGTCGACAGCTGGTTCTCGGTGCTGATGCGCATCGGGCTGGCGGCGCTGGTGTTCCTGCCGTTCCTGCGCTGGCGCAACATCAAACTCAAGGTGATCCTGCTGTATATGCTGGTGGGCGCCTTCCAGCTGGGCATCATGTACCTCATCAGCTTCCGCGCTTATCTCTATCTGACGGTGCCGGAGTTCCTGTTGTTCACCGTGCTGACGCCATTGTACATCACGCTGATCTACGACTTGCTGAGCGGCCGTCGCCTGCGCTGGGGCTACGCCTTCAGCGCGCTGCTGGCGGTGCTGGGCGCGGCGATCATTCGCTATCACCAACTGAGCGAACACTTCTGGTGGGGGCTGTTGCTGGTGCAGGCGGCGAACATCAGCTTCGCCATCGGCATGGTCGGCTATAAGCGCCTGATGGAAGTGCACCCCTTGCCGCAGCACACCGCCTTTTCCTGGTTCTACCTGGGGGCGGCGGCAGTGGCGGTGGTGGCCTGGTTCCTGTGGGGCAACCCGCAGCAGCTGCCAACCACCAACCTGCAGTGGGGCGTGCTGATCTGGCTGGGCGTGGTGGCGTCGGGGCTGGGCTACTTCATGTGGAACTATGGCGCGACGCAGGTCGATGCCGGCACGCTCGGCATCATGAACAACATGCATGTGCCGGCCGGCTTGTTGGTCAACCTGGCCATTTGGCAGCAGCAGCCGCACTGGCCGAGCTTTATCCTCGGCGGGGCGGTGATCGTCGCTTCGCTGTGGGTGCACCGCCGCTGGGTGGCGCCGAAACAGCTCGGCTAAACGGGGGCCGGCAGTTTACACGCCGGCCGCCAACGCTTTGGCGCCGGTCGCGCCGGGGCGTGCGGCGTCGCGCACGAACGGCAGATGATCGCAGGCGTGCTGGCGGGCCGAGCGGATAAAGGCTTCGGTCACCGCCTGGCGCTGTTCACCGTCGCGCACGGCGGCGTACAGGCGGCTCCACAGGCCGTCACCCAGGGTTTTGGTCACCACCAGCCCCTGCCGTTCGAAACTTTCCACCACCCAATGCGGCAGCGCCGCAATCCCCATCCGCGCCGAGACCATCTGGATCAGCAGCAGCGTGTTATCGACGTTCTTCAACGCCGGGTTGACGCCCGCCGGCTGCAGGAAATGCCGCCAGATATCCAGCCGCTGGCGCTGCACCGGGTAAATCAACAGCGTTTCATCGCTCAAGTCTTCCGGCTCGATGTGCGGCTTGCCGGCCAGCGGATGATCCGGCGCCAGCACCAGACGCACCTCAAAATCGAACATCGGCGAATAGTGCAGGCCGCTGCGCGGCAGGATATCCGACGTCATCACCAGATCCAGCTCGCCCTGTTGCAGGGCCGGCTGCGGGTCGAAAGTGACGCCGGAGGTGAAGTCCATCACCACCTGCGGGAAACGCTGGCGGAAGTTGTCCAGCGCCGGCGTCAGCCACTGAATGCAGCTGTGGCATTCGATGGCGATGCGCAGCGTGGTTTGATGCGGCTCGTGGCAGGCCTGCAGCGCCTGCTGGATCTGCGGCAGCACCTGTTCCGCCAGCTGCAGCAGGATCTCGCCCTGGGCGGTGAAGCGCAGGGGCTGGCTCTTGCGCACGAACAGCTTGAAGCCCAGACGTTGCTCAAGATCGCTGAACTGGTGCGACAGGGCAGACTGCGTCTGATGAAGTTGGGCCGCCGCCCCCGCCAACGAGCCGCTGTTGCGCAGGGCCTGCAGCGTCCGTAAATGTTTCAGTTCGATCATGAGAGTCCTTCACATTGACAGTGAATAAATTGCGCTTGTGGTTAATACAGTACCTGCTGATTATGGATGTGTAAACATCTGGACGGCTAAATGGGGAATATGACGATGGCAATCTTGAATCACACACTGGGTTTTCCTCGCGTTGGGCTACGACGTGAGCTGAAAAAAGCTCAGGAAAGCTACTGGGCCGGCAACTCAACGCAGGAAGAGCTGTTGGCGGTTGGCCGCGAGCTGCGCGCTCGTCATTGGCAGCAGCAACGGCAGGCCGGGGTGGATTTGGTGCCGGTCGGCGATTTCGCCTGGTACGATCATGTCTTGACCACCAGCCTGCTGCTGGGCAACGTGCCGGCGCGCCATCAGAATGCGGATGGCTCTATTGATCTGGACACGCTGTTCCGCATCGGCCGTGGCCGCGCACCGACCGGCGAGCCGGCGGCCGCGGCAGAAATGACCAAATGGTTTAACACCAACTATCACTACATGGTGCCCGAATTCCAGCAAGGCCAGCAGTTCAAGCTGGGCTGGACCCAACTGCTGGACGAAGTGGACGAAGCGCTGGCGCTTGGGCATCACATCAAGCCGGTGCTGCTTGGTCCGGTGACTTATCTGTGGCTGGGCAAAGTGAAGGGCGAGCCGTTCGACCGCCTGTCGCTGCTGAAAGAGATTCTGCCGGTTTACCAGCAGGTGCTGGCGGAGCTGGCGAAGCGCGGCGTCGAGTGGGTGCAAATCGACGAACCTGCGCTGGTGCTGGAGCTGCCGCAAGCCTGGCTGGACGCCTTCAAACCGGCGTATGACGCGTTGCAGGGGCAGGTTAAGTTGCTGTTGACCACGTATTTCGACAGCGTCGGCCACAACCTCGACACCATTCGCACGCTGCCGGTGCAGGGGCTGCACGTCGATCTGGTCGCCGGCCATGACGATATCGCCGCGCTGAGCGCCGCATTGCCGCAAGACTGGCTGCTGTCGCTGGGCGTGATCAACGGCCGCAACGTTTGGCGCGCCGATCTGAGCCGCTGGTTCGAACGTCTGCAGCCGCTGGTGGGACAGCGCCCGCTATGGATCGGCACCTCCTGTTCACTGCTGCACAGCCCGATCGATCTGAGCGTGGAAAGCCGTCTGGACGAAGAAGTGAAAAGCTGGTTCGCCTTCGCCCTGCAAAAATGCGCCGAGCTGGCGCTGTTGAGCTCGGCGCTGAACGCGCCTGACGCGACGAAACAGGCCGAGCTGGACGCCTACAGCGCGCCGATCCGCGCCCGTCGCCAGTCGAACCGCGTGCATAACCCACAGGTTGAGCGCCGTCTGGCCGCGATCACCGCGCAGGACTGCGAACGCCGCAGCGCGTACGCCGAGCGCGCCAGGGCGCAGCGCGAGCGTTTCAAGCTGCCGGCCTGGCCGACGACGACCATCGGTTCGTTCCCACAGACCACCGAAATCCGCGGCCTGCGTCTGGACTTCAAACAGGGCCGTTTGGACGGCAGCAACTACCGCACCAGCATCGGTGAGCACATCAAACAGGCGATCGTCGAGCAGGAGCGCCTCGGGTTGGACGTACTGGTGCACGGTGAAGCCGAGCGCAACGACATGGTGGAATATTTCGGTGAGAACCTCGACGGCTTCGTGTTTACCCAGAATGGTTGGGTGCAGAGCTACGGTTCCCGCTGCGTGAAGCCGCCGGTGATCATCGGTGACGTCAGCCGCCCGGAAGCCATTACCGTCGAATGGGCCAAATTCGCCCAGTCGTTGACCGACAAGCCGGTGAAAGGCATGTTGACCGGGCCGGTGACCATCCTGTGCTGGTCGTTCCCGCGTGAAGACGTGACCCGCGAAGTGATCGCCAAGCAGATTGCGCTGGCGCTTCGCGACGAGGTGGAGGATTTGGAAAAAGCCGGCATCGGCATCATTCAGATCGACGAACCTGCGCTGCGCGAGGGGTTGCCGCTGCGACAATCCGACTGGGCCGCCTACCTGAACTGGGCGGTAGACGCCTTCAAATTGAACGCCGCCGTGGCGCAGGATGACACCCAGATCCACACCCACATGTGTTACTGCGAGTTCAACGACATCATGGACTCCATCGCCGCGCTGGACGCCGACGTGATCACCATCGAGACCTCGCGTTCCGATATGGATCTGCTGGAAGCCTTCAAAGAGTTCGAATACCCGAACGAAATCGGGCCGGGCGTCTACGATATCCACTCGCCGAACGTGCCGAGCGTGGAATGGATCGAAGCGCTGCTGCGTAAAGCGGCGCAGAACATCCCGGCGGAACGCCTGTGGGTCAACCCCGATTGCGGCCTGAAAACTCGCGGTTGGCCGGAAACCCGGCAGTCGCTGGCCAACATGGTATTGGCGGCGCAGCGCCTGCGCGAGCACGCGTGATGCCGTGCGGCGGGTAAACCGCCGCAGATAGATTTACTGGTGTGATGATTGGGCGCTTCGGCGCCCTTTTTTATGCGAGGAGGATTACTTGACGCCGTGCTGGGCGAACCACGCCAGCATGCGCTGCCAGCCGTCTTCCGCCGCTTCGGCGTTGTAGCTGGGGCGATAGTCGGCGTTGAATGCGTGCCCGACGCCAGGATACACCACGATTTCGGCATCGGCGTTGGCGGCGCGGATCGCCTGACGCATGTTTTCCACCGTATCCAGCGGAATGCCGCTGTCCTGCCCGCCATACAGCCCCAGCACCGGCGTTGACAAGTGCGTGGCGACATCGACCGGATGCTTCGGCGAATTCAGCGTTTTTTCACCCACCAGTTTGCCGTACCAGGCGACGGCCGCTTTTAACTGCGGGTTGTGCGCCGCGTACAGCCAGGTAATGCGGCCGCCCCAGCAAAAACCGGTGATCGCCAGCTTGCCGGCGTCGCCGCCGTGGCGGATAGCCCAGTGCGCGGCGTGATCCAGATCCGACAGCACCTGACGATCCGGCACCTTGGTCACCAGCTGCTGGAACAGCTCGCCGATATCGGTGTAGTCGTTGGCGTCGCCCTGGCGGAAATAGAGCTCGGGGGCAATCGCCAGATAGCCCTGTTTGGCCAGGCGGCGGCACAGATCCTGAATATGTTCATGGACGCCGAAGATTTCCTGCACCACCAGCACGATGGGGAAGGGGCCGTTGTGGTCGGCGGGTTTGGCGACGTAGGCCGGCAGCGCGTCTCCCTGGGAAGGAATAGTCGTTTGCCCGGCGTGAATGCCCTGTTCATCGGTGATAATCGCGGAGGCGGCTACCGGCGCGGCGGCCGGGGCGAATCCTCCCTGAGCCTGTTCTAATGTCATCACATGTTCGGTTTTCATTGCGGTCTCCGTGCAATAGAAAAAAGCGCTGAGATTAACTATAGGAAAGATTACCCATTATTGGCGCTGCGTGGCGCACTTTCGGACAAGTCGATAAAAAACGGCTAATTATCTGGCTTTACGGCATTTTTAAGCGCTTTTTATCATGTTATTACGCGTTTTGGCCCGCGTAAGTGCCATAAGGTGCGTTAGAGGGCTTTTTTGTCCCTAAGCAACCGATAAGATGGGGGTATTTCGAATTGATGAGCTAAATAGTTTCAGCCGGCAATCAACGGGCAGGGAGCGGCAAGGTTTGTCGGCTAGACTGAGGTTTAGCGGTACGTTCTGGATGCCTTATAGTCCTTTTTTGTGATAAAAATCACAAAAAATATGTAGCATGTAATTTGTTTCTCTTTTCATAGTGACTATCGTCACGAAATTAAGCGGCGATTTTCAGTAGAGTGCTTTTTTGTTCCTCCCAATAAACATGATCCATGAGGAGTCTCGTATGTCTCAGTCTGATGTTTTTCATCTCGGCCTCACCAAGAACGATTTACAAGGGGCCCAGCTTGCCATCGTGCCGGGCGATCCGCAGCGCGTAGAGAAAATTGCCAAGCTGATGGAAAATCCGGTGCATCTGGCCTCCCATCGTGAATTCACCACCTGGCGCGCAGAGCTGGACGGCAAGGCGGTGATCGTCTGCTCCACCGGCATCGGCGGCCCGTCTACCTCTATCGCGGTGGAAGAGCTGGCGCAGTTGGGCATCCGCACCTTCCTGCGCATCGGCACCACCGGCGCCATTCAGGCGAACATCAACGTCGGCGACGTGCTGGTGACTACGGCAGCGGTACGCCTCGACGGCGCCAGCCTGCACTTTGCGCCGATGGAGTTCCCGGCGGTTGCGGACTTCGCCTGCACCACCGCGCTGGTGGAAGCGGCCAAAGCCAGCGGCGCCACCACCCACATTGGCGTGACGGCTTCTTCCGATACCTTCTATCCGGGCCAGGAACGTTACGATACCTACTCTGGCCGCGTGGTCAGCCGTTTCAAAGGCTCGATGGAAGAATGGCAGGCGATGGGCGTGATGAACTATGAAATGGAATCCGCCACGCTGCTGACCATGTGCGCCAGCCAGGGCCTGCGCGCCGGCATGGTGGCCGGGGTGATCGTTAACCGCACCCAGCAAGAGATCCCGAACGCCGAGACCATGAAAAACACCGAAAGCAAAGCGGTGCAGATCGTGGTGGACGCCGCCCGCCGTCTGCTGTAATCGCCTTCCCTCAACGGGCCGCCGACGCGGTCCGTTGAGATTGATGACAAACCTCATGCCATTGCCCGGTTTGCAGAAAGCAGCGGATAACAAACAGGGAAAATCAATTTATTGATTTTCGGCGGATAACCACAAAGGAGGAAAAACCGCGTTTTTTCCTCCTTTGTCAACGGACTGAACGGGCCGCCGACGCGGTCCGTTTTTCCATTCGCGGCTAATCTGTTACGGTGATACTCCTCAGCGCTGCGCCGATGGCTGCCGCGCGTTGTCAGAACAAAAACAACGAGGACGTTTATGACCGCCCAGATCCTGCTTCATCCTTCGCTTGCGCCGCTCGACGGCGGCATTAACTTCCGTGACTTCGGCGGCAACGGCGTGGCCGACGGGCGCCGCATCAAACGCGGCCTGCTGTTCCGCTCCGGTTCTCTCGAGCGGCTGACAGAAAACGACTGCACTTTCCTCGCTGGGGTGCCGGTGCGTTCGGTGCTGGACTACCGCGATGCCGACGAAGTGCAGGCCAAACCGGATATTCTGTGGAATGGCGCCGACTATCACCACGTGCCGGCCAACCCGCTGAGCAGCGAAGTCAACGCCAACCTGGAAAAGCTCACCAACGAAACGCTGGCCGCTTTCGACGCCCGGGCGTTCATGCTGGAGCTGTATCGCCGCCTGCCGTTCGGCAATGCGGCCTATCAGCGGTTGGCGCAGCTGTTGAGCAACCCCGGCGGCGGCGCAATCGTGCAACACTGCGCGGTCGGCAAGGATCGCACCGGGGTCGGTTCGGCGCTGGTGCTGTTCGCGCTGGGGGCCGACGAAGCGACGGTGCTGGAAGACTATCTGCTGACCGAAACCACGCTGGCCGCTTTCCGCGAGCAGATGCTGGATCAGCTGTCTATCAAGTTGAATGCGGCGGCGCTGGAGCAATTCGCCTACGTGCTCAGCGCGCGCGAGGAGTTCCTGATGACGGCGCTGGGCTGCATCCGCCAACAATACGGCTCCACCGACCGCTGGCTGGAAGCGGAATACGGCCTGGGCGCGGCCCAGCGCGAAGCGCTGCGGGCGTTCTACCTCGAGTAAATTGCCGCGTGTTTAGCCGGGGTTTAACTCGCCCCGGCTTATCCTAGGCGGCGAACCATCGCGTATCAGGAGCCCCGCATTGAGCCTCAATGACGTTATCAACTGGGTCAGCGACGTCGTGCGTCAGCACGAAGGCTGGGCCATTCCCATCATCTTCTTCCTGGCGTTCGGCGAGTCGCTGGCGTTTTTGTCGCTGCTGCTGCCGGCCACGGTGATCCTGCTGGCGCTGGGCGCGCTGATCGGCGAAAGCGGCATCGCCTTTTGGCCGATTTGGGCCGCCGCCGCCGCCGGGGCGTTTTTCGGCGACTGGCTCTCGTACTGGATCGGCTACCACTATCAGGATCGGGTGGCCCATATGTGGCCGCTGTCGCGCAATCCGCAGCTGCTGGCGCGCGGCCACGCCTTCTTTGAGCGCTGGGGCGTGCTGGGCATTTTCATTGGCCGCTTCTTCGGCCCGCTGCGCGCCGTGGTGCCGCTGGTGGGGGGCATTTGCGGCATGCCGCAGCGCTACTTCCAGTTGGCCAACGTCACGTCGGCGATGATCTGGGCGTTCGGCATTCTGGCGCCGGGGGCGTTCGGCATCAAGTGGCTCAGCCAGTGGCTGGGCTGATTTCTCGCTAAATTGCGCAGCGCCGCGCAATATTGTGCGCGGCGGGCAAAATCAGGCTGGACATCCATACAGCCTCCCCTTAACGTGACGGGCAATGGGCGTGCGAAACGCCGGAACGGCAAGGTGCAACAGGAGGCAGGGTGGATACCAGTCTGATTTATGGGATTGGCGGCGTCGCGATCGGCATGCTGTTAGGGTGGCTGATCGCCAGTCTGCGAGTGCAGCAGACGAACGCGCAACATGAAACCGAACTGCGGTTGCTGGAGCAAGCGTTGCAGCAGGCGCAGCAGGAGACGGCCGTGCGGCAGGAGGCCCTGCAGCGCCACGAACAGCAGTCGCGCCAGAACGAGCTGGAGCTGCGCAACCTGCACAGCCAGCTGGCGGCCGGACATGAAAAACTGCAACAGCTCAACCATTGGCGCAACGAATGCGAGCTGCTCAACCAAGAGCTGCGCGCCCAGCGCGAGGTGAACAGCGCGCAGGAGGCCGAGTTGCGCGAAGTCACCATCCGTCTGGAAGAGACGCGCATGGCGGCGGAGGAGAAGCAGCGTCTGCTGATCAACAGCGAACAGCGCCTCACCACCCAGTTTGAAAACCTCGCCAACCGCATTTTTGAACACAGCGGCCGCAAGGTGGACGAGCAAAATAAGCAAAGTTTGGATCGGTTACTGTTGCCGCTGCGCGAACAGCTGGACGGTTTCCGCCGACAGGTGCAGGACAGCTTTGGCCAGGAGGCGCGTGAGCGCCACACGCTGACGCACGAGATACGCAATCTGCAGCAGTTGAATGCGCAAATGGCGCGCGAGGCCATCAACCTCACCAAGGCGCTGAAAGGCGACAACAAGACCCAGGGCAACTGGGGTGAAGTGGTGCTGAGCCGGGTGCTGGAGGCCTCCGGCCTGCGCGAAGGGCACGAGTATGAAACGCAGGTCAACGTGCGGGTAGATCATCAGAGTCGCATGCAGCCCGATGTGATCGTGCGCCTGCCGCAGGGCAAGGATGTCGTGATCGACGCCAAGATGTCGCTGATCGCCTACGAGCGCTATTTCAACGGTGAAGACGAGGCGGAGCGCGAAGCGGCGCTGAGCGAACATATCGCTTCGCTGCGTGGCCACATTCGCATGCTGGGCCGTAAGGACTACCAGCAGCTGCCGGGGCTGCGTTCGCTGGACTATGTGCTGATGTTCATTCCGGTCGAGCCGGCCTTCCTGCTGGCTATCGATCGCGAGCCGGAGCTGATCAGCGAAGCGCTCAAGCACAACATCATGCTGGTCAGCCCGACCACGTTGCTGGTGGCGCTGCGTACCATCACCAACCTGTGGCGCTATGAGCATCAGAGCCAGAATGCCCAGCGCATCGCCGAGCGCGCGGCGAAACTGTATGACAAGATGCGGCTGTTCGTGGACGATATGTCCGCACTGGGGCAGAGCCTGGACAAGGCGCAGGGCAGTTATCGTCAGGCGATGAACAAACTGAGCGAAGGCCGTGGTAATCTTATCGGCCAAATTGAAGGTTTCCGTGCGCTGGGGGTTGAGGTCAAGCGGCCGATAAACCCGCTGCTGGCGCAGCAAGCCGGCGCGCAACACGATGAAGCGGAAGAGGCGAACGACGACGAGGTCGCCGCGCTGCCGCAGACGAACGACGATGATGATACCACCGGGGAACCGGGCTTCGTTTCGCACGGCTGAGGCCGTGGCGAGGTGGGGTATTCCTCGGGCTTCTGGTACACTCATCCACACAAAATTGACTGAATAGCAGGCAGGACAATGGCAGATCAATCGCAGGAAACCACCGATTTCGGTTTTCGCACCGTCGCTAGAGACGAAAAACAGGCCATGGTGGCGGACGTTTTTCATTCGGTAGCGGCAAAGTATGACGTGATGAACGACCTGATGTCGTTCGGCATCCACCGTATCTGGAAGCGTTTCACCATTGACTGCAGTGGCGTGCGCCGCGGGCAGCGCGTGCTGGATCTGGCCGGTGGCACCGGCGACCTGGCCGCCAAGTTCTCCCGCATGGTTGGCGAGCAGGGGCAGGTGGTGCTGGCGGACATCAACGATTCGATGCTGAAGATGGGGCGCGAGAAGCTGCGCGACCGCGGCATCGTCGGCAACATCAATTACGTGCAGGCCAACGCCGAAGCGCTGCCGTTCCCGGACAATTACTTCGATTGCATCACCATCTCCTTTGGCCTGCGTAACGTCACCGACAAAGACAAAGCGCTGCGTTCGATGTTCCGCGTGCTGAAGCCGGGCGGCCGCCTGTTGGTGCTGGAGTTCTCCAAACCGCTGCTGGCGCCGCTGAGCAAAGCTTACGACGCATACTCTTTCCACGTGCTGCCGAAGATCGGCGAGCTGGTAGTGAAAGATCCGGACAGCTATCGCTATCTGGCGGAATCGATCCGTATGCACCCCGATCAGGAAACCCTGAAGGGCATGATGGGCAACGCCGGTTTTGAAAACGTCACCTATTTCAACCTGACCGGTGGGATTGTCGCCCTGCATCGCGGCTTCAAGTTCTGAGAGGGAGATGCCGATGCTGTTTATCCCTCTGCTGACCGGTGCGCTGGAAACCTCGCTGAATAACCTGCTGTTTCGCGATCGCAGCATGAAAGCCGCTCGCCAACGCCTGGCGGGCAAGGTGCTGCGCATCGAACTGGAAGAGTTGGCTTCACCGCTGGTGCTGGTGTTCAGCGAACTGCGCGTGGATGTGCTGGGGCAGTCTGAAGACAGCGCCGATTGCACGGTGCGCAGCATTCCCTCCTTACTGAAGCTGCGCGATCGCCAGCAGTTGCCGGTGCTGATGCGCAGCGGCGAATTGACGGTGGAAGGGGATATTCAGGTGGTGCAACAGCTGGTTGGCCTGCTCGATCTGGCGGAGTGGGATCCGGCGGAATGGCTGGCGCCCTATATCGGCGATATCGCCGCTCAAGGCATTACGCAGGCGCTGGGCAAAGGCGCTTCGTTACTCAAGGCCGGATTGATGCGTCGGCAGCAAGACATGGCTGAGGCGCTGACGGAAGAGTGGCGTCTGGCGCCGGGGCCGCTGGAAGTGGTGTGGTTCAATGAAGAAGTGGATGCGCTCGCCCGCAGCGCGGAAGCGCTGATTGCCCGCATGGATAAGTTGGAGGGCAAGCGATGACCCCAGGCGAACTGCGTCGTTTGTATTTTATCGTCCGCGTTTTTCTCAGCTATGGGCTGGACGAGTTGATCCCGACAATGCGTTTGACGCTGCCGCTGCGCTTCGGCCGCCGGCTGCTGTTCTGGATGCCTAATCGGCACAAGGACAAACCGCTGGGCGAACGTCTGCGGCTGGCGCTGCAGGAATTGGGGCCGGTCTGGATCAAGTTCGGCCAGATGATGTCGACCCGCCGCGATCTGTTCCCGCCGCACATTGCCGATCAGCTGACGCTGCTGCAGGATCGGGTGGCGCCTTTCGACGGTGCGCTGGCGCGCAAGCATATCGAGCTGGCGATGGGCGGCCCGCTGGAAACCTGGTTCGACGACTTCGAGCAGCAGCCGCTGGCGTCCGCTTCGATCGCGCAGGTGCATACCGCGCGGCTGAAAACCACCGGCCAGGAAGTGGTGCTGAAGGTGATCCGGCCGGATATCGGGCCGATTATCAAAGCCGACGTGCGCTTGATGTACCGGCTGGCAGGCTGGGTGCCGAAGCTGTTGCCGGACGGCCGCCGCCTGCGTCCGCGCGAAGTGGTGCGCGAGTACGAGAAAACTCTGCTGGACGAATTGAACCTGCTGCGCGAAGCGGCCAACGCCATTCAGCTGCGTCGCAATTTCGACGGCAGCCCGATGCTGTACGTGCCGGAGGTCTACTCCGACTACTGCCGCGAAAGCGTGTTGGTGATGGAGCGTATCTACGGCATTCCGGTCTCGGACATCGCCACGCTGGAGCAGCAGGGCACCAACATGAAACTGTTGGCGGAACGCGGCGTTCAGGTGTTCTTTACCCAGGTATTCCGCGACAGCTTCTTCCATGCGGACATGCATCCCGGTAATATTTTCGTCAGCTACGAACATCCGGAAGATCCTTGCTACATCGGCATCGACTGCGGCATCGTCGGTTCGTTGAACAAGGATGACAAACGCTATCTGGCGGAAAACTTCATCGCCTTCTTCAACCGCGATTACCGCAAGGTGGCGGAACTGCACGTCGACTCCGGCTGGGTGCCGCGCGACACTAACGTGGAAGACTTCGAATTCGCCATCCGTACCGTGTGCGAACCGATTTTCGAGAAGCCGCTGGCGGAGATCTCCTTCGGCAACGTGCTGCTGAACCTGTTCAACACCGCGCGCCGCTTCAATATGGAAGTGCAGCCGCAGCTGGTGTTATTGCAGAAGACCTTGCTGTATGTTGAAGGGCTGGGGCGTCAGCTTTACCCGCAGTTGGATCTGTGGACCACCGCCAAGCCGTTCCTCGAGAGTTGGCTGCGCGATCAGGTCGGCATTCCCGCCGTGGTGCGCGCGCTGAAAGAGAAAGCGCCGTTCTGGGCGGAGAAACTGCCCGAACTGCCCGAGCTGTTTTACGACAGCCTGCAGCAGCATAAACTGTTGCAACAAAGCGTTGATAAGCTGACCAACCAGATGCAGGCTCAGCGGGTTCGTCAGGGGCAGTCACGTTATTTGTTCGGCGTTGGCGCTACACTGTTGGTAAGCGGCACGCTGTTGCTGCTGGGGCAAATCGAGGTGTTCCCCGCCTGGATGATGGCCGCCGGCATCGTATGCTGGGTGATTGGCTGGAAGCGAACCACCTGATTTAATTCGTTACTCTGGTAAAGTCGGCTCTATAATGCGGGCTGGCTTTAAAAGACCCCTTAAAATTAGAGGTAATTAAAATGGGCGGTATTAGTATTACGCAATTGTTGATCATCGCAGTGATCGTGGTGCTGCTGTTCGGCACCAAAAAACTGCGCACGCTGGGTTCCGATCTCGGCGCCTCGATCAAGGGCTTCAAAAAAGCGATCGGCGACGATACGCCGTCGACCCCCAACACGGCTGAAAAAAGCAGCCTGGATGACGCTGATTTCTCGGCCAAGCCTATTACCGATAAGCAGCCGGAAGTGAAACCGGAAGAGTCGAAGAACAAAGAGCAGGTATAAACCGTGTTTGACATTGGGTTTAGTGAGCTGCTGCTGGTGCTGGTGATCGGCCTGGTTGTTCTGGGGCCGGAACGCTTGCCGGTTGCGGTCAGAACGGTATCGGGCTGGATCCGCGCGCTGCGCTCGCTGGCGGCCTCGGTGCAGCACGAACTGTCTCAGGAGCTGAAACTGCAGGAGCTGCAGGACAGCCTGAAGAAAGCCGAACAGGCCGGCCTGCAGAACCTGACGCCGGAGTTGAAGGCGTCGATGGATGAGCTGAAAGACGCGGCGGAATCCTTGAAACGCACCTACCGGGGCGAGAAAGAAGAGCTGGCGAACACCATCCATAACCCGCAGGCCATCGATCCGGAAGCCTTGCACGACGGCGTGACGCCGGCGGAAGCGGCAACCAGCGCCAGCGCGCCCGCCGCCGTGCCAAAACCGGCAGTGGAACCTGAAGCCGTCGTGGCTGCGCCAGTGGCGGCGCAACCGGCTAAAGCGCCGGTGGAAACCGCGCCTGCTCCTGTCGAACCTGTTGCGGATAAAACCCCAGCGTCTCACCAACCTAGTGGCGATCGTTAATACATGGCTGTTGAAGATACCCAACCCCTTATCAGTCATCTGATAGAGCTGCGCAAGCGGCTGTTGAACTCGATTATTTGCGTACTGGCGGTGTTCGTGGTGCTGGTGTTTTTCGCCAACGACATCTACCAGCTGGTTTCTGCGCCGCTGCTCAAGCAGTTGCCGGCCGGCGCGAGCATGATCGCCACCGACGTGGCGTCACCGTTTTTCACCCCGATCAAGCTGACCATGATCGTTTCGGTGTTCGTCTCCGCGCCGATGATCCTGTATCAGGTATGGGCGTTCATCGCGCCTGCGCTGTACAAGCATGAACGCCGCCTGATGATGCCGTTGCTGGTGTCCAGCAGCCTGTTGTTTTACCTCGGCATGGCTTTCGCCTACTTCATCGTGTTCCCGCTGGCCTTCGGCTTCTTCGCCAAGACCGCGCCGATGGGGGTGACCATTGCGACCGACATTAAAAACTACCTCGATTTCGTTATGGCGCTGTTTATGGCGTTTGGCGTCGCCTTCGAAGTGCCGGTCGCCATCATTCTGCTGTGCTGGAGCGGCGTCACTTCGCCGGAAGACCTGAAGAAGAAACGGCCGTATGTGTTGGTCGGCGCGTTTGTGGTCGGCATGTTGTTGACGCCGCCGGACGTGTTCTCGCAAACCCTGCTGGCGATACCGATGTATCTGCTGTTTGAAGTGGGGGTATTCTTCGCTCGCTTCTATACCGGCAAACGCCGTCCGCAGGCGGAAGACGACGACGAGGGTGACGAACCCCCAGCGCCCTGATCCACATTGATTGCGAAGCCGCCCATAGGGCGGCTTTTGCTTTGGAAAAAACCATGTTTGATATCGGCGTTAACCTCACCAGCAGCCAATTCGCCAAAGACCGCGAGACCGTGGTGGAGCGCGCCCGCGCGGCGGGCGTTACCGGGATGTTGATTACCGGCACCGATCTGCCTGAGAGCCGCGAGGCCGCCATACTGGCGCAGCAGCATGCGGGCTATTGCTGGTCCACCGCCGGTGTGCATCCGCATAACGCCGGCAGCTGGGATGAACGCAGCGCCGAGCAGATTTATGCCCTGGCCGCCGGCCCAGAAGTGGTGGCGATCGGTGAATGCGGTCTGGATTTCAACCGCAACTTCTCGACGCCGGAGCAGCAGGAGGCGGCGTTCAGCGCGCAACTGGCGCTGGCGGCGGAGTTGGCGCTGCCGGTGTTTCTTCATTGTCGCGACGCACACGCACGTTTTGCCGAGCTACTGACGCCGTGGTTGGATAAACTGCCCGCGGCCGTGGTGCACTGCTTCACCGGCACCGCCGAAGAATTAGCAAGCTGCCTGTCGCTGGGCCTGTCGATCGGGATTACCGGTTGGGTATGCGACGAGCGGCGCGGTCTGGAATTGCGCGCCCTGCTGCCGCAGATCCCGGCCGAGCGTCTGCTGCTGGAAACTGACGCCCCTTATCTGTTGCCCCGGGATTTACAGCCTAAACCCGCATCTCGCCGCAACGAACCCTGTTTCCTGCCCCACCTCGTGCATCAGGTCGCCGTCTGGCGGCAGGAAGAGCCGCAATGGCTGGGGCAAAAAACCGATGAGAACGCCCGCCGGCTATTCCGGCTGGTTTGAGCTAGGAGAAAACTATGAGCTATGCATTTCCGGGCACCTTTCCTGGTCGCCGTATGCGCCGCGTGCGCCGTCATGACTTCAGCCGCCGTCTGGTCGCCGAAAACCAACTGACGGTCAATGACCTGATTTATCCGGTGTTCGTCATGGAAGGCAGCAACCGCCAGGAAGAAGTGGCCTCGATGCCGGGCGTATCGCGCATGACGATCGATCTGCTGGTCAAGGAAGCGGAAACCATCGCCAAACTCGGCGTGCCGGTGATCTCCCTGTTCCCGGTGATTGAACCGGGCTTGAAGTCGCTGCATGCGGAAGAAGCCTACAACCCGGAAGGGCTGGTGCAGCGCACGGTGCGCGCGCTGAAAGACGCGGTGCCTGAGTTGGGCATTCTGACCGACGTAGCGCTCGATCCCTACACGACCCACGGTCAGGACGGGGTGATCGATGAGCAGGGCTACGTGATTAACGACGTGACCAAAGACATTCTGGTGCGTCAGGCGCTGTCTCATGCCGAAGCGGGCGCGGAAATCGTGGCGCCGAGCGACATGATGGACGGCCGTATCGGGGCGATCCGCGATCGTCTGGAACTGCAGGGCCTGGTGAACACCCAGATCATGGCCTACTCCGCCAAGTACGCTTCCTGCTATTACGGTCCGTTCCGCGATGCGCTGGGTTCCAGCGGCAACCTGAAAGGCGGCAACAAAAAGACCTATCAGATGGATCCGGCCAACAGCGATGAAGCGCTGCAAGAGATTGCGCAGGATCTGCAGGAAGGCGCGGACATGGTGATGGTGAAACCGGGCATGCCTTACCTGGATGTGGTGCGCCGGGTGAAGGATACCTTCGGCGTGCCGACTTTCGCTTATCAGGTGTCCGGCGAGTACGCCATGCACATGGCGGCGATTCAGAACGGCTGGCTGCAGGAGCAGCCTGCGGTGATGGAGTCGTTGATGTGCTTTAAACGCGCCGGCGCCGACGGCGTGCTGACCTACTTCGCCAAACGTGTCGCCCAATGGCTGCATGAAGAAGCGCTGCGCCGCTAAGCGCGATACCGTAAAAAAGGCGCCTGAGGGCGCCTTTTTGCATTACATTTTCTGGAATTGCCGATTGTCGATGCTTTGACTGACCTGTTTGTTGATCAGGTTGAGCAACAGCATCGAGCGGGCCTCGCCGTCCGGCTCGGTGTAGATCGCCTGCAGCCCTTCGAATACGCCGTCGACGATCAGAACGGTATCGCCCGGCTGCGGGGTTTCCGGATCGACGTAGGTCTCGCTGGTGTGCGTGCGCAGCTCATCGATCACCTTGCTCGGGATGACGCTCGGCAGCGCGCCGAAACGCACGAAGTGGCTGACGCCGCGGGTGGCGCTGATGGTGGTGGTGTGAATGCGCTCCGGGTCGAATTCCACAAACAGATAATTGGGAAACAGGGGTTCGCTGACCGCGATGCGCTTGCCACGCACGATTTTTTCCAGCGTGATGATCGGGCTGAGGCAGTTTACCTGCTGCCGCTCCAGATGTTCCTGCGCTCGCAACAGCTGACCGCGTTTGCAATAAAGTAGATACCAGGATTCCATAATTTCACATGCCTTTCTGCCAGCCGGTAAGCATATCAAAAGCTATTCCGGATACATAGTGATGCAAGTTTCAGCATGTAACATCGCCTATCTTTCTGAATCCACGGCTATTAGCGAGGGGTCACACACTTATCGATACGGCGCTGGTATAACAGAGGGCTAAAAATTTGTTACCGTCACAGTATGGCAAGGCGTTGCGCCGCCGGCTGTGACGCTATTCATCGTTTTTGACCGAGGGGAGAAAAATGGAGCTGTTTCTGTTGAGCAACGGCAAGCTGTCTGGCGAAGCCGAGCTGCTGGGGTACGCCAAAAGCCAACTGCTGGCGATGATTGCGCGCCGCGGCATCAAATCTGCCGTCTTTATCCCTTACGCGCTGATCCGTTACGACTACGATCGGCGCGCGCAGGAGCTGGCGCAAACATTGGGCATTGAAGTCACCAGCATTCACCACGCCGCTTCACCGGCGGCGGCGATTGCGCAGGCCGAATGCATTTTGGTCAGCGGCGGCAACACCTGGTTGCTGAACCAGATGTTGCACGAACAAAGCCTGATCGTGCCTATCCAGCGTGCGGTGCGCGAGCGTGAAGTGCCTTACGTCGGCTGGAGCGCAGGTTGCAACGTGGCGACGCCGAGCATTCGCACCACCAATGACATGCCGGTGCGCTGCAGCGTGGTATTGCCGGCGCTGGGGTTGTTCCCGGTGCAGATTAACCCGCATTACATCGATGCGCACATCAGCGGCCACATGGGCGAAACCCGTGACGAGCGTCTCGCGGAGTTCTGCGCGATCAACCCGAGCGAATCGGTAGTGGCGTTGCGTGAAGGCAGTCTGTTGCACGTTGAAGGCAATGCGCTGCGTTATTTCAGCGCCAACGGGCAGGGCTTTAAGGTGTTCCGCCACGGCGAAGAGACGCGCGAATATCAGGATACGCACGCACTGGCTGCGCTGGTGCCGTTCAACTGCGGCTGAGAGCCACCCGACAGCGGGCGGCGTTAACAAAATTGCAGCAACAACCTTGAAGAGGGCTTATAATGCCCTCCCCACTGGCCGCTATAATGATCAGCATGAAATACCGTGACTTACGCGATTTCCTCTCGTTGCTGGAGAAGAGAGGGGAACTAAAACGCATCAGCCAGCCGATCGATCCTTACCTGGAAATGACGGAAATTGCCGATCGCACCCTGCGGGCGGGCGGCCCGGCACTGCTGTTTGAAAACCCGAAAGGGTACGACATGCCGGTGCTGTGCAATCTGTTCGGCACCGCCAATCGCGTGGCGATGGGCATGGGGCAGGAAGACATCAGCGCGCTGCGCGAAGTCGGCAAACTGCTGGCTTTCCTCAAAGAGCCGGAGCCGCCGAAAGGTTTCCGCGATCTGTTCGACAAAATACCGAAGTTCAAGCAGGTGCTGAACATGCCGACCAAGGTGCTGGGATCCGCGCCTTGTCAGGAGCAGGTATGGCAGGGCGATGATGTCGATCTGGGCCGCATTCCGGTGATGCACTGCTGGCCGGAAGACGCCGCGCCGCTGATCACCTGGGGGCTGACGGTGACCCGCGGTCCGCATAAGGAACGGCAAAACCTCGGTATCTATCGTCAGCAGGTGCTGGGCAAGAATAAAGTGATCATGCGTTGGCTGTCGCACCGCGGCGGCGCGCTGGATTACCAGGAGTGGTGCCAGGCGTACCCCGGCGAGCGTTTCCCGGTTGCGGTGGCGCTGGGCGCCGATCCCGCCACTATCCTCGGCGCGGTGACGCCGGTGCCGGATACTCTGTCTGAATATGCCTTTGCCGGGCTGCTGCGCGGCAATAAAACCGAAGTGGTCAAGTGCCTTTCCAACGATCTGGAAGTGCCCGCCAGTGCCGAAATCGTGCTGGAAGGCTATATCGAGCCGGGTGAAATGGCGCCGGAAGGCCCCTACGGTGACCACACCGGTTATTACAATGAAGTCGACCAGTTCCCGGTATTCACCGTCACGCACATCACCCAGCGTCGCAACGCGATTTACCACTCGACCTACACCGGTCGGCCGCCGGATGAGCCGGCGATCCTGGGCGTGGCGCTGAATGAAGTGTTCGTGCCGATCCTGCAAAAACAGTTCCCGGAAATCGTTGATTTTTATCTGCCGCCGGAAGGGTGCTCGTATCGCCTGGCGGTGGTGACCATGAAAAAACAGTACGCCGGCCACGCGAAACGCGTGATGATGGGCGTCTGGTCGTTCCTGCGGCAGTTTATGTACACCAAATTTGTTATCGTCTGTGACGATGACGTCAATGCGCGCGACTGGAATGACGTGATTTGGGCGATCACCACACGAATGGATCCGGCAAGGGATACGGTTCTGGTGGAGAATACGCCGATCGACTATCTGGACTTCGCCTCGCCGGTTTCCGGACTGGGTTCGAAGATGGGGCTGGACGCCACCAACAAATGGCCGGGTGAAACCGATCGCGAATGGGGCCGTCCGATTCAGATGGATGAAAAGGTACGTGCGCGCGTCGACGAAATCTGGGATGAGCTCGCAATTTTCAGTGACAGGGAACCGACGTTATAGCGTCAGGCCCTGTTCTCAGCTTTGCATTGATGACCCGACAGAGGGAACGCATGACAATATTGAGCTGTAAAGTGACCTCGGTAGAGGCCATTACCGATACGGTTTATCGGGTACGTCTGGTGCCCGAGCAGCCGTTTTCTTTCAAGGCAGGGCAATATCTGATGGTGGTGATGGACGAGCGCGACAAACGTCCGTTCTCGCTGGCATCAACCCCGACGCAGCAAGATTACATCGAGCTGCATATCGGTGCTTCGGAGCTGAATCTGTACGCCATGGCGGTGATGGATCGCATCCTGAAAGAGCAGGCGATCACCGTCGATATGCCGCATGGCGACGCCTGGCTGCGGGAAGAGGGCTGCCGTCCGCTGGTGCTGATCGCCGGCGGCACCGGCTTCTCCTATGCGCGCTCAATCCTGTTGACCGCGTTGGAGCAGCAGCCCGATCGCGATATTTCCATCTACTGGGGCGGGCGTGAGCTGAAGCACCTGTACGATCTGAGCGAGCTGGAAGCGCTGTCGGTGCAACACCCGAACCTGAAGGTGATCCCGGTGGTCGAGCAGCCGGAGGCGGAATGGCGTGGCCGCAGCGGCACCGTGCTCAGCGCGGTGTTGCAGGATTTCGGCACGTTGGCGGAGCATGACATCTACATCGCCGGGCGTTTCGAGATGGCGAAAATCGCCCGCGAGCGTTTCTGCGCCGAGCGCGGCGCGCAGGAAGCGCATATGTTTGGCGACGCGTTTTCGTTTATCTGACAGAGGCGATGCGCAGTGAACGGGGTGGCCGAGGGTCGCCCCGTTTTTATTTGGGCGTCGGCAAATTTCAGGCATAAAAAACCCGCCCCTGACAGGCGGGAAGAACGGCAACTAAACTTGGCGGGATGCCGCGATTTGAAGTGGTGACGCGGTCATCCCAAGATAGACACAGCTAAACGCGTTCAAACACGGTGGCGATACCCTGGCCCAGGCCGATGCACATGGTTGCCAGGCCGAACTGCGCGTCGCGACGTTCCATGTTGTTCAACAAGGTGGTCGAGATGCGGGAGCCGGAACAGCCCAGCGGGTGGCCGAGCGCGATGGCGCCGCCGTTCAGGTTAATCTTGTCGTCGATGCTGTCCATCAGTCCCAGATCCTTGATGCACGGCAGCGACTGGGCGGCGAACGCTTCGTTCAGCTCGAACAGATCGATGTCCTGCACGCTCAGGCCGGCGCGTTTCAGCGCCAGCTTGCTGGCCGGCACCGGGCCGTAGCCCATGATGGAAGGATCGCAGCCGACGACCGCCATCGAGCGGATGCGGGCGCGGGCTTTCAAACCGAGCGCTTTGGCGCGTGATTCGCTCATCAGCAGCATGGCGGAAGCGCCGTCCGACAGGGCGGAAGAACTGCCGGCGGTGACGGTGCCGTTGACCGGATCGAACGCCGGACGCAGGGCCGACAGGCTTTCGACGGTGGTTTCCGGGCGGATGACTTCATCAAAATCGTAACGGGTCAGCACGCCATCGGCGTCGTGGCCGTTGGTCGGAATGATCTCGTTTTTGAAGTAACCCGCCAGCGTCGCCGCATGTGCGCGTTGGTGGGAGCGCGCGGCGAACTCATCCTGCATCTGGCGGCTGATGTTGTGCATCTTGGCCAGCATTTCAGCGGTCAGCCCCATCATCCCGGCGGCCTTGGCTACGCTGCGGCTCAGGCCCGGATGGAAATCCACGCCGTGGTTCATCGGCACATGGCCCATGTGTTCCACGCCGCCGATCAGGCTGATGTGCGCGTCGCCAACCATGATGGCGCGCGCCGCGTCGTGCAGCGCCTGCATCGAAGAGCCGCACAGGCGGTTGACGGTCACCGCCGGCACACGGTGCGGGATCTCGGCCAGCAGCGCGGCGTTGCGGGCGATGTTGAAGCCTTGTTCCAGCGTCTGCTGCACGCAGCCCCAGTAAATGTCATCGATCTCGTCGGCGTTCAGCGCCGGGTTGCGGTTCAGCACTTCACGCATCAGATGAGCGGAGAGATCTTCGGCGCGCACCTGGCGGAAGGCGCCGCCCTTGGAGCGGCCCATCGGCGTGCGTACGGCATCAACAATAACTACGTTTTCCATCTTTATGACCTCATGCCGGTTGGCGGGTTGCGACGTCGGACAGCGGTGTCGCCACCGGGTAGTAGCTTTCATTGCGTTCGGCCTTGGCGCGCAGACCGGCCGGCACCTGATACAGGGCGCCGAGGTGTGCGTAACGCTGGGCCAGCTCAACGTAGTTGGCGGTGCCGAGCGTATCCAGGTAGCGGAACGCGCCGCCGTGGAACGGAGGGAAACCGATGCCGTAGACCAACGCCATATCGGCTTCGGCCGGGCTGGCGACGATCTTCTCTTCCAGGCAACGCACCACTTCGTTGATCATCGGGATCATCATGCGCGCAACGATCTCTTCGTCGCTGATGGTCTGGCGCGGTTGGCTCACTTCGGCCAGCAGCGCATCGGTCTGCTCGTCGTTGTCCTTGCGCGGCTTACCTTTGTTGTCCTGGCTGTAGCGGTAGAAGCCCAGCTGGTTTTTCTGACCGAAGCGCTGGTTGTCGAACATCACGTCAATGGCGTCGCGATAGTCTTTGCTCATGCGCTCCGGGAAGCCGGCCGCCATTACCGCTTGCGCGTGGTGTGCGGTGTCGATGCCCACCACGTCGAGCAGGTAGGCCGGGCCCATCGGCCAACCGAACTGTTTTTCCATCACTTTATCGATCTGACGGAAGTCGGCGCCGTCGCGCAGCAGCAGGCTGAAGCCGGCGAAGTATGGGAACAGCACGCGGTTGACGAAGAAGCCCGGGCAGTCGTTCACCACGATCGGCGTTTTGCCCATGCGGCTGGCGTAGGCCACCACTTTGGCAATGGTCTCGTCGCTGGTTTGTTCGCCGCGGATGATTTCGACCAGCGGCATACGGTGTACCGGGTTAAAGAAGTGCATGCCGCAGAAGTTTTGCGGACGCTTCAACGATTTTGCCAGATGATTAATCGGAATGGTCGAGGTGTTCGACGCCAGAACGGTGTCTTCGCCGATCAGGTTTTCCACTTCCGACAGCACGGCGGCTTTGACCTTCGGGTTCTCCACGACCGCTTCGACGATCACCTGCGCGCGCTCGATGCCGGCGTAGTCCAGCGTCGGCTGAATGGTCGACAGCACCTGCGCCATTTTCAGGCCATCCAGCTTGCCGCGTTCCAACTGCTTATTGAGCAGCTTGGCCGCTTCGTTCATGCCCAACGTCAGCGATTTGTCGCTGATGTCCTTCATGATCACCGGCACGCCTTTCAACGCCGATTGGTAAGCGATGCCGCCGCCCATGATGCCGGCGCCCAACACCGCCGCCTGTTTCGGCGCGTCCACATTCTTGGCCAGCTTTTTCGCCTGACCTTTCACGAACTGATCGTTAAGGAAGATGCCGACCAGCGCACGCGCTTCGTTGGAGCGCGCCAACGGCACGAAGCTGGCGGTTTCCAGTTTCAGCGCTTCATCGCGGCCCAGCTTGGCGGCGGCTTCAATGGTTTTCACCGCGGTCATCGGCGCCGGGTAATGTTTGCCGGCGGTCTGCAGCACCATGCCTTTGGCGGTGGTGAAGCTCATTGCCGCCTCGATCGGGCTGAGCTTCAGCGGCTCCAGCTTCGGTTGACGCGCGGCGCGCCAGTTCAGCTTGCCGTCGATCGCCTGTTGCAGCATGTTGAGCGCGGCTTCGGCCAGTTTTTCCGGCGCCACTACCGCATCGACCAGGCCGACTTTCAACGCGTCTTTGGCGCTGACGTCTTTGCCGGCGGCGATGATTTCCAGCGCGCTGTCGTTACCCAGCAGGCGCGGCAGGCGGACGGAGCCGCCGAAGCCCGGCATGATGCCCAATTTGGTTTCAGGCAGGCCGATGCGCGCGTCCGGTGAGGCGACGCGGAAATCGGTCGCCAAAATGCATTCGCAACCGCCGCCGAGCGCATAGCCGTTAATGGCAGAAATGGTCGGCACCGGCAAATCTTCCAGCCGGTTAAAGACGTTGTTGGCGAATACCAGCCACTCTTGCAGCTTTTCAGCCGGCGCGGCGAACAGAGAAAGGAATTCGGTGATATCGGCGCCGACGATAAATGCGGCTTTGGTGGAGCGCAGCAGCAGCCCCTTGAGCTCTGGCTGGTTTTCCAGCACGGTGAGCGCCTCGCCCAGGCTGGCGACGGTGCGGGTGTCCAGCTTGTTGACCGAGCCCGGTGCGTTGAACACCAGCTCGGCGATGCCGTTATCGAGCCAGTGCAGTTGTAATGTTTCGCCTTGGTAGAGCATGTCTATCTCCTGAATCAGCGTATGATCTGGTATGACCAGATGAAGAGGAGTGTGGTTTTTATGTTAACAATATGCAAATGAGAGATTGCATTTTTGCTGGTCTGATCACATGTCGCCAAGTTAGTTTTTTGATTTGAAACGAAGTTATATTTTATGTGCTATCGGCATTTGCCGGAGCTTGTCGGCCCTCATACACTTGCTCGCAGCGAATGAACATTCAGACGAGGTTACACATGACTAAGGCGGCTTGTGTTAAACGCAGCGGCTTATGGAGCATTCCCGCCAGAACCATGACGCTGGCGTGTCTGTTGGTGTTTATGGCGCAAATGGCGACGACCGTGTACTTGCCTTCGCTGCCGACGGTGATGCGGGAGCTGGCGATGAGCCGGCGCGCTACCGAGTTGTCCATTTCAATCTTCGTCATCGGCGCCGCCTTGCCGGTGCTGTTCTGGGGCGCGGCTGCCGATCGCTTTGGCCGCCGCGCGCCCCTGACGCTGTCTTTATTTCTTTTCATTGGCTGCAGCGGGCTGTTGGCGCTGTGCAGCAACGGCGCCCAATTGCTGACGCTGCGTGCGCTGCAGGGCGTGGGTGCCGGCGGTGCGGCGATCATCGCGCGCATCATCGTGCGGGATAACTGGAGCGGGGACGAACTGGCGCGGCGTCTGTCGGTGCTCTCCATCGCCTTTATCACCGCGCTGGGCGGCGGTCAGTTTATCGGTGGCCTGCTGAGCCAATATGCGCACTGGCAGATGGGCTTCGTCCTGATGGGTGCCACCGGTTTGATCATTCTGGCGCTGATGGCGACGCTGCCGCTGGAGGCGGGACGGGCAGGGGGCGTGCGCCCGGCGATGGCGGCAACCTACTTTGCCATCCTGCGGCGGCCTGGGTTCTTTTGGCCGGCCTGCGTCGGCGGGCTGGGGTTTGCCACCACGGTGACACTGCAGGAAGTGAGTCCGTTCGTCATGCAGCAGGAGTTTGGTCTCAACGTCACGGCGTTCGGCGCCCTGGGGCTGGTGATCGGCGTCGCCTACTTCAGCGGAGCGCTGACGGTGAACCGTACGGTGGCGCGTCTCGGCGGGAAAAAACTGATGCAGGCCGGCAGCGGCATCGTGGCGCTGGCGACGGCGGCGATCCTGCTGCTGTGGTGGAGCGGCGTCCTGGCCGGCCTTCCCGGCATGGCGCTGTTCATCGCGCTGTATTGCCTGACCATTTTTGGCCAGGCGGTGCTGTTTCCCAACAGCATGGCGATGGCGGTCAGCGATGCCAAAGAGTACGGCGCTTATGCGATGGCGCTGTGTGGCTTTCTGCAGCAGTGTCTGGCGGGCGTCGCCGCGGCCGGCGCGGTGTTGTTGGAACACCATGGCCTGTGGGCGCTGGCGATAGCGCTGCTCGGTTTGGGCGGCTGGTTAATGGTTAAGCTGCGGATGTAACGGCATTTGCAGGGAATTGCGAGCTGCTCCGCATGCCCAACGCGATGAGGTTGGTGCGTCGGAGCGCTGTGTTAAGATGGCTTCTTTCGTGCTAAGGCATAAGGGTACTGTGATGGAAACGCTGGCTTCTTTGTATAACGACCACCTGGCAGAACTGCAAAAACGCGCGCGTGAAGTGCTGGAGCGCAACAAGTTGGATGCGCTGCTGATTCACTCCGGGGAACTGCAAAAGGTATTTTTGGACGACCATAGCTACCCGTTCAAAGTGAACGCGCATTTCAAAGCCTGGGTGCCGGTGACGTCGGTGCCGAACTGCTGGTTGTGGATAGATGGCGTCAACAAGCCGAAGCTGTGGTTCTACTCCCCGGTTGACTACTGGCACAGCGTAGAGCCGCTGCCGAACAGTTTCTGGACCAAGTCCCTCGAATTGATGCCGCTGGCCAACGCCGATGCGATCGCGCAGCAGCTGCCGCCGCAGCGTGAGCGCGTCGGCTATATCGGTTATGCCCAACAGCGCGCCCGCGATCTCGGCATCCCTTCGGAAAACATCAACCCGAAAGCGGTGCTGAACTACCTGGATTTCCACCGTTCGATTAAAACCGGCTATGAGCTGGCCTGCATGCGCGAAGCGCAGAAGACGGCGGTAACCGGCCATCGTGCCGCGCATGAGGCCTTCCTCTCCGGCATGAGCGAGTTCGACATCAATCTGGCCTACCTGACGGCTACCGGCCACCGCGATACCGATGTGCCTTACGACAACATCGTGGCGTTGAACGAGCACGCTTCGGTGCTGCACTACACCAAGCTGGATCATCAGCCGCCGGCCGAGTCCCTGAGTTTTCTGATCGACGCCGGGGCGGAATATAACGGCTACGCCGCCGATCTGACGCGTACCTATGCGGCGCAAAGCGGCAGCGAGTTCGCTCATCTGGTGAAAGATCTCAATAGTGAACAGCTGGCGCTGATCGACACCATTAAAACCGGTGTGCGTTACACCGACTATCATGTGCAGATGCATCAGCGCATCGCCAAGCTGCTCAAGAATCACAAACTGGTGAATGGCCTCAGCGAAGAGGCGATGGTCGAAACGGGTATCACCACGCCGTTCCTGCCGCACGGGTTGGGCCATCCGTTGGGCCTGCAGGTGCACGACGCCGCCGGTTTTATGCAGGATGAGCAAGGCACCCATCTGGCGGCGCCGTCCAAGTACCCATTCCTGCGTTGCACCCGCGTGTTGCAGCCGGGCATGGTGTTGACCATCGAACCGGGTCTGTACTTCATCGAGTCTCTGTTGGCGCCGTGGCGCAGCGGCGAGTTCAAGCAGCACTTCGCCTGGGATCGTATCGATGCGCTGAAACCGTATGGCGGTATTCGCATCGAAGACAACATCGTGATCCATGAAAAGCGCATCGAGAACATGACGCGCGATCTGAACCTGGCTTGATGCGGCCGTACCCGATACCGGCGGAAGCAACCTGCTTTACCGAAGAGATAAAGAAGAGCCGTTTCATCACCCTGCTGGCGCCGACCGGCGGGGTGGAGGCGGCAAAGGCGTTTATTCAGCAGGTGCGGGATGAGCACCCGGCGGCGCGGCACCACTGTTGGGCTTTCGTCGCCGGTAGCCCCGATGATTCGCAGCAGCTGGGGTTCTCCGACGATGGAGAACCGTCGGGCACCGCCGGCAAACCTATCCTCGCGCAGCTGATGGGCAGCGGTATCGGTGAAGTGACCGCCGTAGTCGTTCGGTACTACGGCGGTGTCAAGCTGGGCACCGGCGGGCTGGTGAAAGCTTATGGCAACGGTGTTCAACAGGCATTGAAGCAGCTGGCGCTGGCGCAAAAGGTGCCCGAAGCCGAATATATCTTGCAGTGCGACTATGCGCAGTTGGCGCTGGTGGAGAACTTGTTGCAGCAAATCGCAGGTCGGATCCTGCAGGGTGAATACGGCGCCGCCGTCGTGCTGCATTTGGCGCTGCCGGCGACTGAGGTTGAGCTGTTTGGGAATAAATTGCGTGATCTCAGTCGCGGTAATTTGCAATTAACCCCCATTTCGCAATAATCCTCCCAATTGAATTGCTAAGGATCGTGCTGAAATGCATTTTCGCGCCATAACCCGTATCGTTGGTCTGCTGGTCATCCTGTTCTCCGGGACGATGTTTATTCCCGGCCTGGTGGCATTGATTTATCGCGATGGGGCGGGGCGAGCGTTCAGCCAAACGTTCTTCGTGGCGTTGACCATCGGGCTGATGCTGTGGTGGCCGAACCGTAAGCAGAAACACGAGCTGAAGCCGCGTGAAGGTTTCCTGATCGTCGTGCTGTTCTGGACCGTGCTGGGCAGCGTGGGGGCATTGCCGTTCCTGTTTTCGGAACGTCCTAATTTGTCGCTGACCGACGCCTTCTTTGAATCCTTCTCGGGATTGACGACTACCGGCGCAACGACGCTGGTGGGGCTGGACTCGTTGCCTAAGGCCATCCTGTTCTATCGCCAAATGCTGCAATGGATGGGCGGGATGGGGATCATCGTGTTGGCGGTGGCGATACTGCCGATACTCGGCGTCGGGGGCATGCAGCTGTATCGGGCGGAAATGCCCGGGCCGCTGAAAGATAACAAGATGCGTCCGCGTATTGCCGAAACCGCCAAAACCCTGTGGCTAATCTATGTGTTGCTGACCGTCGCCTGTGCGCTGGCGCTCTGGGGGGCCGGGATGTCGGTGTTCGACGCCATCGGCCACAGTTTCTCGACCATCGCCATTGGCGGGTTTTCTACCCACGATGCCAGTATCGGTTATTACGCCAGCCCGACCATCAACACCATCATTGCCGTGTTCCTGCTGATTTCCGGCTGTAACTACGGTCTGCACTTCGCTTTGCTAAGCGGCCGCAGTCTGAAGGTCTATGGGCGCGATCCTGAATTCCGCATGTTTATCTTCGTTCAACTGACGCTGGTGGTGGTGTGCACGTTGGTGCTCTGGGGACATGGCGTCTATAAGAGCGGTATGGAAACGCTCAATCAGGCGTTCTTCCAGGTGGTATCGATGGCGACCACGGCCGGTTTTACGACCGACAGCATCGCCAAGTGGCCGCTGTTCCTGCCGATGCTGTTGCTGTGTTCGGCATTCATCGGCGGTTGCGCCGGTTCGACCGGCGGCGGCCTGAAGGTGATCCGTATTCTGCTGTTGTACCTGCAGGGCTCGCGCGAGTTGAAAAGGCTGGTGCACCCCAACGCGGTCTATACCATCAAATTGGGCAATCGCGCACTGCCGGAACGTATTCTGGAAGCAGTGTGGGGATTCTTCTCCGCCTATGCGCTGGTGTTTATCGTCAGCATGCTGGCGATCATTGCGACCGGCGTTGATGATTTCTCCGCGTTTGCCGCAGTGACGGCAACGCTGAATAACCTTGGTCCTGGTCTGGGCGTGGTGGCGGACAACTTCACCACGATGCCAGCGGCGGCCAAGTGGATCCTGGTGGTGACGATGCTGTTCGGGCGCCTGGAAGTGTTTACATTGCTGGTGCTGTTCACGCCAACCTTCTGGCGTGAGTGAGCCTGTTATAAGGAGTACGCCATGAAGGCATTGATACTTTATTCGAGCCGTGACGGGCAAACACGTGCTATCGCTTCTTATATAGCAAGCAAATTGCAGGATACGCTGCGCTGTGAGGTTATCGATCTGTTGCAGGCGGAACAGATCGACCTTAGCCAGTATCAGCAGGTGATGATCGGCGCTTCTATTCGCTACGGGCACTTTAACCCGGTGCTGGATAAATTCGTTAAACGTCATGCCGAGCAGTTGAATCGGATGCCGAGCGCATTCTTTGCCGTCAATCTGACCGCGCGCAAACCGGAAAAGCGTTCGCCGCAAACCAACGCCTATACCCGCAAGTTCCTGTTGGCGTCGCCGTGGCAGCCAAAACAGTGTGCGGTGTTTGCCGGGGCATTGCGTTATCCACGTTATCGCTGGTTCGATCGCATCATGATTCAATTTATTATGCGTATGACCGGTGGAGAAACGGATACCAGTAAGGAAGTTGAGTACACAGATTGGCAGCAAGTCGATCGTTTCGCCCAGGAATTTAGCCAGATTCAGTACGAAAAGTGACAAAAATGCGGGTTTGGCCAGCGTTTTGCCGAAAAAATCCGCGCTTGAAAAGTTTTTTGCATTTAGGGGTTGCGGCCTGCCGAGAACTCCCTATAATGCGCCTCCACTGACCGGGAACAACGACTGACAAGCCGCCGGGTCAGCGAGAAGAAAGCGAAATAAACGCTT
>NZ_JBPIZB010000008.1:0-230647 GCF_051172315.1 Serratia sp. B501
GGAGCAGCTGTTCGCCGAGTTCGGCTTCACCGTGGACAACGTGGTGGCCAAGGCGCAGGCGCTGCTGAAGTAAGCCGCCGGGCGCAAGCCGATAAAAAAGCCGGTCATCATGACCGGCTTTTTTTATGGGCGGAAATCGCGATTACGACGCGGCCTTGACGTTTTCGGCGCTGCGCAACCGGTCGTAAGCCGCCGCCAGCAACAGCACCAACAGCGTAGGCTGCAGCCAGACCAGACCCTGCTCGGCCAGCGGCAGCTTATCGAACCCGGCGGGCAGCAGGCTGCTGAAGCTGGAGGCTTTCAGGCCGTCGGCGAGGCCAAACACCAGGCTGGTAGCGATCACCGGCGCGAAGACGCGCTTGGCGCTGCGCCAGCGGTTCTGGCTGAAGCTGAGCAATACCAGCGCGATGCAGGGCGGGTAGATCGCCGTCAGCACCGGCAGCGAGACGCGGATCAGATTGGCCAGCCCCATGTTGGAAACCAGCATGGCGAAGAGGGCGAGGATAACCACCAGCGTGCGGTAAGAGAGCGGCAGGTAGCGGGAGAAGAAGTCCGCGCAGGCACAGGTCATGCCGACCGCCGTCACCAGGCAAGCGATGAACATCAGCACCGCCATAAAGACGCTGCCCAGATCGCCGAAGGTGTGCTGCACATAGGCGTGCAGGATTGCCGCACCATCCTGAGCATCGTTCCCGACCAGGCTGCCGCTGCCGGCGCCCAGCTTGAACATGCAGATATAGACCAGCGTCAGGCCGACGCCGGCGATCAGGCTGGCCCAGAGGGTGTAGCGCAGCAGCAGGCCGCTGTCGCTGACGCCGCGCGAGCGGGCGGCGGTGACGATAATCGAGCCGAACATCAATGCCGACAGCGTGTCCATGGTTTGATAACCCTGAACGAAGCCGGTGGAAAACGCCGCGGCCTGATAGCTGCCGACGGCGGAGACCGGCGCACCGGCGGGCCACACCAGGGCGGCGATGCCGAGCGCGGCCAGCGCCAGAATTTTCAGCGGCGCCAGAATATGGCCTACGTTATCGAGCAAGCGGCCGGGATACAGCGACACAACCATCGCCAGGGTAAAGAACAGCAGGCTGTAGATGAACTGCGGCAGGGCGCCGTCGCCGGTGAAGGGCGCGATGCCGAGGGCGAAAGAAACATTGGCGGTTCGCGGGGTGGCGAACAGCGGGCCGAGCGCCAGATAGCAGACGGTCGCCAACAGCAGGCCGGCGGTGCGGCCGATGGGGCCGGTCAGCAGGCTGATGCTGCCGCCGACGCGCGCCAGCGCGATCACGGCGATCACCGGCAGAGCGACGGCGGTCACCATAAACCCGAGTGCGGCCGGCCACAGATGTTCACCGGACTGCAGCCCCACCAGCGGGGGGAAAATGATGTTGCCGGCGCCGACAAACAGGGCGAAGGTCATAAAGCCCAGGGCGATAATGTCTTTCGGGGATAAACTCTTGGTCATAACGGTATGGCACTGCCTGTATTCGTGAAATAAACGGCCTGGCTGCGAAATGAAGCGCTGCAGAAGGAGGCGCGTGGGGCTGCGTACGCCCGCAAAAATTTTCGTCCGGCAGGATATAATAATTCGGCGATAAAAACCTGATTAATACAGCGCTGTTTATCCTGGCGTGAACCGGCCACACAGAGGGATCATGGCGGCCGACCCGGCAGCGCGTTAGCGCGCCACCCTGTCTATCGACAGCGGAATTTCGATATGCGGCTTGAAAGAGACGTGCCGTCTTCGACCGGTTTACGGGGGAAAAAGATCGGCATATCGCGGGTTGAATGCCGGCTTTGTTCTGACGTTGCCGGGGCGCCATCGTACAGCGAATTCGCCTGCTGCGGCGCTCACGCCTGGCAGAATAGTCTGCGACACGGATGACCGCAAAGCCCGCGCCGCCGGGCGTGGGTATTGACTGAAAAACGTCCAACCTCACAAAACCGAAAGATAACAAGCAACGCCGTTGCCTCGTTGCAATTATTAACTGTATGTTAATTTTTGGTTTATTAAATGTGATCTGGGGATGGATGATGATGAAAAAAATCAGCGCTACCGTGGCTGCAATCACCTTACTGGGCTCCGTTTCCGCCTATGCGGCCTTCCCGGCGGGCTACCCCGCCGACTATCAGAAACTGGTCGACGGCGCGAAGAAAGAAGGCAAGGTGGTGATTTACTCGACCACCGACACCAAGGCGGCGGCGCCGCTGATCCAGGGATTTGAGGCGTTGTATCCGGGCATCAAGGTCGAATACAACGACATGAACAGCACCGAACTGTATAACCGCTTCATCAGCGAGCAGGCGGCCGGCGGCACCAGCGGCGACCTGGTGTGGAGTTCGTCGATGGACACTATTTTGAAACTGGCGGGCGATTACGCGCAGGAGTATGCCTCTCCGGAGCGGGCTCAGCTGCCAAAATGGGCGGTATGGCAAGATAAAGTGTATGGCACCACCTATGAGCCGGTGGTGTTCATCTATAACAAACGCTTGATCCCGCAGGGCGATGTGCCGGATTCGCACGCGGCGTTGGCCAAGCTGATCGCCAGCCAGACGGACAAATTCAAGAAGAAAGTCACCACTTACGACATCGAAAAATCCGGCGTTGGCTTCATGCTGTCGGTGCAGGACTTCAAGGCCGATCCCAACTACTTCAAAACGCTGGCCGACGTGGCCAAGGGCGGGCTGGCGGTGCAATCCTCAACCGGCACCATGATGGAACGCGTTTCCTCCGGTGAAAACCTGATCGGCTTCAACATCCTCGGTTCGTACGCCGAGGCCCGCGCCAAGAGCGATCCGTCGCTCGGCATCGTCTATCCGAAAGACTATACCCTGGTGCTGTCGCGCGTGAGCTTCATCAGCAAAGAAGCCGGTCACCCTAACGCCGCCAAGCTGTGGTTCGACTACGTGCTGTCGGAGAAAGGGCAAAATATTCTCGCCAATCAGGCTGATATCCCTTCGATCCGCAACGATGTCGAAGGCAAGAACGACATCGACGGCATGACCAAGCTGCTGGGCAACGCGCTCAAGCCGATCCCGGTCGACGACAGCCTGCTGGAGTATCTGCAGCCGGCCAAGCGTCTCGACTACATCAAACAATGGCGCGCCGCCGCGGCGAAATAACAGGGACTGCATTCGGACGCGCGCCTGACGTACAGGCGCGCGCCCTTTGGTCGTCGTTTACAACCATAGGGAGCATTTATGCAAGCATGGCGCAGAAAGTGGCAGAGCCTGCCGCGCGGCCTGGTGGTGTTGATAACCGCGCTGGTTATCTATGTCCCCCTGTCGTTTATCATCATTCAAAGCTTCCTCTCGGCTCCGTTTTTCTCTCCCTCCAAGGTCTTCAGCCTGGAGGCCTTCGAGTTCATCTTTACCGATCCGGATTTCTACAAGGCGCTGAGAAGCGGCTTTATTCTGGCATTCGGCCTGGTGATCATCGCTATCCCGCTCGGCGGCATTTTGGCCTTCCTGATGGTGCGCACCGATCTACCGGGGCGGCGGCTCATCGAACCGCTGATTTTGGTGCCGATCTTCGTGTCGCCGATGGTGCTGGGCTTCGGTTACGTGGTGGCGGCGGGGCCGGTGGGCTTCTTCTCGCTATGGGCGAAGGCGCTGCTGGGCTTCGTGCCGTGGAACATCTATTCGATGGCCAGCATCGTGGTTATCGCCGGGTTGACGCACGTGCCCCACGCCTACCTGTACATCTCCTCGGCGCTGCGCAGCGTGGGCTCAGACGTTGAAGAAGCGGCGCGCACCGCCGGCGCTACGCCGCTGCAGGTGATGACCGCCGTCAGCCTGCCGATGGTGCGGCCGTCTATCCTGTACGCCGGGGTGCTGCTGTTCTTCCTCGGGCTGGAGGTGTTCGGCCTGATGCTGGTGCTGGGCGATCCGGAAGGCAACCTGGTGCTGGCGACCTACCTGTATCAGTTGACCAACAAGCTGGGCACGCCGTCTTACCACCTGATGGCGGCGGTAGCGGTGGTGCTGATCTGCATCACCATTCCGTTGGTGATGTTGCAGCGCAGGCTGATGCGTACCGCCAACCGTTTCGTCACCGTCAAGGGCAAAGCCTCGCAGGCGCGCGCGTTGCCGCTGGGCAAATGGCGCTGGGTGGCCGGCGCGGTGGTGATGTTCTGGCTGACCGTGACCATCGGCGTGCCGCTGATCGGCGTGGTGCTGCGAGCCTTTATCTCCAACTGGGGCGTGGGCGTGTCTGTCTGGGACGAACTGTCGATCAACACCTTCCGCACCATCTGGGCGCAGCCCAACCTGCTGCGCGCCATCGTCAACTCGATGGCGATCGGGGTGATCGGCGGGGCGCTGGCGGTCGCGTGCTATCTGTTTATCGGCATCGCGATGCACCGCAAGCCGGACGGCGCCACGCGCTTCCTCGACTACAGCGTGCTGGTGCCGCGCGCGGTGCCGGGGCTGCTGGCCGGTTTGGCGTTCCTGTGGGTGTTCCTGTTCCTGCCGATGTGGCTGGATAAATCGCTCAAGGAAGGCTGGCTGTCCGTGCTGCCGATGGCCGAATGGCTGCGCGAGAACGTGATCGTCTGGCTGCGTTCGCTGCGCAGCACCATCTTCAGCGTCTGGCTGGCCTACACCGTGGTGTGGATGGCCTATGGCCTGCGGCTGATCTCTTCCACGCTGCTGCAGGTGGGACCGGAACTGGAGGAAGCCGCGCGCAGCGCCGGCGCCAGCCGCGGCCAGATCACCCGACACGTTACCATTCCGCTGTCGCGCTACGGCCTGATCGGCTCCTGGCTGCTGATGTTCCTGATCTTTGAACGCGAATATTCCACCGGGGTTTATCTGCTGTCTCCGGGCACGGAAACCATCGGCTCGATGCTGGTTTCCCTGTGGGCCGCGGGCGCCATCGATATCGTCGCCGCGCTGTCGTTCATCAATATCCTGCTGGTGGTGCTGGGGCTGGGGATCGCCTTGCGCTTTGGAGTGAAATTACATGATTGAACTTTCGGTAGAGAACCTGCATTTGACCTATGGCGACAACCCGGTGCTGAAAGGGGTGTCGATGGATCTGAAACGGGGCGAAGTGGTCTCGCTGCTGGGCCCGTCGGGCAGCGGCAAAACCACGCTGCTGCGGGCGGTGGCCGGGCTGGAGAAGCCGAGCCAGGGGCGGATCGTCATCGGCGACAGCGCGGTTTACAACGGCAGCGCGCGCAGCGAAATTCCCGCCGAAGAGCGCAACCTGGGGCTGGTGTTTCAGTCCTACGCCCTGTGGCCGCACAAAACGGTGTTTGAGAACGTCGCTTATCCGCTGAAGCTGCGTAAGACCGCCTCGGCGGAAATCGCCCAACGGGTACAGGCGGTGCTGGATCAGCTCGGGCTGGGGCATTTGGCCAAGCGCCATCCGCACCAGCTCTCCGGCGGCCAGCAGCAGCGCGTGGCGATCGGCCGTGCGCTGGTCTACAACCCGCCGGTGATCCTGCTGGATGAGCCGCTGTCCAACCTCGACGCCAAGCTGCGCGAAGAAGCGCGGGTATTTCTGCGCGAGCTGATCATCAAGCTCGGTCTGTCGGCGCTGATGGTGACCCACGATCAGAACGAGGCGATGGCCATTTCCGATCGCATCCTGCTGCTCAATAACGGCAAAATCGAACAGCAGGGCACGCCGCAGGAGATGTACGGTTCGCCCGCCACGCTGTTCACCGCCGAATTCATGGGCAGCAACAACCGGTTGCCGGGCAAGATCGTGGCGCTGGAAGACGGCCGGGCGCGCATCGAAGGTAAGGATTGGGCGCTGTGGGGCAAAGCGGGCGAAGGCGTGCAGGTCGGACAGGAGGGCACGGCGGTGATCCGCGTGGAGCGCGTGCGGTTGGGTGAAGATCCACAGGGTAATCAGCTTGAGCTGCCGTTGCTGACCAGCATGTATCTCGGCGATCGCTGGGAATACCTGTTCCGCACCGTGGCCGAAGATTTCGTGGTGCGCGCCTATGGCCACGAGGCGCGCGATCGGGCGCTGTGCCGGCTCTCCCTGCCGGCCGAGCATCTGTGGATATTCCCGAAAGCTTAACCAGGACGCCCGCCGTTGCGGGCGCTCCCTTTACAAATCCAGCACCAGCCGGCTGCCTTTGGCGCGCGAGCAGCAGATCAACAGGGTCTGCTGCGCCGCGCGTTCTTCCTCGCTGAGATATTGATCGCGGTGATCGGCTTCCCCTTCGACGATGCGGGTTTCGCAGGTGCCGCAAATGCCTTCGCGGCACAGGCACTCGACCTTGGCCGCCTTGCTGTTTTCCAGCGCCTGCAGGATGGTCATGTCTTGCGCCACTTCAAGCTCAATACCCGATCGAGCCAGCACCAGTGTAAAGGCGCCGCCCGCCGTGTCTTCGGCGGCAAAGGCTTCGCTGTGCAAGCGACCGGCATCGATACCCCGTTCGGCGGCGATCCGGTAGACCGCTTCGTTCAGCGCCGCCGGGCCGCAGACGTAGATATGGGCGCCGGGTTCCACATCGGCCAGCGTGCGCGCCAGATCCAACCGGCCGCCAAGGCTGGAGACATGGCAACTGACGTTGTCTGCGAACGACGCTTGCATCAGCTGCTGCTGGAAGGCGTTGTGCTCTTCACTGTGGAAGCAGTAGTGCAGATGGTAGCGTTGGCCGCTGCGTTGCAGCTCATGCAGATGGGCCATAAACGGCGTGATGCCGATGCCGCCGGCGATCAGCACGTGATGTTGCGCTTCCGGTGCCAGCGCGAACAGGTTATTCGGGGTGCTGATGGTCAGCGTATCGCCGACCGCCAGCCGGTCATGCATGAAGTCGGAACCGCCTTTGGAAGGAGACTCGCGCCGAACGGCGATCTGGTAACGCTCGAGTTCGAACGGTGAGCTGAGCAGCGAATAGGCGTTGCTGTAGCGCTGCTCGCCGTCCTGCATTTGCACGATGATGTGGCTGCCGCCGCTGAAGGCGGGCAGCGGCCGGCCTTGCGGATCCGCCAGGGTAAAGCGCTTGACCCGTGCGGTGACGGTTTCGATGTCGACGACGCGGACATCAAGCATCTGATAGCTGGTCATTCATTGGCTCCAAAGCGCGGGCGTCCCCGCGCATGAAAAAGTTATACCGCCTGGCACAGGTATTTGAGCTCCAGATAGTCTTCGATGCCATATTCGGAGCCTTCACGCCCCAGCCCCGACTGTTTCACCCCGCCGAACGGCGCCACCTCGTTGGAGATAAGCCCGGTATTGATGCCGACCATGCCGTACTCCAGCCGTTCCGAAACGCGCCAGATGCGCGCCGCATCGCGGGTGTAGAAGTAAGCGGCCAAGCCGTAAATGGTGTCGTTGGCCTGGCGGATCGCCTCGGCTTCGTCATCAAACACCACCAGCGGCGCGACCGGGCCGAAGATCTCTTCTTCCAGCAGCAGCGAGCCGGGCTGCACGTCGCCCAGCACCGTCGGGGTGAAGAAATTGCCGCCTAGCGCGTGCGGCGTGGCGCCGGTCAGCACCTGAGCACCTTTGCTCAGCGCGTCATCGAGCAGCTCCAACACCTTATCGCGCGCCTTGCGATTGATCAGCGGGCCAATCTGTACGCCGGCTTCGAAGCCGTTGCCGACCTGCAGCGCCGCCACGCGGGCGACAAACTTCTCGGCGAACTGCGGGTAAACGCCGCGCTGCACGTAGAACCGGTTGACGCAGACGCAGGTCTGCCCGGCGTTGCGATACTTGGCGATCAGCGCGCCTTCCACCGCGGCATCGATGTCCGCATCGTCAAATACGATGAACGGCGCATTGCCGCCCAGCTCCAGCGACACTTTCTTGATGGTGTCCGCGCTCTGGCGCATCAGCAGCCTGCCCACCGGTGTAGAGCCGGTAAAGCTGAGTTTGCGTACCTGCGGGTGGCGAGTCAGCTCGGCGCCGATCGCCTGCGAATTGCCGGTCACCACATTGAATACCCCGGCGGGAATGCCGGCGCGTTCGGCCAGCTCGGCCATCGCCAGCGCCGAATAAGGGGTTTCGTTGGCGGGTTTGACCACCAGCGTACAGCCGGCCGCCAGCGCCGGCGCAGCCTTGCGGGTGATCATCGCCGCCGGGAAGTTCCAGGGCGTGATCGCCGCGCACACGCCGATGCCCTGTTTCAGCACCATCAAGCGTTTATCGCTGCTCGGCGAAGGAATGATGTCGCCGTTGGCGCGCTTGGCCTGTTCGGCGAACCATTCGATAAAGGAGGCGGCGTAGCGGATCTCGCCCAGCGATTCCGCCAGCGGTTTGCCTTGCTCCAGCGTCATCAGGTTGGCCAGATCCTGCTGGTGCTCCAGCATCAGTTCGAACCAGCGCCGCAACAGCTGCGCGCGCTGTTGCGCCGGCAGCGCGCGCCAGCCTTCCAGCGCCTGCTGGGCGGCGTCAATCGCCCGTTGGGTTTCGGCCGTCGCCATGTTGGGCACGCTGCCGATGAGTTGGCCGGTGGCGGGATCGCTCACCGGCAGGGTTTCCTGGTTGTCGGCGTCGCGCCATTGGCCGTAGATATATGCCTGTTGGCGGAATAGCGCCCGATCGGAAATTTTCACAAGAACCTCACAAGTCAGGGGCAAGGGGCCCGCGGGCCCCGTCGCATCAAGGTTGATAAATCTGCGCCAGCAGGTTGTGGAAGTGGGCGATGCCGTGTTCGCTGACGCCGCTGCCGGCGCCGTCGGCCATGATGCGCCCCTGGCCGCGATAGCCGCGCGACTTCAGGCCTTTTTGCACGCTTTCCACCAGCCGCAAATCTTCCGGGCGGAACACGTCGCGGTACCAGTCGATCAGTTTGAGCTGTTCGTCGCTCAAATCGGTGTTGGTGAAGTAGATGTCGTAGTGCTGCAGAGTGGTTTCCGCATCGACCGGGAACTCATAGATCACCGTCATCATGCCTTCCAGCGGCGGCATGTTGAACATGGTGCACGGCCACAGCCAGATGCCGTGGAAGCTGGATTCTTTGCCCTCTTCAAACTTGAACGACTGCTCGGAGGGACGGGCGTAGCCGAACTGCAGCGTCCAGTTGCCGTGCAGGGTGTGCCAGTAGCGATCGACCTGCACCGAGTCGGCGAAACCGGGATGCGCCGGGCCGCAGTGGTAGCACTCGAGGTAGTTGTCGACGATGTTCTTCCAGTTGGCCGGGGTGCGGGTGACGAAACGCGCCGCCAGCTTGAGATCGTCGACCTGCGGGCAGGCTTCGCGCACTTTGGCGCCGAGGCCCGGCAGCTGGTCTTCCACCGTGCCGGCCTGCGAGTCCAGATTGACGTAAATAAACCCGGCGTACTCTTCGACCCGCACCGGCATCAGGTGCGAGTTTTCCTTATCAAAGTTCTGCACGTTTTCGCAGTTGCGCGCGTGCGCCAGTTCGCCGTCCAGCTTGAACGCCCAGGCGTGATAAGGGCAGGTGATGACGTTTTTCGCCCGGCCGTCGCCCGCCAGCAGTTGGTGGCCGCGGTGCGGGCAGACGTTGTAAAAGGCGCGCAGCACGTTGTCGCGGCCGCGCACCACCAGAATGTTTTCACCGATGATCTCGCGGGTGATGTAGTCGTTCGGTTGGGCAAGCTCGCTGCGGTGCGCCACGCAGATCCAACTGGTGGCGAACACCTGCTCTTTTTCGTGCTCGAACGCCGCCTGGTGGGTGTAGAACCGGGCCGGTATGGTGTAAGCCTCACGGGCGTCGGCGCAGAAATCTTTCGGTAAGGTAAATTCAGGGATCAGAGTGCTCATAAGTTAACCTTCCTCTTTTCTTATTGTCATTTCGCCATAGGGCGCGGTTGATACGACGATGGAGCGGAGAGTTCGCCGGCCGGCGGCGCTTCGGGCAGCGTTGGCGGGCTGCTTTCGATCAGGTGCGCCGGGATGGCCGCGTAGTCCTGCTTCAGCCAGCGGGCGAAACCGTAGGTTTTCACCAGCAGCACCAGCAGGAACGGCAGCGCGGTCAGGATCACCGTGGTTTTCATGGTGTCCAGCGAGGCGCCGGTAAACAGGATCGACAGCGGGATCAGGGTGATCACCACGCACCAGAACAGCCGCAGCATCGGGCTGGGATCTTGCCCCTCCTGCAGGTTGCGGGTGCTGGTGGCGGCCATGGTGTAGGCCACGGCGTCCATGTGCGAGGCCAGGAAAATGATCATGATGAACAGATAGGCGGCGAGGAACAGCTTGCCGAGCGGCAGCGCCGTCAGCAGCATCTGCACGGCGGTTTCGCCGCCCTGGGTGCTGAGGATCTCCGGCACGTTGAGCTGCCCGCTGATGAACTGGTGCATGGCGTAGCTTTCCAGCGAGCCGAAGAAGAACCAGCAGCCGAGGGTGCTGCCGAGCAGCAACGCCCAGATCACTTCTTTAATCTTGCGGCCGCGCGAGACGCGGGTGACGAACATCGCCACGCCCGGGGTATAGGAGATCCACCACAGCCAGTAGAACACCGTCCAGCTGCGGCTGAAGCTGCCGTCGCCCATCGGATCGGTGAACAGGCTCATCTGCAGAAAGTTTTGCGCCGTCAGGCCGATGGCGTTGATGGTGTTGTTGATGGTGAATTCGGTCGGGCCGACCAGCAGCACCAGCCCGGCGAAAGCGAATGCGCCCCAGCCGACCATTTTACTCAGGCGCTGCATGCCGCCGTCGATGCCGATGTAAGAGCTGAGACAGAAGATCACCGCTGCCAGCAGGATCACCGTCGCCTGCACCGCGAAGTTGTCCGGGATGCCGGTCAGCGCCGTCAGCCCGCGGGTAAAGGTGGAGGCGGTCAGCACCAGTGAAATGGTGAGGGCGCCGACGGTGGCGACCAGGAAGATCAGATCCACCGCCCGCCCGACCGGGCCGTTGGCGCGCACGCCGGTGATGGCGGAAATGATCCCCGACAGGCTGAGGCCTTTGTTCTTACGCACGTGGAAGTGATAGGCCATGATCAGCGAGGCGAGGGCGTAGGTCGCCCAGGCGCTCAGGCCCCAGTGGAAGAAGGAGTAGCTGATGCTGTATTCCAGCGCCTTCGGGGTGCGCGGCGCGATGTTCAGCCCCGGCGTCTGGTAGTAATACGCCCATTCCATCACCCCCCAGTACAGGGTGGACGAGCCCAGGCCGGCGCAGATGAACATGAACAGCCAGGCCAGCGTGGAGTATTGCGGTTTGCCTTCGCCGAGGCGGATATTGCCGTATTTGCTCAACGCCAGATACAGCACCACCAGCAGGGCGATCAGCACCAGGATTTGAATGGTTGAACCGAACAGCCGGGTGACGCCGTTGAAAATGGTGTTGGCGATAAGCGCGGATTGAGCCGGAAAGAGCATCAGGCAAAGGGCGATCAGCGCAATGCTGCACAGGCTGATGGCGATGAGCGTGACATCCTTTTTGGGATTGCTCTGCATGGGAGTGAACTCCTGTTATCGGTGGTGGGCCGGTGCGCAAAGCGTAGGGTGCGCCCGGGCCTTATTGGCTTGAACCATTTGTTTTGTTACACCGCGAGGAGCAAACCGCCCGGTGGGTCGCTACCGGGAATATTCACTCTTCATTAACATTTTCGAGTGTGCACAAATTACAGGAGGGCCACAATTGGGGCATCTGTAAAAGGATAAAACACAGTATGTAAACAATTTGTTGTGATCTTGACCGGGGTATTGGCGTGCCTTCTGCGGTGGTTTTCAACGGATTTGCGGCAGCGATCGAAGCGGAAAAACGGACGTGGCAAAGCAGGGCGCGGAAGGGCGCCCTGCGCGGGAAAATCTGCGGCGTTCAGCGTTGCAGCAGGGCGGCGATCGCCTGGCCGACTTGCTGGGTGGAGGCGTCGCCGCGCATGTCCGGCGTGCGCGGCCCGTCGGCGATAATGCGCTCAATCGCCTGCAGGATGCCGTCGTGCGCCTGGCGGTAGCGGGCATCGCCGTCGCCGAGGAAGTCCAGCATCATCGCGCCGCTCCAGATCATGGCGATCGGGTTGGCGATGTTTTTGCCGAAAATGTCCGGCGCCGAGCCGTGCACCGGCTCGAACAGCGACGGGAAGTTGCGCTCCGGGTTCAGGTTGGCCGAGGGGGCGATGCCGATGGTGCCGGTGCAGGCCGGGCCGAGATCCGACAAAATATCGCCGAACAGGTTGGAGGCGACCACCACGTCGAAGCGTTCGGGGTTCAGCACGAAACGCGCGCACAGAATATCGATGTGCTGTTTGTCCCAGGCGATATCAGGGTATTGGCGCGCCATCTCCGCCACGCGCTCATCCCAGTACGGCATGCTGATGGCCATGCCGTTGGACTTGGTGGCGGCGGTCAGGCGTTTGCGCGGGCGCTGTTGCGCCAGCTCAAAGGCGTACTTCAGGATGCGGTCCACGCCCTGACGGGTGAAGACCGATTCCTGGATCACCATCTCGCGTTCGGTGCCTTCGAACATCCGTCCGCCGAGCGAGGAGTATTCCCCTTCGGTATTTTCGCGCACCACGTAGAAATCGATATCGCCCGGCTGCTTGTTCGCCAGCGGGCAGGGCACACCGGGAAACAGCCGCACCGGACGCAGGTTGACGTACTGTTCGAAGTCGCGCCGGAATTTCAGCAGAGAACCCCACAGCGAGATATGATCGGGCACCGTGTCCGGCCAACCGACGGCGCCGAAATAGATGGCGTCGAAGCCTTTCAGTTGCTCGAACCAGTCGTCCGGCATCATCTGGCCGTGGTGCTGGTAGTAGTCGCAGCTGGCCCACTCGAAGGTGGCGAATTCCAGCGACAGATCCCAGCGCGCCGCCGCCGCCTGCAATACTCGTATGCCTTCCGGCAACACTTCCCGCCCGATCCCGTCCCCGGGGATGGCGGCAATCTTGTAAGTTTTGCTCATACAGAGGTCTCATTTGTAGGTAGGGGAGATTGACAACACTGTTATCCTATAATTGACTAACTGTTAATCAATCCTGAAAACGGTGAAACATAAAACACGAATCATGAACAATATGCCGATCCTGAGTGACCTGCGGGTGTTCGTGCTGGTGGCGCGCCGCGCCGGGTTTGCCGCCGCCGCCGAAGAGTTGGGCGTTTCGCCGGCCTTTATCAGCAAGCGCATCGCGCTGTTGGAGAAGACGCTGGACGTGTCGTTGCTGCACCGCACCACGCGGCGGGTGGCGATCACCGAAGACGGCGAGCGCATCTACGAATGGGCGCAGCGCATTCTCAACGATGTCGATCAGATGATGGACGAGCTGTCCGAAGTGCGCCAGGCGCCGCAGGGCATGCTGCGGGTGGTCAGCAGCTTCGGCTTTGGCCGGCGTTTCGTCGCGCCGGCGCTGTCGGCGCTGGCGCGGCAGTATCCGCAGCTGGAACTGCGGCTCGACGTTTCCGATCGGCTGGTAGATCTGGTCAGCGAAGGTTTCGATCTGGATATCCGCATCGGCGACGATATCGCCCCCAATCTTATTGCGCGCAAGCTGGCGGACAACCAGCGCATCCTGTGCGCTTCGCCGACGTACCTGCAGCGCCACGGGGCGCCGAAAAACCCGGCGGAGCTGGCGGGCCGTTCCTGTCTGGTGATCAAAGAACGCGATCATCCGTTCGGGCTGTGGCGGCTGCAGGGGCCGAGCGGTGAAGAAACGGTAAAGGTGACGGGCGCGCTGGCGTCGAACCACGGCGAAATCGTGCATCAGTGGTGCCTGGACGGGCAGGGCGTCGCGCTGCGTTCCGCCTGGGACGTGAAAGAGAACATCGACAGCGGCCGACTGGTGCACATCCTGCCGGAGTATTATCAGCCGGCCAATATCTGGGCGGTGTACGTTTCCCGGCTGGCAACGTCGGCGAAAGTGCGGGTGACCGTCGAATTTCTGCGCGACTATTTTCGTGAGCACTACGGCGAAACGGTGCCGGCGAGTGAAAATCCGTCGCGGTCTTAAGGCCAAAAATGTGCGCCAGATCATCTTATGCTCGTAAAATTCCCGTCCGTTACCTGAGGAACTGTCGCACGTGTTCCTTTTGCCAAAACTTTGGTTTATGCTCAGCTGAAGCGTTTCAGTTGAAGCACTCTTCGACAGAAATGCCGATGTGACGGCGGTGAAAAACCGCTGAAGCGCGGGAATAATGCAAACTCGGCGATTCACAGCGGGCGGTACGATCCACTACTCTATGCGGGTTAGTGAGACAACCAGTCAGCGCCGGGCGGCGCCGGTGAGTCAACCCGGCGTGGACGGCCCTTTTTCAGGAGCAGCATGACCATCCGCATAGCGATAAACGGCTTTGGCCGCATCGGCCGCAGCGTATTGCGCGCACTGTACGAATCGGGCCGACGGGCGGAAATCTCCGTGGTGGCGATCAACGAGCTGGCGAACGCCGAAGGCATGGCCCATCTGCTGAAGTACGACTCCAGCCATGGCCGCTTCGCCTGGGATGTGCGGCAGGAGTGCGACACGCTGAGCGTCGGAGACGACGCGATTCGTCTGTTGCATCAGCCGGCGGTGGAGCAGTTGCCCTGGGGCGAACTGGGCGTCGACGTGGTGCTGGACTGCAGCGGCGTGTACGGCAGCCGGGCGGATGGCGAGGCCCATCTGGCGGCGGGGGCGAAGAAAGTGCTGTTCGCCCATCCGGGCGGCAACGATCTGGACGCCACCATCGTGTTCGGCGTCAACCATCAGACGCTGCTGGCGGAACATCGCATCGTGTCCAACGCCTCGTGCACCACCAACTGCATTATTCCGGTGATCAAGCTGCTGGACGACGCCTACAGCATCGAGTCCGGCACCGTGACCACCATTCACTCGGCGATGAACGATCAGCCGGTGATCGACGCGTATCACGCGGATTTGCGGCGCACCCGCGCGGCGAGCCAGTCGATCATTCCGGTCGATACCAAACTGGCCGCGGGCATCACCCGCATCTTCCCGCAGTTTTGCGATCGCTTCGAGGCTATCTCGGTGCGCGTGCCGACCATCAACGTGACGGCTATCGATCTTAGCGTCAGCGTGAGCGCCGCGGTGAAGGTGGCGGAGGTCAACCAGCTGTTGCAAAAGGCCGCACGGGAATCATTTCGTGGTATAGTTGACTACACGGAATTACCATTGGTCTCGATCGATTTTAACCATGACCCGCACAGCGCTATCGTCGACGGTACGCAGACCCGGGTCAGCGGGCAGCACCTGATAAAGACCTTGGTCTGGTGCGACAATGAATGGGGCTTTGCCAATCGGATGTTGGATACAACACGGGCAATGGCCGCCAGCGGTTTCTAGTACGGCGGCGCCGGCGTGATTGGCGCGCTGCTCAGGCAATTTTATAGAGATTCAATAAAGAGGGTTCACCATGTCTGTAATTAAGATGACCGATCTGGATCTGGCGGGTAAACGCGTACTGATCCGCTCCGATCTGAACGTGCCGGTAAAAGACGGTAAAGTGACTTCCGACGCGCGTATCCGCGCTTCCCTGCCGACTATCGAAGCTGCGCTGAAGCAAGGCGCCCGCGTGATGGTAACCTCCCACCTGGGTCGTCCTACCGAAGGCGAGTACAACGAAGAATTCTCCCTGCTGCCTGTGGTCAACTACCTGAAAGATCACCTGAAATCCCCAGTGCGTCTGGCGAAGGATTATCTGGATGGCGTCGACGTCGCCGAAGGTGAACTGGTGGTGCTGGAAAACGTCCGCTTCAACAAGGGCGAGAAGAAAGACGACGAAACCCTGTCCAAGAAATACGCGGCGCTGTGCGACGTGTACGTGATGGACGCGTTCGGCACCGCGCACCGCGCGCAGGCTTCCACCCACGGCGTGGGCAAGTTCGCGCCTGTCGCCTGTGCCGGCCCGCTGCTGTCCGCCGAGCTGGAAGCGCTGGGCAAAGCCCTGGGTAACCCGGCCCGTCCGATGGTCGCCATCGTGGGCGGTTCTAAAGTCTCCACCAAACTGACCGTGCTGGATTCCCTGTCCAAAATCGCCGATCAGCTGATCGTCGGCGGCGGCATCGCTAACACCTTCGTGGCGGCGCAGGGCAACAACGTGGGCCAGTCCCTGTACGAACCGGATCTGATCCCGAACGCGCAGAAACTGCTGGAAACCTGCGACATTCCGGTGCCGACCGACGTGCGCGTGGCGACCGAGTTCTCTGAGACCGCGACCGCGACCGTGAAGCAGGCCAACGAGATCCAGGACAACGAGCAAATTCTGGATATGGGCGACGTCTCTGCCGAGCGTCTGGCCGTTATCCTGAAGAACGCCAAAACCATTCTGTGGAATGGCCCGGTTGGCGTATTCGAGTTCCCTAACTTCCGTAAGGGCACCGAAATTGTCGCCCGCGCGATCGCCGATAGCGACGCTTTCTCTATCGCTGGCGGCGGCGACACTCTGGCAGCCATCGATCTGTTCGGTATCGCTGACAAAATCTCCTACATCTCCACCGGCGGTGGCGCATTCCTGGAATTCGTTGAAGGGAAACCGCTGCCTGCAGTCGTGATGCTGGAAGAGCGCGCTAAACAGTAATTCAGACAACGGGAGGCGAAAGCCGCCCGTTTGTTTTATACCGCACGGCAAATGCTGCGCGGCGTGAAAACATCGATTTACATCCATCTACGGCCGACGAAACAGGACAAAGTAACATGTCTAAAATTTTTGATTTCGTAAAACCGGGTGTCATCACGGGTGATGACGTTCAGAAAGTCTTCGCAGTTGCTAAAGAGAACAACTTTGCGCTGCCAGCGGTAAACTGCGTGGGTACCGACTCCATCAACGCAGTGCTGGAAGCCGCGGCTAAAGTGCGCGCGCCGGTCATCGTTCAGTTCTCCAACGGCGGCGCCGCATTCATCGCCGGCAAAGGCGTGAAGACCGATGTGCCTCAGGGCGCAGCGATTCTGGGCGCTATCTCCGGCGCACACCACGTTCACCAGATGGCTGAACACTACGGCGTGCCGGTGATCCTGCACACCGACCACTGCGCGAAGAAACTGCTGCCATGGCTGGACGGCCTGCTGGACGCCGGCGAGAAACACTTCGCCGCTACCGGCAAACCGCTGTTCTCTTCCCACATGATCGATCTGTCTGAAGAGTCTCTGGAAGAAAACATCGAGATCTGCAGCGCCTACCTGAAGCGCATGGCCAAAATCGGCATGACGCTGGAAATCGAACTGGGCTGCACCGGCGGTGAAGAAGATGGCGTGGACAACAGCCATATGGACGCTTCCGCTCTGTACACCCAGCCGGAAGACGTGGCTTACGCGTACGAAAAACTGAACGCCATCAGCCCGCGCTTCACCATCGCTGCATCGTTCGGTAACGTGCACGGCGTGTACAAGCCAGGCAACGTTAAGCTGACTCCAACCATCCTGCGCGATTCTCAGGATTACGTGTCCAAGAAATTCAACCTGCCGCACAACAGCCTGAACTTCGTGTTCCACGGCGGTTCCGGTTCTACCGACGCAGAGATCAAAGAGTCTGTGGGTTACGGCGTGATCAAGATGAACATCGACACCGACACCCAATGGGCGACCTGGGACGGCATCCTGCAGTACTACAAAGCGAACGAAGCTTACCTGCAGGGCCAGTTGGGCAACCCGAAAGGCGCCGATCAGCCTAACAAGAAATACTACGATCCGCGCGTATGGCTGCGCGCAGCGCAGACCAGCATGGTGACGCGTCTGGAGCAGGCCTTCAAAGATCTGAACGCGGTAGACGTTCTGTAATCTTCGGCACCTGTTGCATGATGTACAAGGCTCCCTCCTGCGGGGAGCCTTTTTCGTTTTCAGCCCAGCAGGCCGGCGCCGACGTTGATCGACAGGCCCAGGATCAGCATGTTGAACACGAACGAAATAACCGACTGCACGAGCGCGATTTTACGTACCTCCGCGGCGCCGACCGCCACATCGGCGGTTTGCGACGCGACCGCGATGGTGAAGGAGAAGTAGGCGAAATCCAGATAGGTGGGATCGGCGAGATTGCCGGGGAACAGCAGCGGCAAAGGATCCTGCTGTGCGCCCTGGCGATAAAACTGATGAGCATAGTGCATGGTGAAGGCGGTCGGCAGAAGCAGCCAGGAGACCGCCAGCGTGGCGCCGGTCAGGAGCAAATGCAGCGTTTTCAGAGAGCCGGCCACCTGTTTGGCGCTGCTCAATTCAAACAGGATCGCCAGTAAGCTGACCAGGCAGCCGAGGCTGACTAACGCCAGCACCATGCTGGCGCTTTCGTCCTGCCGCCGGGCGATTTGGCGAATGTGCTGCGGCGTGCTGACCAGCATCAGCCGCCAGAGAAACAGCAGGTAGAGCCAGGCCAGCGTATTCCAGCCGATCATCAAGCGTTGCAGCAGCGAGAGCTGGGCGGGCAGCAGCAGAAAGCACAGCAGCCCGGCGCCGACGGAAAACAGCAGCCTGGGCCGCACTTGCCAATAGTGTTTGAGCGAAGAGCGAATGTGCATGAAGAACGGATCCCTTGTCGTGAAATGGCCAACGCGCTGTTCTCAGCATAGAAGAAGCGGCGGGCGGTTTCGGCTATTTTTAATGCTGATGGTTGGCATGAGCCTTTAATGTTGGTTACCCTTAGGCGTGGTTTCCTACTGGCCGCCGAGGCCAGTGTATTTTTGCGAGTTTCTCCCGTTAGGGACTGAGTTAGGACGACACGAATGAAAGATTTGAATGTAGTAGACGGCATCAACGGTGCCGGCGACTGGTTGGTGAAGAATCAGGATCTGTTGATCCAGTACGCGGTGAATATCGTCGCCGCCATCGTTATCCTGATCATCGGTTCGATCGTGGCCCGCGTGGTCGGCAATGCGCTGAACCGCGTGATGAAGCTGCGCGGCATCGACGCCACGGTGGCCGACTTCCTGTCGGCGATCGTGCGTTACGGCGTGCTGGCGTTCACCTTCATCGCCGTGCTGGGGCGCGTCGGCGTGCAGACAACCTCGGTGATCGCGGTGCTGGGTGCCGCCGGTTTGGCCGTCGGCCTGGCGCTGCAAGGCTCGCTGTCCAACTTCGCCGCCGGCGTGCTGCTGGTGATCTTCCGTCCGCTGCGCGTGGGTGAATATGTCGATCTGGGCGGCGTGGCCGGTACCGTCGATCAGGTGCAGATTTTCTCCACCACCCTGCGCACCGCCGACAACAAAACCATCGTGGTGCCGAACGGTAAAATCATCGCCGGCAACATCATCAACTACTCCCGCGAACCGAACCGCCGCGTGGATATCGTGGTGGGCGTGGCCTACAACGCCGATATCGACGTGGTGAAGAAGGTGCTGGGCGACGTGATCGCCGCCGACAAACGCATCATGCACGCCAAAGGCGTGACCGTGCGTCTGAACGAGATGGCGCCGTCCTCGCTGAACTTCGTGACCCGTTCCTGGACCACCAATGCGGAATACTGGAACGTGTACTTCGATCTGATGGAAAACTTCAAGCGCGCGCTGGATGCCCACAACATCGGCATTCCGTTCCCGCAGATGGATGTGCACCTGTATCGCACCGAAGACGCTTCCGCCAAGGCGGAATAACACAGAAGGGGGCCTTGCCCCCTTTTTTATTGCTATTTTCCCCGTATTAGCCAGGCAGCCATTCAATCTGTCTCCGCTGTATCGATATTGGCGCCAAGCCGATATGCGCCTTCGGAAATTGCGGCCTATGACAAGTAGATGCGGGCGTAATAACGAGAAGCTCAATAAGTCGCGGTAAAAACGACTTTTCGTTGTTACTGTTTCCTTCTCTGATAGCATAACTTTCTTGTGGATTGTCGATAGGAAAGGGATGAAATGAAAAGGGCTGTTATTGCCGCATTATTGAGCGTCTTGATCTCTGGATGTGGGCCAAAAGCATTGTCGCCTGAATAAATACAGCAAGTAGACGATTTAAAGTCAGAGCTGGTGAGTACGGATGCCGAGATTGAAAACGCAGCTAAACAGCAGGACACGTTAAACGGCGGCTTGATTAAATCTCTGGTGATGGCGCGACTGGAAATTCTGAAAACGAACAAGGCGCTTATTCAGCAACGAATCAATGCGATCGAGTCTGGATCAAAGGTTGAGATTGTCACGAACCAGACCGCGCCAGACCTGAAGCTGGCGGAAAAGCTCACCGCCGAATTGGCAATGCTGACTCGGGAAATATCGACCGCTAAACAAGAGGCTGCACAATACGATGGTGGTCTGGTGGGGTCGATAAAAAAGGCAACGATAGCCACTCAAGAGCAAAGTCTGGCGATGTTGCAGCAAAAATTGCTGTCGGCGAAATATGGCCTGGCCGTTCCGACGATAGCCCATCATGCAACATCAACCGCTTCAAAATCCAATCAGCGGGAAGAACCGGTGGCGAAAGACGCGTTGCTTCCGCCCGGCATTGGGCCGTTTGGACTGCAAATGGGGTTGACGAAAAAGAACGTCGAGGACATGACAGGCGTTACCTTAACGGCAATACCGAATCGTCTTAATATTTATACTACGGAGGTCGTCCCCAAAACGTATTACGCCTTTGAAACCTACATTTTGCTCATCTCTCCCAAGGTTGGTTTATGCCGAATTCGCGCGCTTAGCGGTGATATCAATACAGACAGTTATGGGGTGGAGTTAAAGTCTAGGGTGAAGGACATTACTAAATCATTGACCGCTAATTATGGCAAAGGAAATGCTACTGATTTGCTGCTGCCGGGGTCGTTATGGAAAGAACCTGGTGATTGGATGATGGGGCTGCTTAAAAAAGAACGCTATTTCGGTATTGACTGGGAAGAGAAAAAAGATAAACCGTTCAAGAACGATTTGCAGGGGATTATGCTTGAAGCGACCGCCGTCAATAGTGGGGTTGGGAGCGTTTATCTGCAATATGATTTTAAAAATGTCGATGAGTGCATAAAGGAAGCCAATGACAAGGAAAACAGTGCACTATAGCGGCAAGCGCTTTTGAAAAATAACCGATAGGTTAAGGGTTTCTCATGAGAGGCCGAGATGCTACCGATGGCGTCTCGGCCTTTTATTTTCCGCGAGGTCAGATGCCCGCAGCCGGTTCGGTCAGCGGCGTGCGGCGGCGCAGGCTGAGGCGATAGAGCAGGAAGATGGCGGCGGCGCCCAGCAGCGCCGGCAGCGCCAGCCAGAGGAAGAACACTTCTGTCGAGCCGGCGGCGGCCATCATCCAGGCGCCGAGCATCGAGCCGACGATCGAGCCGAAGCGGCCATTAGCCATGGCCCAACTGACGCCGGTGACGCGGGCTGTGGTCGGATAAAGGGTGGCTGAAACCAGGTTCAGGCCGTTTTGCGCGCCGGCCACACCGAAGCCGATCAGGAACACGACGGCGGCCAGCGTGTAGACGTCGCCCATCAGATACCCGGTCGCGCCGATCACCAGCGCGGCGCCCAGGTAGGAGACGGCCAGTACGCGGTAAGGCCCGATCCGATCCATCAGCAGCGCCATCAGGATGGCACCCAGGGTGCCACCGAGCGGCACCATCGCGCCGATGCGCGAGGCGTGGGCGATGTCGTAACCGGCGTCTTTGAGCAGGGTCGGCAGCCAGCTGGTGAGCAGGTAGAACACGAACAGCGAACAGAAGAACGCCACCCACAGCAGCAGGGTGCGCACGGCGCGGCCTTCGATAAACAGGTGTGATATCGGCGACCTGGCCTGCGCCGGGCGCTCGTCATCGACGATGGTTATCCCCGTCCAACGCTGGCCGGTGATACGCTCAACCACCCGGCGTAGCCGCTCGGCATGTTTGGCGCTGGCGGCCATAAAGCGTACCGATTCGGGCATCTGCCAGGCCAACAGCGGCAGCAGCGTCAATGGCGCAATGCCGCCGACCAGCAGCAGGCCGCGCCAGCCGAACGCCGGGATGATCTGCCCGGCCAGCAGGCCGCCCAGGGCCAACCCGGCGGTAAAGCCGCTCCAGCTCAGGGTGACCATCAGCATGCGGCGGCGCGCCGGTGAGTACTCCGAGCTGAGGGTGATGCAGGTCGGTATCGCGCCTCCGAGGCCAATGCCGGTGATGAAGCGCAGCAGGGTCAGGGATTCGATCGAATGCGTATAGGCCGAAGCCAGAGTACAGCCGCCAAACACCAGCACCGCGACGAGCAGCACGCGTTTGCGGCCGAGGGCGTCGGCGATCGGCCCGAACAGCAGGCTGCCGATCAGCAGGCCGAACAGCCCCGCGCCGAAGGCGGGAGAGAGCTGAGCGGGCAGCAGATCCCACTCTTCGCGCAGCGCCGGCGCGATATAGCCGATGATGGCGGTATCGAAGCCATCCAGCAGGGCAATGAGGAAACACAGGGTCAGGATCAGGATTTGGTAGGGGGAGATCCTGGCGCGATCGATGATTTCGCTGATGCGAGCGGTATTTGGGCTCATGGTTATTCCACTGTTATTCGGCTTGTGTGGGCTGGCTGAGGGCTGTTCAGGCCAGGCCTGAACCAAAACCGCTGTGGCTGGCATCGCGTAGAAATCCGAGTATACACCAGAGCGGGGGCGTTGCGGGGAGGGGGAATTGCTGATAATCGCCCGCCGCAGGAGGTGTCTGTGGCGGGCGCAGGCAAGGTTATTTGGCTAACAGCTCTCGGCGCACGATCTCGGCGCCTGCGCTTAACGCATTCAGCTTGCCGCGGGCGACCTGACGGGGCAGGGGGGCCATGCCGCAGTTGGTCGACGGATAGAGCTTGTCGGCATCGACAAATTGCAGCGCTTTGCGCAGCGTGTCGGCCACTTCCTCCGGCGTCTCAACGGCATGATTCGCTACGTCGATGGCGCCGACCATCACCTTTTTGCCGCGGATCAGTTCAAGCAGATCCATGGGCACGTGCGAGTTATGGCACTCCAGCGAGATGATATCGATGTTAGACGTTTGCAGTTTCGGAAACGCCTCTTCATATTGTCGCCATTCCGAGCCCAGCGTCTTTTTCCAGTCGGTATTGGCTTTAATCCCATATCCATAGCAGATATGTACGGCGGTTTCACACTTAAGCCCTTCAATGGCTCTTTCCAGGGCGGCGATGCCCCAGTCATTCACCTCGTCAAAGAACACGTTAAATGCGGGCTCATCAAACTGAATAATGTCGACGCCTGCGGCCTCGAGCTCTTTGGCTTCCTGATTGAGGATCTTCGCGAACTCCCAGGCTAATTTCTCGCGGCTTTTATAGTGGTTGTCATAGAGTGTGTCGATCATGGTCATCGGCCCCGGCAGGGCCCATTTAATCGGCTGTGTGGTCAACTGGCGTAAAAATTTGGCGTCTTCAACGAAAACGGGTTTTTGACGCGAGACTGCCCCCACGACCGTCGGCACGCTCGCCTCATAGCGATTGCGGATTTTAACCACTTCGCGTTTTTCGAAATCGACGCCGCTGAGATGCTCGATAAACGTCGTGACGAAGTGCTGACGGGTTTGTTCGCCATCGCTGACGATATCGATGCCGGCCTGTTGTTGCTCTGCCAGTGACAAACGAAGGGCGTCCTGTTTCCCTTCGATGAGTTCTTCATTCTGCAATTTCCAGGGCGACCACAGGGTTTCCGGTTGGGCCAGCCAGACCGGCTTGGGCAAGCTGCCGGCGGTCGATGTGGGGAGCAATATTTTCATGATAGGTGACCTGTATTTAAGTGAATCAAAGCGCGTAGTGAGCAGACCATTGCTCAAGAATAGGCTTGTAGGGTTTGATAAATTGCTCTTCCGTAAATTTCCCCTGCTCAATCGCTAACTGGCTACGCTCTTCGCGATCGTAAACAATCTTGGTTAATGAATGATCCTGGTTATTCAGGCTTGGCTGATAGCATTGCCCCGCCGCCGAATTGGCATTGTAAATTTCAGGCCGATAGATTTTCTGGAAGGTCTCCATCGTGCTGATGGTGCCGATCAGTTCCAGGTCGGTGTAATCGCTCAGCAAATCCCCGGGGAAATAAAAGGCCAGGGGCGCAACGCTATTTTTCGGCATGAAATAGCGCACCTGCAGGCCCATTTTTTTAAAATACCGGTCGGTCAATGAAGCGCCGTCTTGCCGATACTCGTCGCCCAAGACCGGGTGTTGATTGCCCGTCCGATGGTAGGTGTCTTTGCTGGATACGCTGAGGCAGATCACCGGCGGTTTGCTGAAATTTTCATGGTATTCGTTTGAATTGACGAAGTGCTTAAAGATATTGCCGTGCAAATCGCCAAAATCATCCGGAATGGTAAATTCCGCCGTGTTTTTATTGTGCGCCGGCAGCAAGACGCTAAAGTCGTAATCGCGCACGTAAGACGAGAAATTGTTCCCGACGATGCCCTCGATACGCTTTTGCGTTTTTTTATCGATGATGTTGGTTTTCAGGATTTCGATAACCGGAAAGCTGGCGCCCTGATCTTCGATGCGCATCTCAACCGAGATGATTTCCAGCTCGACGGAGTAGCGATCGGCCTTGGGGTTATCCCAATAGGCTAATGCATTAAAGCGATTGTCGATCATCACCAACGTGTTGCGCAGGTTCTCCCGGCGGTTTTTCCCTCTGGCCAAATTGGCAAAGTTGGTGGTGATACGCGTATTTTCAGAAGGGTTATAATCTTCGTCGAAAGAACTGCTCTTAATCGTAAAGGTAAAGTCTGTATTCATCGTCTTATAGCATCCTGTTATATGATATGAAGGCTGGATTTATCCATTTCTTTCAATGGCTTGTTTTTCTATTTTTTTATTCAGCCGATTTCATATTGTCTGTCGTTAATGAGGTCTATTTTTGCCAGAGTCCCGGAGGGAGTGAAAGAGACTTAATTTCATTACCACATGAGCGGTATTCATGATCGGGCGTTCGGGCCGTTTTACCGCCGTTGCTCTGCGGCGCAAACCGCCGGTGGGTTGGGCCGGCAACCTGGTGCAGCCTGAAAAATTACGGGTATAATCCCTCCATGATCCCACGGCTTCAGACACGAACATGACAAAACTCACCTTACAAGAGCAGATGCTCAAAGCGGGCTTGGTAACCAGCAAGAAAATGGCCAAAGTCCAAAGAACGGCTAAAAAATCACGCGTTCAGGCCCGCGAGGCCAGAGAGGCGGTGGAAGAGAATAAAAAGGCGCAGCTTGAGCGCGATAAGCAGCTGAACGAGCAGCAAAAGCAAGCCGCGCTGTCCAAAGAATACAAGGCGCAGGTGAAGCAGCTGATCGAGATGAATCGCATCGTGCTGGCGAAAGGCGATATCGGTTTTAACTTTACCGACGGCAACCTGATCAAAAAAATCCTGGTGGATAAGGCGACGCAGACCCAACTGATCAATGGCCGCCTCGCCATTGCGCGTTTGCTGATCGAGAACCGGGAAGAGTGTGAATACGCGATTATCCCCGCGAGCGTCGCCGATAAAATCGCGCAGCGCGATGCGGGCAGCATTGTGTTGCACAGCGCGCTGAGTCAGGAAGAGCAGGATGAAGACGATCCGTACGCCGACTTTAAAGTGCCTGACGATTTGATGTGGTAAGCCGCGTTCAGAACGGCGCGGCGTGACGAGCGGTTATCCGCTCTCCGCGGATGGGGTGCACAAAGTCCAGTTCGCTGGCGTGCAGCATCAGCCGTGGCGTCTGTTCGGTGCCCGGCAGCAGGCGTCCGCCGTAAAGATCGCAGCCTAAAATAGGGTGGCCCAATTGCCGGCTGTGAATACGTAGCTGGTGGGTGCGCCCGGTCTCTGGGGTGAGCTGCACCCGCGTCAGCGGCAGCGAGATCCCGCCTTCCGTTTCACGATAAAAACGCTCGACGACCCGATAGCGGGAGCGGGCGGGCTTGCCGTGGAGGGCGCAAATCGACATCAGCGGGAACAGCGCCGGATCTTTGGCGATCGCCGCGTCTATCACCCCTTCGTCATCCGCCACATGGCCGCAAAGCAGCGCGCTGTACACTTTGCTGACGGTGCGCTCGCTGAACTGCCGGCAGAGCGCGGCGTTGGCGGCTTTGTTGCGGGCCACCACCATCAACCCGGACGTGCCGAAATCCAGGCGATGCACCAGCGTGCAGCCGGGGAAGATCTGCACCAGCCGATAGTGCACCGAGTCGAGATTTTGCGGATTTTTGCCCGAAAGGCTGAGCAATCCGGCGGGTTTATTGATCAGTGCCAGATGATCGTCCTGATAGAGGATCTCTATCTGGTCATGACAGGGCGGGGCGATGAAGGTATCGGTAATCGTAGACATCGGTCGGCCGGCTGGAGGGAGGAGGGGCGGATGATAGCGAATTTTTCGCCGATGGGCGAATCTGGCGGCGCTGGCCTGGCGCCCACAGGGTATTAGTATCTCTGATACTTGATTAGAAACATCAATTTCACCTAATGATCTCTTCCTCGTATGATGCGCGTGTTGACCGATACGCGCCCACGTCCGGCGCCTTTTATCATTCGAGGAATTTCCCATGCTAGCCGTCTTCCTGCAGGGCTTTGCCCTGAGCGCCGCCATGATCCTGCCGCTGGGCCCGCAGAACGTATTCGTGATGAATCAGGGCATTCGCCGTCAGTATCATCTGATGATCGCCTCATTGTGCGCGCTGAGCGATATCGTGCTGATCTGCGCCGGTATTTTCGGCGGCAGCGCGTTGCTGACCCGCTCGCCGCTGCTACTGGCGTTGGTGACCTGGGGCGGGGTGGCGTTTCTGCTGTGGTACGGCTGGGGCGCGTTCCGTTCCGCCTTCAGCCCGCAACCGGCGCAGGCCGCGGCGCAGGAGCTGGCGCAGAGCCGCTGGCGCCTTGTGGTCACCATGCTGGCGGTCACCTGGCTGAATCCGCACGTCTATCTGGATACCTTCGTGGTGCTCGGCAGCCTGGGCGGACAGCTGACGGCGGACGTGCGTTCCTGGTTCGCGCTTGGCGCGGTCAGCGCGTCGGCGGTGTGGTTCTTTGGCCTGGCGCTGCTGGCCTCCTGGCTGGCGCCGTGGCTGAACACCCAGCGGGCGCAGCGCATCATCAACGCGCTGGTCGGTCTGGTGATGTGGGGCATCGCGCTGCAGCTGGCCTGGCAGGGGGCAAATTTATAAGAATTTGTCACTAATCCGAATTCAAAACGCCGTGCGATATGCTACGTTTGATGCCAGGAAACCGGCGGTTCTCGCAGGGAAAAGCCGGCGATCAGAGACAGCCTGTCATTAAGGAGACACTGTGAAGCTAAAAGCATTGGCTATGGCCGCAATGGTCGGATTAGGGACGCTACCGATGGCGCTGCAGGCGGCTGAATTGCCTGAAGGGCCGCACGTCGTCACCTCCGGCACCGCCAGCGTGGACGCCACGCCGGATATCGCCACCCTGGCGATCGAAGTGAGCGTTTCCTCCAAAGACGCCGCCCAGGCGAAGAAGCAGGTGGACGAGCGCGTGGCGCAGTACTTTGATTTCCTGCAGAAAAACAACATCGAGAAGAAAGACATCAGCGCCGCCAACCTGCGCACCCAGCCGGAATACGATTACCTGAAAACCGGCGAGTCGGTGCTGAAGGGCTACCGGGCGGTGCGTCAGGTGCAGGTTACCCTGCGCCAGTTGGACAAGCTGAACGAGCTGCTGGACGGCGCGCTGAAATCCGGCCTGAACGAGATCCGCGCGGTGGAGCTGGGCGTCGCCAAGCCGGACGTGTATCGCGAGCAGGCGCGGCAAAAAGCGATCGAGAACGCGACTCAGCAGGCCGAGTCCCTGGCCAAGGGCTTCCACGCCAAGCTGGGGCCGGTGTACAGCATTCGCTACCGGGTCGCCAACTACCAGCCGATGCCGGTGGCGCGGATGTATAAGACGGCCGGCGCGGCGGCGGAAAACGACGCGGCGCAAACCTATGAACAGCAAAGCATTCACTTCGACGATCAGGTGGATGTGGTGTTCGAGCTGCAGCGCAACGCTGCGCAGTAAGGGTGTTGTCATGAAGAAAAGGTTCGCTGCGGCGAACCTTTTTTCGTTTTAATCCTGGCGCAGCACCTGGTGACCGTGCTCCAGCAACGCGTCGGTTACTTTACGCATCATGCGGCTCTCCGGCGCGAAGCGGTGCCAGTACAGCATGCGGCGCTGGTACAGCCCCGGCGTCAGATCGATCAGTTCGCCGGATGCCAGCTCTTTTTCGATCTGCAGATGCGGGATCATACAGCAGGTGGTGCCCTGACGGGCCAGCTGCACGAAGGCTTCCGATGAGTTCACGATGTGGCAGGGCACGCTGCCTGGCGACAGATCGAAGTTCTGCTGCAGAAATGCCTGGTGCATGTCGTCGAGATGATCGAAGGCCACCGCCGGCGCTTTCAACAGCGCGGAGCGGGTGACGCCGTTCGGGAAATAGCGCTCGGCGAAGCCGCTGGAGGCCACGAACAGGTAGTCTAGCGCCCCCAGCCGATCCACCAGGCAGCTCGGCAGCGGCTGCGGCTGAATACTCACCGCGCCCACCACCTCGCCGCGGCGCAGCCGCTCCTGGGTGCGGGTTTCATCTTCCACCTGCAGATTCAGACGAATGGGGGAGTCCGCCAGCACCGGCTTCAGCGCCGGCAGCAGCCAGGTCGCCAGACTGTCGGCGTTGACCGCCAGCGACAGCAGCAGCGGCGTATCGACGCCGGTGTCGTTGCCCAGCCACTCTTCTTCCAGCAGCTCCACCTGATGCAGCAGCGCCAGCAGCTTTTGCCCCTGTTCGGTCGGGCGCGGCGGCACGGTGCGGACCAGCAGCGGTTGGCCGAACAGGTTTTCCAGCTGTTTGATGCGTTGGGATACCGCCGATTGCGTGATGCAGAGTTTTTGCGCGGCGCGCTCGAAGCCGCGCTCACGGATCACCGCGTCCAGCGCTTGCAGCGTACGATAGTCTGGGCGTTTCATCGGAAAGATATCCCTTAAATTAGAATGATACCGGCACTATGCCACATTTTGCGTGCGGCGCAGGTGGAAAAATCACGCCCCCAGCTCGCCGCCAAGCGGGTAAAAATGCGGGCTGCGGTAAATAAGTGTGATCCTGCCGGCGTGAAAAACAGCGTTTTACCCTATAATACGCACACGTTTTCGTACAGAGGCAAGGGACATATTATGACGCAGGATGAACTGAAAAAAGCGGTGGGCTGGGCGGCGCTGGAATACTTGACGCCGGGCACCATCGTCGGGGTAGGCACCGGCTCTACCGCCGCCCACTTTATTGACGCGCTGGGCTCCATCAAGCACCAGATTGAAGGCGCGGTGTCCAGCTCAGACGCCTCCACCGCCAAGCTGAAAAGCCTCGGCATCCACGTGTTCGACAGCAACGAAGTGGACTCGCTCGATATCTACGTGGACGGCGCGGACGAAATCAACGGCCACATGCAGATGATCAAAGGTGGCGGCGCGGCGCTGACGCGCGAGAAGATCATCGCCGCCATCGCCAAGAAATTCATCTGCATCGTTGACGCCAGCAAGCAGGTGGACGTGCTGGGCAAGTTCCCGCTGCCGGTGGAAGTGATCCCGATGGCCCGTTCCTATGTGGCGCGTGAGCTGGTGAAACTGGGCGGCCTGCCGGAGTATCGCCAGAACGTAGTGACCGACAACGGCAACGTGATCCTCGATGTGCATAACCTGAACATCACCGACGCTATCGCGCTGGAGAACAAGATCAACGGCATCGCCGGCGTGGTGACCGTGGGGCTGTTCGCCAACCGCGGCGCGGACGTGGCGCTGGTCGGCACCCCGGAAGGCGTGAAAGTGGTCAAATAAGCCTCTGCCGTCTGTGGCCCGGCAGTGCCGGGCCGCATAATTCTTCGGTTAAAATATCTTTTCTGAAAAACGGCAAATTTGGTGACTTATGTCACATTGTGAAAACTGACTCCCCAAAGCTTCTGCCGAAAACTTTCCCTATGGCATTTTCTGCCGTAAACCGCCATCAACGCTGCGCCTTGTCCTGCCGGGCAGGCAATCGTTTGTATTGCCGCCTGCGTTATTTTTGTTATGTTGGATGGGAGCTGTGTCGTCACAGCCGCTTCTGAAGTCTGAACATAGGGTCGGGTAAATGGCAAAAGTATCATTGGAGAAAGACAGGATTAAATTCCTGTTGGTGGAAGGGGTTCATCAGAGCACGGTCGATAATTTGCGTGCCGCCGGTTATACCAATATCGAATACCACAAGGGTGCGTTAGACACCGAATCGCTGAAGGCCTCCATCCGCGATGCGCACTTCGTCGGCATCCGATCGCGCACGCATCTGACCGAAGAGGTGTTCGCCGCCGCAGAAAAACTGGTGGCGGTGGGCTGCTTCTGCATCGGCACCAACCAGGTTGACCTGAAAGCGGCGACCAAACGCGGCATTCCGGTCTTCAACGCCCCGTTCTCCAATACCCGATCCGTGGCCGAAATGGTGCTGGGCGAGCTGCTGTTGATGCTGCGCGGCATTCCGGCCGCCAACGCCAAGGCGCACCGCGGCGTGTGGCACAAACTGGCCGTGGGCTCCTATGAAGCGCGCGGCAAAAAACTGGGCATCATCGGCTACGGCCATATCGGCACCCAGCTGGGCATTCTGGCCGAAGGGCTGGGCATGAAGGTGTTCTTCTACGATATCGAGAACAAGCTGCCGCTGGGCAACGCGCAACAGGTGCGTCATCTGTCCGATCTGCTCAATATGAGCGACGTGGTGACGCTGCACGTGCCGGAAACACTGGCGACCAAGAACATGATGGGGGCGGAAGAGCTGGCGCTGATGAAACCGGGCGCTATTCTGATCAACGCCTCGCGCGGCACCGTGGTGGATATCCCCGCGCTGTGCGACGCGCTGGCCAGCAATCACCTGGCGGGGGCGGCGATCGACGTCTTCCCGGAAGAGCCGGCGACCAACAGCGATCCGTTCAACTCGCCGCTGTGTGAGTTCGATAACGTGCTGCTGACGCCGCATATCGGTGGTTCTACGCAGGAAGCGCAGGAGAACATCGGTGACGAAGTGGCCGGCAAGCTGGCGAAATACTCCGACAACGGATCGACTCTGTCGGCGGTCAACTTCCCGGAAGTGTCGCTGCCGGCGCATGGCCCGAACGCCAGCCGTCTGCTGCACATCCACGAAAACCGTCCGGGCGTGCTGACGCAGATTAACCAGATCTTCGCCGAAGAGGGGGTTAACATCGCCGCGCAGTATCTGCAAACCGGGCCGGAAATCGGCTATGTGGTGATCGACATCGAAGCGGAAACCGCGCGCGCCGACGCCGCGCTGCAGCGCATGAAGGCCATCGACGGCACCATTCGCGCCCGTCTGCTGTTCTGATTCGACGGCTCGCCGCAACGAAAAAGGCCGGAGCGATCCGGCCTTTTGCTATTTGGGCTCCCGCCACGCCCAGCTGCAGAGCGGGGTGAGGATTTCCGGCAGCGGGATATCCCAATGCTCGGTCGGCAGGTGCTCCACCTGTTGGCAATCATGGGCCAGGCCGATGGGATAGGGGCCGCCGCTGCGCCAGTTTTGCAGGGTGCGATCGTAAAAACCGCCGCCCATGCCCAGACGCTGTCCGGTATGATCGAATGCCACCAGCGGCGTCAGCACCACCTCCAGTTCACCCAGCGGCAACACCTGGCGCACATCGAGACGCGGCTCGAGAATATTGAAGCGATTGCGCACCAGCGGCGTTTCCGGCGCATAGCGCAGGAACAACAGGTGTCCCGGGCTGAACGGATGCAGCACCGGCAGGTAAACCCGTTTGCCGAGCGTCCACAGACGCTCGATCAGCGGCCCGGTATCGAGTTCGCCGTCAAACGACAGGAAGACCGCGATGTTGTGCGCCGCTTGAATGCGCGCGTGTGCGGTGAGGCGTTCGGTTATCTTTTCTGCGGCAAAGCGTTGCTGCTCGGGCGTAAGCTCGCGCCGACGTTGGCGAATGAGTTGACGAATGGCTTGGCGCTGCTGCGCGAATTGGGATTGAAAAGACATCGTATCAGGCTTGCTTAGTGTGGCGTTCAGCACACAAAACCGCTGAGAAGGGGAATCTCCGAGATGCCGTCGCAGGCTGTAACCCTTGAACCCATGGTTCAAGGTGAACGTGCCGTCGCAATCTTAAGGCTTCTCGGCGCACCGAGCGTGCTCACCGATCGCGGAGCAACACATTCTGTTTGTACTAAATATCGGCTCAGGGGACTGGCCCGCTGGCGAACATCTCAGAGAAATTTTGTACTCGTTGCCGAAAACTTGGATTTCAACAACTTAAGTTATTCGAATTGTGCATCCTGACGTTCAGAGATGCGACCTTGTTCAAGCAGCGCTTGTTCAATGGTCTGCTGCAGCATCCGTATGCGTTGTTCCATATTGGACGCATAGTCACGGGTTTTCAACCGTTCTTGAGCAAGTTCGTGACAGACGTTCAATGCCGCGATGAAAACCAGTTGCTCAGTATTGGAGACTCTAGTGCGAACTTTAAGATCTTGCAACCGTTGGTTAAGATCGTCCGCCGCCATATTCAACGCATCTTGTTGTTCTGGCGGGCAATTGACTCTTAACGAGCGGCCAAAAATTTGAATATCTACCGGTTGTGCAGACATGCCACCTTCCTGCCTAAATTTCGCGCCAGCCTTGTCCGCCCGGGCCGGGCCGTCAAAGCGGGCGCCACTATATATACCTCGGTACCAAGATACAACCCCTTTTTCAGTACCTGGTTGTAATCTACTGTGGCGCACATTGCCAGTCAAAAAAGGGTTTCAAAATGCGTATTTACCGCACTTTCGTCACCCGCCGGCGCAGTGTGAAACCTGCCACATCGCGATTATAACTAGCCACTGAGGTGTCGCGCTTATCTGGTATAGCGACGGACCTTGGTGGTAGCATAACACGAACTTATCCTGCCAACGATGACGAATGCGCATGTCTATACAGAATACATTTCCAAGTTACCAATCTTTGACCGTGGCCCTCAACCAGCAGTCGGTGGCGCTGACCGCGGCAGAAATGCACGGCCTGATCAGCGGCCTGCTGTGCGGCGGCAGCCGTGATGCCGGCTGGCAGGCGCTGGTGCACGATCTGACCAACGAAGGCGTCGCTTTCCCGCAGGCGCTCAGCCAACCGTTGCAGCAGCTGTATGAAGCGACGCGTGACACGCTGGAAGATGACGAATTCCTGTTCCAACTGATGCTGCCTGAAGGGGAGATCGTCAGCGTGTTCGATCGCGCCGACGCGCTGGCCGGTTGGGTCAACCACTTCCTGCTCGGTCTGGGCATGATGCAGCCGAAGCTGGCTCAGGTGAAAGACGAAGTCGGTGAAGCGATCGACGATCTGCGCAACATCGCGCAGCTGGGCTACGACGAAGACGAAGACCAGGAAGAATTGGAACAGTCGTTGGAAGAAGTGGCGGAGTATGTGCGGGTCGCCGCCATCATGTGCCACGGCGAATTCACCCGTCACAAACCGACGGCGCCGGAAAATATCAAACCGACGCTGCACTAAACGTTCTATCGCCCTTCCGCCGGCGGTGCGGATGGCATGATTTCAGGAGAAGGTAATGACTCAGCAGGAATTCAACAACCGCCGCCAGGCGCTGTTGGCGAAAATGGCGCCGGCCAGCGCGGCGGTTATTTTCTCTGCGCCGGAAACGACGCGCAGTGCAGATTCAGACTATCCCTACCGGCAGAACAGCGATTTTTGGTACCTGACCGGCTTCAATGAGCCGGAAGCGGTGCTGGTGCTGATTAAAAGCGATGAAACGCACAACCACAGCGTGTTGTTCAACCGGGTGCGCGATTTGACGGCGGAAATCTGGTTTGGCCGCCGCCTGGGGCAAGACGCCGCACCGGCAAAGCTGGGCGTGGATCGCGCGCTGCCGTTCGATGAAATCAATGACCAACTGCACCTGCTGCTCAACGGCCTGGACGTGGTCTACCACGCGCAGGGCGAATACGCCTATGCCGATCAGATCCTGTTCAGCGCGCTGGACAAGCTGCGCAAGGGGTTCCGCCAGAACCTGCAGGCGCCGGCCACCGTTACCGACTGGCGGCCGTGGCTGCACGACATGCGGCTGTTCAAGTCGCCGGAAGAGCTGGCGGTGATGCGCCGCGCCGGTGAGATCAGCGCGTTGGCGCACACCCGCGCGATGGAAAAATGCCGTCCGGGCATGTTCGAATACCAGCTGGAAGCGGAAATTCATCATGAGTTCACCCGCCTCGGCGCCCGTTACCCGTCTTACAACACCATCGTCGGCAGCGGCGAAAACGGCTGTATCCTGCACTACACCGAGAACGAGAGCCAGATGCGCGATGGCGATCTGGTGTTGATCGACGCGGGCTGCGAGTACCAGGGGTACGCCGGCGACATCACCCGCACCTTCCCGGTCAACGGCAAGTTCAGCCGGCCGCAGCGCGCGGTGTACGACATTGTGCTGGCGTCGCTGCAGCGCGCTTTGGAACTGTTCAAACCCGGCACCAGCATTCGCGAAGTCAATGACGAAGTGGTGCGCATCATGGTGGTCGGGCTGGTGGAGCTGGGCGTATTGAAAGGTGAAGTCGACCTGCTGATCGCCGAGCAGGCGCACCGTCAGTTCTTCATGCACGGGCTGAGCCACTGGCTGGGTCTCGACGTGCACGACGTTGGCCACTACGGCACGCCGAGCCGCGATCGGCTGCTGGAGCCGGGCATGGTGCTGACCGTGGAGCCGGGGCTGTACATCGCGCCGGATGCGGACGTGCCGGCGGAGTACCGCGGCATCGGCATCCGCATCGAGGACGATATCGTGATCACCGCCGACGGCAATGAAAACCTGACCGCCACCGTGGTGAAAGACGCCGATGCCATCGAGGCTTTGATGGCGGCGGCAAGGTCGTAGCATGAGCGTTATTATCGTTGGCGGCGGTATGGCGGGCGCGACGTTGGCGCTGGCCATTTCGTCGCTCACTCAGGGAAGAATGGCGGTGGATCTGGTCGAGGCGACCCGGCCGGACGACCGCAGCCATCCGGGCTTTGACGCCCGCGCCATCGCACTGGCGCAGGGCACCTGCCAACAGCTGGCGCGCATCGGCGTTTGGCCGGCGCTGCGCGATTGCGCTACGCCGATCACTCAGGTGCACGTCAGCGATCGCGGGCACGCCGGGTTTGTGAATCTGCAGGCGCAAGATTATCAGGTCGATGCGCTCGGCCAGGTGATCGAACTGCACGACGCCGGGCAGCGGTTGTTCGCGCTGCTGGCCAAGGCCCCCGGCGTTACGCTGCACTGCCCGGCGCGGGTGGTGGACGTGATTCGCACCGCAGAGCGGGCGGAAGTGCTGCTGGACAACGGCCAGCGTCTGCGCGGGCAATTGCTGGTGGCGGCCGATGGCTCGCGCTCTGCGCTGGCGCAAGCCTGCAATATGCAGTGGCGACAGGAGGACTATCCGCAGTTCGCCACCATCGCCAACGTCACCACGGCGGAAGATCCGCAGGGGCGCGCCTTTGAGCGCTTTACCCGCTATGGGCCGCTGGCGCTGTTGCCGATGTCGCAGGGGCGCAGTTCACTGGTATGGTGCCATGCGCGCGAAGATCGCGCCCAGGTGGATGCCTGGGACGACGAGCGGTTTATCGCCGAGCTGCAACAGGCCTTCGGCTGGCGGCTGGGGCGTATCCTCAAAGCCGGTAAACGGCACAGTTACCCACTCGGTCTGCTGACCGCCGATCGCCATGTCAGCCACCGGCTGGCGCTGGTGGGCAATGCGGCGCAAACGCTGCATCCTATCGCCGGGCAGGGGTTCAACCTTGGCCTGCGCGACGTGATGTCGCTGGCGGAAACGCTGGCGGAAGCGGCAGACAGTGGCGAAGACGCCGGCGGTTACGCACTGCTGAGTCGTTATCAGCAGCGGCGGCAAAACGATCAGCGGGCGACGATCGGCGTGACCGATGGGTTGATTCATCTGTTCGCCAACCGTTATGGCCCGCTGGTGATCGGCCGCAATCTGGGGCTGATGGCGATGGAACGTTTGCCGGCGATACGCGATGCCTTCGCCAAGCGTACGCTGGGCTGGGTGGAACGTTAGAGACATGGTCGGGCGCTTTAACGCGCCCAAAGCGCGGCGCGGCAAGGCGTCGCGCGTTATTTAAGGAAATCGAGCAGCATGCAATCATTTGACGTGATTATCGCCGGTGGCGGTATGGTGGGGCTGGCGTTGGCCTGCGGCCTGCAGGGCAGCGGACTGCGCGTGGCGGTGCTGGAGCAGCGCCAGCCGGAGATGGCGCCGCCGTCGGAACAGCCGGCCCTGCGCGTCTCCGCCATCAATGCCGCCAGCGAGCGGTTGCTGCAGCACATCGGCGTGTGGGACGACATTCTCCAGCTGCGCGCCAGCGCCTATAACGCGATGGAAGTGTGGGATCGCGACAGCTTCGGCAAAATCGCCTTCCGCGGCGACGAGTGCGGCTTCAGCCATCTCGGCCACATCATCGAAAACTCGGTGATCCAGCAGGCGCTGTGGAAACGCGCCGAAAGCCTGTCGGACATCACGCTGATTACCCCGGCCGCGCTCAAGCAGGTGGCGTGGGGCGAGAACGACGCCTTCGTCACGCTGGAGGACGGCCGCATGCTGACCGCCCGGTTGGTGATTGGCGCCGACGGCGCCCAGTCGTGGCTGCGCCAGCATGCCGATATCCCGCTCACCTTCTGGGATTACCGCCACCACGCGCTGGTGGCCACCGTTCGCACCGAAGAACCGCATCAGGCGACGGCGCGGCAAATTTTCCACGGCGACGGCATTCTGGCGTTCCTGCCATTCAGCGATCCGCATTTGAGCTCTATCGTCTGGTCGGTGACGCCGGAAGAAGCCGAAAGGCTCAAACGGCTGGAACCGGCGCAGTTCAACCGCGAACTGGCGATGACCTTCGACATGCGCCTGGGGGCTTGCAGCCTGGAAAGCGAACGGCTGGCCTTCCCGTTGACCGGCCGCTATGCGCGCAGCTTCGCAGCGCACCGCCTGGCGCTGGTGGGCGATGCGGCGCATACCGTGCATCCGTTGGCCGGCCAGGGCGTTAACCTGGGCTTCATGGACGCCGCCGAGCTGATTTCCGAACTGCGCCGCCTGCAGCGGCAGGGCAAGGATATCGGCCAGCACCTCTATCTGCGCCGTTATGAGCGCCGCCGCAAACATGGCGCGGCGGTAATGCTGGCCAGCATGCAGGGTTTCCGCGAACTGTTCGACGGCAATCACCCGGCCAAAAAGCTGCTGCGCGACGTGGGCCTGCGGCTGGCGGACAGCCTGCCGGGCGTCAAACCGAAGCTGGTGCGTCAGGCGATGGGCCTGAACGATCTGCCCGAGTGGCTTGCCTGATCCCTTCCTTTGCGGGCCCGCATCGGGCTCGCGCTTCTCGCCTTATTCCATCGCTTTTCCTTATATAACCCTTCATTTGAAATAATCTAATTTCAGCCGCTTTTTATCATTACTTTTTCTAATTCCATGTTCGGTTATCAAAAGTCCGGATCCCATGTGAGGCCATAGGTTTGTTATATAAGTTCGGTGTTTTGCCGCTTTAATTGTTAATTTTGTGCCTTAAGGCGCATTTTTCCAGTGAAAAACTCTGCACACTAGCCCGGCGTTTTACCGCCCCGGAACGGCAATGAGCCTATTTTAACTTATGGTTAATGTGGTCGTTCGGTGATAAGTTCGAGGGAAAGGTATCGTTTGCGTCACGGCGGTTGCACGCAGTTTCCGCCCGTCCCGGCGCAGCATTTGTGTTGAGCAGTCAGTGCGCCATGGCGATCGGGCCGCGAGCCAGGCTCCGCCGCATTGCGTGGCAGCACCCTAACTTCTAGCGACGAGTGGAAAGAGGGAAAAGATGGCAAAGCAAACCCCACTGTACGACCAGCACGTGGCGTGCGGTGCGCGCATGGTAGACTTTCACGGCTGGATGATGCCGCTGCACTACGGCTCGCAGCTCGATGAGCACCACGCGGTGCGTCAGGATGCCGGCATGTTCGACGTGTCTCACATGACCATTGTGGATCTGCACGGCGCCCGCACCCGCGAGTTCCTGCGCTACCTGCTGGCGAACGACGTCGCCAAACTGACCCAACCCGGCAAAGCGCTGTACACCGGCATGCTGAATGCCTCCGGCGGCGTGATCGACGACCTGATCGTTTATTTCCTCACTGAAGACTATTTCCGCCTGGTGGTGAACTCCGCCACCCGCGACAAAGACCTGGCCTGGATCGAAGAGCACGCCGCGCCGTATGGCGTCGCGCTGACGGTGCGCGACGATCTGGCGCTGATCGCGGTGCAGGGTCCGCAGGCCAAAGAGCGCGCCGGCACCCTGTTCACCCCGGAGCAAAAAAGCGCGGTCGAAGGCATGAAGCCATTCTTCGGCGTGCAGGCCGGCGAGCTGTTCATCGCCACCACCGGTTACACCGGCGAGGCCGGCTATGAGATCGCGCTGCCGAAAGAGCAGGCGGCGGATTTCTGGCAAAAATTGCTGGCCGCGGGCGTCAAGCCGGCCGGTCTGGGCGCGCGCGACACCCTGCGCCTGGAAGCGGGCATGAACCTCTACGGGCAAGAGATGGATGAAGGCGTTTCGCCGCTGGCCGCCAACATGGGCTGGACCATCGCCTGGCAGCCGGAAGATCGCCGTTTCATCGGCCGCGAAGCGCTGGAACAACAGCGCGAGCAGGGCACCGAGCAACTGGTCGGCTTGATCATGACGGAAAAAGGCGTATTACGTAATGAGCTGCCGGTGCGTTTCACCGACGCGGCGGGGCAAACCCACGAAGGCGTGATCACCAGCGGCTCGTTCTCTCCGACGCTGGGCTTCAGCATCGCGCTGGCGCGCGTGCCGGCAGGCATCGGCGAGCAGGCTATCGTGCAGATCCGCAACCGTGAAATGCCGGTCAAAGTGACCAAGCCCGGTTTCGTTCGCGCCGGCAAGCCGCTGACAAATTGATTTTTTATTGATTGATTCTTTTATTTCTTCGAAGGAGTAACCGGCGATGAGCAATGTGCCAACAGAATTGAAATACGCATCCTCCCACGAGTGGGTTCGTGCAGAAGGTAACGGCGTTTACACCGTAGGCATCACCGAACATGCGCAGGAGCTGCTGGGTGATATGGTGTTTGTCGATCTGCCGGAAGTGGGCCGCAGCGTCGCCGCCGGTGAAGATTGCGCCGTGGCGGAATCCGTCAAGGCGGCATCGGACATTTACGCGCCAATCAGCGGCGAAATCGTGGCGGTGAACGGCGAGCTGGAAAGCTCTCCGGAGCTGGTGAACAGCGAACCTTACGGTGACGGCTTCCTGTTCCAGATTAAAGCCTCCGACGAAGGCGAGCTGGCGAACCTGCTGGACGCCGCGGCTTATCAGGCCTCGATCGACGAGTAATCGTGACCACGCCCCAGGCCTTTCGGCCGGGGCGTTTTAGTTACCGTTCAAGCTATATCCCGTATCACGCAAGCATTCAGGAATTTGTAGCAATGACTCAGACACTCAGCCAACTCGAACACAGCGAAGCGTTCATCGAACGCCACATCGGCTCTTCTGCGGAACAACGCCAGGAGTTGCTGGCAGCGGTGGGCGCTCGCTCGCTCAGCGCGCTGATCCAACAGATTGTGCCGGCGGACATTCAGCTGCCGGGGCCGCCGCCGGTCGGCGACGCGGCGACTGAACATCAGGCGTTGGCTGAGCTGAAGGCGATCGCCTCGCAGAATCAGCGCTACAAATCCTATATCGGCATGGGCTACAGCGCCGTGCTGACGCCGCCGGTGATCCTGCGCAACATGCTGGAAAACCCGGGCTGGTACACCGCTTACACCCCCTATCAGCCGGAAGTGTCGCAGGGCCGTCTGGAAGCGCTGCTGAACTTCCAGACCGTGACCCTCGATCTGACCGGTCTGGATCTGGCCTCCGCTTCGCTGCTGGATGAAGCGACCGCCGCCGCCGAGGCGATGGCGTTGGCCAAACGCGCCAGCAAGCTGAAAGACGCCAACCGTTTCTTCGTGGCTGACGACGTGCATCCGCAGACGCTGGACGTGGTGCGCACCCGCGCCGAAACCTTCGGCTTCGACGTCATTGTCGATAAAGCGGAAAAAGTGCTGGAGCTGGACGGCGTGTTCGGCGTGCTGCTGCAGCAGGTGGGCACCACCGGTGAACTGCACGACTACAGCGCGCTGCTGGCCGAACTGAAATCGCGCAAAATCATCACCAGCGTGGCCGCCGACATCATGGCCCTGGTGCTGCTGACCGCGCCGGGCAAGCAGGGCGCCGACGTGGTGTTCGGCTCCGCGCAGCGCTTCGGCGTGCCGATGGGCTACGGCGGCCCGCACGCCGCCTTCTTCGCCTGCCGCGACGAGTTCAAGCGTTCGATGCCGGGCCGCATTATCGGCGTTTCCCGCGATGCCGCCGGCAACACCGCGCTGCGCATGGCGATGCAGACTCGCGAGCAACATATCCGCCGCGAGAAAGCCAACTCGAATATCTGTACCTCGCAGGTGCTGCTGGCCAACATCGCCAGCCTGTACGCGGTGTATCACGGCCCGCAAGGCCTGCAGCGCATCGCCGGGCGCATCCATCGCCTGACCGACATTCTGGCCGCCGGGCTGCAGAAGGCCGGCCTGACGCTGCGTCACCACACCTGGTTCGACACCCTGACCGTCGAAGTGAAGGACAAGGCCGCCGTGCTGGAGCGCGCGCTGAGCTTCGGCATCAACCTGCGTACCGACATTCACGGCGCCGTCGGCATCACGCTGGATGAAGCCACCTCGCGTGAAGACGTGCAAACGCTGTTCGCACTGTTGGCCGGCGACAATCACGGTCTGGACATCGACGCGTTGGACGCGGCGGTGAGCAAAAACAGCCAATCGATCCCGGCCGCCATGCTGCGCCAGGATCCGATCCTGACCCACCCGGTATTCAACCGCTATCACAGCGAAACCGAGATGATGCGCTACATGCATCGCTTGGAGCGCAAGGATCTGGCGTTGAACCAGGCGATGATCCCGCTGGGTTCCTGCACCATGAAATTGAACGCCGCGGCGGAAATGATCCCGATCACCTGGCCTGAATTCTCAGAGTTGCATCCGTTCTGCCCGCCAGAGCAGGCGGCCGGTTACCAGCAGATGATCGGCCAACTGTCCCAGTGGCTGGTGCAGCTGACCGGCTATGACGCGGTGTGCATGCAGCCGAACTCCGGCGCGCAGGGCGAATACGCCGGCCTGCTGGCGATCCGCCGCTACCACGAAAGCCGCAACGAAGCGGGCCGCCACGTCTGTCTGATCCCGAGCTCAGCACACGGCACCAACCCGGCCTCCGCCCAGATGGCGGGCATGAGCGTGGTGGTGGTGGCCTGCGACAAGAACGGCAACATCGATCTGCACGATCTGCGCGTTAAGGCGGAGCAGGCAGGCGAAGAACTCTCTTGCATCATGGTGACCTACCCGTCGACCCACGGCGTGTATGAAGAAACCATCCGTGAAGTGTGCCAGATCGTGCATCAGTTCGGCGGTCAGGTGTATCTGGATGGCGCCAACATGAACGCCCAGGTGGGCATCACCACGCCAGGCTACATCGGCGCGGATGTTTCGCATCTCAACCTGCATAAGACCTTCTGTATCCCGCACGGCGGCGGCGGCCCGGGCATGGGTCCGATCGGCGTGAAAGCGCACCTGGCGCCGTTCGTGCCGGGCCACAGCGTGGTGCAGATCGACGGCGTGACCACCCAGCAGGGCGCGGTCTCCGCGGCGCCGTTCGGCAGCGCCTCCATCCTGCCTATCAGCTGGATGTACATCCGCATGATGGGCGCGGAGGGCCTGAAGCAGGCCAGCCAGATGGCGATCCTGAACGCCAACTACATCGCCACCCGTTTGAAAGACGCGTACCCGATTCTGTATACCGGCCGCGATCACCGCGTGGCGCACGAATGTATCCTCGATATTCGTCCGCTGAAGGAAGAGACCGGCATCAGCGAAATGGACATCGCCAAGCGCCTGATCGACTTCGGTTTCCACGCCCCGACCATGTCGTTCCCGGTGGCGGGCACGCTGATGGTCGAGCCGACCGAGTCGGAAAGCAAGGTGGAGCTGGATCGCTTTATCGATGCGATGCTGGCGATCCGCAGCGAAATCGACCGCGTCGCCAAGGGCGAATGGCCGCTGGAAGACAACCCGCTGGTGAATGCGCCGCACGTGCAGGCGGAGCTGGTCAACGACTGGCAGCATCCGTACAGCCGCGAACTGGCGGTGTTCCCGGTGGCCGGCGTACGCGAGAACAAGTACTGGCCGAGCGTTAAGCGTCTGGACGACGTGTACGGCGACCGTAACCTGTTCTGCTCTTGCGTGCCGATGAGCGATTACGAATAACACGTTCGGCAAAGTTTGTGTTCGGGGGACACCGCATCATGCGGTGTCCCTTTTTATTTTATAGCGGCCTATTCTTTCCTGTACGTTCCCACGATTTGAGGAGTCACCATGCAAGCGGCAATCGTAACAGCGCTGGGGCAACCCCCGGTTTTCGGCACCTTTGAGGAGCCTCAGGCGCAGGCGAATGAAGTGCCGATCGACGTTCTGGCGGCCGGCATCAAACAGCTGGATCGCGCCACCGTCGCCGGGACCCACTATTCCAGCCCGAAGCAATTGCCGATCGTGCCCGGCACCGATGGCGTGGGCCGTACGGCGGACGGGCAACGGGTGTACTTCGCCTCTTTCCGTCGCCCTTACGGCGCGATGGCAGAGCGCAGCGTCGCGTCCTGGACGGTGCCGGTGCCGGCGACGGTGGACGACGCCACGGCGGCCGCGCTGATCAATCCGGCCTTCGCCGCCTGGCTGCCGCTGCGCTGGCGGGCGGATCTGCAGCCCGGTGAAACGGTGCTGATCATCGGCGCCACCGGCACCTCGGGCAAGCTGGCGGTCGCGGCGGCGCGTCAGGCGGGGGCCGGACGCATTGTTGCCGCCGGCCGTCGACTGAGTGTGTTGGAGGCATTGGGTGTAGACGCCACGGTGGATCTGAGCCTGCAGGGCGAGGCGCTGACGCAGGCCTTCGCGGCGGCGGCGGGGCCGGGCGGTTATCAGGTAATCGTCGATTACATCTGGGGCCCGGCGACTGAAGCGCTGCTGGCGACGCTCAATAATCACGATCTCTCGTCTTACGCCGGCGGACGCGGCATTCGCTTGGTCAATGTCGGTTCGATGGCCGCGCCGGACATCCGGCTGCCGGCGGCGGTGTTGCGCAGCAATCAGCTGCAGATCCTCGGCAGCGGTACCGGCAACTTCCCGCCGATCCCGGAGATGCAGCGCTACGCGACCGAGATTTTGGCGCTGGCGGCGACCGGAGCGCTCACTATCGAGACGCAGGAGCACGCGTTGGCGGAGATCGCCGAGGTGTGGGATCTGAACAAGAAAAGCGACGTGCGTTCGGTGATGCGCATCGCCCGTTAACCCCGGCCGCTAGAGGCAAGGGCAGACCAGGTGAATGTCTTCCGGCTCACGGGCGAACAATTCGGTATCCGGCTGTTCGATGAGCCGGCAGCCCTGCGCCAGATAGAAGTCTACGGTGCTTTTATTGGGGATGGAGGAGACATACAGCCCGGCGGCGCCGTCTTGCGCCGCCTGACGCAGGCAGAGCTGGAACAGCTGCCTGCCTAACCCCTGGCCGCGTTTGTGCGCGCTGACGTAAAAGAACAGCAGCTGGCGCAGATCCCGCTGTGGGCCGCGCGGCTCGGTGTCCAGCGCCGCCGCCGCCACGATCTCCTCGCCTTCGAACAGCGCGAAGAACGCGCCGCCGCGATCGAAGCACGCTGCGTGGATTGGCGTATAGGTTTCCCGATCGTGCGGATCCCAGCCGCGCACGTCGTAGTACTCCGCATAGGATTGCAACTTGCCGTCCTGCAGGCGATACAGAGTGTCGATAATTTCGCTGCGGTCGATATCCCATAGCCGGTCGAGTTGCTGCCGTTGCAGCAGAACAGGGGCAATCATGATCGTGGTTCACTCTCAGTCTGTGGCCGATAACTTTCCGGCAAATCGATGATGAAGCCGATGCCGCGATCGTCAAGGCCTTCGGTGACGCGCAGCTGCGCGCCGATTTTGTCGGCCAGGTTTCGGGCGATGGCCAATCCGAGCCCGCTGCCGGTTTGCTGCGTGCCGGGCACGCGGTAAAAGCGTTCAAACAGGCGGGAATGGTGTTCTTCGCTCACCCCCGGGCCGTTATCGCGCAACGTAATATAGCAGCCGAGCGGCGCCAGCGAGCGAATATTGGCCTCGATGCGGCTGCCGGGCGGCGCGTACTTGAGCGCGTTATCCAGCAGGTTGGTGAAGATGGCGATCAGCGCATGGCGGTCGGTACTCACCACCACATCCTCGCTGCCATCGAGCGACAGTTCGACATCTTTTTCCAGCGCATAGGGGACGTGCTGTGCGATGCATTTGCCGATCTCCGCATAGATGTCCACCGCCTCAATCTTCAGCGGAAAATCTTCCGCCTCCAGCTTGGCGAGGTTGATCAGCTGGCGTGACAGCGACGCCGCGCGATCCAGCCCTTGCTGCATGTCGCCGATGATTTCCCGGCGCTCCTGCTGCTCGCTGACCTGGGTCAGCAAATGCAGCTGCGCCAGCACGGCGGCGATCGGCGTGCGCAGTTCGTGCGCGGCGTCGGCCATAAAACGTTTCTCGCGCTGATTGGCCGCATCGATGCGCGCCATCAGCTTGTTGACTTCCACCACCACCGGCCGGATTTCCTGATATTGCTCGCTGACGTTGATCGGCGACAGGTTGCCCGGCTGGCGATCGGAGATGGTACGGGCGATCTGGCGCAGCGGCCGCAGGCTGAAGTAGGCGGTAAACAGCAAGGTGATGATGATCGCCGCCAGAATGCCCAACAGCGGTACGGCGGTGCTTTCCGCCGGATTGCCGAACAGCGTGGTGCGATCGTTGAATGACTCTCCGACGATCACCCGGTACTGGCGCTTTTCGCTCCAGCTGCCGGCAAGGTGCCAGTTGGCGCCGGCGTAATTGACGGAGCCGGACAGCACCGAAGGCGGCAGGCGCAGCGGTTCTTCCTGCGTTTGTGAACTGTAAAGCACCCGGCTGTCCCGATCGTAAACCACAAACAGCGGGTGATAGTCGATTTGATCCTGCATGCCGTTATTGATGGAATCAATGTACATGCCTTCAATGGTCTTGATGATGCCGCGGTAATCGATATTATCGATGCCGGTTTCATCGAGAATATTGGCGATGCCTGCGGCGACGATGCGCTGCTGGTTATCGAAATATTTCTCCATGTCGGGGTAATACCAATATTTCACCCAGGCGACGAGGATCCCCCACAATAATAAAATGGCCAGGACCTGGAAAATAATGGTGCGCATAAAGAAGGATTTGAAACCGATCATCCCGCTACTCTTTTTTCAGCAAATAGCCAATGCCGCGTACGGTAATGATTCTTTCTTTACCGATCTTGCGGCGTAAATTATGCATATGCACTTCCAGCGAGTTGCTTTCCACACTGTCGCCGTGGCCGAACAGCCGCTGTTCCAACACCGCTTTGCGCACCACGGTGCCGGCGCAGCGCATCAGTTCGTGCAGCAGGTGATACTCTTTTTTCGACAGCATCAGCAGTTCGTTATCCAGCATGACCTGATGGTTGACCGGATCGAGATACAGCGCGCCGAGGCTCCAGGTTTGAGAAGCGAAGCCCGCCATGCGCCGGTTGACCGCCTTGACGCGCGAGATGAGTTCGGGCAGCGCGAAAGGTTTGGCCAGAAAGTCGTCCGCGCCGGAGTCGAGGCTGTTCACCAGGCTCTCGATGCGATCGCGGGCGGTCAGGATGATGATCGGAATATTTTGCCCGGCGGCGCGCCAGGCGATCAGCTTCTGCAAACCGTCGCCGTCCGGCAGCGTGAGATCCAACAGCATCAAATCGAACCCGCCGGGTGAAAGTTTATTTTCCGCGTCGGTGAGCAGACGCACCCAGCACAAATTAAAGCCGGCCAGCTCCAATGCTCGGCACAGCGCCTTGCCTAATTGCAGGTCGTCTTCCACCAACAGTATGTTCACGTTATTTCCGCTGAGAGCCTTGAGTCGCGATTATCTAACTATAACGCTGACGGGAAGACAACGAGGAAAACCGCTCTGCCTGCGCGTTCTTAAGCAAACCTTAATCTGGCTTTAATCTCGCGTTAAGGGAGCGGGGGGGAATTTCAGTTATTTTGCTGCCATTCGAAATCATGGCTGAGGGAGCGAAACATGCAGACTGAAGGTTTCCCGAACGCGGGCGCCTCGCGGCGGCTGATGTATTCAGGCGTGGCGATGCTGCTCGTTCTGTTGATGCTGTCTTTTCGCGGTGATGCGCAGAGCCATAGCCACGGCGGCCATCATGCTTCCGCTTTGCAGCGGGTGCATCAGGCGGCGGCGACGGACGCTTACGGCTGCGCCAAGTCGCGCATTAAAAAGCAGCTGCGCCGCCTGGCTCAGCTTTGAAGCGTTTTTTAGGGTGCCGCTCTATACTCTGACGGGCAAACGGAAGGCCTGTGCGCAGGCCGTTGTCGACATCGCCAACCAGAGAAAAAATACGATGATGAAAGTGGCATTGGTGACCGGCGCAAGCCGGGGAATTGGCCGCGCGACCGCTTTGCTGCTGGCCCGGCAGGGCTATGCGGTGGGCGTGAATTACCTGCGCGACGAAAGTGCGGCGCGGCAGGTGGTGGCGGAGATTGAGGCGCAGGGCGGCAAGGCGCTGGCGCTGCAGGCCGACGTGGCCGATGAAGCGCAGGTGATGGCGATGTTCAGGGCGCTTGATGCCGGGCTGGGCACGCTCAGCGCGCTGGTCAACAACGCCGGCATTCTGTTCCGGCAGGCGAACATTGAACAGTTGACCGCCGAGCGCATCAATAAGGTGCTCGGCACCAACGTCACCGGGTATTTCTTGTGTTGCCGCGAGGCGGTGAAGCGCATGGCGCAGCGCCATGGCGGGCAGGGCGGCGCTATCGTCAATGTGTCCTCCGCCGCTTCCCGTTTAGGCGCGCCGGGGGAATATGTGGATTATGCCGCCTCGAAAGGCGCCGTCGATTCGTTGACCATCGGGCTATCGCTGGAGGTGGCGGCGCAGGGCATCCGCGTCAACGGCGTGCGGCCTGGGCTTATCTATACCGAGATACACGCCAGCGGCGGTGAACCCGGCCGGGTGGATCGCGTGAAGAGCAGTTTGCCGATGCAGCGCGGCGGCCAGCCGCAGGAAGTGGCGGAGGCGATCGCCTGGCTGCTTTCTGACGCCGCGTCTTACGTGACCGGCACCTTTATCGAGGCCGCAGGCGGGCGTTGAACGCATCCGGAGAATTTTGACATCCCTTCGGAGGTGATGTATTTTGATTAAATAACAACCAAAATGTAGTTACAAAAATGTATGTTTATTTTGAATGGAATCAGGATAAAAATCACAGTAACCAGCGCAAACACCGTGTCAGTTTTGAGATAGCGCAACGGGTTTTTCTGGATCCCAACCATTTGGCTGTGCTGGAAAGGATCGAGGATGGAGAAGAACGTTGGCAAACGATCGGTATGGTCGAATCCTGTTTGCTGTTTGCTGTTTGCTGTTTGCTGTTTGCTGTTTGCTGTTTGCTGTTGCTGGTGGCACATACGACGATCGAAACGGATGTCGAAGGCGATACAGTAGAGATCGTGCGTATCATTTCAGCACGCAAGGCCGATGCCAAAGAGAGGGGAAGATATGAAGCGCAAAAATTCCGCCAAAAATCTGGCCCATAGCGTACTCCCGCCGTTGACGGAGGAGCAGAAAGCGCAAATTGCTTCACTGAGTGCGTTGCCGGACGAGGGAATCGATTATGCCGATGCGCCGGCGCTGGGGGAAGAAACGTGGCAGACTGCGGTTCAGGGGCGTTTTTATAAGCCGATGAAAGTATCAAAAACCATCCGAATCGATGCGGATGTGTTGGCTTGGCTTCAGCGACCAGGCAAAGGCTATCAGAAACGTCTGAACGCCGTGTTGCGTGAGGCGATGTTGAAAGAGCATGAGCACGAGGAATAATTTGTGTCAGGCGGCTAACGATCCGGTGAGATTCTCACCGGATTTTTTTTGCTGTTTTTTCAGGTAATGCGTTATCAACGCCGGCTGTCTCCTTGCGGCGCTCGGTCAAAACCACACAAACGGTCATTAACGGTCATTCCGCGGAACGTGGAATTGTGACCGTTTACCGTTTCTCTCCTGTCTGTCTCAGGCGTACGCGCATCATAACTGTCTGTTACTCCACACTTTCGTAATTATTCATTTCATTTCCTTCCCGATTTTTTTGACAACTATCACAGCGCGATCGTTGACCGATCGCGGGGCGATGCGCTTTGCGTCTGCGCGCAAAACGCGGCGCGGCAAATCGATATCGTAATCATCGTCGTGGAGGAGAAAAGAAACATGCTGCCTGTAGAACGTCATCGCTTTATTACCGAAGTCTTGAGCCAGCGCGGCCGCGTGATGGTGCAGGAGGTGGCGCAGCTGTGTCACATCTCTATCGAGACGGCGCGGCGTGATCTGGCCCTGCTGGAACGGCGCGGCCTGCTGCTGCGCAGCCACGGCGGCGCGGTCTTCGTCGAGCCGCCGGCGGTGGAAAAAACCTATGTGCCCGCCGAGATAGATCAGGGGGAGTCCTTCCGCCAGCGCAGCAATGAGTCGCCGGAGCAGAAGACGCGCATCGCCAAACGCGCGCTGGAGTTTATCGCGCCCGGGGATTGCCTGCTGCTGGACAGCAGCTCCACCAGCTGGTTTTTGGCGCGCCAGCTGCCGGATATCTCGCTGGTGGTGCTGACCAACTCGCTGCACATCATCCAGACGCTGGCCTGCAAGGCCAACGTGCGCACCATCGGGCTGGGGGGCGAGTATTCCGCCAAGTACGAGGATTTTATCGGCGTGCTGGCGGAGCAGATGCTGAAAGAGTTCGTGATCAACAAGCTGTTTTTCTCCTGCCACGGCATTTGCCAGGACGGCGGCATCCGCGAGAGCAATGAGCACCATGCGCGGCTGAAGCAACAGATGCTGCTGGCCTCGGAGCGCAAGTTCCTGCTGGTGGACAGCAACAAGTTTGGCCGCCGCTCGTTCGCCCGCATTTGCCATTACCGGGAAATAGATACGCTGATCACCGACAGGCTTGGCGATGACGAGTTTCGTCAGGAATTGGCCTGGAACAACGTCGATGTGATTGAAGTTTCACCCGCCGCGAAAAGGGCGGCGCGATAACAACAACGAAAACCTTTTATTACAGCCAACACTTGTGGAGAGAGAACAATGAAAAAATCCGTACTGGTCGGTCTGTTTGCCTCGCTGCTGCTGTCGGTCTCCGCGCAGGCGGCGGACAAGCTAAAGATGGGCGTAGTGGTGAAGATCGGCGGCATTCCCTGGTTCAACGCCATGGAGGCCGGCATCAAAAGCGAGAGCGCCAAACGCGGCATCGACGCCTGGATGGTCGGGCCGACGGCGGCGGATCCGGCGCTGCAGGTGCGCGCCATCGAGGATCTGATCGCGCAGAAGGTGGACATCATCGGCGTGGTGCCGAACGACGCCCGGGTGCTGGAGCCGGTGCTCAAGCGCGCGCAGGAGGCGGGCATCAAGGTGATCGTGCACGAGTCCCCCGGCCAGAAGTACGCCGACTGGGATTTTGAGCTGGTGGACGCCTCGCAGCACGGGGTCAACCACATGAAAGCGCTGGCCGCCTGCATGAAAGAGCAGGGCAAGTACGCGGTGTACGTCGGCAGCCTGACGGTGCCGCTGCACATCACCTGGTCGGACTCGGCCATCAATTACCAGAAGCAGCACTACCCGAACATGCAGCTGGTGGGCGACAAGTTCGGCGTGGGGGAATCGCTGGATGACAGCGTGCGCACCACCAACGATCTGATGGCCAAATATCCCGATCTGAAAGGCGTGTTGGCGTTCGGTTCGCAGGGGCCGATCGGCGCCGGGCGCGCGGTGCTCAACCGCGGCAAAAGCAACGATATCTGCGTCATCGGGCCGTTCAGCCCAGGGCAGGGTGCTTCGCTGGTCAATCGCGGCGCCATCAAGGGCGGTTATATCTGGAACCCGATGGTGGCGGGCGAAGTGTTCGTGCGCATCGCCGACATGATGCACAAGGGCGAAAAAATCACCGATGGCATGACCATCGAAGGCATGGGCAAGGTGCAGGTTGATGCGCAGCAGCACACCATTCTCGGCAACGCCACCGAAAGCCTGGATAAGCAAAACCTGCCGAAGCTGGTGAAGATGGGGCTGTAATCATGGCGATTTCCGGCAATACGGCAACGCGGGGCGCGCCGCTTATCGAACTGCAACAGCTGTCGATGACCTTCGGCGGGCAGCGCGCGCTGAACGATATTTCATTGGCGCTGATGCCGGGGGAGGTGCACTGCCTGGCCGGCACCAATGGCTGCGGCAAGAGTACGTTGATCAAGGCGATCGCCGGCGTGTATCAACCGGATGACGGCAGCCGCATTACCTTCGATGGGCAAACCTTCGGCCGGCTATCGCCGGATCAGGCGCGCGCCTTCGGCATTCAGGTGATCTATCAGGATCTGTCGCTGTTTCCCAACCTGACGGTGGCGGAAAACATCGCCTTTGAGCACAACCTGCGCGGGCTGTTGGGATGGCACCGCCCGGCGAGGCTGCGGCGCACCGCCGAGCGCCTGCTGCAGGAGCTGAATTTCAATCTCGATCTTGACAAAACGGTGGCGGAACTGCCGATCGCCCAGCGCCAGCAGGTGGCGATCTGCCGCGCGCTGGTGGCGCAGGCACGGCTGGTGATCATGGATGAGCCGACCGCCTCGCTGACCCGCACCGAGGTCAACCAGCTGCTGCGCACGGTGGATTATTTGAAAGCGCAGGGCATCTGCGTGGTGTTCGTCAGCCACCGGCTGGACGAGGTGCTTGAGATCTCGGATCGCGTCACAGTGATCCGCGATGGCAACAAGATCGGCACCTGGCCGGCGGCGGAGATCACCGGCGATCGTCTGACCGAACTGATGACCGGCCTGACGCTGGACTATCGCCTGAAGTCACCGAGCATGAATAAGGATCGGGTGATGCTGGAGGCGGAGCGCCTCAGCCGCGCCGGGCAGTATCACGATGTCAGCTTCCGCCTGCATCAGGGCGAGGTGCTCGGGCTGTGCGGGCTGCTCGGTTCCGGGCGTACCGAGCTGGCGCTGAGCCTGTTCGGCATGACCCGGCCGGACAGCGGCAAGCTTTACCTCGACAGCAAACCGGTGCGCTTTCGCGGCCATGAGGACGCGATCAAGGCCGGCATCGGTTATGTCTCGGAGGATCGCCTGACGCTGGGGCTGGTGCAGCAACAGTCGGTGGCGGACAACGCGGTGCTGACCATTCTCGATAAGCTGCGCGGGCGTTTTCGCCTGATCGACGACTACCGCAAGAATCGTATCGTCGCGGAGTGGATCGCCAAACTCGGCGTGCGGGCGGCGGATCCGGAGCAGGCGGTTTCGACGCTGTCCGGCGGCAATCAGCAAAAGATCGTGCTGGCCAAGTGGGTGCTGACCCAGCCGCGGATCCTGATCCTCGACTCGCCGACCGTCGGTGTCGACGTCGGCGCCAAGGCCAGCATCTATCAACTGATTCATCTGCTGGCGCAGGAAGGGATCGCGATTCTGCTGATCTCCGACGAGGTGCCGGAGGTGTATTACAACTGCGATCGGGTGCTGCACTTTAGCGGCGGCAGCGTGATCGGCGAGTACCTGCCGGAGCAGGTGAGCCAGCAGCAGCTGGCGGAGGCGGTTAATGCGTAGATTCAGTCTGAAACCGCGCGGCAACGAAGGCTACCTGGCCTGGGTGCTGCTGCTGACGGTCATCGTCTTTTCGCTGCTCAGCGATCAGTTTTTGACGGTGCAAAACCTGCTCGATCTCAGCGAAAGCTACGCGGTGAGCGGCATATTCGCCCTCGGCCTGTTCGTGGTGCTGGTGACCGGCGGCATCGACATTTCCTTCGCCGCAGTCGCCTCGGTGGTGCAGTACCTGATCGCCACGCTGGCGACGCATTACGGCCTGGTCAGCCCGGCGGGCAGTATTTTGCTGGCGTTGGCGATCGGCGCCGCGCTCGGCATGGTCAACGCGCTGTTGATCTACTGCCTGCGCATCGTCTCGATCATCGTCACCATCAGCGTGCAGGCGTTGTTGTTCGGCATGCTGATGTGGCTGACCAACGGCCGCAGCCTGTACGCATTGCCGGACTGGTGGACGCTGCCGCGCAGCGTGCTGCCGTTCCAACTGGGTGAGCAGAGCTATCAGCTCGGTTTGCCGACGCTGGTGATGCTGGCGGTGGCGCTGCTGACCTGGCTGCTGCTGAACAAAACGCACCTCGGGCGCCAGCTGTTTGCCGTGGGCGGGGATGCGGAATCGGCGCGGCGCATCGGCATTCGCGTCGGCCTGCTGCATCTGTTCGCCTATGGCTATCTGGGCGCGATGGCGGCGATCGGCGGCCTGGTGCAGGTGTATCGCATGGGGGAAGTGGTGCCCAACGCGCTGGTGGGCGGCGAGCTCGACGTGCTGGCGGCGGCGGTGCTGGGTGGCGCCAGCCTGAACGGCGGCAAGGGCAGCGTTGTCGGCACGCTGATGGGCGTGTTCCTGATCGGCGTGCTGAAAAACGGCCTCAACCTGATCGGCGTGTCCAGCTACTTCATGAACGTGGTGATCGGTCTGGTGATCGTCGCGGCGATCACCGTCACTCACTACAAGAAACGCAAAGAAACCGACGTTGGTTTCGCCTGAGGAGCGCTTGATGGGCAACAACCTGAAATTTCGTCCTGACGGGGCCGCCGTCGGTTTGCTGGCCTTGCTGCTGGCGGTGGTGCTCGCCTTCAGCCTGCTGATGCCGGGGCGCTTCTTCAGCGGCGCCACCTTCACCAGCGTGGCCTTCCAACTGCCGGAGCTGGGTCTGCTGACGCTGGCGATGTTCATCCCGATCCTCAGCGGCGGCCTGAACCTGTGCATTATCGCCAGCGCCAACCTGACCAGCCTGCTGATGGCCTGGCTGTTCATCAGCTACCTGCCGGCGGACGCCGGGCTGGGCTTGCAGGCACTGTGGCTGGCCTTGGCGCTGGCGGCGGCGATGCTGCTGGCCGGGTTTATCGGCGCGGCGACCGGCGCACTGGTGGCCTACGTCGGCGCGCACCCGATTCTGGTGACGCTGGCCACCATGACCACGGTTAACGGCATCGGCATCTACCTGACGCGCGGCGCAGCCCTGAGCGGCATGCCGGAGATCGTGCGGTTTATCGGCGCCGAGAGCGTGCTGGGCGTGCCGGTGCCACTGTGGATCTTCCTGGCGGTCGCCGCCTTGCTGGCGCTGTTCCTGCAGAAAACCCGGCTCGGCAAATGCATCTACATGAGCGGCAGCAACATCAACGCCACCCACTTCAGCGGCGTGAATACCCATCGGGTGTTGATCGCCATTTACACCCTCTCCAGCCTGCTGTGCGTCATTGCCGGGCTGGTGATGATGGCGCGCTTCAACTCGGCGCGCATGGGCTACGGCGACTCTTACCTGCTGCTCACGGTGCTGGCGATCATTCTGGGCGGCACCGATCCGTTCGGCGGTTTTGGCCGGGTCAGCGGCGTGGTGCTGGCGCTGATCGTGCTGCAGGTGATCGCGACCGGTTTGAATCTGATGAACGTCAGCCCGCATTTCAGTCTGGCGATGTGGGGCGCCGTGCTGATCGCGGTGCTGGCGCTGAAGTTTTTCCGGCATCGCTATCGGCAGCGGCGGGCGATGCGCCGCAGCGCGGCCCAGGCCAGAACCGCGGCGGGCCACTGATCCTTTTCCCTTTTGCGCAGGATAACGCTAATGAAATACCAGATTTCGCCTTCACTGATGTGCATGAACCTGATGGATATCCGCCAGCAATTGGCGGTGCTGAACCGCCGCGCCGATATGCTGCATATCGACATCATGGACGGGCATTACGTTAAAAACATCACGCTGTCGCCGTTCTTTATCGAACAGATCCGCCCGCACACTTCGTTGTTGCTGGATGTGCATCTGATGGTGGAGAACCCGACCGACTTTATCGAGCCAATCGCCCGCGCCGGCGCGGACTTTATCTGCCCGCACGCTGAAACCATCAACCGCGACGCGTTTCGGGTGATCAATCAAATCCGCGCGCTGGGCAAAAAAGTGGGGGTGGTGCTGAACCCGGCCACGCCGGTGGAGTTTATTCGTCACTACCTTCACCTGCTGGACAAGGTCACCGTCATGACCGTCGATCCGGGCTATGCCGGGCAGCCGTTCATTCCCGAAATGCTGGAAAAGATCCGCCAATTGCGCGACCTGAAAAGCCAACAAAATCTGCGCTATCTGATCGAGATCGACGGATCCTGCAACCAGCGCACTTACCGCGATCTGATGGGCGCCGGTGCAGAAGTGTTGATCGTCGGCAGCTCCGGGCTGTTCAATCTCGATCCGGATCTGGAGACGGCATGGGAAAAAATGCTGGATCAGATGCGGCAGGCGGCCTGAGGCGGGGGACATGATGCGGTATTTTCTTGGCGTTGACGTCGGCGGCACCAATACCCGCCTGCTGTTGATGGATGATGAAGGTGAATTCAGCGGTTACCGCAAGATAGCGACCGCCGACTGGGCGCGGCAGGCCGATCCGCTGGCGGCGTTGGGCCGGCTGATCGCCGGACATTGCCAAGATCGTCAGGTGGCGCAGGTGATGCTGGGGCTGCCGGGGATCCTCAGCCGCGATCGCTCGCGGGTGCTGTCGCTGCCGTTTATCCCGGCGCTGGACGCTCAGCCGGTGGCGGCGCTGTTGGCCGATTTGCTGGCGCTGCCGGTGCGAATGGACAAGGACGTCAATCATCTGTTGTGGTGGGATCTGCAGCAGCTGCCGGCGTTGCCGCAGGTGGCGGTCGGGCTGTATCTGGGCACCGGCATGGGCAACAGCCTGTGGCTGAACGGCGATTTTTACCACGGCGCGCACGGCGCCGCCGGCGAGCTGGGGCACATTCCCTGGCCGGGCCATCAGGGCGAATGCCCGTGCGGTAAACGGGGCTGCGTCGAGAGTCTGACGTCCGGTCACTGGCTAACCGGCTGGGCGCGCGCCAACGCGGCGCAAACGCCGTTCGACCGGTTGTTCGAACGCCACGGCGATCATCCGGATCTGCAGCGCTTCGTCGAGCGATTGGCGCAGACCATCGCCGTCGAAATGAACGTGATCGACCCCCAGCGCCTGATCCTGGGCGGCGGCGTGATCGCCATGCGCGGTTTTCCGCTGGCGCGGCTGGAGCAGGAGATCCGCCGTCATCTGCGCGCGCCGCAGCCGGCGCAGGGGCTGACGATCTCCGTCAGCCGCCTCAGCGATGAAACCGGCAGCAAAGGCGCCTGTCTGGCCGCCCGGCGCCACCTCCAATTGAGCAGGGAGTACCAGCAATGAAAGGCAAAGTCTGCGTGTTCGGTTCGTTCAACCTGGATATCGTCGCCGGCATGGCGCGCTTTCCGCAGCCCGGCGAATCGCTGATCGCCCGCAACAGCATGATGGGGGCGGGCGGCAAGGGCGCCAACCAGGCGACCGCCGCGCTGCGCGCCGGGGCGCGGGTGCATTATATCGGCAAGGTGGGGCGCGACGACTTCGGCACCTTCGCCCGGCGCCACCTCGCCGCCGCCGGTTTCGATGCGGTGACGCTGTTCTCTACCGGCGATTGCCCCACCGGCAATGCGCTTATCTACGTTGCCGGCGAGGATGCGGAAAACATGATCGCCGTCGATCCCGGCGCCAACCTGACGGTCAGCGAAGACGAGGTGCGTCAGTGCCGGCCGGCGATCGCCGCGGCGGATATTCTGCTGACTCAATTGGAGAACAACCTGCCGGCGATCGAGCAGGTGATCGCCATTGCCCGCGAAGCGCAAACGTTCATCATACTCAACCCGGCGCCGTTTCAGCCGGTGCCGGACAGCCTGTTGGCGCAGGTCGATCTGCTGACGCCCAACGCCACCGAGTGCACGTTGCTGACCGGCGTGCCGGTGCGCGATGTGGCTTCGGCGCGCCAGGCAGCGCAGGTGTTGCACGCCAAGGGCATTCGTTTGCTGATCGTGACGTTGGGCACGCAAGGGGCGTTGTTCTCGGACGGGGAAAACAGCGAACTGATCCCGGCGTTTCCGGCACAGCCGAAAGACACCACCGGCGCGGGGGATGCGTTTAACGGCGCCCTGGCGGCGCAGTTGGCGAATCAGGTGCCGTTAGCCGAGGCGGTGCGCTTCGCCGCCGCCTATGCGGCGGTCTGCGTGGAGCGCGCCGGTGCGGCGGGGTCGATGCCGAGCTATGAGGAGGCGTTGGAACGCCAACGGACGTTCGCGTGACGATAACGGGCTGCGGCGCGGAGGCGGCAGCCCGGTTCCCTTATTTCAACCAGCCTTTGCGCTGCGCGTCCCGCAGATGTTGCTCCAGGTGGCGCCACAGCTCGGGATGCACGTCGGCGATCGCCGCATTGCGCGACAGTACCTGCTCCAGGCTGATGCCGTTTTCCACCCAGCTCTGGCCTTCGTTGTGCAGGTTCATCAGCATCGGCATGGTGCGATCCAGCAGCAAGGCGAAGCGGGCATCGGCGCTTTCGCCATCTTCATACTCCTGCCATAAAGCGGTGAAATACTCGCGCTGTGTCTGCGGCAGCATGCCGAACAGACGGCGCGCCGCCGCCACTTCCTGATCGTGGATCGCCGCGCGGGCGGCCAGATCGTAGACCAGTACGTCACCGGCGTCGATTTCCACGATGTCATGCAGCAGCGCCATCTGGATCACGCGCTGAATGTCTACGTCATCACCGGCGTACGGGGCCAGGCTCATGGCGGCGATGGCGAAGTGCCAACTGTGTTCGGCGGAGTTTTCCTGGCGCTGGGTGCCCAGCACTTTGGTGCGGCGTTGCACGCCTTTCAACTTATCGATTTCCATCAGGAACTGGATGGCCTGGGTCATTGAACCGAAATCTAACGCGGGTACAGCGGATGACATGGTGTAAACCTCAAGGTGGGTGGGTTGAAGCCTGACGATTGTAGACCACCGGGCAGGGGATTTCGATGGTTACACGCGTTCACATTTTTATTTTAGCGTACACGTGTACACTGGAATTATTCTCAGTTAAGCTGCTTTGCGTTAATTTCGAACAAAGCAGGGCATTTTGAGGGGTTGCGCGTTATGGGGAAAACGGACGTAGTGAAAGCCGGGACCAATAAGATTGTCGCCGCGGCTTATCCGTGGGCGGAAGAGATCGCCAACAGCATCAGCCACGGCATCGGGCTGGTGTTCGGCATCGTCGGCCTGGTGTTGCTGTTGGTGCAGGCGGTGGATACCGGCGCCGATGCGACGGCCATCACCAGTTACAGCCTGTACGGCGGCAGCATGATCCTGCTGTTTCTCGCTTCCACGCTGTACCATGCGATTCCGCATCAGAAGGCCAAGCATTGGCTGAAAAAGTTCGATCACTGCGCCATTTATCTCCTGATTGCCGGCACTTACACACCGTTTTTGCTGGTGGGGCTGGATTCGCCGCTGGCGAAGGGATTGATGGCGGTAATCTGGGGGTTGGCGCTGCTCGGCGTGCTGTTCAAACTGGCCTTCGCCCACCGTTTTGAAGCCCTGTCGTTGGTGACCTACCTGACGATGGGCTGGCTGTCGCTGATCGTGATTTATCAGTTGGTCACGCGGCTGGAGGCCGGCGGCGTCACGCTGCTGGCGATCGGCGGGGTGGTCTATACCCTGGGCGTGATTTTCTACGCTTCCAAGCGCATTCGCTTTGGCCACGCCATCTGGCACGGCTTCGTGCTCGGCGGCAGCGCCTGCCATTTCATGGCGATCTACCTGTACGTCTAAGCGTTGCCGCTACGTCTGAATGCGTATTGAACTGGCGCCTCTTTTGTTTTAAAAAAGAGGCGCTTGCTTCTTTCGGGTATCCAGCAAGCCCGTTCCTTCATTTCTGAGCCCGCATACCGTTTCTTTAACCTCTGTTCAGGACTCACCAAGATGATCGTTCGCTTATCCAAAGCGCTGCTGGTCTGCGCTATCGCTTTGTTCGCTTCGCTGGTCGCCTTCGGCAACATCACCGACTACGGCTCCAACTTCGCCTTCGTGCGCCATGTCTTTATGATGGACACGATTTTCCCCGACGCCACCATCGGCTATCGCTCGATACAGACACCGTGGCTGCATCACGCCGGTTATATTTTCATCATCGCGCTGGAAAGCCTGACCGCGCTGCTGTGCTGGATCGGCGGCCTGCGACTGTTGGGCGGCCTGAAACTGCCCGCCAGGGCCTTTAACGGCCGCAAAAAGCTGGCGGTGGTCGGCCTGACGCTGGGCTTCCTCACCTGGCAGGTCGGTTTCATGTCGATAGGCGGCGAGTGGTTCGGCATGTGGATGTCGAAGCAATGGAACGGCGTTCCCGATGCCTTTCGTTTCTTCATTACCATCATTTTGGTGCTGATTTATCTGGTGCAGCGCGACGGGGAGTTGGACGAGTAACGAAGATGGCCGCAGGCAGGGCGCCTGCGGCCGACGGATTATTTCTCTTCGGCCAGCGAGTAGGGCAAGGGTTTGATCGCCAACTGGCTGGCGGCATCGTCGCGCACCCGCAGCTTGCTGTCGGCGTCCAAATCGTTGTTCATCACCACCTGCACCCACAGCGTGCCGTCGGCCAATTGGCTCGACGCCAGTACGGTGCCGGTGCGGCGCCAGTTTTCACCCAGCTGCAGCTCCAGATCTTCCGCCGCCTGCGGGGCGCGAGCGGCTTTACCTTCCAGCCAGTAGAGCGCGCGTTTGTTGGCGCCGCGGAATTTGGCGCGCGCCACCATCTCCTGGCCGGTATAGCAGCCCTTGCTGAAGCTGATGCCTTCCAGCGCCTGCAGGTTGGTGGCCTGCGGGATCAGCTGCGCGCTGTTGGCGGCGTCGATAACCGGATAACCGGCTTCGATCTCCAGCGCCAGCCACTGGCTGCTGTCATTCAGTTCCGCCTGATCATGCAGTTTGCCGATCAGCTGTTCGGCTACGGCGGGGCGGGTCACCAGCAGAAAACGTTCCGCCGGCGCAGCGAAGTGCAGCAGCGTGGTTTCGCCTTCCTGCACCACCGGGTGCTCGGCGCTCGGCAGCGTGGCGAACAGGCCCGCCAGCGCGGCGCGCGCCTGGAAACCGGCGACCCCCAGCAATACTGCGTCATTATCGGCGGCGATGGTGACTTTGGAGAACACCGCATATTTTTTGATTTCAGCCAGTTGGCTGTCCAGCACGCTGCGGCGCTCCAGATAGGCGAAGCCTTCGCCGCGGTGGAACAGACGCAGGTTGCTCCACATTTTGCCCTTGGCGTCGCAGTGGGCGCACAGCACGTGTTGATCGGCCGCCAGCGCGTCGATGTCCGCCGTCACCTGGCCCTGGAGATATTTCACCGCGTCCGGCCCGTTCAGCGTCACCAGCGCCCAATCTTCCAGCGAGATCAGCGTCAGGGGCAGATGGGTGGAAGCGGAGGGCTGACGGGGTGGGAATGGAATGTTATGCGCCATAGTAAGTTCCTGCTCAACGTTTAGCTTACCTGAAGGGTATTGAACCCATGGTAAAAGAGGCGGCGGGCTTTGCAAACTGTTATTCGCGCCGCGGCGCCGGGGGGCGCTTTTTTTGGCATTTTGCGCTTTATTGCGTTTTCCGCCACAAAGCGCCTTCCCGGCGTGTATGTCAAATTGTTACTCTATAGGCTTGCGGCCAGGGCACCCTTGCAGACAGATCCCCGGTTGATGGAATTATATTGCGACGGCGTTGCCATACAGTGTGTCATTTGAACCCTGCGCTGGCGCTGCCGCGCTGAAAAGAGGTGAGTCATAACAACATGGATATTAACAACAAAGCACGTATTCACTGGGCTTGCCGTCGTGGCATGCGCGAGCTGGACATCTCCATCATGCCGTTCTTCGAATACGAATACGACAGCCTGAATGACGCGGACAAGGCGCTGTTCATCCGTCTGCTCGAGTGCGACGATCCCGATTTGTTCAACTGGCTGATGAATCATGGCGCGCCGCAGGACAGCGAGCTGCAAAGAATGGTGACCCTGATCCAAACGCGAAATAAAGATCGTGGCCCAGTGGCGATGTGATATCCGCATTTCCTGGCGCACCCAGCTGTTCTCTCTGTTGACCCACGGCGTCCTGATCCTGCTGATCCTGATTTCGCCCTGGCCGGAAGGCTTTGGTCCGCTCTGGCTGGTGTTGCTGACGCTGGTGGTGTTTCAGTGCATTCGCAGCCAGAAGCGCATCGCTGCGGTGCAGGGTGAACTGCGGCTGCTGGCGGACAGGTGTTTCAGCTGGCACGGCCGAGAATGGCAGCTGGCGAAAAAGCCCTGGATGCCGGGCTACGGCCTGCTGCTGACGCTACAGCCTATGGAGGGCAAAAAGCGCCGTCGGCTGTGGCTGGCTTCCGACTGCATGAGCAAAGAGGAGTGGCGCCACCTGCGGCAGCTGTTGCTGTATCCGCCGGCGGGTGACGGCGAGGAACCCTGATGAAACCCGTACTCTGGTTGGTGGAGGATGAACCCAGCATTGCCGATACGCTGGTTTACACGCTGGAGAGCGAAGGCTTCGAAGTACGCTGGTTCGAACGTGCGGAACCGGCGTTGCAGGCGCTGGCGCAAGGCGCGCCCGCGCTCGCTATCCTCGATGTCGGTTTGCCGGATATCAACGGCTTTGAATTGTGTCGCCGCCTACTGGCTCAGGCGGCTGACCTGCCGATTCTGTTTCTTACCGCCCGCAGTGATGAAGTGGATCGCCTGATCGGGCTGGAGATCGGCGCCGACGACTATGTCGCCAAGCCGTTCTCCCCTCGTGAGGTCAGCGCCCGGGTGCGCACCATTTTGCGCCGCCTGCATAAGCAGCAGCGCCTGCAACAGAGCGCGCGCTACCATTTCGGTGCTTTCACGCTCGATGAAGATGCGGCCACCATCTCCTACCATCAGCGGCCGCTGCCGCTGACCCGTTACGAATACCTGCTGCTGAAGACGTTGCTGTTGGCGCCGGGGCGGGTGTTCTCGCGGCAGCAACTGATGGAAAGCGTTTGGGCGCAGGCGGAAGAAAGCCTGGATCGCACCGTCGATACCCACATTAAAACGCTGCGCGCTAAGCTGCGTGCGGTTGAGCCCGGTGAGCCGCCGATCCACACCCACCGCGGATTGGGCTACAGCGTGAGCCGCCAGCCATGAAAATTGGCCTGCGCCTGCTGCTGGGATATTTTCTGATCGTGGCGGTGGCCGGGTACTTTGTGCTGAGCATTTTCGTCCAGGAAGTGAAGCCCGGCGTGCGGCGCGCTACCGAAGGCACGCTGGTGGACACCGCCAACCTGCTGGCGCAGATCGCCCGTCAGGACATGCAGCACGGCGATGCGGCGCATGGCCAACTGGCGCAGGCGTTCACGCAGCTGAACCAGCGGCCGATCGGCGCCAATATCTCCGGCATCCGCAAGGATCGCAGCGAATACCACGTCTATCTTACCGATGCCCAGGGGTGGGTTATCTTCGATTCTGCCGGCCGCGCGCAGGGGCAGGACTATTCGCGCTGGAATGACGTTTATCGGACGCTACGCGGTGAGTACGGCGCTCGCAGTACCCGCAGCGATCCAGAAGATGAAAACAGTTCGGTGATGTATGTGGCCGCGCCGGTGATAGAACAAGGGCGTATTATCGGCGTGCTCACCGTGGGGAAACCCAACAGCACCATGGCGCCGGTGATCAAACGCAGCGAACGGCGCATTCTGTGGGCCGGCGCGTTGCTGCTGGGGATTGCGCTGCTGATCGGCGCGGTATTCGTCTGGTGGATCAACCGTTCGATAGGCCGGCTGGTGCGTTATGCCGACGGGGTGGCGCAAGGGGAAATCGCGCCGCTGCCCAAAGTGGGCGGCCGGGAATTGACGCAGCTGGCGCAGGCGTTGGAGAGCATGCGGCTGAAGCTGGAAGGCAAAGCTTATATCGAACAGTATGCACATACCCTGACGCATGAGCTGAAAAGCCCGCTGGCGGCGATCAGGGGCGCGGCGGAGCTGTTGCAGGAACTGCCGCCGCCGGAGACCGCCCGGCGTTTTCTTACCAACATCGAGCAGCAAAGCGCACGCATCCAGCAGCTGGTGGACAAACTGCTGGTGCAGGCGCGGCTGGAGAGTCGGCCAGACATGGAGACCGCGCCCATCGCGATCGCGGCGCTGGTCAGCCAGACGATGGCGGGCAAAGAAGCGCAGGCGACGCAGCGCGGCGTCAAATTGCAACTGGAGGCGTTGGCGGAGGTGACGCTGAACGGCGATGCGTTGCTGATCAGCCAGGCGCTGACCAACCTGCTGGACAATGCGATCGACTTTACTCCGCCGGGCGGTTGCGTCAGCGTGCGAGGCGAACGGCGGGAACAGCATTACTGCATCAGCGTTTGCGATGACGGCAGCGGCATTCCGGACTATGCGCTCGATAAGGTGTTCGAGCGTTTTTATTCGCTGCCGCGCGCCGAACGGCCGAAAAGCAGCGGGCTGGGGCTGAACTTCGTGCAGGAGGTCGCCCGTCTGCATCATGGCGGCATTCACCTGTGCAACCGCCGGCCGCACGGGGTGGAAGCGACTTTCATGTTATCGCTGTAACTTCACCTTCCCTTCACATAACCACATTCTGATTTCACCTGCGGATTTTATCGTGGCCTCATAACCTACGAGGAGCGAGCATGATGAAATCGGTACTTTTCTGGAAAATAACCACGCTGCTGGGATTGATGGTAGTGATGTTGATCCCCATCGCCCAACTGATGAGCGTGATCGACGAGCGCAGCGGCTATCGGCAAAGCGTGGTCGGGCAGGTGAGCGAAAGCACCAGCGGGGCGCAGCGCGTGCTTGGCCCGTTGATTGTCATTCCCTATGTCGAACGCGAAGAGAAGAAAGACGAGAAAGGGCAAACGGTAGTGCAGCGGGTGCAGCATTACCGCTATTTGCTGCCTGAGTCGCTTCAGGTGCAGGGGGCGCCGAAAGTAGAGGTGCGCAAACTGGGTATTTATCAAACGCAGGTTTACCAGGGGCCGCTGAGCTTCAAGGTGCGTTTCGGCCAGCCGGAGCTGACGGATTTGCAACGCGCCAACGTGACCGTCGGCCAGCCGTTCCTGCTGGTGGCGCTGAGTGACTCCCGCGGCATCAAGAGCATTTCTCCGCTGGCAATGCCGCAGCCGGTGGCGTTTGAGCCGGGCACCGGCGTGGGATCGTTGCGCCAGGGGATCCACGCCCCGCTGACGCTGGCGATGCTACAACAAAAAGAGGGGCTGAACGCCGACTTCACCCTGACGTTGGCGGGCACCAGCAGCCTGTCGCTGGTGCCGCTGGGGCGCAGCAGCGAGCTGCAGTTGCAAAGCAACTGGCCGCATCCGAATTTCCTCGGCAACTTCCTGCCGGACGAACGCAAGGTGACGGAGCAGGGGTTTAGCGCTCGCTGGCGCAGCACCTGGTTTGCCAACAACATCAACAGTGCGTTCTATTACGACGATGGCATTATCGACGAGGACAAACTGCCGGCCTTCAGCGCCAGCCTGGTCGAACCGGTCGATCATTATCAGCTGACCGAGCGCGCGGTCAAATACGCGCTGCTGTTTATCGGGCTGACGTTTATGGCATTTTTCCTGTTCGAAACTCTGACCGGGCTGCGGGTGCACCCGATTCAATATCTGTTGGTCGGCGCGGCGCTGGTATTGTTCTACCTGATTCTGCTGGCCTTCTCCGAACACCTGGGATTCGCTCTCGCTTACCTAGCTGCCAGCATCGCCTGCAGCGGACTGATCGGCTTTTATCTGAGCGCCGTACTGCGCGGCAAGCTGCGCGGTGCGCTGTTCGCCGCGAGCCTATTGCTGTTGTACGGCGTGCTCTATTTGCTGTTGCAGTCGGAGGACAATGCGTTGGTGCTGGGAGCAGGGCTGCTGTTCGCCATTCTGGCGGGCATTATGCTGTTGACGCGCAAACTGGACTGGTATCAGGTGGCTGATCCGGCGCGTTTGACCAAGGAAACGCCAGCTGCGGAAGACGAGCCACGCTTCCGTCTGTGGAAATAAGCGAGGGGGATCGGGCGCGCTACGCGCCCGATAGCGGCTACAGCAGCGGCTCCATTTCCAACAGGATCTGTTCGCACCATTGCTGCAGGCGCTCTTCGCTCAGATCGTATTGGTTGACCTCATCGAGCGCCAGGCCGACGAAGTGTTTGCCGTCGGCGCTCAGCGGTTTGGGGCTGGTGAACTCGAAGCCCTCAGTTGGCCAGAAGCCGATGAACTGCACGCCCAGCGGCGCGATGTGATCGTGCAGCATGCCCAGCGCGTCGAGGAACCACTCGCCGTAACCGAGCTGATCGCCCATGCCGTACATGGCGACGATCTTGCCTTTCAGATCCAGCGCCGGCAGCTGCGGCCAGATCGCTTCCCAGTCTTCCTGCAGTTCGCCGAAATCCCAGGTCGGGATGCCGAGGATGAGAATGGAATAGTCCTCCATCAGCTTGGGCGAGACGTCTTTCAGGTTGTGCAGGTCGACCAGGTCTTCACCCAGAATCTCACGGATTTTTTCTGCCGCCATCTCGGTGTAGCAGGTGCTGGAGCCGTAAAACAGACCAATCTTCATGTGTAAACCGTTACGTTGCTGTTTAGAGAATTGCAGCGAGTATACCTGATTTGCGTCGGCTTAAGGCATAATGGCGCGGGTGGAAATGCAACGAAGAGAGGACCGCGTGCAACAGCAAGACAATGCGCTGATTGAACAATTCCTGGATGCGCTGTGGCTTGAGCGCAATCTGGCGGAAAATACGCTGGCCTCCTACCGGCTGGATTTGCAGGCCCTGGGCGCCTGGCTTGGCCAGCAAAACACCGACTTGCTGCAGGCGCAGGCCTTGGATCTGCAGGCGTTTCTCGCCGAGCGGGTGGACGGCGGCTACAAGGCCACCAGCTCCGCGCGTTTGTTGAGTGCCATGAGGCGCCTGTTTCAATATCTGTACCGCGAGAAGCTGCGCGCCGACGATCCCACCGCGCAGCTGGCGTCTCCCAAGTTGCCGCAGCGTTTGCCGAAAGATCTGAGCGAGGCGCAGGTCGATGCGCTGCTGCAGGCGCCCTGCGTCGATCAGCCGCTGGAGCTGCGCGACAAGGCGATGCTCGAGGTGTTGTACGCCACCGGGCTGCGGGTCTCTGAGCTGGTGGGGTTGAACATCAGCGACGTCAGCCTGCGTCAGGGCGTGGTGCGGGTGATCGGCAAGGGCAACAAGGAGCGGCTGGTGCCGCTGGGCGAAGAAGCGGTCTACTGGATCGAAAATTATCTGGAGCACGGTCGCCCGTGGCTGGTCAACGGCCAGACGCTGGATGTGCTGTTCCCCAGCAACCGGTGTCAGCAAATGACCCGACAGACGTTCTGGCATCGCATCAAACACTATGCCATCCTTGCGGGCATCGACAGCGAGCGTCTGTCGCCGCATGTGTTGCGGCACGCGTTCGCCACCCATTTGCTGAACCATGGGGCCGATCTCCGTGTCGTACAGATGTTGTTAGGCCACAGCGATCTCTCGACCACGCAAATTTATACTCATGTAGCGACCGAACGACTGAAACAGCTACATCAACAGCATCACCCGCGCGCCTGAGCGGCGGGTTCGAAAGGATTGGAACAATGAAAAAAGGTTTAATGCTGCTCTCTCTGCTGGTGGCTTCGGTGGCCGGCGCCGCCCATGCCGATGACGCGGCGATCAAAAAAGCGCTCGCCAGCCTGGGCATTCAGCAGGCGGACGTGCAGCCTTCGCCGGTCAACGGCCTGAAAACCGTGCTGACCGACAGCGGCGTGCTGTACGCCTCCGAAGACGGCAAGCACATCCTGCAGGGCCCGCTGTTCGACGTTAGCGGCAAAGAGCCGGTCAACGTGACCAACCAACTGCTGAGCACCAAGATGGAAGCGCTGAAAGATCAGATGATCGTTTACAAAGCGCCGAAAGAGAAACACGTGATCACCGTGTTCACCGATATCACCTGCGGTTACTGTCACAAACTGCATCAGCAGATGAAAGAGTACAACGACCTGGGCATTACCGTGCGTTACCTGGCGTTCCCGCGCCAGGGGCTGGCTTCCCAGGCTGAAAAAGACATGCAGTCGATCTGGTGCACCGCCGACAAGGCCAAGGCGTTCGACGCCGCCATGAAGGGCGACGCCGTTTCTCCGGCGACCTGCAAAACCGACATCAGCAAGCATTACGAGCTGGGCGTGCAGTTCGGCATTCAGGGCACGCCGGCCATCATCCTGGAAAACGGCATGATGATCCCGGGCTATCAGGGGCCGAAAGAGATGGCCGCCATGCTGGACGCGCATCAGGCCGCCACCAAAGCCGGTGGTTAATCGCCGGTGAGTATCAAAACGCAACTACGCCGCCGCCCGGCGGCGGACGACACGCATCTGCCCGCCAGTTTGCCGCCGCTTCTGCGTCGGCTTTACGCCCTGCGCGGCGTGCAGGCTGAGCAAGAACTGGAGCGCGGCGTTAAGGGCATGCTGCCCTGGCAACAGCTGGACGGCATCGACGCCGCCGTCAGCCTGTTGCAGCAAGCGCTGGCCGACGGTCGCCGCATCATGGTGGTGGGCGATTTCGACGCCGATGGCGCCACCAGCACCGCGCTGACGGTGCTGGCGCTGCGCAGCATGGGCGGCGCAGCCGTCGATTATCTGGTGCCTAACCGTTTCGAAGACGGTTACGGCCTGAGCCCCGAAGTGGTGGAGCAGGCGGCGGCGCGCGGCGCAGAACTCATTGTTACCGTCGATAACGGCATCTCCTCCCACGCCGGCGTCGACGTGGCGCACGCCAAAGGCATGCAGGTGCTGGTGACCGATCACCACCTGCCGGGCGAGACCCTGCCGGCGGCTGAAGCGATCGTTAACCCCAACCTGCGCGGCTGCGCCTTCCCGTCCAAATCGCTGGCGGGAGTAGGCGTCGCGTTCTACCTGATGCTGGCGCTGCGCGCCCGGCTGCGGGACAGCGGCTGGTTCGAGCAGCGCGCGCTGGCGATGCCGAATCTGGCGGAACTGCTGGATCTGGTGGCGCTCGGCACCGTGGCCGACGTGGTGCCGCTGGACGCCAACAACCGCATTCTGGTGTATCAGGGATTAAACCGCATCCGCGCCGGCAAATGCCGACCGGGCATCCGCGCGCTGCTCGAAGTGGCCAACCGCGACGCCCGCCAACTGGCGGCCAACGATCTTGGTTTCGCCCTCGGCCCGCGGCTCAATGCCGCCGGCAGGCTGGACGACATGTCGATCGGCGTGGCGCTGCTGTTGAGCGACGACATCGCGCAGGCGCGCATGCTGGCCAACGATCTCGATGCGCTGAACCAGACGCGACGCGAGATAGAGCAGGGCATGCAGGTGGAAGCCCTGCAGCTGTGCGATCAGTTGGAGCGCACCAGCACCGAGCTGCCTTACGGGCTGGCGATGTATCATCCGGAATGGCATCAGGGCGTGGTGGGCATCCTCGCTTCGCGCATCAAAGAGCGTTTCCACCGTCCGGTGATCGCTTTCGCGCCGGCGGGCGAAGGCATCCTGAAAGGCTCCGGCCGTTCGGTGCCCGGCTTGCACATGCGCGACGCGCTGGAGCGGCTGGATATGCTGAACCCCGGGCTGATGATGAAGTTCGGCGGCCACGCGATGGCGGCCGGGCTGTCGCTGGAAGAGGCTAAATTCGACGAGTTCCGCCAGCGTTTCGGCGAGCTGGTGGGCGAATGGCTCGATCCGGCGATGTTGGAAGGGGTGATCTGGTCCGATGGCGAACTGGCGATGCAGGAGCTGTCGTTGACGACGGCGGAGCTGCTGCGCGAGGGCGGCCCGTGGGGCCAGGCGTTCCCGGAACCGACCTTCGACGGCAAGTTCCGCATCCTGCAGCAGCGGTTGGTGGGTGAGAAACACCTGAAGCTGATGGTGGAACCGCTTGGCGGCGGCCCGTTGCTCGACGGCATCGCGTTCAACGTGGACACCACGCTGTGGCCGGACAGCAGCGTGCGCGAAGTGGAACTGGCCTACAAACTCGACGTCAACGAGTTTCGCGGCAACCGCAACGTGCAACTGCTGATCCAGCACCTTTGGCCGCGCTGAGGCGAAATTGAACACAACTCGGGGATTGGGCTCTCCAATCCCCGGCATCCTTCCCGATCGCCACAAAAACTGACCAACTCGCTATAAACTGCCGCCCGGATCCGTTAGAATTAGCGGTTCCAATGGCATTCCGCCATCGACGACATCAACGTAAAAGAACGCAAAACCATGTTTGAAATTAACCCGGTAAAAAACCGAATTCAGGACCTGTCCGAGCGGACTGCGGTTCTTAGGGGGTATCTTTGACTATGATGCCAAGAAGGAACGCCTAGAAGAAGTCAACGCCGAGCTGGAGCAGCCGGACGTTTGGAACGAACCGGAGCGCGCACAGGCGCTCGGCAAAGAGCGCGCCGCGCTGGAAGCCATCGTTGAAACCATCGATCACCTGCAGCAGGGCAGCGAAGACGTCAGCGGTCTGCTGGAGCTGGCGGTGGAAGCCGACGATGAAGAGACCTTCAACGAAGCGGTCGCCGAACTCGATCAACTGATCGCCAAGCTCGAGCAGCTGGAATTCCGCCGCATGTTCTCTGGCGAATACGACAGCGCCGACTGCTATCTGGACATTCAGGCCGGCTCCGGCGGCACCGAAGCGCAAGACTGGGCCAGCATGCTGCTGCGCATGTACCTGCGCTGGGCCGAAGCCAAGGGCTTCAAGACCGAAGTGATCGAAGAGTCCGACGGCGACGTTGCGGGCCTGAAATCGGCCACCATCAAGATCATCGGCGACTACGCGTTCGGCTGGTTGCGCACTGAAACCGGCGTTCACCGCCTGGTGCGCAAGAGCCCGTTCGACTCCGGCGGCCGTCGCCACACCTCGTTCAGCTCGGTGTTCATCTACCCGGAAGTGGACGACGATATCGACATCGATATCAACCCGGCGGATCTGCGCATCGACGTGTACCGCGCCTCCGGTGCGGGCGGTCAGCACGTCAACAAAACCGAATCCGCCGTACGTATTACTCACCTGCCAACCAACATCGTGGTGCAGTGCCAGAACGATCGTTCTCAGCATAAGAACAAGGATCAAGCGTTTAAACAGCTGCGAGCCAAGCTGTACGAGTTTGAGATGCAAAAGAAAAATGCTGATAAACAGGCGATGGAAGACAACAAGTCCGACATCGGCTGGGGCAGCCAAATCCGTTCTTACGTGCTGGATGACTCCCGCATCAAGGATTTGCGCACCAACGTCGAAACGCGTAACACGCAGGCCGTACTGGATGGCGACCTGGATAAATTCATTGAGGCAAGTTTGAAAGCCGGGTTATGAGGAATAGAAATGTCTGAACAACAAGTACAGGGCGCCGATCAGGCGCTGGATCTCAATAACGAGCTGCAGTCCCGCCGCGAGAAACTGGCCGGCCTGCGTGAGAACGGCATTGCGTTCCCGAACGACTTCCGTCGCGACTCCACCTCCGACAAGCTGCACGCCGCGTACGGCGATAAAGACAACGAAGAGCTGGAAGCGCTGGGCGTAGAAGTGACCGTCGCCGGCCGCATGATGACTCGCCGCATTATGGGCAAGGCATCCTTCGTTACGCTGCAGGACGTGGGCGGCCGCATTCAGCTGTACGTCGCGCGCGACGATCTGGCTGAAGGCGTGTACAACGAGCAGTTCAAGAAGTGGGACCTGGGCGATATCCTCGGCGCGCGCGGCAAGCTGTTCAAAACCAAGACCGGCGAACTGTCGATCCACTGCACCGAACTGCGTCTGCTGACCAAAGCGCTGCGTCCGCTGCCGGACAAATTTCACGGCCTGGCGGATCAGGAAACCCGTTACCGCCAGCGTTACCTGGATCTGATCGCCAACGAAGAATCGCGCAACACCTTCAAAGTGCGTTCTCAGGTGATGTCGGCTATCCGTAACTTCATGGTGGAACGCGGCTTCATGGAAGTCGAAACCCCGATGATGCAGGTGATCCCGGGCGGCGCGTCGGCGCGTCCGTTCATCACCCACCACAATGCGCTGGATATCGACATGTACCTGCGCATCGCGCCGGAACTGTATCTGAAGCGTCTGGTGGTCGGCGGCTTTGAGCGCGTGTTCGAAATCAACCGCAACTTCCGTAACGAAGGCGTTTCTCCGCGTCACAACCCAGAGTTCACCATGATGGAACTCTATATGGCTTACGCGGATTACAAAGACCTGATCGAGCTGACCGAGACGCTGTTCCGCACCCTGACCGAGAAAGTGCTGGGCACCTCTCAGGTGCAGTACGGCGACGAAGTGTTCGACTTCGGCAAGCCGTTCGAGAAGCTGACCATGACCGAGGCGATCAAGAAATACCGTCCGGAAACCGATCTGGCTGACCTGGCCGATATGGGCAAAGCGGTGGCCATCGCGGAATCCATCGGCATCAAGGTTGAGAAGAGCTGGGGCCTGGGCCGCGTCGTGACCGAGATCTTCGAAGAAGTGGCGGAAAGCCATCTGATTCAGCCGACCTTCATCACCGAGTACCCGGCTGAAGTGTCGCCGCTGGCGCGCCGCAACGACGTGAACCCGGAAATCACCGACCGCTTCGAGTTCTTCATCGGCGGCCGTGAAATCGGCAACGGCTTCTCGGAGCTGAACGACGCCGAAGACCAGGCGCAGCGCTTCGCCGATCAGGTGAACGCCAAAGACGCCGGCGACGACGAAGCGATGTTCTACGACGAAGACTACGTCACCGCGCTGGAGCACGGCCTGCCGCCGACCGCCGGTCTGGGCATCGGCATCGACCGCATGGTGATGCTGTTCACCAACAGCCACACCATCCGCGACGTGATTCTGTTCCCGGCGATGCGCCCGCAGAAATAATCGCGTTTAGCGTGAAACCACCGGTGCAGGCAACTGCGCCGGTTTTTTTTCGCCCACCGGACTTAACCGCTTAAAACATCGACAGTTACGCGCCATCTCCGCTTGCCCGCCGCCGATAACCGGTTATAATGCCTGTCGCACACCGATGCGGGTGTAGTTCAATGGTAGAACGGCAGCTTCCCAAGCTGCATACGAGGGTTCGATTCCCTTCACCCGCTCCAGTACCCCCTCGTGAAAGCATCCTGATTCTCCAAAACGTTACCCCAACCCAATCCTTTGCACATGTAAGCATTATTTATTTCTGGTCGCCCGCCATCCCACCCGCATCATCAGCGCCGTGGTGAAGAAAGCAGGGCAAAAAAATGCCGCCCCTGGGGACGGCATGTCGGCATTCAGCGCACCAGATGCAAGAAATGCAGATGCTTTTCGTACTGGTCGAGAATATCGTTGATCAACTGCTCCTGATTCCAGCCCATGACATCGTAGTTCTGGCCGCCTTCTTTCAGGTAGATCTCCGCGCGATAATATTTGTGCTGCTCGGCTTGCTGTTCATCATTATCCAGCCCGGCCAGGGCGAAGGTCGGCGAGCTGTAGCCGCGCAGTCTGACTTCATAGATAAAGTTAAGCTCATCGCCTAAATCAACCTCGAAACGAATGCGATCTTCCGCGCCGGTGTTGATACTGCTGAGCGTGCCTTGCTTACTCAGCTCCTCCTGCACCAGCGTCATGGCCGACTGGATGACTTCGTCCATAAAGCGCTTAACCAGCGAGCGCTTTGGCAGATAAGCGATATTACGCAGCCTGCGCTGCCAGGGGATAGGATTGCGGGCGGCGGTAGGGGCGATGGTGGCCATATTCTGGCTGTCGCGCTTGGTCAGATCGCGACGCAGCGCCTTAAGCAAACCGTAAATGGATATCAGCAAGATGGCCGAGAAAGGCAGCGCGCTGGCGATGGTGACGGTTTGCAGCGCGCTGAGCCCCCCGGCGATCAGCAAGGCGATGGCGACGATGCCCATCAGCGACGCCCAGAAAATGCGTTGCCATACCGGCGTGTTGCTGGAGCCGCCCGAAGCCAGCGTATCCACGACATGGCGCCGGAGTCGGCGGACGTGACAAAAAAGACGATAACCATCGCCATGGCGATAAACGAAAGCACGCTGGAGAATGGGAAATGCTCCAGGAAGTTAAACAACGCCAAGGCCACGTCTTGTTGTACCGTAGCGGCGAGATCTGTCGCGCCCTTTTCCATGATGAGGTAAATGGCGCTGTTGCCGAACACGGTCATCCACATGAGGGTGAAGCCGGCCGGGACGAACAGCACGCCCGTGACAAATTCGCGGATGGTTCGGCCGCGGGAAACCCGTGCGATGAACATCCCGACGAAAGGCGACCAGGAGAGCCACCACCCCCAGTAGAGCAGCGTCCATCCGCCTAGCCAGTTGCTGGATTTGGGTTCATAGGCATACAGGTTGAAGGTTTTGCTGACCAGCTCGGACAGATAGCCGCCGGTATTTTCCACAAAGGATTTCAACAGCAAAACGGTTGGCCCCAACAGCAAGACCAAGGCCAGGAGCAACAGCGCCAGGCTGAGGTTCAGCTCCGACAGAAAGCGTATGCCCTTCTCCAGCCCGGAAACCACGGAAATGGTGGCCAGCCCGGTAATCACTACGATTAATATCACCTGAACGGTTTCGTTGATTGGCACGCCAAACAGGTGGTTAAGCCCGGCGTTGACCTGCAATACGCCATAACCCAGCGAGGTCGCGACCCCGAATACGGTGCCGATGACGGCGAAGATATCGACGGCGTGGCCGATAGGGCCATAAATGCGATCGCCGATGATCGGATAAAGCGCGGAGCGCAGGGTCAACGGCAGGCCATGCCGATAGCTGAAGAAGGCCAGAATCAACGCCACGATGGCGTAGATTGCCCAGGCATGCAGCCCCCAGTGGAAAAAGGTCAGGCGCATGGCTTGTTTGGCCGCCTCGATGCTCTCGGGCGTGCCGACCGGCGGCGAGAGATAGTGCATAACCGGTTCCGCCACGCCGAAGAACATCAGACCAATGCCCATCCCCGCCGAAAACAGCATGGCAAACCAGGAGTGGTAGCGAAAATCGGGTTGCGCATGATCGGGGCCAAGTTTGATGTCGCCGTAACGAGAAAGCCCCAGAAACGTCACGCTGAGCAATATGAGCGCCACGGCCAAAATATAAAACCAGCTGGCGTTGGTGAAGATTTGTTGCTGCAGAAGCTTGAAGTTTTTGTCAGCGACGTCGGGGAAAAAGGCGGCGAAGGCGACCAGAAGAAAAATGAGGACTGCAGAGGTGAAGAATACCGCTTTGTTGATATGGCTTTGCGGCTTATTTAAGGAGGTGTCTTTCTCACTCATAAATTGATTTATTCCATTTGATTGATTATCGCCCTGAATGGAGGAAAGGTGGTGACTGTAATATCGTAGCAAAATAGTCGGGCTGGCGCAGGAGGCCGACGCCGCTCTATAGAGCGGAATTACCGCTGTCTCTGTGCGGTAATTCCGAATAATTCACGTTGCCGTTAGTTAAATAAAAAGGCCAATAACCCCGTCACCTTATTCTTATTTTCCCATCCCTCCAATTTCATGCAGGCATTAACGTGTTCTTTTCTGCGCATTTCATTACGGTCCGAAGGAAAAACGACGCCGTGAGTATTGGGGATATCCGCACCGTTGATATTCATGGAGGAGAATACAGGCGAGCGGGTGTCTAAAGACAGGCTCACGGGATAGCGTTGTTCGGCTTCTTGTCGGCAGCTTGCTCTGGCGGCTTCAAGGGGTGTCGGAGCCGCCGTTTGCGCTTCCCACTTTTCCGGCGTGGCGCAGGAAGACATCATCAACGCGGTGGTGATAACGGCATATTTTCTCAACGTTAAAATCCCTTTTCAAAAAAATCCCGCCTATTCTACCCAACCCCTCAAACAGGGGGAGCGTTATTCACGTTTAACGCCTCCGGCGACACGCACGGCTATTTATGCGGTGTGGCCCGCCGGAAAACCGGGCGGGCCGTTATGGCGCATTAACCGAGGATCTCCTTGGCGAGTATTTCAAACAGCGTATCGATCTCATCAAGGGTGTTGTAGTGCATCATGCCGATGCGCAGCACGCCGCCGTCCTGCAGCCCCAGTTGCTGAATCAGGCCCAGCGCATAGAAATGTCCGCTGCCGGCGCAGATGTTGTGGTGCCCCAGCCGTCGGGCGATCGCGTCGGGCGCCTGGCCGCTGAAGGTCAGGGCGAAGGTCGGCGTGCGGCGTGCGCTGTCCGCCTGCGGATTGCCGTAGAGCCGCACGCCGTCGAGTTGCTGCAGCCGTTGCAAAAAGTGGCGGCACAGCGCCTCTTCATGCCGGTGGTAGGCGGCGAAGCTCTCCTGCAAGCGCTGCCTTAACGGCGCGCCGGGCGTGCCCCACTGCGCCAAATACTCGATAGCGGCCGCGACGCCGGCCAGCGCTTCGAAGCTCTGCGTGCCGGTCTCGAAACGGCCGGGGCCGACGTCAGTGGCCGGCTCGACTTTGTACGGCCGCAGGCGCTGCAGCCACTGCGGCGCGATGTAGGCCATGCCGACGTGCGGGCCAAAGAATTTGTAGGCAGAGCACACCAGGAAGTCACATCCCAACGCCTGCACGTCGATAAAGTTATGCGGCGCGTAATGAACGGCGTCGACATACACCTGCGCGCCCACCCGATGCGCGGCTTCAACGATGGTTTTGATATCGACGATGCTGCCGGTGACGTTGGACGCGTAGCTGACCGCCACCAGACGCGTGTTGGCGTTGATGCGCGCGCACACTTTTGCCGCGTCGAGAGAACAATCGGCGTTCTCCAGCGCTATCTGATGCACCACGGCGCCTTTGTCGGCGGCGGCCTGCTGCCAGCTGGAGACGTTGGCGTAGTGATCCAGCGCGGTGACGATGACCTCATCGCCGTCCCGCCAATCGCGACTGATGATGCGGCTGAGATGAAAGGTCAGCGTGGTCATGTTCATGCCGAAGACGATGTTGTCGGGCGACGGCGCATTTAACAAGGCGCGCACCGATTCGCGCGCCTGGCCCATCACCTCGCCGGTAACCCGGCTGGAGAAGTAGTGCCCGCCCAGGTTGGCGTTGTACTTCCCCAGATAGTCGGTCATTTTTTCCAGCACGCCCCGGGAAACTTGCGCACCGCCGGGGCCATCGAAAAAGATCGCCGGTTTGCCGTCGATCTGCCGGGACAGGGCGCTGAACTGGCGTCGGGCGAGCTCGGGGGTAAAGGTCATGCTTTCTCTCCCCGAGCGGTGAGGACGAAGAGATCCAGATAGCCTTCTTCATTCGGGCTTACGGTATTGATCGGCGTGGCGTTGTGCCACAGTTTGCTGTCCGCCAACAGCACGGCTTCACCGTCGGCCAGCGCTTTTTTGAAGAAAGGATCGTGGCGGCTGTCGTCGTACAGCATGATTTCGCCGCCGACGATATTGTGGCGGTGAATGGCGATCATCGCGATATGGTCGAAACCGTCCTGGTGAATGCCTTCCGGCGCCACCAGGGTATCTTTTTGGATGGCGACCACGCGCATCTGGTGGATCTCTATCTCGGCGCCTTCCGGCAGTTCGTTATTTTCGGCAAACAGGTTGCACATCTCCGCCATGCCGGCGCTCTGCAGCACGGCGCTGTCGATAGGCTCGAAGCGGCGCACCACGTTGCCCTGGAAATGGTTGATCTGATCCGACTGCATGAAGGTGCGCGGCCCCACTTCGGCGATGTTGGGGTTGAGGTATTTCACGACGGAATAACGGCGCAGGCGATATTTGCCGTCGGCATGTTGCGTGTGGGGCAAGGAAGAAAATGAGGGCATCAGCTCTTGGGTGGCTTGCGGGCTTAGTACAGTCATACTTATTACGTTTTCGTGTTTCTGTAACATAATCACCTCTAATAATAATAATTTCTGATGTTGTAGGGGGTAATTCGATTGAATTGTAGACGACTCTATAACCAACGCAATGTGGGGTTGGCGAGGTGTGATGGCGGTCGTAAAGTGGGGTGAACGCGAAGAGATAAAGTGGCGAAAAGTCGGCTGGTGCGGCGGTGAAACGGTGCGGCATCTTGCCCGCACCGGCAGGTATCAAGCGATGGGCGCGCGGCCCTCGTGTTCAGAATGTCTCGAAATAAAGCTCGCGCAACAGCCAGGAGATTTCGTTATTGGTGCGGTTCAGGACGTCTATTCTGTGAACCCCTATCGCTTCTGCGCGCAGGTCGAGCAGCAGGTTGCGAATCTGCCGGAATAACGGGGTTTGCGGGTTGGGTTTGGCCAACTGCTGTCCACACAGTTTGATACCGGCGTCGCAGCCGGTGGCGATGTCCGTCAGGCAGCACGGGCAAGCGGTTTTTTGGCGCGCCATATTGCGGCATTGTTGCCCGATTACCTGGTTGAAGTGGCGTAATTGCAGGCAGACTTCCCGCGAGTTCAACGGTTTGGAATGGGTTGTCATCGGTTTCAGCTCCCTTGTCTTCGCCTATATTGGCACTTACCGATGAAGATAACCACGGACAAGCTGAGGGGGTATCGCCTTGTTTTGTTTGCAAATGGGGAGGGGATGGCGGCCCGCCGTCGGCGGGCCGTTACGATCAGGCGCGTTTAAACAGATTCGCCGCCTGGAACAGGGCAAAGGAACTGACCAGCATCTCGATGCCGACGATCGCCGTCACCAGCGTCACCGACGCCGCCGGGCCTGAGCCGATCAGCATCCAGGCGATGATCAAATCGAGCACGCCGATGACGAACTGCAGCCAGTTGCCCGGCAGGCCTCGGCGCATATAGCCTGCCGCCAGGCGCGCGATGCCGCCGAGCGCAAACAGCACGGCGAGGTAGACCGCCAGCGCCAGAATGCCCGCCAGCGGGCTGGTGATGAACACATAGCCGATAATCAGGTAGGCCACGCCCAGCAGAATGCCGCCGATCATCGGCCAGGTATTCTGCGCCCGGTTGGCTATCATGGCGATAATCAGCCCGGCGCCGCTCAACAGCAGCAGGATGCCCACTACGATGCTCAGCGCTGCGCCGGAGGCGAAAGGATTCACCAGGCACAGTATGCCGCCCGCCAGCAGCAGGAAGGCGATGATCAGCAGGGTGGTGCGTTGCTTTTTGAGCAGATCTTCGCTCAGGAGGGGCAGATTATTGCGGTCGAGGTTCAACATGACAGTACTCCATTTCGTCGTTGGGTAATTAATCAGTCATCCTTACCTGTTTAGCATAGACCGTCTGGGGGTTTTTGACTGACCCGGCGCAAATGTTACACTGTGCGGCTGACGCGTATCAGAACCGAAAGACGATTGGGGACAGGATTTGAGCACAGGAAGCAAGCTGGCAAGGTGGCGCCGCATCGCGGTGTGTCTGACATTGGGGCTGCTGTTGGCCGGGTGTTCGGGTAAAAACACCTACAACCGCGACTACGACAAACTGCCGAAGGGCAGCTACACCGGCAAGTCCTACACCGTCAAACGGGGCGATACGCTGTACTACATCGCCTGGATCACCGACAGCGAAGTCGGCGATCTGGCCAGAATCAACAAGATACGCCCGCCCTATAATCTGGAAGTGGGGCAAAAACTGCGGCTGAGCGGCGGCGCACCGACCAAAACCGCCGCTACGCGCCGTAAAACATCCTCGTCTTCCGCCGCGATCGCCAAGCAAACGCCGCCGCCGGGCGCCGCACGTTGCTGGCGCTGGCCGACCAGCGGCCGGATCGTGCAGGCGTACTCCAATGCCGATGGCGGCAACAAGGGCATCGACATCGCCGGTAAACGCGGCCAGCCGATCTATGCTTCCGCCAAGGGCAAAGTGGTGTACGTCGGCAACCAATTGCGCGGCTACGGCAACCTGATCATGATTAAGCACGGCGAAGACTTTATTACCGCCTATGCGCACAACGACACCACGCTGGTGCGCAACGGCCAGGATGTGAAAGCGGGGCAGAAGATTGGCACCATGGGCAGCACCGGCACCGATTCGGTGTTCCTGCATTTCCAGATCCGCTACCGCGCCACCGCGCTCGATCCGCAGCGCTATCTGCCGCCGCAGGGATCGTCGCCGTCCTGTTAACGTCAATCCGGCTCCTTGCGGGGCCGGATGTCAGCTATTTCAGCGGCAGATAAAGATCGGTCACCAGTTCATATTCCGCTACCTCGTGCACGAAGTTGTGGTAGTGGAAATAGAGCGGAAAGTCGCGCAGCTCCTCGCCGCTGGCCGGCAACCACTCGCTGTAGAGATAGCGGGCGCTTTCCGAGAGCCCATCCAGCGATCCGAGATGGCGCAGCACCGCGCAGCGTCCGGCCGGCAGCATGCTGTTCACCACGCCGAAGGCGTTGTCCTCCGGGATCGGCGCCGTGACCTCCCCGCAGAGGTAGAAGCGGAAGTCCTGCGCTTCGGTGGTGGCCGGATCGTGCGGCGCGATGCCGTACGTGCGGCTGCTTCTGACCGGCGACAGGCCGCTGGTTTTACGCCACTCGATAAAGCGCGCGGCGGTTTCATTGACCAGCGCGGACGGGCCGCGATGTTCGAGCATCGCCACCGGCGTGGCCGGGCAGTCGACAATGTCTACCTTCATGGGGTGTTTCCTTCTGTGTTTCGGTTCGGGAAAGCGCTGCTGCCAATCGATCCAGGCCGGCTGTTTGCGAAACTGGCTCGGCGTTTGGCTGAACGCCTGTTTGAAGGCGCGGCTGAAGGACTCCGGGTTTTGAAAGCCGGCGTCCAGCGCGATGTCAATCACCGGCTCCAGCGGGTTATACGCCAGGCGGTAAGAGGCGCGTTTAAGCCTCATCCACTGGATATAACGCCACACCGAGATGCCGCAATACGCGCTAAACTGGCGTTGAAAGTGAAAGCGCGAAAAATGGGCCACTTCGCTCAGCTTGTCGACGGTAAGCGCCTCGTCCAGGTGGCGGTCGATATAGTCAAAGACCTGCGCAAAGCGCTTTGCATACGTCTGGGTCATGTGATTGTCTCCTCCATGCCTGAACTTTGCCCGAGTCGCCGCCGCTTCTCCTGACGGATGATGCTGAGTTGCCATCGCAGGAAAACGGAATGGCTGCGGCGTTCGCCGCCGGCCAGGCCAAACTCATAACCCCCGCGCGGCCATGCGCCGCGAGCCCGACCGAGAAGATGAATATTACATGATGGATCGTTCCCGCTTGCTGAAATTCCTGCTGCCCTATCTGTGGCCGAAAGACAACCCGCGGCTGCGGGGGTATTTGGTGGTGGCCTTCGTGTTCATGGTGGCGGCCAAGGTCAGCACCACGCTGGTGCCGCTGGCCTACAAAGCGATGGTCGATGCGCTGAGCGGCGAGACGGCGAAAATGCTGGCGGTGCCGCTGGGGCTGATCGTCGCCTACGGCGTGGCGCGGGTGGGCGGCGCGCTGTTTGAGGAACTGCGCAACGTGATGTTTATCCACGTCAGCCAGAACGCCACGCGCCTGTTGGGCGTGCGGGTGTTTCGCCAGCTGCATGCGCTGAGCCTGCGCTTCCATCTGGAGCGCCAGACCGGCGGGCTGTCGCTGTCTATCGAGCGCGGCACCCAGGCGGTGTCCACGGTGCTGTCGCGATTGTTGTTCTCCATCGTGCCGATCCTGTTCGAGCTGACGCTGGTCACGGCGATCATGTGGCATATGCTGAACGGCTGGTTCGCGTTGGCGATCCTGACCACGGTCGGCTGCTACATCCTGTTCACCGTGCTGGCGGTGAGCTGGCGCACCCGCTTTCGCCGCGAGCTCAACAAGGCCAACGCCGACGCCAACAGCAAATCCATCGACAGCCTGCTGAACTATGAGACCGTGAAGTACTTCGGCAATGAAGCGTTCGAGGCTGAGCGCTTCGATCTGTCGCGCCGGCTATACGAATACGCCGCCATCAAGAACCAATTCAGTTTTACCGCGATCAACCTGGGGCAAACCGCCATTATCTCGATCGGGCTGATCGTCATGATGGCCATGGCGGCGCAGGGTATTACGCAGGGGACGATGACGGTCGGCGACTTCGTGCTGGTCAACGCCTACCTGCTGCAGCTGTACCAGCCGCTGAACTTCTTCGGCTTTATCTACTCGGAGGTGCGCCAGGCGCTGATCGACATGGAGAACATGTTCGATCTGCTGCAGGAAAAGCGTGAGATCGTCGATAGCCCGGATGCGCAGCCGCTGCGCCTCGACCGCGGCGAAGTGCGGTTCGACGCGGTCAGCTTCGGTTACGACACGCGCCGGCCGATCCTCAAGCAGGTGAGTTTTACCATTCAGGCGGGCCACACGGTGGCGGTGGTCGGCGCCTCCGGCGCGGGCAAGTCCACGCTGTCGCGCCTGCTGTTTCGCTTTTACGACGTGCAGGGCGGCGCCATTACCCTCGACGGCCAGGACATTCGTCAACTGACCCAGGCCAGCCTGCGACAGGCGATCGGCATCGTGCCGCAGGATACGGTGCTGTTCAACGATACGCTGCGCTACAACATCGGCTATGGCAAAACCGGCTCCAGCGATGAAGAAATCGAGCGTGCGGCGCGGCTGGCGCATATCCATGATTTTATCGTCGGTCTGCCCGACGGTTACGACACCCGGGTGGGCGAGCGCGGGCTGAAGCTGTCGGGCGGTGAAAAGCAGCGGGTGGCGATCGCGCGCACCATCCTGAAAAATCCGGCCATCCTGGTGTTCGACGAGGCGACCAGCGCGCTGGATACCCAGACCGAGCGCGAAATCCAGGGGCACCTGCGCGAGGTGAGCCGCAACCACACCACGTTGGTGATCGCCCATCGGCTCTCCACCGTGGTGGACGCCGATGAGATCATCGTGCTGGAGGCAGGGGAGATCGTCGAGCGCGGGGGGCATGAGGCGCTGTTGGCGGCGAACGGCCGCTACGCCGCCATGTGGCAAACCCAGTACAGCGAAGAGCAGGAACCGCGCTGACGCTGCCGTTCACACCATCGATGGCGCGGCCTTGAGCCGTTGTATCACGTAGTCGCAGGCGATGCGGTAATCCTGTTGCAGATCGGTGTCATCCCCGGCCAGGCTGCCGCGCAGCCAGAGCCCATCGATCATCGCCGCCAGCCCGCGCGCCGCGTCGCGCGCCTGCTGCAGCGGCAGCTCGCGGCGGAACTGGCTGCATATATTGGAATAGAGCCGCCGATCGTTGGCGCGCTGCAGGCGGCGCAGCACCGGCTGGTGCATGCTGGCGGCCCAGAAGTCGAGCCAGGCGCGCATGGAAATGGCGTTGGTTTGACTGGGGTGGAAGTTGCCCTGAATGATGGCGCACAGCTGCGACTGGCTGTCGCTCGCCGCCTGAGCGCGGCACTCGGCCACCGCGTCGCGCAGATCGCGCAGGATCTTGCGCATGGTCGCGCTCAACAATCCCTCCTTATCGCCAAAATAGTGGCTGACGATGCCGGTCGACAGCCCGGCTTCTTTCGCCACCTGCGACAGGGTGACGCCGGCCAACCCCACCACGCTGATGGTTTCGAAGGCGGCGTTAATCAACTGCTCCTTGCGCTGCTCAGGAATGTCTCTGCGGTACATATTTTCCCCAACTGATAGGCAAATCACACTTTGAATTTGATTGATTGAACGGTCAATCAATACTCTATATGCTGCGAAAATGTCAAATAAATGACGATAAAATGTTAATCAAAAGTTGCATTTAAATCGTCTGTCTTTCGCATCATGGAAGCCTGCCAATGACAATAAAAACTCCTCCATCGCTTGACGAAGAACCTGTCAGATTGAATGTCCCGGTATTTTTCGGCTCAGCCGCGGTGATCTTGCTGCTGGGGGCGCTGATTGTGCTGTTTCCCGCCGCCAGCAAACAGTGGCTGAATGTCGCGCAAAGTTGGGTGGCCGACGTGTTCGGCTGGTATTACATGCTGTTGATGGTCGCCTGTATGGTGTTCGTGTTCTGGCTGGCGCTGTCGCGCTTTGGCCATATTCGCCTCAGCCAGGATGATGAGCCGCCGCAGTTTAGCTATCCCTCCTGGGTGGCGATGCTGTTCTCGTCGGGCATCGGCATTGCGCTGGTGTATTACGGCGCCTATGAGCCGTTGGATCACTTCCTGTCGCCACCGGAAGGCGACGGCGGCAGCGTACAGGCGGCGCGGCAGGCGATGGCGCTGACCTTTTTACACTGGGGGCTGCACGGTTGGGCGCTGTATGCGTTGATCGCCACCGCGCTCGCCTATTTCGCCTATTGTCGCGGTTTGCCGCTGGCGCTGCGTTCCGCGCTGTACCCGATCTTCGGCGAGCGCATCCACGGCGGCGTTGGCCATCTGGTGGACAGCTTCGGCATTCTGGTGACGGTTATCTCGATGGTGACCAACCTGGGGATCGGCGCGCTGTTGGTGAACTCGGGGCTGTTCTACCTGTTCGATATCCCGCAAAGCACCGGCGTGCTGCTGGCGCTGATCGTGGTGATGATGGTGGTGGCCACGCTGGCGGCGGTCACCGGCGTCGAGAAGGGCATTGCCATGCTGTCGAACATCAACGTCGGCTTCCTGTGCCTGCTGTTGCTGTTCGTGTTTCTGGCCGGCCCGACGCTGAACCTGCTCAACGGCATGTTGCAGAACATTGGGGATTATCTGACCTCGCTCGTCAGCCGCAGCTTCGATATGTATCTGTACGGCAAGGCGCGCCAATGGCAGGGCGCCTGGACGCTGTTCTATTGGGCCTGGTGGGTGGCGTGGGCGCCGTTTGTCGGGCTGTTTATCGCGCGTATTTCCAAAGGGCGCACGATCCGTGAACTGATCTTCGGCGTGTTGTTGATCCCGCTGGGGTTCACGCTGGCGTGGCTGTCGATCTTCGGCAATACCGCCATCAGTCTGGTGCTGGAGGGCGGGCAAGCGATTCTGGGGCAGGTGGCGCAAAGCGATCCGCCGATGGCGGTGTTCAAGCTGTTCGAATACCTGCCCTATACCCAGCTGACCGCCGGTTTTGTGGTGGTGATAAGCTTCGTGCTGTTCCTGACGCCGGTCGATTCCGGCACGCTGATGATAGCGAATCTGTCCTGCCAGGGCGGTTCCGCCCACGATGACGCGCCGGCCTGGCTCCGGGTGTTCTGGGCGGCGGTCACCACGCTGGTGTGCGCCGGGCTGCTGTACGCCGGCAGTTTCAGCGCGATGCAGACTGCCGTGGTGCTGTGCGGCTTGCCTTTCTCGGCGGTGATCGTGCTGTACATGCTCAGCCTGCGCAAGGATCTGCGCGGCTACGCCATGAAGCCGGCGCTCCCCTGAGGCGGCTTATTCGTCCGCGCGCGGCCGATGATGCACGTATTCGATAATCGTGCCGTCCGGCAGGCGCGCATTGAAACAGGCGCCGGTGGGCACTTCCACCGGGCCAAAGAAGATATCGGCGCCGGCGGCCTGTAGCCGCTGGTGGTAGGGATAAATGTCATCGACCAGCAACGTGCCGACGGTGCTGCGAAAAGGACGCAGGTTTTCTTCCGAGCCTTCCAGGATCAGAAATGGCCCCACCGCCGCCAGCACCAGCCGATGCTCGGGGAAGTCGAAACGCATATCCGCTTTCACGCCGTGCAGCTGCTCGTAAAACGCGATGGCGCGGTCAATCTCGCCTTCGTCGACGTAGACTCGGATCAGCACGCGCGGCTCGCGCAGCGATGAAGAGTCGGCGGTTTTGCGCCAAAAGCCTGCTTCTGTCAGTTTTGCCGTCATTGCTCATTCCTCATGGTGGCTCGTTTCCTTGTCATCATGCCGCCGTTTGACGACAGGGATTAGACCGAGTTGTTATGAACCAGCAGCGGCGGAAATAAAAAAGCCCCGGTAACGGGGCAAAGTCCAGCTCAGGTCGGAATAGCGGGCTAAAGCGGGCGTCAGGCGCGATGGAATTCCGGCAACACCCATTGGCCGATCTCCTGCATCGTCTCTTCCAGCGGCCGCTGGTTGCGGCGAAAATGCAGGCCGATGTGATTGACCCCGGCGTCACGCATGGCGCTCAGTTCCTGAATCAATCCATTGCGGCCGCTCTTGATGCCGAAGCGATGGCGCTGAATCGGCGCGTCGGCGTTATCGGTGAGGTCGAGATGAATAAAGCTGACGTAGGGCTTGTCATCGGCTACGTTGCGCCAGAGTTTGACCCGCGAAACGTGGTCCGCAGGCGTGCCGGGATACGACAGCCAGCCATCCATATTTTTCCCCACCCACTCGGGCGTTTGTTGCGCCAGCCCGGCGACCAGCAGTGGCGGCGGCGGCGTGGCCGGCAGCAGGCGCAATCCCGGTTGCAGTGCGCTGTCGGCTTCCCCTTTGAGAATGCCGACGCTGGCGCGGAAGCTTTCACCGCGCGCGGCGTAATCGGCGCCGAACAGCGGGTACTCCACGGGGCGATCGCCGCTGGCGACGCCGAGCAACAGACGATCGCCGCTCAGCGTTTGCAGCGTGGAAGCCGCTTTGCGCACCAGCCACGGCTGTCGCAGCGGCAGAACCACGGCCGCGGTACCGAGCAGAATATTGCGCGTCAGGCTGGACAGGTAGCCGAGGTAGGTAAAGGTCTCAAACACCTGCGCGGCGTCGCCGAAGTCCGGATCATACAGCGGCACGTCGCGAACCCAGGCGGCGCGAAAGCCGAGCTCATCGGCCAGCTTGATGCGCGCAGCGTGTTCGCTCATGTCCGGCACGCCGAACGGCCGCCCGTCCTGCTGGCGTTTCAGCTGCCCGCTGGTGGACCAATCGTTGTCCAGCGGCAACTCGATGCCGATGGAAAGCGGCTCCCGGGTTAATTTTTCGATGCTCATGTGTCACTCCGTCTCAGGCCTTGCGGCGCGGTGTCGAACGATGGCACGAAGTGTTGCATGGCGCTTAATTGAGATAAACAGCCCTAATCGCAATAGATAATTGCTGTTGCGAGCATAATTGCTTTGCAGGATACGGCATATTTGTCGTGATTTACGTCACGCTCTGCGCTTTTGTTATTGTCCAGACGGGGTTATATAACCCCGCCGTTGGCCTTTCCCTCGTAAGAGTTAGTTTTTTCTGCGGCCTTAAAATAAAACGAGATGATTCAATAGATAAAAATGGCTCTGAAGCGCGAGCGGCGATCATTCAATGCCGATGAAAAATTAATAAGCCTGAAGCGTCATCGATGGGATTATTCGCAAATAACGCGCAAACAGGTTTTTTTTAATCGCAAGAAAGTACCGGACATTATTTTATATGTATCAAGAACAGAAGGATAAATAACCTGAAGGTGATAATGCGATATTGAAATAGTACCCGTTCAGAATTTCATTTGTCTCTCGAAGAGCGCCGGTTGACAGACCGCCGGCTTGCGATAATTTTATGTCATTAACATGTTAATGAGTTGTTGTCGTGACGGAGGGCCAATTTCTCTCTTGGCCGAGCGCTTAACACACTTATGCCATGGCGGGTCGCCATTCATAAGTTAACTTATGGACAAATGACGCTATGAATACATCGCCAGCGGCACGCAGAGCATTAAGTGAAGAGAACCGGTTGCTGATTATTTTGTTTTTCGTGTTCGGCTGCGTGTTCGTCGATCGTCTGACCATCTCGTTTCTGTTTCCGATGATTGCCGCCGACCTCAAGCTCAGCAACGTGCATCTCGGCACGCTGTCGGCGGTGTTGGCGCTAACCTGGGCGCTGTCCGGCGCTGGGTTGGGGGCGATAGCCGATCGCTTTAATATCCGTAAGCCGATGCTGATCCTGTCCATCTTGGTGTTTTCGCTGTTCTCCGCGCTGTCGGGGCTGGTCAGCGGGTTTGCCATGTTATTGATCTTCCGGGCGCTGATGGGGATTGCTGAGGGGCCGGTATTGCCGATCGCGCAGTCGTTGATGGTGGAAAGATCGCAGCCGCAGCGCCGCGGTTTCAACATGGGATTGATCCAGGGCGCGGCGCCGGGGCTGTTGGGCGGCATCATCGCGCCGCCGCTGATCATCTATCTGGCGCAGAAGTGGGGATGGAGCATGGCGTTTCACCTGACCGCCGTGCCGGGCATTATTCTGGCGTGGCTGATCTATCGCTATGTGAACGGCAAAAAGGATCCCGCTTTCAGCGCCGCGCCGGCGGCCGGTAAGCCGGCGGGCAAGGCCGCTTACGGCGAGCTGTTCAAAATCAAGAACGTGGCGCTGTGCATTCTGATCTCCTGCGTGTTCGTCACCTGGTTCATGATCATCATAACCTTCACCCCTAACTTTTTGGTGACCGACCGTGGCTTCGGTGAAGGCACGATGGGCGGCATCATGAGCGCCATCGGCGCCGCCTGGGTCTTCTGGGGCGTGGCGGTACCGGCGATCTCCGATCGCCTCGGGCGCAAACCGACGCTGATTTTCTTTTCGCTGCTGGCGGTGTGCTGCCCGCTGTTCCTGAGCTACGTCGCCAATCCGTGGCTGCTGGGCGTGCTGGTGTCCCTGTCTTATACCGGCCTTGGCTGTTTCACGCTGTTTATGGCCACCATCCCGTCGGAAACGGTGTCGCCGGCGCGCATCGCCACCGCGTTGGGGCTGGTGATGGGGATCGGCGAGGTGATTGGCGGCTGCCTGGCACCGTTTATCGCCGGGCTGATCGCCGATCGCTACGGCCTGGTCAGCGTAATGTGGCTGGCGGCCGCCGGTGCCGTGTGCGCCGGGGTACTGAGTTGTTTTCTCGATGAAACCGCCCCTGCTGTGGTGAACCGCCGAGCGGTGAAGCCGGCGGGCGTCACCGACGTTTGAGACGAGTTTTATCCCATTCAATCAAGGAGAGCGAAGATGTCAGCAGAATCATCCGTACTGAATCAAAATGCCGAGCCGGACTGGAAGAATTACGACGATTTCGCGCGCGGCATCGATACCAACCGGTTGCCGGGTACCCAGGACTGGCGCGGCAAAACGCTGCAGATCGCCTTTGAAGACGGCGGGGACATCACGCTGCGTTTCAGCGCCGACCGGCAACGGGTGCTGTGGGCCTGGGGAGGGGAGAGCGGTGAGGACGCTTACGAAGAGGTGCAAACCTCCGCCGCGCGCTATTTCTTCAATATTCCGCTGCAGTCGCCGGGCAACGAATGCCTGACGCTGGTGCTCAACCGCGACAGCGGCCGGGCGCTGCTGGTGCGCAGCACGCTGTTGCCCGAACAAACGGTGGAAAAGGGATCCCGCCTCAAGCAAAGCTTCCACGTTGGGCTGATTGCCGGCGTCACGCCGGGCGGCATCGCGCCGCATTTGACCCGCGAGCTGATCGGTTATCGCACGCTGAATGTTTACAGCCCCAACCATTACTATGAGCACTTCTACGTCAACACCGAGCGTTACGCCTGGCAAAACCTGCGCGGCGAGCAGTTCGGGCACGGCGACATGGATTACGCCACTTACTACAAGTTTGAGGACGAGATGTTCCTGTTCACCTTCCGGGAAAAGATTATCCCGGTGTGCTCGGTGTTCTTCTTCGACTTTATCTCCGGGCGCTGCACCGGCACCTTCCTCGGGTTGGACGCCGCCGGCCGGGTGTTGGTGTCACCGGCCGGGGCCTTCATCAGCAAGATGAGCTACAACGCTTATCCGGATGGCGTGCAGCCGCTGTGAGTCAGGCGTTTCTGACCAGCGATCCGGCGTTGATCTCCGCAATGGTTTTCGCGCCGGTGAGCGTCATGGCGACGCGCATTTCCTTGTCGATCAGATCCAGCAAGTTAGCCACCCCGGCTTCGCCGGCCGCCGCCAGCGCATAGACGAAGGCGCGCCCCAGCAGCACGCTGTCGGCGCCCAGCGCGATCATGCGCACCACGTCCAGGCCGCTGCGGATGCCGGAATCGGCCAGTAAGGTAATGTCGCCTTTCACCGCGTCGGCGATCGCCGGCATGGCGCGCGCGGTCGACAGCACGCCGTCCAGCTGGCGGCCGCCGTGGTTGGAGACGATGATGCCGTCGGCGCCGAAGCGCACTGCGTCTTTGGCGTCTTCCGGATCCAGAATGCCTTTGATGATCATCGGGCCGTCCCAGAATTCGCGGATCCACTCCAGATCTTTCCAGGAAATCGACGGATCGAAGTTGGCGCCCAGCCAGCCGATGTAGTCTTCCAGGCTGGTCGGTTTGCCGCGGTAGGCCGAGACGTTGCCCAGATCGTGCGGCTTGCCGAACAGGCCGACATCCCAGGCCCACTGCGGATGGGTAAACGCCTGCAGCACGCGGCGCAGGGCGGCGTTGGGGCCGCTCATCCCCGAGTGGGCGTCGCGGTAACGGGCGCCGGGCACCGGCATGTCGACGGTGAACACCAGCGTTTTCACGCCGGCGGCTTTGGCGCGTTCCAGCGCGTTGCGCATAAAGCCGCGGTCTTTCAGCACGTAGAGCTGGAACCACATCGGCCGATCGATCGCCGGGGCCACCTCTTCGATGGGGCAGACCGACACGGTGGACAGCGTGAACGGAATGCCTTTTTTGGCCGCGGCGCGCGCGGCCTGCACTTCGCCGCGGCGGGCGTACATGCCGGTCAGCCCCACCGGCCCCAGCGCCACCGGCATCGCCAACTGCTCGCCGAACAGCGTGGTCTCCAGGCTGAGTTCGGACATATTGCGCAGCACGCGCTGGCGCAAGGCAATATCGGCCAGATCTGCGGTATTGCGCTTCAGCGTATGCTCCGCGTAGGCCCCGCCGTCGATGTAGTGAAACAGAAACGGCGGCAGTTTGGCCTGGGCGGCGGCCCGGTAGTCGGTTGACGCGGAGATGATCATAGTGTTTACCTTCTTGTCTTCTTGCAAATAACGAGTTGTCAGTCAGAGCGAGAGGATCGCCGCCATAGCGGCCGCGATCCCGCCGTACGCCAGCATCGGCAGCGCGGTCTTTCTGATGATTTTGCCTTCGGCGTTGCCGATCCCGAGGATCGAACAGACGGCGATAATGTTGTTCAGGCACACCATGTTGCCCATGGCGCCGCCGACGGACTGCAAGGCCAGCGTCAGATTGACGTCAACGCCGCTGCTCTGGGCGATCGACTGCTGAATGCCGCCGAAGGTCAGGTTCGAGACGGTATTGGAACCGGAGAAGAACGAGCCCAGCGCGCCGAGGAACGACGAGAACAGCAGCCAGCTCTCGCCGGTCAGCGCCGCCAGCGCTTTACCGATCAGGATCACCGGCGCGTTGTCGCCGCCCTGCATCATCAGGTTGACCATCACCAGCGCGCCGAACAGCGCGATAAAGGGCCGCGCGATGCGCCCGCCGGTTTCGCTGAACATTTGCCGCACCTGGCCGCCATTCAGACGGAACAGAGGAATACACAGCAGCACCACCAGCAGGAACGGGATCAGCGCCGGGACATACAGCGTTTTGTAGCCGGCGGCGGCGGAGGTGCCCAGCACCTGCTGCAGTTCGACGATCAGCGCTTGGCTGATGCGCAGCTCCCCGAGCCAGCCGAGGTTTTCCTGCCACAGCAGCGCGGTGTTGTTGAGCAGCGCCTTCAGGCCCAGCTGGTGGACGCGCGTCACTATCAGAATAGCAATCAGCAGCAGGGTCGGGGTCATGGCCTTGACCACCTGCAAGAACGGCACCGCCTGCCCGGCGCTCTGCGATTTGTCGCTGCGGGTGAGGCCGATGCCGCCGCGTGCCAACAGCACCGACAGCGCCAGGCCGATCGCGCCGCCGACCAGCGCCGGGAATTCATAGTTCACCTGGGCCAGCAGCAGATAGGGGACGGTGCAGCTCAGCACGCTGAGCAAGATAAACGGCAGGTTGCGGCGAATATCCTGCCAGGAAACGATAAAGCGCAGCGCCAGCAGCGGAATGACGAAGCCGGCGACAACGTGGATCAGCGCGGTTTGCCGGCCGATCTCCAGCAGGCTGGCGTCCGACAGGCCGAGATTGGCGAAGCCGAACCAGGTGGGGGTGCCCACGGCGCCGAAGGAAACCGGCACCGAATTCATCACCAGCGTCAGCAGGGCGACGCGCAGCGGGTTGAAGCCCAGCCCGACCAGAATCGGCGCGGCGATGGCGGCCGGGGTGCCGAAGCCGCTGGCGCCCTCGATCATAAAGGCGAACGCCCAGCCGATAATCATCAATTGAGCCACCGGGTTGGGGCTAACGGTTTCCAACCAGCGGCGCACCACGTTTTCCGCACCGCTTACCTGCATCAGTTTGTTGAGCAGAATGGCGCCGGCGATGATGGTGATCGGCGTCAGCGTCGAGACCAGCGCGGTGATGATATTGGCATGCAGTAGCCGCAGTGAGGCATCGAACCACCAGAGCTGTACGGCATATACCACGACGGCCGTCAGCGGCAGGGCCAGATAAGAGGGCACGCCATTCCTTTTGGTCATCATCCATATCAGCAGGACGATGGGCGCAATACTGAAAAGCAGGGGCATAAAATCCTCGGGTTATTATTTTTATGGGCAGAGATATGTAACTGAAAGGTTAATTACCGCAACATTTTCATTCTAATCACAACGTTGGCGATGATGCCACGCGATAATTTTTTAACATCGGCGAATGGCGTCGGCGGTAGGAAAAATGCGGGCTGTTGAGGCTTAATTAAATTGGTTTAAAATCAATTGGATGGGTTTTTATGTTGTGTAATGAATGCGCTGGATCACATTAATTAGGCGTTAATGTTCACGAGTTCATGTCCAAAAATGCGGTAATCCACGCGGTACTTTACGACGCGTGGAAATAATCAGGAGTGGAAACTTAAAAGTAGTGGCTGATATTTTGGTAGGAACCGATGATATGTTCGATCAGCAGGCGGGTTTTTAACGGCAGATTGCGGGTATAAGGATAGACGGCGTAAATGCCCAATACCTTGCCGCAATGACCGGCCAGGATCTCCGTCAGCTTGCCGTCCTGCAAATCTTCATACACCATGCAGCGCGGCACCATGGCGATGCCGTGGCCGCCGATCACCGCTTTGCGGATCGCCCGCGCATTGTTGGCCGACAGGTTGCCGTCAACCTGCAGCTCGTAGATTTCGTTGCGCCCTGGCCGTTTCATCAGCCAGTTGGCGGTGCCGCTCTCCTGATAGGTATAGGTCAGGCAGTTATGGCCGAGCAGGTCTTCGGCATGGCGCGGTTCCGGATGGCTCTCCAGATAGCCAGGCGAACAGACGATCACCCAGCGGGAATCGAAGATTGGCCGGGCTATCAGGCTCGAATCCGGCATAGTGCCAGTGCGGATCGCCAGATCGATGCCTTCTTCCACCAGATCGACGAAGCGGTTTTCCAGCCGCATCTCGACCTTCAGGCTGGGGTGCTGAGCGCAAAACTCCGCCACGCTCTCGCTCAGCAGCAGCTCACCCGAAATGGTCGGCACCGACATGCGAATTGTGCCGGTCAGCTCTTCGCTCTTTTCGCTGACGGCGTACAGCGCTTCCTGCACTTTGGCGCCGATTTCCTTGGCCTGCTGGTAGAGCGCCTGGCCGCTTTCGGTCAGCGTCAGGCTGCGGGTAGTGCGGTACATCAGCCGGGCGCCGAGCGATTTTTCCAACCGCCCGATGCGTTTGCTGACCACCGAACTGGTGATGCCGGCGCTCTCCGCTGCCTTGCTGAACGAGCCACAGTCGACAATCAGGGCAAACAGAATCAGGTCGTTGGCGTATTCGTGAGTCGCGAGCATGGGCATCCTAAGAGTGAGAATCCTGTTGCCCAGTGTAAGTCCGGCGCGGCAGGAAGCAATCTTTTCAGCCTGTTTCCAGCGCCGGCTAACTGGTCGGATCTGAATTTTTCTTGGTTAATTACCTCTTAAACTGAGAATTATCCTTCAAATAAATCATGGCTATTCCGGGGGAGGAATTAACTTTCATGTTTTTATAAGCGATTAAATTAGAATAATCCTTATATCAAACGTTACTTATTCCACTAATCCTGCGGTGTAGTGTAAATAATTGTATTGATCTGCTTGTGTGAGGGGGCTATTCTTTTTCTCGCGGCGCTCTCATTGTTATCAATTAAATGTTTTTCAATGTATTGAAGAATTACTCTGTCTTGCAGGCAGAGTGATGGGTAGTGTGTTTATATTTTAATATATATAAGGATATTGTAATGAAGAAAATCAATTTGTCTGAAGCGGAAAACATCGTCGGCGGTACTTTTGTATGCACCAAGGAATTTGCCTGGGTGGGCAGCGGCAATAACAGAACCTGCCAGTTGGTGAAAACCTGTGCGAATAAATTCGGTGGCGTTCAGAAGTTCTATTACCCAGCGCCAGTGGCGAGCTGCCCGAGCAACCCAACCACGCCAAGCTAATGTGCGTGACCACCCGCATCTAGAATAGCGGTGGACAGGCGGGCAGCGTTCGCGTTGTTCCGCCTGATATCGGGCGAAAAAGCCGTTTTTACGTCCTCATTATTTACGGTGTTCACTCTTTTTTACGCGTTCACTCTATCGGGTGAACATGAGTTTATGCGCAGGATGCGTCCATTATGTACAAACGTCCCTTGCTTTTTATCAGCTACACGCTCGTTATTATTTGTGCCTCTTCTTTTTTGACCGCGCTTTATTTTCAGCACTATGTCATAAAGCCGCCGGAGGCGGAAAGCTTGAGTTTTATTTCTCCGGAAAAAATAGAACAAAGCCCGTTGCAAGACGATAATGCCATTGTCGAAGTCTTCTCTTACGCCTGCCACTATTGTGAAGTCAACGAGAGCGGCGTAGCCGAGCTGGAAAAACGCTTACCGGCGGGGGCCAAATTGGTGCGCCTGCATCTCAGCGACGACGATCACGCCGGCATGGCGGCCTTTGCGCCCCTTTTCGCCACTCTGACGGTCATGGGGATCGAGGCGCAGCATCGTCCCGCCGCTTACCGCGCCATTATCAAAGAAAACCTCAACCTGGCGGACGAAAAGCAGCTCAGCGCCTGGCTGATGGCCAACGGCATCGACGAGGCCACCTATCAGCAAACCAGAGATTCAGAGCGGGTCAAGGAGTTGTTGGCGTATATGACGGCGGTGAGCCGTTATTACCAGGTCAACGCGACCCCCAGCTTTATCGTTAATCGCAAATGGCTGGCGCTGCAAGACCGCGAGTTTTCCGCTTTCAGCCAGCAACTGCTATCGCTGTTGCAGCACGATAAACCGCTGGTCCCCTGATGCGTCTGCTCGCGGTTCGGGGATATTTGGCCTGGCGCAACGGCCTGGACGCCGTGGCCCGCTTGTCGGCTGCCGGTGCCGGGATGGGCAACCGCCTGACGTGTGCCCTGCTGAGGCGCGTGGATTATCGCCTGTGGCTGGAGGTGCGCCGGCGATTGAGGGGAAGCAGACCGCAACGTCGTTTTCGCCACCGGCATGCGGTAGCACGGGCGAACCGCCAAAGCCTGTTGGGTGAGGGAAAGCTGGACTTCGCCTGGCTGATGCAACGGCGGCAATGGCTGGATGTCGCGGCGGTCTATGCCCGCAATACGGCGTTGATGAATCATTTGGCTGACTGTTCTGCGCAGCTTGACCAGGTCGTGGCACCGCTGCATCGCGCGGGTGTGCCGGTAGTGCTGGCGCCGATGCATACGGTCTCCGACGTATTGGCGACGCTGGTCGGCGCGGGCGTTTATCCCGGCCGGGCTACGGTGATCGTTTCCGGTGATGCGCAGGAGTTCGTGCGGCGGGCGCCGGAAGGTGAATGGCGGCAGCGGCTCGACTATTGTTCGATTCACGACGATCCGCGCCAAATCGCCGGCGCCTTGTCGCAGGCGATGCTGGAAGCGGCGGAGCATCGGCGCAATATCATCCTCTTCCCGGACATCACGCCGGATTACACCCTGAACAGCAATCAGGATCCAGCGGCCAAGCTGGCCTGCCATCTGTTCGGCCGGCCGGCGCATCTGCACAGCGGCATCGTTCGGCTGTCCCGGGCGTTGCGGGCTCAGGTGGTGTTCTATTCGCTTTATTTCGATCGCGGCGTTCGCATTCGCATAGAAGAACCGATTGCCACAGAGCAGGTCGGCCGCGCCTTGCCGGAGATCGTCGAGCGCACCCTGCGGCGGCATGCGGATGATTGGCTGCTGTGGCATTCGCACTCTTTATTTTTTATCAATGATTAAGTCAGGGATATCACTACGCATGGAAAACACCCTCCCTACGCCGGTCTTGCAGAGCGAAATCAATGAATGCGGGCTGGCCTGCATTGCCATGCTGGCGGAAACGCAGGGCGTTCGCGCGCCATTGACGGAGCTGCGGGAGCGTTACCCCGCTTCGCAACACGGCACTTCGCTGGCGACGCTGTGCGCCATTTTAGGGGAGCTGGCGTTGCCGGCTTATCCGGTGGCGTTCGAGCACCGGGATCTGGCGGCGCTGCCTTTACCGGCGATTCTGCATTATGGCGCGGGCCACTATGTACTGCTGGCATATCGTCAGGGCGGTTACGTGTGCGTAATGAATCCGGCATTGGGGCAACAGCTGCTGCCGTACGCCGCTCTGAAAGCGGAAATCAGCGGCTACGCATTGGTGCTCGATCGCGACGATTTACCGTCCACCACCCCCGCCGTGCGGAGCCACCGACGCGGTGCTTTCGCCAGTTTAAGCCTGAAGGATACCGCCGGCATCGCCGGCATTTATCGCCTGGCGGCGATGACGTTTCTTATCTCGCTGACGCTGTTCATCATGCCGATGATGGTCGCCAGCGCGATCAATCAGGTGTTCGCCATGGCCGGTGAGGTCGCGTTTCCTTACGCCTACTATCTGCTGGCGTTTGTGGCATCCACGGCGCTGGCCCTGATGGCGCGCATCATCACCGAGCGCTTTATCAAGAACTTCGTGTTGCTGCACGGCGCCGCCGGGTTTTCCCGCCTGCTGGAAAATTCGCTGAATTTCTTCAGCAAGCGCGCGCCCGGCGAGATTTTCAGTCGTTTCACCAGCTGGCAGATGGCCGCCGGCCAGAAAATCGAGCTGGATAACGGCCTGCGCACCGACTGGATCATCGGTGCTATCGCGCTGGCGGTGATGGGCTATTTGAGCCCAATGTTGGCGCTGGTGCCGATTGCCGGCGTACTGCTGATGGGGGCGATCAGCGTTTGGGCCATTTATCGCGATCGCCACTTCACCCAGCAGCTGCAGGTGAGAGGGGCGGCGCAGAATGATTTTATTCTGGAAACCATTCAGGGGTTTTCGACCATCAAGTCCGCCGGGCTCGCCGGCCAGCGGCAAGAGGGCTTTGCCGAGCATGCCCGTTCGCTGTTCAACTGCCTGCAGCGGCAAAAAGTCTATGAGCAGGTCAAGGGCAGCATTTATCAACTGATTGGCAGCCTGGAAATGGTGGTGTTCATGCTGCTGGCGCTGCCGCTGCTAAAGGGTGGCGAACTCAGTCTGGGGGCATTCTTCGCCTACAGCTTTCTGCGCGAAATTTTTACCTCTTACACCAGCAAGATCTTTTTTGCCGTCCTGCAGAAAAACCAACTGCACGTGATCGATGAGCGCGCGCGGGATCTGTTTCCTGCCGTATCTCTGCGTACCGGGTCTGGCGACGAAAGCGTGAACCATTTTGATGTGCAGTTGGCGTATCGGGGGGTGAGCTTCGCGTACGACGCCGGCCAACCGGTTTTGCGCGACCTGTCGCTGACGCTGGAACGGGGCGAGTGTATCGCCATCTGCGGCGGTTCCGGCGCGGGCAAGAGCACCTTGCTGAAGGTGCTCGCCTGTCTGTTGACGCCGCAGCGGGGGGAACTGACGCTGGATGGCCGCGTGCTGGCTAACGCCGCCGCGCAGCGGCTGTTCTTCCTGCAAAGCCAGGAGGACATTCTGTTCAATGCCTCGGTGTTGCAAAACATCACGCTGTTCGCCCCGTCGGCGCCGGGCCAGCAGAGACAAGTGGAACAGGCGCTATGCAGTTTGGGGCTGGCGGATGCGGTGGCGCAGCTGCCCGGGGGCGTGAACGCTCTGGTGCGAGAGAGCCATGCCGGGTTGTCGCTGGGGCAACGGCAGCGTCTGTTGCTGGCGCGTGCCATGTACAGCCGTTGCCCGGTGTTGGTGCTGGATGAACCGACGGCGAATCTGGATGAAAAAACCGCTGCGGCGGTGATGTCGGCTTTGGTAGCGCATTGCCGTGAGAAGGGTAAAACCCTGGTGACCGTGACGCATAACCCGCGGCTGCTGCCGTTGTTTGATCGGGTGCTGCACTTGTCGCAGGGCCGGTTGTTGGCCGCCGTCGACACCAGGATGAATGACTGTGCTGAGGTGGAGTGACGTGCCCGGAAAGAAACGCTGGCGGCGTGTGGCGCTGGTGGCGATCGTGTTGGGGGGGCTGGCCGGCGGGCTGTTAGGGTTGAATCGAGCGCCTGACGTATCACCGCCGCAGACGGCGCGCGTCGATCGCGGCGACATCGAAAAAAGCGTGTTGGCTACCGGCATTTTGAAACCGGCCCGGCAGGTGAACGTTGGCGCGCAGGTCAACGGCCAACTGAAAAAACTGTATGTCAAACCGGGGGACAGAGTGGCTCAGGGCCAGCTGTTGGCCGAGATAGATCCGACGTTGCAACTTAACGAACTGCGCAAGTCGCAGGCCGAATTACGCAGCGCGCAGGCGCAGAAATTGGCGAGCCAGGCGCAGCTCAAGCAGTACCAACTGGAGTTGACGCGGCAAAGGGTGTTGGCGCGAGATCGTGCCGGCGTGGCCAGCGATTTGGAAAAAGCGCAGGCGCAGCACGACGCGCAACTGGCGCAGTTGAAAGTGAACGAGTCGCAGATCGTTCAGGCCGAAGTCGCGCAGGAAACGGCGAGGGCCAACCTGGCTTTTACCCGTATTACCGCGCCTATCGACGGCGAAGTGCTGGGTATCGTCACTCAGGAAGGGCAAACCATCGTCTCATCGCAAAGCGCACCGACCATTTTGGTGATGGCGGACGTGGATACGATGATGGTGCATACCCGCATATCGGAAAATGACATCTTGCAGGTGAGGGCGGGGCAGCCGCTGTGGTTTTATGTCGCCGCCGATCCCCGCCGCCGATATGAGGGGGTCATGGGCGCGATACAGCAAGCGCCGGCAGAAGCGCTGGAAGCCGATCCGCTGGGCAGAAATTCAAGCCAGCAAACGGCGGCGGTGTATTACAACGGCGTATTTGCCGTCGCCAACGGCGAACGTCGATTACGCACCTCGATGACGGCGCAGGTATTCATCATTACCGAACGCGCCACGGGGGTGGTGCGGCTGCCGATGGCGGCATTGGGAGAGGCGCTGGATGGCGAGCGCTATCAGATCAGAGTGTTGGAAGGCCAGCGGGTTGTCGCGCGCAGCGTGCGCATCGGGAAGCGCGATCGCCGCTATGCGGAAGTGTTGGAAGGCGTGAGAGTGGGTGAGCAAGTGCTGCTGGAACACCAGCCAGATACGGAGGGTGAGCATGTCAGCTAGCACGGATCCCATTATCGTTTTGGAGAACGTTTCGCGCGAGTTTCAAGCCGGAGAGCAGAAAATCACGGTCCTCAAACGCGTTTCCCTGAGCATTCAGCGGGGAGAAATGGTCGCTATCGTCGGCGCCTCCGGCTCCGGAAAATCGACGTTGATGAATATTATCGGTTGTCTGGACAAGCCTTCTCTGGGGGACGTGTACATTAACGGGGTGGCGATTGGGCAAGCCGACGGCAATCGCCTGGCGCGGCTCCGCAGTCGGCATATCGGCTTTATTTTCCAGCGCTATCATCTGATGCCCTATCTGACGGCCAGTGAGAACGTGGCGATCCCTGCATTGTATACCGCCATGCCGGCCGCCGAGCGCCGCCTGCGGGCCGCGCATTTGTTGGCTCGCCTCGGGTTGGCGCAGCGCGGTGGCCATCGTCCGGCGCAGCTTTCCGGTGGGCAGCAGCAGCGGGTCAGTATTGCCCGAGCTCTTATGAACGGCGCGGAAATCATTTTGGCCGATGAGCCTACCGGCGCGTTGGATAGCGCCAGCGGTCAGGCGCTGATGGCCATTTTGCATGAGCTGAACGCAGTCGGACACACCGTGGTCATCGTGACGCACGATCGGCGGATCGCCGAGCAGGCGCAGCGGATCATTGAGATCGGCGACGGCGAGATCGTGGCGGATCGTCGCCACGATGCCGCCCGACAGCGTTTTGCGTTCGAGAGGCCGCTGGCGTTGGCTGCGCCGCTGAAACGCATGAGCCCTTGGGCGGCGCTGCGAGAGGCGCTCGGTATGGCTTGGCGGGCATTATTAGGGCATCGGGTCCGGGCATTATTATCGATGCTCGGCATCATCATCGGCATTGCGGCGGTCGTTTCCGCCATCGCCATCGGTGAAGGCACGCGCCAAAGCATCCTCAGGGAAATCAGCCAGCTCGGCTCCAGCACGTTGGACATTCGTCCCGGATTGGGATGGGAAAAAACGCGTCCTGATTTTGCGCGTTCGCTGAGTGCGCGGGATGCAGCGCTGCTGGCGGCCTTGCCTTATGTCGACAGCGTTTCGCCGGTTATCAGCACTCAACTGTCGGCCGTGCGCGAAGGCAAGCAGGTGCCGCTCGCCGTGATGGGCGTCGGCGAAGGGTATTTCCGCACGCAGGGCATTCGGCTGCTTTCCGGTGGCCTGTTTACTACGCAGGATCTGAGTGACCGCGCACCGGTGGCGGTGATCGATCCCTTGCTGCAACAGGCTCTGTTTTCTTCCCGGCAAGATCCGGTGGGCGCGGTTTTGCTGATCGCGGGTGTGCCTTATCGGGTGATCGGCGTCGCGCAGCGCCGCGGCGCCCAATACGCCGGTTCTCAACCGCTTGCCTGGCTGCCCCATACCTCCCTGACTGGCCGCATCGCCGGCGATATGCCGCTGGAATCGATTGTGATGCGAGTGAATGAAAAATTGACGTTGGAAGCGGCAAGGCGGGATGTGACCCGGCGTTTGACCGTAGAACATGGCCGGCGGGATTTTTTCACGCTGACCGACGATCAGCTGACGCAATCCATTCAGCGTGCCTCCGACTCCATGCGATTGCTGATTACCGCGATTGCCGCCATCTCGCTGCTGGTCGGCGGGGTGGGGGTGATGAACATCATGTTGGTTTCGGTGACGGAACGAACCCATGAGATCGGCATTCGATTGGCGGTGGGGGCCGCTGAGAAAGACATTATGCGGCAATTTTTGATTGAGGCGGTGGTGATCTGCAGCCTGGGGGGCGTGTTGGGGATCGCCTGCGCCGCGCTGGTTAAAGGGATTCTGAGCGGCTTGGCGCCGCAGGTGACGATGATCTTTACCTGGCCGCCATTGCTGCTGGCCTGCGGGTTCTCGGCGTTGATCGGCGTCGGGTTCGGCTTCTTTCCAGCCCGTGCCGCCGCGCGCCTGCAGCCGGTGGAGGCGTTGGCGCGAGAATGAACCGACTTTTGATTTATGGACTGGTCATGCTGTCTTTGAGCGCTTGCGGAGGGCGGCCGATCGACGCCACGGCGCCACCGTCGTTGCCGCAGCAGTGGCGCGTGGTCGATGAACGTTCCGGTTCATTGCGGGCAGGCGTTGCCTGGTGGGAAAACTTCAATGATCCGCAGCTTTCCTCGCTGATCGATGGCGTGCTCATCGCGAATCAGGATCTGGCGCTGGCTGGATTGCAGTGGCGTGAGGCGATGTTGGAGGCCGGATTGGTAGCCGGCAATGCGACCCCCGACCTGGCAGCCAGCCTGAGTGGCCGCAATACCAGGGCGTTGCGCGGCGCGACGCGGCCGCAAGAAAGTTACCGCGCAGGGCTGTCATTGAGTTATGAACTGGATTTATGGGGCAAGCTGGCGCGCATTCGCGAGCAGGCCCAGTGGCTGGCCGTCGCTTCGGAGTTGGATCGGCGCAATACCGCGTTGACCTTGATCGGCGCTACCGCTCGCGGATATTGGCAGATCGCCGATTTGAATCAGCAAGTCACCCATCAGCAACAGGCGGTGGCGATCGCGCGTGAGACTTTACGGTTGGTCGCGGCACGTCACACCGCCGGCGACGTTGGCCGATTCGAGTTGTTGCAGGCGGAGCAAAGCCTATTGGCGCGGGAGAATCAACGGGATGAACTGGCACGGCAGCGGGAAGACGCGCGCAACTCGCTGGCGCTGTTGTTCGGCCGTTCGCCCTTGCTGCGATATAGCGAAAGGCGAGCGCTACCGATCAACGAGGTGCCCATTGCGCCACGCTTGCCGGCGGCGGTGATGGCGCGGCGGCCGGATGTGCAGGCGGCGGAGCGGCGCCTGCGGGCGGCGCTGGCCGGTGCGGAGGCCGCTAAATTGCGTTTTTATCCGGCGCTGAGTCTGGATGCCGCACTGGATGCCGGCAGCACGCTTTTCCGCCAATGGTTCAGTGAACCTTCGCGCTCGCTGGGCGCGACGTTGACGCTGCCGTTCATCGAGTGGCGCAAGATGCGCTTGTCCAGCGATAAAGCGGCGTTGCAGGCGCAGCGCGCGGAGATTCAATTTCGCGATGCGGTTTACCGCGCGCTGGCTGAAGTAGACAACGCCATGCGGGAACGTCTGGAAGCGCAGCGGCAAATTGGCAATCAGCAGCGGCATCTGGCGATGGGGCGGCAAGCCGTGACATTGGCCCGCCATCAATATCAGGCCGGTTCCGTCGCGTTGCAAACGTTGCTGGACGCGCAAGAGGCGGTGTTAGCCAGCGAGAATTCGCTGTCGGCACTGCAATATCGCTACCTGAACGCCACGATGCAGCTCTGGCTGGCGCTGGGAGGCAACGAGGCTTTCGCATCCGGGCAAGGGGAGTAAGCATGGACAGAGAATGGAATACAAGACGCGTGGTGGTCACCGGTTACGGCGCCGTCACCGCGCTGGGTGGCAACGCGCCGCAAAACTGGCAGGCTATCATGGCCAACCGTTTGGCCTATCGCTATCACGATAAATCGGCGGCGGGGATCCACGCGCGCTTTTTTGCTTTGCTGGGGGCCGAACCGGCGCTGGAAGGCGTTGCCGCGCGGGTAAGCCGCCGTCTGCCCAGATTCGCCAGGCTGGCGTTGGCCGCCGCCACGGAAGCGATCGACATGGCATTTTCATTTGGCCACGTGAGGCCCGGGCACTTTTATTCGTCGTTGGACTGCGGGGTGATTATCGGCAGCGGCTGGGGCGGCCAGGATGAGATCATGCAAAACAATGCGGACTATCTGCAATCCGGCATGGGGCAGCTGTTTGGCTGTTTTCACGCAATGCCCAATATTGCGACCGCCATATGCGGCCAACATTGGCTGTTACGGGGCTATCAAAGTTCGCCGGCGGCGGCCTGTGCGACCGGCGGCATCGCGATTGGCGATGCGTTTGAGGTGATCCGCAGCGGCCGCGCTTCAATGATGTTGGCTGGCGCATCGGAATCACTGATCGGCAATGGCGCGATATGGAATATCGACGCGCTGCGTTTGCTGAGTCGGGAGCAAAAGGATATCACCAAGGCCAGTTGCCCGTTCAGCCGGGAGCGCAGCGGTTTCGTGTTGGCGGAAGGGGCCGCCGTGCTGTGTCTTGAGGAGCGAGAGGCGGCTTTAGCGCGCGGCGCGACAATACTGGGGGAGATCAAGGGATACGGCAACTTTTCAGACGCTTTCGACCTTACCGCACCGGCGGAGGATCCGCAGGCCAAGGTGAAAACCATTCGGCGAGCTTTGGAGCAGGCGGGGCTCGGTAGCCATGAGATCGACTATATCAATGCGCATGGCACGTCTACGCAGCAAAGCGATGTGAACGAAACCGCTGCGATCAAGGCGGCTTTGGGGCGTGATGCTTATCGCACACCCATTTCCAGCACGAAATCCTATACCGGGCATTTGCTCGCCGCATCCGGCAGCTTTGAGGCGATCGTCTGCCTACAGGCATTGCAGCAGCAAATGATGCCGGCAACCTGCCATTTGCACGAGAGCGATCCCGAATGCGATCTCGATTATATCCGCGAGGGGCATCGTCGCGGTCGTTTGCGCAATGTCATGAGTCTCAACTTCGGTTTCGGCGGTGCTAATGCAGCGCTGGTATTCGGCAATCACAATGGATAACGGTAGGGCATATGGAAAAGTATGATCGATTGTATGAGGCGATTTGCGGCCTGTTGTATGAAGCCAAAGGATTGGACGGAACGCTGCTGTCGGCCGATATGCCGCTGCAACAGTTGGGATTGGACAGCCTGGATTATATGGAGTTGATGCTACTGGTTAGGCGGGAGTTCAATATTCCGCTTACTGCGGAAATATTTATCGACAATCCCGCGTTGACTCTCGGGGAATTGTGCCGCGTGATGGTCAGCCAATAATTTCAGCCCCAGGCGTTCGCTTGCCGAGATCAGGCCTGGGTTTTTCCATTGGTTGTGACTTCCTTTTCATCTCTTTTTCCTCCTGTTATCGATATTCATAAATATTAATACTTATCCATGAGGCTAACATGCATCAGTGGTGATGGTATTTTGTCCGTTTTTTAGCGGCGCTATTAATGACACATGTTAATAAAGTGGCGACATGTTTTAGGAATATTCTTTGTTTAGCCGGTTAATTTATCAATATTGCTCTGCAGTGCACTCGACAGTGATAACGCAAACTAAAGCGAGGCGAGCTCTTGATTTATGAGTGAACCGTAAACCTGCTGAATCCATAGTGGCCTCGCCTCCCGAGACAATTTATGGCTGTGATAATAACGCCAGTGCACTGTTCGTGCTTGGCAAATCCGCTATACTCCGCGCTGGATGCAGGGACCTATCCATAAGCCAGGGGCTGCCCTGAGTGTCCATTGTGGTGATGTAAAAGGAAAATGACAGCCACATTTTTCCGATCAAAGTAATGAGGTTGTATGTCTAATCGTAAACATCTGACGCCTTCCGAAGTGGAGAGACTGCTTGAGGTTACGCTGCATGGAAAGAATCCAGAGCGCGATTATTGTTTGATTTATATGTGTTTTATTCATGGTTGTCGCGCCAGCGAAATAGGGGGGTGGCGTTTATCGGATATCGATTTGGAAGGCGGTAATATCTATGTGCATCGGTTGAAAAACGGCTTTTCCACCGTGCATCCGCTCTATCTGCGCGAAAGGCAATGTTTGCGGCGCTGGTTGGATAAACGCCGGCGGCATCGCTGGGCCGATCAGGAATGGCTGTTCCTGTCCAATCGCGGCGGGCGCCTGTCGCGTCAACGTATTTATGGGTTAATTCGTCATTACAGCAAAGCGGCTAAATTGGAGGTCAATGCCCACCCACATATGCTGCGGCATGGTTGCGGATTTGCCTTGGCGGACCGCGGTATAGACACCCGTTTAATTCAGGATTACCTCGGACACCGAAATATCCAGAACACGGTGATTTATACCGCCAGCAATGCGCAGCGTTTTAAGGAAATTTGGTAAGTGTGACTTAAGTTAATAACGTGAAGGAGTCACTTTGAACTAAACTGAAACATACTGTAAGGACGCGTAAAAACAATGTCAATATTCCCACACCTTCTTTCCGCTCCAAAGGCTAATTATTTTTAAAAACAGTGCATTACGAATCTCCCTTCTGCTGAGTGCTCCCGCGTAGTCTAAGTAAATTCCTAATGAAAAACAGACGGCTTTAAATCGCTGGGTTACCTGCTTGGTTTTTTAGTCTGATTTGTAGATTGGCTGTCTACCTGTTGGTTTTAAATTCCAAAAAAACATAATTTATTAGATTTAAAAACTAAAGGAGTCACTTTAGTTCAAAATGAATCGTTTGGGTGAATAAGCCTGACGGCATTAATCAGTCTGGCTAAGGCACTTCACATTCAAGGAACTAAATAAAAGGAATGACATTAAGGATATGTCGGAAATAAACCCATGCATGTTTTGCATAAATTTAAGGAAAGTAGGATGAAAAAGAATCTGTTGGCTGTAGCTGTATTGACCGCGTCTGCATTTAGCACCTCTGTATTTGCTGCTGACGGCGCGCTGAATATCACTGGCACCATCACCGATCAGTCTTGCACCGTCGATCCGGACTCACAAAACAAACAGGTTGCTCTGGGCAAGATCGCCAAAGATGCGTTCACCCTGTCTAAAACCGCCGGCGCCAAGGCGTTCAATCTGGTGCTGAAAAACTGCCCAGCCACCGTCACCGGCGCTACCGTACGCTTCGACGGCACTCAGGTGCAGGGGCAGTCCGGGCTTCTGCAACTGACCGGCGCCGGCACCGCCGGGGTGGCAGGCGGCATTGGCGTGCAGCTGCTGGACGACGGCAGCAATGTGCTCAATATCGGCAACGACTCCCGCGTCTACACGTTGGCAGAGAACAAAGACAACGTTCTGGGCTTTGTCGCACGTTATTTCGCTTATGACAACGTTTCCGTTGGTAGCGCCAACGCTACGGCCAACTTCACCATTGTTTATCAGTAAGACCATGCCGCTACGGTGGCGTAATAGTTAGAAAAATGAGCCAGGGGGCGTGTTCTCTGGCTCTTTATTCATCGGTGATGGAAACGGGAAGAAAGAGAATGAAAGCTGGATATTTTGCGCTGGCGGCAGCGCTGTTATTGACGCTTTGGACTCCGGTACAGGCCGGCGTGGTGGTGGGGGGAACACGCCTGATCTACGACGGCGGCAAAAAAGAGTCCGCTCTGAATATCAATAATCCGGATGCGGTGCCTTACCTGATCCAATCCTGGGTCGATGCGCAAGAAGGCGATAGCGCGAAAGCGCCTTTTATCATCACGCCGCCGCTGTTTCGTTTGGACGGCGGCCAAAATAACCTGCTGCGCGTGGTGCGTGCAGGTGGCAACTTACCGACGGACAGAGAATCACTGTATTGGTTGAACGTGAAAGCGATCCCTTCGGTGGAAAAGAAAGAGAACACGCTGCAAATCGCGATCAAGACCCGTATCAAGCTGATTTATCGCCCGCAGGGGCTCGCCGGCAACCTGGAGGAGGCGGCCGGTAAAGTGACATGGCGGCGCAGTGGCGATCGTCTGCAGGTAACCAACCCTTCTCCCTACTACCTCACCTTTTTCAATTTGAAGCTGAATGGCAGCGCCATTACCGGCAACACCATGGTAGCGCCTCAGGCGAGCGCCAGTTTCCCGTTGCCAACGGCGAATGGTGCGGGAGGCAGCTTAAGCTGGCAAATCATCAACGACTATGGCGGAACCGGCCAGACCTTCACCAGCACGTTATAACCGGGCTGCGGTGCGTATTTTTTGCTCCGGAATAACGCTGGGGCAGGCGTTCGGCTTACCTGATTTTTAGTCGGGCCAAGCCAATCGGGACAGGGAGTTAAAAGGATGAATAACCCGAATTGCATTGGTTTACCAGGAGTACGATCGGTCCTTGCCAGCCTGATATCTTGTCAAATAGCGCTACTGAGTTCGATTGGCACGGTTCACGCTCGCGACTATTTCAACCCGGCGCTGTTGGAGATTGATAATCCGGCGCTGCGCGGTGCCGATCTCTCCGTATTTGAAGAGAATAGCAGCCAGGCGCCCGGGCGCTATCGGGTCGATCTTTACCTGAACGGCGAGCAGGTCGACAGCCTTGACGTCGAGTTTCGGCTTATGCCAGGGGCCGGTGGGAAGCAAACGCTGCAACCTTGTTTCAGCACGGAAAAGTTGGCTGAATTGGGCGTGAGGGTCGCCATGTTCCCGGCAATGGTGCCTGGGGATAGCTGCGTCAACCTCGCGCAGGCCATTCCGCAAGCCTCGTCGGTATTCCTGTTCAATCAGCTGAGGCTGAATTTGAGTATCCCGCAGGCGGCACTGCGCTTGAATGCGCGCGACTACGTTTCCCCGGATAAATGGGATTCCGGCATACCTGCGCTGTTGGTCAATTACAACTTCAGCGGCGCCAATAGCCAGGTGCGCGACAGCGAACGGCAAAACAACAATAACTATTACCTCAATCTGCGCTCGGGCATCAACTGGGGCGCTTGGCGTTTGCGTAACTATTCCATCTGGAATCACTACACCGGCGGCGCTTCTTCCTGGCGCTCAATCAATACCTACCTGCAACGCGATATCGTTGCGTTGCAAAGCCGCCTGACCCTGGGGGACAGCACAACGCCCAGCGATGTGTTCGATAGCGTGCAGTTCCGCGGCGGGCAGTTGGCCTCAGAGGACGACATCCTGCCGGACAGCATGAAAGGGTACTCGCCGGTAGTACGCGGGATCGCACGCACGAATGCACAGATCGTCATCCGGCAAAACGGCTACGTGATTTATCAAAGCTATGTGCCGCCGGGGGCGTTTGAAATTACCGATTTGTATCCCACGGGCGGCAGCGGCGATCTGAATGTGAACGTGCGTGAGGCAGACGGCCAAGAACAGCATTTTGTGGTGCCGTACGCCGTGGTGCCGGTATTGCAGCGCGAGGGGCGGTTTAAATACAGCTTAACCAGCGGGAAATACCGTTCATACGGCGGCGGTGTTGATGAACGCCCGTTCAGCCAGGCGACCGGGATCTATGGCCTGCCGTGGGGAGCTACGCTGTACGGCGGCGTGCAGGCAGCCAGTAAATATCAGGCGCTGGCGCTGGGATGGGGGCAGAACATGGGGGCGGTGGGCGCGCTGTCCGCCGATGTCACCCAGGCCTGGACCAAACAGGAAACCCGGCCTAAGGAGCAGGGGCAATCATGGCGTCTGCGCTACGGCAAGAACTTCATTGAGACCGGCACCAACTTTAGCTTGGCCAGTTACCGCTACTCCACGCGCGGTTTTTACAACCTGCAAGAGGCGCTGGAGAGCTACGGCGGCAACAGTGCGATTTATAACGATCACAAGAAGAGCCGCGCCGAGCTGACGATGAGTCAGAGTCTGTGGGATCAGGGGGGGACACTGTCGCTCAGCCTGTTTAACGAAGACTACTGGGATGACAATCGCCGTTCGCAGTCGGTCAGCCTCAGTTACAACAACAGCTGGGAAGCCGTCAGTTACGGGCTGAATTACACCTTCAACCAGAACGGCTACGACAGTAACGGCAATCGCAGCAGTATTCGTGACCATATCGTGGCTTTCAACGTCAGCGTGCCGCTCAGCAAATGGTTGCCGGGCAGTTACGCCACTTACAGCATGAACGCCAGCCGCAATGGCGCCACCAGCAACAACCTTGGGTTGAGCGGTACCGCCCTGCCGGACAATAACCTCAACTACAGCATCAGCCAGGGCTATACCGGCAGGGACGTGGGGGCGAACGGCAATATTCAGGCGGACTATAAAGGCGCCCTCGCCGAGTGGAACCTGGGGTATGGCTACGATCGCCATCGCCGGCAGGTGAACTACGGCGTACAGGGCGGTGTTCTGGTGCACCAAAACGGCGTCACGCTGTCGCAGCCGCTGGGCGATACGGTGGCGCTGGTACAGGCGCCGGGCGCTGCGGGGGCCAAGGTATTGAACCAGACCGGGGTCAGCACCGACTGGCGCGGCTACGCGGTCGTGCCTTACCTGACGCCTTATCGGCGCAATATCGTCGGATTGGACGGTGAATCTTTTGCCGAGGATGTTGACATGACGCTGAGCAGCCAAACGGTGATCCCAACCCGTGGTGCCGTGGTGCGCGCCCGCTTCAATCCGGACGTCGGTGCCCGCGTGTTGCTGACCTTGCTGAGGCGCAGCGGTGACCCGGTGCCATTCGGTGCCACAGTCAGCCATCTCAATAGCCCCTCTGACAATGCCGGCATCGTCGGCGACGGTGGCCAGGTTTATTTGGCCGGTCTGGCGGAGAGCGGGCGGCTGCAGGTTAAGTGGGGCAATAACGCGGCTCAGCAATGTCAGACCAACTATCAATTGGCTAATCAACCCGAGAGCGGTGGCATTCGCCTCGTTAACGGGCAGTGTTTATAAGGTGCATATGATGGCGACAGGAATATCGATTCAACGAGGGATCATCGTCGGCGGGCTATTGGCGTGCACAACGTTGGGCGCACAACAGGCACAGGCGGCTTTCGGACAGTGTGTCCCTATTTCGGGGACACATGGTTTTTCATTCCTTTTTTCCCCGGTTTTAACCGATCCGTCGCAAAACGTGATGGGTCGGATTATCAAGAATGCAGACGGTGGTAATTGGAACCTGCCCGGTTCTTATCGGGTGAAGTGCGAATGCCAGACGCGTACGGCTTCTTATGTCACCGCCAAAATGCTGCTGAGCGAGCCGGTATTCAGCAGCGGAGGATTAACGTATTACGCGTTAAATGAATACCTGGGCGTGGCCAGTGAGGTTTTTGTGGCGGGGTATCGCAATGAATACATTGCTGCACCGTTTGCCAATCAATCGAATTATAAAACAGACATGGATGGCGATGATGAATCCTGTGCCAGTACGCCCTACAACAGCGGTGCTCGCGGGCGAATTCATCTGTATTTCCGTCGCCCTTTCGTGGGGGTGACCACGATCCCCAGCACTCGGCTGGTGGACACCTATGTCTCTGTGGCGAGCGGGGTGAAAAGCGATGTGCCGGTTTCCACTATCTCCATGAGCGGCACAGTCACCGTGCCGCAGAGTTGTGAAATCAGCCCGCAAACGGTCACGATCAATTTTGGCGATATCTTGACGTCGAATATCCAAACCAAGGGGGCGATGGCGTCCGGTATTACGCCGGAAGAGAGAACGCTGACGTTGGCTTGCCGCAATATTTCCGCTGGCGTCAAGGTCAGCCTGTCATTTCGCGGTGAGGCGGACGGCAGCATGCCCGAAGCCCTGAAGACCAGCAATCGCGACATTGGCGTGATGATTAAGGATATGCAAGGCAATGTTATTCGGCCGCAGAACGGGCGTTTGCCGATCGATAACTTCCAATATCCCAACCAGAGTGGCAGCTCGCGGATCAGCGTATATCCGATCAACACCACCGGCCAACCTCCAGCCGTGGGGCAGTTCAATGCAACGGCGACCATTCAGGCAGAAATTCAATAACGGATATTTCAACGGTAGCGGGCCGGGATTGCCCCGGCGTTTAACGAGAAGGAGCAGATTATGGTGAAAATGTTTAATCGTTTTGGTTGCAACTTGGCGCTGACCGGCATGTTGCTTTTGATGGTCCCGGCGGTGCACGCGGTATCGAAAATAGTGATTACCGGCAACATCAAAGCGGCGCCCTGCGAAATCGACGGCGCGAACGACACGGTTTCGGTCAATCTGGGGGATGATATTTCCGCCGCCGTCCTGGCGACCTCTGGAGCCTTTAGCCCTTGGGTGGAGTTCCCTTTGACGCTAAAAAACTGCCCGAGCACCACCACGTCGGTCGTCGCGACCTTCAGCGGGACGGCTGCTGAGGAAAGCGCCGGTTTATACAAGAACGCTGGCGGTTCTCGTCGGGTACAAATTGAGTTGCAAAACAGCCAGGGGGCAAACCTGGGCAATGGCAAGAGTATGACCCAGTCAGTTAATCGGGCGACGAATGAAGCCAAATTCAATTTGCGGGCGCGGGCATACAGCACCAATGGCGGTTCTACGCCCGGCTCGATAGAGGGTGTCCTGCAGGTCACTTTCGTCTATCAGTAGACAAAGAGACTGTCCTCAATGGAATGCTAACGACAGATTTAAGGTGATGATATGAATATTAATTATCCCTATGGAACAACTTTAGCGGCCGGCAATGCAGCGATGGGGGCCGTGGCCATCATGGAACCTTGCCTTATCACGGCATTGGGGATGAGAAACCGATTGATCGAGTCCTGCGGTCTACAGCCCGACAACGTTCGGCAGGTGACAAACCTGGCGGCGCTGAGAGCCTTATTCACGCAACACGCGCATCGTTTATTGGTGATGGATTTGTGCGGCAAATCAGAGTCGGTATTGGACGGCTTTAGATTGATTGCTGAAGTGCGTGAAAGTTCGCCGGACACCGCGCTAGTCATTTGCACGGCACTGGATGAACCGAGGCTGTTACGGCAACTGATCGCCTCCGGCATCCACGGCTTAATGCTGAAGCAGGAGCCGGCCATTGCGTTGACTCACTGTGTCCAACAGGTCTTGACGGGTTGCAACAGTTTCAGCCACCGGGTGCGCCAGCGTCAATTGCATGAGGCGACGGCTGACAAGCCTCTGACGGCGAAAGAGCTGGATGTGCTGACCCAGTTGTTCTCCGGTAAAAGCGTAACCAACGTGGCGTTAACGATGTGCCGTGATATTCGTACCGTCAGCACGCATAAACGCAATGCGATGTTGAAGCTGGGGTTTCGCAGCGATGGGGAGTTGTACCTTCAGGGCAAATGGATGGCAGCGCAAGGTTCATTCTTTGTTCGCTAGGCAAGCGCGCGGTGCCTCTCGAGTAAGCAAGCAATAGGAGTAGATTATGCATTTATGGCGTCAGCAACCGCTGAATATAGCATTAATGGATAGGTGTCCATTGACGCTGGAAGGGTTGGCGAGTTTTTTAAAAACGCTGCCAACCCAGACAAAAGTCGTCGTAAAGGAAACCAGCGTGCGCGCGGTGGCGGATAGCGTGGTCTACCAGCAGGCCGACGTGCTGATTACCGAGATGGACGGTGAAGATGAGACGGTTGCTCAGGGCAGAGAAACGTTGCTCGCCTTGTGCACGCAGTTGCCTGAATTACGGGTGATAGTTTATACCCGCTGCCAGAATGCAGAAGAAGTGGGGCGTTTGTTGAACCAGCCCACAGTTAGCCTCGTCGCCAGAGATGACGCTTTGCCGCTAGTGGCGGAGTTTTTTAATCGCGTATTGCTTGGGGAACGTGTATTGAGCCCGCAGATAGGGGCTTTTCTGGTGCCTTCCGCTCGCGGAGAGGAAGCAGCCGCGCGGAAGCTGACCCGCTGTGAGAGCGACGTTTTAGCCTTTTTATTCAACGGAATGAGCCTGCGGCAAATCGCCGAATTGCAACGCCGCAGCATCAAGACGATCAGCGCGCATAAATGCAGCGCCATGCGTAAACTGCAGGTGAAGAATGACAGCGAACTGTTTTCTTTGCACGGCAATATTACGCGGCAATTGGGTGGGAAATGGTCAAAGGGCACTTAGCCTGAAACGGTATGGGGCTATGATTTATCGGCAGGTTTGCCGCTAAAAGCTTAACCAGTGAGGCGTGTCTCTGGACCTGATGTATGGAAAGCAGCTCGGCGTTAAAATAGTGCTGGAGTAGGCCGCTGATCACGTGCCGGGCTGCATCTTCCCATCTGAGTTTTATACCGTAATGCGTTGTTTAACAGAGACAGCGGTCCTGCGTAGTTATTCTCATTGTGAGATTAAATGCTAATCGCGCGGAACCGTTCTACGTTGGTCGCGGTATAGATCACCGTATTCTGGATATTTTTGTGTCCTAAATAATCTTGAATCAAACGCGTATCGATCCCCTTATCCGCAAGGGCGTAGCCGCAGGAGTGCCGCAGCATGTGAGGATGGACCTGAACGCTAATGCCGGCCATTTCACCATACATTCTCATTAATCGATACAGCTGCTGACGTGATATTTGTCCGCCGTGTCGCGACAGGAATAACCAGGGCATCTCAGTGTCGGGATAGTTCGCCCGTTGGGACAGCCAATTTAGTAGCGCCCGCCGTTCCCGCGGTTGAATAGGATGCTGAACGGAAAACCCGTTTTTTAGTCGGGATATATGGATCCGATTGGAGGTAAGATCAATATCCTCCAAGCGTAAAGCACGCAGTTCGCTCACCCGCAAACCGTGAATAAAGCACATTAATAGTAGACAACGATCCCGAGTGTTATTTTTCCCCTCATGTACGGCGGCAATCAGCTGCTCAATTTCAACCTGACTGAGAAATTTCCTTTTTTTCATTCTTCTTTCCTGCGTGTTTGATGTGGGCGATTTTTATCATGAAATTTTATTAAAGCATCGGAGCCTGATGGGCGGCAAAGGAAATAAGTAATTTCATTTGTGAATGCATGGGGTATATTTATATTTTACATTTTCTTTATTTTTCAAGTGAATGACTTTTCATTCATATATGTTTATTTTATTCATCCGAGCAGGCTATTTAATTAGCGAATATTTAGCGTCCTGTATGAGTCATGTGGAGCAGTGGCCGCCGCCAGGCGGCTACAGGGATACCGCTCATCTCACGTCCGTGCTTGATAAGCTGTGATGAGAATTCGTCTTGATCTCATTCTCGCGCCGCTTACAATGCCTGCCAGATCGCGACTTCAGAGGTTTGTTCATGGAACTGCTACGGGTGGTTTATCGCCAGTATCGTTGGCCATTTCTGGCGGTTATGGCATTGACCATGGCCAGCGCCGGTTTAGGCATCGGTATCATTGCTTTTATCAATCAATATCTGATGGACGTCAGCGGCAACCCATTGGCCGTGTTGCCGATGTTTCTCGTCCTGCTGGCATTGTTGATAGCGGTCACGTTGGGTTCACAGCTGGCGCTGACCACATTGGGCCATTACTTCGTCTATCGGCTGCGTGGGCAACTGGTGAAGCGCATTCTGGATACCGAGATCGAGCGCCTCGAACAGTTAGGCAGCGCCTCATTGCTGGCCAGTCTGTCCAGTGACATCCGCAATATCACCATCGCCTTCGTGCGCTTGCCCGAATTGGTGCAAGGGGTGATTTTGACCTTGGGGGCAGCGGCCTATCTGGGGTGGTTATCGCCGAAAATGCTGGCGGTCACGGCGGTTTGGGTGGCGGTGACCGTGGTGGGTAGCGGCTGCCTGGTGTCACGGGTTTATCGCCATATGGCCAGTTTGCGCGAGTCAGAAGAGCGTCTCTATCATCGTTATGAATCGGTGATTGACGGCCGTAAGGAACTGACGTTGAACCGCAAACGGGCGCAGGCGTTATACGAGCAGGCCTATCAGCCCGACGCGCAAGCCTATCGTTACCATATCATTCGCGCCGATACCTTCCATTTGAGTGCGCTCAATTGGTCAAACATCATGATGTTAGGGGCGATCGGGCTGGTGTTCTTTATGGCCAACAGTTTGGGATGGGCGGACTCGACGGTGGCCGCGACCTACTCGCTGACGCTGCTGTTCTTGCGCACGCCCTTACTGCAGGCCGTGGGGGCGTTTCCGACGCTGGTCGGCGCCGAAGTGGCCTTCAACAAGCTGAAAGCGCTGCGTTTGGCCGAGTATCAGTCGGGGTTTCCAGCCGCCGTTGGCCGTTCCTGGCAGACGCTGGAGCTGCGCGACGTGGTTTTTCACTATGCAGATGCGGAACAACAGCCCGGTTTTACCGTCGGGCCGCTCAATCTGACGCTGCGGCGCGGTGAGCTGGTGTTTCTTATCGGCGGCAACGGCAGCGGCAAGTCAACGCTGGCGATGCTGTTGACCGGATTGTATCGGCCGGTAAGCGGGCACATCGTTCTGGATGGTGTCGTACAGACCGCGGCGGATATGCCGGACTATCGCCGGCTGTTTTCAGCGATTTTCACCGATTTTCATCAGTTTGATCGTTTACAAGGACCGGAAGGCGGCGAACCTGATACGGCGCTGGTCGCGCATTGGCTTGAACGGTTGAATATGAAAAGCAAATTGCAGTTCGACGGCGCCAGAGTGACCAACCCGCAACTGTCGCAGGGGCAGCGCAAACGTCTGGCCCTGTTGCAGGCGGTGGCGGAACAACGCGATATTTTGCTGTTGGATGAATGGGCCGCTGATCAGGATCCGCAGTTCCGGCGCATTTTCTATCGCGAACTGTTGCCGGCGCTGCGCGCGTTAGGCAAAACGGTGTTCGCCATCAGCCATGACGATCACTATTTCGAACACGCCGATCGGTTGCTGGAGATGCGCTCAGGCCATTTACGCGAGTTGACCGGCAGCGAGCGTGAACACGCCAGCCGGGATTCCGTCAGCAGAATCGGTTAACTTACGCCGGCCCGTGCCAGACCAAAACGGGCCGGCGCTTCTCCCGAGCATTATTTCAGTGCGTCGCTTCATTTTCTCTCGCTCCTCCAATGCTGTCTGCTGCCGATTTGGCTTACGACCAGTCAAATAATTGATGTTTGAATTATTTACCGGTGGTTTAATTTTGACCTTTAAAGGTGTGGCACACTGCGCATTCGTTCGCCTATCAAAACACGTTCTCGCCTGCCGATAACAGTGATATCCACGGTGCCGTTGTGGCTGATTCGGCAATGCAGACCTATGGGTAGCAGCATTTTTTTAAATTTCCATAGGAAAAAACGACTTTATTGATCGTTAAAATAGATCAATAATTTTATTTTGAGTGGTTTAATCTATTGGTTAGGGGCGCTGTGGTGAGCAAGGATGGATCAAATATCAAACGTAAAGCATGGCTGTGTGTGTTTATCGGTAGCGGGCTGTTCTGGCTGCTAACCGCTGCCGTGATTTACTGGTTACTGAGTTAGCAGGTTAAGCAGGAAGACGATTCGTGAACAAGAAGCAGGCTAAAAACCGTGAGGGCGTTCAGCGTCGCGCGCAGTCAAAAATTCCGCCTTCATGGGGGCTGAGCGATGAGCAGCGCGCCTTTATTGAAGATTTATGGCAGGATACCGCTCCCGAAGCGGCGCGGCCCATCGTTCAGCGACGTTAGCCGATCACGCGGCTGCGGCCGGCCAGCGCGCCGAACAGCATTTGCAAGACGGTCAGGCATAGCAGAGCGATCAACGGCCAGCGCCAGCCTTCCGTCAGATCGTGCAACAGGCCGAATAAGGTGGGTCCCAGCGCGGCCAACAGATAACCGACGGATTGCGCCATGCCCGACAGCAGCGTCGCCTGATGATGATGCTGACTGCGCAATCCAAAGAACGACAGCGCCAGCACCAGCGAACTCCCCGCTCCCAACCCGGCAAACGTCAGCCACACCAGTGAACTGGCGGGTTGCACCAATAATCCCCCGACGCCGATAAAGATCAGCAGAGAACTGCCCAGCGCTATCGCCCGCTGATCGCGCGCCCGCGGCAAAATCACCACCATGACAAAGTTGGCGACGATCGCCACCACCTGATAAACGAACAGCTCGAAGCCCGCCTGCTGGGCTGAGGCGCCGTGGCTGACGGCAAAGGCGCTGAACCAGCCGATAATGGTGTAGAAGGCGATCGATTGCAGCCCCATGAACATCGCCACTTGCCAGCCCAGCGCGCTGCCCCAGGGAGAGCGATAGCGTTGCGGCTCTGCCGATTGTGGCTCTTTGGCTGCGGGTGTGGCTGTGCGCCGCAGCTGCGGCAACCAGATCAACAGCGCCAACAGCGCAGGTAATCCCCAGCACAGCAAGGAGAAGCGCCAGCCGAGATCGGCCAGGGAAGCCAGCGGTACCGCCAGACCGGAGGCGATGGCGGCGACCAGTGACATCACCGCCGCATAGGCCGCTATCATCGCGGCGGCGCGATGAGGAAAATCTCTTTTCACCAGCGTTGGCAGCACCACATTGGCGAAGGCGATGGCGGCACCGATCAGAACGCTTCCCAGCCACAGCATGGCGTCTTGCGGCAGGGAACGCAGCGCGATGCCGCAAACCAGCAGTGCGAGGGCAAAGCCCAGGGTGCGTTCGATTCCGATGCGTTTCGCCAGCGCCGGGGTGAGTGGCGAGAGGATGGCGAACAGGATCAGCGGCAGCGAGTTGATCAGGCCGGCGGCGGTGGCGGACAACGCCAGCTGTTGCTGAATCTGTTCCAGCAGCGGGCCGACGCTGGTGAGGGCGGCACGCAGGTTAGCCGCGATCAGCATGATGCCAACGATCAGCAGAGCAGGGCGATGCAAACGGCGACGCGGGGTCGCGATGGATGATGATGAAGATGAAGCGGGTTGCGGCATGAGTTCCTCGCACCAGGGCATGCAGACAATCAGCGCTGCATGGCGTGATGCGTTGATTGACGTTAACGCTTACGTACCGACAAGGAGCCGATATCTGATTGCAAGTGTAGGGAAGATGGCTCGTGCTGACAAGGGGATGGCCCGGCGGGATGGAGAGGGCTGACCCCCGCCGGCCGCAGGATAATTACCATTATGTGATCCTGGTCACTTAGCGAACTAAAAGTCATGGCGCAGGGCGGGGTCTGCAGCGCTTTCACTTCTGCCGCCGCCGGTGCGGCTGCTCTCCGGCGCTCATGCTCGTCATGGCATTTCATTTTTCTCCCATTCCATTTTTTGGCTTTTCGATTCGTTTCGATTCGAAAGGTTTTTTGGCGGTTTTTTTGCTAAAACGGGGCTGTAAGCCCGATCACAATTTCATTGCTTTCGCTTTGCTGTAATGCCAGCGCAGTAGAGCGAAAGCCATCTTCTCCCCGGCGATGCCGGAAACCTGAGGACCGCAGCTCATGCCAGTGAATACCGCAAAGCGACGTGAACACATCATCGATCTGTTATGCGAGCACGGCAGCGTGCGTGTGGAACAGCTCAGCAAACAGTTTGCAGTATCCACGGTGACGATCCGCAACGATCTGCGCTTTCTGGAACGAAAAGGGTGTGCGCTGCGCGCTTACGGCGGCGCAATGCTCAATCAGCAATTCGCTTTCGATCGGCCGCTGCGGGACAAAGGGCGGTTGAATCGCGATGTCAAAACGCTGATCGCCAACGCGGCGGCCGGCTATGTGCGCGACGGCGAGGCGCTGATCCTCGATTCCGGTTCAACCACCGCGCAGATTGTGCCGTTCCTGAAGGGGCGGCGCGATCTGGTGGTGATGACCAACGCGCTGAACATTGCCTATGAGCTTTCGGGAAACGACGGGGTGGAAGTCATGGTGCTGGGGGGCAGCGTGCGCCGCAACTCTTACTCGCTCTACGGTCCGGCTGCCGAGCAGCAATTGCGTCAGTACCGCTTCGACAAGCTGTTTTTGGGCGTCGACGGGTTCGATCTGAGCGCCGGCATCACCACGCCTCACCCCGGTGAAGCGCACCTCAATCGCGTGATGTGCGAGGTGGCGCGCGAGATTATCGCGGTGGCGGATGCCAGCAAATTCGGTCGCAAGAGCTTTTGCATGATTCGCGAAGCCGGACAAATCCATCGGCTGATCACCGACAGCCGTCTTCCGGACGATTACGAGCGGGCGTTAACCGAGCTGGGCGTGGAGGTCATCATCGCCGATCGGTAGCACGGCGCCTGCATGGGGGCTTCATGCAGCAGTTGTTACAGCTTGTCGAGCAGCACAAGGCCGGTATGCCGGTCGGGATTTTTTCCGTCTGTTCCGCCCATCCCTGGGTTCTGAAGGCCGCGCTGCGGCAGGCTAAAAGCCGCGGCACGCCGGTGTTGGTGGAAGCGACCTCCAACCAGGTCAATCAGTTCGGCGGCTATACCGGCCAAACGGCGGCCCAGTTCCGCGATGCGCTTTGGCGTCTGGCGGATGAGGTTGGCCTGGCGCGCGAGCGCGTGTGGCTGGGCGGCGACCATCTGGGGCCGAACGCCTGGCAGGATCGCCCGGCTCAGGAAGCGATGGCGCTGGCGGAAACGTTGATCGACGATTACGTTCGCGCCGGATTTCGCAAAATTCATCTCGATTGTTCCATGTCGTGCGCCGGCGATCCCTCGCCCCTGGGGGATGCGGCGGTTGCCGAGCGTGCGGCGCACCTGTGCGCGGTGGCGGAACGCGCCTGGGCGCAGAGCGGCGGCGAAGCGCCGGTCTATGTGATCGGCACCGAGGTGCCGGTGCCGGGCGGCGCGCAGGAGGCGTTGGCGGGCCTGCAGGTCACCACGCCGCAGGCGGTGGCGCAAACGCTGGAAATGCACCGTATCGCCTGGCAAAAAGCCGAGCTGAACGATGCCTGGCAGCGAACCATTGCGCTGGTGGTGCAGCCGGGCGTCGAGTTCGATCACCACAGCGTCGAACGTTATCAGCCGCAGCGCGCCGACGCATTGAGCCATTTCATCGAACGGCAGCCGGGCATGATCTATGAAGCGCACTCTACGGATTACCAACCGCCGCAGGCCTATCGCCAGTTGGTGCGCGATCACTTCGCCATCCTGAAGGTGGGGCCGGCGCTGACCTTTGCGCTGCGAGAAGCGCTGTTCGCCCTCGATCGCATCGAGCGTGAATGGCAGGGGGAACGCCAGTCGTCGCAGCTGCGCGCCACGCTGGAGCAGGTGATGCGCGAGCAGCCGCAGCAGTGGAGCCGCTATTACCACGGCACGCCGCACCAACAGTATCTCGATCGCCACTACAGCCTGAGCGATCGGGTGCGTTACTACTGGCCGCAGCCGCAGGTGCAGCAGGCGGTCGACGGCTTGCTGGACAACCTGCGCCGCAACCCGGCGCCGTTGGCGCTGCTCAGCCAGTACCTGCCGGATCAGGCGCGGGCGCTGAATGCCGGCGAGTTGAGCACCGATCCGCAGGAGTGGGTGCTGCATAAAGTGACGCAGGTACTCGACGATTACCACGCCGCCTGTTACCCGGAGGGCCGCTAGCATGCCGAACATTTTAATGACCCGCATCGACAATCGCCTGGTGCACGGCCAGGTGGGCGTGACCTGGACCAATACCCTCGGCGCCAACCTGGTGGTGGTGGCCAACGACGAGGCCGCCGCCGATCCGGTGCAGCAGAACCTGATGGACATGGTGGTGGCGGAAGGGGTGCAGACCCGTTATTTCACGCTGCAGAAAACCATTGACGTGATCCACAAGGCGGCGGATCGGCAGAAGATCTTTCTGGTGTGCAAAACGCCGCAGGACGTGTTGACGCTGGTGCGCGGCGGGGTGCCGATCCGTTTCGTCAACGTCGGCAATATGCACTTCGCCGAGGGGAAGCGGCAGGTGCACAAAACGGTGTCGCTGGACGACGGCGACGTGGCCGCGTTCCGCGCGCTGGCGGAACTGGGCGTGGAGTGCGAAGTGCGCCGGGTGCCGGATGAAGCGGGTGAGGCGATCGGCAAACTGCTCTTTTGAGCCAGGGGGAAAGCATGTTGACGGATGCGTTATTGATTGCGCTGTTGGCCGGGCTGGCGGGGGTTGACCTGTTCGACGGTCTGACCCACTTCCACCGGCCGGTAGTGATGGGGCCGCTGGTGGGGCTGATTTTGGGCGATGTCTATACCGGGTTGCTGGTGGGCGGCACGCTGGAGCTGGTGTGGATGGGGATGGTGCCGTTGGCGGGAGCCCAACCGCCTAACGTGGTGATCGGCGGGGTGATCGGCACCGCATTCGCCATTCTGACCAAAGCCGATCCTAAAGTGGCGATTGGCGTGGCGGTGCCGTTCTCGATCGCGGTGCAGGGTTGCATCACGCTGCTGTTTACGTTGTTCTCGCCGATGATGCACCGCTGCGATCGCATGGTGAAAGCGCTGAACTGGCGCGGCATTGAACGGGTGAACTATCTCGGCATCGGCATTCTGTTCATCTTCTATTTCGTGGTGGCGTTCCTGCCGATTTACTTCGGCGCCGATGCGGCCAGCGCCATGGTGCAGAAAGCGCCGGGCTGGCTGCTGGACGGGCTGGCGGTGGCGGGCGGCATGATGCCGGCGATCGGTTTCTCGCTGCTGATGAAGGTGATGATGAAAAAAACCTACGTGGCCTATTTTATCCTCGGTTTCATCTCGGTCACGTTTCTCAAACTGCCGATCCTGGCGGTGGCGCTGGGCGCCCTGGCGATCGCTTTGATTGATTTCTTCAACACGCAACGCGGCGCGGCAGAGGCGACGGCCCGGCCCGCTCCGCAGGAGGACGCCGAAGATGGCATTTAACGATTCCGACGATCTGCTGGCGCAAAAGGCCGAGCAGCGTATGGCGCAGGCGCTGGCCACCAGCCAGGTGGAGCAGGACGACTATCTGGACAGCCGGCCCGCCGAAGCGCTGACGCGCGGCGACATCAACCGCATGGCCTGGCGTTCGCTGCTGCTGCAGGCGTCGTTCAACTACGAGCGCATGCAGGCGGGCGGCTGGCTGTATCAGCTGATCCCCGCGCTGCGCAAGATCCACCGCAATCCGCAGGATCTGGCCAACTCGATGAAGATGCACATGGAATTTATCAACGTGCACCCGTTCGACGTCACCTTCCTGTCCGGCCTGGTGCTGGCGATGGAGCAGAACAAGGAAAAGATCTCCACCATTCGCGCGGTGAAAGTGGCGCTGATGGGGCCGCTCGGCGGTATCGGCGACGCGCTGTTTTGGCTGACGCTGTTGCCGATCTGCGCCGGCATAGGCGCTTCGCTGGCATTGGAGGGCAGCCTGTTCGGGCCGATCGTCTTCCTGCTGCTGTTCAACCTGTTCCACTTCGGCCTGCGTTTTGGGCTGGCGCACTACGGCTATCAGGCCGGCACCAGCGCGCTGGCGCTGCTGAAGACCCATACCCGGCGCATTTCTCACGCCGCTTCCATTGTCGGCATGACGGTGATCGGCGCGCTGGTGGCCTCGTACGTGCACCTGTCCACGCCGCTGGTGATGCATGCCGGCAAGGCCAGCGTGGCGCTGCAGACCGACGTGCTGGACAAGTTGATGCCCAACTTGCTGCCGCTGTGCTTCACGCTGCTCATTTTCTTCCTGATGAAGCGCGGATTCTCGCCGGTGAAGCTGATTGGCGTCACGGTAGCGATCGGCGTGGTGGGCAAATTTATCGGCATTTTGTGAGGAGCGAGATATGCCAGGCATTGTGATTACCGGCCACGGCGGCTTTGCCTCCGGGCTGTTGCAGGCGGTGGAACAGGTGGTGGGGCCGCAGCGGCATTGCGCGGCGGTCGATTTCCCCGAACAGATGAGCACCGCGCAGCTCAGGGACGCCTTACGCTCGGCGCTGGTCGCGGTGGCGCAGCCGGACGGCGTGGTGTTCCTGACCGACATGCTCGGCGGTTCGCCGTTTCGTAGCGCCTGTGAACTGGCGGATGCGCGGGGCGATTGCGAAGTGCTGACCGGCGTCAACATGCAGCTGGCGGCGGAAATGATGCTGGAACGTGACGGACTGAGCCTGGATGAATTTCGCGAGGTGGCGCTGGCGTGCGGTAAACGCGGCCTGACCAGCCTGTGGCATGAACGCCGCCGAGTGAAGTGCGAAGACGCGCAGGCCGACGGCATCTGAACGAAAACCGGGCGCGGGCGCGCCCGGTTCCGTGAGTTAGGCCGGCAACGGGCTCAGCGCCAGACGCGCCGGTTGGTCTTCGCCGCGACTGAAGCGCCAGCAGGTCTGGTGGTATTTCGCCACGCTGTTGCGGTGCGCCACGCTGACCAGCGTCACGTCCGGCAGTTCATCCACCAGCAGGCAGTACATCAGTTGCTCGGTTTCGTCGTCCAGCGCGCTGGTGGCCTCGTCGAGGAACAGGATGCTCGGGCGAATCAACAGGGCGCGGGCGAAGGCCAGCCGCTGTTGCTCGCCCGGCGACAGGCGATGGCTCCAGTTGGCGGAGGTGTCCAGCCTGCGCTGCAGGTGCTTCAGGCGGCAGTTTTCCAGCACCCGCATCAGCTGCGCGTCGCTGTATTCCGACGCCAGGCTCGGGTAGCTCAGCGCTTCGCGCAGCGTGCCTATCGGAATGTAGCTGCGCTGCGGCAGGAACAGCATGTTGGCGTTGCCCTCTACCCCGATGGCGCCCGCGCCGTAAGGCCAGATACCGGCGATGGCGCGCAGCAGCGTCGACTTGCCGCAGCCGGAAGGCCCGACGATCAGCAGGCGATCGCCGCGTTGCAGCGTCATCTCGGCGCCGGTCAGCAGCGGCTGGCCGTCGGGCAAGTGCAGGCTGAGGTTGTCCAGCGTTAACGGATGGGCGGTCTCCTCCCGCAGTTGAATGCCGCGCGGCTGATGGTGAACCTGATCGACGGCGGCGTTGAAGCCGGCCAGACGGTTAACGCAGGCTTTCCAGGTCGCCAAATCGTTAAACGCGTCGATAAACCACGACAGCGCGCCCTGCACCTGGCCGAAGGCCGAGGCGATCTGCATCAGGCCGCCCATCTGGATGGCGCCGGAGAAGTAGCGCGGCGCCGCCACCAGCAGGGGAAACACGATGGCGAACTGGCCGTAGAAGTTGGTGGCGATGTTGAGCCGCCGGGTGATGCGCATGATCGCCCACCAGTTGCTGCGAATGGTGTCGAAACGGTCACCCAACTGCTGCGCCTCGCGCGGTTCGCCGTGGTATAGCGCAATGGCGTCGTTGTTTTCGCGGATGCGGATCAGGCCGAAACGGAAGTTCGCCTCATACCGCTCCTGGTTAAAGCCCAGCATGACCAGCGGTTTGCCGACCCACCAGATCAGCAGCGATCCCAACACCGCATACAGCAGCGCGAACCACACCATATAGCCGGGCAAGGTGATGGCGTGTTGCCCGAGCGCGAAGGTCATCGGCCCGCTGACGTGCCATAAAATGTCGATAAAGGAAAACAGCGTCACCAGGCTGGAGAGCAGCCCGAGCGACAGCGACAGGGTATATTGAGTCAGCACGTTGAGATCTTCAGCGATACGCTGATCGGGGTTATCGACGATCTGCTGCTGCTCGGTGTGGTAATACGCCTGGTGCGCCAGCCATTTTCCCATGAACCTTTCCGTCATCCAGCGCCGCCAGCGCATCTGCAGCCCCTGAGTCAGGTAGATCTTGTAGACCGCCAGCACGATGAAGATCAGCGCCAGATAGGTAAAGCGCCACAGCTGCGCCTTGAATACCGGGTAGTTTTTGTTCTGCAGCGCGTCGTAGAACACCTGGTTCCACTGGTTGATCTGCACGCTGATATAGACCAGGCCGAGCGACAGGACGACGATGGCGATCAGCATCATCCAGGCGCGCCATCGTTCCTCCGACACCCAAAAGGGTTTGATCAACTGCCAAATGGCGTGTTTCTGCAAGGGGGTTGCGTTCATAACGGCTCGATAATTGCGGTATTTTGTTCAGCATGGGCTGCGGGCCGGTAACAAACAAACCGCGACTGTAAGCAGTTTTGACTCCGCTAACCGTTTGAAATAAGGCGGCTGAATCGCCGGCGGCGCGCAGGTGAGCGCAATTGCGGCATACACTCCGGCGCCGGGCGGTTATACTGGCGCCGAATTTTTGCAGAAAGGATAAACGATGAAGGCTTGGTTTCCCCTGTTGCTGACCTGCGGCGTCTTCGCCTGCGCCCGGGCCTGGGCGCACATTGACGAGCCGGACATCGCCGCCGACTGCCAAAAGGTGGCGAGCTACGCCGAACTGGGAAAAAAGGCCTATCAGCGCCAGGATTACGCCAAAGCCGCCGACATTTTTCGCGATCAGGCGGCCTGGAGCGAGTTTTGCGGTCTGAGCGAGCAGGCTGTCGCCACGGCTTACAACAACGTGGCGCTGTCGCTGATGCACGCCGGCGAATTGCTCAAGGCGCAGGCCTATCTGGCGCTGGCGCCGCACGCTGACAAATCGCAGCACAACATGAGTCTGTTGCGCCAACGCCTGGCGCAGCGGCCGCAGCCGCAGGGGCCGGGCGGCGTGTACTGGCAATACGCCGGGCGCGGGGTGTGGAGCGAAGTGGTGTTGAAGCCGCAGGGCGAGCGCTGGCTGATCGATTTTTCCGGCTACGCCATGCCGCAGATGGGGCTGTATTACGGCCCGAACATGGGCGACTTCACCGCCGAGCTGCCCATTGAGCACGGCAAGGCCGTCTACCATCAACATGACTCGGAAAGCGCGCAGGTCTGCGACGTGACGATGGCGTTTGGCGAGCAAGCGCTGGAGATGCATACGCGGGGGGATTGCGGATTCGGCCACAATGTGCGGGCGGAAGGGCGGTTCGTGCGGGTCGAATGACCCGCCCCGGTGGCCGGGGCGAGAAGGGTTACGCCAGCGCGGCGGCGCCCAACAGATTCTTCCAGGCTTCCACATTGCCCAGATAGTTGCCGGCCGGCAGCAGATGCAGCTGGCCCTCGCTATCCTGCAGCGCAAAGGTCGGGAAGCCCTGGCCCTGCACTTTGGCCAGCAGCGCCCGGCTTTCCGCGATGTGTTGCGCGGTCGGCGCGCCGCTGTTGAAGCGCATTTCGGCGATAAACGCCGCCGAAGGCAACCCCAGCTCTTTCGCCAACGCTTCCAGCACCGGCGTGTCGGCGATGCGCCGCCCTTCCTGATAGTGCGCCTGCTGAATGCGGTGCAGCATGTCCAGCCCGCATCCCGCCAGTTTTTCCGCCGCCAGGATAGCCGTGATCGGCGGCTCGGAATCCATCACCGCCGTGGTGTCGCGCAGCAGGCCGTTGAAATAGGCTTCGCCGAAAGGCTGGCCCGTCATCTCGGCGATGCGCTTGTCGTGCGGAATGACGTAGTTGCGCCATTCGTCGGTGATCTGACGGCGGTTGTTGCCGGTCATCATGCCGCCGGCGTGCGGCACGACCTTCAGCCCGGGGAGGCTCTGAGCCGCTTTCACCAGCGGCGCGGCGCCGTAGCACCAACCGCACAGCGGATCGAAAATGTAATGCAGAGTGGTTTCGGTCATTTTTACTCCTCGCTTGGCGCGCGGCAAGCCGCCGCGGCGCCAGGGCTGGTTCAATCACGCACGGGCGCTTATTGCGGCCACTTCATCTCGCCTTTCAGCACTTTCGCGCTCAGTTCAAGGCTCGATTCGTCTTTCAGCGTCGGGTAGTGCTTTTTCATCGCTTCAATCAGCGCGGCGGAATCCTTGGCTTTCGGCAGTTCAGCTTCCAGCGTTGTCAGGTATTTTTGGGTAAAGTGCACCGATGCCAGCGTCTGTGCGGCACCCGGCAGGAAGTGGCCCGGCACGACGACCTGCGGCTTCAGCGCTTCGATGTTTTTCAGCGTCTGCTGCCAGTGCTGGCGCGATTCTACGCTCTGGTTATCGGCGATCCACGGATGGATATTGTCACCGGCGACCGCCACGCCGCCCACGACCGCTTTCAGCGCCGGGATCCACACGAAGGTGCGATCGGGGGTCGGGCCGTTCAGGCCTTTCACTTCCACTTTTTGACCGTCGATGGTGAAGCTGTCGCCCTGCAGCGGCTGCGGCACGATCACGGTTTTCGGCGCGTTGTCTTTCAGGATTGGGCCCCAGTAGGCGATTTTGCCGTCTTTGGTGGCGTTAATGTCTTTGATGGTGCCAGGCGAAGCGATGATTTTCGCCTCCGGGAAAGCGGCCTTAATCACGTCCAGACCGAAATAGAAATCCGGATCTGAGTGGCTGATGTAGACGGTGGTCAGTTTCTTGCCGGTCGCCTTGATCTTTTTCACCAGCTCTTCGGCATCGTTGCGCTGGAACTGTGCGTCGATCAGCGCCACTTCGTGTTTGCCGCTGACGATTTCGGAAGACACCGGGAACACGCTTTTCTCGCCCGGGTTATACACTTCCATGGTCAGGGTATCGGCAGCGGTGGCGTAGGTGCTCAGCGTGGCGACGCCGGTGAAGGCCAGAGTTAACAGTGATTTCTTAAACATGGGCAGAGGTCCTTAGGTATCGGTTAATGTTGTAATGATGTTAGGTTGCATAAAGCGATAGAAAAACCGGATAATAAGCAATTATTCGTTGCATAAATCGGACTAATCATGGATCGCATTACCGCCGCTGAGGTTTTTGTCACCATCGTCGATCGCGGCAGCATGATCGCCGCTGCGGAAACGCTGGAGATGTCGCGCGCGATGGTCACTCGCTACCTGGCCCAGATGGAGCAATGGGCCGGGGCGCGTTTACTGCACCGCACTACCCGTAAGCTTAGTCTGACCGACGCCGGTGAGCGTACTTTGGAGCGCTGCCGACAAATGTTGGCGCTGGCGGGGGAAATCGATCTGGTGGAGGAAGGGCAGAGCGACGAACTGCGTGGCCTGCTGCGCATCACCTGTTCGCAATCGCTCGGGCAAACGGCGCTGGTGGGGGCTGTCGCCCAGTATCTGAAGCGTCATCCGCAGGTGGCGGTCGATCTGCAGATGAACAACCGGGCGGTGAACCTGGTGGAAGAGCGCATCGATCTGGCGCTGCGCATCACCAATGAGCTGGATCCCAACCTGATCGCCCGGCCGCTGTCCACCTGCGCGTCGGTGGTGTGCGCTGCGCCCGCTTATCTGGCGGCGCACGGCACGCCGCGTCAGCCGCAGGATCTGGCGTTGCACAACTGCCTGACTTATTCCTATTTCGGCAAAAGCCTGTGGCATTTCGACGCTCAGGGGGTGAAATCGGCGGTGGCGGTCAGCGGCAACCTGAGCGCCAACGAATCGGTGGTGCTGATGGCCGGTACGGTGCAGGGGGCGGGTATTTCCCTGCAGCCCTACTATTCGGCGGCGCCGCTGTTGGCCAGCGGCGAACTGGTGGAGCTGCTGCCGGGTTACCGGCCGCAATCGATGGGCATCTACGGCATCTACACCTCACGCCGACAAATGCCCGCCACCTTGCGCACCATGCTGGACTTTCTGGTGGAATGGTTCGCCAGCGATCCGCAGTGGCAGGCGACGCTGCGCTAAGGCTGCAGCAACATTCCCACGCCGTTTTCATCGTTTGACGGCGGCGGCCAGGCGGGCGGAGAACAGTGCCGCCTGTTGATGCAGATGGTCGATAAAGGCCGCCACCAGCGCCGATGAAGGGCGGTGCAGCGGCCGTATCAGGCTGACGGTGAACGGCACGTCGATGCTGAATGGCCGCACGTGCACGCCGCTGCCGGCATAGTCGAGCGCCGTCAGCGGGTTGACGATCGAGACCCCCACGCCGGCTCTTACCATGGCGCACACCGACGCCGCGCTGTGCGTTTCCATCACCATGCGGCGCTCGACGCCCTGCTCGGCGAACAGCGCATCGAGCAAGTGGCGATAGCTGTCGGTGCTCGACAGGCTGATAAAGTTTTGCCCGGCGAAATCCTGCGGCGTCAGTTGGCCTTTCGCCAGCAAAGGATGGCCCGCCGGCAGCACGCAGACCTCATTCAACGTCATCAGCGTTACCCGATCGGTGCCCGCTGGCGTCAGGGTGGTTTCCGTCAGCCCCAGATCGTGGCGCTGGGCCGACAGCCACTCTTCCAGCAGCGGCGATTCTTGCGGGATCACGCTGAAGCTGACTTCCGGGTAACGTTCGATAAAGGGCCGGCACACCGCCGGCAGCAGCGATTGGGAAAATACTGGCAGGCACACGATCGACAGCTGCGCCTGCTGAAACTGGCGAATGCCGGCGGCGGCGTTGACGATGCGATCGAGGCCATAATAGGAGCGTTGCACCTCTTCGAACAGCCGTAGGCCCTGCACCGTGGGGGACAAGCGCCCGCGAACCCGATCGAACAGCTGCAGCCGAATCAGCTTCTCAAAGCGCGCCAGCTCACGGCTGACGGTGGGTTGCGAGGTTTGCAGCAGGGCCGCCGCCTCGGTCAGGTTGCCGGTGGTCATCACCGCCCGAAAGATTTCTATCTGCCGCAAAGAGATGCTGTGCATGACGAGGCTGCTCGACTGTAGAGAAAGCTATATCATAAATGAATAGACTACGGCTAAATAGATATTTTTCACCCGATTCAGCGTGCGGCACTATGGCCTTATCTGCCGTTACTTTCGAATTGGGAATATTGCCATGCCACGCCCGTTGCACGACACCTCCACCGCGTTGAACGCCGCTAACCTGCTGGCCTTGCCGCAGCGCTTCGGTTGCCCGGTCTGGGCTTATGATGCCGACATCATCAGCCAGCGCATCGCTCAGCTGCGCCACTTCGACACTATCCGTTTCGCGCAGAAAGCCTGTTCGAACATTCATATTTTGCGCCTGATGCGCGAGCAGGGCGTGAAGGTGGATTCGGTGTCGCTCGGCGAAATCGAGCGGGCGCTGCAGGCCGGTTTTCAGCCGGGCGGCGAGCCGAGCGATATCGTGTTTACCGCGGACGTATTGGATCACGCGACGCTGGCGCGCGTCAGCGCATTGAAGATCCCGGTCAACGCCGGTTCCATCGATATGCTGGATCAGCTCGGCCAGGCTTCCGCGGGGCATCCGGTGTGGCTGCGCATTAATCCGGGGTTTGGCCATGGCCACAGCCAGAAAACCAACACCGGCGGCGAGAACAGCAAGCACGGCATCTGGTATGCCGACCTGCCGCAGGCGGTGGAGAAGATCCGCCGCTACGGCCTGAAGCTGATCGGCGTGCATATGCATATCGGCTCCGGCGTCGATTACCAGCATCTGGAGCGCGTCTGCGATGCGATGGTGCAGCAGGTGATCGATCTCGGTCATGACATCAGCGCCATTTCCGCCGGCGGCGGCCTGTCTATCCCGTATCAGTACGGCGAAGAGGCGATCGATACCGAACACTATTTCGGTTTGTGGAACCGGGCGCGTGAGCGCATCGCCGCGCATCTGGGGCACCCGGTGCAGTTGGAGATTGAACCCGGACGTTTCCTGATGGCGGAGGCGGGCGTATTGGTGGCCGAGGTGCGGGCGGTAAAAGACATGGGGAGCCGCCACTTTGTGCTGGTGGATGCCGGTTTTAACGATCTGATGCGCCCGGCGATGTACGGCAGCTATCACCATATTTCGCTGTTGCCGGCCGATGGGCGCGACACCTCGGAACAACCGCTGCGCGACACGGTGATCGCCGGGCCGCTGTGCGAATCCGGCGACGTCTTCACCCAGCAGGCGGGCGGCGGCGTGGAAACCCGCGAGCTGCCGCCGGTGCAGATCGGCGATTATCTGGTGTTTCACGATACCGGCGCCTACGGCGCATCGATGTCCTCCAACTACAACAGCCGTCCGCTGTTGCCTGAAGTGCTGTTCGAAAACGGCGAGCCGCGTTTGATCCGCCGCCGCCAAACCATCGAAGAACTGATCGCGCTGGAACTTATCTGATAAGCGGGCGGGCGCCTTGCGCCCGTTTCACAGCGTCATGCGACGGTGCTGGCCATTGGGCAATTGCACATCCAGCGACAGCGTGCCGCCCATCGCCTCGATATAGCGTTTGAGCGACGACAGCTTTATTTCACTGCCGCGCTTTTCCAAATTGGCGACGGAGGGTTGGCTGATACCGAGCCGCTTCGCCAATTCAACCTGAGAGACCGCCAGCTCTTCCCTCAGCATCGCCAGCCGCAGTTCGAAAATTTCCTTGTCCGCTTTTTGCCTGGCTGCGGCAACGACGGCGGGATCGAGCTTGTCGATCAGTTGGGATAACGGTTTGGCCATCTGCACTACCTCCGGGTTGCCAGATAATGTGAAAATTCCATGGCAGCGATGGGCAACATGCGCTGGTAAAAGCGTTTGTCGCCGGTTTTATCGCCACCGCACAGTAATACTGCTTGCCGCTGTGGGTCAAAGGCGAAAAACACCCTGAAAGGGCGCCCGCGATGTTGAACGCGCAACTCCTTCAACTGCCGGGCCGCGTCGGAAAAATGCAGCGTATCGGCGTGCGGCCGCGCCAACTGCGGGCCGAACGTCTGTAATTTGAAGATCGCCGCCAGGATGCTTGTTTGCTGGGCGTTGTTCAGCGCCAAAAACCAGTCGTCGAATCGTTCGACGGTCACCACTTGCCACATGACGCGCTTCGAATATAGTGTTTATGCTATATAGTGTAAAGGTTATTGTGCCAACAATCTGCACGAACGCAGGGAGCGGAAAAAATCCAAAAGCGAGAAATGCGGCGGGCTGCGCAATCTGAGCGCATGGGTGACGGCTCACCCATGCGGCGGCATGATTACGGCTGTTCGTGCGCGTTGTTGAGGGTGGCGACCGAGTGGCGGCGCACCAGCGTTGGGCTGAACATGTTGGTGATTTCCGGCAGCGGTTGCCGGTTGGCCAGCGCCAGCGCCAGCTCCGCCGCCTGGGTCGCCATCGCCACGATAGGGTAGCGAATGGTGGTCAGGCGTGGGCGCAGGTAGCGCGAAATCAACACGTCGTCGAAACCGATCAGCGAAATTTCTCCCGGTACGTCGACGCTGTTATCGCTCAGCACCGACAGCGCGCCGGCGGCCATCGGATCGTTGTAGCAGGTAATGGCGGAGAACGAACGGCCGCGGCCGAGCAATTCGGTCATCGCCTGTTCGCCGCCGATCTCGTCCGGTTCGCCGTAGGCGATCAGCTTTTCATCCACCGCAATGCCGTGTTCCTGCAGCGCGTCGAGATAGCCTTGCAGACGATCGGTGGCGTCGGAAATCTGGTGGGTGGAGCAGATGATAGCGATGCGCTGGTGCCCTTGCTGGATCAGATGTCGGGTCGCCAGCCAGGCGCCGTAGCGATCGTCGAGCGCCACGCAGCGCGTTTCAAACCCCGGCAGCGTGCGATTGATGAGCACCATGCCCGGGATCTGTTGCATCCAGCCGCAAAGTTCCTGATCGCTTAGCCTTTTGGCGTGCACCACCAGCGCTTCGCAGCGGTGCCGCACCAGCTGTTCAATCGCCTGACGCTCTTTTTCGGCGTCGTGGTAACCGTTGCCAATCAGCAGAAAATTGTGGGTGGCGTAGGCCACCTGCTCGACCGCCTTGACCATCGCGCCGAAGAAGGGATCGGAAACGTCGGAGACGATCAGCCCCAGCGTCTCGGTGGATTGCTGCGCCAGCGCTCGTGCGTTGGCGTTAGGGTGATACTGCAGCTGTTCCATGGCGGCCTGCACCGCGGTGCGCGACCCTTCGCTGGCCTTGGGGGAATTGTTTATCACGCGGGATACCGTGGCCACGGAAACACCCGCCAGCCTGGCAACATCCTTTATCGTAGCCATATCAGTCAACACATCCTGGGTAATCGCTTACATCCCCCAGTTTTGCGGAAAAAAACCGGGGCTGCAAGCGGTCTCGTGCGCAACTTGTGGTGGCGGTTGCAGAATCTCTTCGAGTCTGTACGCATAACCGACTGCTACCGAACGATAGCGCAATTTGTACGTTGGCACTGGCGGCGGGCTGAGGTAACGTCTGTGCATTCCGATTTGCGCCGAGAACGCCATGTCCATTAAACGCTATCCGCAGCTCGCCCATTGGGGCGCTTATACCGCCGTGGTTGAAGACGGCCGGCTTATCCGTTGTGAACCCTTCGTCGACGATCCTGACCCTTCGCCGCTGCTCGATTCCATCGTCCCGATGGTCTACTCCGACAAACGCATCCGCAAGCCGGCGGTGCGCCGCTCGTGGCTGCAAAAGCGCGAGGGCAGCGACCGGACGCTGCGCGGCAGGGAAGATTTCGTCGAGGTGGACTGGGAATTGGCGCTCGATTTGGTGGCGCAAGAGAATCGCCGGGTGCGCGAGCGTTACGGCGCCTCCGGGTTGTTTACCGGCTCTTATGGCTGGTCGTCGGCCGGGCGGCTGCACCATGCCCGCTCGCTGGTGCGGCGGTTCTACTTCAGCGGCGGCGGCGGCGTCGATCAGCAGGGCAACTACAGCTGGGGCGCGGCGCAGTTCTTTCTGCCGTATGTGATCGGCACTTTCTCGCCCTTGACCGGGCGCGTCACCAGTTGGCCGAGCGTGGTGGAGCATTGCGAGCTGTTTGTGGCGTTTGGCGGGTTGGCGCTGAAAAACGCTCAGGTCTCTTCCGGCGGCGCGGCGGAACATGCGCTCAAGCCCTGGCTGCAAAAGCTGGCGCGCAAGGGCACGCCGGTTGTCAACATCAGCCCGATGCGCGACGACTGCCCCGAGTTCGTCAACGCGGAATGGATCCCGATCCGGCCGAATACCGACGTGGCGCTGATGCTGGCGCTGGCTTACGAAATCCAGCGGCTGGGCGCGCAGGATGAAGCCTTCCTGCACAGCCACTGCGTGGGCTATCAACAGCTGGCGGATTACCTGAACGGCGCCGGTGACGGCGTGGCGAAAACCCCCGTTTGGGCCAGCGCCATTACCGGCATTCCGGCGGCGCGCATCGCGCTGCTGGCGCGGCAACTGATCGGCGTGCGCAGTTTCATCACCTGTTCCTACTCCGTGCAACGCGCGCATCGGGGGGAGCAACCGTATTGGATGATGATCGCGCTGTCGGCGATGCTGGGCCAGGTGGGGCTGCCGGGCGGCGGTTTCTCGTTCGGCCACGGCTCGATGAACGGCGTCGGCAATCCGCGCGTGGACACGCCTGCGCCGACCATGCCGGTAGGCGAAAATCCGGCCGGGCTGGCGATCCCGGTGGCGCGCATCTGCGACATGCTGTTGCACCCCGGTGAGGCCTATCAATTTTGCGGCGAGACGCGGCATTATCCGGATATCCATTTGGTGCACTGGGCCGGCGGCAACCCGTTCCATCATCATCAGCAGTTGAATCGGCTGGTGGAGGGCTGGCAGAAGCCGGACACGGTGATCGTTCAAGATATCTGGTGGACGGCGGCGGCCAAAATGGCGGACATCGTGCTGCCGGTCACCAGTTCGCTGGAGCGTAACGATATCGGCGGCTCGTCGCGCGATCGTTACGTGCTGGCGATGCATCAGGCCATTGCGCCGCAGCATCAGGCGCGCAACGATTTCGATATCTTCGCCGATCTGGCGGAGCGTCTCGGCTATCGCGAGCGCTTTACCGAGAATCGCGACGAGCGGGCCTGGATCGAAGCTATCTACCGGCAATGCGGCGCAGCGCAGCAGCGCGCCGGGGTCGCCTGGCCCGAGTTTGAGGCCTTCTGGCAGCGGGGCTATGTCGAGCTGCCCGCGCCGGCTAAAGAGTTCGTATTTTTTGACGCGTTCCGCGCCGATCCGCAGGCTAACCCGCTGCAAACGCCCAGCGGCAAGATAGAGCTGTTCAGCGAGCGGATCGCCGGCTATCGCTACGAAGATTTCGCTCCGCATCCGCAGTGGCGGCCGCCGGTGGAGTGGCTGGGCGCGCCGCAGGCCAAAAACTGGCCGCTGCACCTGATCTCCATTCAGCCGAGCGATCGCCTGCATAGCCAGATGGATCCGGCGCCGCTGGCGCAGGGCAACAAGACCGCCGGGCGAGAAACCTTGTACATGCATCCGGACGATGCGGCGCCGCGCGGCGTGGCGGACGGCGCCGAAGTGCTGGTCAGCAACGCGCGCGGCAGCTGTCTGGCGGGGGTATCGCTCACCGATGGCGTGACGCGCGGCGTGGTGCTGATGGCGACCGGCGCTTGGTTCGAGCCGGGTTTCGACGCGCAGCGCCGGCCGGTCGAGCAGGCGGGCAACCCGAACGTGCTGACGCTGGATATCGGCACCTCGCCGCTGACGCAGGGGCCGAACGCCATGAGCTGTCTGGTCGAGGTCAGCGCACGATGAGTGAATATTTCACGTCTGGGTCACTGGCTCGTCGTTGTTATATTTATTTTCGTCGCTGCGGTAAGGTTTAAGTTTCATTGAGTTATTACAGCAGATCGTGGGAAATTTACAGCTGGTTGCATTTGGAGCAGAACTCTTGCGATTCGCCGGTAGTTTCCTGCACGCCATCTCTCTAGAGTAGGTGATCCCAGAGGTATTGATTGGTGAGAAGTCAGCGTGCCTTGCATGCTGAAGCCATTTTCAATTGCACCAACCTACGCGGATGCGTAGGTTTTTTTTTGCCTGCCATATAGTATTCTTTTCCCTACAACGATTTACGCCTCCATGGCCAAGGGAGAAGGGCATGATCTTTTCACTGCTGCGCGCGCTGTTTCGCCTGTTGTTTCGGGTACGGGTCGAAGGGGACGTCCAGCACTCCGAACGGCAAAAATTACTGATTACGCCGAACCACGTCTCTTTCCTCGACGGTGTACTGCTGGCGCTGTTCCTGCCGATAAAACCGGTGTTTGCGGTCTATGCCAGCATCGGCGAGAGCTGGTTTATGCGCTGGCTGCGGCCTTACATCGATTTTGTCTCGCTCGATCCCACCAAGCCGATGGCCATCAAGCAACTGGTGCGCATGGTCGAGCAGGGACGGCCGATCGTGGTGTTCCCTGAAGGGCGCATCACCGTGACCGGCGCGCTGATGAAAATTTACGACGGCGCGGCGTTTATCGCCGCCAAATCGGGCGCGACCGTGGTGCCGGTGCGGATCGATGGCCCGGAGTTCAGCCCGTTTGGCCGCATGGCCGGGGTGTTCAAGATCCGCTGGTTCCCGCAAATCAGCATCCGCATCTTGCCGCCGACCACGCTGCCGATGCCGGAAGCGCCGCGCGCGCGTGAACGCCGGGCGCTGGCGGGCGATCGGCTGATGCAGATCATGATGCGGGCGCGCATGGAGACGCGCGAGCCGCAAACGCTGTTCCATGCCTTGTTGGCGGCGCAGCACCGCTATGGGCGCCGCAAGCCGTGTATCGAAGACATCGCTTTCAAAGAAGACAGTTACCAGACGCTAGTCAAGAAATCGCTGGGCGTCAGCCGCATTCTGCAGCGCTTTACCGCCGAGGGGGAGCACGTTGGGCTGCTGTTGCCCAACGCCACCATTACCGCGGCGGCGATCTTCGGCGCTTCGCTGCGCAATCGCATCCCGGCGATGCTCAACTACACCGCAGGCGCCAACGGCCTGAACAGCGCGATGACGGCCGCCGGCATCAAGACCATCGTCACCTCGCGCCAGTTTCTGGAGAAAGGCAAACTGACCCACCTGCCGGAACAGGTGCCGCAGGCTAACTGGGTGTATCTGGAAGATCTGAAAGAGACGGTCACGCTGGCGGATAAGCTGTGGATCCTGCGTCACTTGCTGCAGCCACAGCGCGCGGCGTTGCCGCAACGTCCGGAGGACCCGGCGCTGATCCTGTTCACGTCCGGATCCGAAGGCCATCCCAAGGGCGTGGTGCATTCGCACGCCAGCCTGCTGGCCAACGTAGAACAAATCCGCACCATCGCCGATTTCACGCCGCGCGACCGCTTCATGTCGTCGCTGCCGCTGTTCCACTCGTTCGGCCTGACGGTGGGGCTGCTTACGCCGCTGATCACCGGCAGCCGCATTTTCCTCTACCCCAGCCCGCTGCACTATCGCGTGGTGCCGGAGCTGGTGTATGACCGTAACTGCACGGTGCTGTTCGGCACGGCGACCTTCCTTAACAACTATGCGCGCTTCGCGCATCCGTATGATTTTGCCCGCCTGCGCTATGTCGTGGCCGGCGCGGAGAAACTGGCGGACAGCACCAAACAGATCTACCAGGACAAATACGGCATCCGCATTCTGGAAGGCTATGGCGTGACCGAGTGCGCGCCGGTGGTCTCGATCAACGTGCCGCTGGCGACCAAGGTGGGCACCGTCGGCCGCATCATGCCGCAGATGGAGGCGCGTCTGATCGCGGTGCCGGGTATTGATAACGGCGGCCGTCTGCAGCTGAAGGGGCCGAATATCATGAAAGGCTATCTGCGGGTTGAGCGCCCCGGCGAACTGGAGCCGCCGGCGGCGGAAGATGCGAACGGCGTGCTGCAGCCGGGCTGGTATGACACCGGCGATATCGTCAGCCTGGATGAGCAGGGTTACTGCACCATTCGCGGGCGCGTGAAGCGCTTCGCCAAGCTGGCGGGCGAGATGGTGTCGCTGGAAAGCGTCGAATTGCTGGCGCAACGGCTGTCGCCGGATAAACTGCATGCCGCCACGGTCAAAAGCGACAGCAGCAAAGGCGAGGCGTTGGTGCTGTTCACCACCGATCCCGCCATTACCCGCGAGGCATTGCTGCGGGTGGCGCGCGAACTGGGCAGCCCGGAGCTGGCGGTGCCGCGCGATATTCGCCTGTTGAAAACGTTGCCGGTGCTCGGCAGCGGCAAACCTGATTTCGTCACCCTGCGTCATATGGCCGAACAGCCGGAGAGTGCCTGATGAATCCTTCGACCGAATCCCCTTTGTTGTCACGCGGCATGATCGCGGTGATCAGCGCGCAGTTCCTCTCGGCGTTCGGCGACAATGCGTTGCTGTTCGCCACGCTGGCGTTGATCAAGCAGCAGCTGTATCCGGACTGGAGCCAGCCGATCCTGCAGATGGCCTTTGTCGCCACCTATATCATTCTGGCTCCGTTCGTCGGCCAGATCGCCGACAGCTTTGCCAAAGGGCGGGTGATGATGTTCGCCAACGCCCTGAAATTGGCGGGGGCATTGGTGATCTGTTTTGGGGGGAATCCGTTTCTGGGTTACAGCCTGGTCGGCGTGGGAGCCGCCGCGTATTCACCGGCTAAATACGGCATTCTGGGCGAGATCACCAGCGGCGAGAAACTGGTCAAGGCTAACGGCCTGATCGAGGCTTCGACCATTGCGGCCATTCTGACCGGTTCGGTGGCCGGCGGTATTCTGGCGGACTGGCACGTGGCGGCGGCGCTGGCGGCCTGCGCGTTGGTTTACGCGGGCGCGGTGGTCGCCAACCTGTATATTCCGCGTTTGGCGGCGGCGCGTCCTGGCGCTTCGTGGCGTCCTCAGGCCATGACGCACAGCTTCTTTGCTGCCTGCGTTACGCTGTGGCGCGATGGACAGACGCGTTTCTCATTGATTGGCACCAGCCTGTTTTGGGGGGCCGGCGTGACGCTGCGTTTTCTGCTGGTGCTGTGGGTGCCGGTGGCGCTCGGCATCGCCGATAACGCCACGCCAACGCTGCTGAACGCCATGGTGGCCGTCGGCATCGTGGTGGGGGCGGGTGCCGCCGCGCGCTTCGTCACGCTTAAAACGGTGAAACGCTGTATGCCGGCCGGGATCCTGATCGGCGTCGCGGTCGCGGTGTTTGCGCTGCAAACGACCATGCTCAATGCCTACGTCTTGCTGGCGCTCATCGGCATGCTGGGGGGCTTCTTCGTCGTGCCGCTCAATGCGTTGCTGCAGGAGCGGGGCAAACATTCGGTCGGCGCCGGCAATGCGATCGCAGTGCAAAACCTGGGTGAAAACGCCGCGATGTTACTGATGCTGGGCCTGTATTCTTTGGTCGTGAAGCTGGGCGTGCCGGTGGTGGGCGTCGGCGTAGGGTTTGGCGTGGTGTTTGCGCTGGCGATTAGCGCGTTGTGGTGGTCGCAGCGGCGGTGAAACGGGGCGCAGCCAGGCTGCGCCCTCCGGCTTCAAGGCGCCGGAATGGTAAACCGGGTGTGGATTTCTTCGAGCGCCTGCAGCACGTCCTCATCCAGAATCACGTCGAGGCTGTCGAGGTTGATTTTCAACTGCTCCACCGAGGTGGCGCCCAGCAGGGTGCTGGCGACGAACGGCTGCTGACGCACGAAGGCCAACGCCATCTGCGAAGGATCCAGCCCGTGTTTTTTGGCCAGCGCCACGTATTCGGCGATCGCCCGTTGGGTTTGCTGCCCTGAATAACGGTTGAAGCGGGTGAACAGCGTATTGCGCGCACCGGCCGGTTTAGCGCCGTTGAGGTATTTACCGCTCAGCGTGCCGAACGCCAGGCTGGAATAGGCCAGCAGTTCTACTCCTTCGTGCTGGCTGATTTCGGCCAGGCCAATCTCAAAGCTGCGGTTCAGCAGGCTGTACGGGTTTTGAATCGACACGATGCGCGGCAGCTCGTGTTTCTCCGCCAGTTGCAGATAGCGCATCACGCCCCAGGGCGTTTCGTTGGATACCCCGATATAGCGAATTTTACCGGCGCGCACCTGCTCGGTCAGCGCCTCCAGGGTTTCCAGCAGCGTGACCGTGGCTTTGTCATCGGTATATTGATAGTTGAGTTTGCCAAAGCAGTTGGTGGCGCGCTGCGGCCAGTGCAATTGGTAAAGATCGAGATAATCGGTGTTCAGCCGCTTGAGGCTGGCGTCCAGAGCGGCGCGGATGTTTTTGCGATCGAGCGCCTGCTGCGGGCGGATGCTGCTGTCAGTGCCGCGCACCGGGCCTGAGACTTTGCTGGCCAGGACGATTTTTTCGCGATTGCTGCGCGCTTTGATCCAACTGCCGATATAGCTTTCGGTCAGGCCCTGGGTTTCCGGGCGGGGCGGCACCGGGTACAGTTCGGCGGTATCAATTAGGTTCACGCCTGCGGCCAATGCATAGTCCAGTTGCGCATGGGCGTCGGCTTCGCTGTTCTGTTCGCCAAAGGTCATGGTGCCCAGTCCCAGCACGCTCACTTCTAAAGAACTGTGGGGAATACGGTGGTATTGCATTAACGGCCTTCCTTTCTTGTTAGCGCTGACGGGCCGTGCGGCCCGGTGAAACAGGAGCCCAATTCAGAAGACGGCGCAAAGTCCGTCGGGCGGCGATGTCGCCTTTCCTGACTATAACCAAGCGGTGAAGATGGGGGAAGCGGATTCCGTGCGGACACGAATGAGGGCTACCGCGCTCGAGCGGGCGATAGCCGGCGTGCGGTGATTAGCGTTCGATAACCTGGGAAACCTGATCGCCGTTGATCTGGCGGTGATTGCCTTTCTCATCTTTATAACTGATGAGCCCGGTGTCTGTGTCGATCTCCGGTTTGCCTTGCGTCAGGATCATGTTGCCGTCTTTGGTCGCCATGACGTAGTCGCTGGAACATCCCGCCAAACCGGCGGCCATAACCAGCGCAGACACTGCCATTACCCACTTTTTCATCCTGCGGATCCTCGATTATGCAGAAAACAATGTTCTTTCAAGATTAGCAAACTCTTGGCAGAGAGCGTCTCAGATAAGTCTTTATCTGATAAGAAAAACTGAAATGAGGGGGCAACGAAACGGCGGAAGCCGCCGATGGCGGCCTCCGCGTAGGGTTATTCCGGCGAACGGTTTTTCTTGCTGCGCATCAGATTGAGCGCTTCTACCGACATGGAGAAGAACATGGCGAAGTAGATGTAGCCTTTCGGCACGTGCACCTGGAAACTTTCCAGCATCAGCGTGAAGCCCACCAGGATCAGGAACGCCAGCGCCAGCATTTTCACCGACGGATGGCGATTGACGAATTCGCCGATCGGCCGTGCGGCGAACATCATCACGCCGACGGCAATCACCACCGCCGCCATCATGATGAACAGGTGATCGGAAAGGCCTACGGCGGTAATCACCGAATCCAGACTGAAGATGATATCCAACAGCATGATCTGTACGATCGCGCCGAAGAAGCTGTGCACCTTGGTGTGGTGCTCTTCTTCCGTGCCTTCGATGGTTTCGTGGATCTCTTTGCTGGCTTTCCAGATCAGGAACAATCCTCCGAGCAGCAGGATCAGATCGCGGGCGGAAATGGCGTGATCCAGCACGGTGAACAGCGGGTGCGTCAAGCGGATCACCCAGGCGATGGAGGCCAGCAGCGCCAGGCGCATCAGCATGGCGGCGGCCAAGCCCATTCGGCGAGCTTTGTTCTGTTGCGCTTTGGGCAGCTTCGCCACCACCAGCGACAGAAAAATGATGTTATCAATACCCAGTACGATCTCAAGAATGGTTAGCGTACCTAACGCTAACCAGGCATTGGGATCCATAATCCATTCGAACATTGCCCGACACACCTTAATACTTAATAAATGCAAAGGGTGAATTATACGCGTTTATCGTGGCGCTGACAGGGCTAGCTAAACCAGAGTTAAACGAAATCGCCTAGATTGAGAAATGTCTTGCCAGCAGCGCGCCGGTAAAACCCTTTTTCAGATAGAAACCGCGCGGCAGCGTCATGATAGGTTGCCCCTGTTCGCCGATGGCTTCGGTGAGCGCCTTGTTGTTGGCCGCTTTGGGGCGCAGTTGCAGCACTTCGCCGTGGCGTGCGGTGATGCGTTCTACGTGACCGAGCACAATCAGATCCATCAGCTCTTCCCAATCGCGGCGCAGCATCTCTTCTTCTGCAGCGCTCGGGCTCCACAGCAGCGGCGAACCGACGCGGCGCTGCGCCAGCGGGATTTGCCGTTCGCCCTCTACCGGTATCCACAACACGCGCGCCAGCTTGTGGCGAACGTGGCTGCTGGCCCAGGTGACGCCGCTGTTGCCGGTGAGCGGGGCCACGCAGACGAAAGTGGTCTCCAGCGGTTTGCCGGCGGCGTCGACAGGAATGGTTTTCAGCTCAATGCCCAGCTCAGGAAAATCCTGTTCCGGTTTGCTGCCGGCCATGGCGCCGAGGTACAGCTCCAGCAGCATGCCCACCCAGCCTTTATCGCGTTTCAGATCCTTGGGGATCGGCAACTGCGCGCGGGCGGCCAGTTCGCCAAAACTGAAGCCGGCCAGCGCCTGAGCGCGCTCGAACAGCTGCCGTTCATTTTCCGGCGGGGGCGGCAGAGGGGATAAAAACGCCATAAATCAAGCCTGTCGAATTTGGTTGAAAAACGTACTGCAAAGATACACGGGAAACGGTAACCCCAGTCGCCTGGGGAAAAGAATAATAGTAGCATGATTTTACATGACTTTTTTTCTTTCCTTGCGCGGGCGACAATGCACCCGCGAGGCTTGTTCACCTGAAGCCACCGACAATAAACAGGATCTTACACCTATTTATCCACAGATTTATGGGATAACCCAAATTTTTACCGATCACTGGTTCAATTTACAGCCTTGACTCGGGCGGTTTTTTACGAATTTGTCCGTTTTGTGCGTAACTTGCCCGGATAATCTGTGGATAAAAACGGCGTTGGTGGATCTTTCGCCAGGGTAAGATCCTTACCGTGCATAGATCACATTTTTGCCCTGTACATAACTGTGGGATATTGGTTAATTATATGTTTTTATAAATAATATTGTTTTATCTGTGTGAGGGGGGATTTTCGGGGACGAGAGTTTTACCGGCTTATCCCTCGAGTTCTACACACACCTATCCACAGAAAAAGTGAATAAAACCGGTCTGAAATGCCGATGCATGTTTATAACTTTGCCTATATCTGTGAGTTATCCCAATGTTATCCGGCCCGCAGCGCCGTAAAGCAGTGGTTTACCGCCTGTAGCTTGTGTGAAACAATCAGGACATCTATGCGAATTTAAGCTTATCGAGGTAGTCCGGTGATCGATGATGATGGCTACCGCCCGAATGTTGGTATCGTAATCTGTAATCGTCAGGGGCAGGTCTTATGGGCCCGCCGTTACGGTCAGCACTCCTGGCAGTTTCCCCAAGGTGGGATTAACCCTGGCGAAACTGCGGAGCAGGCGATGTACCGTGAGCTGTTCGAAGAAGTGGGGCTGAGTAAAAAGGATGTGCGCATCCTGGCTTCGACCCGCAACTGGTTGCGCTATAAATTGCCGAAACGTTTGGTGCGTTGGGACACAAAGCCGGTTTGTATCGGCCAAAAGCAAAAATGGTTTTTGTTGCAGCTACTGTGCAATGACGCTGATATCAACATGCAGCGCAGCAGCACACCGGAGTTCGACGGTTGGCGCTGGGTGAGCTTCTGGTATCCGGTGCGCCAGGTGGTGTCGTTTAAACGCGACGTCTACCGCCGGGTGATGAAAGAATTCGCCGTGACCGTGATGCCGATGCAAGAGCAGGCGGCGCCGCGGCAGGCCCCCGCTTATCGCCGAAAGAGAGGTTAAGTTAAGCCGACTATGCTCACGCGCTTGCGAGAAATTGTAGAGAAGGTGGCCGCGGCGGCCAGTCTGACGGATGCGCTGGATCTGCTGGTCAATGAAACCTGTCTGGCGATGGACACCGAAGTGTGCTCCATTTACCTGGCGGACAACGATCGCCGCTGTTACTACCTGATGGCCACGCGCGGGCTGAAAAAGCCGCGCGGGCGCACTATCGCATTGGCGTTTGACGAAGGTGTCGTCGGGTTGGTCGGCCGCCGGGCCGAACCCATCAACCTGGCCGATGCCCAAAGCCATCCCAGCTTCAAGTACGTTCCGCAGGTCAAAGAGGATCGCTTCCGATCCTTCCTCGGGGTACCGATCATTCACCGGCGCCAGCTGTTGGGGGTGTTGGTGGTGCAGCAGCGAGAGCTGCGCCAGTTTGACGAAAGCGAAGAGTCGTTCATGGTTACCCTGGCCACGCAGATGGCCGGGATCCTTTCACAGTCGCAGCTTAATGCCATTTTCGGCCAGTATCGCCAAACGCGCGTGCGCGCGCTGGCGGCCTCGCCCGGCGTAGCGGTGGCGGAAGGGTGGCAGGACAGCAGCCAGCCTTCGCTCGATCAGGTTTACCGCGCGTCGACGCTGGACACCGCCAGCGAGCGCGAGCGCCTGACGTTGGCGTTGGAAGAGGCCGGCGCGGAATTTCGCCGCTTCAGCAAGCGTTTTGCCGCCAGCTCGCAAAAAGAGAGCGCGGCGATCTTCGATCTTTATTCTCACCTGCTAAACGACGCCCGCCTCAAGCGCGAATTGTTCGCCGAAATTGACAACGGCTCGGTGGCGGAATGGGCGGTGAAGCAGGTGATAGAAGCCTTTGCCGAACAGTTCGCCAAACTGCAGGACACCTATATGCGCGAGCGCGGCAGCGACCTGCGTGCGCTGGGCCAGCGCCTGCTGTTCCACCTCGACGACACCACTCAGGGCGCCACCCAGTGGCCGGCGCGTTTTGTGCTGGTGGCGGATGAACTGACCGCGACATTGCTGGCCGAAGTGCCGCAGGATCGCCTGGTTGGCGTGGTCGTGCGCGACGGCGCCGCCAATTCGCATGCGGCGATTTTGGTGCGGGCGATGGGGGTCCCGACGGTGATGGGCGCCGACATCCAGCCTTCTCTGCTCAGCCAGCGGCTGCTGATCGTTGATGGATATCGCGGCGAACTGCTGGTCGATCCTGAGCCGGTGCTGGTGCAGGAATATCAACGGCTGATCAGCGAAGAACAGGAACTGAGCAAGCTGGCGGAAGACGACGTCGAACAGCCGGCGCAGTTGAAAAGCGGCGAACGCGTTCAGGTGATGTTGAACGCCGGCCTCAGCCCGGAACATGAACAGCTGTTGGGCGGCCGGGTGGACGGCGTGGGGTTGTACCGCACTGAAATTCCGTTCATGTTGCAAAGCGGTTTCCCTTCTGAAGAAGAACAGGTCGCGCAGTATCAAGGCATGCTGCAGCTTTACCCCAACAAACCGGTCACGCTGCGCACGCTGGACATCGGCGCCGACAAGCAACTGCCCTACATGCCGATCAGCGAAGAAAATCCCTGCCTGGGCTGGCGCGGCATTCGCATCACTCTGGACCAGCCGGAGATTTTTTTGATACAGGTGCGCGCCATGCTGCGCGCCAATGCCGGCACCGGCAACCTGGGCATTTTGCTGCCGATGGTCACCAGCCTGGAAGAGGTCGATGAGGCCAAGCGCTTGATTGACCGCGCCGGGCGCGAGGTGGAAGAGGTGCTTGGCTACGCGATCCCGAAACCGAAAATCGGCGTGATGCTGGAAGTGCCGTCGATGATTTTCCTGATCCCGCATTTGGCGGGGCGCGTCGACTTCATCTCGGTAGGTACCAACGATTTGACCCAGTACCTGCTGGCGGTGGATCGCAACAACACGCGGGTAGCCTCGCTGTACGACAGCCTGCATCCCGCGATGCTGCAGGTGCTGAAGCTGATCGCCGAACAGGGGAAAGCGGCCGGGCTGCAGCTTAGCCTGTGCGGTGAACTGGCCGGCGATCCGATGGGCGCGCTGTTGCTGGTAGGCATGGGCTATCGCAATCTGAGCATGAACGGACGCAGCGTGGCGCGCATCAAATACCTGCTGCGGCATATCGATCTTGCCGACGCCGAAGTGTTGGCGCACCGGGTGTTGAACACCCAAATGACCACGGAAGTGCGCCATTTGGTGGCGGCGTTTATGGAGCGACGCGGCATGGGCGGGTTGATTCGCGGCGGCAGATAATCGCCGCGCGATGTGATTTTTTTACAGAACTTTTCCCGCGCTGCCGGCCCGGACCGCGCTAAGCCTATGTTATGATGCGCAACCTCAGCGCGACGCATGTTCGTCGTCTTGCAAACCGCAGCGGCCAACGCTGCTGTTTGAAAGGCGTGTGACAACCTGCGCCGACGTTTGGCACCTGCCGCCCCCGCATGGGGAAAAATAACAGACATGTTGTGGTGATAGATGAGCAATAGCTATCTGGCGTTTCCTAAATTTGATCCGGTCATTTTCTCCATTGGCCCGGTTTCTTTGCATTGGTATGGCCTGATGTATCTGGTCGGCTTCGTTTTTGCCATGTGGCTGGCGGTGCGCCGCGCCAACAAGCCGGGCAGCGGCTGGACCAAAGACGAAGTGGAAAACCTGCTCTACGCCGGTTTCCTGGGCGTATTCGTCGGCGGCCGCGTGGGCTATGTGCTGTTCTACAACCTGCCGTTGTTCCTGGATAATCCGCTCTATCTGTTTAAAGTCTGGGATGGCGGCATGTCGTTCCACGGCGGATTGATGGGGGTGATTCTGGTGATGTTCTGGTTCGCTCGCCGCACCAAACGCACCTTCTTCCAGGTTTCCGATTTTATCGCGCCATTGATCCCGTTCGGTTTGGGCGCCGGCCGCCTCGGCAACTTCATCAACGGTGAACTGTGGGGCCGCGTGACCACCGACACCCCTTGGGCGATGCTGTTCCCAAGCTCGCGCAGCGAAGACGTGGCGCTCGCCGCCGCCGATCCTTCTCTGCTGCCGCTGCTGAATCAGTACGGCGTGCTGCCGCGTCACCCGTCCCAGCTGTATGAACTGCTGCTTGAAGGCGTGGTGCTGTTTATCATTCTGAACCTGTTCATCCGCAAGCCGCGGCCGATGGGTGCCGTATCGGGCCTGTTCCTGATCGGTTATGGCGCATTCCGCATCATCGTTGAAGCGTTCCGCCAGCCGGATGCCCAGCTTGGCCTGTTCGACGGCGTGATCAGCATGGGGCAGATCCTGTCCATCCCGATGGTGGTGGCCGGTGTTATTATGATGATTTGGGCGTACCGTCGTCGCCCGCAGCAACAACTGTCGTGAGGGACAAATGAAACAGTATCTGGATTTGATGAACAAGGTGCTCGCCGAGGGCACTCCTAAAGCCGACCGTACCGGCACTGGCACGTTGTCGATTTTCGGCCACCAGATGCGTTTCAATTTGCAGGAAGGCTTCCCGTTGGTGACCACCAAGAAATGTCATCTGCGTTCGATCATTCATGAGCTGTTGTGGTTCCTGAACGGCGATACCAACATCGCCTATCTGCGTGACAACAAGGTCACCATTTGGGACGAGTGGGCCGATGAAAACGGCGATCTCGGCCCGGTGTACGGCAAGCAGTGGCGAGCCTGGGGCGCGGCGGACGGTCGTCAGATCGATCAGCTGAGCAACGTGCTCCAGCAGCTGAAACAAGATCCGGATTCGCGCCGCATCATCGTTTCCGCCTGGAACGTCGGTGAGCTGGACCAGATGGCGCTGGCGCCGTGCCACGCGTTCTTCCAGTTCTACGTGGCGGACGGCAAGCTCTCTTGCCAGCTGTACCAGCGTTCCTGCGACGTGTTCCTCGGCCTGCCGTTCAACATCGCCAGCTACGCGCTGTTGGTGCATATGATGGCGCAGCAGTGCGATTTGGACGTCGGCGACTTCGTCTGGACCGGTGGCGATACCCATCTGTACAGTAATCATATGGAACAGACGAAGCTGCAGTTGACGCGTGAACCCCGTCCGTTGCCGAAGCTGGTGATCAAACGCAAGCCGGCTTCGCTGTTCGATTACCGTTTCGAAGACTTCGAGATCGAAGGTTACGATCCGCACCCGGCCATCAAGGCGCCGGTCGCGATCTGACCTTAACCGCATCACACCAGGGGCGCAGCGATTGCGCCCCTTTTTTTATCCGCATTGCGCGCCGCGCCGCATTTTATTGTCGCCATTTGTCGCTATAGGGAAAACATTGCGCAGCTTGCCGCAAGGCTTGCGCATGCGGCTTTACCGCCTTGTTACGGCCCTTAAACTGGCCGCATGAAAGAAAATACGCTCTCGAACATCGATGACCGCCAGCGTGGCATGACGCTGATTGAGCTGTTGGCGGCGCTCCTGATCGCCGGCATGCTCACCGGCTGGGGCGTCGGTCAATGGCGCCACCATCAGCAAACGTTGCGCCTGGAACATACTGCCCAGCAGCTGCTGGCGTTTTTACTGCGGCTGCAGGCGGACGCCAACTGGCGCAACCGCACGACGCTGCTGTGGTTCAAGAACGGCACGCCCTGGTGCCTGGGCGGCGGTGTGCCGCCGCCGGATTGCGCTTCCGCCGAGGGTTCCGTTTTCTCACCGTCTTACCGCGATGTCGTTTTGAACGGCTACACCGACAAAGAGATCGGGTTTTACGGCTTGCGCAATACCGCGCAGGCGGGGCATATCCTACTCAGCAACGAGGCAGGCGGCCTGCGGCTGGTGCTGTCCGCCCGAGGGCGGCTGCGTTTGTGCAGCGAAGGGCTCCGGATAAGGGGGATCGCGCCATGCTGACTGTCGAACGCGGTTTTACCGTGCCGGAGGTGATGTTGGCGCTGGTGTTCGGTAGCGTGATCGCGCTCGGCGCCGCGAAAACCTATCCGCTGTTGCGCCAGCAAAACGTGGCCGTCGGCCAGCATTTTCGGCTGGAGTCAACGCTGCGGCAACTGGCGTTCGGCATCGAGAAAGACCTGCGCCGCGCCGGTTTCTGTGCCGGGCAGTGCGCCGGCCGCCCGCTGCTGATCGGCCAGGCGGCGGGAGAAGCGGCGGGCAGCTGCGTTATCGTCGCTTACGACATCACCCGCAGCGGGCAATGGCTCACCTCGGGCGAGGATGCAGGTTATTTCGGTTATCGGCTGCGCAATGGCGGCTTGGAAGGGCAGCGTGGCGTAAGCCAATGCGACGGCGGCGGCTGGGAGCGGCTGCTCGATCGTGACGAAGTGCGCATTGAGCGGTTTCATGTGGCGATAGAGCGCGGGGAGCATGGCGGTGCGCTGGCCCGTTTGACTCTGGCGGGGCGCTCTGTCGGCGATGCGCGTATCAGGCGCAGCCTGAGCGGGAGCGTCGAAATGGCGGCGTTGCCATGAACCGGCGGAGCCAGCGAGGCGGCAGCACTTTGGCGGCGGTAATGTTGCTGTTGGCGTTGGGGTTGATGTTGCTCAATGCCCAGCACCGGCAATTGGATAACGCGCTGTTACTGGCCGCCGATCAGCAGCGCTACCTCCAGGCTTACAATCAGGCCGCTTCGGCGCTGAGTTGGGGCATGCTCCAGCGTTGGCCGCGCGCCGAGCTGAGTGCGGCGGCCTGGTTATGCAGGCAGCGCGCGGAACTGACGGCCTGCGCCCGGCTGTCTGCCAGAGCGGGCGTCGTGACGGTACGCGGCCTTGGGGAGATGCGCGGCGGTGAGCCGCTTTGGCTGTATCAATGGGGCGCGTTTGACGGTGCGGAATCGGTCGGCAGGGTGCAAGCGCAGCCGGGCGGCCGGCTGGATTTTTGCCCCGAGAAAAGGCCGGCCGACTGTGAGGGTTAACGCTCGCGCAGGGCGGTTATCCCGCAACGGCTTCAGCCTGCCGGAAGTGTTGGTGGCAGCATTGTTGTTCTCGGTGTCGCTGCTGGGCTTGTTACAGTATCATCAGGTGCTGTTGCAGTCGTTCCAGCGCCAGTGGCACTACCGGCAAGCCTGGGTGATGGCGCATCAGCAGTTGGAGGCGTTCGCCGTCACCGGTCGGCTCGATGCCGAACCGCTGCCGGAAGGCTGGCGACGCGAGACGGCGTTCGACGGCGCGGATGCTGATTGCCGCCGATTGACGGTCAGAGTACAAACTCCGCAACGGCAGTGGGCGACGCTGAGCCGCTGGTATTGCACCCGTTTTTGAGCCGGTACGTATCTTGTTTTAAAGGAGCCATCATGTTCACGGTTTATCATTCCAATCAGCTGGATTTATTGAAAACGCTGACCAGCGCGCTGATAGCCAGAGATCCGTTGGCCGATCCTTTTCAACAGGAAGTGGTGCTGGTTCAGAGCCCCGGTATGGCGCAATGGCTGCAAATGCAGCTGGCGGAGCAGTTCGGCATCGCCGCCAATGTCGCGTTTCCGCTGCCGGCGACCTTCATTTGGGACATGTTCACCCGAGTGTTGCCGGATATCCCGAAAGAGAGCGCCTTCAGCAAGGACGCCATGACCTGGAAGCTGATGTGGCTGCTGCCGGAGATGCTGACCCAGCCGGCGTTCGCGCCACTGCAGCACTATCTCACCGATGACGGCGACAAGCGAAAAATCCACCAATTGGCCGGCCGGGTTGCCGACCTGTTCGACCAGTATTTGGTTTATCGCCCGCAGTGGCTGGAGAGCTGGCAGCGCGGCGAACGCATCGACGGTCTGCCCGAGGCTCAGCAGTGGCAGGCGCCGCTCTGGGCACGGCTGGTGGAGTACACGCGCGAATTGGGGCAGCCGGAATGGCACCGCGCCAATCTGTATAGCCGCTTTATCCACGCGCTGGAGCAGGCAACAGCGTGTCCGCCCGGTTTGCCGCCGCGGGTGTTTATCTGCGGCATCTCGGCGTTGCCGCCGGTCTATCTGGAGGCGCTGCAGGCGCTGGGGCGGCATATCGATATCCACCTGATGTTCACCAACCCTTGTCGTTATTACTGGGGCGACATTCAGGATTACGCTTTCCTGGCCCGCTTGCAGAGCCGCAAGCGCCGTCACTATCATCAGGCGCGCGAGCAAGGGCTGTTTCGCGAGCCGGCCGACGCGGCGCGTCTGTTTGACGCTGAAGGGCAGCAGCAGCTCAGTAACCCGCTGCTGGCTTCCTGGGGCAAGCTCGGGCGCGATCACCTCTATTTGCTGTCGCAGATGGAAGGGGCGCAAGAGGTCGACGCCTTTGTCGATATCCCGGCGGATACCATGCTGCACGCCGTTCAACGCGATATGCTGGAGCTGGAAGATCACGCGGTGATCGGCATCACGGCGGAAACGCTGGAAAGCAGTTTCAGCAAGCGCAGGCTCGATCCGCAAGATCGTTCCCTCAGCCTGCACGCCTGCCACAGCCCACAGCGGGAAGTGGAGGTGCTGCACGATCAACTGCTGACCATGCTCGCGCAGGATCCCGCGTTGACGCCGCGCGACATCATCGTGATGGTGGCGGATATCGACAGCTATACGCCTTATATTCAGGCCGTGTTCGGCAATGCTCCCGCCGAGCGCTACCTGCCGTTCGCCATTTCTGACCGTAAAGCGCGGCAGGCGCATCCGGCTTTGCAGGCGTTCATCTCACTGCTCGATTTGCCGCAAAGCCGCTTTACTTCGGAACAGGTGCTGGCGCTGCTGGAAGTGCCGGCCCTGGCCGCCCGTTTCGCCATTGGCGAAGAGGGGCTGCGCCTGTTGCGTCACTGGGTCGGTGAATCCGGCGTGCGCTGGGGGCTGGACGACGATAACGTGCGCGAACTGGATCTGCCCGCCACGGGCCAGCACACCTGGCGATTCGGCATTACGCGCATGCTGCTCGGCTACGCGATGGACAGCAACGCCGGCGATTGGCAGGGCATTTTGCCTTACGACGAGTCGAGCGGGTTGGTCGCCGAACTGGCGGGGCAGTTGGCGGATCTGCTGGCCCAATTGAGCCATTGGCGGCAAGTCTTGAGCGAAGCGCGCTCGCTCGAGGCGTGGCTACCGCTGTGCCGACAGCTGCTGGATGCCTTCTTCGAAGCGGATAGCGAGACCGAAGTGGTGCTGGCATTGATCGAGCAGCAGTGGCAGCAGGCCATCAATTTTGGCCTGGCGGCGCGCTATCCGGATGACGTGCCCTTGACGATTCTGCGCGACGATTTGGCGACGCGCCTCGATCAGGAACGCATCAGCCAGCGCTTCCTCGCCGGGCAAATCAACTTCTGTACGCTGATGCCGATGCGCTCGATTCCGTTCAAGGTGGTGTGCCTGCTGGGCATGAACGACGGCGTGTATCCGCGCACGTTGCCGCCGTTGGGTTTTGATCTGATGGCGCAGCAGGTCAAGCGCGGCGACCGCAGCCGGCGCGATGACGACCGCTATCTGTTCCTGGAGGCGATTCTGTCCGCGCAACAACGGCTGTATATCAGCTTCATTGGCCGTTCCATTCAGGACAACAGCCCGCGCTATCCTTCGGTGCTGGTTACCGAGCTGCTGGAGTATCTGGAGCAAAGCTATTGCCTGCCGGGAGACGAGGCGCGCACCGCAGACGACAGCGCCCGGCGAGTGGGCGAGCATTTGCTGAAGTGGCATGCGCGCATGCCGTTCGCCGCCGAGAATTTCTTGCCGGGCTCGGAAGTGCAAAGCTATGCCGCCGAGTGGCTGCCCGCCGCCGACGGGCGCGGGGCGGCGCACCCGGCCTTCAACCAGCCGCTGCCCGCCGAAACGCTGCAGCAAATAGCGTTGGATGAGCTGCTGCGGTTTTACCGCCATCCTATTCGCGCCTTCTTCCAGCTGCGGTTGGGCGTCAGCTTTATCCTGGAAGAGACCGAGCTGCCGGACGAAGAGCCCTTCACGCTGGATAACCTCAGCCGCTACCAGTTCAACAGCCAACTGCTGAATACCCTGATTGACGGCGACGATCCCGAACGGTTGTTCCAACGGGTGCGCGCCGCCGGGGGGTTGCCCTATGGCGCCTTCGGCGAGATCTATTGGCAAAAGCAGCAGGAAGAGATGAGCGAACTGGCCGAGCAGGTGCGTGCGGAACGCGCAGAGAGCCATAGCCTGGAGCTGGATATCGATATCGCCGGCGTACGTCTCAGCGGCTGGCTGCATCAGGTGCAGGATGACGGCCTGTTGCGCTGGCGGCCCGCCACGTTGTCGGCGGTGGACGGCATATTGCTGTGGCTGGAGCACCTGGTGTACTGCTGCGCCGGCGGCACCGGCGAGAGCCGCATGTACGGTCGCAAGAACTCCGCCTGGCGCTTTGCCGCGCTTGCGCCCGAAGACGCGCAGGCGCAGCTGGCGGAACTGCTGGCGGGCTATCAGCGCGGTCTGTGTCAGCCGCTGCTGTTGCTGAACAAGAGCGGCTGGGCGTGGCTGAGTCAGTGCTATCAGCCGGAAACGCAGCAAATCGACTGGGAGGAAGAAGCGCAAACAAAGGCTCGCGCCAAATTGCTGCAGGCTTGGCAGGGCGATCAGCGCATTCCCGGAGAAGGGGAAGATCCCTATGTTCAGCGAGTGTTCCGCCAATTGGACAATGACTACCTGGCGCAAATACTGGCCGAAACAGAGCGTTATCTGCTGCCGGTGGCGCGTCATAATCTGGGGTAACAATCCCCCGGTGGTGCTGTGCGGCGGGAGGTGGTAAAAATAACGAAGGTTATATTCAACCATTGGGGTAATTCCCGGTCTTACATAACGTACAGGCATATACCCGCCGCGTTTGGGGCGCCACATTGGCGAAGAACCCGGCGAGTACAGATTTGGTTATGTGGTTTTGATGTACGTCGCCAGCGTCAGGGAGTGGGCGTGGCGATGTCAGAATAGGGGTTTATTTTGGATATGCGCAGACAGTTGGCCCGCATCACCGGGCTGGTATTATTGGCTATGTGTTGGGCGCCGTTGAGCTGGGCCGCACAAGGATGGCAACCGCTGGCGGAGAAGATCAACAAGAGCGAGCACGATCCGCGTCAGTACGAGGCGATCAAGTTGGCTAACGGCATGACGGTGCTGCTGGTGTCCGATGTCCAGGCGCCGAAATCGCTGGCGGCGCTGGCATTGCCGGTCGGGTCGCTCGAAGATCCGAACAGCCAACTGGGCTTGGCGCACTATCTGGAACATATGGTGCTGATGGGCTCCAAACGTTATCCCGAGCCGGAAAACCTGTCCGAATTCCTGAAAAAGCACGGCGGCAGCCACAACGCCAGCACGGCTTCTTATCGCACTGCCTTCTATCTGGAAGTGGAGAATGACGCGCTGGAGCCGGCGGTCGATCGCATGGCCGACGCTATTGCGGAGCCGCTGCTGGATCCGGGCAATGCCGATCGCGAGCGCAACGCGGTGAATTCAGAATTGACGATGGCGCGTTCGCGCGACGGCATGCGTATGGCGCAGGTCGGTGCGGAAACCCTCAACCCGGCGCACCCGAGCGCGCGCTTCTCCGGCGGTAATCTGGACACGCTGAAAGACAAGCCGGGCAGCAAGTTGCACGATGAGCTGACGGGGTTCTATAAGCGCTACTACTCCGCCAATCTGATGATGGGGGTGCTGTACGGCAATCAGCCGCTGCCGCAGCTGGCTGACATTGCCGCAAAAACCTTTGGTCGCGTGCCGAATCATGACGCCAGCGTGCCGCCGATCACCGTACCGGCCGTCACGCCGGAGCAGCAGGGCATCATCATTCACTATGTGCCGGCGCAGCCGCGCAAGCAGCTGAAGGTTGAGTTCCGCATCGATAACAACAGCGCCGCGTTTCGCAGCAAAACCGATACCTACATCGGTTACCTGATCGGCAACCGCAGTAAAAATACCCTGTCCGACTGGTTGCAGAAGCAGGGATTGGCGGACGCCATCAATGCCGGTGCCGATCCGATGGTGGATCGCAACGGCGGCGTCTTCGCCATCAGCGTCTCGCTGACTGACAAAGGCTTGGCCCAGCGCGACCAAGTCGTCGCCGCCATTTTCAACTACCTGAAAATGCTGCGCAGCGAAGGTATCAAGCAGAGTTACTTCGACGAAATCTCGCATGTTCTGAACCTGGACTTCCGCTATCCGTCGATCACGCGCGACATGGACTACATCGAATGGCTGGTGGACACTATGCTGCGCGTGCCGGTTGAGCATGCGCTGGATGCGCCTTACCTGGCCGATCGCTATGATCCTAAGGCGATCGCTGAACGTCTGGACGCCATGACGCCGCAAAATGCGCGCATCTGGTTCGTCAGCCCCGATGAGCCGCACAACAAGACGGCCTATTTCGTCAATGCTCCTTACCAGGTCGACAAAATCACGCCACAGCGCTTTACGCAGTGGCAGCAGTTGGGCAGCGGCATTTCCCTGTCATTGCCGGCGCTCAACCCGTACATTCCGGATGATTTCACCCTGACCAAACCGTCGCATGAATTCAAAAAGCCGGAAATGGTAGTGGATAAGCCCGGCCTGCGCGTGCTGTATATGCCGAGCCGTTACTTCGCCGATGAGCCGAAGGCCGACGTCACCGTCGCTTTCCGCAACGCCAAGACCATGGATTCCGCGCGCAACCAGGTGCTGTTCTCGCTGACGGATTATCTGGCCGGCCTGGCGCTGGATCAGCTGAGCTATCAGGCGTCGGTCGGCGGGTTGAGTTTCTCGACGTCGCCGAACAACGGCCTGATGTTTAACGCCAACGGCTTTACCCAGCGCCTGCCGCAGTTGCTGACGGCGCTGATCGAGGGCTATTCCAGCTTCACGCCGACGGAAGATCAGCTGGCGCAGGCCAAGTCCTGGTACCTGGAGCAGTTGGACGCCGCCGAGAAGGGCAAGGCGTTTGAACTGGCCATTCAGCCGGTGCAGATGGTTTCCCGCGTGCCGTATTCCGAACGCAGCGAGCGCCGCGAAGTGCTGAAAACGCTGACGCTGAAAGACGTGCTGGCGTATCGCGACAGCCTGCTGGCCGAGGCCACGCCGGAGCTGCTGGTGGTGGGCAACATGAGCAAGCAACAGGTCGATACGCTGGCGTCGACGCTGAAGCACCGTCTGGGCTGTACCGGTATTGAGTGGTGGCACGGTGAAGACGTGGTGGTGGACAAGAATCAGCTGGCCAACCTGCAACAGGTAGGCAGCAGCACCGACTCGGCGCTGGCGGCGGTCTACGTACCGACCGGTTACGACGAAGTGACCGGCATGGCCTATAGCTCGCTGTTGGGGCAGATTATTCAGCCGTGGTTCTACAGCCAGCTGCGCACTCAGGAACAATTGGGGTATGCGGTCTTTGCCTTCCCGATGTCGGTGGGCCGCCAGTGGGGCGTAGGCTTCCTGTTGCAGAGCAACAGCAAACAGCCGGCCTACCTGTACCAGCGCTATCAGGATTTCTATCCGAAAACCGAGAAACGCCTGCGTGAAATGAGCGAGGCCGATTTTGAGCAGTACAAACAGGCGCTGATCAACGAACTCAAACAGCGGCCGCAAACCCTCAGCGAGGAGGCCAGCCGGTTCGCCAATGATTTCGATCGCGGCAACTTCGCCTTTGATACCCGCCAGAAGCTGATCGCGCAGGTGCAACAGCTGACGCCGACCAAACTGGCGGATTATTTCCACCAGGCAGTGATCCAGCCGCAGGGGCTGGCGGTGTTGTCGCAGGTCAGCGGCAGCGGGCAGGACAAAGCGGATTACGCGGCGCCTAAGGATTGGGTCACCTATCCGAACGCGTCGGCATTGCAGCAGATCCTGCCGCGCAAAGTGGCGACGCCATGACGGAAGTCGCCCCGCAGAGGCTAGAACCGCTGACGCTGCCGCTGTTTGGCGAACGCCTGATCGAGGCGTCGGCGGGCACCGGCAAAACTTTTACCATCGGCGCGCTGTACCTGCGCTTGTTGCTGGGGTTGGGGGGGGAGGCGGCGTTTCCCCGCCCGTTGACGGTCGAAGAAATCCTGGTGGTGACCTTTACCGAGGCCGCCACCGAGGAGCTGCGCGGGCGTATCCGCGACAATATCCACGGGCTGCGCATCGCCTGCGTGCGCGGCATCAGCGCTAACCCGCTGTTTTCGGCGCTGATGGAAGAAATTGACGATTTGTCTGACGCCGCTGCGCAGCTGCTGGCGGCGGAGCGGCAGATGGACGAAGCGGCGATTTACACTATCCACGGTTTTTGCCAACGGATGTTGACCCACAACGCCTTCGAGTCCGGCATGCTGTTTGAACAAACGCTGGTACAGGACGAACTGCCGCTGCGGCGGCAGGCCTGCGCCGATTTCTGGCGGCGTCATTGCTATCCGTTGCCGCTGGGCGTGGCGCGTGCGGTCAGCCAGGAGTGGAGCGGCCCGGAAGCGTTGCTGGCCGACCTTTCCGGTTATCTGCACGGTGAAGCGCCGGCGCTGCGGCGGCCGCCGAAGGACGAAGAAACCGTCCTGATGCGCCACGAGCAGATTGTCGCGCGCATCGACGCCATCAAGGCGCAATGGCGGGCGGCGGCGGGCGATCTTGAGGCGTTAATCGCCCAGTCCGGCGTCGATAAGCGCAGCTACAGCAGCAAACACCTGCCGAACTGGCTGAACAAGGTCGGCGAATGGAGCGGGCAGGAGACCCAGGATTACCAACTGCCGAAGGAGCTGGACAAGTTTCGCCAGTCGGTGCTGCTGGATAAGACCAAGAAGGGCGAGCCGCCGCGTCATGCGCTGTTCACGGCGATAGACGAACTGTTCGATGAACCCTTGACGCTGCGCGACCTGATCATGGCGCGCGCGCTCAGCGAGATCCGCACCTCCATTCAGCAGGAAAAGCGCCAGCGCGCCGAGCTGGGGTTTGACGACCTGCTCAGCCGTTTGGACAGCGCCCTGCAAAGCGGCGGCGGCGAACAGTTGGCGCAGGCGATCCGCCAGCGCTATCCGGTGGCGATGATCGATGAATTCCAGGATACCGATCCGCAGCAATACCGTATTTTCCAAAAACTTTACGTCGGCCGGCCTGATTGCGGCCTGCTGCTGATCGGCGATCCCAAGCAGGCGATTTACGCCTTTCGCGGCGCCGACATCTTCACCTACATGCGCGCGCGTTCAGAGGTGAGCGCCCACTATACGCTGGAGACCAACTGGCGCTCGTCGCCGTCGATGGTCGCCAGCGTCAATCACCTGTTTTCTCAGGTAGAAAAACCTTTCCTGTTCGGCCAAATTCCCTTTATTGAGGTTAACGCGGCGGAAAAGAACCAAGGGCTGGCGTTTGAATTGCACGGCAAGCCCCAGCCGGCGATGCAGTTCTGGCTGCAGCAGGGGGAAGGCGCGGGTGTAAGTGATTACCAACAGCTGATGGCGCGCCTGTGCGCCACGCAAATTCGCGACTGGCTCAGCGCCGGGCAGCAGGGCCTGGCGCGGCTGCAGAGCGGCAAGGCGTCACGGCCGGTGCAAGCCTCTGATATCACGGTGCTGGTGCGCAGCCGCAACGAGGCGGCGTTGGTGCGCGATGCGCTCAGCGCGCTGTCTATTCCGTCGGTCTACCTGTCCAACCGCGACAGCGTGTTTGACACCCCGGAGGCCAAAGACCTGCTGTGGTTGCTGCAGGCGGTGTTGGCGCCGGAGCAGGAGCGCACGCTGCGCAGCGCCATGGCCACCGGGCTGATGGGGCTGGACGCGCCGACGCTGGACGGCTTGAGCCGCGATGAGCGCGCCTGGGACGCGCTGGTTAATGAATTCGACAATTACCGCACGCTCTGGCTGCGCCGCGGCGTGTTGCCGATGCTGAGCGAGGTGATGAAAACGCGCCAATTGGCGGAGAACCTGCTGGCCAGCGCCGGCGGCGAGCGTCGCTTGACCGACGTGCTGCATCTGGGGGAGCTGTTGCAAGAAGCGGCGGCGCAGCTCGACAGCGAGCATGCGCTGGTGCGCTGGCTGGCGCAGCAGATCGCTCAGCCTAATCGCCAGTCCGACAATCAGCAACTGCGGCTGGAGAGCGACCGGCATCTGGTGCAGGTGATCACGATCCACAAGTCCAAGGGGCTGGAGTTCGATCTGGTGTGGCTGCCGTTCGTCGGCAACTTCCGCCAGCAGCAGCAGGCGCTGTATCACGATCGCCACAGTTTCCAGGCGTTGCTGGACCTCGACGCCAATGAAGAGAGCCAGGCCTGGGCGGAGGAGGAGCGGTTGGCGGAGGATCTGCGTCTGCTGTATGTGGCGCTGACCCGCTCGGTGTACCACTGCAGTATCGGCATTGCGCCGCTGTTCCAGGGCACGCGCAAGAAACAGGGCGATACCGACCTGCACCGCAGCGCATTGGGCTATCTGGTGCAGGGCGGGCAGCCCGGCGACGCCGTGTATCTGCAGGAGCGGCTGCAGCAATTGGTGGGTGGCGGTATCGCGCTGTCGCTGGTTGAACCGCCGGATGCAGAACCCTGGCAACCCCAGGCGTCGCTGGCCGAAGCGTTGGCGGCGAAAAGCTTTACCCGGCGGATCCAGGATTTTTGGCGGGTGACCAGCTATACCGGTTTGCAACAGCACGGCGCGAGCCTGATGCAGGATCTGCTGCCGCGTCTGGATGTCGACGCGGCCGGTGAGCGCGGGGAAGAAAGTGAGCCAGCGCTTACACCGCATACCTTCCCGCGCGGCGCAACGCCCGGCACCTTCCTGCACAGCCTGTTTGAAACGCTGGACTTCACCCAGCCGCTCGACGAACAGTGGCTGCTGGAACAGCTGCAGCAGCAAGGGTTTGCCGAACACTGGCAACCGATACTGCTGGCGTGGATGCAGGTGCTGCTCAATACGCCGCTCGATGACAGCGGCGTGACGTTGGCGGCGCTGACGCCGCAGCATAAGCAGGCAGAGCTGCAGTTCTATTTACCGATTAACCGGCTGTTGCAGGCGAAGGAGCTCGATGCTCTGGTGAAGCGTTACGATCCGCTTTCCGCCCGCTGCCCGGCGCTGGATTTCCATCAGGTGCAGGGCATGCTGAAAGGCTTTATCGACCTGGTGTTCTGCTGGCAAGGCAAATACTACCTGCTGGACTACAAGTCCAACTGGCTGGGGGAGGACAGCTGCGCCTATACCCGGCCGGCGATGGAGCAGGCGATGGCGGAGCATCGTTATGATCTGCAATACCAGCTGTATACGCTGGCGTTGCATCGTTATTTGCGCCATCGGTTGCCGGATTATGATTACCGGCGCCATTTCGGCGGGGTGATTTATCTGTTCCTGCGCGGCGTGGATGCGGCGCACCCGGGCAACGGCATTTTCACCTGTCTCCCCGCGTTTGAGCTGGTGGCGGGAATGGATAGCTTGTTCAGCGGCGAAGCTGCGGCGACGGAGGAAAAATCATGATCGCACTGCTGGAGCAGGCGGTGGCGCTTGGCGCGCTGCGCCCGCTGGACGTGCAGTTCGCCCGCGTGGTGGCGAGCGAAGACGAGCCTGATATTTTACTGGCCGCCGCCTGTCTGAGCGCAGAGGCGGGGGCGGGGCATGTTTGCCTGATGCTGGAGCAGCTGCAGGCGGACACGCTGTTTGAAGGGCGCCAACCGGCGCTGGCGCTGGCGCTGTGGGAGGCGGCCGGGCGACCGGATAGCGCACGTTGGCAGCAGCGCCTGGCGAGCAGCGCGGCGGTTGGGGACGGCAGCGGCGCTACGCCGCTGGTGCTGCGTGGGCAGCGCTTATATCTGCAACGCATGTGGCAAAACGAAGGTGAAGTGGCGGCGTTTATCGGCGGTGAAGGTGAATCGCTGACGGTGCCGGAGGAGGCGTTGCGCGCCATTCTCGACCGCTTGTTCGGCGCGGCGAGCGATGAACCCGACTGGCAGAAGATCGCCGCTGCGGTGGCTGCCACGCGGCGCATCGCGGTGATTTCCGGCGGACCGGGCACCGGTAAAACCACCACCGTCGCTAAACTGCTGGCGGCGCTGGTGCAGTTGGATGAAAGCGCGCGCTTGCGGATTCAGCTGGCGGCGCCAACCGGCAAGGCGGCGGCGCGCCTGACGGAGTCGCTTGGCAGCGCCAGCCGTCAGCTGGCGTTGACCCCGGCGCAGCAGGCGTTGTTTCCCACGGAGGCGGCGACGTTGCACCGTCTGTTGGGGGCGCAACCCAACAGTCAGCGCATGCGCTATCACCGCGGTAACCGTCTGCATTTGGATGTGTTGGTGGTGGATGAGGCCTCGATGGTCGATCTGCCGATGATGGCGCGCCTGATTGCGGCGTTGCCCGATCGGGCCCGGGTAATTTTCCTCGGCGACCGCGATCAGCTGGCTTCGGTAGAGGCCGGTGCGGTGTTGGGGGATATTTGCCGTTTTGCCGAGCAGGGATACAGCGAGGCGCGCGCCGCAGAGCTGAGCCGCCTGACCGGTTGTTCGATCGCTGGGCAGCGGGCCGAAGCGCAAGCGGCGGTGCGCGACAGCCTGTGCCTGTTGCGTAAGAGCTATCGCTTCGACGCCCGTTCCGGCATCGGTCAACTGGCGTTGGCGGTCAACGCCGGTGCGGGGGATCGCGCGCTGGCGGCATTAAACGGCCGTTTCGGCGATGTCGCGGGCTATGCGCTGGCGACGAGCGAAGAGTATCAGGCGCTGCTGGACGCGTGCGTGGCGGGCTATCGCGACTATCTGCGGCTGACTGCCGAAGGCGCGGATGCGGCGGCGGTGCTGGCCGCCTTTAGCCGCTTCCAGGTGCTGTGCGCGCTGCGTGAAGGGCCGTTCGGCGTTGCCGGCCTGAATGAACGTATTGAACTCGGGCTGCAGCGCGCCGGCCTGATCGACCGCAAACCGGGCGTGCTCGGCCGCTGGTATCGGGGGCGGCCGGTGATGATCGGCCGCAACGACAGCGCGCTGGGGTTATTCAATGGGGATATCGGCATTACTCTGCCGGATGAGCGCGGCGAGCTGCGCGTGCATTTTCAACTGCCGGACGGCAGCATCAAGTCGGTGCAGCCGAGCCGTTTGCCGGCGCATGAAACCGCTTACGCCATGACGGTGCACAAGTCCCAGGGATCGGAGTTTGAGCATACGGTTCTGGTGTTGCCGAACCATTTCTTGCCGGTGCTGACGCGTGAACTGGTCTATACCGCGATCACCCGTGCGCGTCAGCAGCTCTCGCTGTACGCCACGGACGCGGTGCTGCTGCGGGCCATTCGCACGCCGACCCAGCGTCGCAGCGGATTGGCTGAACGGCTGCAGACGACGGAATAAGCGATGAAGGGGCGCGGTAGCGGCCGCGCCCACAGGGATTACAGATCCGCCAGCAGAATTTTGGAGCGGCGTTGGTAGTTGTACAACGCCTGTTTCTGCATCGGCAGCACGTCGACCTCCGCCGGGGTGAAACCACGCTCCTGAAACCAGTGGATGCTGCGGGTGGTCAGCACGAACAGCTTCTTCAATCCCATCTGCCGCGCCTGATTTTCTACCCGCTGCAGCAGCATCTCGCCGCGCGAAGAGCTGCGGTAATCGGGATGCACCGCCACGCAGGCCATCTCGCCGATTTTTTCCTCCGGGAACGGGTACAGCGCCGCGCAGGCGATGGTCAGGTTATCGCGTTCGATAATGGTGAACTTGTCGATCTCCATTTCCAGCTGTTCACGCGAACGGCGCACCAGAATACCCTGCTGTTCGAGCGGCCGGATGAGCTCCAGAATACCGCCGATGTCGTTGATCGTCGCCCGGCGCACCTGTTCGGCGCTCTCCATCACGATTTGGGTGCCGATGCCGTCGCGTGAGAACAGTTCTTGCACCAGCGCGCCGTCCTCCTGATAGCTGATCAGGTGGCTGCGGCGCACGCCGCTGCGGCAGCCTTTCACCGCGCCGCGCAGGAAGCGCACGGTGCCGGAATGGTAATCACCGCCTTCCTCCAGCTCTTCAAGACGCTTTTGCGCGTCGTTGGGGAACAGCTCGGAAAGGATGTTGCCTTCCGCGTCGGTCACGCCCTGCGAGGAGCAGAAACCGATCATTTTTTCCGCTTTCAGTTTGATCGCCAGCTGAGTCGCGACTTCCTCCGAAGTCAGGTTGAAGCTCTCGCCGGTCACCGAGACGGCGACCGGGCCGATCAGCACGATGGCGTTGCTGTCGAGCTGACGATGGATCGCTTCTTCATCGATGCGGCGAATGCGGCCGCTGTGGCAGTAGTCGATGCCGTCATCGACGCCCAGTGGCTGCGCGATGATGAAGTTGCCGCTGACCACGTTAATGTGCGCGCCCTGCAGCGGCGTGTTGTTGAGGCTCATCGACAGCCGGGCGGTGATGTCCAGCTGCAATAAACCGGCAGCCTGCTTGACTAACTCAAGCGTATGGGCGTCGGTCACGCGCGTATGCTTGTGATAGATCGGTTCATAGTTGTGCTGCGCCAGATTGGCGTCGATCTGCGGCCGTGCGCCGTAAACCACCACCAGGCGAATGCCCAGGCTATGCAGCAGCCCGATATCATTGACGATGTTGGAAAAATTCTCGTGTTCGATGGCTTCCCCACCGAGCATGATGACAAACGTCTTGCCGCGGTGGGCGTTGATATAGGGGACGGAGTGACGGAATCCTTGCACCAGCTCTGTACTACGTTCCTTCACGGGCAAACCTCTTTGCATATTTATACGATATTTTTGTATTTTTATTCTTTTATTGCGCCAATGGCAAGTGGGAAATCGTCATGAAGAGCGAGCTAAGGGCGCTAAATCGTTAATAAATTGAAAAACCATAAAAAGATTTTCTGATGACAGGGCTGGAATGATTGGTTAAAGTTTTCGGCATTCCCAAGTCATTGGTGTTTTTTTCATCTGTTGTAAACAGTTATTACTGCCGGAGCCGCATGCCAAACGCTAATCACAATCTGGGCCGCCGTCGTTTATTACAGGGCGTTGCCGCCAGCTGGTTGCTGAGTGTGAGTCGCACGGGCTTCGCCGCGTCATCGCACGTGATTGCCGTGCGCGTCTGGCCGTCCTCCACTTATACCCGCGTCACGCTGGAATCCAACGTCGAACTGAAATACAAGCAGTTCGCCCTGACCAATCCCGATCGCGTGGTGGTGGATATCGAAGGCGTGCATCTCAACAGCGTGCTGAAGGGCATCGCCGGGCAGGTGCGTGCCGACGATCCTTATCTCAAGCAGGCGCGCGTCGGCCAGTTCGATCAGAATACCGTGCGGCTGGTGCTGGAGCTCAAGCAAAGCGTCAGCCCGCACATGTTCTCGTTGGCGCCGGTGCCGGAGTATCGCAACCGTCTGGTGATGGATCTCTACCCGACCAAGGGCGGCAGCGGCGGCGAGGAGTATGATCCGTTACTGGCGTTACTGGAAGATTACAACAAAGGCGATCTGGAGCGCACGCTGCCGCCCGAAGCGCCGCAGGCCGGCAAGGCGGGGCGCGATCGGCCGATCGTCATCATGCTGGATCCTGGCCACGGGGGCGAAGATCCCGGTGCGATCGGCAAGTATAAGACGCGCGAGAAAGACATCGTGCTGCAGATTGCTCGCAAGCTGAGCGCCATGATCAAGCGCGAGCCGAACATGAAGGCGTTCATGACGCGCAATGAAGACGTGTTTATCCCGCTCAAGGTGCGCGTCGCCAAGGCGCGCAAGCAACGCGCCGATTTGTTCGTTTCGATTCACGCCGATGCCTTCACCAGCCGCGCCGCGCGCGGGTCATCGGTGTTCGCGTTGTCCACCAAAGGCGCCACCAGCTCGGCGGCCAAGTTCCTGGCGCAGACGCAGAACGCCTCGGACCAAATCGGCGGCGTCAGCAAGAGCGGCGACCGCTATCTCGACCACACCATGTTCGATTTGATCCAGACCGCAACCATCAACGATAGCCTGAAGTTCGGCAAGGAAGTGTTGAACCGGATGGGTAAAATCAACCGGTTGCACAAGAATCGCGTCGATCAGGCCGGTTTTGCGGTGTTGAAGGCGCCGGATATCCCGTCGATCCTGGTGGAAACGGCGTTTATCAGCAATATTGAAGAGGAGCGCAAGCTGCGCACCAGCCATTTCCAGCAGCAGGTGGCGGAGTCGATTCTGGCGGGCATCAAGGCTTATTTCGCCAACGGCGGCGCGTTGGCGAGCCGATAGCGGCAGGGCCGGGCGCAAGTCCGGCTGTTTTTGCGGATTGCAGATACAAAAAAACACCCGTCAGGGTGCTTATCTGTTGTCATCAAGAGTTGGTTGCGGGGGCCGGATTTGAACCGACGACCTTCGGGTTATGAGCCCGACGAGCTACCAGGCTGCTCCACCCCGCGTCCGTCTTGATGCGGTATTACGACGAAACCACCGTTCATGTTATGCCGCTGGTACGGCATTCGGTTGGTTGCGGGGGCCGGATTTGAACCGACGACCTTCGGGTTATGAGCCCGACGAGCTACCAGGCTGCTCCACCCCGCGTCCGTGTAATACTTTGTTATCGAACCCAAACGCAAAATACCGCCACTGCGGCATCGGTTGGTTGCGGGGGCCGGATTTGAACCGACGACCTTCGGGTTATGAGCCCGACGAGCTACCAGGCTGCTCCACCCCGCGTCCGATGGATGCGCACTATACTCTCCATGCGTTTTGTTGCAAACCCTTTTTGCATTTTATTGGCCTAAACCCGTTTTTCTGCTGAATTTGCCCGCAATTTGCCTTCTTTTTCATCACCATCCTCCGTGCGGCTTTTTTTATTTGCAGCGATTCCTTTATCAATGAGCGTTTGTTATCGTTCAGCCGGTAGATCATATCAGTTTGAGAGTGTGCGCGATGAAAGGACGTTGGGGCAAATACCTGCTGGGCGGGTTGATGGTGGCGGTGTTGGGGGGCTGTTCGTCCAAGCCGACCGATCGGGGTCAGCAATATAAAGATGGCCGTCTGGATCAATCGCTGGAGCTGGTCAATCAGCCCAACGCCAAAGGTTCGCCGGTCAACGCCAAGGACTACTCGGATCAGCTGATGGAGATCAAGTACGCGTCGCCTTCGCTGTTTAACCGCAACAACAGCACCTATCAGGCGGTGCAAAACTGGATGGCGTCTGGCGCCGACACGCGCATGCTGAGCCAGTACGGCCTCAGCGCTTACCAGATGGAAGGCGTCGACAATTACGGCAACGTGCAGTTTACCGGCTACTATACGCCGGTGGTGCAGGCGCGCTATACCCAACAGGGCGAGTTCCGCTATCCGCTGTACCGCATGCCGCCGAAGGGCAGGGGCCGCTTGCCGGATCGCGCGGGCATCTATTCCGGCGCGCTCGACGATCGCTATATCATCGCTTACACCAACTCGCTGATGGACAACTTCATGATGGAAGTCCAGGGTAGCGGCTATGTCGACTACGGCAACGGCCAGCCGCTGGTGTTCTTCGGCTACGGCGGCAAGAACGGCCACGCCTATCGCAGCATCGGCAAGGTGCTGATCGATCGCGGCGAGGTGGCCAAGGCGGACATGTCGATGCAGGCGATCCGTCAGTGGGCGGATACCCACAGCGCTGCAGAGGTGCGCGAGCTGCTGGAGCAGAACCCGTCGTTCGTGTTCTTCCGCCCGGAAGCTTTTGCGCCAGTGAAAGGCGCCAGCGCGGTGCCGCTGATCGCCAAAGCCTCGGTGGCCTCCGACCGTTCGCTGATCCCGGCGGGCACCACGCTGCTGGCTGAAGTGCCGCTGCTGGACAACAAGGGTAAATTCACGGGAAAATACGAGATGCGTCTGATGGTCGCGCTCGACGTGGGCGGCGCCATCAAGGGCCAGCATTTTGACATGTATCAGGGCATCGGGCCGGAAGCCGGCCACTCGGCGGGGTACTACAACCACTATGGCCGCGTCTGGGTGCTGAAGAACAACGGCGGTGGCCAGCTGTTCAGCGCCAATCAGTCAAACCGCGGCGGTTCGTTGCTGGCCACCCGCTAAACGCATACGGCGTGAAAAGAGTGACCCGCAAGGGCCGGATTTTCCGGCCCTTATCATTTGCATTACGAAGGTAATTAAAGCGTTATGAGCACAGCTTATTCGGAAGCCTATCTGCAGCGTTTCGGCGGCACGGCGCGGTTGTACGGCCAGCAGGCGCTGGCGGTGTTCGCGCAGGCGCACGTCTGCGTGATCGGAATCGGCGGCGTGGGTTCCTGGGCGGCTGAGGCACTGGCGCGCACCGGCATCGGCGCCATCACCCTGATCGACATGGATGATGTTTGCGTCACCAATACCAACCGCCAGATCCACGCGCTGCGCCAGCACGTCGGGCAATCGAAAACCGAGGTGATGGCGGAGCGTATCCTGGCGATCAATCCGGAATGCCGGGTGACCTGCATCGACGATTTCATCACCCCGGACAATGTCGCCGAGTTGCTGGACCATAACTTCAGCTACGTCATCGACGCGATCGACAGCGTGCGGCCGAAGGCGGCGCTGCTGTCATACTGCCGCCGCTTCAAGATCCCGGTGGTGACTACCGGCGGCGCCGGCGGGCAGATTGACCCGACCAAGATCGAAGTGGCCGATCTGGCGAAAACCATTCAGGATCCGCTGGCCGCCAAGCTGCGCGAGCGGCTGAAGCACGATTTTAACGTGGTGAAAAACGGCAAGGGCAAGCTGGGCATCGACTGCGTCTTTTCCAGCGAGCCGCTGGTTTATCCGCAGCCGGACGGTTCGGTATGCGCTTCGCGCAGTACGGCGGAAGGGCCGAAAAGAATGGATTGCAGCGCAGGTTTCGGCGCGGCGACCATGGTCACCGCCACCTTTGGCTTCGTCGCCGTGTCGCATGCGCTGAAAAAGATGGTGGCGAAGGCGGCGCGTCAGGCGTAACGGGCGGCGATCGCCTGCACGGCGGCGGCCAACGCCGCCAGCCCGCTGGCGCGAGTGGCGCTCAGCTGAGCGCGCAGCGCCAGGCGGTCGAACAGCGCCAGCGGATCCAATTCGGCGATCTGCTGCGGCGTTTTCCCTTCCACTTCGGTCAGCAGCACCGCCAACAGGCCACGCACGATGCGGCCTTCGCTGTCGCCATAAAAGTGCAGCGTGCCGTCTTCCAGCAACTGGTGCCCCAACCAGACGCGGTTTTCACACCCGCTCAACGCCATTTCTTCACTGCGCAAGGCCTCCGGCAGCGGCGGCAGCCGTTTTGCGAGCATAATCAGTTGGCGGTAGCGGTCTTCCCACTGTTTCAGCGCGCTGAAGGTGGCGATCAACGCTTCGGCGGTGATCTCTCGGCCAAAAGGATGGGGGGCGAGCATAGCGTCTCCGGGAATCAAGTCAGTCGGCCAGCAGGTCGAGGGAGTGGGTCAACGCGCTGACCAGCGTATCGACGTCCTGTTGAGTATTGTAGGGGGCGAACGACGCGCGCAACGTGCCGCTGACGCCTAACGCCGCCATCAGCGGCTGCGCGCAGTGCTGGCCGGCGCGCAGCGCAATGCCTTGCTCCGCCAGCAGCGTGACGATGTCGCTGTGGTGTACGCCGGCGATATCGAACGCCAGCAGGCTGGAACCGGAACTGCGGAAGCTGCGAAAGCCCGGCAGCTGCGCCAACCGCTGTTCTGCCCGATCCGCCAGCTCGCGACTGTAGCGCTCCGCCGCCGCCATGTCCTGTTCGCGAAGCCAGGTGAGCGCGGCGGCCAACCCCAGCACGCCGGCGATGTTCGGCGTGCCGGCCTCGAAGCAGTGCGGCGGTTTTTGCGGGATAAAACCGTCGAACGACGCCTGGGTCAACATCTTTCCCCCTCCTTGCCACGGTGCCATCTGCGCCAGCAGCTCGGATTTGCCGTACAGCGCGCCGATGCCGGTCGGGCCATACAGTTTGTGGCCGGAGAAGGCGTAGAAATCGATATCGAGCCGCTGTACGTCGGCCGGATCGTGAACCACGCCCTGTGCGCCGTCGATCATCACGCGCGCGCCGGCGGCATGGGCCAGCGCGATCGCCGGCGCCAGATCCGGGCAGCCGCCGGTGACATTGGACATTTGCCCCAGCGCCAACAGGCGGGTTCTATCGTTGAGCAGGGCGGGGAGCTGCGCCAGGTCCGGCAGCCGGTCGGCGCCGATAGGCAGTTTCACTACCCGGGCGCCGGTTTGATCCGCCACCATCAGCCAGGGGATCAGGTTGGCGTGGTGTTCCGCTTCGCTCACCAGAATTTCATCCCCCGGCTGCAGACGCGGACGCAGATGACTCTGCGCCACCAGGTTGATCGCCTCGGTGGTGCCGCGCGTCCAGACGATGTCGTCGGCCGACGGCGCATGGATCAGTTGCGCGACCTGGCCGCGCGCCTGTTCGAAACGGGCGGTCAGATCCTGCGCCGCCCGATGCTGGCTGCGGTGCACGGTGGCGGCGTCGTCGCGATAAAACTGCTGCGTGGCGTCGATCACCGCCTGCGGTTTCAACGCGGTGGCGGCGCTGTCCAGATAGATGCCGTCCTGCGCGAGCGCGGGAAACTGTTGGCGAAAAAGGCTGGGGTTAAAAGGCGTCATACCCTGATTGTCACTGGCTTGAGTCGATGGGTGATCCTGTCCTATTTTGCCGCCGGAGACAAGCGTTCGCGCCGATTAGGACTTATCGCCTGGCAAAATTGGGAAAGTTTGTTATGCTATTAAACGTGCGCTTATTAATCGCATCTATACACATAAAAGGTATTTATCAGCATTTAAAACTACAAAGGAGTCCTCAATGAAGAAAACAGCCGCAGTTCTCTCTGCCCTGATGCTTACGTTCACCCTGGCCGCCTGTTCCAGCAACTACGTGATGCATACCAATGACGGACGCACCATTGTCGCTGACGGCAAGCCTAAAGTGGATAACGATACCGGCATGATCAGCTATAAAGACGCCAACGGCGTCGAACAGCAGATCAACCGCGCCGATGTGAAAGAGATGGTTGAAAGCAACCAGTAACCGTCAGGTAAAAAAAAGCACCGCAAGTTTTGCGGTGCTGCATAAAATCACTATGGACAGACAGGGTAAATGTACAGGAAGTGAAAAAACAGTAGCCTAGCTACCATGTCCGGAATCGCCGGACAATTTGCAAACACAACATCACAACCACAAGCCAAAAGTTCATCGGCGTCCTCGACACCCACTCCCTTTTCGTTCCGGCCCGGGAAGTGCCGCCACTATAGGTATTTGCTGGCGCATCCTCAACGGACAAATTATAATGGCTCGGATTAAAAAAACTAATGGCAATGCGCCGTTAGCGTTTGTCCATGGCTTGCCACACAAAGCCGCCCGATTTTCGGCGCCGAATCATTCGGATTAATGTTACACAAAAGTAGCTAATTTAATGTCTAAACGCTTACCTCCCCTCAATGCGCTGCGCGTGTTCGATGCGGCCGCTCGCCACCTGAGTTTCACCAAGGCGGCGGAAGAGCTGTTCGTGACTCAGGCCGCGGTGAGCCACCAGATCAAGTCGCTGGAGGACTTCCTCGGGCTGAAGCTGTTTCGCCGGCGCAATCGCTCGCTGCTGCTGACCGAAGAGGGGCAAAGTTACTACCTTGATATCAAGGAGATCTTCTCTTCGATCAATGAGGCGACGCGCAAGCTGCAGGCGCGCAGCGCCAAGGGGGCATTGACCGTCAGTTTGCCGCCGAGCTTCGCCATTCAGTGGCTGGTGCCGCGTCTGTCCGGCTTTAACTCAGCTTATCCGGGCATCGACGTGCGCATCCAGGCGGTGGACCGTGAAGAGGACAAGCTGGCGGACGACGTCGACGTGGCGATTTTCTATGGCCGCGGCAATTGGCCGGGGCTGCGCGCCGAGCGCCTGTATGCGGAATATTTGCTGCCGGTTTGTTCGCCGAGCCTGCTGACCGGCGATCATCCGCTGAAAACCGCAGACGATCTGGCTTATCATACGCTACTGCATGACGTTTCACGTCGCGACTGGCTGGCCTATACGCGCCAGCTGGGGTTGCAGCACATTAACGTGCAGCAGGGGCCAATCTTCAGCCACAGCGCCATGGTGGTGCAGGCGGCGGTGCACGGTCAGGGCGTGGCGCTGGTGAACAACGTGATGGCGCAAACCGAGATTGAAGCCGGTCGTCTGGTGTGCCCGTTCAACGATGTGTTGGTCAGTAAAAATGCTTTTTATCTGGTATGTCATGACAGCCAGGCAGAACTGGGTAAAATAGCCGCCTTCCGGCAGTGGATCCTGGCGCGTGCCGCCAGCGAACAAGAGAAGTTTCGCTTCCGCTACGAACAATAAGGCCGGCCGCCGCCTTGCCGCGGCCGGTGACTTTTAATGGGATAGATCACGATGAGCAGCCGTTCCATGCTGGTTTTCGCCGCTATCAGCGGCTTTGTGTTTGTCGCGCTGGGCGCATTCGGCGCGCATGTGTTAAGCGGTACGCTGGGCGCCAACGAAATGGCCTGGATCCGCACCGGGCTGGAGTATCAGGGGTTCCACACCCTGGCCATCCTGGCGCTGGCGGTCGCGATGCAGCGCCGCGTGAGCCTGTGGTTTTACTGGAGCGGAGCGCTGTTGGCGTTCGGCACCGTGTTGTTCAGCGGCAGCCTCTATTGTCTGGCGCTGTCGCACCTGAAGGTCTGGGTATATATCACGCCGGTTGGCGGCGTGTGCTTCTTGATCGGCTGGATATTGATGTTGATTGGCGCTTTGCGTCTGAGGAAAAAGGCCGAGCGCCATGAATAAGATTGCGTTGTACTGCCGCCCCGGCTTCGAAAAAGAGTGTGCGGCGGAGATCACCGATAAAGCCGCCCAGCTGGAGATTTACGGCTTTGCGCGGGTAAAAGAGCACAGCGGTTACGTGTTGTTCGAATGCTATCAGCCGGACGATGCAGACCGCCTGGCGCGGGAGATTCCGTTCCGCGAACTGATTTTCGCCCGCCAAATGATCGTAGTGGGTGAGCTGCTGCGCGATCTGCCGCCGGAAGATCGGGTATCGCCGATCGTCGGCATGCTGATCGGCGTGGTTGATCGCGGCGGCGAGCTGCGGGTGGAAGTGCCGGACACCAACGAAAGCAAAGAGCTGATGAAATTCTGCCGCAAGCTGACGGTGCCGCTGCGCGCCGCGATGCGTGAGCAGAAGGTGCTGATGGCGCGCGAGAACCCGACTCGCCCGGTGGTGCACGTGTTCTTCATCGCGCCGGGCTGCTGTTACGTCGGTTACTCCTACAGCAACAACAACTCGCCGTTCTACATGGGCATTCCGCGTCTGCGCTTCCCGGCCGATGCGCCGAGCCGTTCGACGCTGAAGCTGGAAGAAGCGTTCCATGTGTTCATCCCCGCCGACGAATGGGACGAACGCCTGGCCAGCGGCATGCACGCGGTCGATCTGGGCGCTTGCCCAGGCGGCTGGACCTATCAGCTGGTGAAACGCAGCATGATGGTGCATTCGGTGGATAACGGCCCGATGGCGCCGAGCCTGATGGAAACCGGCCAGGTAACGCATCACCGCGCCGACGGCTTCAAGTTCGAGCCGAACAGCAGCAAGATCTACTGGCTGGTGTGCGACATGGTGGAGAAACCGGCGAAGGTGACCAGCCTGATGATTCAGTGGCTGGTGAAAGGCTGGTGCCGCGAAGCGATCTTTAACCTCAAACTGCCGATGAAAAAGCGCTATGAGGAAGTGTCGCAAAACCTGATGAGCATCCGCGAAGCGCTGGGCGCTGCCGGCATCAGCGTTGAAGTGCATGCCAAGCAGCTGTATCACGACCGCGAAGAGATCACCGTACACGTGCGCCGCATGTGGTCGGCGGTGCCGGGCCGCCGCGACGAGCGCGATTAATCGCGTTAAACCTGATAAAGGGCGCTGCTTGCAGCGCCCTTATTGTATTGGCAGGCGCAGCTGCTGCAGGTTGCCGTCCAGCGACAGATCGGTGCGCAGCATGGCGACGTGTTTGCTGATGTAGGCCAGCTCGCGGTGCTGCTCCAGCTTGCCGCGCCATTTCTCCGGCACCTGCTCCAGGTGCTGATAGATCCCGTCCAGACTGCCCGACTGCTGCAACAGCAGCACGGCGGTTTTCGGCCCGATGCCGGCCACGCCGGGGATCTTGCTGCTGCCGATCCCCGCTAACCCCCAGTAGTCCGGCAGTTGCTGCGGCTGCACGCCGAATTCCTGCTGCACGAAAGGCATATCCAACCAGCGTTTCTGGAAGTAATCGCGGATCTGTACGTTCGGCGCCAGCAGCTGGCAATAGCCTTTGTCGGTGGAGACGATGGTCACCTGGTGGCCGCCGTCGGCGACCTTCGCCGCCAGCGTGGCCGCCAGATCGTCTGCCTCGTTGCCGGGTGAATGCCAGCTGGCGACGCCCAGTTCGGCGAAGGCCTCACGCAGCTGCGGCATCTCCTGTTGCAGGTTTTCCGGCATCGGCGAGCGCCCGGCCTTGTAGTCCGGCAGAATTTGGTGGCGCCAGCTTTCGCTGCGGTCGTCCTCGTCAAATACCGCCACCGCGTGGGTCGGGCGGCTGTGCTGAAGCAACTGCTGCAGCGCGTGGCGGCAGGCGTTGACGCAAGGGGAGCCCTGTACGGCGTGAATGCGGCGGATGAGGTTCAGGGCGTCGACAATCAGTAGGTGTATCATCATGGGCGGCAAGGTCAGAAAAAACAGGGCGGCCGTTACGCCGCCCGGGATTGAGGATCAGGCGACGATTTCGTAGCAGGGCACATAGGCGCTGCCCGGCAGCTTCATGCGGTGCTGGGCGACAAAGCCCTGCAGCAGGCTGTCCATCTGCTTCATCATCTGCGGTTCGCCGTGCAGCTTGTAGGGGCCGAACTGCTCAATGGCGTGGATGCCGTTTTCCTTCACGTTGCCGGCCACGATGCCGGAGAAGGCGCGGCGCAGCGCGGCGGCCAATTGCTCCGGCGGCTGGTTCGGATACAGATTGAGGTTCGCCATGTTCTCGTGGGTCGGCTCGAACGGCAGCTGCAGATCTGGCGCGATGCGGATCGACCAGTTAAAGCTGTAGGCGTCGCCGGTGTTGCGGCGGTTTTCCTTCACCAGCGGCATGGCTTTTTTCATCTGCCGTGCCACTTCCGCCGGATCGTCGATGATGATGGTGTAGTGACGGCGCGCGGCGTCGCCCAGCGTGTTCATGATGAACTCGTCCAGCACGCGGAAGTAATCGGCGCTCTCTTTTGGCCCGGTCAGGATCAGCGGCAGCACCTGCTCGCTGTTCTCCGGGTTCATCAGGATACCCAGCAGGTACAGCAGCTCTTCGGCAGTGCCGACGCCGCCCGGGAAGATGATGATGCCGTGCGCGATACGCACGAACGCTTCCAGACGTTTTTCGATGTCCGGCATGATCACCAGCTCGTTCACCAGCGGGTTAGGCGGCTCGGCGGCGATGATTGACGGTTCGGTCATGCCGATGAAGCGGCTGTTGCGGTAACGCTGCTGCGCGTGGCCGACCGCCGCGCCTTTCATCGGCGCTTCCATGGCGCCCGGCCCGCAGCCGGTGCAGATGTTCAACTCGCGCAGGCCCAGCTGGCTGCCGACCTTACGCGCGTACAGGTATTCGTTCTCGTTGATCGAGTGCCCGCCCCAGCACACCACCATGTTGGGATCCTCATCCAGATGCAGCGTGCGCGCATTGCGCAGGATCGAGAACACCAGGTTGGTGATGTGGGCCGAGTTTTCCAGGTTCAGGTGTTGGAAACGGCCGGCGCTGGCGATTTGGCCGTGCACGAACAGAATGTCGCGCAACACGGCGAACAGGTTGGCCTGCAGTGAACGGATGATGCGGCCGTCGACGAAGGCCTCTTCCGGCGGATTGACCAGCTCCAGCTTCACGCCACGCTCGCGGCGCAGCACGTTGATATCGAAGGTTTCATAGCGCGACAGCAGCTGTTTGCTGTTGTCGGTTTGGCTGCCGGAGTTCAACACGGCCAGCGAACAGTTGCGAAACAGGCGGTACAGGTCGCTGCTGGCGGTGCGCTTCAGCATGTCTACTTCCAGCTGCGACAATAAATCCATAGAGCCAAGCGGGCTGATGTGTGTAATCAAGGTAACTCCTTTGCACCCGGTGTGGGGCGGTAGTAATCCATACGCAGCAAAACAGCATCTCGTTATGGTTGGCGTGCTGCGGCGAAGCGGGCGCTCTGCCCGGCCGCAGCCTCGTTTTAACCTTACCGCCGTCCCTGCGCTTTTACCAACACAAACCGCTCGTTAGCTCAGTTGTTGAGCAATGTTTCGCACTTATTGGCGCGCCAGGCGGCCGTGCTCGGGAGCGAATGCGACGTTGCTGCGCCACGGGTTGATATCCAGTCCGCCGCGGCGGGTATAGCGGGCGTAAACCGTCAGGCTTTGCGGCCGGCAATAGCGCATCAGATCGTTGAAGATGCGCTCGACGCATTGCTCGTGGAATTCGTTGTGGTGGCGGAAGGAAACCAGATAGCGCAGCAGCGCTTCGCGATCGAGCTTGCCGCCGCGGTAGCTTATCTGCACCGAGCCCCAGTCCGGCTGATGGGTGATCAGGCAGTTGGACTTCAGCAGGTGGCTGACCAATTGCTCTTCCACTACCTCTTCACCGGCGGCGTTCTGCAGGTAGTCGGCGTTGAACTCATAATTGTCGATGCGAATATCCTGCTGGTCAATGCAGTCGCCGGCCAGACGAGCGATCGGGCTGCCTTCCAGTTGGTCGACGCTGAACAGGGTGACGCTCACCTCGCCCTGGGCGCAGGCGGACAGATCGCGTTGCAGCGTGCTGCGCACCGTTTCCCAATCGGCGAACGGCGTTTGGTTGAAGCTGTTGAGATACAGCTTGAAGCTTTTCGATTCGATCAGGTTCAGGCTGTCGGCGTTGAGGCCGATCTCGCCAACCGCCACCTGCGGCAGCCCGTTGGCGTTCAGCCAGGAGAGTTCGTACAGCGTCCAGATGTCCGCGCCGTGGAAGGGCAGGTTGTCGGGATACAGCCCCAGCGGCTCGCGGTTCATGCTGCGCGGTACCGCCTGCAGCAGCGTGGCGTCGTAGCGATCGCGATAGGCGGTGGGTTTGCCCAGCGTCAGCCCTGACAGGGCCTGGTGGTCTTGATATGAGGACATCTGCTGTCACCTCGGTCAGAGATAGGTACAATGGCCGTCAGTTTAACGTATGCGAGAAAGAATATGGACCATGATGTATCGCACGCTCTGCGTGAATTCACTCAACGCTATGTCGAGTTGTGGCAGCAAGAGCGCGGCCACGCGCCGGCCAGCGAGGCGCTGTACGGCGTGCCGTCGCCCTGCATCGTGGAGAATCGCGAGGACGACGTGCTGTGGTTGCCGCAGCCTTTCGAACCGGCGGCGACGCTGGAGAAGGTCGAGGCTGCGCTGGAGCTGCGTTTGCAGCCGGATGCGCACCGTTTCTACACGCAGCAATACGCCGGTGACATGAGCGCGCAATTTGGGGAGCATCGCCTGAGCCTGCTGCAGGTATGGAGCGAAGAGGATTTTATCCGCCTGCAGGAGAATCTGATCGGCCATCTGGTGACGCAAAAGCGCCTCAAATTGTCACCGACTCTCTTCCTGGCGACCACCGAATCCGAGATGACGATGGTGTCGCTGTGCAACGTCAGCGGCAACGTGGTGCTGGAGCAGTTCGGCAGCGATAAGCGCACCTTGTTGGCGGCGACGCTGGGGAATTTCCTCGATGCGCTGCGCCCAGTGCTGGACTAAAGCGCGGCGGATTCGCCGTCGGTCGTGTAAGAGATCTCTCACACGGGCTGTGAGAGATCGCTCTTAATTTTTTTCACCTCTCTTTAGACCATGAGATTATTGTTATCCAGATCAATTGGTTAGAATTTCTTTAGGATAACTCTTAGTCTTAATTTAGTGTGAGACACCTCTCAAACCCTTGTGATTCCGGGAAATTTGAGCGATCTTATCATTACCGGCACGGACCCGGCGGAGCAGGAAAGCATCAGGATGATGCAGCTTCAGGAAGAAGAAAGGGATGCGCTCAGGCAAGAGCGAGGGATGGCGTCAGGAGATGCCCAGGATGTTTCAGGATTGAAACCAAGGACACCTCCAGGACGGAGATTGAGAGCCGGCGCAGGACTGTCGGCGGGTCAGGAAGGCTGAGGAACCGCGTCAGGACGATGCTGCAGGATGATGCAAGGACCACTTGGTCAGGATGGCCGCAGGAAAAGTTTTCAAGGATTGAGCAGGGAGCATGCTGTGTAGCGGGATGGCTATAAAACGAACCGGGGGCACTGTTAACGCAGTGCCCCCAACTTTTTGTTCTATTCCGCCGCGCGTGCGCCCCGTCTCAATCCTTCTTCCGCGTTAACCAATCGCGCCCAGCGTATCGCCTGCGCCCTGTTTTTTCGGCAGCAGGAACAGCGTGGCGTAGATATCCAGCAGGTAAATCGCCGCCAACAGGCTGATGGCGGCGGTAAACGACACCTGCGTCACCAGCGCGCCGATCACCAATGGCCCCAGGCCGCCGACGCCGCGTCCCAGATTGAACAGGATGTTTTGCGCGGTGGCGCGCGCCTGTACCGGGTAAGTATCGGAAATCAACGCGCCGTAACCGCCGATCATGCCGTTGACGAACATGCCCATCACTGCGCCGGCGAACAGCATCAGCATCGGATCGCTCAACTGGGCGTAGCCGATCACCATCACCACCGCGCCGACCTGATACAGCACGAAAATCTTCCAGCGGGCGAAGCGGTCGGCCAGGACGCCGAACAGCCAGATGCCGAACGTCATGCCGACCACCGTCACCGCCGTCCACAGGCCGGACTTGGTGAGCGAGAAGCCGAAGTTTTTCGCCAGATAAGTCGGCATCCAGATCATCAGCCCGTAGTAGCCGAAGTTCTGCACCGAACAGAGAATGAAGATGCCGATGCTGGCCTTGCTGGTGGCGCGATCCTTAAACAGCAGGCGCAAACGCTGAAGGAAGGAGAGCGGCTGCCCGGCGTCTTTTTGCCGCACGAATTCCTCCGGTTCGCCCAGCGTGCGGCGGATCAGGAATGACGCCAGCGCCGGCAGCAGGCCGACCAGGAACATGCCGCGCCAGCCGATATGTTCCAGCAGCAACGGCGTCAGGAAAGCGGCCGCCAGCACCCCCAATTGCCAGCCCATGCCGACGTAAGCTGAAGCGCGGTTGCGTTTCTCCGCCGGCCAGGCTTCGGCGATCAGCGCCATGCCGATGCCGAACTCGCCGCCCAGCCCGATGCCCGCCAGCGTGCGATAGGCCAGCAGGTCCCAATAGCCTTGCGCCACGGCGCACAGGCCGGTGAACAGGGAAAACATCAGGATGGTGATAGTCAGCACCCGGATGCGGCCGAAGCGATCGCTGAGATGGCCGAAGATCACGCCGCCCAGCACCGCGCCGATCAGCGTCCAGGTGACCAGCGAGCCGGCGGCCGATGAGGTTAATCCTAATTCGATGCTGATGGCCGGCAGCATAAAGCCGAGGATCAGCAGGTCAAACCCGTCCATGGCGTAACCGGTGACCGAGGCCAGCATGGCCTTACCGGGCGTCGCGTGATTTTTTTTCTCTGTTATTACGGACATGAATCTTTATCTGTGTGGTGAATTCGGTGGGGCTATTGTGCCGCGCGGCGGCGCACGCCACCAGATAAAAACGGCAGCCGGTCTCGGGCGCGCCAAATTTGGGCTATAAAAATGCTATGCTTTGCCGCCTTTCAGCCAGCGAGCTGAATATCATGATGAAAAGAGATCGGGAATGCAGATGAGTATACATAATCAGGTTCGCCGCAGTTTGCAGGCGATTGAACAATCCATGCGCGATTTGGCCTTGTGGCAGGCCGCGCCGCCCGAGCCTGAGGCTTTCTCCAGCACCGAGCCGTTCTGCATCGACAGCATGTCGGCCGAGGCTTGGCTGCAGTGGGTGTTTCTGCCGCGCATGTATGCGCTGTTGGACGCCGAAGCGCCACTGCCGACGCGTTTTGCCATCACGCCTTACTTCGAGGAGGCGTTGAAGGAGCGTGAGCCGAGCAGTCTGCCGCTGTTGGTGCTGCTGCAGCGGTTGGATTTGATGTTGAATAAAGAGCCGTAATTCGCCGGCGGCGCGCAGATTTTTGCCGCCCGGCAGTGTAGAGTACTCGCGCGGATGCCGGGCAGGAGAGCCGACGGCGTCTTTCGGCTCGGTTAAACCGCGGCGGTTGACCGGGGGCTGCATTAGGATGATGAGGTGCTGCAATAATGGATTTATTAAGGTTTATCCTTCGTTTGCCTTTTACCCTGGTTAAGGGCGTTTACCGCCTGTTGGGTGGGGTCTTGTCGCTGTTGGGGCGGTTGCTGAGACCGCTGGTCGGCAACCTCAGCTGGCGCGCGCCGGCCTGGTGGGCTGCGCTGCCGCGCAGTTTTCTGCGGCTGGAAAGCGGCGTGGATAAACATCCGAAAGCGATCGGTCTGGGCCTGCTGCTGCTGGCAGGCGCCGCGGGCGGCGCGTTTTACGGTTGGCACTGGTGGCAAAATCGGCCTCAGCCGATCGAACCGGCGCCGATGGTGGTTCAGGAGGTCAGCGCATCGCTGGCTAACCCCACGCCGATAGATTACACCGCCGCCCGGCAAGCGCCACAAACGGTGAGCCTGGCCTTCAGCGGCTCGGTCGCGCCGATCGCCGCGGTGGGCAAAACCGTGAGCGCCGGCATCATCCTCAAACCGACGGCGGAAGGACAGTGGGCGTGGAACAATGAATCGACGCTGGTGTTCACGCCGAAAAAGCCGCTGCCGATGGGCGCGAAATATGACGTGACCCTCGAGCCCGCTACCTTGCTGGCGCCGCAGGTCAAACTCGCCAAAACCCGCTATGCCTTCACCGTGCCTGCGTTCGACTACCGTCTGGGGCAGGCCGAGTACTACCGCGATCCGCAGAATGCGCAGAAACGCAGCGCGATTTTCAATCTGCAGTTCAACGCGCCGGTCGACGTCGCCAGCTTTGAAAAACAGATTTCGCTGGGATTGAAAGAAGGCAGCGCCACCTCCGAGAAGAAGCTGAATTTCTCTCTGGTCTATGACGAGAAAAAACTGAACGCCTGGGTGCATTCCGAGCCGCTGCAGGCGCTGGATCAGGGCGGCGCGGTACATCTGACCGTCGACAAGGGCGTTAAATCGACGGCGGCCGGCAACGCGGTCGAAGAGGCGAAAAGCAACTGGGTCAAGGTTCCCACCCTGTACAGCCTGGCGCTGAGCGACGCCAGCGCCCAGGTGGTGGACACCGACGGCGGCAAAGGGCAGCGTGCGCTGGTGGTTGGTTTCAGCGATGCGGTGAAGGATAAAGAGCTGGCGCGAGCCGCGAAAGCCTGGCTGCTACCGCAGCACGATCCGAGCGATGCCGAGGCCGCCAATGATGCTGAAGACTTTTACCCATGGACGGTAGACAGCGTCGGCAAGAACGTGCTGGCGCAGGCGACGCCGCTGCCGTTGACGCTTAACGAGGCGGAAGAGGCCTATCAGCCGCAGTTCAGCTTCCGTTTTGACGCCCCGGCGCACCGCTTTATGCTGCTCGAGATCGATAACCAGCTGATCTCCGCAGGCGGTTACAAAATGCCGAAGAAGGTTTATCGGGTGGTCGAAGTGCCGGAGTTCCCGAAATCGCTGCAGTTCATGTCGCAGGGCTCGCTGCTGTCGGTCAACGGCGACAAGCAGATCAGCGTGGCGGCGCGCAACGTGGCGGGCCTGCGGCTGGACATCAAGCGGGTGATCCCGAGTCAGCTGCAGCACATTGTTTCCTTCAAAAGCCGGGAATACTCGTCCACGGAATTCAACCGGCTCAACGATGAGTATTTCACCGAGCATTTCAAATACCAGACGTCGCTCAACAACGAGCGGCCGGGGGAAGTGAACTATCAGGGCATCGATCTTTCCCGCTATCTCTCCACCAACGCCAGTTCCCATCGCGGGGTGTTTCTGTTGACGCTGTCGGAATGGCAGCCGAATCGCAAACCGGCGGCGCAAGAGGCGGGTGCCGAGCAGGAGCAGGAACAGGACGAGAGCGCAGGGGAAGAACAGCCCGACGTCGGCGATTCGCGTTTTGTGGTGGTGACCGATCTGGGCATCGTCGCCAAGAGCTCGCAGGATAAGACGCGCGACGTCTTCGTGCAGTCGATCCAAAGCGGTGCGCCGGTCAGCGGCGCCAACGTATCGGTGGTGGCCAAAAACGGCGTGACGCTGCTCAGCCAAACCACCGGCGCCGACGGCCACGTGCGTTTCCCGGCGCTGGATGTGTACACCAACGAGCGCCAGCCGGTGATGTTCCTGGTGGAGAAAGAAGGGGATGTCTCCTTCCTGCCGACCGGCAGCTATAACGATCGCGGGCTGGATTTCTCGCGCTTCGACGTTGCCGGTGAACAAACGCCGACCGATCCGCGCACGCTCAGCAGCTACCTGTTCTCCGACCGCGGCGTGTATCGGCCGGGAGACACCTTCAATATCGGCCTGATCACTCGCGCCGCCGACTGGCGCGTTGGCCTCGCCGGCGTGCCGGTGCGCGCCGAAATTCGCGATCCGCGCGACAAGCTGATGTCCACCGTGCCGCTGACGCTGGGCGCCAGCGGTTTCAACGAACTGAGCTATACCACCGATGAAAACTCGCCCACCGGCGAGTGGAACGTTTATCTGTATCTGATCGGCAAAAACAACGACACCTCCACGCTGCTCGGCCATACCGCAGTCAATGTGAAGGAGTTCGAGCCGGATCAGCTGAAAGTGAAGCTGGCGTTGACGCCGGACCGCCAGCAAGGCTGGGTCAAACCGTCTGAGCTGAAGGCCAGCATCGATGTGCAGAACCTGTTCGGCACCCCGGCGCAAGATCGCCGTGTGACCACCAGGCTGACGCTGCGGCCAATGTATCCGAGCTTCGATCGCTTCCCGGATTATGCGTTCTACGAAAACCGGCAAAACAGCGACGGGTTCGAAACCGAGCTGGAAGATCGCACCACCGATGAACACGGCGCGGCTGATATTCCGCTCGATCTGAAATCTTACGCCGACGCCACTTATCAGCTGCAGCTGTTGTCGGAGGCGTTCGTTGCCGGCGGCGGTCGCTCGGTGGCGGCTACCGCCCGTACGCTGGTTTCGCCTTACGATTACCTGATTGGGGTGAAGGCCGACGGCGATCTGGGTTATATCAATCGCGACGCGGAGCGGCATCTGAACGTGATCGCCATCGATCCGGCCTTGAAACAGATCGCCATGCCGAACCTGAAGCAGGTGCTGATCGAACAGAAATACATTTCGGTGCTGACCAAACAGGATTCGGGCGTTTACAAATACCAGTCGAAGATGAAGGAAGTGCAGCTCTCGGAACAGCCGCTGGCGCTGGGCGATCAGGGCGCGGATCTGCGGCTGGCGACCGATAAGCCGGGCGACTTCGTGCTGGTGATCGAAGATGCGCAGGGCAAGACGCTCAACCGCGTCGCCTACAGCGTGGCCGGCAACGCCAACCTGAGCCGTTCGCTGGATCGCAACGCCGAACTGAAGCTAAAACTCAACCAGGCGGAATACCAGCCCGGCGAAGAGATCGAGGTGGCGATTAACGCGCCCTATACCGGCAACGGCTTGATCACCATCGAGAAGGACAAGGTTTACGCCTGGCAGTGGTTCCACACCGACACCACCAGCTCGGTGCAGACGATCCGCGTGCCGGCCGGCATGGAGGGCAACGGCTACATCAACGTGCAGTTCGTGCGCGACATCAACTCCAGCGAGATCTTCATGAGCCCGCTGAGCTATGGCGTGATGCCGTTCAAGATCAGTACCAAGGCGCGCCAAAACAGCCTTGAGGTGACGGCGCCGCAGGTCATCAAACCGGGTGAAAACCTGACGATGACGGTCAAGACCGATGCGCCGCAGCAGGTGGCGCTGTTCGCCGTCGATGAGGGCATTCTGCAGGTGGCGCGTTATCGCCTGAAGGATCCGTTGGAGTTCTTCTTCAGCAAGCGCGAACTGAACGTGAGCAGCTCGCAGATCCTCGATCTGATCCTGCCGGAATTCAGCAAGCTGATGGCGCTGACCGCGGCGCCGGGCGGCGATGCGGGCGAAGGGCTGGATCTCAATCTCAACCCGTTCAAGCGCAAGCGCGATAAGCCGGTGGCCTATTGGTCCGGCATAACCGAAGTCAGCGGCGAGAAGCAGTTCGTCTATCCGGTGCCGGATTACTTCAACGGCAAGATCCGCGTCATGGCGATTTCGGTGACGCCGGAGAAAATCGGCAAGGCGCAAACCGCCGCTACGGTGCGCGACAGCTTCATCATGACGCCGAACGTGCCGGCGATGGTGGCGCCGGGCGATGAGTTCGACGTCAGCGTGGGCGTGAGCAACAACCTCGAAGGGCTGAACGGCCAGTCGGCAGCCATCAACGTCCTGCTGACGCCGCCGCCGCAATTGGAGGTGGTGGGCAACGCGACGCAAAGCCTGACGCTGGCGGAAAAACGCGAGGGCGTGATCGCCTTCCGTCTGCGCGCCAAAGCCGTTTTGGGCGATGCGCCGCTGGTGTTCGACGCCCGTTACGGCGACCAGGCCAGCCGTCGTACCGTCAGCACCTCGGTGCGGCCGGCGGCGCCGTACCGTACTCAATCGGTGATGGGGCGCATGAGCGGCGGCAGCCAGAACGTCGATGGCCTGCGCCAGATGTTCGACGCCTTCGCGCAGCGCCGGGCGGCGGTGTCGAATTCGCCGCTGGTGCTGACCAGCGGGTTGGCGCAATACCTGGCGGATTATCCGTATTACTGTTCCGAGCAGATCGTCAGCCGTTCCATTCCGCTGATGTTGCAGAGCCGCCATCCAGAGATGAAAAGCAGCCTGAACCAGGCGGAAGTCAGCAAGCAGCTGCGCAACCTGCTGGGCGTGCTGCGCGCCCGTCAGAACGACAGCGGGGCGATCGGCGCCTGGCGTTCGTCGCCGGATGCCGATCCTTTCGTCACGCCTTATGTGGTGCAATATCTGCTCGAAGCCAAAGCGGCGGGTTACGCCCTGCCGGAAGGCATGCTGGACGAAGCCAACGGCGCGCTGCGGGAGCTGGCGGCCAGCGGTTTCGACGATCTGTATCTGCTGCGCCTGCGCAGTTGGGCGGTCTACCTGCTGACGCTGCAGGGCGAAGTGACCACCAACTCGCTGGCGGCCGTGCAGGATACGCTGCAAAAACGCTATGGCGAAGGGTGGAAAACCGATCTGAGCGCGCTGTATTTGGCCTCTTCCTATCGCTTGTTGAAGATGGACGACGAAGCCGCCGCGCTGTTGCAACCCAGCTGGCAGCAACTGAGCAAAGCCTATGACAGCGCCTGGTGGACGCAGAACTATTTCGATCCGCTGGTGCAGGATGCGACGCGGCTGTATTTGATTACCCGTCACTTCCCTGAGAAGGTGGCGTCGATTCCGCCGCAGGTGCTGGAGAATATGGTCAAGGCACTGAAAGAAGAGCGTTACACCACCTACTCCTCTGCAATGAGCATCCTGGCGCTGGAAAGCTATTCGACCCAGGTGGCGGCGCAATCCGCCAATGCGGACGCGTTAGGCATCGTGCAGGTGGGCAAAAGCGGCGGCGAGCCGCAGCGCATCAGCGAGCTGCAAGGGCTGTTCGTTCAGGGGCAGTTCAACGCCGATGCCACCGCCGTGCGCTTCACCAACGGCGGCAGCGCGCCGGCCTGGTATGTGGTGACGCAGGCCGGTTACGATCTGAACGCGCCGCAAAAAGCGCTGTCGCGCGGGATTGAGATCGTCCGGGAATACACCGACGAACAGGGCAAACCGGTGACGCAGGTGACGCTGGGGCAGAAGCTCAACGTCCATCTGAAGGTGCGCGCCAACTCGAAAGAGGGGCAGAGCAACCTGGCGATTGTCGATCTGCTGCCGGGCGGGTTCGAAGTGGTGCAGCAGACGCCGCCGGAACCGGCCGATGCCGGCGAGGAGAGCGACGAACGCGGCGGCTGGCAGTCGCCGCTGGCCGCCTCCGGCTCCACCTGGGCGCCGGATTACAGCGATATCCGTGAAGATCGGGTGATTATCTACGGCAGCGCCGGCACCGAAGTGCAGGAGTTCGTCTATCAGATCAAGGCCACCAATACCGGCAGCTTTATTGTTCCACCGGCGTACGGCGAAGCCATGTATGACCGTGAAGTACAGGCCATGTCGGCCGGCGGCGGCAAGCTGGTGGTGGTGCCGGCGGGCAGCGACTAGGCCGGATCCGGCGCCAGGCCAGCGTCTGGCGCCGGAATGCTGAGAACGTATGAAGATCCTGACCGGGCGCGTGCTGCAAAACGGCTTGATGGCGGTGTTTTTACTGGCGCTGCTGTTGACCGCAATTCGGCTGTGGCCGCATCCGCCCCTGTGGCAGGGGCTGCCGCAGTCTTCCGTTTATTACGACAGGCACGGCGCGCTGCTGCGCATTACGCTGGCCAACGACGATCGCTACCGGCTGTGGACCCCGCTGGAGCAAGTGTCGCCGCTGGCGGTGCGCGGGTTGCTGCTGCACGAAGATCGTTGGTTCTACTATAACCCCGGCTTTAACCCCGTCAGCCTGATGCGCGGTTTCTGGCGCAGCTATGTCGCCGGCGGCAAAATGCAGGGCGGTTCGACCATCAGCATGCAGCTGGCGCGGATGCGCTGGCATCTCAATACCCGTACGCCGGGCGGCAAGATGTTGCAGGTGCTGCGTGCGGTGCAGCTGGAACTGAGCTACTCCAAGCGCGATATCCTGGAAGCCTATTTGAATTACGCGCCCTACGGTCGCAACATTGAAAGCATCGGCGCCGCCAGCCTGATCTATTTCGCCAAGCCGCCGCGGGAGTTGACTCTGCCGGAGGCGCTGACGCTGGCGGTCTTGCCGCAGTCACCCAGCTACCGTCTGGAGCCGAAAACCGGCGTGCTCGGCGCGGCGTTGACGCAGGCGCGCAATCGTCTGTTCCAGCGTTGGCAGCGGGTTTACCCCACCGACGCCAGCCAGCAAACGCTGTTCCGCCTGCCGTTGGCGCTGCGGCAGCCTGAACAAGTGCCTTATATCGCACCGCACTTTATCGAACAGCTGCGCCTGCAGACGCAGCAACTGGTGCAGCGCGATACCCGCGTAGACACGACGCTGGACGCCGGGCTGCAGCGGCTGGTCGAACGGCAGGTCAACGCCTTTATCGCCCGCAACCGCAGCCGTGGCATCCAAAACGCCGCGGTGCTGCTGGTGGACAGCCGCGATATGGGGGTGCGCGCGCTGGTGGGCTCGGCGGACTATTACAATCGTCCGATCCAGGGGCAGGTGAACGGCACCAACGCCAAGCGTTCGCCGGGATCGACGCTGAAGCCGTTCATCTACGCGCTGGGCATGGAGCAGGGCGTGCTGCATCCGATGACCATTCTGAAAGACGTGCCTTCGTCGTTCGGCGCCTATGCGCCGGAAAATTTCGACCGGCGTTTTCTCGGCCCGGTGACCGCCACCGACGCGCTGAATTTCAGCCGTAACATCCCGGCGGTCTATGTCGCCTCACAGCTGCGTCAGCCGACCTTTTATCAGTTTTTGCGCCTGACCGGCGTCGCCAATATGGCCAATGAGAGCCACTACGGACTGTCGCTGGTGCTGGGCGGCGGCGAGGTGACGGCGCAGGAGCTGGCGAAGCTGTACGCGTTGCTGGCGAACCGCGGCGAGCTGCGGCCGCTGCGATTGCGGCTGAACGAGGGTGAACCGAGGCCGGTGCGGCTGTTGAGCGAGGAGGCCAGTTTCATCACGCTGGATATGCTGCGCCAGCACCGGCGGCCGGGCGATACGCTGGCGCAGCGTTCTTCGTCGTTGCCGGTGTACTGGAAGACCGGCACTTCATGGGGCTTTCGCGACGCCTGGAGCGTCGGGATTTTCGGCCCTTACGTGCTGGTGGTGTGGGAAGGCAACTTCGATGGGCGCGGCAACAATGCGTTGGTCGGCGCCGAGGCGGCCGCGCCGCTGTTTTTCAATATCATCGACAGCGTCAACGCCAGCTATCCCGCCCTGCGGGAACCGAAACATCCGTTCCCCAAGCGGCTGCGGCGGGTAGACATCTGTCTCGCCAGCGGCGATCTGCCGACGCCGTGGTGCCAGCAAAAGGGCAAGACCTGGTTCATTCCCGGCAAGTCGCCGATCAAGGTAGACAGCGTCTACCGGCCGGTGGTGCTGGATATTCACAGCGGCGAGGTTGTTTGCCCGCCGTATGACGCGGCGCAGACCCGCACCGAAATTTTTGAATTCTGGCCTTCCGATTTGGCCAACGTGTTCGCCCAGGCCGGGCTGCCGAAGCGGGCGCCGCCGGTCAATCGCTGCAAGGACAACGGCATCGCCGTCGGCGGCAACGCGCCGCGTATCACCTCGCCGTTGAAAAACACCACTTATACCCTGCGCCAGTCGCAGCAGGGACGGGACAAAATCGCCTTCAATGCGGTGACGGACGCCGACAGCAAGACGGTGTACTGGTTCGTCGACGATATCTATCTCGGCAGCAGCGCCAGCAAAAAACCGATCGACTGGCGGCCGATCAACAACGGGCGCTACCGCATTCGGGCGGTGGACGATCGCGGCCGGGCCGATACGCGCCTGGTGACCATCGAATGGGTGAACTAGCGTTGCGTCCCATGCCTGTTATACTCGCGCCCGAAACGGCTATTGACCTGGGAATGCGATGTGATTGAGATTTTGTATCAGGATGAACACCTGGTGGCGGTGAACAAACCGTCGGGCTGGTTGGTGCACCGCAGTTGGCTGGACCGTCATGAAACTCGCTTTATGATGCAGACGGTGCGCGATCAGCTCGGGAAGCACGTCTTTACCGTGCACCGTCTCGATCGTCCGACGTCCGGCGTGCTGCTGATGGCGCTCTCCAGCGAGGTGGCGCGCCTGCTGTCGCAGCAGTTCGAGCAGCATCAGGTGCAGAAAACCTACCATGCGGTGGTGCGCGGTTACGTGCAGGATGGGGCGACCCTCGACTACCCGCTGACGGCGGAGCTGGATAAAATCGCCGATAAACATGCCGATGCCGACAAGGGGCCGCAGCCGGCCGTGACGCACTACCGGCCGTTGGCGCAGGTAGAGATGCCGGTGGCCGTCGGCCGCTACGACAGCGCGCGTTACAGTCTGGTGGGACTGCAGCCGGAAACCGGCCGCAAACATCAGCTGCGGCGCCATATGGCGCACCTGCGCCACCCGATCATCGGCGACAGCAAGCACGGCGATCTGCGGCAGAATCGCGGGATGGCGCAGCATTTCGGTTGCCCGCGCCTGATGCTGCACGCCAGCCATCTGCAGCTGACGCACCCGGTGACCGGCGAGCCGCTGCAGGTAACGGCGCGCTGGGACGAGGCCTGGCAAGGGGTGATGGCGCAGTTCGGCTGGGCAGGGGTATTCCCTGAACTTGCCGGGGTTGAGTTTAACGCGGCTAACGGTCAGGATAGCTGACAATTTTTAAAGGTAATGAAGGGAGTAGGAGCCATGGCTCAGGTTGGTATCTTCGTGGGAACGGTCTACGGCAATTCGCTGCTGGTGGCGGAAGAGGCGCAAAACATCCTCAGCGAGCAGGGCCATGAGGTCAAACTGTTCGAAGAGGGCACGCTGGAGGCCTGGCAGTTTTATCGTCAGCACTACGCGCTGGTGATCACCTCCACCACCGGGCAGGGCGATCTGCCGGACAGCATCGCGCCGCTGTTCCACGCTATCCGCGATCAGGTTGGCTATCAGCCGGAGCTGCGCTATGGGCTGATCGCCCTCGGCGACAGCAGCTATGACCACTTCTGCGGCGCCGGGCGCACGTTCGATGCGCTGCTGCAGGAACAGGGCGCCACCCGCGTTGGCGAAGTGCTGGAAATCGATGCGATGGAACAGCCGGAGCCGGAAGTGGCCGCCTGCCCGTGGGTCGAGCAGTGGGGCACGCTGCTACAGTCATAACGTAAAAAGGCGCCGCAAAAGGGCGCCTTAACGATGATGCGGGTCAACCGATCCGCATTATTTGCCGCGGGTGAGTTTTTCCAGATCGGCTTCGATCTCGGCAATCTTGTGCGACACCACGCCTTCGAGATGGCGCAGGTCGTCGAGGATTTTACGCTTCAGATCCACTTCCACCTGATCGCGCTGGCACAGCTGATCCAGCTCGTCGATCACGTAACGCAGGTTCGGGTTGATCTCGTGAATTTCCTTGTAGCCCTGGCCGGCGTTGTCCGCCACCACGGTTTTACGCTGGCGCGGATACTTGAACTTCACGCTCTTGGCGAAGAACTCGCCCTTGTCCTTGCGGAAATAGATCTTGAGGATGTCGTTGTTGGCCTCTTGACGCAGGCTATAGCGATCGACGTCTTCCGGTTGATTGATGCCCAAACTCTTCAAGTTATCGTACATACTGCGCCCTCTTTAGATGTGATCGTTATATTCCACGACTGCGATTATGGCGGAAAGCGAGATCTGCGACTGTGACTGCCAGCGAAACGCAGACAAAAAAATAGCGGGTGAATCACCCGCTATTTCAATTTAGTCGATAGTACGCAATAACTCATTAATGCCGACTTTACCGCGCGTTTTGGCGTCGACTTTCTTGACGATCACCGCGCAGTACAGGCTGTAAGAACCGTCTTTCGACGGCAGGTTGCCGGAAACCACCACCGAGCCCGCCGGCACGCGGCCGTAATGGATTTCGCCGGTCTCGCGGTCATAGATGCGGGTGCTCTGGCCGAGGTAGACGCCCATCGAAATCACCGAGCCTTCTTCCACGATCACGCCTTCCACCACTTCGGAACGCGCGCCGATGAAGCAGTTGTCTTCGATGATGGTCGGATTGGCCTGTAGCGGCTCGAGCACGCCGCCGATGCCGACGCCGCCGGACAGGTGAACGTTTTTGCCGATCTGCGCGCAAGAACCGACGGTGGCCCAGGTGTCGACCATGGTGCCTTCGTCGACGTAGGCGCCGATGTTAACGTAAGACGGCATCAGCACGGTGTTGCGAGCGATGAACGCACCCTGGCGCACGGTGGCCGGCGGCACGACGCGGAAGCCTTCCTTCTGGAAGCGTGCTTCGTCGTAGTCGGCGAATTTCATCGGCACTTTGTCGTAGTAGCGGGTTTCCGCGCCGTCCATCACCTTGTTGTCGTTGATGCGGAAAGAGAGCAGCACGGCTTTCTTCAGCCACTGGTGGGTGACCCATTGACCGTCGATCTTCTCGGCGACGCGCAGGGCGCCGCTGTCCAGCAGGCCGATCACCTGGTTTACCGCTTCGCGCGTTACGGTGTCTACGTTCGCCGGGGTGATGTCCGCACGGCGTTCGAAGGCGCTTTCAATAACGTTCTGTAATTGCTGCATGCTGTTCTCTTTCCTGATGTTGTCGGTAAAAAGTTACTTGTATCACATTTTATCGTTTGGGGTGAGGGCCTCTGTCAACCGTTGCTCCAACTTTCTGCGCGTTTCTTGGTCGAGCGCGCGCCGCTCGCCGTCGGCCAGGATAAACAAATCCTCGACCCGCTCGCCGATGGTGGAAATGCGCGCGCCGTGCAGCGACAGCCCCAGATCGGCGAACACTTCGCCCACCCGCGCCAGCAGGCCGGGTTGGTCGAGCGCGGTCAGCTCCAGGTAGCTGCGGCGATCGGTGTGGGTCGGCAGGAAGGTGACCTCGGTCGGCACGCTGAAGTGGCGCAGCTTGGAAGAGGGGCGGCGCACGCGCGGCGGCTGGTACTCACGCTGGGTGATGGCCTGCAGCAGCGCCTGGCGGATCGCCGCGTGGCGATCCTGCGCCAGCGGGCTGCCGTCCGGCTCCAGCACGATAAAGGTGTCCATCGCCATACCGTCGCGGTTGGTGAAGATCTGGGCGTCGTGCACGCTCAGGTTGCGGCGATCCATCTCCCCGGCGACGGCGGCGAACAGATAAGGACGATCCGGGCTCCAGATGAAGATCTCGGTGCCGCCGCGCGTCGCCTGGCGGCTGACCAGCACCAGCGGCTGGGTGGAATCGTGGGCCAGCAGATGGCGGGCGTGCCAGGCCAGCTGATTCGGCGAGTGGCGCAGGAAATAGTCGGCGCGGCAGCGGCTCCAGATGCGGTGCAGCGCCTCTTCGTCGATGTTGTCCATGCGCAGCAGCGCCAGCGCCTGCAGCCGGTGGTGACGCACGCGTTCGCGCAGATCCGGGCTGTTTTGCATGCCGCGGCGCAGCTGTTTCTCGGTGGCGAAATACAGCTCGCGCAACAGGCTCTGCTTCCAGCTGTTCCACAGGGTTTCGTTGGTGGCGCAGATATCCGCCACCGTCAGGCATACCAGGTAGCGCAGGCGAGTTTCGCTCTGCACTTCGCTGCTGAACTGCTGGATCACCGTCGGATCCTGGATATCGCGGCGCTGCGCGGTGACCGACATCAGCAGGTGGCAGCGCACCAGCCAGGCCACCAGTTGGGTTTCTCGCGAATTGAGGCCGTGCAGCTCGGCGAACTCCACCACGTCCTCCGCGCCGAGGATCGAGTGATCGCCGCCGCGCCCTTTGGCGATATCGTGGAACAAGGCCGCCAGCAGCAGCAGTTCCGGGTGCGGCAGGCGCGGATACAGCTCCACGCACAGCGGATGGCGAGGCCGGGTTTGCGGATCGGCGAAGCTCTCCAGCTTCTGCAGCACCCGGATAGTGTGTTCGTCGACGGTATAGGCGTGGAACAGATCGAACTGCATCTGCCCGACGATCTTGCCCCACTGCGGCATGTAGGCCCACAGCACGCTGTGACGGTGCATCGGCACCAGCGCGCGCGACACCGCGCCGGGATGGCGCAGGATGGCCATGAACAGATCGCGCGCTTCCGGGATGGTGCACAGCGGCTGTTTCAGGTGGCGGCGCGCGTGGCGCAGCTGGCGCACGGTGGTGGAGTAAATGCCTTTGATCTCGCGGTTGCGCACCATCAGGTAGAACATGCGCATGATGGCTTGCGGCTCGCGGATGAACAGCGTTTCGTCACGCAGATCGATCAGATCGCCGCGCAGTTGGAAATCGTCGTTCAGCGGACGCGGTTTTTCGGTGGCGTCCAGCGCCAGGATGGCTTCGTCGAACAGCTGCAGCAGCATGTGGTTCAGCTCGCTGACGCGCCGCGTCATGCGGTAGAAGTCTTTCATCATGCGCTCGACCGGCTCGTTGCCTTCGCCTTCATAGCGCAGCAGCTGCGCGACGCTGAGCTGGCGATCGAACAGCAGACGGTTGTCGTAACGCGGCAGCACCAGGTGCAGCGCAAAGCGGATGCGCCACAGGAAGCTCTGGCATTCGTTCAGCTCGTTGCGTTCGGCCTGGGTGAGAAAGCCGAAGCCGACCATTTCGTCCAGCGAGGTGGCGCCGAAGTGGCGGCGCGCCACCCACAGCAGCGTGTGGATGTCGCGCAGGCCGCCGGGGCTGCTTTTGATATCCGGCTCCAGGTTATAGCTGGTGCCGTGGTAGCGCTGATGACGTTCTTGCTGCTCGTTGATCTTGGCGTGGAAAAACTGCGGCGAAGGCCAAAAGCCGTCGCTGAAGATATGTTTTTGCATCTGCAGGAACAGCGCGACGTCGCCGCAGATCATGCGCGATTCGATCAGGTTGGTGGCCACGGTCAGATCCGCCAGCCCTTCCAGCAGACACTCTTCCAGGGTGCGCACGCTGTGGCCCACTTCCAGCTTGAGATCCCACAGCAGGGTGATGAATTCGCCGACCCGCTGCGACTGTTGCTCCGTCAGCCGGCGCTGGCTGAGCACCAGCACGTCGATATCCGACAGCGGGTGCAGCTCGCCGCGGCCGTAGCCGCCGACCGCCACCAGCGCGGTTTCCGGGATATCTTCAAAGCCGTAGAACGTCCACAGCCGGCGCAGCAGGCGATCGATGAAGTCGCTGCGCGCCGCCACCAGGCTTTCTGCGCTGGAGCCGGCGTCGAACGCCGCCGCCAGCCACAGCTGAAACTGTTCCAGCCGCTGTTTCAGCACCGGGCAGGTGAGCTCGTCGTCGCCGTAGGCGCTGGGGGAGGCGGGCGGCATCGGCACGGCCGGGGCCGCCTGTTGAAGAAGATTGTCAGACATAGTGCGCAGCCCATAAAAAAGGCCGGCATAAGCCGGCCTGGTGATATTCTGCACGCGGCGTTCGCCGCGGTGCTTACATCTCGTGCGTAATGATGTTGGGGATGGTGTCATCCTTGCGCAACGTCATTATCTCGCAGCCGTTATCAGTCACCACAATAGTATGCTCATACTGCGCCGACAAGCTGCGATCTTTGGTTTTTACCGTCCAGCCGTCTTTCATGGTGCGGATGCGGTAGTCGCCGGCGTTGACCATCGGTTCGATGGTGAAGGCCATGCCCGGCTGCAGCACCACGCCGCCGTCGTCCGCGTCATAGTGCAGCACCTGCGGCTCTTCGTGGAACACTTCGCCGATGCCGTGGCCGCAGTACTCGCGCACCACGGAGAACTTCTCGGCTTCGACGAATTGCTGGATAGCCTTGCCCAGGGTGCGCAGACGGATGCCCGGTTTGACCATCTTCAGCGCCAGATACAGGCTTTCCTGAGTAACGCGGCACAGGCGCTCGCCCAGAATGGTCGGTTTGCCGACGATGAACATCTTCGAGGTGTCGCCGTGGAAACCGTCTTTAATCACGGTCACGTCGATGTTGACGATGTCGCCGTCTTTCAGCGTTTTGTCGTCGCTCGGGATGCCGTGGCACACCACTTCGTTCACCGAAATGCACACGGATTTCGGGAAGCCGTGATAGCCGAGGCAGGCGGAAATGGCCTGCTGCTCGTTGGTGATGTACTCGTGACAGATACGGTCCAGCTCGCCGGTGGTCACGCCAGGTTTGACGTGCGGCTCGATGATCTCCAGCACTTCGGCGGCCAGGCGGCCGGCCACGCGCATTTTTTGGATGTCATCAGGTGTTTTAATTGAGATTGCCATGAAATTCGTCCGCAGGTGTCGTTATCGTCGACAATAAGAAGCAGTGACTTATGGTATCAGCCCGGCCGGGGGCTGCCAAATTTCATTTCCTGACGCCCGGCGAAACGCAACAAAAGTTGGTGTCGGCGGCGGGTTTATGGTATAAAGCGCGCCGGCGATCCGTGTCTTGGTTCTTGTGACCTGGCGGGAATGGGCCGAAAATACTTTAACTGCACTCATTTTGTGTAAATAACACACACGTATCGGCACATCCGCCGGGGTGCCCTGAGGTGACTTGTCGCCGCCAGGGTCGGCGTTATGGGATACGTGGAGGCATAACCCCAATTAATCTATAGAGGTTTAATCATGGCAACTGTTTCCATGCGCGACATGCTCAAGGCTGGTGTTCACTTTGGTCACCAGACCCGTTACTGGAACCCGAAAATGAAGCCTTTCATCTTCGGCGCTCGTAACAAGGTTCACATCATCAACCTGGAGCAGACTGTACCAATGTTCAACGCCGCTCTGGCTGAACTGAGCAAGATCTCTTCCCGTAAAGGCAAGATCCTGTTCGTTGGTACCAAACGCGCAGCAAGCGAAGCGGTAAAAGACGCTGCGAACAGCTGTGACCAGTTCTTCGTGAACCACCGCTGGTTGGGTGGCATGCTGACTAACTGGAAAACCGTTCGTCAGTCCATCAAGCGTTTGAAAGATCTGGAAATCCAGTCTCAAGACGGCACCCTGGACAAGCTGACCAAGAAAGAAGCGCTGATGCGCACTCGTGAACTGGCCAAGCTGGAAAACTCCCTGGGCGGTATCAAAGATATGGGCGGTCTGCCAGACGCACTGTTCGTTATCGATGCCGATCACGAGCACATCGCGATCAAAGAAGCCAACAACCTGGGTATCCCGGTATTCTCTATCGTTGATACCAACTCCAACCCAGACGGCGTTGACTTCATCATCCCTGGTAACGACGACGCAATCCGTGCAGTAAACCTGTACCTGACTGCTGTTGCTGCCGCTGTGCGTGAAGGTCGTTCTCAAGATCTGGCCGTTCAGGCGGAAGAAGGCTTCGTAGAAGCTGAATAATAAGGCAAGCTCGTCACTGAGCCCTTATTAACCAGGTATTGACATATGTTGGTTAGGGGGGCCTGTAAAGGCCCCCTTTGCTTATCTGAATGAGAACTGTCTCCACGCGAGATAACCGAGGAAAAATAAATGGCTGATATTACCGCTGCCCTGGTAAAAGAACTGCGCGAGCGTACCGGCGCTGGCATGATGGATTGCAAGAAGGCGCTGGTTGAATCCAACGGCGACATCGAACTGGCAATCGAAAACATGCGTAAGTCCGGTGCGATCAAAGCCGCTAAAAAAGCAGGCAACGTAGCTGCTGACGGCGTGATCAAAACCAAGATCGAAGGCAACTACGGCATCATTCTGGAAGTTAACTGCCAGACTGACTTCGTTGCGAAAGACGCCGGTTTCCAGGCGTTCGCCGACAAAGTGCTGGATGCCGCTATGGCCGGCAAAATCACTGACGTTGACGTGCTGAAAGCACAGTTCGAAGAAGAGCGCGTAGCGCTGGTGGCAAAAATCGGCGAAAACATCAACATTCGTCGCGTTGCTTCCCTGGAAGGCGACGTGCTGGGCAGCTACCTGCACGGCGCGCGCATCGGCGTTCTGGTTGCGGCTAAAGGCGCTGACGAAGAGCTGGTTAAGCAAATCGCAATGCACATTGCGGCGAGCAAGCCAGAGTTCGTGAAGCCAGAAGACGTGTCTGCTGAAGTGGTAGAAAAAGAGTACCAGGTTCAGCTGGACATCGCCATGCAGTCCGGCAAGCCGAAAGAAATCGCAGAGAAAATGGTTGAAGGCCGCATGAAGAAATTCACCGGCGAAGTTTCTCTGACCGGTCAGCCTTTCGTTATGGATCCGAGCAAATCCGTTGCTCAGGTGCTGAAAGAGCACAACGCTGACGTGACCAACTTCATTCGCTTCGAAGTGGGCGAAGGCATCGAGAAAGTCGAAACCGACTTCGCTGCTGAAGTTGCCGCGATGAGCAAACAGTCTTAATGACTGTCGATGGAACCGCCGTCTGGCGGTTCCATACTACCCAGCCAGAATTACACCGGTGGCAGGCCCTGCAGCGTGATGCTCACCTCAGGCGCGTTTCATCGGCTGAAATCCCCAATACTAATACTGCTTCTTAGGACAGAACACCATGGCAACCAATGCAAAACCCGTATATCAGCGTATTCTGCTTAAACTGAGTGGCGAAGCCCTGCAAGGTGCAGAAGGTTTTGGTATCGACGCCAGCGTTTTGGATCGCATGGCTCAGGAAGTGAAAGAGCTGGTCGAACTGGGAATTCAGGTCGGTGTAGTTATTGGCGGCGGGAACTTGTTCCGCGGCGCGGGGCTGGCGCAAGCCGGCATGAACCGCGTAGTGGGCGACCACATGGGAATGCTGGCTACCGTGATGAACGGCCTGGCTATGCGTGATGCACTGCACCGTGCCTATGTGAACGCCCGCCTGATGTCAGCGATCCCGCTGAACGGCGTATGTGATAATTACAGCTGGGCAGAGGCTATCAGCCTGCTGCGCAACAACCGCGTGGTGATCTTCTCCGCCGGTACCGGCAACCCGTTCTTTACCACCGATTCCGCTGCTTGCCTGCGCGGCATCGAGATCGAAGCGGACGTGGTGCTGAAAGCCACCAAAGTGGATGGCGTATACTCCGCCGATCCGGTGAAAAACCCGGATGCGACTCTGTATGAACAATTAACCTATCAGGACGTGCTGGAGCGCGAGCTGAAAGTGATGGATCTGGCGGCGTTTACGCTGGCCCGCGATCACGGTCTGCCGATCCGCGTGTTCAACATGAACAAGCCTGGTGCGCTGCGCCGCGTGGTGATGGGTGAGAACGAAGGTACGCTGATCAGCAAATAAGGCTGTTCACACCTCTTTTTCGGAGCGCGTGACGCCAGACGCCGCGTGCTCTTCGAGTACGATTACGGGCTATACTTGAGTATCGCCTGCCAAGTAACCAGCTTCCAAGGGTTTGCAACGTGACTAATGAAATCAGAAAAGATGCTGATTCACGCATGGAAAAAAGCGTAGAAGCATTCAAAAACCAAATCAGCAAGATCCGTACCGGCCGCGCTTCTCCAAGCATTCTGGATGGCATCATGGTGGAATACTACGGCGCCGCTACGCCGCTGCGTCAGCTGGCCAACGTGACCGTGGAAGACTCCCGCACGCTGAAAATCAACGTATTCGACCGCAGCCTGAGCCAAGCCGTTGAGAAAGCGATCATGAGCTCCGATCTGGGCCTCAACCCGTCTTCCGCCGGTTCTGACATTCGCGTTCCGCTGCCTCCGCTGACCGAAGAACGTCGTAAGGATCTGATCAAGATCGTGCGCGGCGAAGCCGAGCAGGGCCGCGTAGCGGTGCGTAACGTGCGTCGCGACGCCAACGACAAGGTCAAGGCGCTGCTGAAAGATAAAGAGATCAGCGAAGACGAAGAGCGTCGTTCACAAGACGAGATTCAGAAAATGACCGACGCTTACATCAAGCTGGTCGACGCCGCGCTGGCGGAGAAAGAAAAAGAGCTGATGGAATTCTAATCAGCATCGCGCAGAAAAAAAGCGTCGCCTGGGCGGCGCTTTGTTTTTTGTGGCGCAGATCCCGTTTCATCGTACTGAAAGATCATGGACAAGCGGTGTCCAAGGTTCCACACTGGAGCACCTCCGATCTCATCAGACAGTTATTCAGAGTGAACTCATGAAGCAACTGACCATTCTTGGCTCGACCGGCTCGGTAGGGACCAGCACCCTGGCCGTGGTCAGGGCGAATCTCGACCGTTTTGCGATCAAAGCGCTGGTGGCCGGCCGCAACGTTGCGGTCATGGCGCAGCAATGCATGGAATTTCGGCCCGCGTTTGCCGCGATGGCGGATGAAAGCGCCGCGCGCGAGCTGCGCGCTATCCTGGCGGAAAACGGCGTCGCTACCGAAGTGTTGGCCGGGGAACAAGCGGCCTGTGAATTGGCCGCTTTGGATGACGTCGATCAAGTGACGGCGGCCATCGTCGGCGCCGCGGGGCTGTTGCCGACGCTGGCGGCGATCCGCGCGGGCAAGCAGGTGCTGCTGGCCAACAAAGAGTCGCTGGTCACCTGCGGCCGTCTGTTTATGGACGCGGTGCGGCAAAGCCAGGCGCAACTGCTGCCGCTCGACAGCGAGCACAACGCGATTTTTCAGAGTTTGCCTGAGAACATTCAGCGTCAGTTGGGATACTCTTCACTGGACAGTCATGGTGTTTCGCGCATCGTGCTTACCGGTTCCGGCGGCCCGTTCCGCACCACGCCGTTGGAACAGTTCGCCGCGATGACGCCGGATCAAGCCTGCGCCCACCCGAACTGGTCGATGGGCCGCAAGATCTCGGTGGATTCCGCCACCATGATGAACAAAGGTCTGGAATACATTGAGGCCCGCTGGCTGTTTAACGCCTCGGCCGAGCAAATGGAAGTGATCCTGCACCCGCAGTCGGTGATTCACTCGATGGTGCGCTATGCCGACGGCAGCGTGCTGGCGCAGTTGGGAACGCCGGATATGCGCACGCCAATCGCTCACGCGATGGCGTATCCGCAGCGCGTGAATTCCGGTGTGGAAGCGCTGGACTTCTGCCGTATCGGTTCGCTGACCTTCGCCGAACCGGAGCGTGAGCGTTATCCTTGCCTGTATTTGGCGATCGAAGCGTTCGATGCCGGCCAGGCGGCCACCACCGCGCTGAACGCGGCCAACGAAATCGCCGTGGCGGCATTTTTGCAGCAGCAGATTCGCTTTACCGATATCGCGGCGGTCAATCGCCAGGTGGTGGAACGTCTCGCGCTGCAGGAACCGACGAGCATCGAAGCGGTCTTAGACATTGACCGTCAGGCGCGCGCCGCCGCTGAGGAGCGGGTTCGCGCGTTGTGCGGCCGATCACGGTGATTATCCGATTTTGCTCGTAATTCGCGTGCGCCGCAGCGGGGCCGTTTGTTCATGCCCCGCTGAGGTGGTATAGTCTGCGCCACCTGTCAGCGGTTATACCGTTGAATTATGGCCCGATTGGCGCCTTGTGCGTCAATGGCGGCCCGGCTGCGCCGGGTATCGCAAGGGCAGGCTGAAAGCCGTGTCGGGCACACGGCTTTTTTTGCGCGTAAGGGCCTGATGTTCCGGAAAGGCAGTTATATTTCTATTGAGGAAATAAGTACGAGTTATGTCGTCCGCAAACCAACAAGAGGCTAATCCATCTTCCCCGGGGCCGCGCCATGTCGCCATTATCATGGACGGTAACGGACGCTGGGCCAAACGTCAGGGCAAGTTACGTGTCTTCGGTCATAAAGCAGGGGTGAAATCGGTTCGCCGCGCGGTCAGTTTTGCCGCCAGCCACCATTTAGATGCGCTCACGCTTTATGCCTTCAGCAGCGAAAATTGGAACCGTCCGGTGCAGGAAGTCTCTGCCCTGATGGAGCTTTTTGTCCGCGCTTTGGATAGTGAAGTAAAAAGCCTGCATAAACATAACGTCAGGCTGCGAGTGATCGGCGATATCAGCCGATTCAGCGCGCGTTTGCAGGAGCGGATCCGCCGCTCTGAAGCTCTGACGGAAAATAACGATGGCCTGACGCTCAATATCGCTGCCAACTACGGCGGCCGTTGGGATATCATTCAGGGAGTAAGGGAACTGGCTGAACAGGTACGGGTAGGCGAGTTGCACCCGGATCAGATCAGCGAGGAATTATTGAACGAGCGGGTTTGCATGAGCGACCTGGCGCCGGTGGATCTGGTTATCCGCACCGGTGGCGAGCATCGCATCAGTAATTTCCTGCTGTGGCAAATCGCCTATGCTGAACTTTACTTTACTGATGTGCTCTGGCCTGATTTCGATGAACTTGTCTTTGAAGGTGCGCTGAATGCATTTGCACAACGTGAGCGCCGCTTCGGGGGAACAACACCTAACGGCGCCGATGCGTCCTAGGGAGAACTTTTGCTGAAGTATCGCCTCATAACTGCTCTGATTTTAATCCCGATCGTTATCGCGGCGCTGTTCCTGTTGCCGCCGTTGGCCTTTGCTCTGGTAACGCTCGTCGTGTGCATGTTAGCTGCCTGGGAGTGGGGCCAATTGGCCGGTTTTACCTCCCGTTCGCAGCGCATCTGGTTGGCGATACTGTGCGGTTTTCTGCTTGCGCTGATGATGCTCAGCGTCCCCGCTTACCATCAATCCGTGCCGCAGATAAGCGGCTCGCTGTGGCTGTCGTTGGCCTGGTGGCTGGCGGCGTTGCTGTTGGTGCTGTTCTATCCCGGCTCGGCCGCTATCTGGCGCAATTCGCGCCCGCTGCGCCTGCTGTTTGGCCTGCTGACCATCGTGCCGTTTTTCTGGGGCATGCTGGCGCTGCGCCAGTTCGGCTACGAGCAAAACCCGTTTACCGGCGCCTGGTGGCTGCTGTACGTGATGTTGCTGGTGTGGGGCGCAGATTCCGGTGCCTACATGTTCGGCAAGCTGTTCGGCAAGCATAAGCTGGCGCCGAAGGTCTCACCGGGCAAAACGTGGGAAGGGTTGATCGGCGGGTTGCTGACGTCGGCGGTGATCTCGTGGCTGTTCGGCCGCTACGCGCCGCTGAACGTGGTGCCGACCACGCTGCTGGCCTGTTCGGTGATCGCCGCGCTGGCTTCGGTGCTGGGCGATTTGACCGAAAGCATGTTCAAACGCGAAGCGGGCATCAAGGACAGCGGGCATTTGATTCCCGGTCATGGCGGCATACTGGATCGTATCGACAGCCTGACCGCGGCGGTGCCGGTGTTTGCCTGCCTGATGCTGTTGGTGTTTTAATCCGTCGATGACGGAAAGTGAGGGATGATGGTCAGCGTGCTTTGGAACCTGGTGGCGTTTCTGATTGCGCTCGGTATCTTGATTACCGTGCATGAGTTCGGACACTTTTGGGTTGCCCGTCGTTGCGGCGTGCGCGTTGAACGCTTCTCCATCGGCTTCGGCCGGGCGCTGTGGCGCCGAACCGATCGCCAGGGCACCGAGTACGTTATCGCTCTGATCCCGCTCGGCGGCTACGTGAAGATGCTGGACGAGCGCGTGGAGTCGGTGGCGCCGGAGATGCGCCACCAGGCCTTCAACAATAAAACCGTCTGGCAGCGCGGGGCCATCATCAGCGCCGGCCCCATCGCCAACTTCCTGTTTGCTATCCTTGCCTACTGGCTGGTGTTCATCATCGGCGTGCCGAGTTTCCGTCCGGTGATCGGCGAAATCGCGCCGCAATCGATCGCCGCCAAGGCTGAAATTTCGTCTGGCATGGAACTAAAGTCGGTTGACGGCATCGAAACGCCTGATTGGGAGTCAGTTCGTCTGGCGCTGGTGGCGAAGATTGGCGATGCGCAAACCGAAGTCGGCGTAGCGCCGTTCGGCTCTTCGCAGGTGGTGACCAAAACCCTGGACTTGCGCCAGTGGAACTTTGAACCGGACAAGCAGGATCCCGTTGTCGCGCTGGGGATTATGCCGCGCGGCCCGCAGATCGAATCCGTGTTGGCGGAAGTGCAGCCGAACTCGGCGGCGCAAAAGGCGGGTTTACAAGCGGGGGACAGGATCGTTAAAGTCGATGGTCAGCCGTTGGGTCGTTGGCAGACGCTGGTGAAGCGTATCCACGATGGCCCGGGGCAACCGCTGGCTTTGGAGATTGAAAGAAACGGCGCCCCCTTGTCTTTGACGCTGATACCGGATACAAAGCCGGTGGGAAAAGACAAATCGGTGGGGTTTGCAGGCATCATTCCAAAGGTGCTGCCGCTGCCGGAAGAGTATAAGACGATTCGCCAGTATGGACCGTTCCCGGCGCTGTATCAGGCCGGCGACAAGACCTGGCAGCTGATGCGGCTGACGGTCAACATGCTGGGCAAATTAATAACCGGTGATGTAAAGCTGAACAACCTGAGTGGCCCGATCTCGATTGCACAGGGAGCTGGGGCGTCAGCCGGAGTCGGATTCGTGTATTATCTGATGTTCCTGGCGTTGATTAGCGTCAACCTGGGGATCATCAACCTGTTCCCATTACCGGTGTTAGATGGTGGGCATCTCCTCTTCCTGGCGATAGAAAAGCTGAAGGGTGGGCCGGTTTCCGAGCGAGTACAGGACTACAGCTACCGCATAGGTTCGATCGTGTTGGTGTTGTTGATGGGTCTTGCACTTTTCAATGATTTTTCCCGCCTTTAGGGGCGGGGATAGGTTAGGAAGAACGCATAACAACGATGGCGATGAAAAAGTTGCTCATAGCGTCGCTGCTGTTTGGCAGCGCCACCGTATACGGTGCAGACGGGTTCGTAGTGAAAGACATTCATTTCGAAGGCCTGCAGCGAGTTGCCGTCGGTGCGGCGTTACTCAACATGCCGGTTCGCGTCGGCGATACCGTCACTGACGATGACATCAGTAATACCATTCGTGCCTTGTTTGCCACCGGCAACTTCGAGGACGTGCGCGTACTGCGCGATGGTAATACCTTGATCGTGCAGGTGAAGGAACGTCCTACCATCGCCAGCATCACTTTCTCCGGCAACAAGTCGGTGAAGGATGACATGCTCAAGCAAAACCTGGAAGCCTCCGGCGTCCGGGTGGGCGAGGCGCTCGACCGCACCACGATTTCCAGCATTGAAAAAGGGCTGGAAGACTTCTACTACAGCGTCGGTAAATACAGCGCCTCGGTGAAAGCCGTGGTCACGCCGTTGCCGCGCAACCGTGTCGACCTGAAGCTGGTGTTCACGGAAGGGGTCTCCGCCAAGATTCAACAAATCAACATCGTCGGCAACCACGCCTTCACCAACGATGAACTGATCTCGCGCTTCCAACTGCGTGACGAAGTGCCGTGGTGGAACCTGGTCGGCGATCGCAAATACCAGAAGCAAAAACTGGCGGGCGATCTCGAAACCCTGCGCAGCTTCTATCTGGATCGCGGCTATGCCCGCTTTAACATCGATTCTACCCAGGTGAGCCTGACGCCGGATAAAAAAGGCATCTACATCACCATCAACATCACCGAAGGCGATCAGTACAAGCTTTCTGATGTTGTCGTGAACGGCAACCTGGCCGGCCACTCGGCGGAAGTCGCTCAGATCACCAAAATCGAGCCGGGCGAGCTGTATAACGGCAGCAAAGTGACCAAAATGGAAGACAACATCAAAACGATGTTGGGCCGTTATGGTTACGCCTACCCGCGCGTCGGCACCCAGCCGGAGATCAATGATGCGGATAAAACCGTCAAGTTGCACGTCAACGTTGACGCGGGCAACCGTTTCTACGTGCGCCGCATCAAGTTCGAAGGCAACGACACCAGCAAGGATTCCGTACTGCGTCGCGAAATGCGCCAGATGGAAGGCGCCTGGCTCGGCAACGAGCAGGTCGAGCAGGGCAAGGAGCGTCTGAACCGCCTGGGCTACTTCGAAACGGTCGACGTGGAAACCCAGCGCGTGCCGGGCACTGCCGATCAGGTCGACGTGACCTACAAGGTGAAAGAACGCAACACCGGTACCTTTAACTTCGGCGTCGGTTACGGCACCGAGAGCGGCGTCAGCTTCCAGGCCGGCGTGCAGCAGGATAACTGGTTGGGTACCGGCTACTCGGTCGGCATCAGCGGCACCAAGAACGATTACCAGACGTATACCGAATTCTCGGTCACCAATCCGTACTTCACCGTTGACGGTGTGAGCCTGGGCGGCCGCGTCTTCTACAACGACTTTAAAGCGGATAACGCGGACCTGTCCGACTACACCAACAAGAGTTACGGTGTTGACGGCACGCTGGGCTTCCCGATCAACGAAAACAACTCGTTGCGCACCGGCCTGGGCTATGTCCACAACGGCCTGTCGAACATGCAGCCGCAGATCGCCATGTGGCGTTACCTCGACTCGATGGGTGTGGATGCGAACAAGACCGACCGCGCCAGCTACTCGACGGACGACTTTACCCTGAACCTGGGCTGGACCTACAACAACCTGGACCGCGGCTACTTCCCGACTTCGGGTAACCGCACTACGTTGAACGGCAAGGTCACCATTCCGGGCTCGGACAACGAATACTACAAGGTGACGCTGGACAGCGTACAGTACGTGCCGATCAACGACGACCGCACCTGGGTGCTGTTGGGTCGCGGCCGTCTGGGGTACGCGGATGGGCTGGGCGGCAAGGAAATGCCGTTCTACGAGAACTTCTACGCCGGTGGTTCGAGCACCGTGCGTGGCTTCCAGTCCAACACCATTGGTCCGAAGGCGGTGTACTACAACTCCAATTCGTACCAGTGCCAGTTCAACGCCGGCAGCACCACCGATCGTCAGAGCATCTGTGGTTCGGATGACGCGGTGGGCGGTAACGCCATGGCGGTCGCCAGCCTGGAGCTGATCACCCCAACGCCGTTCATCAGCGAGAAATACGCCAATTCTGTGCGCACGTCGCTGTTCATCGATGCGGGTACCGTGTGGGATACCAAGTGGAAGAATACCAACGAGACGCTGATGTACGGCGTGCCGGACTACAGCAAGGCCAGCAATATTCGTTCTTCCGCCGGTATCGCGCTGCAGTGGATGTCGCCATTGGGGCCATTGGTGTTCTCTTACGCCAACCCGATCAAGAAATACGAAGGCGACAAGTCCGAACAGTTCCAGTTTAACATCGGTAAGACCTGGTAACGGGTCTCGCCTCTGGGCATAACAGTTATTAAGAATCGCAATGGCCAGGCGCCCGCCGGCAGAGGGAGATGATTCTCATTGTTTGGTGGGACAAGTCTGGCAAATTGTGTACTTCAGTGTCATATGACACAAATGGGTGATGGTAAGGAGTTTATAGTGAAAAAGTGGTTGTGTGCCGCAGGCCTCGGTTTAGCAATGGCTGCTTCAGCTGGCGTTCAGGCAGCAGATAAGATCGCTGTCGTTAACGTCTCCAGCATTTTCCAACAGCTGCCGGCCCGCGAAGCGGTCGCTAAACAGCTGGAAAACGAGTTTAAAGGCCGTGCAAGCGAACTCCAGAACATGGAACGTAGCCTGCAGACCAAAATGCAACGTCTGCAGCGTGACGGCGCTACCATGAAAGCCAGCGACCGCAGCAAGTTGGAAAAAGACGTGATGGCGCAGCGCGAGCAGTTCTCTCAGAAAGCCCAGGCTTTCGAGCAGGACAACCGTCGTCGCCAGATGGAAGAGCGTAACAAGATCCTGAGCCGCATTCAGGACGCGGTGAAATCTGTCGCGAGCAAAGGCGGTTATGACGTGGTGATCGACGCCAACGCCGTTGCCTATGCAGACTCTTCCAAAGATATCACTGCTGACGTGCTGAAACAGGTTAAATAACACATGCTTTCAATTCGACTGGCTGATTTAGCGCAGCAGTTGGATGCACAATTGCACGGTGATGGCGATCTCGTCATCACCGGCATTGCTTCTATGCATTCGGCACAGCCTGGCCAAATCACGTTTTTGTCAAACAGCCGCTATCAAGAGCAGCTGTCTTCCTGCCAGGCAAGCGCCGTGGTGCTTACCGAAGCGGATTTACCACACTGCCGTGCTGCGGCGCTGGTGGTTAAGAACCCTTACCTGACCTATGCGCGCATGGCGCAACTGATGGACACCACGCCGTCGCCGGCTCAGGATATCGCGCCAAGCGCGGTGATCTCGCCTGAAGCGCAGCTGGGGCAGAACGTCGCCATTGGGGCGAACGCGGTGATCGAGTCGGGTGCGGTGCTTGGCGATAACGTGGTTATCGGCCCGGGCTGCTTCATCGGCAAACACGCACGCATCGGCGCGGGAACGCGTCTGTGGGCGAACGTAACGATTTATCATGCGGTCGAAATCGGCCAGCGCTGCCTGATTCAGTCGGGCACCGTGATCGGCGCAGACGGTTTCGGCTATGCGAATGAGCGCGGCGAGTGGATCAAGATCCCTCAGTTGGGCACGGTGATTATCGGCGATCGCGTCGAAATCGGCGCTTGCACCACCATTGACCGCGGCGCTTTGGATAACACCCAAATCGGGAATGGTGTTATCATCGACAACCAATGCCAGATTGCACATAACGTCGTGATTGGCGACAATACCGCCGTCGCCGGCGGTGTGATCATGGCCGGCAGCCTGAAAATCGGCCGCTACTGCCAGATTGGCGGCGCCAGCGTGATCAACGGTCACATGGAAATTGCCGACAAGGTTGTTGTTACCGGAATGGGAATGGTTATGCGACCAATCACCGAACCTGGGGTATACTCTTCGGGCATTCCGTTGCAGCCTAACAAGGTTTGGCGTAAAACCGCTGCGTTGGTAATGAATATCGATGAGATCAGCAAACGCTTGAAAGCTGTCGAACGTAAAGTCGGAAAAGACTAATCATTGCCGCCCGCTCTCGCGGGTACAAAACGAAACGCGTTGGTCGTGAGACCAAAAGCGCAAAGAGATGTTAATTTGCGGCCTGCATGATGATCTCCTTTTGGGGTCAGCGCAGGCCGTGTTGTTGATGCCATCAGTTTTTAGAGACAGGAAGAGTATTTTGACTACTGACACTCATACTCTGGATATTGCAGAAATTTTGGATCTGCTTCCTCACCGTTACCCGTTCTTGCTGGTCGACCGCGTCCTCGAGTTTGAAGAGCACAAATATCTGCGTGCGGTGAAGAACGTATCGGTGAATGAACCGTTTTTCCAGGGCCACTTCCCTGGCAAACCGATTTTCCCAGGCGTATTGATCCTGGAAGCCATGGCGCAGGCCACCGGCATCCTGGCGTTTAAAAGCGTCGGCAAACTGGAACCGGGCGAGCTGTATTACTTCGCCGGTATCGACGAAGCTCGCTTCAAGCGCCCTGTGGTGCCAGGCGATCAGATGGTCATGGAAGTCACCTTCGAGAAAACTCGCCGCGGTCTGACTCGCTTCAAAGGCGTGGCGACCGTTGACGGTAAAATTGTCTGCGAAGCAACCATGATGTGTGCCCGCAGCCGGGAGGCTTAATCCGTGATTGACCAAACCGCCTTTATCCATCCTAGCGCGATAGTCGAAGAAGGCGCCGTGATTGGCGCCGGCGTGCATATCGGCCCTTTCTGCTACGTCGGCTCCCAGGTGGAAATCGGCGCCGGCACGGTGCTGAAATCCCACGTGGTGGTAAACGGCATTACCAAGATTGGCCGCGATAACCAGATTTATCAGTTCGCCTCTATCGGCGAAGTGAATCAGGATCTGAAATACGCGGGCGAGCCGACGCGTGTGGAAGTGGGCGATCGCAATCGCATCCGCGAAAGCGTCACCATCCACCGCGGCACCGCGCAGGGCACCGGCCTGACCAAAGTGGGCAACGATAACCTGCTGATGGTCAACGTGCATGTCGCCCACGACTGCGTAGTTGGCAACGCTTGCGTGCTGGCCAACAACGCCACGCTGGCGGGGCATGTGGAGATCGACGATCACGCCATCATCGGCGGCATGACGGCGATCCATCAGTTCTGCATTATCGGCGCGCATGTGATGGTAGGCGGTTGTTCCGGTGTCGCTCAGGACGTGCCTCCTTTCGTCATCGCTCAGGGCAACCACGCTACGCCGTTCGGCGTCAACGCGGTCGGCCTCAAGCGCCGCGGTTTTGACAAGGATGAAATGCAGGCGATCCGCAACGCCTACAAAATCCTGTATCGCAGCGAAAAAACGCTGGATGAAGCGAAAGCGGAAATCGAAGCCCTGGCCAAAGAGCAGCCGGTGGTGCAGCAGTACCTCGATTTCTTCACCCGTTCCACCCGTGGCATTATTCGCTGAGTTATGTCGAATCGTCCATTGACTATCGGATTGGTCGCCGGAGAAACCTCCGGTGACATTCTCGGCGCCGGTTTGATCCGTGCGCTCAAGGCGCAGATCCCCGACGCGCGTTTCGTTGGCGTCGCCGGCCCGCTGATGCAGGCCGAAGGGTGCGAGGCCTGGTACGAAATGGAAGAGCTGGCGGTAATGGGCGTGGTGGAAGTGCTCGAGCGCTTGCCACGCCTGTTGAAGATTCGCAAGGATCTCACCCGCCGCTTTGGTGAGCTGCGGCCGGACGTGTTTGTCGGCATTGACGCGCCGGACTTCAACATCACGCTGGAAGGCCGCCTCAAGCAGCGCGGCATTCGCACCATCCACTATGTCAGCCCTTCCGTGTGGGCCTGGCGACAAAAGCGCGTTTTCAAAATAGGCAAAGCCACCGATTTGGTGCTGGCCTTTCTCCCTTTCGAAAAAGCGTTTTACGATCGTTTCAACGTCCCCTGCCGGTTTATCGGTCACACCATGGCGGACGCCATGCCGCTGCAGCCCGATCGGTTGGCAGCGCGCGCTCAGCTTGGCATCGCTCCGCAGGCGCGCTGTTTGGCCTTGTTGCCGGGCAGCCGTGGCGCCGAAGTCGAGATGCTGAGCGCCGACTTCCTCAAAACCGCGCAGCTGCTGCGTACGCGTTATCCCGAGCTGGAAGTGGTGGTGCCGCTGGTCAACGCCAAACGGCGTGAGCAGTTTGAGCGCATCAAGGCTGAAGTGGCGCCGGATCTGACCGTACACCTGCTGAATGGGCAGGGGCGTGAAGCGATGATCGCCAGCGACGCGGCGCTGCTGGCATCTGGCACGGCGGCGCTGGAATGCATGCTGGCCAAGTGCCCGATGGTCGTGGGCTATCGCATGAAGCCGTTCACTTTCTGGTTGGCGCAGAAGCTGGTGAAAACGCCTTATGTCTCGCTGCCGAATCTGCTGGCGGGGCGGGAGATCGTCACCGAACTGCTGCAGCATGACTGCGTCCCGGACAAACTGGCCGCCGCCGTGATGCCGCTGCTGGAAGAGAGCCCGGAAACCGACGCGCTGAAACAGACTTTCCTTACCTTGCACCAAAGCATCCGTTGCGGTGCGGACGAACAGGCCGCTCAGGCTGTGTTGGAGCTGGCGAAAGCATGATTGAACCCTTTATCTATCCCGCTGCCGCGCTGATTGCCGGTGTGGACGAAGTGGGCCGCGGCCCGTTGGTCGGCGCAGTGGTCACCGCCGCCGTGATCCTCGATCCGGCGCGGCCGATCGTCGGGCTAGCGGACTCCAAAAAGCTCAGTGAAAAACGCCGGCTGGCGCTGTATGACGAAATCGTCGCCAAAGCGCTCTCCTGGAGCCTGGGGCGCGCCGAACCCGCGGAAATCGACCAGCTGAACATTTTGCACGCCACCATGTTGGCGATGCAGCGCGCGGTGGCCGGGTTGCATATCGCGCCGGACATGGTTTTAATCGACGGTAACCGTTGCCCGAGCTTGCCGATGCGTTCGCAGGCGGTGGTGAAGGGCGACAGCCGCGTGGCGGAGATCAGCGCGGCATCCATTCTGGCGAAGGTCACGCGCGATCGCGAAATGGCCGAGCTGGACAGCGAGTTCCCGGACTACGGTTTCGCGCAGCATAAAGGCTACCCGACCGCCTTCCACCTGGAGCGGCTGGCCGCGCTGGGCGCCACCGAGCATCATCGCCGCAGCTTCGCGCCGGTGAAAAGGGCACTCGCGCTGTAGCCTGCGAGCCTGACCGGCTCGACGATAGCATTAACCCGGGCTCAGCACGCTGAGCCCCTTCAATCAGGTATCTGGAGATGGCCGAACCTCGTTTTATTCACCTGCGCGTCCACAGTGACTACTCCATGATTGATGGATTGGCCAAGACGGCGCCGCTGGTGAAAAGAGCCGCCGCGTTAGCCATGCCTGCTCTGGCAATCACCGATTTCACCAACCTGTGCGGGCTGGTGAAGTTCTACGGCAGCGCGCACGGCGCCGGGATCAAACCGATCATCGGCGCGGATTTCCATGTGCAAAGCGAAGTCTTGGGCGACGAACTCGCTCAGCTGACGGTGCTGGCCAGCAACAACGAAGGCTACCAGAACCTGACGCTGCTGATTTCCCGCGCCTATCAGCGCGGCTACGGTGCCGCCGGCCCGATCATCGATCGCGACTGGCTGATTGAACATCGCGAAGGGCTGATCCTGCTTTCCGGCGCGCGTCAGGGCGACGTCGGCAAGTTCCTGCTGCGCGGCAACCAGGCGCAGGTGGATCAGTGTCTGGATTTCTACCAGCAATATTTCCCCGACTGCTACTACCTGGAGTTGATCCGCACCGGCCGCCCGGATGAAGAGAACTATCTGCATGCGGCGGTGGCGCTGGCCACCGAGCGCGGTTTGCCGGTGGTGGCCACCAACGACGTGCGTTTCCTGGTGGAAGATGACTTCGACGCCCATGAGATCCGCGTCGCCATCCACGACGGCTTTACGCTGGACGATCCCAAGCGGCCGCGCAACTACAGCCCGCAACAATACATGCGCAGCGAAGACGAGATGTGCGAGCTGTTCGCCGACATCCCGGAAGCGCTGCTGAACAGCGTCGAAATCGCCAAACGCTGTAACGTCACCATTCGCCTCGGCGAGTACTTCCTGCCGCAGTTCCCGACCGGCGATATGAGTACCGAGGACTTCCTGGTACTCAAATCGAAAGAGGGGCTGGAAGAACGCCTCGAGTTCCTGTTCCCCGATCCTGAAGTGCGCGCGCAGCGCCGCCCGGAATACGACGAGCGTCTGGACGTCGAGCTGAAAGTGATCAACCAGATGGGGTTCCCCGGCTACTTCCTGATCGTGATGGAATTTATCCAGTGGTCGAAGGACAACAACGTGCCGGTGGGCCCAGGGCGTGGCTCCGGCGCCGGTTCGCTGGTGGCCTATGCGTTGAAAATCACCGACCTCGATCCGCTGGAATTCGACCTGCTGTTCGAACGCTTCCTGAACCCGGAACGTGTCTCGATGCCCGACTTCGACGTCGACTTCTGCATGGAGAAACGTGACCAGGTAATCGAGCACGTGGCGGAGATGTACGGCCGCGAAGCGGTATCGCAGATCATCACCTTCGGCACCATGGCGGCGAAAGCGGTTATCCGCGACGTAGGCCGCGTGTTGGGGCACCCGTACGGGTTCGTCGATCGCATCTCCAAACTGGTGCCGCCGGATCCGGGCATGACGCTGGAGAAAGCCTTCGCCGCCGAACCGCAGCTGCCGGAGATTTACGAGGCCGACGAAGAGGTCAAGGCGCTGATCGACATGGCGCGCAAGCTGGAAGGGGTGACGCGCAACGCCGGTAAACACGCCGGTGGCGTGGTGATCGCGCCGACCAAAATCACCGACTTCGCACCGCTGTACTGCGATGCCGAAGGGAACCACCCGGTGACTCAGTTCGACAAGAACGACGTGGAATACGCCGGGCTGGTGAAGTTCGACTTCCTCGGTCTGCGCACCCTGACCATCATCGACTGGGCTCTGGAGATGATCAACGCCCGGCGCGCCAAGACCGGGCTGGAACCGATCGACATCGCCGCCATCCCGCTCGACGACAAGAAAAGCTTCGACATGCTGCAGCGTTCGGAAACCACGGCGGTGTTCCAGCTTGAATCGCGCGGCATGAAAGATTTGATCAAACGTCTGAAGCCCGACTGCTTCGAAGACATGATCGCACTGGTGGCGCTGTTCCGTCCGGGGCCGCTGCAGTCGGGCATGGTGGATAACTTCATCGACCGCAAACACGGCCGCGAAGAGATCTCCTACCCGGACATTCAGTGGCAGCATGAGTCGCTCAAGCCGGTGCTGGAACCGACCTACGGCATCATCCTGTATCAGGAACAGGTGATGCAGATTGCCCAGGTGCTGGCCGGCTATACGCTGGGCGGCGCGGACATGCTGCGCCGTGCGATGGGTAAAAAGAACCCGGTCGAAATGGCCAAGCAGCGCGGCGGCTTTGAAGACGGTGCTAAAGCGCGCGGCATCGACGGTGAACTGTCGGTGAAAATCTTCGACCTGGTGGAGAAATTCGCCGGTTATGGCTTCAACAAATCGCACTCCGCCGCCTACGCGCTGGTGTCGTACCAGACGCTGTGGCTGAAGGCGCACTATCCGGCCGAGTTTATGGCGGCGGTGATGACCGCCGATATGGACAACACCGACAAAGTGGTGGGGCTGGTGGACGAATGCTGGCGCATGGGGCTGAAGATCCTGCCGCCGGACATCAACAGCGGCCTGTATCACTTCCACGTCAACGACGACGGCGAGATCGTTTACGGCATCGGCGCCATCAAGGGCGTGGGGGAAGGGCCGATCGAAGCCATTATCGAAGCGCGCAACAGCGGCGAGCAAGGTTATTTCAAAGACCTGTTCGATCTCTGCGCGCGCTCCGACATCAAGAAACTGAACCGCCGCATTCTGGAAAAACTGATCATGTCCGGGGCGTTCGATCGCCTTGGGCCACACCGCGCCGCGCTGATGAATTCGCTCGGCGACGCGTTGAAAGCGGCGGATCAGCATGCGAAAGCCGAAGCTATCGGCCAGGTGGACATGTTTGGCGTGCTGGCGGAAGCGCCGGAGCAGGTGGAGCAATCCTACGCCAACATCGCGCCCTGGCCGGAGCAGGTGGTGTTGGACGGTGAACGGGAAACGCTGGGGCTGTACCTGACCGGCCACCCGATCACCCAATACCTCAAGGAGATCGAACGTTACGCCGGTGGCCAGCGTTTGAAAGACATGCACCCGACGGATCGGGGCAAAATGACTACCGCCGTCGGGTTGGTGGTCGCCGCGCGGGTGATGGTGACCAAGCGCGGCAACCGCATCGGCATCTGTACGCTGGATGACCGTTCGGGCCGTCTGGAAGTGATGCTATTCACCGAAGCGTTAGAAAAATACCAGCATTTGTTGGAAAAAGACCGTATCCTTATCGCCAGTGGACAGGTCAGCTTTGATGACTTTAGCGGCGGGCTTAAAATGATGGCCCGCGAGGTAATGGACATCAGTGAAGCCCGGGAAAAATACGCTCGCGGGCTTGCTATCTCGCTGACTGACAGGCAAATTGATGACCAGCTTTTGAACCGTCTCCGTCAGTCGTTGGAACCCCATCGCTCGGGGACGATTCCAGTGCATCTCTACTATCAACGGGAAGATGCGCGAGCCAAGCTGCGTTTTGGCGCAACCTGGCGCGTGACGCCCACCGACCGCTTGTTGATAGACTTGCGGACGTTGGTAGGCAATGAGCAGGTGGACTTGGAATTTGACTAAAATAGGAATGCTATGAGTCTGAATTTTCTTGATTTTGAACAGCCGATTGCAGAGCTGGAAGCGAAAATTGACTCGCTGACTGCAGTCAGCCGTCAAGACGAAAAATTAGATATTAATCTGGACGAAGAGGTTCAGCGCCTGCGTGAAAAGAGCGTTGAGCTGACGCGCAAGATTTTTGCCGATCTTGGGGCCTGGCAGATTGCCCAATTGGCACGCCACCCGCGCCGTCCTTATACCCTGGATTATATCAAACATATCTTTACCGACTTCGAAGAGTTGGCGGGCGATCGCGCTTACGCCGACGACAAAGCGATCGTCGGGGGGATTGCGCGCCTGGATGGCCGCCCGGTGATGATCATCGGGCACCAGAAAGGCCGTGAAACCAAAGAGAAGATCCGCCGTAACTTCGGCATGCCGGCGCCGGAAGGCTACCGCAAGGCTTTGCGCCTGATGGAAATGGCCGCGCGCTTCAAGATGCCGATCATCACCTTTATCGATACCCCGGGCGCTTATCCGGGCGTGGGCGCGGAAGAACGTGGCCAGTCGGAAGCCATCGCGCGCAACCTGCGTGAGATGTCGCGCCTGAACGTACCGGTCATCTGCACCGTCATCGGTGAAGGCGGCTCGGGCGGCGCGCTGGCGATCGGCGTGGGCGACAAGGTGAACATGCTGCAGTACAGCACCTACTCGGTGATTTCGCCGGAAGGCTGTGCCTCCATCCTGTGGAAGAGCGCCGACAAGGCGCCGCTGGCCGCGGAAGCGATGGGCATCACAGCGCCGCGTCTGAAAGAGCTGAAGCTGATCGACTCGGTGATCCCGGAGCCGCTGGGTTCCGCGCACCGCGACGTGCCGGCGATGGCCGCCGCGCTGAAAGCGCAGCTGCTGGCCGATCTGAAAGATCTGGATGGCCTGAACGACGAAGAGTTGCTCAACCGCCGTTACCAGCGTCTGATGAACTACGGCTACTGCTGAGTTGCGATCTTCACGGTAATAAACCGCCTTCGGGCGGTTTTTTTTTGGCTACACACCGCCGGATTTTCGTGGTGTTATAGAGACTTGGCCGTTAACTGACAGGAGCTGCCGATGAATATCATCGCCATCATGGGCCCGACGGGCGTCTACTACAAAGATGAGCCGATCCGCGAGCTCCACGCGGCGCTGGGCGCGATGGGATTCCAGCTGGTATACCCCAAAAACAGCGGTGACCTGCTGAAGCTGATCGAAGCCAATGCCCGCATCTGCGGCGTGATCTTCGACTGGGACGATTACAGCCTGGAGCTGTGCAGCGAGATCAACGAGCTGAACGAATACCTGCCGCTGTACGCCTTTATCAATACTCACTCCACCTTCGACGTCAGCCTGCATGAAATGCGCATGGTGCTCTATTTCTTCGAGTATGGCCTGAATGCGGCGGACGATATCGCGCAGCGCATCCAGCAATACACGGCGGAATACATCGACACCATTACGCCGCCGCTGACCAAGGCGCTGTTCAACTACGTGCGCGAAGGAAAGTACACCTTTTGCACGCCGGGCCACATGGCCGGCACTGCGTTCCAGAAAAGCCCGGTGGGCTGCCTGTTCTATGACTTCTTCGGCGCCAATACCCTGAAGGCCGACATCTCGATTTCGGTCACCGAGCTCGGGTCGCTGCTGGATCATACCGGCCCGCATCTGGAGGCCGAAGAGTACATCGCACGCACCTTCAATGCCGAGCAGAGCTATCTGGTCACCAACGGCACCTCCACCGCCAACAAGATCGTCGGCATGTATTCAGCGCCGGCGGGCAGCACGGTGCTGATCGACCGCAACTGCCACAAATCGCTGTGCCACCTGCTGATGATGAGCGATATCGTGCCGATCTATCTGCGCCCGCTGCGCAACGCCTACGGCATCCTCGGTGGTATTCCGCAGCGCGAGTTTACCCGCGCCAGCATCGCCGCCCGGGTGCAGGAGACCCCGAACGCCACCTGGCCGGTGCATGCGGTGATCACCAATTCCACCTATGACGGCCTGCTGTACAACACCGACTACATCAAGCAGACGCTGGAGGTGAAGTCGATCCACTTCGACTCCGCCTGGGTGCCTTACACCAACTTCCACCCGATTTACGACGGCAAGAGCGGCATGAGCGGCGATCGGGTGCCCGGCAAGGTTTTCTACGAAACCCAATCCACCCACAAGCTGCTGGCGGCCTTCTCGCAGGCCTCGATGATTCATATCAAGGGCGACTACGACGAGAGCACCTTCAACGAAGCCTACATGATGCACACCACCACTTCGCCGCACTACGGCATCGTGGCGTCGATGGAGACCGCCGCCGCCATGCTGCGCGGCAATCCGGGGCGCCGCTTGATCAACCGTTCGGTGGAGCGCGCGCTGCATTTTCGCCGTGAAGTGCAGCGGCTGCGCGAGGAAAGCGACAGCTGGTTCTTCGATATCTGGCAGCCGGAAGAGATCGATGAAGCGCAGTGCTGGCCGCTGGATCCGGACGATAACTGGCACGGTTTCGGCCAGACCGATCGCGATCATATGTATCTCGATCCGATCAAGGTGACGATCCTGACGCCGGGCATGAATGAACTGGGGGCGCTGGAGGAAGAGGGGATCCCGGCGGCGCTGGTGGCGAAGTACCTCGACGAGCGCGGCATCGTGGTGGAGAAGACCGGGCCGTACAACCTGCTGTTCCTGTTCAGCATCGGCATCGATAAAACCAAGGCGATGAGCCTGCTGCGCGGCCTGACCGACTTCAAGCGCGCCTACGATCTCAACCTGCGGGTGAAGAACATGCTGCCGGATCTGTACGCCGAGGATCCGGATTTCTATCGCCATATGCGCATCCAGGATCTGGCCGCCGGTATTCATCGCCTGATCTGCCAACACGATCTGCCGCGCCTGATGCAGCGGGCGTTTGACGTGCTGCCGGAAATGAAGCTGACGCCGCACCAGATGTTCCAGGAGCAGGTGCGCGGCAATGTGGAAACCTGCGAGCTGGATCAGTTGGTGGGCAAGGTGGCGGCCAATATGATCCTGCCTTATCCGCCGGGCGTGCCGCTGGTGATGCCGGGGGAAATGATCACCGAAGAGAGCCGGGCGGTGCTCGATTTCCTGCTGATGCTGTGCTCGATCGGCGAGCGCTATCCCGGTTTTGAAACCGATATCCACGGCGCCAAGCTGACGGAAGACGGACGCTATCTGGTGAAGGTGCTGAAAGCCCCGCAGCCATAAGGCCATAATGCGCCCGGCGGTTTGGAAAGATGCGCCGGGCTTCCTCATTGACGGCCTCATCGCCGCCGGATACCGTGCACCATCAGAATGAACAGGAGAGGGCTTCTATGCTGGCATTACGTCAGGTGCATCACATCGCGATCATTGGCGCGGACTACGCCGCCAGTAAACATTTCTATTGCGACATTCTCGGCTTTACCCTGCTGAGTGAAGTTTACCGCGAGGAGCGTGACTCCTGGAAAGCGGATCTGGCGCTCAACGGGCAATACACCCTCGAGCTGTTTTCTTTCCCTTCGCCGCCGGCCCGCGTCAGCCGCCCGGAGGCTTGCGGCCTGCGCCATCTGGCGTTCAGCGTTGACGATATAGATCAAGCCATCGCCCATCTGCAGGCGGCCGGCGTCGCCTGCGAACCGGTACGCGTCGATCCTTATACTCAATCTCGTTTTACCTTTTTCAGCGATCCCGATGGTTTACCGTTAGAATTATACGAGAGTTAACGGCTTAATCGCCTCCCGGCGGCCACAGCCGGGGGCGATTATGCTATGATCGCGCCCTTGCCCCACATGCCTACAGAGTTATTTCCGCCATGCAAGAGCCTGCTTTTCGCGTCGGGGAGTGGCTGGTTACCCCTGCCGACAATACCATCAGCCGTGACGGCCGCCAGAAAACGCTGGAACCGCGCCTGATCGACATGCTGTGCTATTTCGCCCGGCACCCCGATGTGGTGTTGAGCCGCGACGAGCTGATCGATAGCGTTTGGAAGCGCAATATCGTCACTAATCACGTGGTGACCCAATGCATTTCAGAACTGCGCAAATACCTGAAAGACGGCGACAGCGACAGTCCGGAATACATTATCACCGTGCCTAAGCGCGGGTATAAGTTGGCGGCTTCGGTGATCTGGTGTGAAGACGGGGAGTCGCAGCCCGCCCCTGCACCGGCGCCGCAGATTGCGGTGATCATGCATGAGCCGGAAGACGGCAGCGATGATGAAGACGATACGCCGTACGTGCCACCGAGCCGGACCCGAACGCCGGTTGCCGCGCCCGGCGAAAAGCAGCCGCGCTTTTATCGCCGCTCGACGTTCTGGGTGTGGCTGGCGTTTCTGGCGGCGCTCAGCGTCTGCGTGGCGTTTGTCGGCATCGCCACGCTGTCGCAGCGCGTGCCGGTATCGACCATGCCGGTGCTGCTCAATCCGCGCGATATCGATATCCGCATTCAGGGCGGCGAGAGCTGCAGCAACTGGATGCCGCAGCTCTCCTATGTGGTGGGCGTCAGCGAGCTGATCACCGATTCGCTCAACACCTACTCGACCTTCCTGGTGCACGATCAAACCAATTACAACTATTCCGGCCCCAGCAACTCGGGCAAGTCGCTGTATATCGAGTTCGTCAATCAGCGCCACTACCGCGCCCAGCAGTGTTTTCTGTCCGTACGGCTGGTGGATAACGCCGACAGCTCAATCATGTTGGACAAGCGTTACTTCATTACCGCCGATAACCAGCTGAAGATCCAAAGCGACTTCCTCGCCAGCCTGTCCGCCGCGCTGAAACAGCCCTGGCCGCCGCAGCTGGAACAGCGTCTGGCGCAGCTGCTGCCGGACAACGGGCCGCTGCTGCAGCGCTTCTACCAGGCGCATCAATTGTTGATCCACGGCGACGCCGATTCGTTGACTCGCGCCAGCGCGCAGCTGAGCGAGCTGATTAAAAGCGCGCCGAATTTCCACTATCTGCTGGCGGAAAAAGCGCTGGTGGATGTGCTGCGCAACTCTTATCAACCGTTCGACAGCCAGGGGCTGGCGCAATTGCGCGCCGATATCAGCCATCTGGCGACGATCCCCGAATTGAAAAATACGCCGATCGTGCAGCAAGTTCTGGCGGTTGATGCGCTGGCGCAGGGACGCATTGACGATGCGCACCGGGCGATCGAGCTGGGGATTGAGTTGCAAATGTCGTGGCTGAATTATGTGCTGCTGGGCAAAGTGTATGAAATGCAGGGGCAGAATCATTTGGCGGCGGATTCTTATATTACCGCGTTCAACCTGCGCCCCGGTGAAGATACCTTGCATTGGATCACCAATGGCGTATTCCAGACGTCATTGACCAACGTGGTGCCTTATTTAAATAACTATCAGCGCCAATAATTCACCAGGACCACGCCGCCATTATTCTCAGGGAATTCCGGCGGCGTTATTTATTGGTGAAGACATGTTGCGCCATTGTGTTATTTTGCTGCGCAATATCGTTCCTTTTTTGCCGTTTGTTATTCGTGATTAACCTGGTTATTATCCTGTTTTTAAACGATGTTTATCTTTTCTTTAGCTTACCTTTTTATCTTGATGTGTTAATCAAAAACCTCAGATTATCATTTGTATGATCATGAGCGTAATCTCACTTTATCTTTAGGACTTTATTTCTGCCGATGGTTAGCATCCTGACTATCAAGCCGGCTCATTAAAATCTTTTATTTATGGGTGTGGCTTATAAGAAACGTAAATCAGGAGAAACTGACCATGGCTTCACCCAAGAAAATAGGGCTTATTGCCTGCACCGGCGTAGTCGCCGGTAATATGATGGGGAGCGGGATTGCCTTATTGCCCGCCAACCTGGCGAGTCTCGGATCCATCGCCATTTGGGGATGGGTGATCTCGATTATCGGGGCGATGTCGCTGGCCTACGTGTACGCCCGCCTCGCGACCAAAAATCCGCAGCAGGGCGGCCCTATCGCCTACGCCGGTGAAATTTCCCCGGCGTTCGGCTTCCAGACCGGCGTGCTTTATTACCATGCCAACTGGATCGGCAACCTGGCCATCGGCATTACCGCCGTTTCTTATCTCTCCACCTTCTTCCCGGCGTTGAACAACCCGGTGCCTGCCGGCATCGCCTGTATCGCCATCGTGTGGATCTTCACCTTCGTCAACATGCTGGGCGGGACCTGGGTCAGCCGCTTGACCACCCTGGGCCTGGTGCTGGTGCTGATCCCGGTGATCGTAACCGCCACCCTCGGCTGGCACTGGTTTGACGCCGCCACCTACCAGGCTAACTGGAATACCTCCGGCACCACCGACAGCCATGCGGTCATCAAAAGTATTCTGCTGTGCCTGTGGGCGTTCATCGGCGTGGAATCCGCGGCGGTCAGCACCGGCATGGTGAAAAACCCGAAACGCACCGTGCCGCTGGCGACCATGCTCGGCACCGGCCTGGCGGGCATCATCTACATCGCCGCCACCCAGGTGATCAGCGGCATGTTCCCGGCGTCTGAAATGGCCGCCAGCGGCGCGCCGTTCGCCATCAGCGCCTCGGCGATTATGGGCAACTGGGCGGCACCGATGGTTTCCGCGTTCACCGCCTTTGCCTGCCTGACCTCGCTCGGGTCATGGATGATGCTGGTCGGCCAGGCCGGGGTGCGCGCCGCCAACGACGGCAACTTCCCGAAAGTGTACGGCGAGCTGGATAAAAACGGCATTCCGAAAAAGGGCCTGCTGCTCGCGAGCTGCAAAATGACCGCGCTGATGGTGCTGATCACCCTGATGAGCTCCGCCGGCGGCAAGGCTTCCGATCTGTTCGGCGAGCTGACCGGCATCGCGGTGCTGCTGACCATGCTGCCTTACTTCTACTCCTGCGTAGACCTGATTCGCTTCGAAGGGGTCAACGTGCGCAACCTGCTGAGCCTGATCGCTTCGGTGTGCGGCTGCGGCTTCTGCTTCATCGCGCTGATGGGCGCCAACTCTTTCGAACTGTCCGGCACCTTTATCATCAGCCTGATTATCCTGATGTTCTACGCCCGGAAAATGAATACCCGCCAGGCTGCCAATGCAGCGGCGGTCGATGAAAACACCACGGCCAAAGCGCACTGATTCGCGTCCGCTGACCGACTGAATTTACCCAGCCCCTTTCTTTCCGACCTGTCAGCCGCGACGGGAAGGGGCTTGCTTTGCCAGGAGAAATGCATATGAACGTTATCGCCATCATGAATCACATGGGTGTCTACTTCAAAGAAGAGCCTATCCGTGAACTGCATCAGGCGCTGGAAAGTCTGGATTTCCGCATCGTTTACCCTAACGATCGCGAAGACCTGCTGAAACTGATCGAGAACAACGCCCGTCTGTGCGGGGTGATCTTCGACTGGGACAAATACAATCTGGAGCTGTGCGAAGAGATCAGCCAGCTGAACGAATACATGCCGCTGTACGCATTCGCCAACACCTATTCCACGTTGGACGTCAGCCTGAACGATCTGCGCATGCAGGTGCGCTTCTTCGAGTATGCGCTCGGCGCGGCAACCGACATCGCCGCCAAGATCAAACAGAATACCGACGAGTATATCGACACCATCCTGCCGCCGTTGACCAAGGCGCTGTTCAAATACGTGCGCGAAGGCAAATACACCTTCTGTACGCCGGGCCACATGGGCGGCACCGCGTTCCAGAAAAGCCCGGTGGGCAGCCTGTTCTACGATTTCTTCGGCCCGAACACCATGAAGTCGGATATTTCGATTTCGGTGTCCGAGCTTGGGTCGCTGCTGGATCACTCCGGCCCGCACAAAGAGGCGGAAGAGTACATTTCCCGCGTGTTCAACGCCGAGCGCAGCTACATGGTGACCAACGGCACCTCCACCGCCAACAAGATCGTCGGCATGTATTCGGCGCCGGCGGGCAGCACGGTGCTGATTGACCGTAACTGCCACAAGTCGCTGACTCACCTGATGATGATGAGCGACATCACGCCGATCTACTTCCGCCCGACCCGCAATGCCTACGGCATCCTCGGCGGCATTCCGCAGAGCGAGTTCCAGCGCGCCACCATCGCCAAACGCGTGAAGGAGACCCCGAACGCCACCTGGCCGGTGCATGCGGTGATCACCAACTCCACCTATGACGGCCTGCTGTACAACACCGACTTTATCAAGAACACTCTGGACGTGAAGTCGATCCATTTCGACTCCGCCTGGGTGCCTTACACCAACTTCCATCCGATCTATAAAGGCAAGTGCGGCATGAGCGGCGGCCGCGTGGAGGGCAAGGTGATCTATGAAACCCAGTCCACCCACAAACTGCTGGCGGCCTTCTCGCAGGCTTCGATGATTCATGTGAAGGGCGATATCAACGAAGAGACCTTCAACGAAGCCTACATGATGCACACCACCACTTCGCCGCACTACGGCATCGTGGCGTCGACCGAAACCGCCGCGGCGATGATGAAAGGCAACGCCGGCAAGCGCCTGATCAACGGCTCTATCGAGCGCGCGATCAAGTTCCGCAAAGAGATCAAACGCCTGAAAGTCGAGTCCGACGGCTGGTTCTTCGACGTCTGGCAGCCGGAGCATATCGATGAGCCGGAATGCTGGCCGCTGCGCTCCGACAGCGCCTGGCACGGTTTCAAGAACATCGACAACGAACACATGTATCTGGACCCGATCAAGGTCACTATCCTGACCCCGGGGATGAGCAAGGAAGGCGAGATGCAGCCGTTCGGCATCCCGGCCAGCATTGTGGCGAAATACCTCGACGAACGCGGCATCATCGTCGAGAAAACCGGGCCTTACAACCTGCTGTTCCTGTTCAGCATCGGCATCGATAAAACCAAGGCGCTCAGCCTGCTGCGCGCGATGACTGACTTCAAACGCTCGTTCGACCTGAACCTGCGGGTGAAAAACATGCTGCCTTCGCTGTATCAGGAAGCGCCTGATTTCTATGAAAACATGCGCATTCAGGATCTGGCGCAGAACATTCACCGCCTGGTGGAGCAACACAACCTGCCGGACCTGATGTACCGCGCGTTCGAAGTGCTGCCAACCATGGTGATGAATCCGTACCAGGCGTTCCAGAAAGAGCTGCACGGCGAAGTGGAAGAGGTCTATCTGGAAGAGATGGTCGGTAAGGTCAACGCCAACATGATCCTCCCATACCCGCCGGGCGTGCCGCTGGTGATGCCGGGCGAGATGCTGACCGAAGAGAGCCGGCCGGTGCTGGAGTTCCTGCAGATGCTGTGCGAAATCGGCGCGCATTATCCGGGCTTTGAAACCGACATTCACGGCGCCTATCGCCAGGCGGACGGACGTTATCGGGTGAAAGTGCTGAAGGCGAAATAACCGCAGCCAATAAGAGGGGAGGCGCTCGCGCTTCCCCTTTGTCGTTCACCGACTGATGGGAGACCACCATGAAAACACCCTCACAGCCGCGCGCAATCTACTATGTCGTAGCGATACAAATTTGGGAATATTTCAGCTTTTACGGCATGCGTGCGTTATTGATCCTCTATCTGACCCACCAACTCGGCTATACCGACAGCCACGCCATCGATCTCTACAGCGCTTACGCTTCGTTAGTTTACGTCACTCCTATTCTTGGCGGCTGGCTCGCCGACCGCCTGCTGGGCAACCGCGTCGCGGTGATCGCCGGCGCGGCGCTGATGACCCTGGGACATATCGTGCTTGGCCTGAGCGCGGTCTCCGCCCAGTCGCTCTATCTGGCGCTGGCGATCATCATCTGCGGCTACGGCCTGTTCAAATCCAATATCAGCTGCCTGCTGGGCGAGCTGTATCCGGCGCAGGATTCGCGCCGCGAAGGGGGCTTCTCGCTGCTGTACGCCGCCGGCAACGTTGGATCTATTCTGGCGCCGATCGCCTGCGGGTTGGCGGCCGAGCGCTATGGCTGGCACGTCGGCTTTGCGTTGGCCGGGATCGGCATGTTCGCCGGCCTGGTGATTTTTCTGCTGGGCGGACGCCATTTCCGCCACACGCGCGGCGTGAATGCACCGCTGATGCGCGCCAGGAGCCTGGGCCTGCCGCACTGGGGATGGCTGCTGGCGGCGCTGTTGGCGTCGCCTCTGTTCTTCACGCTGCTGTTTGAACGCGGCTGGGCCGGCTATTTGCTCGGGTTGGTGTGCGTGGCGGCGGTGGCGCTGGTGGCGCGCATTATGCTGCGCGCGGACGCTGGCCAGCGGCGGGGGCTGTGGCAGATCATCGTACTGATGCTGCTGGGCACGCTGTTCTGGGCTTTTGCCCAGCAGGGCGGCAGCTCCATCAGCCTGTTTATCGATCATTTCGTTGACCGGCGCTGGTTCGGCTGGACGGTGCCGACCGCGCTGTTCCAGTCGGTTAACGCCTGCGCGGTGATGCTGGGCGGCGTGGCGCTGGCCTGGCTGGCGAGCGGCGATGGCGATCGCACGCTGCGCATCTGGTGCAAGTTCGCCTTCGGTCTGCTGTTGATCGGCGTCGGCTTTACGCTGATGGCGCTCAATACGCGGCTGCACGGGCCGGGATCGATGGGGCTGATGATCGCCGGTTTGGCGGTGATGGGCTTTGCCGAACTGTTTATCGATCCGGTGGCGATGGCGCAGATCACCCGGCTGAATATCCCCGGCGCCACCGGCGTGTTGACCGGCATCTATATGTTGGCGACCGGTTCGATCGCCAACTATCTGGCGGGCATTATCGCCAATCAGACCGCCGAGGACCACATCGAAGGGGCGGCGATGCAGGCGTATGGCCGCATTTTCGCCCAGATCGGCTGGGGAGCGGCCGGATGCGCGCTGGCGGTGATCGCGGTGCTGGGCGGCTGGTGGCTGCTGACGCGACGCCAGGCCCGGACGGTTAATGCTTGATTGATGGCGGTAGGCGGGGTTAACGTGCAGCTATGTAGAAGTGACAAAGCCTACCGATGGATACTGATCAATTAACGACGCAGGTGGCGGACCAACTGGGCGCGCAGCAGCGGCTGCTGGTGGCGTTCAGCGGCGGCCTGGATTCCAGCGTGCTGCTGCATCTGCTGGCGGCGTTGCGCCGCCAACGTCCGGCGCTGCAGCTGCGCGCGCTGCACGTGCATCATGGCCTGAGCGCCTTTGCCGACCGTTGGGTTGAGCATTGCCGCAGCCGGTGCGCCGAGTGGCGGATCCCGCTGACGGTGACGCACGTGCAGGTGGATGCCCGCCAGGGCGGCATCGAAGCGGCGGCGCGTGCGGCGCGCTATGCCGCTTTCAGCGCAGCATTGGCGGAGGGCGAAGCGCTGCTCACCGCCCAACACCTTGACGATCAAAGCGAAACCTTCCTGTTGGCGCTCAAGCGCGGCAGCGGGCCGGCGGGGTTGTCGGCGATGGCGGCGCGCGCCACGCTGGGCGAGCACCTGCTGCTGCGGCCGCTGCTGGGCTGCTCGCGTCAAACGCTGGAAAATTACGCGCAACGCCACGGCTTGGCCTGGATAGACGACGACAGCAATCAGGACACGCGCTTCGATCGCAATTTCCTGCGGTTGCAGGTGTTGCCGCAGCTCAATCAACGTTGGCCGCACTTCGCCTCGGCGGTGGCGCGCAGCGCCAGCCTGTGCGCCGAACAGGAACAATTATTGGACGAGCTGCTGGCGGAACCGCTGCAAAGCCTGTTGGCGGCGGATCGCTCATTGGCGATCGACGGTTTGACGGCCTGTTCGCCGGTGCGGCGCTTCGCTCTGTTGCGGCGCTGGATCGCATTGTTCAACGTTACCATGCCGGCGCGTGAGCAGTTGCAGCGTCTGTGGGAGGAGGTGGCGCTCAGCCGGGAAGATGCCGAACCGCAGCTGCAGCTCGGCGCCTATCAGATCCGCCGTTTCCGAGGCCGATTGCACCTGTTGCCGCCGCTGGCGGCGCTGCGCGATGTGCATCTGCCCTGGCAGCCTGACCAGCCGCTGACGTTGCCGGGCGGGCTGGGGCAGTTGGTTGCCGGTGAGGGCGATCTGGCGCTGCGCGCGCCGCTGCCATCGCAGCAGATTAGCATTCGTTTCGGCGGTGTACAGGGCGCGGTGCGCATCGTGGGGCGCGCCCATTCGCGGCCGATAAAAAAACTGTGGCAGGAGCTGGGTATTCCTCCCTGGCAGCGTGAACGCATCCCGTTGATTTATTATGATGAGCAGCTGATCGCCGCGCTGGGCGTATTCGTCTGTGAGGCGGGGCAGGTGCCGGAAGGCGAACGCCCGTGGCGGCTGCGCTGGGAAAAAAATCATAATCGTGAGGAGCAATGATGAAGTTTGTGGAAATCGCGCTGTTGGCCGCCGGCCTGTTCAGCCTGCCGGCGTTGGCGGCGGGGGATGCGGCCGCCGGTCAGGCCAAAGCCGCCGCGTGCGCGGCCTGCCACGGCGCGCAGGGCAAGGTGACGGTGCCGATGTACCCGAATCTGGCCGGGCAAAACGCCATGTACCTGCAGCACGCGTTGCAGGCGTACAAGAAAGGGGAACGCAACGGCGGCCAGGCCGAGGTGATGAAAGCCTATGTGTCGGGATTGTCGGATGACGATATCGCCGATCTGGCGGCTTATTACGCCAGCCTGAAGCCCTAAATGACGAGGGCAGCCGTTGGGCTGCCCTGTTGGGATGGGGTTACCGCTGCTCAGTCCGACAGACTGACGACCACGGTACCGATTTCCGGATGACTGAAACTGCTGATATGGTCCAGACGCAGGTCGCGCTGCTGGCCGTTCTGTTCGATGGTCAGATACTCAACGCGTTTCTTTTGCAGCAGGTCGATCGCCTTGGCCTCGATCACTTCTCCGTCGCGTAACTCCAGCTTCAGAATAAGTTTATGCTGACAGGCGAGTTCCAGGTTGTCGTAGTCATCGCAATTGATGGGTTGGTACTCATCATTCATCAACATAGTCGCTCACCAATAAGTTAGCGGCGGCAAAGGCCGCCTGTTCCCTAACGGAGGACGGTAGCGCGTGGTTCGCTGCGACATCGTCCAATGCCTTCAACGCACAAGCCAGCGCATCAGGCACGTAGCCAAGATCTCCACTGCCAATCTCGGCGTAAGTACGGCGTACTAACTCACAGTATTGTTGCACAGTTTCCTCCCTTAAGAACCTCTGCATCATCAAGACTACTATCGCGATGAGGCGCAGGCTCTCGGAGTTTTATCCTATCCTAGACGACTATAGCACAGCTGTTATGGAGTTATCAGCACCCCGGCACGCCTTTCGCACTGCCGCAGCCTGGCCGCGCTGGCGGGGTTTGGCCCTGATCAAGTACACTGTCGCCGGATAATAACGAGGTCACCCATGGCGCTGAAAGCAACCATTTATAAAGCCGCGGTCAATATTGCTGATATGGATCGTCACTTCTACCACGACGCCACGCTGACGCTGGCGCAACACCCGTCCGAAAATGAGCAGCGCATGATGCTGCGACTGTTGGCCTGGATCTGCCACGCCGACGAGCGGCTGGTGTTCACCAAAGGGCTGAGCGCCGACGACGAGCCGGAGATCTGGCAGCGCAACGACCACAACGGGCTGGAAATGTGGATCGAGATGGGATTGCCCGACGAGAAACGCATCCGCAAGGCCTGCAACCAGTCGCCGCGCGTGGTCTTGTACGCTTACGGCGAGCGCGCCGCGCACGTTTGGTGGCAGGCGATGCAGGGAAAAGTGGCCGGCTACAAGAACCTGAGCGTGCGCTTCCTCGATGACGAACAGCTGGCGCGCCTGACGGCGCTGGCCAGCCGCACCATGACGCTGCAGGCAACGCTGCAGGAGGGAACTATTTGGCTGTCTGATGCTCAGAATAGTCTGGAAATCCAGTTTGCCGAGTGGCAGCAGGCACAGGTGTGACCGGTGCTGGAACTGTCAAGAAACGTAGCCATACCGGATAATGAGCTGGAATTGACGGCGATCCGCGCGCAGGGCGCGGGTGGCCAGCACGTGAACAAAACCTCAACGGCGATCCATTTGCGCTTTGACATCCGGGCATCCAGCCTGCCAGAGTATTATAAGGAAAGGCTGCTGGCGCTGAATCATCATCTCATTACCGCTGATGGCGTAGTGATTATCAAGGCGCAAGAGTATCGCAGTCAGGAATTGAATCGCGAAGCGGCGTTGGCCAGATTGGTCGCGCTGATTCAGCAGGCGATGGTGGTGGAAAAAATGCGCAAGGCGACCAAGCCGACCAAAGGGGCAAAATTGCGCCGTTTGGAAGGCAAGGCGCGTAAGGGCGCCACCAAGGCGCTGCGTGGCAAGGTTCGCACTTAGGAATACATGAACACAGTAGGAGAATAACTGTGAAGAAAATTACGGTAGCCCTGTTCTTGGCGGCAGGCGCACTCTCGTTGTTGGGATGCAACAATCATTATCAACCGAAGGAACAACCGCTGCAGGCGATGCCGCAGAGTTATCAAGGGCTGTTGCCTTGCGCCGATTGCGGCGGGCTGGATACGGCGCTGTTCCTGGATGAGGACGGCACCTTTGTGCTGCAGGAAACTTATCGCGGCACCAAAGACGGCGATCAGACCTTCGCCGACTACGGCAAATGGGCGCGCACCGCGGATAAGCTGGTGCTGACTGACAGCACCGGGGAAAAACGCTACTTCCGCCCGGTGGGCAAGAGTCTTGAGATGCTGGATCGCAGCGGCGCGCCGATCGCCTCCAAGCTGAATTATCGTCTGGAGCCGGTCGAGAAGCCATTGCCTAAAACGCCGATGGTGATGAAAGGCAGCTACACCTATATGGCCGACGCGGCGGTGTTCAAAGATTGCGCCACCGGCATCACGTTCCCGGTGGATAACAACATCGCGCTGGAGCAAGGTTACGCCAAAGCCAATAAGAATGCCGGTGAGCCGGTGTTTCTGACTTTCAACGCGCACTTCAGCGTGCAGCCGTCGATGGAAGAGGGGCAGATAGAGAAGGCGGTGGTGCCGGACGGTAAAATCGCGTTCGACCGCAGTAAAAGCTGCAGCAACAACTAACTTCCCCTGTCCCCATGGACATAAAAAAACCCGCCTAGGCGGGTTTTTTATTCGCTGACGCTCGGTGTTCAGCGTTTGATCTGGCCCAGCAGGAAATCAACGATTTCACCGGTTTTGATCATTTGCTTCTCGCCGACGCGGCGGTTTTTGTACTCGATCTCTTCGTTGTCGAGGTTACGGTCGCCGATAACGATAGAGTGCGGCACGCCGATCAGCTCCATATCCGCGAACATCACGCCCGGGCGCTCTTTGCGGTCATCGAGGATCACGTCGATGCCGTGGGAGCGCAGGGTGTTGTACAGCTCTTCGGCCAGCGCCTGCACGCGGAACGACTTGTGCATGTTCATCGGCAGAATAGCGACCTGGAACGGCGCGATGGCGTCCGGCCAGATAATGCCGCGTTCGTCGTGGTTCTGCTCGATGGCAGCGGCCACGACGCGCGTCACCCCGATGCCGTAGCAACCCATGGTCAGCACCTGGTTGCGGCCGTCTTCACCCTGTACGGTCGCTTTCATCGCTTCCGAATACTTGGTGCCGAGCTGGAAGATATGGCCCACTTCGATGCCGCGTTTGATCAGAAGCGTGCCCTGACCGTCCGGGCTGGCGTCGCCTTCCACCACGTTACGGATGTCGGCCACCTGCGGCAGCGGCAGATCCCGCTCCCAGTTGATGCCGAAGTAGTGTTTGCCGTCAACGTTGGCGCCGGCGCCAAAGTCGCTCATCGCCGCTACGCTGCGGTCGGCAACCACCGGCATCTGCAGCTTGACCGGGCCGAGGGAACCCGGGCCGGCGCCGACGATGGCGCGGATCTCTTCTTCAGTGGCGAAGGTCAGCGGCGCGGCAACCTGCGCCAGCTTCTCGGCCTTGATTTTGTTCAGCTCGTGATCGCCGCGCACCAGCAGGGCGACCAGTTTATGGCCGCTCTCTTCGGTGGCGCGCACCATCAGCGTCTTCACGGTTTTTTCCACCGGCAGCTGGAATTGCTCGACCAGCTCGGCGATGGTTTTGGCGTTTGGCGTATCCACCAGGCGCAGCTCTTCGCTGGCCGCCGCGCGCGGCGCTGCCGGAGCGACCGCTTCCGCCAGCTCGATGTTGGCGGCGAAGTCGGAACCGGTGGAGAACACGATATCGTCTTCACCGCTGTCTGCCAGCACCTGGAATTCGTGCGACGCACTGCCGCCGATCGAGCCGGTATCGGCCTGCACCGGGCGGAAATCCAGTCCCATGCGGCTGAAGATTTTGCTGTACGCTTCGTACATCGCGTCGTAAGTCTCCTGCAGAGACTCCTGCGAGGTATGGAAGGAGTAGGCATCCTTCATCAGGAACTCACGGGAACGCATCACGCCGAAACGTGGGCGCACTTCATCACGGAACTTGGTCTGGATCTGGAAGAAGTTCAGCGGCAGCTGCTTGTACGAGCTGATCTCGTTGCGGATCAGATCGGTGATCACTTCTTCATGCGTCGGGCCCAGCACGAAAGGACGGTCGCCGCGGTCGACGAAGCGCAGCAGCTCGGGGCCGTATTGCTCCCAACGGCCGCTTTCCTGCCACAGGTCGGCAGGCTGAACCACCGGCATGGACACTTCGATCGCGTTAGCATTGTTCATTTCTTCGCGAACGATGTTTTCAACCTTTTTCAGAACGCGCAGGCCGGTCGGCAGCCAGGTGTAAAGACCGGAGGCCAGCTTGCGGATCATCCCGGCGCGCAGCATCAGCTGGTGGCTGATCACTTCGGCGTCGGCAGGTGTCTCCTTCAGAGTGGAGAGCAGATATTGGCTAGTACGCATGGTGTTTTGGTTCCGTTAGAACTGCAAATTGCATCGGGCTGCCAGAGTGGCGGCCAAAAAGTGATTTAGTTTACCAGCGCGAGCGGGTCGCCAAAAGAGAGGCGGCGGAATTTTAACGCGGGTCGAGCGACAGCACTTCGGTGTGGCCGTCCACGACGCGCCAGCGCACGTTGAAATCCAGCAGCCAGACGGCGTAATCCCGTTCGACGTCCTCTCCTTTACGATAGGCGGGACGGGGGTCCTGTGCCAGCACCTGGCTGATAAAACGCCTTAATTGCGGGTAGCGCGCCTGATGTTGCTGCAGCTGCTGTTCCGCCTGCGGCGCGAAACGCACCGGCATATCGCCGGCGGGCGCGGCCTGGGCAAAGCCGGCGCGGGCCTGCGGTTGGCTCTCGGCGAACGGCAGATAAGGCTTGATGTCCACCACCGGGGTGCCGTCGACCAGATCGAGGCTGCCCAGTTCCAGCGCCACTTCCCCGTTTTTCACCCGTACGCCTTTGAGCTCAATGAGCGACATGCCGAGCGGGTTGGGGCGGAAGGTGGAGCGGGTGGCGAACACGCCCATGCGGGCATTGCCGCCTAAACGCGGTGGGCGTACCGTCGGGCGCCAGCCGCCTTCCATGGTTTGATGGAAAATGAACATCACCCACAGATGGCTGAAATCGCTGAGACCGCGAACCGCTTCCGCCTGGTTGTAAGGCGGCAGCAGCAGCAGTTCGCCGCCACCGTCTTCGACCAGCCCCGGTTGGCGGGGCACGGCGAATTTCTCTTTATACGGCGAGCGGATCACGCCGATCTGCTCGAAAACGAATTCGGTCATTTAGACGAGACGTTAAGCGCCGAGCCCTGGCAAACGGCCTGCTGGTAACAACCGGCGACGCCGCTGACAATCTGGCAGTCGTGCAGCAGCACGGCGTTGGCCTTCATGTAAGACGCACGGATTTGCATGCGTTTACGGGCGGTAGCCAGATTCGGTGGGGAGTCTTGTACGGTGGTTTGGCACGATTCGCCGGACACTTCACCCAGATCGCGGAATGGTTTACCCACGAGTTCTTCTGCACTTTTATACAGTTTTACCGGAGCGGGGCGGGCGGCCGGCGTGGTCTTGGCCGGGGCGGTCGTGGTCGGCTTGCTGGTGCTGTTTGTTGAGGATGGCGCGATACGTTGCGATGAACATCCGGCCAGCGCGAGCGCTAACAAACAGAGAGGTAAAACACGCATTGAGATTCCTCTGCCTTAATGAAAGTGGCGCTATTGAAGCAATCTATGGCGGAAATAACAAGACGGGCCTTGGCCCGTCTTGCAATTATAGGAATAAAATTGGTGAATAAGCGCTTACCAGCCTTTCACGGCACCGCCGTTGAAGATTTTGTTGGCGGCGGCGTCAACTTCGTCAGACTGGTAGGCCTGGACGAATTTCTTCACGTTTTCCGCGTCTTTATTATCTTCGCGCGCAACCAGCAGGTTGACGTAAGGTGAGTCTTTATCTTCCACAAACAGACCGTCTTTCGCCGGCGTCAGGCCGATCTGGCTGGCATAGGTGGTGTTGATCACCGCCAGCGCGATCTGCTGATCGTCCAGAGAGCGCGGCAGCTGAGGGGCTTCCAGCTCAACCAGCTTCAGGTTTTTCGGATTCTCGGTCACGTCCAGTACGGTCGGCAGCAGGCCAACGCCGTCTTTCAGTTTAATCAGACCGACTTTCTGCAGCAGCAGCAGCGAACGGCCCAGGTTGGTCGGATCGTTCGGCAGTGCGATCTGAGAACCCTCTTTCAGTTCGTCCAGCGATTTGATTTTTTTGGAGTAACCGGCGATCGGGTAAACAAAGGTGCTGCCGACCGGCACCAGCTTGTAGCCGCGATCTTTGATCTGCTGATCCAGATAAGGTTTGTGCTGGAAGGCGTTCAGGTCGATATCGCCTTTGCTCAGCGCTTCGTTAGGCAGCACGTAGTCGTTGAAGGTGACCAGCTCAACGTCCAGACCGTATTTCTCTTTCGCCACTTTCTGCGCCACTTCGGCCACTTGCTGTTCAGCGCCGACGATCACGCCGACCTTGATGTGGTTTGGATTCTTTTCATCCTGGCCGCAGCCCGCTAGAGCCAGAGTGCCGATCAGTGCGCCAATTGTCGCGATGGATTTAAATGTTAACGACATATCCCTTCCTCATTAGACTCGCATTAATATGCTGTGAAACTATTTATGGGTAACGGCTTTGACGATGCGATCGCCGCAGAATTGGATCAGATAAACCAAAACTACCAGTAATACTAATACGGTATTCATAACTGTGGCGTTATAACCGATATAACCGTATTGGTAACCGATTTGGCCCAGGCCGCCGGCGCCGACCGCGCCGCCCATGGCGGAGTAGCCCACCAGGGTGATCAGGGTGATGGTCGCGGCGTTGACCAGGCCCGGCAGGGCCTCCGGCAGCAGCACTTTCTTGATGATCTGCATCGGCGTGGCGCCCATGGCGCGCGCCGCTTCCACCAGACCGGACGGGATCTCCAGCAGGGCGTTTTCCACCATGCGCGCGATGAACGGCGCGGCGCCGACGGTCAGCGGCACGATCGCCGCTTGCAGACCGATCGAGGTGCCGACGATCATGCGGGTAAACGGAATCATCCAAACCAACAGGATAATGAACGGGATGGAACGGAAGATGTTCACCAGCCCGGACAGGATCTTATACAGCGAATTGTTGGCGATGATCTGCCCCGGGCGGGTGACATACAGCAGCACGCCTACCGGCAGACCGAGCACGAAACCGAAAAAGCCGGAGACAAAGGTCATCATGACGGTTTCCCACACGCCACGCGCCATCAACCACATCATTGCCTCAGACATAACCCAGAACCTCTACTTTTACCTGATTTTCTTGCAGGAACTTAATCGTTGCCAGCGCGTCTTCGTCGCTGCCGTGCAGCTCCGCCAGCATCACGCCGAATTTCACGCCGCCGGCATAATCCATCTGGGCGCTGATAATGTTGTTGTTCACGTTGAAGCGGCGAGCGGCTTCAGACAGCAGCGGCGCATCGACCGACTGACCGGTGAACTCCAGGCGCAGCAGCGGCTGACGGTCGCCCTGACGCTCCGGCGACAGGCGCGCGGCGTAGTCGTCCGGGATATCCAGATGCAGCGTGGACTGAATGAACTGTTGGGCCAGCGGCGTTTTCGGGTGCGAGAACACTTCGCTGACGCTGTCTTTTTCGATCAGCTGCCCCTGGCTGATGACCGCGACCTGGTCGCAGATGCGTTTCACCACGTCCATTTCATGGGTGATGAGCAGAATGGTCAGGCCCAGACGGCGGTTGATGTCTTTCAGCAGTTCCAGGATGGAACGGGTGGTGGCCGGATCCAGCGCGCTGGTGGCCTCGTCGCACAGCAGCACTTTAGGGTTGCTGGCCAGCGCGCGCGCGATCGCCACACGCTGTTTCTGGCCGCCGGACAGGTTGGCCGGGTAGGCGTCGTGCTTGTCCGCCAGGCCGACCAGTTCCAGCAGTTCGGTCACGCGCTTTTTGATCTCGGCGCGCGGCGTATTGTCCAGCTCCAGCGGCAACGCCACGTTGCCGAACACCGTACGGGAAGAGAGCAGGTTAAAGTGCTGGAAGATCATGCCGATTTGGCGACGGGCGCGCGTCAGTTCGCTTTCTGACAGAGACGTCAGATCCTGGCCATCGACCAGCACCTGGCCGGAGGTGGGGCGCTCAAGCATGTTGGCGCAGCGGATCAGCGTGCTTTTACCGGCGCCGGAGGAACCGATGACGCCATAGATTTGCCCGGCAGGAACGTGAAGGGTCACGTCAGAGAGCGCGGTAATGGTGCGCGAACCCTGCTGGAACACTTTAGTGATGTTAGAAAGTTTAATCATATTCTTCTTATTTTAGCGTGGTTGCCCGTGGCTAGATAAAAGTAAACCTCGGCGTGGAACCAAGGTATGCCTCAGATGTTAAGGCGTCTAGACGTCTAAGTCAACGACCAACGATGTTCTCCGGCGTTCTCAGCGTGGGGTAAAACATGCGATACTGTCAGCGTATACAGGCCCTCAGGAGCAAAGCGGTGACACAAAGCGTTCCAGCAATTTTTCTCGATCGTGACGGCACGATTAATGTTGACCATGGCTATGTCCATGAAATCGACAACTTCCACTTTATCGACGGCGTGATCGACGCCTGTCGCGAGCTCAAAAAGATGGGCTTCGCGCTGGTGATGGTGACCAACCAGTCCGGCATTGCGCGCGGCAAGTTCAGCGAAGACCAGTTTATGTACCTGACCGAGTGGATGGACTGGTCGCTGGCCGATCGCGACGTCGACTTCGACGGCATCTATTTCTGCCCGCATCATCCGGAGGCGGCAGTAGAAGAGTATCGCCAGGTGTGCGACTGCCGTAAGCCGCAGCCGGGCATGTTGCTGCAAGCGCAGCAGGAATTGAACATCGATATGGCCGCTTCTTATATGGTGGGCGATAAACCGGAAGACATGCAGGCGGCGATCGCGGCCGGCGTCGGCACCAAGGTGCTGGTGCGTACCGGCAAGCCGGTGACGGAGCAGGGCGAAAAACTGGCCGATTGGGTGCTAAACAGCCTGGCGGACCTGCCGGCAGCCATCAAAAAGCGGGTTTAATAGGCGTTACGAATGAATAGTGAGCGGTCAGATAAAAAATGCATATTAACGCTTGTCATTCTGAACCGGCTCCCTATAATGCGCCTCCATCGACACGGAACATGTGAACAACTTCACAGAGTATCCGGGGGTCGCAGAGAAAAAATCCTGAAAATTAGGGTTGACTCTGAAAGAGGAAAGCGTAATATACGCCACCTCGAGTTAGCAAGCGAAAGCGCCTAACTCACTGCTCTTTAACAATTTATCAGACAATCTGTGTGGGCACTCCACAAGACGATATCCAGCATCTTCGGATGCAAAAAA
>NZ_JBPIZB010000009.1:0-219643 GCF_051172315.1 Serratia sp. B501
GCCTGGCGGCAATAGCGCGGTGGTCCCACCTGACCCCATGCCGAACTCAGAAGTGAAACGCCGTAGCGCCGATGGTAGTGTGGGGTCTCCCCATGCGAGAGTAGGACACTGCCAGGCATCAAATAAACGTTATCAGTGTGACGACTGGTAATGCGCAAGTCGCAGAGCGCGATATTGCCGGTATCGAAAGATACAACGTAAAAGAATCGGTGGAGCGGTAGTTCAGTTGGTTAGAATACCTGCCTGTCACGCAGGGGGTCGCGGGTTCGAGCCCCGTCCGTTCCGCCACTTATTTAATTGTGCCTGCTTTTTTAGCAGGCATAATGTTAAGCGAGATTTAGGGGCGTAGCTCAGTTGGTAGAGCACCGGTCTCCAAAACCGGGTGTCGCGAGTTCGAGTCTCTCCGCCCCTGCCATATTAAGAACCCTTTGCGAAAGCAAAGGGTTTTTTTTTACCTACTATCCCTTCCCTTGGAGCATTCCCGCTTTGGAAAAGAGCGCATTGGCTGCTCTATGCTGATGTCTATCTGATCCGAGTTGCCTTATGATCTTTCGATCTTTACCCCAGCAGACCTCCTGATTCTCCTACCGTTTTGCATTTTCTTCTCTCAGAAGGCGATGGGCGGCTTTTGGCATGATAGTCAGCCATGACCACGGTGGCGGCTTTTAAGGCCGCCATAGCGCTTTAGGCTGCGGTATTTAAAGGTATTTTAAGTAATTGCCGAATCAAAGGCTGTTGATCGCTATTTTGCAACCAGACGGCATACAGTGGGCGGACAATCGGCGGGATCTCGGCGGCGGCAAGCAACTGCGGATACTCTTTTTCCCACTGGCTGGGCAGGAAAGCGCATCCGCCTGTGGTTTCCAGCAACTGACGCGTCAGGTGTGCCGAGGTGGTCGTGAGTACCGGCACGTTATCACCTTCCAACATGCGGTTTTCCTGTTGGTGGAAGTCGGCCCCCCATTCCAGCTTGATGTACGGCATGGGGGATTGCTTGTCACGACGCGCGGATGAGAACAAGCGTAATGAGAAATTGCCCAGCTGCTGGCTGGCCAGTTCGTCCATCTTTGGCGGCTCAGTGGTGATCAGTAAATCGAGCTGCCTTTCATGCAGTTGCTTTACCAAAGAGTGCCTTAAGGCCACCCTGGCTTCGAGCTGCAGCGCCTCTCTTTGTTGATAGAGAGACTGCAACCAGGGGGTCAAATAAGCCTCCCACAACGAGGCAGTCGCGCCGATCGACAGCTCGGTATGTTGCAGTGAACGCACGACCTCTTTCTTCGCCAACTGCCAGGTGTTCATCAGGCTTTCGGCATAGGGCAGAAGCCGCTCGCCGGCAGGCGTCAGGCGGATGTTATTGCGATGACGGGTAAATAAATTTGCGCCCAACTGGTTTTCTAACTGACGGATGCGGAAACTGACCGCGGACTGCGTTAAGTACAAAGATTCTGCGGCTCTGCCAAAGTGACGCGTTCTACTGACCTCCAAAAAGGTTTTCAGTAATTCGGTATCCACACCTATCTCCAAAAAAATTTGTCGTTAAGATTTAAATGTTTTGTTTTACACGCTGTCAAGCCTATCTAATACTCCGCGCCATAAACAGCACGGCCATAAGAGAATTAGGAGCGTGTCAGATGGCGGATAGCTTCACCACGACCAATCGTTTTTTTGATAATAAACATTACCCTCGCGGGTTCTCCCGTCACGGCGATTTCACCATTAAAGAGGCGCAATTGCTAGAGCGCTTCGGCTACGCGTTTAACGAGCTGGACTCGGGCAAACGCCAGCCGGCCACTGAAGAAGAACAGCTGTTCGTCGCAGTGTGCCGCGGTGAGCGCGAAGCGGCTACCGAGCAGGAAAAAGTATGGGCTAAATATCTGGCGCGCACACGTCGCCCGAAGAAATTCCATACGCTGTCCGGCGGTAAGCCGCAGGCTGACGCAGTAGAAGATTACAGCGACAGCGAAGACTAAAGACGATGGGGCCTTCGGGCCCCATTTTCTATTCCAGACTACGATGCAGTTGTAACAGCAGACGGTCCATACTGCGATAGCTCAGCGCTTCGCTCAGGTGGCGCCTGCCGATCTCGGCATCCCCCGCCAAATCCGCCAGCGTGCGCGCCACTTTCAAGATGCGCTGCCAGGCGCGGACCGATAACCCCAACGCGTTTAATGTCGCTTCCAAAAACTCGGCGTCTGCCGCCTGCAACACGCAATCCCGTTCCACTTCACGGTTGTTTAACAGCGCGTTGATTTTACCGGCGCGTTCGAGCTGCCGGGTGCGTGCCTGTCGCACTCTTTCCCGCACCTGCTCGCTGCTTTCTCCCTGAGTTTGCCGCTTACTGAGCGTACCTGGAGGTAACAGCGGCACTTCGATAGACAGATCGAAACGATCGAGAAAAGGCCCTGACAGCCGGGCCAGGTAGCGCAGCACCTGCTGCGGCGAGGCGCGATTATGCATACCCTGGTAATGCCCGGTTGGGCTGGGATTCATCGCCGCGATCAATTGCACCTTGGCCGGGAAGCAGACCTTGGCGTTGGCACGTGAAATCACGATCTCGCCGGATTCCAGCGGTTCACGCAGCGCATCCAGCACCTTACGCTCGAATTCCGGCAGCTCATCCAGAAACAGCACGCCGTTATGCGCCATAGATATCTCACCCGGGCGCGGCAGTGAGCCGCCGCCGACCAACGCCGCCATCGATGCGCTGTGATGCGGTGCGCGAAATGGCCTCTGGCGCCATGGCAAAGCGGTGAGAACAGGATGCTGCAAGCTGGCGACCGCCAGGCTTTCCAGCGCCTCAGGTTCCGTCAGCGGCGGCAGTAAGCCCGTCAGTCGGCTGGCCAGCATGGTTTTACCGGTGCCCGGCGGCCCAATCAGCAGCAGGTTATGCCCGCCGGCGGCGGCGATCTCTAATGCCCGCTTGGCCTGCTCTTGGCCGATGATGTCGCGCAGATCGGCGTTTTCATGCGGGTTGTCTGCCGCGGGAGGCGTGATGGCTACCGGCAGCTCGCCCTGACCGAGCAAAAAGGCACAGACCTCCAACAGGTGTTGGGCAGTATGGGATTGTGACTGCGCAATCAGGCCGACCTCGGCGGCGTTGTCCGTCGAGAGGACCAATTGTCGTCCGGCGTTAGCCGCCGCCAGCGCCGCCGGGATGGCGCCTCTGACCGCGCGCAGCGCGCCGGACAGCGCCAGTTCGCCAAGAAACTCGTAGCGTGCCAACGGGGCGAGGGGCAGTTGCTCGGAGGCGGCGAGGATCGCCAGCGCAATCGGCAGATCGTAGCGCCCGCCTTCTTTCGGCAGATCGGCCGGTGCCAAATTGACGGTGATGCGGCGGGCGGGAAAGGTGAAACCGTTGTTGATCAGGGCGCTGCGCACCCGATCGCGCGCCTCTTTTACCGTGGTTTCCGGCAGGCCAACCAGCGTCAGGCCGGGCAGGCCATTGCTGATATGCACCTCTACCGTTACGGAAGGGGCCTGAACGCCGATGATGGCGCGGCTATAGATTACCGCCAGTGACATATCGCTCTCCTTGCTGAGGGCGGCATGATGCGCGATTTATCCAGGTGCCGCGCGGCGTTCTTGGCATTTTTTCCATGAAACTCGCAGCATAATCACTGATTTTCATCGAATTGAACGAAATTGTGCGAACCGCCTCGCAGCCTATGGCAATACCCATTAACAATTCGCTGAAGCCTGCAACACATTAGCGACCTGTACGCATTGCAGCCATAGGCTTGATGGGTGTATTTAACAATTGATTAAAAGAAAAATCACTTCTTTAACACACTCCGACCGCCGCCGCAGTCTGCCCGGCAGCCGCTAAATCTCCTGACTTCGTACTCTACGGTAGGGATAACACTATGTTTGGTTGGACCCCGCTGCAACGCAATGCGGCAATCGCCAGTTTTTCAAGCTGGACGCTCGACGCTTTCGATTTTTTCGTGCTGGTATTCTTACTCAGCGACATCGCACAATCCTTTCACGTCGGCCTGGAACAGGTCACGTTGGCGATTCTGCTCACGCTGGCGGTGCGGCCGATCGGCGCGCTGATCTTCGGGCGCGCTGCGGAAAAATATGGCCGCAAACCGATCCTGATGCTGAATATCGTCTTCTTCTCGGTGTTTGAGCTGCTCTCCGCCGCCGCGCCCTCGCTGACGGTCTTCTTGCTGTTACGAGTGTTGTACGGCGTTGCGATGGGCGGTATCTGGGGCGTGGCTTCATCATTGGCGATGGAAACCATACCGGACCGCTCGCGCGGCTTGATGTCGGGCATTTTCCAGGCCGGCTATCCGTTCGGTTATCTGCTGGCGGCGGTGGTGTACGGCCTGCTGTTCGAAACGGTCGGCTGGCGCGGCATGTTCGTCATCGGCGCGGCGCCGATCCTGCTGCTGCCGTTTATTTATTATTGCGTGCAGGAGTCGCCGGTGTGGCTGGCGGCGCGTGAACGTAAAGAAAGCAGCGCCTTGCTGCCGGTGTTGAAGAGCCACTGGAAGCTGTGCTGCTATCTGGTGCTGCTGATGGCGGCGTTCAATTTCTTCTCTCACGGCACGCAGGATCTGTATCCGGTATTTCTGAAAGTTCAGCACGGTTTCGATCCGAAAACCGTCAGTATCATCGCCATTAGCTACAATATCGCGTCAATTATCGGCGGCGTTTTCTTCGGTTCGTTATCGGAAAAAATCGGCCGAAAAAAAGCGATTATCATCGCCGCATTGTTGGCGTTACCGGTGATCCCGCTGTGGGCATTTTCCAGCGGTTCTCTGATGCTCGGGATCGGCGCTTTCCTGATGCAATTCATGGTGCAGGGCGCCTGGGGTGTGGTGCCGACCTACCTGACCGAGCTGGTACCGGCCAACACCCGCGCGGTGCTGCCGGGGTTCGTGTATCAGCTGGGCAACCTGATCGCTTCGGTCAACGCCACGCTGCAAGCCACCCTCGCCGAGCATCATGGGCATAATTACGGCCTGGCGATGGCCATGGTTGCCGGGACGGTGGCGGTGGCGATCGCTCTGTTGGTGTTCTTCGGCAAGGATACGCGCGGCAAGGCCATCACCGGCGCGGTGAAAAATCCAGGTATGCGCGCCAACGTGTGAAATCCGGGCGATTCGCGTGAGGTATGACCAGATTGCGCCGAATAATAACGCAAAAAAAGTGTTGTCATGTCGCGCGCGGCTGTGGTACCTCTGTAAGCATTAGTTCTGAATGAGCACAGTGAACAAACCCATTATGAAAGCCTTTGCCCAAGTGATTAGCCTAGTCGTGATTAGCGTGGTGGTGATTATTATCCCACCGTGCGGGGCTGCACTTGGACGAAGAAAGGCTTAGCAAACAAGCCGGAATCGCAAGAGAACCCCCGCACCGTCAGGTCCGGGGGTTTTTTATTGGCAAGAGAAAAGTGGAGCAAGGGGCAGAGCATGAAAAACAGAACAAAATCCTGCGGTTGTCGAAGTAAGGCGGGGAAATAACTATGAATGGCGCTCAGTGGGTAGTTCAAGCGTTGCGTGCGCAGGGTGTGGATACCGTATTCGGCTATCCGGGCGGGGCAATCATGCCGGTGTACGATGCGCTGTACGACGGCGGCGTGGAACACCTGCTGTGCCGCCATGAACAGGGCGCCGCCATGGCCGCCATCGGTTACGCCCGCGCCACCGGCAAAGTCGGTGTCTGTATCGCCACTTCCGGTCCCGGCGCCACCAACCTGATCACCGGGCTGGCGGATGCGCTGCTCGATTCCGTTCCCGTTGTCGCCATCACTGGTCAGGTGGGGTCCGCGCTGATCGGCACTGATGCCTTTCAGGAGATCGATGTTCTCGGCCTGTCTCTGGCCTGCACCAAGCACAGCTTCCTGGTGGAATCGCTGGATGCCTTGCCGGGCATCATGGCGGAAGCTTTCGCCATCGCCGCCGGCGGCCGTCCTGGCCCGGTGCTGATCGATATCCCGAAAGACATCCAGCTGGCGCAAGGCGACCTGCATCCGCATTTGATGCCGGTCGATGAAGCGCCGGCGTTACCGACGGCGGCGTTGGCCGAGGCGGCTGAGCTGCTGGCGCAGGCGCATAAACCGATGCTGTACGTCGGCGGCGGCGTGGGCATGGCGCAGGCGGTGCCGGCGCTGCGCGAGTTCATCGCCGTGACCCGCATGCCGAACGTCGCCACCCTGAAGGGGCTGGGCGCGCCGGATGCGCAAGATCCGCTGTACCTTGGCATGTTGGGCATGCACGGCACCAAGGCCGCTAACCTGGCGGTGCAGGAGTGCGATCTGCTGATCGCCGTCGGCGCGCGTTTCGATGACCGCGTGACCGGCAAGCTGAATGCCTTCGCGCCGCACGCCAAAGTGATCCACATGGACATCGACCCGGCGGAGATGAGCAAGCTGCGCCAGGCGCATGTGGCTCTGCAGGGCGATCTGAAAGCGTTGCTGCCGGCGTTGCAGCGCCCGCTGAACATCGCCGCCTGGCGGCAACGGGTGACGGCGCTGAAAGCCGATCACGCCTGTCGCTACGATCACCCCGGCCAGCCGATCTACGCGCCGCTGTTCTTGCGCCAGCTGTCCGCCCGTAAGCCGGCCGACAGCGTGGTGACCACCGACGTCGGTCAGCACCAGATGTGGAGCGCGCAGCACATGACGTTCGAACGCCCGGAGAATTTCATCACCTCCAGCGGCCTCGGCACCATGGGGTTCGGCGTGCCGGCGGCGGTAGGGGCCCAGATCGCGCGCCCGCAAGATACGGTGATCTGCGTCTCGGGTGATGGCTCCTTCATGATGAACGTGCAGGAACTGGGCACCATCAAGCGCAAACAGCTGCCGCTGAAGATCGTGCTGCTGGACAACCAGCGCCTCGGGATGGTGCGTCAATGGCAGCAGCTGTTCTTCGACGGCCGCTACAGCGAAACCAACCTGTCCGATAACCCCGACTTCCTGATGCTGGCCGCCGCCTTCGGCATTCCCGGCCAGCGCATCAGCCGCAAGGATCAGGTGGAGGGCGCGCTCGAGGCGCTGTTCAACACCGAAGGCCCTTATCTGCTGCAGGTCTCTATCGACGAACTCGAAAACGTCTGGCCGCTGGTGCCGCCGGGCGCCGGCAACGAAACCATGTTGGAGGAAATATCATGATGCAGCATCAACTCTCGATCCAGGCGCGTTTTCGCCCCGAAATGTTAGAACGCGTATTGCGGGTCGTGCGTCATCGCGGCTTTCAGGTTTGTGCTATGAATATGGTTTCCCCGGCCAATGCCGACAGCATCAATATCGAATTGACCGTTGCCAGCCCGCGCCCGGTTGCCCTGTTGTCATCTCAGTTAAGCAAACTGCTGGACGTCTCCTGCGTCGAGATCCAGCAGCCAACATCACAACAAATACGCGCCTGAGGCGCCGAGAAGGATAAATAACAATGACTAAGAAAGCCGATTACATTTGGTTCAATGGTGAGATGGTTCCTTGGGCCGAGGCCAAAGTGCACGTGATGTCGCACGCGCTGCATTACGGCACGTCGGTGTTTGAAGGGGTGCGCTGCTACGACTCGCATTTAGGGCCGGTGGTGTTCCGTCATCGCGAACATATGCAGCGCCTGCACGACTCGGCGAAAATCTACCGCATGCCGGTGTCGCAAAGCGTCGACGAGCTGATGGAAGCTTGCCGCGCCACGCTGCGCAAGAACAATCTGGTCAGCGCGTACATTCGCCCGCTGGTGTTCGTCGGCGATGTCGGCATGGGCGTCAACCCGCCGGCCGGGTATAAAACGGACGTGATTATCGCGGCGTTTCCTTGGGGCGCTTATCTGGGTGAAGAAGCGCTGGATCAAGGCATCGATGCGATGGTCTCCTCCTGGCACCGCGTTGCACCAAACACGATCCCCACTGCGGCCAAGGCCGGCGGCAACTATCTTTCCTCCCTGCTGGTGGGCAGCGAAGCGCGCCGCCACGGCTATCAGGAAGGCATCGCGCTCGACGTGCACGGCTACATTTCCGAAGGGGCGGGCGAGAACCTGTTTGAAGTGAAAGACGGCGTGCTCTATACCCCGCCGTTCACCTCGTCGGCGCTACCGGGCATCACCCGTGACGCGATCATCAAGCTGGCGAAAGACATGGGCTTCGACGTGCGCGAGCAGGTACTGTCGCGCGAATCGCTGTACCTGGCCGACGAAGTGTTCATGTCCGGCACCGCGGCGGAAATCACGCCGGTGCGCAGCGTGGACGGCATTCAGGTCGGCATCGGCAAATGCGGCCCGGTGACCAAACAGATCCAACAGGCGTTCTTCGGCCTGTTCAGCGGCAAGACAGAAGACAAATACGGCTGGCTGGATCCGGTAAACCCGTAACGACAAGGCTCGCCGCGCAGCGTGGCGGACGACAAGACAGACAAGATAAGAAATATCCAGGCGGTTCGTTCGCCGCCTGCCATAAATACATTTGGAGTGAAAAGAGCATGCCTAAGTACCGTTCCGCCACCACCACCCACGGCCGCAATATGGCGGGTGCCCGCGCATTGTGGCGCGCGACCGGGATGACCGACGCCGATTTCGGCAAGCCGATCATCGCCGTGGTCAACTCCTTTACCCAGTTCGTGCCGGGCCACGTGCATCTGCGCGATCTGGGCAAACTGGTCGCCGAACAGATCGAAGCCTCCGGTGGCGTGGCCAAAGAGTTCAACACCATCGCGGTGGATGACGGCATTGCCATGGGCCACGGCGGCATGCTCTATTCCCTGCCGTCGCGCGAGCTGATCGCCGACTCGGTCGAATACATGGTGAACGCCCACTGCGCCGACGCGATGGTGTGCATCTCCAACTGCGACAAGATCACCCCGGGCATGCTGATGGCGGCGTTGCGCCTGAACATCCCGGTGATCTTCGTTTCCGGCGGCCCGATGGAAGCCGGCAAAACCAAACTCTCCAACCAGATCATCAAGCTGGATCTGGTGGACGCGATGATCCAGGGCGCGAACCCAAACGTCAGCGACGCCGACAGCGAGCAGATCGAGCGTTCCGCCTGCCCGACCTGCGGTTCCTGCTCCGGCATGTTCACCGCCAACTCGATGAACTGCCTGACCGAAGCGCTGGGCCTGTCGCAGCCGGGCAACGGTTCGCTGCTGGCCACCCACGCCGATCGCAAAGCGCTGTTCCTCAACGCCGGCAAGCGCATCGTCGAGCTGACCAAACGCTATTACGAGCAGGATGACGAAAGCGCGCTGCCGCGCAATATCGCCAACAAGGCGGCGTTTGAAAACGCCATGACGCTGGACATCGCCATGGGCGGCTCGACCAACACCGTGTTGCACCTGCTGGCTTCGGCGCAGGAAGGCGAGGTGGACTTCACCATGGAGGACATCGATCGCCTGTCGCGCAAAGTGCCGCACCTGTGCAAGGTGGCGCCGAGCACGCAGAAATATCACATGGAAGACGTGCACCGCGCCGGCGGCGTAATCGGTATCCTCGGCGAGCTGGATCGCGCCGGCTTGCTGAACCGCGAGGTGAACAACGTGCTGGGGCTGACCCTGCCGCAGACGCTGGAAGCCTACGACGTGATGCTGACCCGCGACGAAAGCGTCAAGAAAATGTACTCCGCCGGGCCGGCCGGTATCCGCACCACGCAGGCATTCTCCCAGGATTGCCGTTGGGATTCGCTGGACACCGACCGCAAGGAAGGTTGCATCCGCACCCGTGAGCACGCTTACAGTCAGGACGGCGGATTGGCGGTGCTGTACGGCAACCTGGCGGAAAACGGCTGCATCGTCAAAACCGCCGGCGTCGACAAGGAAATCCTCACCTTCCGCGGCCCGGCCAAAGTGTATGAAAGCCAGGACGATGCGGTAGAAGCGATCCTCGGCGGTAAAGTCGTGGCGGGCGACGTAGTGGTGATTCGCTACGAAGGGCCGAAAGGCGGGCCGGGCATGCAGGAAATGCTTTACCCAACCACCTACCTGAAATCGATGGGGCTGGGCAAGGCGTGCGCGCTGATCACCGACGGGCGTTTCTCCGGCGGCACCTCCGGGTTGTCCATCGGCCACGCTTCGCCGGAAGCGGCTAACGGCGGCCTGATCGCCCTGGTGCAGGACGGCGACATGATCGCGATCGACATTCCTCATCGCGGCATCCAGCTGGATGTCAGCGAGCAGGAGTTGGCGGCGCGGCATGAGGCGGAACTGGCGCGCGGCGACGCGGCCTGGACGCCGAAAAATCGTGAACGTCAGGTGTCCTTCGCGCTGCGCGCCTACGCCTCGTTGGCCACCAGCGCCGACAAAGGCGCGGTGCGCGACAAGAGCAAACTGGGGGGATAAGCAGTATGGCGGTCTCTCAACCCCTACCCAGCGCCCCCTGCGGCGCGGAATATCTGCGAGCGGTACTGCGCTCGCCGGTCTACGAGGTGGCGCAGGTCACCCCGTTGCAGGCCATGAGCAAAATCTCTTCGCGCCTCGGCAACACCATTTTGGTGAAGCGCGAAGATCGCCAGCCGGTGCACAGCTTCAAGCTGCGCGGAGCCTATGCGATGATCGCCGGGCTGGACGAAGAGCAGAAGGCGCGCGGCATCGTGACGGCTTCGGCCGGCAACCACGCGCAGGGCGTCGCCTTCTCCGGTAAACGGCTGGGGATCAAAACGCTGATCGTGATGCCGGTGTCCACCGCGGACATCAAGGTGGATGCGGTGCGCGGCTTCGGCGGTGAAGTGCTGCTGCACGGTGCCAATTTCGACGAGGCCAAAGCGAAGGCGATCGAGCTTTCCCAGCAGCAGGGCATGACCTTTGTGCCGCCCTTCGATCACCCGACGGTGATCGCCGGGCAGGGCACGCTGGCGATGGAGCTGCTGCAGCAAGACGCGCATCTGGATCGGGTTTTCGTGCCGGTCGGCGGCGGCGGCTTGGCCGCCGGGGTGGCGGTGCTGATCAAACAGCTGATGCCGCAGATCAAAGTGATCGGCGTCGAAGCGGAAGACTCCGCCTGCCTGCGCGCGGCGCTGGATGCCGGCCATCCGGTGGATCTGGCGCGCGTCGGGCTGTTCGCCGAAGGCGTGGCGGTGAAGCGCATCGGCGACGAAACCTTCCGCCTGTGCCGTGAGTATCTGGACGACGTGATCACCGTGGACAGCGACGCCATCTGCGCGGCGGTCAAAGATCTGTTCGAGGATGTGCGCGCCATTGCCGAACCTTCCGGCGCGCTGGCTTTGGCGGGGCTGAAAAAGTACGTCCAGCAGCACAACATTCAGGGCGAGCGGCTGGCGCACGTGCTGTCCGGCGCCAATCTCAACTTCCACGGGCTGCGCTATGTTTCCGAGCGTTGCGAATTGGGCGAACAGCGCGAAGCGCTGCTGGCGGTGACCATTCCGGAACAGCAGGGCAGCTTCCTCAAGTTCTGCCAACTGCTGGGCGGGCGCTCGGTGACCGAATTCAACTACCGCTACGCCGATGCCGACAACGCCTGCATTTTCGTCGGCGTGCGGCTGACGCGCGGCCACGCTGAACGGCGGGAGATCATCGACGAACTCAACGCCGACGGTTATCAGGTGGTGGATCTGTCGGACGACGAGATGGCTAAACTGCACGTGCGCTACATGGTGGGCGGGCGTCCGTCGAAGCCGCTGCGCGAACGGCTGTACAGCTTTGAGTTTCCGGAGTCGCCGGGCGCGCTGCTGAAGTTCCTGCAGACGCTGGGCACGCACTGGAACATCTCGCTGTTCCACTATCGCAGCCACGGCACCGACTTCGGCCGGGTGCTGGCGGCCTTCGAACTGGCGCAAAGCGAGCCGGAATTCGAGCGGCACCTGCAGGCGCTGGGCTACGATTGCCACGATGAAACCGACAACCCGGCGTTCCGCTTCTTTTTGCAGGGGTGAGCCGGATTGATAAGTAACCGTGACGCATTAGTCAGTTTATGGGTTGCGTGGTTGTGATTTTGTCGTGCATTTTTATACTGCCAAGACTTCTGACGTATAGGGATGCACGACAATGAAAACTGCTTTTTCTACGCCGTTCGGTTCTCCCGAAGACGATTTGACCAACGCCGAATTTGCCCGCCTGTTGGGCAATACCGGCGTACAAGAATTCTATCGCGATATTAATCTGCAAGCCCTGCAGGACTCTCTGGACTGCAGCCTCGCCTTTCATGGCGTGGGGATTATTTTTTCCGACGGGCAAAACTCATTTTTAGTCCGCCCGACGCAGCACACCGGTTATTCCAACGCTTCGCAGGTTACCCACGTGGTCATCAGCAAAACGGTGGCTCATACCTCGCGCGTTGCCGCGACCAATACGCTGTCGGAAGCGCTGAGCAAACCCAGCGTCAGCAAAGAGCTGGCCTCGGCCGCGCTGTCGTGTGGAACGCTGCTGGTATCGGTCTTTTTACTGGCGTCGGGCAGCGTCGCCGTGCCGTTTACCGGCGGCATCAGCTCAGCGGTGGCTTATCTGGGCTATGCCGGCATGGCCGCCAGCGCGCTGCAGTGCGGCAATGGGCTGTACCGCGTCAACAAGCTTTATGACGGGAAAGGGGATGAATTGGCTCAGCTCGATTCAGAGCAGTGGTATATCGCCACCAGCACCGTACTCGATGTGATCTCGCTGGCCAGCGCGGGGGCCGCCCTGAAGGAAGCGACGATGACCTACCGCGCCATGCGCCGCATTTCGGCGCGCAAGGCGACGGAATGGCTGAAAAGCATGCCCCGCAGCGAAAGGAAGCGGCTGACCGAAAACATCATTCGGGCGGAAAACCCGGGGATTTCCAATAACGTCTTGAAAGAGATGGTGAAGAACGGTTTATACCCGAAGCGCTATCCGACGGAAGCGATCCAAAACGGGCTGCGTCAGCAATTGCATTCGGCGCTCAATAACTCATTGACGTTCGTGGGCAGCGGCATCAGCGGCACCCTGTCTGCACCGGTGAATGTGAAAACCACCGGGCAGTATTTTGTGGGCATTATGCAGAAATTGCCGCAGATGGTGAGGTAATGGCGGACTGGATGATTAAACGCCTGATCGTGCAGGGCCGGGAGATGGAAAGCCAAATCGCGGCGCGTGATCGTGCGCTTTTCGCCGGCGTGGATGCGCAGCTCGAGCAGCATTTCATGACGCCGGGCCAGCGGCTGTCACCACCGGGCGTCGGCAACGTCATGCTGCTGATGGTGTGCCTGATGCTGGGCCTGGCGGGCGTGATGGGTCTGGTCACGGATGTGGCGGCCGCCTGGAGCGGCAAGACCTCTGCCGCCGTGTTGATGGGCAGCGGCGCGATCGTGGCGGTGTGGATGACGCTGATCCTGTTCCAACTGGTGCAGGGTAAAAACAGCGGGGTGGTATTGCTGCAATATTACCTTGGCATGCTCGGTCTGTGTTGCCTCGGCGCCGCGGCGGCGTGGGCGGCGGGCATGACCGGCATCGCCACCGGCGCCCTGCTGCTGGGGGGCGCGGTTGGCGGGGCGCTGTTCAGCAACCGGGCGGCGTTCTACCTGTATGTCGCCTATTTCCGCACGCGTCGGCGCGTGTTTATCAAACGCCGTTGGCAGAGGGAAGATCTGCGCAATACCCGATAAACCGTCAGAACGGAAAAACTTATGACGCAACCTTTCTCCGGCTTTAGCCAGCAGGGCCTGAATTTCCTGCAGCAGGTGCGGATCGAGAACGATAAGGCGTGGTTCGACGGCAACCGCGATATCTACGATCGCGAGCTGCTGGCGCCGTTTCGCGCGCTGGTGGAGCAGCTTGCTCCCAGCATGTTGGCGATCGATCCGCAGTTCGAGACTCGCCCGGCGATCGGCAAAACGCTGTCGCGCATTCATCGCGATACGCGGTTTTCTCACGACAAGTCGCGCTACCGCAGCCGCATGTGGCTGACGTTCAAGCGCCCGAGCAAAGACTGGAAAGATGCGCCGGTCTACTTTTTTGAACTGGGGCCGGACATGCTGCGCTATGGGCTCGGTTACTACAGCGCCAACAAGCCGACCATGGATCTGTTCCGCCATACGCTGAAACAGCGGCCGCAGCTTTTCCTGGAGGTGGCCGCCTGTTGCCGGCCGCCGTTCGAGCTGGTGGGCGAGAGCTACAAGCGTCCGCTGGTCAAGGAGCAGGAGGCGGAGATCGCCACCTGGTACAACCGCAAATCGTTCGCGGTAATGGTCAGCGACAGCGCGGTGGAAAAGCTGTTCAACGCCGATCTGGCGCCGCTGCTGGCCGGGGCATTTTTGCAGCTTGAGCCGCTCTATCACTGGCTGATGCAGGTGGAGGCGATGAAGCAGGTCGATCCGGCCGACCTGTAAAAACCCCGCGTCAGCGGGGATGCAGCAATCGCCAAAAGGCGTCGATCAGCGGATCGCTGAGGCGTTTTTTCTGGACGCAGACCCCCAACTCGAACGGTTCGACCATCGAGATGTTATCCAGCTGCGAGATGCGGTTGCGCACCGGTTCCGGGCTGTTGTCCACCACCACGCTCGGGATCAGCGCGATGCCGCAGCCCAGGGCCACCATCGACACGATGGCTTCGTGGCCGCCGACGGTGGCGTAAATCAGCGGATTGCTGATGCGGTGACGGCGGAACCACAGTTCGATGCGTTTTCGCGAAGGGCCGTGCTCCGGCAAGATGAAGGGGATCTCGGCCCAGTCGGGCTTGTCGGCGAACGCCTGGCTGCGCACCGCGCAGGGCAGCGCCGGCGCGATCAGCACCAGCGGAATTTCGCCGATTTTGGTGAACGCCACGCTGGCGGGCAGCGTTTCCGGCCGGCCGGCGATGCCGAGATCGGCCTCGTTGGACTGCACCTTGTCGACCGCGTCGGCGGCGTCGCCGGTGGTCAGCTTGATCTCTACCAGCGGGTGCTGCGCGCGGAAGCGGTCGAGGATCGGCGGCAGGTGGCTGTACGCGGCGGTCACCGAGCAGAACAGCCGCAGTTCGCCGCTCAGCGAAGGGCCGTGCTGGCCGAGCGAGTGCTTGAGCTGCTGATATTGCAGCAGCGTTTGCTGGGCGAATTCTTTCAGCTGTTCGCCGGCGTCGGTGAGCTGCACGGTGCGGTTATCGCGCAGGAACAGCGGCTGCCCGAGGATCTCTTCCAGCCGCTGGATCTGGCGGGAGAGCGTCGACGGGCTGACGTGCATCGCCTTGGCGGTGCGCCCGAAGTGATGGCTTTCGGCCAGATGCAGGAACAGCTTTAAATCACGTAAATCCATATCGATACGCTCGCAGTGAGAGTGTTGCAAAAATTGCAATATCACGTTCTCAATATATCAATTTAAGCAACGCATTTCCTGTTATACATTGAGTTTAACGAATCTCCGCACAGACAGGGCGGGGAATGAAAATAACAATGCAAGACAACATCAAACCGGAGTACCACCATGGCTAACTATTTCAACACATTGAACCTGCGTCAGCAGTTGGCGCAATTGGGTAAATGCCGCTTTATGGCGCGCGACGAATTTGCTGACGAAGCCGGCTACCTGAAAGGTAAAAAAGTGGTGATTGTCGGCTGTGGCGCCCAGGGGCTGAACCAGGGTCTGAACATGCGCGATTCCGGTCTGGATGTCGCCTATGCCCTGCGCAAAGAAGCGATCGACGAGAAGCGCGCTTCCTGGCGCAAGGCGACCGAAAACGGCTTCAAGGTCGGCACCTACGAAGACCTGATCCCGCAGGCGGATCTGGTGGTCAACCTGACGCCGGACAAGCAGCACTCTTCCGTAGTGCGTGCGGTGCAGCCGCTGATGAAAGACGGCGCGGCGCTGGGTTACTCCCACGGCTTCAACATCGTTGAAGTGGGTGAGCAGGTGCGTAAAGACATCACCGTGGTGATGGTCGCGCCGAAATGCCCGGGCACCGAAGTGCGTGAAGAGTACAAGCGCGGCTTCGGCGTGCCGACCCTGATTGCGGTTCACCCGGAAAACGATCCGAAAGGCGAAGGCATGGCGATCGCCAAGGCCTGGGCGGCGGCGACCGGCGGCCACCGCGCCGGCGTGCTGGAGTCTTCCTTCGTCGCCGAAGTGAAATCCGATTTGATGGGCGAGCAGACCATTCTGTGCGGCATGCTGCAGGCGGGTTCGCTGCTGTGCTTCGACAAGCTGGTTGCTGAGGGCACCGATCCGGCTTACGCCGAGAAACTGATTCAGTTCGGCTGGGAAACCATCACCGAAGCGCTGAAGCAGGGCGGCATCACCCTGATGATGGATCGCCTGTCCAACCCGGCCAAGCTGCGCGCCTATGCGCTGTCCGAACAGCTGAAAACCATCATGGCGCCGCTGTTCCAGAAGCACATGGACGACATCATTTCCGGCGCGTTCTCCAGCGGCATGATGGCCGACTGGGCGGAAGACGACGTGAAATTGCTGACCTGGCGCGAAGAGACCGGCAAAACCGCATTCGAGAATGCGCCGCAGTTTGAAGGCAAAATCAGCGAGCAAGAGTACTTCGATCACGGCGTGCTGATGGTGGCGATGGTGAAAGCGGGCGTAGAGCTGGCGTTCGAAACCATGGTCGATGCCGGCATCATCGAAGAGTCGGCTTACTACGAGTCGCTGCACGAGCTGCCGCTGATCGCCAACACCATTGCGCGTAAGCGTCTGTATGAAATGAACGTGGTCATCTCCGATACCGCAGAGTACGGCAACTACCTGTTCGCCAACGCGGCGGTGCCGCTGCTGAAGGACTTCATGACCACCCTGCAGGCGGGCGATTTGGGCAAAGCCGTGGCGGGTACGGCGGTGGATAATGCGCAGCTGCGCGACGTGAACGAAGCGGTGCGCAGCCACCCTATCGAAACCGTCGGCCGTAAACTGCGCGGCTACATGACCGATATGAAACGCATCGCCGTCGCGGGCTGATTTTCCGCAAGGCAAAGCACAAAGAGAAAGAGCCGGCAGCGATGCCGGCTTTTTTTATGCCTCCGGCATCATTGCGGCGGGAATGATGGCGCCGGGATGCTGGATCACCGTAGCGGCCAGCAGATGGCCGCGCTGCGCCGCCCGTTGGGCGCTGCCGCCGTTCAGGCGGGCCGCCAGGTAACCGGCGCTGAAAGAATCGCCCGCTGCGGTGGTGTCGACGACACGCTCTGGCGGCAGCGCGATCGCCGGCACCTCAAGCTTCTCCCCTGCCATACTGAACACCAGGCAGGCGTGCGCGCCGCGTTTGATGACGATCTCGCCGACGCCGAGCGTCTGCGTGCGAGCTACCGCCTGTTCGATAGGCTGCGCTCCCCACAGCAACTCTTCGTCATCCAGCGTCAGAAAAGCGATGTCGGTACAGGCCAGCACCTCGCGGTAGGCCTGCTGCGTTTCCTCACGGCTTTGCCACAGGCGCGGACGGTAATTGTTGTCGAAGATCACCTTGCCGCCGTTGGCGCGACAGCGGCGCAGCAGCGCCAGCAGTTTCATGCGATCGGCAGGCGCGAGGATCGCCAGGCTAATGCCGCTGAGGTACAAGTAATCGAACTGCGCCAGCCGTTCGCACAGTGCGTCGGCCTGCGGTCCCGCAAGCCAATACCGGGCGGCGGCGTCATTGCGCCAGTAGTAGAAAGTACGTTCGCCGGCGGCGTCGGTTTCGATGAGGTACAGGCCCGGCAGCTTGTTGTCGAATTGCTGAATCAACCCGGTCTCGATCTTCTCCTGCCGCCAGGCCTGCAGCATTTCGCCGCTGAAACTGTCGGTGCCGAGTGCGGTGACATAATGCACCCGTAGCGTCTGTTCCGGCATTTGGCGGGCGAGGTAGACGGCGGTGTTGAGGGTATCGCCGCCAAAGCCGCGCGTCAGCTGTGCGCCCTGCTGCGACAGCTCGATCATGCATTCGCCGATCACGGCGAGATTTCGGATAGTCATCGTCAATAAGCCCTGGCTAAAGAAGAAGCAATAGCTGTCAGTCTCCACGCAAGGCGGTCAGGGAGTCAATAAATTAAAACGGCGTTTTAATTTTTTATGATCGCGATCGGCGAACGCGGGCAGGACGGAGGCGAAACGGGCGGCAATTCGGCTTAAAGTTTTACGCTGCGTTGCCGATAAGCTGGGTAAAGAAACAGCGGCAGCGCTCTCATTTCCTCGCCACGGCGATAGTACCGATGATAACCAATCTGATCTCTGGTCTGCTGGCGCCTTGTTTTGCCCTTTATGCCTGCGCCAAATCGCGGCGCTACTGGCGGCAATGCCGGCGCTTGTATACCTTCCAGCCGATTTATCGCACCAGCGGCGCGCTGCTGGCGGTGGAACTGCTGACGGCGGTGTATCACCCGAATGAGCCGGACAAGCGGCAATCCCCGGAGCATTATTTTTCCTCGCTCGGCGTCGCCCAGCGTTTGCAGGTGATCCAGGAACAGCTGGCGCTGTTGCAGCGCTGGCAGGCGTTGTTCATTCGTCACGCGGTGATGGTGTCGGTCAATATCGACGGCATCGCGCTGCAAGCGTTGCAGCGCCATAGCGCGTTGCAACGGCAGATCGCCGAGATGCCCTATCTGCGCTTCGAGCTGGTGGAGCACGCCGAAACGGCGTCAAACCGCCCGCTGCAGCAGATCGTCGGCGGCGAGCGGCTGTGGCTGGACGATTTCGGCAGCGGGCTGGCCAACTTCTCCGCCGTCGGCGCCTGGCGTTATCAATACATCAAGGTGGCGCGCGAATTGTTTACCTTGCTCAAACAGTCGGAAGAGGGCGTCCAGCTGCTCGGCACCCTGATCAAGATGATGAACCAGCACAGCGACGGGGTGATCGTCGAGGGTGTGGAAACCGAACAAGAGTGGCGGCTGGTGCAGCGTTCCGGCGCGTTGGCTGCCCAGGGCTACTACCTTTCCCGCCCGGCGTGCTTTGAAACTCTGCACAGCGTGCCGACGCTGTTCGCCGCGCCCGGCACGCCGGCGTGAACTCCGGCCTATCCTCAGCTAGGCTTAAACGGGGCTGCTAACTCCTTTTCCTTTCATTCGGCAGCCCGATTTATGCGCTGAGGGAGCCGCTATGACAAGAACAGGAAAGGTTTTCAGCTGGCTGGGCGGCATTGTGCTGCTGCTGATCGTCGCGCTGGCGATCTTCATTGCTACCTTCGACTGGAATCGACTCAAGCCCACCATCAACGACAAAGTGTCGGCCGAACTGCGGCGACCGTTCGCCATTCGCGGCGATCTGGGCGTCGACTGGTCGCGCAATCCGGATGAGGGCGGCTGGCGCGCCTGGGTGCCCTGGCCGCATATTCACGCCGAAGACGTGTGGCTGGGTAACCCGAAAAACATGCCCGGCGACAGCATGGTGACGCTGCAGCGCGTCGACGCCAGCATTGCGCCGCTGGCGCTGCTGGGTAAAGAGCTGCTGATCCCGCGCATCTGGCTGAAGCAGCCGAATGCTTCGTTGCAACGTCTGGCCAACGGCGACAACAACTGGACGTTTGACCTGGCCGCCGGCCAGGATCCCAAGCAGCCGCCTTCCGACTGGTCGTTCACCGTTCACGACATCGTATTCGACAAGGGGCAGATCGCCTTTAAAGACGCCACGCTGAAGGCGGATTTCCGCGCCGTCGTCGATCCGCTCGGCAAGCCGTTGCCGTTCAGTGAAGTGACCGGCAAACAGGGCGGCGACAAGACCGCGACCCCCGATTACGTTTTCGGCTGGCAGGTGAAGGGCAAATATAACGGCGAACCGTTGAGCGGCAGCGGCAAGATTGGCGGCATGCTGTCGCTGCAGAGCGCCGATTTGCCGTTCCCGCTGCAGGCCGATGTGCGCTCCGGCAGCACCCGGGTGGTGGTCGCGGGCACCTTGTCCGATCCGCTGAACCTCGGCGGCCTGGATGTACAGCTGAAATTTTCCGGTGAAAGCCTGAGCAACCTCTATGGCCTGACCGGCGTGTTGTTGCCGAATACCCCGCCGTATGCGACCGATGGCCATCTGACCGCCCGTCTGCATCAGCCGGGCGGCGCGGTGTTTGAGTACCAGAAATTCGACGGAAAAATCGGCGACAGCGACATTCACGGCAGTTTGAAGTACGTTGCCGGTAAACCGCGGCCCACGCTGAGCGGCGCAGTGAACTCCCGGCAGCTGAGGTTGGCGGATCTGGCGCCGCTGATCGGCGCCGACTCCAACGCCGCCAAAGCCGGGCGCGGCGAGAAAAGCCGTCAGCCGGCGGATAAGGTGCTGCCGGTCGAACAGTTCGATACGCAAAGCTGGAGCAAGATGGATGCGGACGTGAAGTTTGCCGCCGCGCGCATTGAACGCGGCAGCGATTTGCCGCTGAGCGATCTGGCCACGCACCTGAAGCTGAACAATGGCGAACTGCGCCTGGATCCGCTGCGCTTCGGCATGGCGGGCGGCAGCCTGAACGCCGTCGTGCGCCTCGACGGCGGCAAAAAGCCGATGCGCGGGCAGGTGGATATGCATGCACGCAAACTTCAGCTTAAACAGCTGTTGCCGAACGTGGAGGCGATGAAGCGCAGCCTCGGGCAGATGAACGGCGACGCCAGGCTGACGGGCAGCGGCAATTCGGTGGCCGAGCTGCTGGCGACCAGCAACGGCGATCTGCGCCTGCTGATCAATAACGGGGTGATCAGCCGTAGCCTGATGGAGATCCTCGGTCTGAACGTTGGTAACTATCTGGTGGCGCAGCTGTTCGGTGACGACGTGGTGGGCATCAACTGCGCGGCGGCGGACGTCGGCATCCGCAGCGGCGTCGCCGCGCCGCGACTGTTCGTGTTCGACACCGAAAACGCGGTGATCAACATCACCGGTAACACTAACCTCGCCACAGAGCGGCTGGATTTATCCATCGATCCGGAAAGCAAGGGCATGCGCGTGCTGACCCTGCGATCGCCGCTGTACGTGAAAGGCACCTTCAAGCATCCGGACGCTGGGGTCAAAGCCGGGCCGCTGATCGCGCGCGGCGCGGCGGCGGTGGCGTTGGGGGCGGTGCTGACGCCGGCGGCGGCGCTGCTGGCGCTGGTCTCGCCCAGTGAAGGCGGCGAGGAGAACCAGTGCGGGCAGATCCTGCGGGAGATGAAAGGCAAAAAATAATCAGGCGCGCGGCGGCGGCGTGAGCAGCCGGCAGTCGTGATCCTGGATCTCTTCCGCCGAGGCCAGGGTGAACGGCAGCAGGCTGCGCTCGGTTGCCAGCAGCAGGAAATCCCCGTCCGGCAGCGCGGTCATCGCCAGGCCGAAGCTGCCCATGCGCCCGTCGGCGCGCGGCAGGCCGGAGGCCAGTAGGCGGAAGGCGCCCTGTTGCTCCAGCTCGGCAGGGGTTACCCGCCGCCCCAGATAGTCATGCCCCAACAGGCCGCCGGGCAGCGGTTGCCATTGCTCGATGAAATGGGGGCCGATCTGCGCCAGCCGCTGTTTTACCGCCGGCAGCAGGCAGGAGATATGAATGTGCAGCTGGTTTTGCGTGCGGCCATATTCCGAATTGATCGCCAATGAAATATCGCCGTCGTCGATCGGTTTGCCATAGCGTTCCGCCATCACGTGGCGCGCGCGCCAGGCCTGGGCGAAGAAATTCGGCGTGGCGGCGTCCAGCACCGCCGGGCTTTCGATACCGGTGATTTTGGCGCTGGGCATCAGCAGGTATTGCAGCGGCCCGTTGCGATCTTTAAACACCACGAAACCGGCCTGCACATCCACCTGCGCGCAGGGCGCCGGGTTGTCATGCGCCTGCTGATTGGGCAGACATTGCTGGCTGACGATGCGCCACAGCGCATCGGGATGGTCGGGTTTCAACCCGTAATAGAGCGCGATGGCGAGAGCCGCCAGCAGCGCCACGCAGACAAATACCCCACGACGCAGAGACATCGGCCGATCCTGTTACCGAGATAAACATCCAGCATAGCCCGGTTTTATGACAGGAAACGAACAACGCGTGCGGCCCCCCGCAGTGAGGGGGCCGCAGAGGATCACAGCGACTGGTGGCGGGTTTCTTTCATCAGCAGGAGGGCCAGCAGCGTCAGCCCGGCCATCGCCGCCAGGTACATGCCGACGTAAAACAGCCCGTAGTGGGCCGCCAGCCAGGTGGCGATGTAAGGCGCCACGGACGCGCCGAGAATCGACGCGACGTTGTAAGAGAACGATGCGCCGGTATAGCGCACTTCGGTGGGGAACAGCTCCGGCAGCAGCGCGCCCATCGGGCCAAAGGTCAGCCCCATGATGCTCAGGCCGCACAGCAGGAAGCCCATCACCAGCGCCTGGTTGCCGGAACCCAGCAGGGTCGGGAACAGGAACGCGAAGCCGATCATCAGCAGGGTAATGGCGATCATGGTCTTGCGACGGCCGAAAGCGTCCGCCAGCAGGCCGGCGATGGGCACCATCACGCCGAAACCGATCACCGCCACCATCAGCATCCACAGGAAGCTGTTGCGGGAGTAACCGAGCCCCAGCGGCTGCGGCGCAGTGCCGTAGGTCATCGAATAGACCGTCATCAGATAAAACAGCGTGTAGGTCGCCAGCATGATGAAGGTGCCGAGGATGGTGGCTTTCAGATGCTTGCTCAGCAGCGTGCCGAGCGGCACTTTCACCTGTTTGCCGGCCTTGGCCGCTTTGGCGAACACCGGCGTTTCATGCAATGACACCCGGACGTACAGGCCAATCAGCACCAATGCGGCGGAGAGGATGAACGGCACGCGCCAGCCCCATTCCATAAATTGCTGGTCGCTCAGCAGCCACGAGAGCAGCAGGAAGGTGCCGTTGGCGAAGAAGAAGCCGATCGGGGCGCCCAACTGGGGGAAGGAGCCGTACAGCGCACGTTTTTTGGCCGGCGCGTTCTCCGTCGCCAGCAAGGCGGCGCCGCCCCATTCGCCGCCCAGCCCCAGCCCCTGGCCAAAGCGCGCCAGCGCCAGCAGGATAGGGGCGAAGATGCCGATGGTTTCATAGCTCGGCAGCAGGCCGATCAGCACGGTGGAAATCCCCATGGTCAGCAGCGAGGCGACCAGCGTCACCTTGCGCCCCACGCGATCGCCGAAGTGGCCGAACAGCGCAGAGCCGATAGGGCGCGCGACAAAGGCGACGGCGAAGGTGGCCAGCGACTGCAGCGTCGCGGTGGTCGGGTCGCCCTGCGGGAAGAAGATGTGCGGGAACACGATCACCGCGGCGGTGGCGTAGATGTAAAAGTCGAAGAACTCGATGGCGGTGCCGACCAGCGAGGCGACGATGACTTTCCCGCGGGAATTCACCGGTGTAGACGCGTCGTCGGCGTCGAGTGGGGGTGCGATGGTGGCTTGCATATCTATTTCTTATTGTTGGAGGGGGTAAAAATCCATCTTAGTGACAGCATTCCGCCTTTTCAACGCTGGAACTCTGGGCAGCGCCGCCGCTAACCGGTTAAAAAGACTAATGTTTTACCTGGTTTCTTTTCTGTAGCGTTAAACGTTGAGAAATGGGGTTCATACAGTGTGAATGGCTGTAAAAACGGGAAAGAAAAGTGACTGGGTAGTTTGTTATGCTGGTTTTTCGAATGCCATGCCGCATGATTTAGAGGGATTGACTGGTTTTCTGCTTATTAACCAGAGGAAAGTGCCGGCGCGTGCGATAACACCGGCACGATTGCATGGCTTCAGCGTGCCGGCGGCTCGCGTTCCGACAAGGCTTTGTCGCCTTTGTAGTCGGCCGTTGCGATCCAGGCGGCGCAAAACAGCGTCAGGCGGGCGAAGAAGTAGAAGAACGCCATCAGCCCGATCACCGAGCCGAAGGCCGCGCCGGAAGGCGATTTCGCCACCTGCGGCAGCGTCATCGTCATCACGAACTTGATCACCTCAAAGCCGATAGCCGCAAGCAAGGTGCCGCGCAGCAGCGCTTTTTTCTTCGGTTTGTGGCGCGGCAGCATCCAGAAAATCCATAGGAACAGCAGATAGTTGGCGAAAATCGAGATCGACAGCGCGATCGTCGTCAGCGCCGGCCGCAGCCATTCGATGCCGTCCAGCCCCAGCGCGTTGACGATCGCCGCCTGCGCCGAGCCGGCGACCGAGGTCAGCGACAGCGTGATAATCAGTGCGACCACCAGGCCGGTCAGCGAGATGAAGTCGCGGGTGTACTTGAAATAGATTTTCTCCTGATCCTGCGGATTGCGCTCCCAGACGTCACGCGATTGCGCGCGGATCGCTTCGCGCAGGTTGCCCATCCAACTGATGCCGGAATAGAGCGCCAGCGCCAGGCCGGTCAATCCCACGGTGGTGCGCTGCTGAATGGCGGTGTTGACGGTGTTCTTCAGCGTGCTGGCCAGCGTCGGATCGCTGATGCTGCCGACGATCCGGTTGATCAAACGGGCCAGCAGATCCGGATTGGAAGCCAGCACGAAACCGGCGGCGGCGAACGACACCATCAGGATCGGGATCAGCGAGAGGAATGAAAAATAGGTGATGGCGGCGCCGAACTGGCTGCCCAGCCGATCGTTAAAGCGTTCGGCGGCGCGCAGCAGGTGCGCAACGCTCGGCCAGGCTTTGATGCGTTCAATCAGACGTGAAAAACCGCTGATGCGGCGGTCGAGCGTTTCATGGCCGGTCTTGATGGCGATAAGCGGCTTCGGCGGCGTGTCTTGTGCGGGCTGGCGGCGTTCCTGGTCTGGTCCTGTAGGCATTACTTCACGATTTCCTTAACGTTAAACGGCATGTATCCGCGTTGATTATAGCCAAAGCCCCGCGGCGTTTTGAGCGCCGGGGCGGCAAACGGTCATTTTCCGAGCTTAACGCGTTAGCGCCCGGCATGAAATGCCAGGAGGCGGTCGATAGGTAAAATTCCTATGAAAACCCCGCCGCGCCTCGGTTTTTTTCACTTCCCTACCTCCAATTTTTATCTGTTTCGTCGGCGAGAAAGCGTTTACTCATGATGTGGCGCCACGCGTTGCCGAGCGCCCGTTCCGCTGCAGCCGTAGGGGCTGGAACGGTCTCACCCGTCATCAACAGAAAAACTGGAAGGTCTTATGAAATTGCTTAATCACCCCACCTGCCGTCCGTTTACCGAAGCGGGCAATCTGTCGCAGCTTTCCGCCTACTATGAAGAGGAGAGGCATATCATGTGGATGCTGCTGCGCGCTGCGCCGCGTCCTTGCTTTAATCAGGCGCTGATCGAAGACATCATGACGCTGGCGCAGGCGGCGAAAGAGTCTTCGCTGCGGTTCGATTTCTGGGTCACCGGCTCGCTGGTGCCGAACATGTTTAACGTCGGCGGCGATCTGCAGTTCTTCGCCGAAGCCATCAAGAACCGCAAACGCGAGGCGATGATGGCCTACGCGCGTGCCTGCATCGACTGCGTGCATGCGGCGGCGCGCGGTTTCGATACCGGCGCGGTCAGCATTGCGATGGTCGAAGGCAGCGCGCTGGGCGGCGGCTTTGAAGCGGCGCTGGCGCACCATTTCGTGTTGGCGCAGAACAATGCGCGCATGGGGTTCCCGGAGATTGCGTTCAACCTGTTTCCCGGCATGGGCGGTTACTCGCTGGTGGCGCGCAAGGCGGGCATGCGCTTGGCCGAAGAACTGATTTGGGGCGGCGAGTCGCACACCGCAGAGTGGTTCGAGAGCCGTGGGCTGGTGGATCAGCTGTTCCAGCCCGGCGACGCCTACATGGCGACGCGCACTTTCATCGATACCATCCGGCCGAAGCTCAACGGCATGCGCGCCATGTTGCGGGCGCGTCAGCGCGTGCTGCAGCTGACGCGTTCCGAGCTGATGGACATTACCGAGGATTGGGTGCACTCGGCCTTCACCATTGAGGAAAAAGATCGCGCCTACATCGAGCGGCTGGTGATGTTGCAGGATCGCCACACCCTGAACCTGCGTCGTGCCGGCTAACGTTAACGCGCCCGCCTCACGCGGAAGGTGAGCGCGGGCGATAGGACTGCAGCCAATGCTCCAGCTGTTCCGGGAGCATTGGCCGCGCAAACAGAAAGCCCTGCTTTTCGTCCACGCCGACCTCGTCGAGGAACTGATTTTCGCTCTCGGTCTCCACCCCTTCGGCGATCACGCGGAAGGCCAGCGCCTCCGCCGCCGCGACGATCGCGCGCACCAGCGATTGCGAAACCGGGTTGAAATTCACCCCGCGCACGAAGCTTTTATCCAGCTTGATGGCGTCCAGCGGAATGCGCGCCAGCTGCGCCAGCGACGAATAGCCGGTGCCGAAGTCGTCGAGATGCACCTGCGCGCCCAGCTCGCGTAGCCGGGTGATCAGCACGCGCGCGCGGTTTTCGTCTTCAATCAGGCTGCTTTCAGTCAACTCGAAGTCCAGCAGACAAGGGGCCATGCGGTGACGGCGCAGCACCCCGAGCAGATCGTTGACGATGCCGTCGTCGGCCAGCTGCCGGGCGGAGAGATTGACCGCCACCCGCAGATTCAATCCCCGCTCTCGCCACTGCGCCGCCTGGCAGGCGGCGGTCTGCAACACCCATTGGCCCAGCGGGCCGATCAGGCCGGACTCCTCGGCGTAGGAGATGAACTGCAGCGGCGGGATCAGGCCGCGCTCCGGCGAATCCCAGCGCACCAGCGCTTCCACGCTGTGCACTTCACCGCTGCGCGCGTCGATTTTAGGCTGGTAATACAATACCAGCTGATTTTGCTCCAACCCTTTACGCAGGTTGGTGTCCAGCCACATGTATTCGGCGACGCGCTTGTTCATCTCCGGCGAGAAGACGGTATAGGTGCGTTTGCCGTGCTCCTTGGCGACGTACATGGCGGTATCGGCGCTGCGGATCAGGCTGTCGAGATCGTTGCCGTGCTCCGGGCACAGCGCGATGCCGATCGAACAGCCGGTATACACTTCGATCAGGCCGATGCGAAAAGGGGTCTTCAGCCGATCGATGATGCGCTGCGCCAGCGTTTGCAAACGTTCGCGATCGGTCTGAGGCGCCAGCACCAAAAATTCGTCGCCGCCGAGGCGGGCGAGCACCTGATCCGGGCTCAGGCAGCCGAGGATCGCCAGCGAGACCTCAACCAGCAGCCGATCGCCGAACATATGGCCGTAGGCGTCGTTGACCTTTTTGAAGTTGTCGAGATCGAGGTACACCAGGCCGAAACTCTCTTCGCCGCGCGTGGCGATGGCGTGGTTGATCTTGTCCTGGATGGCGTTACGGTTCGGCAGGCCGGTGATGATATCGGTGTTGGCCAGCACCCGCAGCCGTTCCTGCGCGCGACGCTCTTCGGTGATGTCGGTTCCTGAGCAGATCAGAAACACCTCGTTTTTGCCGCTGCCGCTGTGCACGAACTTATTGCGAAACAGGAACAGCCGCTCGCCCTTGACCGTCTTTACCCAGCGTTCCACCTCATACGAAGAGCCGTTGCGGAAGAAGCCGGCGATGTTGCGCCGCGAGGCGGCGGCTTCTTCCGGGCTCATAAACAGCTGGAAAACGTTCTTGCCGATCACCTCGTGTTCGTGCAGCCCGGTGTACTCCTCGCTCAGCCGATTGAAGCGCTGGATGCGGCCGTGCTGGTCGACGATCACGATCACCGAGTTGGCTTCGGACACCACCTGCTCGGCGAAGGAGAGCCCATGCACCAGATCGCGCGCCACGGATTGGGTATCGCTGAACGCGGACGCGGTGCCCGCCCATTCGAGGTTATTGACGCGGCGCCCGACCAGATGCAGATGCAGCGGTTCGCCGGCCAGCGTGATGGTGAGTTCAAGGCTGGCGGTCACGCCGGTCAAACGGCGAATTTTCGCCGCGTCCATGGCGCTCAGCGCCACCGCGACGTGGGCTTTGCCCTTAACGGCGGACAGCTCCAGGGCATTGCTGTCAAACGCCAGCCGCCAGTGGGGGCTCTGGGTGCCGAAGTGGGCGTTAAGAAGCTCAGGGCCTTGGTCTGCGGACATGATGATTCCTCAAAAGAGCACGGGCGGCCGGTCAGCACGAAGAACCGCTGGCGGCCTGTGGGCCCGAAAGTGGTCGCCGTGCGCGTCTGTGCATCATATAACAGGTTTTCACAGGCGGGGCGGGTAATGGAAACTATTCTATAAGCAATGATTAGTTTTGCGGTGTACGCGCCGCCCGGCGACCGGTTGCCTTAAAGTGTAGGAGGAGAACATCGGGTCGTGCGAAGTTTGTACCGGCCTCCCCGCTAACGAAAAACGGTTGATGCAAGGTTGTCTTGTGGGCGAGTAAATTATAGCGGTGAGAGGGCGGCTGAAAAATAACCCTGTCGGGGAGATTTTTGCCGGGAAATTAAAATTTCCATCAAATAAACGCCTTCTTCATAGTTTTCTCATAATTGGTGAATAAACCCGTGACGGGTTTTAAAAAGTTTACACACCCTCGCATTACTTGAATTTTATCAGCCTATTATTATCTTCGACGAACGAATGAGCCTGTTAACGTACAGCGCTCCTGATGAAGAAAAATTTTTAAGGAAATGATTATGCGTAAATTGACGGCTTTATTTATTGCTTCCACGCTGGCTCTGGGTTCTGCTTCTGCGGCATTCGCCGCTGATACGACGGCGGCCCCGGCTGCGGATGCGGCGCCGATGAAAATGATGCATCACAAGGGTGAAGGTAAAGGCGGCCCGTTCGCCGGGCTGAACCTGACCGAGCAGCAGCGCCAGCAAATGCGCGATATCATGAAAGAGTCGCACTCGAAACGCGGTCCGGGCATGAAAGAGGAACGCCAGGCGCTGCATAATCTGGTCGCTTCCGACAGCTTCGATGAAGCGAAGGCGAAGGCGCAAATTGACGCGATCGGCAAAGCGCAATCCGAACGCATGCTGGAACGCGCCAAGGCGGAAAATAAAATGTATAACCTGCTGACCCCTGAGCAGAAAAAACAATACAATGAGAATTATCAGAAACGTGAGCAAAAGATGATGGACCATATGAATAAAATGAAGGAGCAGATGTCCTCCGGTCAGTAATATACGCTCGCGGTAAATAAAAAAGGGCCAGACTATTTGTCTGGCTTTTTTTTCGGCGTTATCACCGGCAGGCCCGGCAGCGAGTGATTATCATTCCCCACCGGCAATATGTCGGAACTGTTCGGCAACGGCCTGTGCAAAGTGCGGATCGTTAATATGGTAAGGCGTTTTTATTAACCGGCGCTTATGGGTGGCGTGCACCGTCTCCTCCAGCGTTTGCGTAAAGGCGGCCAGCGCTGCGGGATCCCAGAACGGTTGCCCAGGGGCATCCAGCGCCGACACGCCGCCCGCCGGGATCACGAAGCGCACTTCGCCCGCGCAGGCGTTGATTTTCTCGCCAATCCAATGTCCGATTAGCGCATTTTCCCGCGGGCTGGTGCGTACCAGCGTCACTTGCGGATTGTGATGATGGCGCAGGCGGTTCGCGTAGCGAGCCGGCACCGTATTCAGCGCGCCGAAGTTGATCATGTCGATCGCGCCGCAGGAGAGTATGCACGGGATGCCGGTACGCGCGATAGCACCGAAACGATCTGCATTGCAGGGTAGCACACCGCCAAACAGGTAATCGGTCACTTCGGTGGTGGTCAAATCGATGGCGCCGTGCAGTTGCCGGCTATCGATCAGTTTTTCCAGCGCTCTGCCACCGCTGCCGGTCGCGTGAAACGTCAGGCAGTCCCATTGCGGTGCAAGGTCGGCAACCAGCGCCTGAATGCAGGGGGTGGTGACGCCAAACATCGTCAGGCCGATTGCGGGCTTGTCGTCGTGATGATCGACGGCGGCGAAGCGGACTGCACCGGCTATCTGGCGCGCCGCATTGCCCAGCACCCGGCGCGAGATACGGTTCAGGCCAGCGAGATCGGTGACCGAATACAACATGCTGATATCACTGGCGCCGACATAGGCGGAAACGTCTCCCGCCGCCATGCTCGAGACCATCAATTTCGGCAGGCCAATCGGCAACTGCTGCATTGCCGGCGTGATGATGGCGGTGCCGCCGGAGCCGCCCAGGCCAAGCAGGCCGGCGATATCGCGGCGCGTCAGGATAAAACGTTCGAAAGCGGTCGCCATGGCGGCGATTGCCTGGCCGCGGCTGGCTAGAAAGACCGCGCCTGCGCCCGCCGGATGGTGGCGAGCGACCTCTTCTGGGCCGATATCGGCCGGGGAGTCAAACGGCAAGCTTCGGGTGGAGAGATCGACGGTTCGCGTGGGTAAATTCAGGCTGGCAATCAGCCGCCGCACATACTCCAACTCTTGTCCTTTCGTATCTGCTGTGGTAGCAATATAGACAAAATTTGAAGTATCTTTCATGGATTTTTCCGGGGTGTTTCTAATTTTTATTTAAAAATTAATATATTATTTTTTTTTGGGTGCCCTGGTGTTGGCATTTAAATTAAATTGATTAATGTATTTATATAATGAGACGGCAGTATCATTTTTGCAAGGGCAGCTCAGTGCAAAATGGGACTCCTGTCTCATTTTTGAGCTTTTTGCGCGGCCAACCCTTTGTCGTCAACCTGTCGGCAGTGGCGTCTCGCCTGTCGCGCAAGCGTGTACAGATGTATGAGGTTTAAGTGCCGATAAATGCTTTTCCCACCCCGTCCGACCTTTCTCTGACCTCCGCCCGGGCGAAAACACATCGTTTGTTGCTGGCCAGCGCAATGACGCTGTATGGCGAGGGCGCGTTTCCATCGATCACCGATCTGGCGGCGCATGCGCAGGTATCGCGCGCGACCGCCTACCGCTATTTCCCGACCCAAAGCGCATTAATTACTGCGGTGGTGGCGGAAAGTCTGGGGCCTATTCTGGCGTGGCGCCCGCAGGACGATGATGCCCTGAAGCGCATCCAGCAGTTGCTGACGTTGGCCTATCCTCAGATGGAGCGACACGAAGGGGCGCTGCGCGCTGCATTGCAGCTCTCTTTGCAGCAGTGGGCGCACGCCACGCCGGGCGAAAAGTTCGTGCGCGGCAACCGCAAGCGGCTGCTGGCGCTGGCGGTAGAGCCGTTGCAGGGTAAACTGCCGCCAGATTCTTTACAGAGAGTGATTCATGCTTTCTCGCTGATTTACGGTTCTGAGGTGTTCCTGGTGCTGAAAGATATCTGGGGGCTGGAGCTTGAGGGTATCCAGGATGTCACGCAATGGATGGCCAAAGCCATCCTGCGTCAGGCGGAAGAGGATGCGATGAACAGCAAAAAAACATCAGCAGGATAATCCAATTTTTGCCGCTGTCTGAGTGAAAAACCAGCATAATTCACTGAGTAAATATTGGCAAAAGTTATAATTAAAAGTGATAAAAAGCGCCTGTTAAGCACTTTTCAGGCGACGCTTTCTTTGGTTGCCTTTTAATTAAATGTCATTATTTATCATTGTATTAATTTAATTATCCTCTGCGAATAAATACTGCCTCAGCGCTGAGCGAGATCATTCTCTTTCCTTATCGTCCCCCGTCTGATTCATCCCTGAAACGTTCTCTCCGCCCACCGAACTGCCGAGTGACACATTAAGCGCACTTGAGATTGTTGTGCTTTATTTATTTGGTGTTACCAAACTGTTACACAAAAAATCTTATAAAACATTTGCAAACAACAACGGACGGTATCTGGGATGGAGAAGAAACTTAGAGGAGTTAAATCCGCTCGGGCGGCCTTCGGCTGGCCTGAAATCGGCGTTCATCGCGCACAATGGAGCGCGATGCTGATCTGCCTGACGGCGATCGGCGGCGCGCAGGCCTCCAGCTATATAGAGAACGGCAAAGCGGGCGATCCGGCCAGCTGGCGCAGCAGTGAGTTCAACGCGGAATGGGGGCTGGGGGCGATCCACGCCGACCAGGCCTACGCCGCCGGTTATACCGGAAAAGGCATCAAACTTGGCATTTTCGATCAGCCGGTCTACGCCAAGCACCCGGAGTTTGCCGGTGAGAATAAGGTGATCAATCTGGTTACCGAAGGCATCCGCGAATACACCGATCCCTATATTCCGGTGAAAAAAGGCGACACTTTCCGCTATGACGGTACGCCGAGCGTGGATTCCGATGGCACGCTCGGTTCGCACGGTACCCACGTGGGCGGCATCGCCGCCGGCAGCCGCGACGGCGGCGCCATGCACGGCGTGGCGTTCAATGCGCAGATCATCAGCGCCGAAAACGGCGATCCCGGCCCGGAGGACGGCATCATCCTCGGCAACGACGGCGCGGTGTACCAGGCCGGTTGGGATGCGCTGGTGGCCAGCGGCGCGCGCATCATCAACAACAGCTGGGGTATCGGCATTACCGATAAATTCGCCAAGGGGGGCAAGAATCCCGCTTACCCTCATTTCACCGTCGACGATGCGCAAAAGCAGTTCGATCAGATCAAACAGATCCTCGGCACCAAGCCCGGCGGCGCCTATCAGGGCGCGATCGACGCGGCGCGCAGCGGCGTGGTCACCATCTTCGCTGCCGGTAACGATTACAACCTCAACAACCCGGACGCCATGGCCGGCCTGGCCTATTTCGTGCCGGAGATTGCACCGAACTGGCTGTCGGTCGCCAGCTTGCAGGACCCCTCTAATAGCGGCGACTACAGCATCAGCACCTTCTCTTCCCGCTGCGGCTACACCGCCAGCTTCTGCGTTTCGGCGCCGGGCACCCGGGTATACAGCTCGGTGATTGAAGGCACCAGCGTGGAGAATCTGACGACCGGCTACGCCAAATACAGCGGCACCTCGATGGCGGCGCCGCACGTGGCCGGCAGCGTTGCGGTGCTGATGGAGCGTTTCCCGTATCTGAGCGGCGCGCAGGTGGCGGAAGTGCTGAAAACCACCGCCACCGACATGGGCGCGCCGGGCATCGACGCGCTCTACGGCTGGGGGATGATCAACCTGGGCAAGGCTATCAACGGGCCAGGCATGTTGGTGACCGCCGAGGATATTCCGGCGGAGTTCCGTATTCCGGATCCGGCGGGCGTGGCCTACGGCCCGACCCAGTTCGTGGTGGATCTGCCGGGCGTCGGCGCGGTGCTGGACAAGGGCAAACCGACCGAGCGCGTCTGCAGCGATGTGTTGTGCGGGCTGGACGTCTGGAGCAACGATATCTCCGGCCACGGCGGCCTGACCAAACAGGGCATCGGCACGTTGGTGCTGACCGGTAACAACACCTATGCCGGCCCGACGCTGGTCAATCAGGGGCGGCTGGCGATCAACGGCTCGGTCACCTCGGCCGTCAGCGTGCAGAGCGGCGGCATCGTCGGCGGCAGCGGCACCGTCGGTTCGCTGATCGCCCGCCGCGGCGGCACCGTGGCGCCGGGCAACTCGATCGGCACTTTGAACGTGGCGGGCAACGTCAGCTTCGAGCCGGGCTCGCGCTACGCGGTGGAAGTGGGGCCGAACGGCCAGAGCGATCGGATCCAGAGCAGCGGATCGGCGACGATCGGCGGCGGCGAGGTGGCGGTGACGCTGGAGAACAGCGCCAACCTGCTGACGCAAAGCGAGGTGCGCAGCCTGCTGGGCCAGCAGTACACCATCCTGAGCGCGCAGCAGGGGGTGAGCGGGCAGTTTGACGCGGTGGCGCCGAACTACCTGTTCCTCGGCACCGGGCTGAGCTACCAGCCGGCCGGGGTGACGCTGAGCGTCGGGCGCAACGGCACGAGCTTCGCCAGCGTGGCGCAGACGCCGAACGAGCGGGCGGTGGCGGCGGCGGCGGATGCGCTGGCGGCGGGCAACCCGGTGTACGAAAGCGTTCTCAACAGCGGCACGGCGGGCGAGGCGCGGCAGGCGTTCCGTCAGCTGTCGGGGCAAATCCATGCGGATATCGCGTCGGCGCTGGTGAACGACAGCCGCTACCTGCGTGAGGCGCTGAACGGGCGGCTGCGTCAGGCGGAAGGGCTGGCGAGCTCGTCGGCCATCAAGGCGGACGAGGACGGCGCCTGGGCGCAGCTGCTGGGGGCGTGGGACCACGCGTCGGGCGACGCCAACGCCACGGGTTATCAGGCCTCGACCTACGGGGTACTGGTGGGGCTGGACTCGGCGGCGGCGGCCGACTGGCGGCTGGGGGTAGCGACCGGCTACACCCGCACCTCGCTGCACGGCGGCTACGGGTCGAAGGCGGACAGCGACAACTACCACCTGGCGGCGTACGGCGACAAGCAGTTCGGGGCGCTGGCGCTGCGTGGCGGGGCGGGCTACACCTGGCACCGCATCGACACCAAACGGTCGGTGAACTACGGGATGCAGTCGGACCGTGACACGGCGAAGTACAGTGCGCGCACCGAACAGCTGTTCGCGGAAGCGGGCTACAGCGTGCAGGGCGAGTGGCTGAACCTGGAGCCGTTCGTCAACCTGGCGTACGTGAACTTCGAAAACAACGGCATCGCGGAAAGCGGCGGCGCAGCGGCGCTGCGCGGCGACAAGCAGCACACGGATGCGACGGTGTCGACGCTGGGGCTGCGTGCGGACACCGCGTGGCAGGTGACCCCGGGCACGACGGTGGCGCTGCGCAGTGAGCTGGGGTGGCAACACCAGTACGGCGGGCTGGAGCGTGGCACCGGGCTGCGGTTCAACGGCGGCAACGCGCCGTTCGTGGTGGACAGCGTGCCGGTGTCGCGTGACGGCATGGTGCTGAAGGCGGGGGCGGAAGTGGCGGTGAACGAAAACGCCTCGCTGTCGCTGGGCTACGGCGGGCTGCTGTCGCAGCACCATCAGGATAATAGCGTCAACGCCGGCTTCACCTGGCGCTTCTAAGCAACATCGACTCAATCCTTGTACGGGAACCGCCTGCGGGCGGTTCCTTTTTCACATCCTGCTAATGAGAACCCGGCGCACCTGGGGCGTCGGCCAATAACAAGCAAAAGGTAAGGAAATGACAACAACAATGGGTTTTGATAGCAAAGGAAACGTTCGTCGCTCGCCGTGGCGGCTGAACGCGCTGGTCTGCTGCATGGCGCTGGCAGGGTATGCGCAGGCGGCGCCGCACGAGGTGAATGGCCAACCCGGCGATCCGGCCAGCTGGCGCAGCGCTGAATTCAACGCCAACTGGGGGTTGGGGGCGATCCACGCCGATGAGGCCTACGCCGCCGGCTACACCGGCAAAGGGCAAAAGGTGGGCATTTTCGACACTCCGGTTAACCGCCATCCCGAATTCGCCGGCGACGGCAAACTGATCAACGTCGTCACCGAGGGCTACCGCGCCTATACCGATCCGCACCGGCCGGGAATTAACGCCGGCGATCGCTTTTACTTCGACGGCACCTTCCACTTCTACAGCGGTTCGCAGGGCATGCTGAGCAATCACGGGGTGCATGTTGCGGGGATCAGCGCGGCGAATCGCGACGGCGTCGGCATGCACGGCGTGGCCTTCGATTCGCAGGTGATCAGCGTCGATAACGACAACGATGGCCCGGCGTACGGCGAATTCCTCGGCCTGGACGGCGCCGTCACCAATGCCGGCTGGCAGGCGATGATCAAGAGCGGCGTGCGGGTGATCAACAACAGCTGGGGCGTCAGCATTCCCGATTTCCTGTCCGACGGCGGCCGCGATCCTAACGCGCTGCACTTCGAGCTGAAGGATGCGCAGGAGCAATTCGATCAGGTCAAGCCGCTGCTCGGTAGCCTGGCCGGCGCAGGCTATCAGGGCGCCATCGACGCGGCGCGCAAAAATATTCTGGTGCTGTTCGCCGCCGGTAACGACGGCAATTACAACCAACCGGATGTGATCAGCGGGCTGGCCTACTTCGTGCCGGACATCGCACCGAACTGGCTGTCGGTCGCCAGCGTGGCGCAGGATGCGGCATCGGCCAACAGCGTGCCTTACACCATCAGCAGCTTCTCGTCCCGCTGCGGCTATACCGCCAGCTTCTGCGTCTCGTCGCCGGGCAGCAAAATCTACAGCACCGTGGCCAACGGTTCCGATCCGGCCAATCTGGTGTCGGACTACGGCAATAAAAACGGCACCTCGATGGCGACCCCGCACGTCACCGGCGCAGTGGCGGTGTTGCTGCAGCGCTTCCCGTACATGAACTCGGCGCAGATTGCCGACGTGCTGAAAACCACCGCCACCGACATGGGCGCGCCGGGCATCGACGCGCTCTACGGCTGGGGGATGATCAACCTGGGCAAGGCCATCAACGGCCCGGGCATGTTCTATACCGTCGAGGATATTCCCGCAGAGTTCCGCATCCCGGATCCGACGGGCGTGGCCTACGGCCCGACCCAGTTTGTCGTCAATATTCCGGGACTGGGCGCCGAGGTGGATGCCGGTACGTTGCATGCCAGGAAGTGTGACGATATCAGCTGTGAGTTGGACGTTTACTCCAATAACATCTCCGGCCACGGCGGCCTGACCAAGGAAGGGATGGGCACGCTGGTCATGACCGGCGCCAACACCTATTCCGGCCCGACGCTGGTCAATCAGGGGCGGCTGGCGATCAACGGCTCGGTCACCTCGGACGTCAGCGTGCAGAGCGGCGGCATCGTCGGCGGCAGCGGCACGGTCGGTTCGCTGATCGCCCGCCGCGGCGGCACCGTGGCGCCGGGCAACTCGATCGGCACCTTGAACGTGGCGGGCAACGTCAGCTTCGAGCCGGGCTCGCGCTACGCGGTGGAAGTGGGGCCGAACGGCCAGAGCGATCGGATCCAGAGCAGCGGATCGGCGACGATCGGCGGCGGCGAGGTGGCGGTGACGCTGGAGAACAGCGCCAACCTGCTGACGCAAAGCGAGGTGCGCAGCCTGCTGGGCCAGCAGTACACCATCCTGAGCGCGCAGCAGGGGGTGAGCGGGCAGTTTGACTCGGTGGCGCCGAACTACCTGTTCCTCGGCACCGGGCTGAGCTACCAGCCGGCCGGAGTGACGCTGAGCGTCGGGCGCAACGGCACAAGCTTCGCCAGCGTGGCGCAGACGCCGAACGAGCGGGCGGTGGCGGCGGCGGCGGATGCGCTGGCGGCGGGCAACCCGGTGTACGAAAGCGTTCTCAACAGCGGCACGGCGGGCGAGGCGCGGCAGGCGTTTCGTCAGCTGTCGGGGCAAATCCATGCGGATATCGCGTCGGCGCTGGTGAACGACAGCCGCTACCTGCGTGAGGCGCTGAACGGGCGGCTGCGTCAGGCGGAAGGGCTGGCGAGCTCGTCGGCCATCAAGGCGGACGAGGACGGCGCCTGGGCGCAGCTGCTGGGGGCGTGGGACCACGCGTCGGGCGACGCCAACGCCACGGGTTATCAGGCCTCGACCTACGGGGTACTGGTGGGGCTGGACTCGGCGGCGGCGGCCGACTGGCGGCTGGGGGTAGCGACCGGCTACACCCGCACCTCGCTGCACGGCGGCTACGGGTCGAAGGCGGACAGCGACAACTACCACCTGGCGGCGTACGGCGACAAGCAGTTCGGGGCGCTGGCGCTGCGTGGCGGGGCGGGCTACACCTGGCACCGCATCGACACCAAACGGTCGGTGAACTACGGGATGCAGGCGGACCGTGACACGGCGAAGTACAGTGCGCGCACCGAACAGCTGTTCGCGGAAGCGGGCTACAGCGTGCAGGGCGAGTGGCTGAACCTGGAGCCGTTCGTCAACCTGGCGTACGTGAACTTCGAAAACAACGGCATCGCGGAAAGCGGCGGCGCGGCGGCGCTGCGCGGCGACAAGCAGCACACCGACGCGACGGTGTCGACGCTGGGGCTGCGCGCGGACACCGCGTGGCAGGTGACCCCGGGCACGACGGTGGCGCTGCGCAGCGAGCTGGGGTGGCAACACCAGTACGGCGGGCTGGCGCGTGGCACCGGACTGCGGTTCAACGGCGGCAACGCGCCGTTCGTGGTGGACAGCGTGCCGGTATCGCGTGACGGCATGGTGCTGAAGGCGGGGGCGGAAGTGGCGGTGAACGAAAACGCCTCGCTGTCGCTGGGCTACGGCGGGCTGCTGTCGCAGCACCATCAGGATAATAGCGTCAACGCCGGCTTCACCTGGCGCTTCTGACGTTCAGCGGTCATTACAACGACAACGGAGCCGGCATGCCGGCTCCGTTTTTATTTGCGGCGGTGGGGGGAGAACGTATGATGGCGCGGCGTCAGGACAATAAAAAACCGGGACCCTGACGGATCCCGGCTCAAAAGTGGGTAAAACAGATTAGCGCTAAAGGCTCAAGCCCCGTTTTGCTTATGCAGTCCGAGCGATGTGGACATCGTCTCAGTAGCGGCAACGGAACAAATTTTCCCTGGTGTTACTATGGTTATTATTAAAAAACGTGCTGGTGTTGTTTTTTTATAGTGTATTGCTGTATGTCTCTTTTGATACCATGTTTGACGATGCAACATGGTATGTCAAGCAACGTTTTTAACGCATAATTGCATGGGATGCTAGTTTTAGATGTGGCTTTTTCAGCAGAAATAATCAAAACGACTGATAAATCAGTAAAAAAAATCGAAGGAACAAATGGATAACAATCACCAAAAATTCGATTCACAGTCGATTGCCAATCGGGTCAGAGAGCTGTTTTTACATTACGGGATTGGAAAACGTCAGCATGCCCGAGAGCTCAGCCGCATCTTGGATCTGAGTTTTTCACATGCGCACCGCAAATTGAAAGGGCAAAGCCCCTGGACGCTGGAACAGATCAACAGCGTCGCGGCCGCGCTCGGAGAAACGCCGGCGGCGATCGCCGATTTGAGCGCCGAACACGAGGCGGCCGAACCGAACATGGCGCGCGATGCCATCTTTTTTGTGGCAGGGGTCGCGATGCCTTGCGTCGGGCACATCGGCGACGAGCTTCCCGCCGGGCGGCCGGCGGAATTTGTGGCGCTGCGCATCGAGGGGCAATGGCATATCTATCGCGCCGATGAGGCGCCGGCAGGGCCGCGTTATAGCGTCGAACTGATCGAAATCCGGCCCGGCTATGGCGACGACGAGCGTCTGAGCATTGCGGTATTGGACGATTCGCATCAGGCGGCCGATGAGTTGGCCAAGTATCTTGGCGGCTGCGGTTTCAACGCGGTGGCGTTTTACGACGTCGACAGCTTCTGTCAGGCGTTGCAGCAAAGCCTGTTCGACGGTTACGTGGTGGACTGGCTGATCGGTGAAGAAACGGCGGATCGCTGTATCGCCACCATCCGCGCCTCCGACAACCCGGACGCGCCGGTACTGGTGCTGACCGGTGAGCTGGGCACCGATCGACGCGAATCGGAAATCGCTCAGGCGATGCGCGAGTACGATGTGCTCGGCCCTTATGAAAAACCGGTGCGGCTCCATGTGATCGAAGCCGCACTGCAACGCTGTTTTAATCTTTAGCGGGGAACACCTCGGCCAGCGCGTTCGACAGCGCATCCAGCCGAACCGGCTTCATCAGGTAGTTGTCGAACAGCGCACGCTGATCCGCCGTGAGTTGCTCCGGCGTGTAGGCGCTGATGCCGATGATCGGCACATGGCGGTTGGGGCCGCGACGATTGCGCAGCTGCCTGGCCAGGGCGGCGCCGTCGATGCCCGGCATCTGCAGATCCAGCAACAGCGCGTCGTAAGGGCGTCTGAGCAGTTTCTGCAGCGCGCGCTCCGGCGAGTCGCACAGTTCGTGCTGGTAACCCAGCTTATCCAGCAACGCCGCAAAGGCGTCACCCACCGACTTGTTGTCATCCACCACCAGCACCTGCTGCGGTTTCTGCTGCAGAGAGGTATTGGCGGCGGCGGGCTCGTCGGCGCGTTCTTCTTCACTGATCTGCACCGGAATACTGACGATAAAGGTGCTGCCCTTCTTGATTTCGCTGTACACCGTGATGGTGCCGTCGAGCAGCGTCACCAGGCCGTGCACGATCGCCAACCCCATCCCCACGCCGGCATATTGCTTGGTATGCGACTGATCCAACTGGGTAAAGGGTTTGAAGATCTGATCGAGCTGGTCTTTTTCGATACCGATGCCGGTGTCGGTCACTTCGATAATCAGCGAACTGCCGCCGGGTTGACGGCGTAGACAGCTGTGCAGCGTAATGCTGCCGCTTTCGGTGTATTTGTAGGCGTTGGTCAGCAGGTTGACGATAATCTGCCGGATGCGCAGCGGGTCGGAATGCACCAACAGGTGGCTGCACTCCACCTCACAGCTTAGCTTGACCTGCTCTTTGCGGGTCAAAGTAGCGATTTCGTTGGCGGTCTCCGCGATCAGCTTCTGCGCGTCGAACGGCACGATGCGCAGCTCCATCATGCCGCTGTCGAGGTGCGCGTAGTCGGTCAGATCTTTCATCTGGCTTTCGATCTGCTGCGCGGCGGTCTCCAGCCGCTGGAAGGTGTCCGCATGCTCCGCCGATACCCGGGTATTCACCAGCACGTCGATGGCCGACATCACGCTCTGCAATGAGGTGCGCAGCTCGTGGCCGATGGCGCCGAGGAAGGCATTTTTGGTGCGGGTCGCTTTCTCCGCCTCGATCGCCTTGGCCTGCTGGCGAATGGTCAGCCGCTGCTGACGGAACACGATCAGGGTGATGGCGATCAGCGCGATCACCGAGAACATGACAATCACCAGCCCATAGAAAATGATGTGCCGTTTCTCGATGTAGTCCTCATAGGCGGCGGTGCGCTGCTTCACCTCGGCGTGGTCGGTCAGGTTGGCCATTTCGATGGCGTAAGGCTTAATGGCCCTCATGGCCGCGAAAACCTGATTGAAGTCGATTTTCGGGTTATCCAGCAGTTTATCGATGCGATCCATCTGCAGGCGCATCTGCTTGACCACTTCCGGGTAGCCCGGCTCGGCGTACAGCGGTTGCGTGGATTCGGAGACGGTTTCCAGCACGTAAAAGCGCGAATAGAGGATTTCGAACCGCAGCCGCAGGTTGTCGTTGTCCACCTGCGGCGCATGGCTCTGCTGCTCGACGAACGTGTCGAATTCCGCCAGCTTGATGGAGAACTTGGCGATCGACCAAGAGTAGTTCTCCTGCGTGCCGGCGATGGCATACAGCCCTTTCTTCGACAGGGTGGCGCTGTAGTAATAGAGCGTGACGGTCGAAGCCACCAGAAACAGCGCGGCGAAGATGGCCGGTATCGCCAGCCTGCTGCCGTTCTTAAAGGTCGTCAGCTTCATTTGATCACGATCCTGTCGACTTGCCAGATAAAGCGCGAGTTGTACAACGGCGAGTTCAGCTCAGGCCCGGCGGCGTCACGCGGATAAACCAGGAACAGCGGGCCGAAGTTTCTGAGCTTCAGCATCTCCCCGTCCATCTTGTAGGCCAGGATCATGTTGTACTTCTTGACGTCGGACAACGGCACGTCGATGTAATAATCGTTCAGCGCGTAGAAGGTCAGCGTCTCGCCCTTGGCGCCGACGCGCTCCAGGATGTCGGCCACCGAAATCCCTTCAAACTTCCTCTGCGGCGTCCAGGAGGTGGAGGTCGTGATGCTGTGCACCGGCATCGCCAACAGCTGTTTATCGGTGAACAGATAGCTTTTTTTGACCGGATCGGTCACGTTGTCGATCTTGCCCGCCACTTCCAGGGTAAAGCTGAGCGCGCTGCTCTGGGCGATAATCAGGGCCACGCAGGCCATCGCAAGGGTTTTGCATAGTTTGAACAGCATCGGCGTTCTCCAGAGGCGCGGGGAGGTTTGTATCAGTCCCGCTAATTTATCAGGCAGAATAATGGCAGAAAAAGCGGGCGGGTGCGAAGAGAATGGTGAAGAGCACAAAAAGACCCGTCGGCCCGATCGCGTCATGTGCCTCACTCGTCCCCCGATTCGTCAGCCATCCGGCTATCTTCCAACAGCCCCGCCAGCTGAGTCAGGCCTTCCGTCAGCATGGCGAGCGAGGGGGAGCCCAGGCACAAGCGAATGCCCGACTCACTTTCGCCGCCATTGACCATGACCGCGGCCGGTGGCGTCACTTTAACGCCCGCCAACGCGGCGGCGGCGGCCAGGCGTTCGGCGGCCTCACGCGGCATCGGCAGCCAGACATGGTAGGCGTCGGGGTGATGCACGCATGGGTGGGTGCCGAGCAAAGAGGCGGCCAGTTGCGCTCTGCGTTGCGCCTCGTGACGCAGGGCCTGAGGCACTGAGGCGAGCACGCCGCTGGACAGCCACTCCTCTACCACCGCGCAAGACAGTGGCGACGGGGCGAAGGGAATCTCCTGCAAAGCTTCCTCCGCGGCCTTGCGCGCACCGGGCGGCAGCGTGAGCATGCCGATCCGCAATCCGGGGCCGAGCGTTTTCGACAAACCGTTGACATGGAACACCCGCTCGGGCGCTAAAGCCGCGAGCGCAGGCGCCGCAGAGTGACCCAGCGCGTAGACGCCATCCTCGATGATCCAGACATTCGCCCGCCGGCATATCTCGACGATAGCCTGCCTGCGCTCGGCGCTCATGGTGGCGGTCGTCGGGTTATGCAGCGTCGGCGTCAGATAGACTGCGGTATGGCCGGAGGAGACACGCTCGAGTGCGCTCGCCAGCGCCTGCGGCACCATGCCTTGCGCATCGATCTCCACGCTGATCAGGCGATGGCCTTTACGTCGGGCCAGCGCGATCGCGCCGGGGTAGGTCAGCCTCTCGGTCAGTATCGTGCCGCGTGGCCCGCAGGCCAGGTCAAACGCCAGCGAAATCGCCTGACGGGCATTGCTGGTCAGCGCCAGATGCGACGGATCGATCGTGACGCCGGCGTTTTCCAGCCAGCGCGCCAACAGACGCCGATGTTCCAAGTGCCCGGTCGGAGGGGAATAGAGGTTCAGATGATCCGCATCCATTTTCCGTGCGATGCCGGCCAGCGTGCGCGCCAGCAAACGGTCAGTCAGCATCGCCGGCGGCACATTGGACGAGAGATCGATTTCACGTTCTTCACGGGCGCGGCGGATCGCCACGAACATCCCGCGCCCCTTCACGCTGCGGACCAGCCCGCGTCGTTCCAGGATGGCGTAGGCTTTGGTCACCGTGCCCAGACCGATCGCCAATTGCCAGGCGAGGGGACGGTGAGCCGGCAAACGATCGCCCCCTTGCAGCTTGCCCTCGATAATATCGTCAGCCAACGCCAGCACCAGCCGTTCGACGGTAGTGGCTTCCACGTTGGCCAGGCGGGGTTGCCAGGGGGATTGAAGCCGCATGGTCGCACTCCGGAGAAAGAATATAAAGAATATAGTGTCACGTGACACTATTTAAATAGGCGAAAAGTGTAACACACATTATGTTGGTGTCAGGCGTTTACCCACTGCGGCAACGGTCCGCCCGCAGGGGCGACAGAGGGGATTTTTCCATGATGGTCAGTCAGCTTGCGTTGGTTTACGGCGCCTATCTCCTCGCTACCGCCAGCCCCGGCCCCAGCAACATGGCGATCATGGGCGTGGCGATGCGTGAAGGCCGCAGGCCCGCATTGGTGCTGGCCGCCGGCGTGATGACCGGATCGCTGTGCTGGGCGATGTTGGCGGCGACCGGCCTTTCCGCCGTGTTGGCCACATATGCGCAGGCGCTGTGGGCCATCAAAATCGTTGGCGGCGTGTATATGCTGTATCTGGCGCTGCGCGCCGGAAAGTCGGCGTTACGGACGTCCGCCGCGACGCCGGGCATGGCCGCAGGGCGCGATGCGCGGCCTTATCGGGCGCTTTATCGGCAGGGCGTGCTGATGCACCTCGGCAATCCCAAGGCCATCATGTCCTGGATGGCGATCATGTCGCTGGGATTGCGGCAAGGCGCGCCTGAAGACGTTTTACCGGCGATTATCGGCGGCTGCGCGCTGCTCGGCGTGACGATTTTCGGGGGTTATGCCCTGCTGTTCTCAACGGCGCCGATGATCGCGTTTTACACCCGGGTGAGGCGCTGGATTGAAGGAATGCTTGCGCTGCTGTTCGCTTTGGCGGGCCTGGAGCTGTTGATATCGCGGGGGTCATGAACGCCCGGCGTTAACCTGAGGAGAGAAGCGATGGTTTTTGGCATGCAGATGGTGGATGTCTTTGGCGCCGGGCCGCTCGCCGGCAATCCGTTGGCGGTGATCACGGGCGCCGGAGCGTTGTCGACGGAGGACATGCAGCGCTTGACGCGTTGGTTCAACCTGTCGGAGACGGCCTTTTTGCTGCCGCCGACGCATCCCCAGGCGGATTACCGGGTGCGGATATTCACGCTGGATCGTGAAATGCCGTTTGCCGGGCACCCGACGCTGGGCAGTTGTCATGCCTGGCTCACTGCGGAGGGGATGCCGCGCAATGAGGCGGAGATCATCCAGGAGTGCGGGGCGGGCTTGGTGAGCATTCGCCGCGAGGCCGGACGGCTGTGTTTTGCCGCGCCGCCGTTGATTCGCTCCGGGGCGCCCTCAGAAGCGGCGTTGGCCGACGCGCTGCGGTTTTTGGGGATCGCGCCTGAGGAGGCGCTCGATGCCGCCTGGATCGATAACGGTCCGGGGTGGCTGGGGATCCGGCTGGCCAGCGCCGAACGGGTGCTTTCCCTGACGCCGGCGAGAAGCTGGCCGTGCAGAGTGGACATTGGCGTCGTCGGCCCACATGCCGATGGTGACGCAGCCTTCGAAGTTCGCGCTTTTTTGAGCGATCACCTTGGCGCTATCGTCGAAGATCCGGTCACCGGCAGCCTCAATGCCTCGCTGGCTCAGTGGCTGTTTGCAAGCGGCGTGGTCAGCGGCGGCTATATCGCCGCTCAGGGCCGCTGTCGTGGGCGCAACGGGCGCGTGCATGTCACCCGCGACGAGAGCGGCCGGATTTGGGTGGGCGGCAATACGCGCACTCAGGTCGAAGGTCGGCTGCATGGGATTGGCACGGCGTAGCACGCGCCGCCGCACCCGCGTGCGGCTGAACGGAATCTCGATTTTCATCCGATAAGGAGTGAACAGTATGTCTGCAACGGCCATCGATACCTTGAAAATGCTGGTGCGTTACAAAGCCTGGGCGAATGCCTTGACCTTTGACTGCGTGGCGGCCTTGCCGGAGGGCGAAGCGCTGCGGCCGCGCCCGACCCGTTTCGGCAATATGGTGCACACTCTGAATCACGTGTACGTGGTGGACGATATCTTCAGACACCATCTGCAAGGCCGCAAGCACGGCTATACGGCGCGCAACACCGAGCGGACACCGGCGCTTGACGACTTGCGGCGAGCGGTGGAGGCGATGGATCGCTGGTATATCGAACAGGTGGACAGCTGGTCGCCGGAGGCGCTGGCGCAGGTGGTGCATTTCGCGTTCGTCGGCGGGGGGGAAGGCCGGATGACGCGGCAGGAAATCGTGCTGCATGTCGTCAACCACGCGACCTATCATCGCGGTTTTGTCGGCGATATGCTCTATCAGGTGCCCTTTGCTTCACCGGCGAACGATTTGCCGGTGTTTCTGCGCGATCATTACCGCCGGGCGCCGTGAGGCGAGCGAGATAAATAAAAAAGCCAGACGCTTTCGCGCCTGGCCTGTTACGCGCCGGAACCCGGCGAAGTTGCGCCTCAGCGCATGGTGACGAACTCTTCCGCCGCAGTCGGGTGGATAGCCACGGTGTTGTCGAAGTCCTTCTTGGTGGCGCCCATCTTCACCGCCACCGCGAAGCCCTGCAGGATCTCGTCCATGCCGAAGCCGATGCCGTGCAGGCCGACGATTTTCTCTTCTTTACCCGCGCACACCAGCTTCATGCGGCACGGCTGGCGGTGCTGCGTCACGGCGCTGTACATGGCGGTGAAGGAGGACTTGTACACCTTCACGTTGTCCGCGCCGAATTTCTCGATGGCTTCCGGCTCGGTCAGGCCGACGGTGCCGATCGGCGGGTGGCTGAACACCACGGTGGCGATGTTGCTGTAGTCCAGGTGCTCGTCCGGCTTGTTGTTGAACAGGCGCTCGGACAGGCGGCGGCCGGCGGCCACGGCGACCGGGGTCAGCTCTACCGCGCCGGTGTTGTCGCCCACCGCGTAGATGCCTTTGACGTTGGTGTTCTGGAACTTATCGACGTCGATGTAGCCTTTCTCATTGGTTTTCACCCCGGTCACGCCGAGGTTCAGGTTGTCGGTCGCCGGTTCGCGGCCGATGGCCCAAATCAGGCAGTCGACAGTGAATGCCTTGCCGTTTTCCAGCTGCAGCGTCAGGCTGCCATCGGCGTTCTTGACGATCGCTTTCGGCACCGATTCGGTGTGCAGGCTCGGCCCCTCGGTGTTCATCACTTCCACCAGGGTGTCGACGATCATCGGATCGAAGGTGCGCAGCGGCGCGTGCTTGCGCACGAACAGGTGTGTTTCCGCGCCCAGCGCGTTCAGCACGCCGGCGATCTCCACGGCGATATAGCCGGCGCCCACCACGGCGACGCGTTTCGGCATGGCGTCCAGCTCAAAGAAGCCGTCGGAGTCGATACCGTATTCCGCGCCCGGAATAGCCGGATGGCTCGGGCGGCCGCCGGTGGCGATCAGGATGTGATCGGCGGTGATGATTTCGCCGTTCACTTCCACGGTGTGCGCATCCACGAAGCGCGCGAACCCTTTGATCACGTCAACCTTGTTCTTGCCCAGCACGTTATCGTAGGAGTTGTGGATGCGGTCGATATAGGCGGTGCGGTTGGCGACCAGCTTTTTCCAGTCGAAGGCGTTGACGGTGGTGTCGAAGCCGTAGTCCGGGCCGTACTGATGGATGGCCTCGGCGATCTGCGCCGCGTGCCACATGACTTTTTTCGGTACACAACCCACGTTTACACAGGTGCCGCCCAGCTCTTTGGCTTCAATCAGCGCACACTTTTGGCCGTACATGGCTGCCCGGTTGATCGATGCGATACCGCCGCTGCCGCCGCCAATTGCTAGATAATCGTAATGTTTCGTCATCTGGGATTTCCATGAGTTGTGAATTTGAAGAGGGTAAGAGTTTAACGCCTGACCGGGGTTTGTCGCAAAGATTGCGTCGATGGCTGCGATAGGCGGACGCAGGGCGCGGCAAAGCGCGCCCTGCCGGGGATTATTCCGGTACCACCCAGTTGACCAGATGGTGGCCGATGCCCGACGGCACCAGCACCTTGTGCAGCCACGGCAGCACGTTTTTCATCTGCTGTTCCAGCTTCCACGGCGGGTTGATGACGATCATGCCGGAGGCGGTCATGCCGCGCTGATCGCTGTCGGGTTTCACTGCCAGCTCGATCTGCAGGATGCGGCGAATGCCGGTGGCTTCCAGATCGCGCAGCATGCGTTTGATCTGCTGGCGCATCACCACCGGATACCACAGCGCGTAGGTGCCGGTGGCGAAACGCTTGTAGCCTTCCTGAATGCCTTTGACCACGTCCTGGTAATCGGTCTTCATTTCATACGGCGGGTCCATCAGGATCAGGCCGCGGCGCGACGGTGGCGGCAGCTGGGATTTCAGCTGCTGATAGCCGTCGGCGCGCTGCACTTTGGCGCGCTCGTCTTTCTGGAACTCGCTGCGCAGCAGCGGGTAATCGCTCGGGTGCAGCTCGGTCAGGTGAATTTTATCCTGCGGGCGCAGCAGCTGGCGGGCGATCAGCGGCGAACCGGGATAGTAGCGCAGCGTGCCGGAACGGTTGAAGTTGTGCACCACGCTCATGTAGGCCGCCAGCTCCTCGGGCAGATCGTCGCGTTGCCACAGCAAGCCGATGCCTTCCAGGTATTCGCCGGTGCGCTCGGCGTGTTCGCCGCTGAGCTGATAACGGCCCGCGCCCGAGTGGGTATCCAGATACAGGAACGGCTTCTCTTTTTCCTTCAGCGACTCGATGATCAGGCTCTGAACGGTGTGTTTGAGCACGTCGGCGTGGTTGCCGGCGTGGAAACTGTGGCGATAACTTAACATGACGGGTGGCGGTTCCTTGTGCTCGCAGACGGAGCATTCAATGCAATAAGGCTTATAATCTGCACAGTATAAACTGTCTGGCCGGGAAAAACCGGACTCCGTTACTGCAGACGCGCACAGAAAGGGACAGGACGATGAGCAAACAGGCGATTTTGGCGAATTACCCCGACGCGGCGCGCTGGGCGTTCGGCGACGGCCCCGTGTTAGCCGACGAACTGCTGGGGTTGGTGTTGAGCGGGGATAAAACCGCCACCTGCAGTTCCTATGCGAGCTATCGTCGGGAACAAACCCCGAGGATCGGCGATTACAGCATCGTTCTTGATGGCCGCGGCGAACCGGCCTGCGTGATCAGAACCCTGGCGCTGCGCCTGGTGCGCTACGACCAGGTGACCGCCGAGATGGCGGCCAAAGAGGGCGAAGGCGACAAAAGCCTGGCATTTTGGCGCGAGGGGCATCAGGCATTCTTTACCCGCGAGGGGAGCTTTGCGCCGGACATGTGGCTGGTATTCGAAGAATTCGAACGGGTTGAAACGCTGTGAATCACAAGGAGAAAGGATGAGCTGCATTTTTTGCGACATCGTGGCGGGCAAGGCGCCGTGCCATAAAATCTGGGAAGACGACGACCATCTGGCGTTCCTGTCCATCTTTCCCAACACCGACGGCTTCAGCGTGGTGATCCCCAAGGCGCACCACCCGAGCTACGCGTTTGACCTGCCGGACGAGGTGTTGAGCGCGCTGATGCTGGCGACCAAGCGGGTAGCAAAGCAGCTGGATCGCGCGTTCGACGACGTCGGCCGCTGCGGCATGGTGTTCGAGGGCTACGGCGTCGACCATGTGCACGCCAAACTGATCCCGCTGCACGGCACTGCGTCGCTGGAGCAGTGGCGGCCGATCGAATCGACCTCGCCGAAGTTTTTCACGCGTTACGAAGGCTACATTTCCTCCCACGACGCCGCGCGCGCCGACGACGAACAGCTGGCGGCGCTGGCCGCCCGCATTCGCCAATGCGCCGTTTAAGGCACGAACGATCAACGCCGGGCATTGATTTTCCTGTTGCCCGGCTCCATGTTAGAGATTCATACGCATTTTAAGGCTCGCCCTCGCGGCGGGCCCCAACGCTAATCAGGACTGCCCTATGACAAATCCGTTGCTGACCCCGTTTTCCCTGCCGCCGTTCTCGGCGATCCGCCCTGAAGATATCGTGCCTGCGGTGCAATCCGCGCTGGCGGACTGCCGCGCCGCGGTAGAGCGCGTGGTCGCGCAGCCGGGGCCGTTCACCTGGGACAATCTGTGTCAGCCGTTGGCGGAGTCGGACGATCGCCTGTCGCGCATCTGGTCGCCGATCGGGCACCTGAACTCGGTGAAAAACAGCCCGGAGCTGCGCGCCGCCTATGAGCAGGCGCTGCCGCTGCTGTCCGAGTACGGCACCTGGGTCGGCCAGCACGAAGGGCTGTACCAGGCCTACCGCAGCCTGAAAGAGGGCGCGGCGTTCGAGACGCTGAGCGTGCCGCAGCGCAAGGCGGTGGACAACGCGCTGCGCGATTTCGAGCTGTCGGGCATCGGCCTGTCGGCGGACAAACAGCAGCGCTACGGCGAGATCGTCGCGCGCCTGTCCGAACTGGGCTCTACCTACAGCAATAACGTGCTCGACGCCACCATGGGCTGGAGCAAACTGATTACCGACGAAGCCGAGCTGAGCGGCCTGCCGGAAAGCGCCCTGGCGCAGGCCCAGGCGATGGCGCAGGCCAAAGAGCAGGACGGCTGGCTGCTGACGCTGGACATGCCGAGCTACCTGCCGGTGCTGACCTACGCCGACAACCGCGCGCTGCGCGAAGAGATGTACCGCGCCTTCGCCACCCGCGCCTCCGATCAGGGGCCGAACGCCGGCAAATGGGATAACAGCGAAGTGATGGCGGAAACGCTGGCGCTGCGCCATGAGCTGGCTCAGCTGCTGGGCTTTGACACCTACGCCGACAAGTCGCTGGCGACCAAGATGGCGGAAAGCCCGGAGCAGGTGATTGGCTTCCTGAGCGATCTGGCCAAGCGCGCCCGCCCGCAGGCCGAGCAGGAGCTGGCGCAGCTGCGCGCCTTCGCCAAACAGCACTATGGCGTGGACGAGCTCGACGCCTGGGACATCACCTATTACGGCGAAAAACAGAAGCAGCACCTGTTCTCCATCAGCGACGAGCAGCTGCGCCCGTACTTCCCGGAACAGCGTGTGGTGGAAGGGCTGTTCGAAGTGGTGAAACGCATCTACGGCATCACCGCCAAAGAGCGTAAAGACGTGGATACCTGGCATCCGGACGTGCGCTTCTTCGATCTGTTCGACGCCGACGGCGAGCTGCGCGGCAGCTTCTACCTCGATCTGTACGCCCGCGAAAACAAACGCGGCGGCGCCTGGATGGACGACTGCGTCGGCAGCCTGCGCAAGGCCGACGGCACGCTGCAAAAACCGGTCGCTTACCTGACCTGCAACTTCAACCGCCCGCTGGGCGACCAGCCGGCGTTGTTCACCCATAACGAAGTGACTACGCTGTTCCACGAGTTCGGCCACGGTCTGCACCACATGCTGACGCAGATCGATACCGCCGGCGTCTCCGGCATCAACGGGGTGCCGTGGGATGCGGTCGAGCTGCCGAGCCAGTTTATGGAAAACTGGTGCTGGGAGCCGGAAGCGCTGGCGTTTATCTCCGGCCACTACCAGAGCGGCGAGCCGCTGCCGAAGGCTATGCTCGACAAGCTGCTGGCGGCCAAGAATTACCAGGCAGCGCTGTTCATTCTGCGCCAGCTGGAGTTCGGTCTGTTCGATTTCCGCATGCACTTCGAATACAGCCCGGAGAAAGGCGCGCAGATCCTGCCGACGCTGGCGGAAGTGAAGAAAATGGTGGCGGTGGTGCCTTCGCCAAGCTGGGGCCGCTTCCCGCACGCCTTCAGCCACATCTTCGCCGGCGGCTACGCGGCGGGTTACTACAGCTACCTGTGGGCGGAAGTGCTGTCGGCCGACGCCTACTCGCGCTTCGAAGAAGAGGGGATTTTCAACGCCGAGACCGGCAAATCCTTCCTCGACAACATCCTGTCGCGCGGCGGTTCGGAAGAGCCGATGGCGCTGTTCAAACGCTTCCGTGGCCGCGAGCCGCAGCTGGATGCTATGCTGCGCCATTACGGCATTAAAGGATAACCCGACACGTGAGCGTGTGTTTATTGTGTGAAGCAGGCGCCGATCCAGGCGCCTTGTCTGTTTTGGCGCAGCGCTGGCGGCTGACGTCCGACGACGACGCGCCGATGGCGCTGGTACTGACCCCGCAGCGGCTGGAGCTGCGCAAGCGCGACGAGCCGAAGCTCGGCGGGATCTACGTCGATTTCGTCACCGGCGCCATGGCGCACCGGCGCCGTTTCGGCGGCGGCCGCGGCGAGGCGGTGGCCAAGGCGGTCGGCATCAAGGGCAGCTACCTGCCGGACGTGGTGGACGCCACCGCTGGGCTGGGGCGCGACGCCTTCGTGCTGGCGGCGCTGGGCTGCCGGGTGCGGATGCTGGAGCGCAATCCGGTGGTGGCGGCGTTGCTGGACGACGGCCTGCAGCGCGGCTATCAGGATGCGGAAATCGGCCCGTGGCTGCGCGAGCGCCTGACGCTGCTGCACGCCTCCAGCCTGACGGCGCTGGCGGATCTCAGCCCGCGCCCCGAGGTGGTGTATCTCGATCCGATGTTCCCGCACAAGCAGAAAAGCGCGCTGGTGAAGAAAGAGATGCGGGTGTTCCAATCGCTGGTGGGCAGCGACGATGACGCCGACGGCCTGCTGGAACCGGCGCGCCGTTTGGCGACCAAGCGCGTGGTGGTGAAACGCCCGGACTACGCGCCGCCGCTGGCCGACGTGCCGGCGCACGCCGCCACGCTGACCAAAAGCCACCGTTTCGACATCTACATGCCGCTGTAATGTCTGCCGGGCCCGCGGTGTCGGGCCCTCAGTTTTCCTCCCGCAAACTTTTCCCCACGCCGCCGCCCGGATGCACCGCCAGCAAGGTGTCCTTATCGTAACCGCTGCGCGTCATCAGGCAGGCGCAGGCGGCGTCGAAGATCGCCAACACCAGCACAATTGAGGTGGTGGCCAGCATGTTCAGCGGATCTATCTCCTTTTGCACCCCGGTGGCGATCGTCAGCTGCGCCGCCTGCGCGATGGCGGAATGCGGGTTTTCCGTCACCGCGATCAGCGTCACCCCCTTGGCCTGCAGCGTCGGCAGCAGGCGGGTCAGCTCGTCGGAATTGCCGCCGCGCGAGATCAGGATTAGCAGATCGTCGGCGCGCAGAAAACCCAGATCGCCGTGCGCCGCGCCGGTGGCGTCGAGGTAGACCGCCGGCCGCTCCACGCAGGCCAGCATATGGGCTATCTTGCGCGCCGCAATCCCCGAGGTGCCGACGCCGGTGACGGCGATTTTACCGCGGCAGTCGGCCAGCAGCGCCAGCAGCCGTTGCCAGGTGCGCGCGTCGAGGCGCTCGCTCAGCTGCGCCAGCTCCTGGCTGTAGGTTTGCCAGCCCTGCACGGCCTGCCGCCACTCTTGCTGCATCACGCCTCCTCCTGCATCAACCGGCGGTATTTCATGTGGTCGTTGTACAGCTCGTGGAACACCCGGTATTTGCGATCGTAGTAGCTTTTTATCTGGTTGGTCTGCGGCGTCACCGTCTTGCCGATGCGGCTCATGGCGCTCATCGCCTCCGGCAGGGTGTCGAACACGCCGGCCGCCACGGTGCCCATCATCGCGCCGCCCAGCAGCATCGCTTCGCTCTCCTCCGGCAGCAGCATGGCGCAACCGGTGGCGTTGGCGTGCTCCTGCACGAAGATCGGGTTCTTGGTGCCGCCGCCGCTGGCCATGATGGTGTCGATGCTGTAGCCGCTGTGGTTCATGGTTTCGATGATGTGGCGGGTGCCGAGCGCGATGGCCTGAATGGTGGCCAGGTAGTGCAGCGCCATGTCCTCCGGCGTGCGCGACAGCTTCAGCCCGGTCAGGATGCCGGTCAGCGTCGGGTTGGCGCGCGGCGAGCGGTTGCCGTGGAAGTACGGCAGCATGTGAATGTCCTGCGTCAGGAAGGCGATGTTCTCCGGCTCGCCGGCCATGCGGCGCAGAATGGCGTTCAGCACCTCATAGATGGTCTGGCCCTGAGTTTTCGCCTGCGCCAGCAGATCCTGATAGCACGGGTGCGACTGGATGACGTGGTCGATCAGCGCGCCGGTGGCGGACTGGCCGCCTTCGTTCAACCAGTATTCCGGCAGGATCGCCGAATAATACGGCCCCCAGACGCCGCCGATAAAGCGCGCGGTGCGCGACATCGCCATATGGCCGGTGGAGGTGCCGCCGATCAGCGCGACGCGGCGGTTGAAGTCGGCCACCTCGCCGGAGACGCCGGTGGCGCCCAGCGTGCCGAGGGTGCCGGCGTGGGCGTCGATGATCGATACGCTCACCGCCGTGCCGGCGATCAGGCCCATCTCGCTGGCGGCGCGCTGAGTCAGGCCGTGGCCCAGCGGCTCGCCCATCATTTTAACGTCGCTGCCGATCTTGGCGGCGTCGTGTTCAAGCACGTCTTCCAGCCCGATCTGCTGGAAGTAGCTCTTGTCCCAACGCTGCTCGTGGCCGAGATAGGTCCACTTGCACACCGTCGAGCACAGCGAGCGGGTGGCGTCCTGGGTGGCGCGCCAGGTGAGGAAGTCCGGCAGATCGAACAGGTAACCGGCGTTGGCCCAGGTGGTGGGCATGTGTTGCTTCAGCCACAGCAGTTTCGGCGTCTGCATCTCCGGCGAAATGATGCCGCCAACGAAGTCCAGCACCCGGTGTTTGGTGGCGTTGATGCGCTCGGCCTGGGCGATCGCCCGGTGATCCATCCACACGATGATGTTCTGCTCGGTGCGGCCGGAGGGGCTGACGGTCAGCGGTTTGCCTTCTTTATCCAGCACCACCAGCGAACAGGTGGCGTCGAAGCCCAGCCCTTTGACCTGGATCGGGTTGATGTCGGCCTGGTTGACCGCGTCGCGCACCGCATTGCACACCGCCTGCCAGATGTTATCCGACGACTGCTCGACGAAATCCGCCTTCGGCCGGTACAGATCGATGGCCCGGCTGGCCTGGCCGACCATGCGGCCATTGAGATCGAATACGCCTGCGCGCGCGCTTCCGGTGCCCACATCTACGCCAATAAAATAGCTCGCCATTATTTTCTCCTCAGGCTTTTCGATTCTGTAACGCGATAAACAGGATCAGCACGCCGCCCCACAGAGCCATGGTCAGGTAGCTGCTGACCCCCAGCAAATTGAGGCCGCTTTCCAACATTTGCAGCACGATCAGCGCCAGCACCAGCCCCAGAATGCGGCCGAAGCCGCCGTCCGGGTTAATGCCGCCCAGCACCGAGGCCAGAATGGTCACCAGCAGATAAGATTCGCCGTAGCCGGCCTTGGCCGAGTTGAACTTGGCCATCATCAGCAGCGCGGCGCCCCAGCCGAGCAGCGCCGACAGGATATACACCGCGATCTGCACCCGCGCGGTGTTCACGCCGCTGAAGCGGGTGGCCTGCTCGTTGGAGCCGATCAGGTACAGGCTGCGCCCCAGCGTGGTGTGCTCCAGCAGCAGCCACAGACCCACCGCCACCAGCAGGAACAGGATCAGCGCCACCGGCACGCCGAGCACGGCGCCGTTGCCGAGAAATTGAATCGCCGCCGGGAAGCCGGAGATCACCGCGCCGTTGGACAGCAGAATATTCAGGCCGGTGATCAGGGTCATGGTGCCGAGCGAGGCGAGGATGGGCGAGACGCCTATCCAGGCTACCAGCGCGCCGTTGAGCGCGCCGATCGCCACCGCCACCAGCAGGCCGGCCAACAGCGCCAGCGCCAGGAACAGCGGCTGGTCGGGATGGCTGACGATGATCGCCGCCATCACCAGTGAACAGGCGTTGGCGCCGGCGATGATCGACAGGTTGATGCCGCCGGTCAGCATGGTGATGCCCATGCCGAGCGCCAGCAGGCCGAGGATCGGCAGCTGCGAGGCGATCGACTGGAAGTTGCCGAGGCTGAAGAAGCGCGATCCGAGCAGCCCGGCGAACAGCAGCGCCACCGCGATGATGATCGCGCCCTGCAGGCGAATGATCCGATCGTTTGGGATCAACCGAGTTAACTGCGTCATGTCAAATCTCCTTGAGCAGCTTGCGTTTTTCGTTCCAGGCGGTGGTGCTGATGCTGATCAAAATGATCGCGCCGCTGAATACCTGGTGCCAATAGGCCGAGACGCTGAGCAGCGTCAGCCCGTTTTGCAGGAAGGCCAGCAGCACCACGCCGAGCAGGGTGCCGGTCAACGATCCGCGGCCGCCGCTCATGCTGGTGCCGCCCAGCACCACCGCCGCCAATACCGTCAGCTCGAAGCCGAGCAGCGAGTTGGGCGCCACCGACTGGGTGATCTGCGCCTGCACCACCGCCGCGACGCCGGCCAGAATGCCCATATAGCCGTAGACGCAGAAGTGCAGCCGCAGCAGGTTCAACCCCAGGCGCGACGCCGCGTCGCGGTTGCCGCCCATGGCGTAGATCTGGCGCCCCAGCCGGGTGCGGTTCATCAGCACGCCGGTGACGACGATGGTCGCCAGCAGGCACAGCAGCGGCAGCGTCAGGCCGTAGTCGTAACCGTCGGCGCCCTGGAACGAGAACCAGTTGATGCCGTTCATGAACCAGTCCGGGAAGCCGTACAGCCAGGTGCCGTTGGTGGCGTACACCAGCAGGCCGTAGAACAGGTTAAGGGTGGCGATGGTGATGATGATCGCCGGCACCTTCAGCCAGTACACCAGGAAACCGTTCACCAGCCCGAGCAGCAGGCCGACGCCAATCGCCAGGGCGAACGCCAGCGGGAAGCTGCCGCCGTGCTGGATCACCCAGCTGGCCATCACATACTGCGCGATGGCGGTGACCGCCGGGAACGATATGTCGATGCCGCCGGCGATCAGCACCACGAACAGCCCGCAGGCCAGGATGCCGAGAATGGCGTAGCTGGTGGCGACGTCGGTCAGGTTGCCGAGCGTCAGAAACTCATCGGTGCCGGCGCTCAGGCCGATCGCCAGCAGCAGCACCAGCAGGCCGAGATAAAACTCGTGCCGCCCGGCCAGGCGGGCCAATAATGACTTATCCATTCACCACCTCGGCGATCTGTTGTTCGGTACTCTGGTGCGGCGCGAATTCGGCGATCAGCTCGCCTTTGCGCATCACCATCACCCGATGGCTGTTGTAATAGGCTTCCGGGATCTCGTCGCAGATCATCAGCACCGCCATGCCCAGCTGCGCCAGATCGCGGGCGATCTGATAGATCCCCTCTTTGTTGGCGATGTCGACGCCGACGGTGGGCGAGTCGAGGATCAGGATCTTCGGCTGGGTCGCGACCCATTTGGCGATGGCGATGCGCTGGGCGTTGCCGCCGGACAGGGTTTTCACCGGCAATGCGCTGTCGGACACCTTGATGTTCAAATCGCGGATCAGCCGGTTAACCAGCTCGGTCGCCTTGGCGTGATCCAGCAGCCCGAGCGAGGTATGCAGCCGATCGAAGACGGTGACGATGGTGTTGTCGTAGATCGATTGCTCCATGATCAATCCCTGCGTCAGACGATCCTCCGACACATAGCCGATGCCGTGGCGCACCGCTTCGCGGTTGTTGTGCAGCTGCACCGCCCGGCCCTCGATGCGGATTTCGCCGCTGTCCGGCCGCGTCATGCCGAACAGGCTGAGGCACAGTTCGGTGCGGCCGGCACCGAGCAGGCCGACGATAGAGACGATCTCGCCGCCGCGCAGCGCCAGATTGACGTTGCGGTATTTTTCGCCGCGGCTGAGGTTGCGCACCTCGAGCAGCGGCGCCTGTTCGGCCGGCGGCAGCGGGGGCAGCGGGCTGTAATGGAAGCGTTGGCCGGTCATCAGGAACGCCAGTTCATGGCTGTCCAGTTCGCTGGCCGGCCAGGTGCCCACCAGCTTGCCGTCGCGCATCACGCTGATGCGATCGGCGACTTCCATCACTTCATCCAATCTGTGGCTGACGAACACCACGCAGATGCCGGCTGCTTTCAGCTCGTTGACCACCCGCAGCAGGCCGTCGACTTCCTGGCGGGTCAGCGAGGCGGTCGGTTCGTCCATGATAACCAAGCGCGCTTCGGCGGCGATGGCGCGGCAAATCGCCACCAGCTGCCGATCGGCGATCGACAGTTTTTCCACTTTTTTATCGGGATCGATGTGTACGCCGACCCGCGCCATGGCGTCCAGCGCCGTCTGGCGCATCACCCGCTTGCGCACCCAGAAGTGGCCGCCGGGCAGGTAACGGTGGATGGCGATGTTTTCCGCTACCGTCAGGTTAGGGAACAGCGACAGGTCCTGGTAGATCACCTGTATGCCGTAATAACCGGACAGCTGCGGCGTCAGGGCGTGGAAGAGTTTGCCTTCCAGCGAAATATTGGCGCCTTTTTCCGGCTGATAGACGCCGGAGATGATTTTAATGATGGTGCTTTTGCCGCAGCCGTTTTGTCCGGCCAGGCAGTGCACTTCGCCTTTATTCAGCGTCAGGTTGATCTGGTCTAATGCCAGCACGCCTGGGAATCGCTTGCTGATATTCTCCAGGGTGATAAATGCGGGGGAGGCTGTCATAACGTTAACCTGTGCTTGCGTAGCGGCCGAAGCCCTGGGCGCAGCAACGCTGCGCCCCTACGAGGGTTTAACTACTTTCCCGGTGTGGCGAAATTACGCGAAAAATCAGAATCCGAGCGATTGGGCGTTGTCTTTGGTCACTTCCAAAATCTTATTAAACCGAATCACTTTGTGTTCCATATCGACGTCGGCTTTGCCGAGGCCCTCGATCGACAGGTCCTTATTCACTTCTTTGCCCTGCAGCAGCTGGTCGGCCACCGTCACCAGCGCATAACCGGCGTCTTTCGGATCCCACAGCAGCGCTTTCTTGATGTCGCCGCGCATCAGGTAAGGAGCGGCCTGCGCCGGCATGGCGATGCCCACCACCGCGATTTTGTCCTTGGCGCGTTTCTTGGCCACCGCCTGGCCGGCGCCGATCGGGCCGAGCGAACCGAAGCCGATGATGCCCTTCATTTGCGGATAGGTTTTCATCAGATCCAGCGTGGTGGCGTAGGATTTGTCGATGCTTTCCGCCACCGGCAAGCGCGAGGTGACTTCAAACATGTCCGGGTATTTTTCTTTCTGGTATTTGATGGCGGAATCGGCCCAGGCGTTGTGCAGCGGCACAGTCAGCGAGCCGACGTAGATCGCGTAGCCGCCTTTGCCGCCCATGTCTTTCGCCAGCTCATCGACGTTGGCCTGCGCGTATTTCTCGCTGTCGATGGTTTCGATGTCCCACTGGCCGATCTGCTGGTCCGGGGATTCATGGGTCAGCACCACGATGCCTTTGTCGCGCGCTTTTTTCAGCACCGGCTCCAGCACCTTGGCGTCGTTCGGCACCACGATGATGGCGTTGACGTTCTTGGCGATCAGATCCTCAATCACCTTGACCTGCGCGGCCGGATCCGGCGTAGACGGGCCGGTCTGGTAAGCGTTGACGTCGAGTTTTTTCGCCGCTTCGTTGACGCCCACTTCCATGCGGTTGAACCACGGAATGCCAGTCACTTTGGCGACCACGGCAATCTCATATTTATCAGCGGCGAACACAGGTGTTGTCGATAACATGCACGCAGAAACCACACATGCATTTAATAATGCGAGGTTAAATTTCATTAGCTGTACCTTTTTTTATCTGTAGGGGTGGCGGTTTTTCCACCGCTGCAGATTACAAAGGAATGGAAGAGGGAGCGTAGCCGAAGTTAATTAAATGTGATCTGTGCACATTTAAATAAAATACTGGCGTATTTAGTGTTAAATAAATGTTTAATTATTTGGCGGTGGTAAATTTACTACCAATTAAACGGCTATAAATAACTTTTTATTAACCTTTAATTAACGTATGTGCATCATGTTGATGGCTTGGACGCGGAAAAAAATGCCGGCGAAGGCGCCGGCATTGAAGCATTTAATCGATGTGTGAACAAGATCACCTTTGCGCCCGATTACAGCACGCCCTGGGCCAGCATCGCCTCCGCGACCTTGACGAAACCGGCGATATTCGCGCCGTGTACATAGTGGGTTTGCTTGCCCTCGCCGCCGTATTCCACGCAGGCATGGTGAATATCCGCCATGATATGTTGTAAACGTACATCCACTTTTTCCGCCCGCCAGCCGATGCGCGCGGCGTTTTGCGCCATCTCCAGCCCCGAGGTGGCCACGCCGCCGGCGTTGGCCGCCTTGCCGGGCGCGAACAGCACCCCGGCGTCGAGGAAGGCGTCGGTGGCCTGGATGGTGGTCGGCATGTTGGCGCCTTCCGCCACCGCTTTCACCCCGTTGCGGATCAACGTCTGCGCCGCCTCGAGATCCAGTTCGTTCTGGGTGGCGCACGGCAGGGCGATATCCACCGGCACGCTCCACGGCTGCTGGCCCGCCAGGTAGGTCAGGCCGCGTTCGCGGGCGTAGTCCGCCACCCGGCCGTAGCGCTGGTTTTTGATCTCCGCCAGGTGCGCCAGCTTCTCGGTGGTGAAGCCGTCTTCGTCCACCAGAGTGCCGCCGGAATCCGACACGGTGATCACGCGCGCGTCCAGCTCCAACGCTTTCTCGATGGTGTACTGCGCCACGTTGCCGGAGCCGGACACCGCCACCCGCATCCCCTCAAAGCCCAGGCCGTGGCGCTGCAGCATGGCGTCGGTAAAGTACACCAGGCCGTAGCCGGTCGCCTCGGGGCGGATCAGGCTGCCGCCGAAGGAGAGCCCTTTGCCGGTAAACACGCAGGCGGTGTTGTTGGACAGTTTCTTCATCATGCCGGCCATAAAGCCGACTTCACGGCCGCCGACGCCGATGTCGCCGGCCGGCACGTCGGTGTCCGGGCCCAAGTGGCGATACAGCTCGGTCATCAGCGCCTGGCAAAAACGCATGATCTCGCCCTGACTTTTGCCTTTCGGATCGAAATCGGAGCCGCCTTTGCCGCCGCCCATCGGCAGGGTGGTCAGCGCATTCTTGAAGGTCTGCTCAAAGCCGAGGAACTTCAGGATCGACAGGTTTACCGACGGGTGGAAGCGCATGCCGCCCTTGTAGGGGCCGATGGCCGAGTTGAACTGGACGCGAAAGGCGCGATTGACCTGCACCTGGCCGCGATCGTCCACCCAGCTGACGCGGAACTGAATGATGCGCTCGGGCTCCACCAGGCGCTCCAGCAGCGCCTGTTCGCGATAGCGCGGGTTGCGCTCGATAAATGGCCACAGCGAGGTGAACACTTCGCGCACGGCCTGCAGATATTCCGGCTGGTGGGGGTTATGGCGCTGTAACGAGGACAGGAAAGACTCTACCGATACGGCATATTCCATGGATAACTCCTTTTAGCATTAAATTTTCCCCCGCTATTTCTTATAGATTTGGGTATAGGTGATGCCCGGGGGAGGATGTTGTGTCTTTAGCGACTATATCATCGGAGGGCGGTTGATTATCAAGCGATTAATCGGCGTGGCGGCATGAAAAACGCCCGCAGGGCGCGGGCGTTGGGCAGTTAAGTTAGCAAGCGCTTACTTTATTCGTCTTCTTCGTCGCGCAGCGGCACGATCAGCATATCGATGTGCACGGTATTGATCAGCTGGCGAGCGGAAGACATCAGCTTGCTCCAGAAGTCCTGGTGGTGGCCGCACAGCACCAGGTCCATGTCGTATTTCTTGATGGCGTCCACCAGCACCTGCGCCAGATCGCCGCTGCCGCTCAGGGTCTCGGTGATCGGGTAGCCGGCGTTTTGCGACAGCTCGGTCAGCGCCTGGTGAGTTTCTTCAGAGATGCGCTTTTGCATGTCGCCGAGATTGACGTCGATAAGGCCAGTATAGAGATCGGAATAGTTGACATCGACGTGGATCAGAGAAACTTTGGCGTTATACGGCCGCGCCATAGAGACGGCTTTTTCTACCAGGATCTTGCTTTCCGGGGATAGGTCTACCGCGATCAATATGTGTTTGTAAGCCATAAGAATACTCCTTCCATAAACATGCCGATTAAAAAGGGTTAGCAGGCGTTCCGTGTACCCGCCTGGCGCTTTTGGTTCCATAGTATCATTCGGATAACGCAATGATATGTTGGGGCGATCACACTGCGCCGCATCGAAAATCTCTGCGCACGATACCTTTCGTTGTACACCCGCGCGGCGAAAAAGCCTAAGGGTTATGCGGGTTTTAACGGTCTGACCGCTTGAATTATAAGCGTTATTAAACAAAGTATAGCGCTAAATGTGCAATCAGCGCTCCAGATGCGGTTGTAGCAGGCTTTCAAACCACTCATGAAACACCGCCAAACGGCGGGAACGCTGGCGGCGATGGGGGTAGATCAGGGCGATCGGCATGGAGGCGGCGCGGTAACCGGGCAGGACTTCCACCAGTTCACCGGCGTCGAGCAGGTGTTGCACGTCGTAGCGCGGGATTTGCATCAATCCCAGCCCGGCGCGGCAGCAGGCGATATAGCTTTCGGCGTTGTTGACCACCACCCGGCTGGGCAAGTCGAGCCGCTGGGTGTGGCCGTCGCCGGTCAGGTATTCCCAGGGGGATTCGCGGCCGGTTCTGGGCGAGGCGTAGCCGATGCTCCAGTGCCCCTCGGCGAGATCGGCGGGATGAAGAGGATGGCCGAATTCGCTCAGGTAGGCGGGGCTGGCGCAGTTGATCAGCGCGATATGGCCGAGTGGGCGCATCACCAGGCTGCTGTCGTGCAGATCGCCGACGCGCACCGCGCAGTCGACCCCTTCCTGCACCAGATCGATGGCGCGATCGGCGGAGCCGAGCACCAGCTGCAGATGAGGGTGGCGCCGCAGCAGGCTGGGCAGCGCCGGCGCGATCAGCCGACGGGCGATGCGGCTCGGCACATCGACGCTGAGCCGCCCGGAGGCCTGCCGTTGGCTGGCCTGAAACGACTGATCGATATCTTCCACCTCGGCCAGCAGCGGGCGCAGCCGTTCGAGCAGCTGTTCGCCGTCGGCGGTCAGCCGCACTTGCCGTGTGGTGCGGTGCAGCAGGCGCACGCCCAGCTGCGTTTCCAGTTGCTGAACGGCGGCGGACACCGAGGCGCGCGGCACCTCCAGAGCATGGGCCGCCCGGATAAAGCTGCCCATCTCCGCCACCTGCACGAATACGCGGTATTGATTGAATCTGTCCATCTCGTTGACCTGCTGTTCCTTGGCGCCGTTTCTGACAGAGAGTGTAGCCGCATGGCGCGGTTGCGCGCGAGCAGGTGCGGGGGCGATAGGTGCCCCCGCCGGGTTTATTTGGTGGTGTAGCCGCCGTTGATCAGGATGGTTTGGCCGGTTACCCACCAGCCGTCGCTGACCAGATGACGGATGAACGGCACCACGTCTTCGATATCGGTCAGGCCGGTTTGGCTGAATGGCGACAGCGCCGCCGCCGTCTTGTGGTAGGCCACGGCGTCCGCGCCTTCCGCCGGGTAGAAGAACGGGGTATCCATCGGGCCGGGGCCGACCGCCGTCACGGAGATGCCGCGCTCGCCGAACTCCTTGGCGGCGGCGCGGGTGAAGTGCTCCACCGGCGCTTTGGTGCCGGCGTAAGCGGCGTAGAACGGCGTGAAGGCGCCGAGCAGCGAGGTGACCAGCGTGCAGACTTTGCCGTTGTCGTTAAGGTGCTTACCCGCTTCTTTCAGGAAGAAGAACGCGGTTTTGGCGTTGACCGCAGTCATCTCGTCGTACTCGGCTTCGCTGATGTCGATCAGCGGCTTTTTCAGCACCTTGCCGACGGTATTGATGGCGATATCCGGCTTGCCGACGGCGGCGACAGCATCGGCGAACAGCTTCTCGACCGCGCCCGCCGTGGTCAGATCGGCCTGCAGCGCGACGCCTTGCGCCCCGGCGGCCTGAATGGCGGCGACGGTTTTCTCCGCCTCGGTTTTGGAGGCGGCGCTGTTGTAGTGGATCACCACCGCTTTGGCGCCTTGCTCAGCCAAATCGCGCGCGATCAGCCCGCCGAGGTTCTTGGCGCCGCCGGCGATCAGGACGGTTTTTCCCTTGATTGAATGGTTTGCCATAACAGTTTCCTTGGATAAGCGTAACGGAAACCTGAGTCTAGCCAGCGTGGGGGGAAAGATCAGCGGCGTGGCGCGGGATAGACTATCCATAAAAACAGCCTAATCGAAAACGGGCGGTTATCACTTATAACGCCCCGGCAGGTGACTTTTCGGCACAGGGCGGTAAATTTTATCCACTGCTCAGGCCAGTTTGCGTTTCATTAACCTACAATGATGGATATGGGCCTCACCATTTCTCCTCTGAGTAGAACCATGCCGTGCAAATCTCTCTGTGCGGTGCGGCAACGTCTTTGGAGGCGGTGGGTTATGGGCGTGGCCCGAGCAGGCAAAAAAAGGGGATGAGAGCGGTAAGCTCCAGCAGAGTATCGGGTAATGAGGTAGGGCGGTTGGACCCGGCGGATGGCCGCGGATAACAACGCCTTGAGGGGGCAATCATGATCAGTACCGTCGCGCTGTTTTGGGCCTTGTGTGTGGTGTGTGTGGTTAACATGGTGCGGTATTACTCTTCTCTGCGCGCGCTGCTGGTGGTATTGCGCGGCTGTGACCCGCTGTTGTACCAATATGTCGACGGCGGCGGCTTCTTTACCGCCCACGGCCAACCCAGCAAGCAGCTGAGGCTGGTGCGTTATATCTTCGCGCAGCGCTATGTCGAGCACCACGATCCGGAGTTTATTCGCCGCTGCGAGCGGGTGCGCGGGCAGTTTATGCTGACTTCGGCCCTGTGCGGCCTGGTGGTCATCTGCCTGATAGCGATGATGATTTGGTATTAATGCCTTTCTGTTTCCCTTGATGCAGGCAAAAAAAAGGCGGCCATGCGGCCGCCTTCCTCATGATGCTTGTCGCTTAGATCAGCTTCAACGCGACCCAATACAGCGCACCGGAAAGCAGAATCGAGATTGGCAGGGTGAGCACCCAGGCCAACAGGATGTTCTTCACGGTTTTGCTCTGCACGCCGCCGCCGTCCACGATCATCGTCCCGGCAACCGCCGAAGAGAGAACGTGGGTGGTGGAGACCGGCATGCCGGTATAACTCGCCACGCCGATCGACAGCGCCGCGGTCATCTGGGCCGATACGCCCTGGGCGTAGGTCATGCCTTTCTTGCCGATCTTCTCGCCGATGGTGGTGGCTACGCGTTTCCAGCCCACCATGGTGCCGAGCGACAGCGCCAGCGCGACGGCGACGATGATCCACATCGGCGCGTACTCGACGGTCTGCAGCAGATCCTGACGCAGGTTCTTCAGGAAGCGCTGGTCGGCGGATGAGGTTTCCGGCAGCTTGGCGACTTTATCCGCCGTGTCGGTCACGCACATCAGCAGGCGGCGCAAATGGCTGCGCTGCTCAACCGTCAACTGATCGTAGCTTTGCAGGTTGGTCAGCATGCCCTGAGCCAGCTCGATCGCCGGCATGGCGCGCGAACTGTCGCAGTGGAACTCGGCCGGTTTGCCAGGCGTGGCTTCGTCATCCGGGCTTGGCACCAGCGGCGTCAACGACACCGCATGCGACAGCGCGTCGCCGTGCTGCTGGTAATATTGCTGCAAGTGGGTCACGGCGTCACGCGTACGGGTGATGTCATAACCGGTTGCATTCATATTGACCACGAAGCCGGCCGGGGCTACGCCGATCAGCACCAGCATGATAAGGCCGATGCCTTTCTGACCGTCGTTGGCGCCGTGCGAGAAGCTGACGCCAATCGCCGACAGGATCAGCGCGATACGGGTCCAGAACGGCGGCTTGCGTTTGCCGTCGACCTTTTCACGTTCCGCTGGGGTCATGTGGATACGCTGGCGTTTCTTGGTGCCACTCCAATAGCGGCGCAAGGCGAACACCATCACTCCCGCCACCATCATGCCGACCAGCGGCGAGAACAGCAGAGAAAGGAAAATGCCAATCATTTTCGGGACGTTAAGCGCATCCACGACCGAAGTGTGGGTCATCAGGGCGTTGGTTAAACCGACACCGATGATTGCGCCTATCAGCGTATGGGAACTGGACGCCGGCAAACCGAAATACCAGGTGCCGAGGTTCCAGATGATTGCCGCCAACAGCATGGAGAAGACCATGGCTAATCCGTGTGCTGAACTGACGTTCAACAACAGATCGGTAGGCAACAAGTGGACGATGGCGTAAGCAACACTCAAACCGCCGAGCATTACGCCAAGAAAGTTGAACAAACCTGCCATCACGACCGCAAGTTGCGAGCGCATGGCGCGGGTATAAATAACTGTAGCGACCGCATTGGCCGTATCATGAAAACCGTTGATGGCTTCATAAAACAACACGAACAACAATGCGAGAATTAACATCAGGCCGGTATGGAAATCCAGGCCAGCGAACAAATGCAGCATAAGCGTTACGCCAGTTTGTGGACATGAACGCCGCGCATTATCAGTGACAACCGGTGCCGGGGAAAAGGAAAATATGACGTTTTTTTGATTTGGACATGACGAAATGGTGGCGTGTCTATAACAAAAATATGGAATATCAACGCGTTAATCTGCTCTGACCTCTGTAATATTTTCTTACTATGGCGTTGGCGCTGCCGGGGCTTTACAATCTGCCGCCGTGAATTTGGCGGTGACCGGCGGCGAAACGGCGTAATATGGCGCTCTTTTGTCGCGATTGTGGTTTTGATAAGTGAGGCTCAGGTGGAACAGTTTGATGTCGTAGTGATTGGGGCGGGCGCCGCCGGCATGTTTTGCGCCGCGCAGGCGGGGCAACTCGGTTGCCGCGTGTTGCTGCTCGACAACGGCAAAAAACCGGGCCGCAAGATCCTGATGTCCGGCGGCGGGCGCTGCAACTTCACCAACATGTACGCCGAACCGGCGGCCTATCTGTCGAACAACCCGCATTTCTGCAAGTCGGCGCTGGCGCGTTACACCCAGTGGGACTTCATCGATCTGATCAACCGTTACGGCATCGCCTACCATGAAAAAACGCTGGGGCAGCTGTTCTGCGACGATTCGGCGCAGCAGGTGGTGGATCTGCTGGTCAAAGAGTGCGAGCTGGGCCAGGTGACGATGCGCCTGCGCAGCGAAGTGCTGGGTGTGGAGAAAACCGAGAACGGCTACGCGCTGGCGCTCAATGGCGAAAAAGTAAGTGCTCGCTCGCTTGTGGTGGCCAGCGGCGGATTATCCATGCCGGGGCTGGGCGCCTCGCCGTTCGGTTACAAGCTGGCGGAGCAGTTCGGCCTCAGGGTGCTGCCGACGCGCGCCGGGCTGGTGCCGTTTACCCTGCATAAGCCGCTGTTGGAACATGTGCAAACGCTGTCCGGCGTGTCGGTGCCGGCGGTGATCACCGCCGAGAACGGCGTCAGCTTCCGTGAAAGCATCCTGTTCACCCATCGCGGCCTGTCCGGCCCGGCGGTATTGCAGCTGTCCAGCTACTGGCTGCCTGGTGAGTATGTGAGCATTAACTTACTTCCTGAGCTGGATCTGGCGGGCTTCCTCGATGAACAGCGTCGGCAACACCCGAATCAAAGCCTGAAAAACACCCTGGCGCTGCACTTGCCGAAGCGGCTGGTGGAATGCTTGCAGACGTTGGGGCAACTGCCGGAGGCGACGCTGAAGCAGCTGAATGCGCCGCAGCAGGCGGCGCTGGTGGATCTGTTGCAGAACTGGCGCGTGCAGCCGAACGGCACCGAGGGTTATCGCACGGCGGAGGTGACGCTCGGCGGCGTCGACACCAACGAACTTTCTTCCAAGACGATGGAAGCCCACAAGGCGCCGGGGCTCTATTTTATCGGCGAAGTGGTGGACGTGACCGGGTGGCTGGGCGGCTACAACTTCCAGTGGGCCTGGAGCTCGGCCTGGGCCTGCGCCCAGGCGCTGGCGGCGCAGGGGCGTTAACGTTCAGCTGTGACGGGTCAGGCCGATTTTTTTGGCATAAAACGCAGATACAACCCAGCGAGCGCCGCCGCTGCTGCTGCATAAAGCATCAGCAGGTAGGCTGTCGAAAGCGCTTGCGGATCGCCGAGCCCCCATTCATTAGACTTGTGAACCATTTCCAACGCCATGTCCGGTGTCGGCAGCAGCCGAGAGGGGATGATGTTCGGCAAGACAGCGAATACCAGGACAAAAATCACCGAGGCGATCGGTTTTCTCAGTTGATTAGGCTCCATTTTCTCTCTCAACCTGCCGGCCCTTTCAATTCCACGCGATTGCCGTCCGGATCGCTGAAATAGATGGACGGCCCGTCGCCTTCCGCGCCGTAGCGCGATTCGGCGGGATCAGCGTCGATCCCCTGCGATCGCAGGTAGGTCAGCAACGCGTCTTCGTTGAACGGATCGATGCGCAGGCAAAAGTGATCGACGTTCTGCTGTCTGACATCGGGCGGCATGCCGCCTTTTCTTCCGAGCATGCCGTTGACGTCCACCAGATCGATCATGGAGGCGCCGGCGCGCAGGTGCACCAGCCCCAAATCCGGCCGCTGTTTGGCGATATCACAACCGATGACCTGGGTATAAAAACGCAGGCTGTTCTGCATATCGCGCACGCGCAGAACCACATGATCGATATTCTTCAGGCTGAAAGGGGGCATGGTTCTCTCCCAAGAGCGGTACGTGATTCTTTAGCTTAAGCGGTCGCGCCCGATTTATCCTCTTTTCTCCCCTATTGCCGTCAGCGCCGCCGCTTATCGCAAAGCGGCCACGATCTCCTCCAGCTCAGCACGCTGCGCCTCACCAAGCGCGCTGTCCATCGCGGCATTCTCCGCCAGCAGCGTTTGCAGGCCGATCAGCCAGTCATAAATATAAAACGCGGTATTTTTGGTCGGCGTCGGCGCCAGCCGGGTTAGCCGCTGCTGGCCGCTCCAGTCCACCGCCGGCTGCGGCGGTGGGGTAAAGATCGGTTGGCCGGGATTGACGCGGCTCTCGGGGCGCGTGGCCGCGTCGCGCCGCTGGAAGCCGAGCCAGGCGACGAAGTCGCCCAGTAGCGCCAGCGCCTGGCTGATCTGCCGATCTTCACCCTGTTCCGGCAAGCTCCCGGCGCACAGCGCGCGCTCCAGTTCGTCGTCGAGCCGCAGGCGGCAGGCGGCGCCGATCAGCGCATCGACCAGCAGTTCGAGGTGCGGCCTGTCGACGCCGAGCAGATCCAGCAACCGGCGGCTGTCAGGCAGCGCGCGCAGATGGTTGACCCAGTCGGCGAAGATCCGCGCGGCGAAAGGCGATGCGGGCTGCTCGCCGGGCGGCGCAGGGTCTTGCGCACCGAACAGATCGATATCCAGTCCAAACGGCGAAGGCGGCGTCGTCTGGGACGGCGTCGTATGCTGCTGTTGCTGATAAAGCTGGCGCAGCGTATCGCGCTGGGGCAACAACCGTTCCAGCAGTTCGCCGTGGCGGCCGGCCTGCGCCTGCAACGCGCGCAACAGCTGCTGGGCGCGTTGCTGCGCCGCGTGCGGATCGGCGACGGAGAGCCAGTTGCCGAGCAGGCTTTCCGTCAGTTCGCGCTGCAACTCTTCACGCTGTTCGAGCAAGCGCGCTTGTTTGTGGGCCGGGCGCGCCTGTGCAGCCAGGTAGTTCACCATCCGGCGGCAGTCCTGTTCATCCAGCGCCAGCAGCGTGGCCCAGCTGTCGCCGGGCTCGCCGACCTGACGCTGGACGGCGTCGTCGGGCCGCGCTTTGCCTTCCTGGCGCAGGTCGAACGGCGTGATCGCCCAGATTAAACCGGGCTTGCGGCGCTGGCGCAGCGCCGGGGTTTCCCCCTGGGTGTGGTTGACCCAATCGGCGAGCGCCTGGCCGACGCGCGCGGCGTCCTGCGGCGTTGCGGCGGCATCGGTCACCAGCAGCAGGCTGGCGTGCAGGCCGTCGGCGCAACGGGCCAGTAAATGGGCGCGCTTCGCCTGCTGCAGACGCTGCGCCGGCTCCGCTTGCGGACAGGTGCGGCTGCCGGGCAGGTCGATCAGCGCCACGTCGGCGGGCAAGCCTGCCTGCGCCGTCTGCGGCAGCAGGGTGGTCACTTCTGCGGTCAGCCAGGCCAGATCGCTCAGTGCGATCTCCCGTTTATCGCCGTTTTCGGTCATGACGGCGATCGTGGCGTTTTCCGGTGCGGCGCTTGCGGTCAGCTGCGCCAACGCGCGGCGCGGGGCATGAACCCGTCTGCTGCCGTCGAGCGCCTGCAACGTGTGCGCCAGCTGGCGGTAACGCGCCGTCAGCGTCGCTTCTTCTCCCCACAGCGGCGCAAACAGGCGCGCGCGGTCATCGATGCTCAACAGCGGCGCCAGCGTCACCGCCTGCGGCCAGAAGTGCCTGTCGAGCGTGGATTGCTCTTTGTCGCAGTGGCGGCACAGGCTGTCCCACAGCGCCAGTACGGCATTGCCGTCGAGGCCATCGATGGCGACCGCCTGTCGGTGGCGCGTCAGCGCTTGCAGGTGGTCGGCGATCGCGCGGGCGTCCCAGTCCGGGCGGAAGCCGCTCATCGCGGCGGCGTCAATCGTCATGGCCAGCCAGTGCGCTTCATCGAGCAAGGCGAGGGCGATCGGATAATCGGCGGGCCCCGTCTCGGCCGCCGTGCAGTAGCGCACCGCGAGCGAAAGGTCCGCATCGAAGCGTTTCGCGCCGGGCGCCAGCGCCGCCAACAGATGGGCTTTGGCGGCGGCGTTGTGGCCATATAAACCGATGGCGACCTGCGCAGGCCGTGTATTTTCCAACCGTACGGCGCGGTTATGGCAACGCCGCAAACGCTGTATCAGCCGATCGGCTTCCCGCTCCAGGCGGGCGGAGTGACGGCGTGCGGTGTCCACCCAGTCGATCGCCTGCAAAATGCCGGCGCTGAGCGCGTTATTCGGGGCCGCTGGGGCGAGGGTTTGCGTGTTCATCGTGGGTAAATGCTCCCGCTGTCTATCCAGTAGTGGGTCGCACCGGAGGCGCTGGCAGCCAGGGTATTGAGTTTCAGTTGCAGGTGGTGCGCCGGGACGGGGCTGCCGTCGGCCAGCAGCGCCTGGGCGATCTTGACGCTCTCGGCGCCCTGCTCGGCGCTGGCGGTGATGGCCAGCCGCAGGCCGATCACCGCGTCGCCGGCCAGCTTGCGCGCCAGCTGGGCGTCATTGATGGTCAGCGTATAGAGCGGCGAGGCCGGCCAGCGTTCGTTGTCCAGCTGGCGGAAGCCCAGACGCAGCGGGCCGCGAAGCTGGAAGCTGCCGGCGGGATCGAGGGCGAAATCGGCGCGATCCAGATCGATGTCGCGGTAATAGACGTTATCGTCCGCCAGCATGTTGTTGCCGTCCAGCATGCCCAGATAGCGAATGGTGGAGTAGGGCTGGAAATCGCCGACGTTGAAGTAAAAGCTCTCCAGCCGCAGATCGATCGCCAGCAGGCACAGCATGGCGCCCACGGCAGCGGTGGATTTCGGGTTGTCGATGCGGCCGCGTTTGTTGAACGGATACCAGCTGCGGGTGTGATACCCCTCGAGCGGCAGAATGCGGCTGGCGGGCAGCGGCTGCAGGTGGCGCAGCAGCGCCTGCACGCCGGGGAAGCGCGCCGGGCGGCCGGTCAGCAGCAACACGTCGCAGGTGTACAGTGCCACCACTTCGGCCAGCAGGCGCAGGCAGCGGCCGATGCCGATGCGATCGGACAAGAAAGCGGCGTGCAGGTCGGCCAAACGGATCACCAACGGGGTGTGCAGGATATCGAAGGCATCGCTGTCGGCTTCGCGCTGCACTTCGCCGTTGATAAACGCCAGCACCTGCGGCGTCGGCCGCTGCGGCAGCAGATCGCCGAGGCCGGCGGCGATTTCCGCGCGGCTGTCCAGCGGATCGTACTGCTCATAGGCGGCGAGCAGCGCGCGTCCGGCGGGCATGAAGATCTGCAGCGCGGCCTGTTGACGCAGGGTGGAAAGCCCGTCCATGCGCCCTTCGTTGCCGAACAGTTTGTCCATCAGCGCCGCGGCGGCGCTCACGCCGGCGGCCTCGAACGCCTGTTGCACGGCGGGCAAGACAAACTGCTGGATGATGTCCAGCAAGATATCGTCGCCGGCGACCTTAAAGCCCTCGCGGAACAGCAGGCGCGGGTTGATTTTGATGTTGTTGCCTACGCCGTCATCGAGCGAGTAGTGTGTGATCGCCAGATCGGTGGTGCCGCCGCCGATGTCGATGGAGGCGATGCGCAGCGTCTTGCCGGGCTGTTCACCCGGTGCCAGCGGCCGATCGGGCCGAGCCATGGCGGCGAAGAAGGCGTCGGTGCGGCCGGCGAAGTTCACCTGGGTTTCGTTGTACAGATAGACCATCTGGCCGCAGGTGGCTTCGTCCCACTCGATCTGCACCTGCGGCGCCGGGAAGCGAGTGTGCGCGCCGTCGAACGGCGCATCCTGCGGGTGCCAGCCGAGGGCTTTCCACACCAGCCCGATCGCTTCCTGCATGCGGCGGCGGAAGATCTCGCGCTCCGGCTTCGGCATCGCCGACGGCAGCGTCAGGATGATGGCGCGTAAACGGCGCGGGGCGGCGGCGTTCGGCATGCGGCTGCGCTGGGCGATGCTGTTGATCTGCATCAGCGCCTGCGCCAACAGCTCGCTCAGCATCAGGCTCATCACCGCGCTGCGGCTGTAATGGGCGGCGAACACCGGCAGCCGTTCGGCCGTCGGCAGGGCGGACAGCGGCACGCCCTCGTCGTTGATCAAGGTGGTCAACGGCGCGGCGGCGGCCATCGGCTCGTGCCGCTCGTTGAAGCGCCAGCCGGGCGCATAGCGCTCTTCGTCCCACAGATAGCGGCGCGGGCTGGAGATGCCGGTGGTGCCTTCATGCCCTTCGCGTCGCTGCGCCAATTGCGCGGCTTCACGGCCGATGCGGGTGATGGACGGCCATTGGAAGGCGTCGTCGCGTCCGCTCTGGAAGGACAGATGCGGCTTGCCGAACGCGGCCCGAGAAAACTCCACCCGGCTCTCGAACAGTTCGTTGTAGACGTGATGCGGTTCGGACAGCGAGCGCAGCTGCAGCTCATAGGTTTGCTTCAGGCCGTTGCTCTCTTCCGGATGGTCTTCGACCAGCACGCCGCAGGTGTGAGAATTGCCGACGTCCAACACCAGATCGACGTCGATCGCCGGCTGTTGCAGCGTCGCCGCCGCTATTTTTATCTGCGGCACCGTCAGCTGATGGCCGAGCATGTGCAACAGGTTGAGGTAGTGCGCCTGATACTCGAAGGTTTTCAGCCCGGCGTTGATCTCCGCCTCGGCGCGCTGTTCCAACTCGGCGGCGCGCTGGCTGAACGCCTCGCGTAGCCAGCCGTCCACCCAGGTCAGATCGAGGAACTCGCCCAGTTCGTGGTTGCGGTGCGCCAGCGCAAAGCTCAGACCGGCGCCGAGATCCCTCTCGCCCGGCGCCAGCGCTTCCTGGCCGGGCGCGGCGGCGCGGGTATCGAAGGCCAGCAGCACCCGCAGCAGGTTGCCATCTTGATCCGGTTCATCCAGCTGCACCACCTGCAGGCGAGCCCAGTTATCCGGGCCCGACAAGAATATCCCCGAGGCGGTATAGCGCAAGAACGGCAACGGCAGCCAGAGTTTATCCAGCAGGCGCAGCGACTGCTGCAGCGGGTAGCTGAACTCCGGCCGCACCACTTCGGCGGCTTGCCCACCCTCGGCCGGCAGCTGGTATTTGCCGCTCTCGGCCTCCCATTGCAGGCGCAGCAGCGGGCCGCTGGCGGTCTTGCGCACGAATTTGCCGGGAAACTCGGCGTCCAGCCGCGGCGTCAGGGCAAAGTCCATAAACTGAATGCCGCTGTCCTGAATCAGCGTAATGCCGTGTTTGTAGTCCGTAAGGGGTGCCAGCATCATTTACTCTCGCGCTTGAACGTCATGGGATAGGTGGTGTCCGCATCGTAGCGGCCGGTGCATTCCGCGGCCCCGGTCTCGCCCTGGCGGCAGACGATTTCCGGGATCTGGTAGCGGCTGCCGTCGCTGCAGCGCGCCTTGGTGCGGCTGTTGATCACCAGATTGCCGGACTGCATCAGCCCGGCCTCGACCGCCACCCGGCAGGTGACGCCGTCGCCGTAGGCGATGACGGCGCTGCCTTTGCCCGCGTTCAGGCGGTATTGCAGGCTGGGGCGCTTGCCGGTGATCGGATCTTTCAGCGCCACCGTGGCGCGCCATTTGCCGTTAAGGAAACGGGTGGAGCCGGCCTTCACCGCCTCGGGCGGCAGCACCAGCGCATTTTTGTCCGCCGGCTGCGGGATGACCGGCGCCGGGGGCGGCGGCATCAGCGTGGCGTGCGCCAGCGGCAAGCGCAGCTCAGGCAACGGCGCGGCGGTTTTTTCCGGCGCTGCCGGATGGCGCACCTCAGCCGGCATCGCCGGTTGCGGCGGCGGTGAGCGGTGCAGCCAGGCGGCCAGCGCCGCGCTGCCTAGCAGCAGTACCGGCAACAGCCACAGCGCGTGACGTCGGCGCGGGCGAACAACGGCGGGGGATTCGGCGGGCGCCGTCGGGGCGGGCACCGGTTCAGGCTCGGCGGCCGGGGCCGGTTTTACCGGTTCGACAACGGCCGGTTTGCGCGGAGCGGCGGCGATCGGCGCCGGTTTTTCCACTTCCGATTCGAGCGGGCGCAGGCAGGCTAACGGATCGTCCGGGCTCTGCGCCTGCGGTTTGATAAAGCCCCAAAAGGTCAGCACCGGCCGATCGTCCACCAGGTAGACGTGGTTGGGATCGGGAATGTGCATCGCTTTGGCCAGCAGCGCGCCGAACAGGCGGTGGCTGGGGTGATCGGTCGCCCGGGTCTGTTCGGTCAGGCTGCGGAAGGTCGCCAGGCAGTGTTCCAGGTGGCGCACCGCCTGCGCGCGCTGGGCATCGCTTGCCGCCAGCCAGGAGGTCACCTTGCCCGGAAAGGGCGCATACCAGTCGATGCGCGTGCCGCTTTCGTTCGGCTGGGGGATCGCCAGACAGTCGGCGGCCTGCTGCTGTCGGCGAAGACGCAGGGTTTCCCGCAGCTGCTGCGCGCAGGCGTAGATCGGTTGCCCGTTTTCGCCTAAAGCCAGCACATCATCCAAACTGCCACTGCGTAAGAAGGGTTTCACCACGGCGCCGCACCTTGTCCTGTTCTGCAAAAACGCATAAAAGTCCATGGTACCCCGCCGGCGATGCCGCCAAACGGCCAAGGACAGCCCGAAAAACGCCCTTCTTTGGCGTTAGCGGCGCACTTTGGCAACCGGCACAGTGAAAATCTCGCTATCTGGACCTGTCTGTGAACCGCTTTATCTGAAAAATAGAACGCAGCCCCGGCAAGCGACGCCGGGGGAACGATGTTCTCTTTCACTATGACCTCGCCTCGCGGGTTGCCGATTTCGGTATGCCTCAGGCGTGCGGAGCATTCGCATGATGGACAGTCAGTCTGAAAAAACGCTTGTTGTTACCCCTGCTCATCCCGCCGTCGGGCATTCGGCTCAGGGCTGGATGAACGGTTTCCTCGGCATGATTATCTTCAGCGGCTCGTTGCCCGCCACCCGGGTGGCGGTGCTGGAGCTCGATCCGCTGTTTCTGACGGCGATCAGGGCGGCGATCGCCGCTTTGCTGGCCCTGTGCGCGCTGCGGATCACTCGCCAGGCGCGGCCGACGCGGGCCGATTTGCCGCCGCTGCTGTTTGTGGCGCTCGGCGTGGTCATCGGTTTTCCGCTGCTGACGGCGTTGGCGCTGCAGCACACCACCTCGGCGCATTCGCTGGTGTATATCGGCCTGCTGCCGCTGGCAACCGCCGGTTTTGGCGTCTTGCGCGGCGGTGAGCGCCCCAAGCCCGCTTTTTGGGCTTTTTCGGGCATCGGCGCCGCGCTGGTGGGAGCGTTCGCGCTGAGCCAGGGGAGCGGCGGCGCCTGGCAGGGAGATGCGCTGATGGTCGGCGCGGTGCTGCTGTGCGGTTTGGGTTATGCCGAAGGCGCGGTGCTGTCGCGCCGGATCGGCGGCTGGCAGGTGATCTCCTGGGCGCTGGTGGCGGCGTTGCCGTTGACGCTGGCGGCCGCGTGGTGGGCGGCGCCGGCCGCTTGGCCCGTCGTCAGCGGTGCCGCCTGGTTGTCACTGGCTTACGTCTCGGTGTTCAGCATGTGGATCGGCTTTATCTTCTGGTATCGCGGCCTGGCGCAGGGCGGCATCGCCGCCGTCGGGCAATTGCAGCTGCTGCAGCCGTTTTTCGGCCTGGCGCTGGCGGGCTGGCTGCTGCAGGAAACCGTCCAGCCGATGATGATCGCCGTGATGGCCGGCGTGGTGGTTTGCGTGTTCGGCGCCAAGCGCTTTTCCCGCTAGGCCCCGTTGCGGGCGCAGGCGCGGATCACCTCGCCGAGCCGTTCCACCGCCTGCTGCACCTGGCGGTCATCGTAACCGCCCAATCCCAGCACCAGACCCGGCTCACCGTGGCCGGGCGCATACATCGGCGATACCGCCCGCAGCGCCAATCCGGCTTCGTTGGCCTGCTGGGCGACCTGCACGTCGTCGAGATCTTTCCTCAGCCACAGCACCATGTGCATGCCCTGATCGCAGGGCTGCACCCTCCCCAACGCGGCCGGGATGCGCACGTTGATCGCCTCGATCAGCACCCGGCGTTTCTCGGCGTAGACGCCGCGCATTTTGCGGATATGCCGGTCGAGATACCCTTCGGCGATAAAGGCGGCCAGTACGTGTTGATCCGCGCTGGGAGGGTGACGATCCATCAGGATCCGGGCGCCGCAAAAGGCGTCGACCAGCGGCGGCGGCACGATGGCGTAACCCAACCGCAGCGAAGGGAACAGCACCTTGCTGAAGGTGCCGAGATAGAGCGTCCGCTCGGGCGCCAACCCTTGCAGCGAAGGGAACGGGTGGCCGGCGTAGCGCATCTCGCTGTCGTAATCGTCTTCCACGATCCAGGCCTGCCGTTCTCTGGCCCAGGCCAGCAGGGCGCTTCTTTTCGCCATGCTCATCGGCATGCCCAGCGGATATTGATGCGACGGCGTGACAAAGGCGGCGCGGGCGTCGGCGGCCAGGCGCACGCCGGCGGCAACGTCGATGCCGTCGTCGGCGACGGGTACCCTAATCATGTGCCGATCGCGAAACAGGCTGTCGAAAATGGCGGTGATGCCGGCGTAGGCGGGATCTTCGACCCAGGCGCTGTCGCCGGCGTCCAACAGGATCTGCGCGGCCAGATACAGTCCCTGCTGGGTGCCGGCGGTGATGAGGATTTGCTGCGGCGTGCAGTTTACCGAGCGGGAACGGCGCACATAATCGCAGATGGCTTCGCGCAGCGGCAGGGCGCCCAACGGATCGCCATAGCCCGACGGGGCGCCGGGGCCGCGCGCCCGGATGCGGTTGCCGAGCCGCCGCCAGACATCGTCGGGCGCGGTATCGCCGATCGGGACCGACACGGTGAACGGCACCGGCGGCAGCGCCCGCGCCTGGGCGGCAAAGCGCGCCAGATGCTGCGCCTGTGAAGAAAGCGGCACGGCTGTGGCCGGAGCGGTTTGCACCGTGGCGTGTGGCGTGCGGTGCGGCGCCTGATAGTGGGCGACCCGGGTGCCGGAGCCGGGCTGCGGTTCAAGAAAGCCTTCCGCCGTCAGCTGAGCAAACGCCTCCAATACCGTGCCGCGCGCCAGATTCAGCGCCGCCGACAGCCGGCGCGTCGAAGGCAGCAGATCGCCCGCTTTCAGATCGCCTTTGTGGATGGCCCGGCGCAGGGCCTGCGCCAGTTGGTGGCTAAGCTGCCCCGCCTGGCGGTCAATCTCGCCGAGGGCGGGGACGTCAACAACTTTGGCTGTTCTGGGCATGCATTCCGGCTCGCTTTACAGTGCGAAAATGAATATTCAGAGTAAACCACTGTTGCCCTGTTCGCTAATGCGCCGCGCATGATTGAAAACAGAACGCGCGCCTGCTGTAAAACTCCTCAGCGCTGTGGCATGACGATGACGGTATTCGATCCCTGTCCGGCCCTTATGGGGCGTTGCTTGTCGATATATTGACAACGTTATTTTTTAACGCGTACCGTCGTTATTATCGGCCGTTAAGGGGATTTTTACGCTATTTCTGCAGCGAATGCAGACACTGACGGCACGAGAGTCTACAAATGGGCTTAAAATAAGATAATTGTATAAGTCTGATATTCTATGCGTTCTATTTTTTTTCTAATTTTAATATATAAAAACCTATTTATATTATTTTATCGGATTTATATCTTGTTTTTTGTGTAATTATCGATATATAAGACTGAGTGCAATTGCTTTCGTGTAATATGGGTCTATGGAATTTAACTGGCCAATATCATCAGTTTTTGAAATGTATATCGGCGCGGATAAGGGGAGAAAGCGACAGAGCCTTGGCTATTTCATTAGCATTTGCCACTGCTTTTATTTTAAATGCAGGATTAAAAACTCACTGTTTAATGGCGATGAGAATCATGATTATTGACTTGGTGACGAAATTACGGAGTTGAAAATAGGGTGCATGCGTGTTTATTTAATAGAAATCGCTGTTATTATCGCTATTTGATGACCATAACTGATTAATTTGCGGGGATTGCCCAAGAGATTTCTGAATTTATAATGGCTCGTCACCATTATGATTCTAAATGACGTGTTTTATATTTTTTCAGGGAATTCTAATGATGGAACGCAATCTTTTCGGTTTTATTATTGATAACGATATTCAACTGGATATCGCCAATAAACGGTTGGTGAAAATCAATTCACTGTCGCCGGAAAAGTGGGTGCATTTTAGCGCCGTCACATTAAACGACGCTATGGTGCGTTTGCTGGTGTTTTTACTGCAACAACACGGCAAAGGGCAAAGGCTCACTAAAACGGAAATATTGAAAAAGGTCTGGGATGACAACAGCTATTCATCATCCAGCCAAAAACTCTGGCAAACCGTGAAAGAGCTGCGGCTCAGACTGGATGCGCTCGGTTTGCCGCATGACTTCATTGTTAATGTGAAGGGGGCGGGTTATACCCTAAATAACCCTATCGTTACGCCTTTGTTCTATGAGTGATCGTATTTAACTGGTGTCAGGCGTAAGCCGCACAGGGCAATACGATCGGTTCCCGCTGGATACCCTCTACGGAAATAAATGCGTTATAGTTAAAATAATCAGGAGCATATATGAAAAGATCCTCCGCGATATTGTTTACCCTATTGGGTTTGGCGGGTCAGAGCCATATCGCCAGTGCCGGGACGATCAATTTTAACGGCACCGTGACTGCCACGACATGCGATGTGAAACTTGATGGTGATAGTGGGATCGTGACGCTGCCTACCGTCAGCGACAGCCAATTAAGCGTGATGAGCTGGACCGCAGGCCGTACGGCGTTTCAGCTGAGTCTGCAAAACTGTCAGGGAGCGCTGAAGAGCGCGGCCGCATTCTTCGAGGCTGGTCCAAGCGTGGACTCCGCCGGCCGCTTGCGCAACCTCTCAGGTACGGCCAAAAACGTCGTGCTGCAGCTGCGAGAAGGGTCCGGCTCTTACAGCCCTATCGTGGCGGGTAGCCCAAGCCAGATAGCGAACGCGACTTACTACACCATCCCTTCTACCGGCATAGCCACGTTGCCGTACGTGGTTGAGTATTACGCCATGGGTGCGGCGACCGCCGGCACGGTGGTCAGCAACGTCGTCTATACGCTGCAATACAAATAACGGCGATTTCAGGGGGGGAGCTTTCCCCCTATATCTTACACGAGAGTGGGGTAATCATATTATGGGCAGTCAGGCTCGTACTATTTCGCGTGCGATTTTTCTGGCATGTGTTACTTTTTTTTCTGCTGCTTCTAATGCCAGCATGGTGATTAACGGGACGCGGGTTATTTATTCCGCTGAGGAAAAAGACGTCACCGTTAAATTAAGCAACGTCGGAAAATCACCGGTATTAATTCAGAGCTGGATCGATGACGGCGATCCTCAGGCAAAACCGGAAAATATCAACGTCCCCTTTATTTTGACGCCGCCGATTAATCGCGTTGATGCCGGCAAGGGGCAAACGCTGCGTCTCAGCTATACCGGCACGGCATTGCCGACAGATAAAGAGAGCGTGTTCTGGCTGAACGTGCTGGAAATTCCGGCAAAAAAAGCGCTGCGGGCGGATGAAAGCGCGCTGCAAATGGCCTTTCGATCGCGTATCAAACTGTTCTTCCGCCCTGCGGGGCTGAGCGGCAACGCCAATGAAGCGGCGAAGAGACTGAACTGGTCCGCGACGGCGGGGGGAATCAAAGCTTTCAACCCGACGCCGTATTTCGTCTCGCTGGTGAGCCTGAAGGCCAATGGCAAAGAGATCGAAGGGCAAATGATCGCCCCGCAATCCGCCCTGGAATTTAAAGGTCTCGGCGCCGTGGCGGGGAAAAATATTGGTGTCGAATTCGTCAACGATCACGGCGCCATTCATCAGTTTGAAACGCGGGTGAAATGAGCGGCCAGCGTTGCCATTAATGCATCACCGGCAGTAGCCGCTTCTGCAGGGAAATGAACATGACCGACTATTTTTGCGTTGCGCGCGGCGGCCTGGCCATGGTTGCGCGGTTGACGCCGGCATTGTGGTGCGCCATCGGTGCGTTCAGCGGCCATGCCGGGGCGGAAAGCGTCGAATTCGATCCGTCATTTCTTAATGTAGGCCAACGTGACGCGGTGGATTTATCTCGCTTTGTGCGCGGCGCCTCCGGGCTGGCCGGTAAACACCGGGTCGCGGTTTATCTCAACGGCGACAGCATCGGCAATAAAGAGATCGAGTTTAAGACGCGTGCCGACAGCAGCCTGTATCCGTGCCTGACGCCGGCTCTGGTGCAGGGCATTGCGTTTAACGACGCCACGTTGCCAAAGGGGGCCTTGGCGCCGCTGGCGCAAGGAGAAGCCTGCTTTGATTTGTCTCGGCAGATACCCGATGCGCAGGTGAATTTCGACAGCGGCGAGCAGCGGCTGGATATCCTGATCCCGCAAATGTATATGCACAAGGCCGCGCGCGGCAGCGTCAATTCGGCGCAATGGGACAGCGGCGTTTCGGCCCTGTTCATGAATTACAACCTGAACGGCTATACCAGTTCGTCGCGCGGCGGGGACTACAACTCGTTTTACGCCGGCCTATCCGGCGGCGCGAACCTCGGCGCCTGGTATCTGCGCCATAACGGCGTCTATAGTTGGACGCAAAACGGCCCGTCTCAATACGACAGCATTAACACCTACCTGCAGCGCGATATTCCCGCGTGGCAGGGGCGGGGCGTGATCGGCCAGTCCAATACCACCGGCCAACTGTTTGACACGCTGGCGTTCAACGGCGTGCAATTGGCCAGTGACGAACGCATGCTGCCGGAGTCGCAGCGCGGCTATGCGCCGGAAATCCGCGGCATCGCCAGAACCAATGCGCAGGTCACCGTGCGGCAAGGGGGGCAAGTCATTTATCAGACCGCGGTAACGCCGGGGGCATTCCTGATAGACGATCTGTACCCCACCGGCTACGGCGGTGATCTGGAGGTGACGGTACGTGAAGCAGACGGTTCCCTGAGCGTGTTCAGCGTGCCGTATGCGGCGGTCACTCAGCTGCTGCGGCCGGGCGCCGATCGCTACGAAGTCGTGCTTGGCAAGGCAGACAATGACAGCCTGCGGGATAAGCCCTGGCTGTATCAGGCCACCTACCAGCGCGGCCTGTCCAATGCGCTGACCGCCTACGGCGGGTTGCAGGGGGCCGAGAATTATCAGGCTGTGCAACTGGGGGCGGCCGTCGGCTCTTCGTTAGGCGCAGTCGGGCTTGACGTGACCCAAAGCGACAGCCGGCTGAGCCGCGAGCGGCGGCAGGGGGGGCAGAGCTATCGGCTCAGCTACAGCAAAACCGTCAATGAAACCGGCAGCAGCCTGTCGCTGGCCGCCTACCGCTTTTCCACCTCCGGCTACATGGATTTCATGACCGCGATGCAAACGCGCGATCGGATAAGGCAAGGCGGCGAAGAGGGCGATATTTTGCGCGTCCGTAATCGGGTGACGTTTTCCATCTCGCAGGGGCTGACGTCGGGGTGGGGGCAGTTCTATGTCAGCGGTTCGCTGCAGGATTACTGGAACGGAGAGGGGCGCGATAAGCAGTATCAGTTGGGATACAGCAACAGTTATGACGCCATCGCCTATAGCCTGAGCATGACGCGCAGCCAATCGAGTTTCGGCCGCGCGCAAAACAATTATCTGCTGAGCGTCAGTTTGCCGCTGGGCCGCCGCGGTGATGCTACAACGCCCCAGTTGCGCCTTGGACTGGCTCGCGACAGCAGCGGATCATCGAGCCAGCAGGCGACCGTGTCGGGCAACGCCGGTGCCGATCGCCAATTCAGCTATGGCCTGAGCGCGATGAATACCTCTCACGGTGGTTCCAGCGGTTCGCTGAACGGCCAGTATCGCGATCGGGCCGCGCTGTTGAGCGGCGCTTACAGCACGGGCCGCCGCTACCGCAGCGCTTCCGCCGGACTCAGCGGCACCGTGGTGGGCCATGCCGGCGGCATCGTGTTCAGTTCTTACGGCTCGGAGACCTTTGCTTTGGTGGAGGCGAAAGGGGCCGAAGGCGCGGGCGTCTCGAACTATCCCGGCGTGTTTGTGGATGCGCGCGGTTACGCGCTGGTGCCTTATCTGAATCCGTACCAGCTCAATGAAATCAATCTGGATCCTCAAGGGGCGGCGTCCGATATCGAGCTGGATGAGACCACGCAGAAAGTGGCGCCATACGCTGGCGCCTTGGTGAAAGTGAAATATCACGCCCGTAAAGGCACGCCGATTCTGATCGATACCGCCGTTGCCGGTGCACCGGCGCCGTTCGGCGCCGAGGTGCTCGACGAGGGCGGTGCCGTGGTTGGTGCTGTGGGGCAAGGTGGGCTGGCGTATGCGCGGGTCAGCAAGGATCGGGGACGCCTGACGCTCCGTTGGGGTAGCGGCGGTGCCAATCAGTGCCGTTTGGGCTATCGGCTGATACCGCAGCAGCCGGGAGCTCGCCAGGCGTTGCAGCGTTTTCGGCTGCCCTGTCGCAGCGGCGATGGGACGGAAAATTGACATGATCGTAAACCGGAATAGAGGAGATAGCGGCGTGAAACAGCGAAATATCAACGTCATTTGGCGGAGCCTGGTCGTACTGGCGCTGCTCCTGACCCATTCGGCCTGGGCCGATTGTTATTACAGCGATAAGTCCGACATTAAAAACGATCTGCATATCGATATGCCTTTTGGTGCCGGCAATATCACCATTGGCGCCGACGTGCCGGTTGGTACGGTCATCTATACCCAAAACTTCAATCCGTCATTCAGAAACGTGTTCGTCAAATGCGATACGCCGCAGACGTTCGTCGCGCTGGTCATGGATTATGACACGCCGCCTCATCCCCTATCGGCATGGAGCTCCGGGGCATTCGGCAAAGTGTATGAGACCGGGTTGCCCGGTGTGGGGGTATTTATTGATAACCACGCGTTGGACACGTTCCTCCTGCCGTATATTTCCAACGGTACGCGTGTGGTGGAGGAGAACGGTTGGTCGAGCAACGTGTTCAAATATCGCATTCGTTTAATCAAGACAGGGAATATTCAGCCTGGTGCGGTCACCGGCTCCGATCTGCCCTGCTTGATGACACGGGTGGGGCCGACCGCGGCGCCCTTTACGGCGATGCGGCTGTGCTTTACCGGTGCGATCAACGTGGAGGCGCAAACCTGCACCACGCCGGACGTGTTCGTCGCCATGGGCAAGTATGATATGGGCCGCTATTTCACCGGCAAAGGCAGCGTGACCGAATGGAAAGATGCGTCTATCCGCCTGTTGAATTGCCCGAAATTTCACGGCACGGTCGAGGCTCAGTATTCCGATAACGGCACTGGCAGCATCAGCGGCACAACCGGCAACAGCCTGACGCTTTCATTGACGCCCAATACGGCAGTGATCGATGACGCCAACGGCATCATGAGCGTGAAAGAGGGCAGCGGCAGCGCCGGTGGCGTAGGCATTCAGTTGGGGTATGGGGCGTCTTCGCCGCAGAGCGTGCGGTTCTCGCGGGCGATTAAAATTCCGCTGCCCGTCACGACGCCCAGCGCTTTCACCATCCCGCTGCGGGCCCGTTATATTCAGACCGAGTCCACGGTGACGCCGGGCACCGCCGACGCGACCGTCACTTTCAATATCAACTACTTTTGAACCGGCACGGGGCGGTTAATTCAGCCCCCGCTGATTCAGCAGCACCCGATTCAACTCGCTGTTTTTGCGCACGTTCAGCTTGCGCATCGCCGAACGTTTGTGGGCGCTGATGGTTTTCTGGCTGCGCTGCAGCAGGCCGGCGATGCTGCAGGCGGACATGCCGCTGCTCATCAAACCCAGCACCTTTTTCTCGCAGTGGCTGAGCGCGGCGATGCGGCAGGCCTGGCATTTCCACATGCCGGCGGCGTGCAGCGCCACCCACGGATGCAGGATGAACTTTTCCAACGCCATCTGCAGCTTGAGGCGAATGGCGTAGGCCGAATCGCGCCGATGGATGCTGAACAGCGGCGGCAGGTTTTTCACCTGTTGCTGGGTCGCGTCGTCGAGGATCAGCAGGGTTAGCTGCCGCTGGCGCGGGATGCCGTGAGGGCTTTGATAGCAACAGGCGCAGCCCCAGCGCTCTTCCGGCGTGCGGAACACGATTTCGATGTTATCCAACGCCTGCAGCGCCAGCGGCGAGAACTGCGGGTACCGGCGGTGGCATTCGTTCAGGGAGTGCAGATAGTCCTGCAGCAGCAGACGCAGCCCCTGCTGGTAGAAGTTATCGCTGTCGAACAGCGTGAAGCGAATATCTGGCATGGGTGACTCCTTAAAAGGCCGTGGCGCCGCGCCGGAGCAAACGGTGACGGCCCATCGCCGGCGTTCGCGCGCCGGTCGTTTTCCTGATTTCCCTGGGACGGTGCGGGGCTTATTGGTATGCCAGCACAAAATTGGCGATGGACGTGAATTCGCCTTCGGTAATGCTTTGGTTTTGAATCGCGCTGGGCCGCCCTTGCACATAGGCGGTGAAATTCAGGCTGTTGGGGCCGTTTTGCAGCGCGACGGCGCTGGTGGCCTTATTCAAATCGATGTCTACGCCCTGATGATCGAACAGGGCGATGGCGGCGCCGTTCGCGCCGTTGTTGATCGCCAGCTTGCCCGGCAGCTCACCGTCTTCGGTGCCGCTGAAGGTCACGCTGACGGATTTGAACACCGTGGTCTTGCAGTCGGTCAGCTTGATGCTGAACGGCACCGGCGTGGTGTGGCCGTAGCGATACAGGGTTTTGACGATCACCGTGCCCATCTCCACCAGCTGATCGGCGGACTGCGGTTCGATATTGCACGGCCGGCTCACCACGGTGCCGTGGAACTGCACCGGCGCGCCGATAAGCTCGGTGTTCGCCGCCGCCGGCATGGCGACAAACCACCAGGACGCGCAACTGAGCAGCGCTAAAGCGCGTAGACGCATTTTCCGTTCCTCCCTCGGTTACTGGAATGCCGCCACGATGGTGGCCGACGCGTTGAATTCCCCTTCGCCGATCTCCGCGCCGCCGTTGGCGAACGGCGCCGCCACCAGGTTCCAGGAGCCGCCGTTGCCGATGTTCGGCACCGGGTAAAACTCGTTTGGGATGACCAACTGGCCGTTGTGCGTCAGCCGGATGCCGAGATCGTTCTTGTCGGTTTTGAACACCTCGTTGCTGAAGGAAGCGGCCGTGCCCGAGACCGCCAGCTTGATGTTCAGCGTGCCGTCTTCGAAGCTGCCGCCCTCGCACTGGAAGCGCACCGGAATGCTTTGCGGGTAGTTCGAGCCGTTGAGATCGCTGCCGCCGATTTCGCCGAACTCGACGTTGATCAGCTGGCCTTCGTTCACCACGCATTTATCCGGTACGTAAAGGATCGCGGACTGGATAAACACCTGCGCCATCGGATTGGGGCCGAAACCGCCGTCGGTCGAACCGAGGCGGCCGTACATCTCGATGATCTGCCGATCGTTAATCTCGACGCCGTTGATGATCTTTTTGCGCACTCGGAAGGTGATCTTGCCTTTGGAACCGCTACCGTAGTTATTGACCTGCAAGTACGGTGGCCGGCAGCTGTGCTGATTGAGCAAATTCGATTCGTTGTAAAAAGGCACCGTGACATAGGCGTTCTTGTTGCCGGCGATCCACACCTCGGCCTTTAAATCCAGAAAGTCATTCAGTTTTAAATAGCCGTTGCCATAGTCGGAGGGAGGCAACGCCGAATCCGACTTGTAAAAGTGTGGGCTGGTGGGGATGGGGGTATCGCAATACACCTTGCCGGTATAGGTGCCGCCCAGATCATAGGGAAACAGTTTGGTGAACCCCACCTGGTTGGTGATGTTGCTTTGATTCAGATCGATATAGAACTGTTTCGGCCCGCCATCCGGCGTGACGTAGCCGTTGGCCCAGGCGGCGGGGGCCGCCAGCGCGATCGCCAGCGGCAGGCAGAATTTGGTCAGTTGAGTTTTCATCGCGTTCTCGAACCTCACAGGTAAATCACCTGAATGTGCGCCACGGCGGCGAACCCGGCCGCCATCACCGCCCGCTGGGTGGATTCCACGCTGGCGCTGAACCACAGGGTGTTGCTGCCGGGTTGCAGAATGTAAGGGCGGCTGCGTTGATTCAGCTCCAGCGCCTGGCCTTGTTGGTCTTGCAGCCGCAGACCGATGCCCTGCACGCCGCCGTTCAGCTTCAGCAGCGATGGGTTGTCGACATCGCTTTCGCCGAGAAACACCAGCGTGGCGGCCTGCTCTCCCTGCAGGTAGAGGCGGCCGGCGTCGCCGTTGCGCGGGCCGGCCGGGTTATCCGCCAGCGCGCGCGCGCCCAGCAGGCAGTTGCGGAACGAGAGGCGAAAACGCACCGGCGCGCTGCGATCGCCGGCGTTGCGGAAGTCGCGTGCGCTGACGTCGCCCAGATCGACGGATTGATCCCGGCTGTCCGGCGTCAGGCTGCAGGGGGAGCTGAGCAGGCCGCCGTGAAAGCTGACGGTGCCGGTGGTGCCTTCGATCACGCCCAGCGGCGTTGCCGCCATCGCGCCGCCGCCGCACAGCAGTGCGCCGAGCAGCAGCGGGCGCAGTCGATCGGTGAATTCAGCCATGCTGGACCTCCTTATTTTTTCTCGGGCACGGCGGTGCAAACGCCGCCATTGCAGACGAAGCGCAGCTCCGGATGGCCGCCGTAGTCGTTGATGTAGGTGATAACGAAGCTGTTCATGCCGGTCTCTTGCAGCTTGAGGCTTTCGCTGGATTTCGGCTTCAGCATCAGCGGCTGAAAACCGCCGATCGCGCCGCCGCCCTGTTTTTGCGTCTGCCGCGTCATGCCGGTCAGGGTGATGTAAAACGGCGTCGGGTTGTCGACGGTGATGGCGCCGCCGCTTTTACGGAACACCAGCTTTTCCTGCCACACCTGGCCCTTGGGCGCGACGATGGCTTTCGGCCGATAGAACAGTTTGATCTGCGTTTGCAGCGCCAGCTGCATCACGTTGGTTTTGGTGCTTTTCGGCGGAATTTCGCGCAGGTTGAAGTAGAACACCGACTCGCGATCCTGTGGCAGGCGATCCGCCTCCGGCGTCTTGGTGATGCGCACCACGCTGCGCTCGCTTGGTTCCACGCGCTGCAGCGGCGGCAGCACCACCAGCGGCGAGGTGATTTTCTGGTGCTGCTCGTTCTCAAGCCAGGATTGCGCCAGGAAGGGCAGCTCTTTGTTTTCGTTGACGATATTCAGGCTGATCGATTTGGCGTCGCTCACATAAACGGCGCGCGTGCGATCCAGCGATATCGCCGCGTCGGCGGTGGGCAGTACGGCGCTCAGGGCCAGGCCGGCGGCGGTCAGTAGCGTTATCGGGTGTTTGTTCATGTCATTATTTCTCAGCGTTACGGATTACAGGGTGGCGCACGGCAGCAGCAGCTGGTCCAGCGGCTTGGCGGCGCCCGGGATCACGATGCGGCAGCGGCGTTGGCCTTCCCAGGCGACGTCCAGTTTTTCCTCCGGCTGCACGCCGGTCAGGTAAACCGAGCCGCCGTCGTTGACCACCGCGACCTCGCGGCCTTTCTCGCTCAGCACCGCGGCGCCGAACGGCGGTTCGCTGCCGTCCGCGAGGCGAATGGTGGCCAACAGCTTGCTGCCTTTCACCACCTCGAAGTGGCGGTAGCCGATGGCGCCTTCGGTCAGCGTGCCTTGCACCACGGCGCGAGTGGCCTCGACGTCGTCCGCCAGCTTGTTGACGTCGATGCGGGTGTCGGTGTTGTAGTAGCTGGTGATGTCGGAAATCACCGCCAGCCCGAAACGGTTGCTGTAGGCGCGGCCGTTGTTGATCGGCACGCCGGCGATGCCGTCGGTGTCGAGCATCATGCGGCTGCCGCCGTTGCTCGAGTTCTGATGCGCCGCGATGCCGTGCCGGGTGGCGGTGAGGCCGCCGCGGAACGAGCCGCCGATCGACGAGTAGCTGTCCTGCTGGTAAGAGGCGCTGGCGTTCAGCGAGCCGAACGAGGCGTTGTGGGTGTAGTACCCGCGCGCCAGCGATTTGCCGGACTGATTAAAGCCGCCGCTGACCTGCCAGGTATTGTCCGGATCGCTGTAGTCGTTGTACGACGCGGTCTGCGTGACATCGCCGTTGTTGGTTTGCAGCGCATAACCGACGCGCCGACGGTCGCCGATCGGTACGGTGAAGTTGAGCATCACGCTGTCGTCGGTGCGGCCCTGGTAATAGGTGCGGTAAGCCGACAGCGAGGCGGTGATGTTGCTGATATCGCCGACGCTGAACAGCTTGCTGGCCGACAGCCCGTAACGGTCCTGGGTTCGCGCATCCCAATAGGTCTGGTGCGAGTAGGTCAGGTAGGCGGTGATCGCCTTGGCGCTGTCTTCCGCCATAAAGGTTTTGCTGGCGGTGATGGTGTACAGCTCTTTCTGGCGGCCGTTGTAATTCTTGTCGTAATCGCCGTAACGCTCCTGCAGGTACTGCGACATGTTCATGAACTTGCGCTGCGAGAAGCGGTAGCCGGCGAAGGTGATCTGGCTGTTCAGCTCATCGAAGCGTTTGGCGTAGTTGAGCTTGAACGACATACCGCTGGCGGTTGGCTCGCCGGGCAGACGGGCGATCGACTGGGTGACGTCCAGCGACATGGCGCCGAACACGTTCAGATCGCGGCCGAGGCCGAGCGCCCAGGCGTTATAGTCGCCGCCGAGCAGCGCCCCGCCATACAACGACCAGGCGTTGCTCAGCCCCCAGGAGAAGTCGCTGGCGGAAAACAGCGGGCCCTGGGTGCGGTGGTCGTAGGCAGAGGTTTTGCCGAGCGCCACGTTGTAGCGCACGTAGCCCGGGCGGGTCAGGTACGGAATGGTGGCGGTATCCACCTGGAAGGTCGAGACGGTGCCGTCCTGCTCTTCCACCTTGACGTCCAGCTTGCCGCGCACCGAGCTGTTGAGATCCTGAATGGCGAACGGCCCGGCGGGCACGGTGGTTTCGTACAGCGTGCGGCCTTCCTGCGAGACGGTGATCTTGGCGTTGCTCTTGGCGATGCCGCGCACTTCCGGCGCGTAGCCCTGCAGGTTCGGCGGCAGCATGCGCTCGTCGCTGGCCAGATTGAGGCCGGTGAAGCGATAGGCGTCGAACACCCCGGAGTCGAGATAAATCTCACCCAGCGTCAGCTTGGCGGCCTGCATCGGCAGCGCGCGGTAGGCGTAGATCTGATTCCAGTCGAAGCCGGTGCTGCGATCGCCGGCCTGCTGATTGTAATTGGCCTGGTAGTCCGCGCGCAGGCGCCAGGGGCCCAGGTTGGCGCCCAGCGTGCCGTAGCTGCTCAGGTTCTGGGCGGTGTTGTTGTTGTGATTCTGCTTGCCTAACTGGCCGCTCAGGTTGTAGTCCAGCAGCAGGCCGGGAATGCCGTCGTCCCACTGCTCGGGCGGCGTCCAGTCGGGATCGGAGTATTTCATCCACGCCTGCGGGATGGTGATCGCCAGCACGCCGCCGCCGATGCGATCGGAGACGGTCGCGCCTTTGATGCCGCGAATGTCGGCGCACTGGTTGTCGTGCCACAGGGTGACTTTTTTGGCCGCTTCTTCTTTCAGCGCCATTTTTTCCACCAGATCAGGCGGCAGGCACACCTGGCTACCGCTTTTGTTATCCGGCGACGGGAAATACTGAATGCTGCGCTGGGGCAGCGTTTTCTGGTTGATCTTGATGTCCAGCAAATAAGCGCCGGGCATGACGTAGTCGGCATCGGAGAAACGCGAAAGATCCACTTTGCTGCGCTCGCCGATATCCAGGACGTCGGTATTGAATTCCGTGGCGGAAAATGCCGGACGCACCCAGAGGAAAGATAGAATGACGAGAAGAGGTAGGTGTTTCCGTGTCAGTAATGACGTCATAGCATAATCACTCATGGCAAGTCCGCGCCCAATAGCAGGTCATCCGTGCGACCTGAATACGTAATGCTGTGCAGCGCCCGCCGGCGCTAGAGATAAGACAGGGTGAATTTGGCCAGAGAGCTGAAGCCGCCCGCCCGTGCCTTATCGGGATGCAGGCGCAACTGCGCGCCAAAACGCAGCGTGTTGTCGCCGGCGACGATCTGGTAATCCGCCGTCGTGCTGCCGAGCGGGATCGGGGTGCCGGCATCGGTCAACAGCTCGATAGCCACGCCCTGTGCCTCGCCGTAAACGCCCAGCAGGGAAGGATCCCGGCTGTCGGCGGTGCCGTCGAAGGTGACGTTGGCCGCGCGATAGATGAAGTCAGGCTTCACCTGGCTGGCCAGTTCGCAGTTCACCAGTTTGATCGTGAAATGACGGCGGCTGCCGATCAGCACCGATTGCCCGTCCTGCGAGGCATCGGTCATGGCGATCAGACCGAAATCGACGGTTTGATCCAGGCTGTCGCTGGCGATGCCGCACGGCGTTTCAACGATGGTGCCGCCCAGGCTGACTTTGCCGTGGCCCTGATTTTTCACTGCCGCCGCCGCGCTGCCGACGCTGAGCGCGATGAGCAACAGGCCGCAAAGGCGGATAGTCATGCTGGCGTCTCCCTGTCTTGCCCTGTTCCCTTGCCGCTCTCGTCGGCATGCAATCAAGCGGGGGATGCCCTGAGACATCCCCTGTGGGGTATTACAGGTAAGCCAGGGTGAAGTTGGCCACGCTGGTGAAGTCGCCCGGCACCACGGCGGCGGAGGCGCTGCTGCCCTGCAGGTAAGCGGCGAATTTCAGCGAGTTGTCGCCGTCGTTCAGGCCCTGACCGTCGGTCGCCGTGCCCAGTTCCACTTCCTTGGAGTGCAGGTTGTCGTAGATCACGATGCCGGCGCCGGTTGCCGTGCCGCTCAGAGCCAGCAGTTTGTTGTTGACCGGATCAGGCGTGCCGGTAAAGGTCACCTTGACGTTTTTCATGGTGGAGATGGAGCAATCTTTCAGTTCGATGTTGAAAGGTTGCATGCTGGATTTACCCTGGTTAGCCAGGATGCGGCTGCTGATTTGGCCCATTGGTACGGTTTGGTCAACGGATTCCGGCGCGACGCTGCATGGCGCATCGATAATTTCGCCGGTAAAGGTGACTTTACCGCTGCCCTGATTAGATGCGGCGTGAGCAACAGATGCAGAAGCGAAAGCAATCACGGTTGCCAGCATTAATTTATTCAGTTTCATTTCTCAGGTTCCTGTAGAGAGTTTTTAAATAAAAAGAACAGCACATCTAAATCCCCCGCAGCGGTGGCAACGTCATGTCGCCGGCCGTACGGTTGGAGCCAGATCCTTTTGCTCTGGGCAATACGCCAACATCCGTTATTTATGAGAAATAACGAGATTGGGAAAATCGACAATGGATTTTCTGGTAAATAAAACACGAGTTTTACGTGTGGCGTGTTGCTGGGAATATTCTTGCAAATAATAGTATTGCTTGGAAATAGATTTTATTAAATTAAGTCAAGTTCAGAATATAAAACCAAAAGGAAAAAGAAATATATTTGCTTTAAAACCAATAGATCGTATACAAATATTATCCAGTATAAATCACTATGTAAATAACGATATGCGAGATATTAGATCGGGGGAAATAGGCTGATACCTACAATTCGCCATATTGTTTTGCTAATATCGCCCTGAGGCAGCAGATGATGAATTTCCCTTTAGAAACAAAATATAAAACATAGTCTATTGTTTTTATTGTTGTTTCGTGGTTTTCTCCCCCTAAGGGATTGGCTTTTTTATTCGTGTTTAGCCCGCGTTTAGGTCTAATTCATTAACAATTAAATAACAATGTCATCGGTAGTGAATTATTCTATCGCACTGCGACATAGGGATTTTCACTGCCTAACCCATTTTGATTAATCAAATTAAGGCATGTGCCGTTGCTGTTCGCCACATAATGATGACCTAAGTGACAATTAAAGGATTATAAACGGAATGATAACGATGATTAATGCTTGCGGCGGCCGCCGCACGGTAGTTTCTGCTATATTTTTACTGTCTGTCATGTCGCTGTCAGGCTGCGTGAGCGGTAGCAAGACAAACCTGAATTCCGTGAAAAAACTTTCACAGAACAATCCTAATGATAAATCCGATGAACAACGTATCGCGCTTTGCCAGCAACGGGTTAACTCATTAAAAAATATTAATCCGCAGAGTTACCAAAAACGCATTGCCTATTTTAACGGTCTGCTTTCCAACGCTTCCGGATATGCCGGCGTGCGCGGCAATGTGGATGAAAGCACCCGTAAAGCGATTGATGCTCTTTATCAATATAAAACCGAGAAATTCTGCGCCGACGTTGAACATGAGCTGATGTCCGATCTGTCCAACCGGGTCGAGAATCTGTAGCCATGAAGCGATGCGCGCAAAGATGGGCGATGGGGCTTTGGCTGTTGGCGCTGAGCGGCGCCGTTTGCGCCGCTGACGACGGCATTCCCGCCCTGTTGAAGTTTGCCGAACAGCGGCAGGCTCCGCCGGCCACGCTCAAGGAGGAAACCGCGCGTAAACCGGCGCCCGCACCGGCCGCCAAACCGGCCGCCGTCGCGGGGGCAGACGGCGCTCGTTTAACTTCTCTGAAGCACTCTGTGCAACAGCAGGCGGAGAAAATCCGTCAGCTGGAGCGCCAGTTGGCGGCGGCTCAGGCCGCCGCGGAGCCGAAAAGCGAGCGGATCGATGTCGATATTCGGCCGTTGGCCGATGCCCTGAAGGCGTTGCGGCAGGCCGTTGCGCCGTTGCCTGAGGTCACCGCGCTGGCCGCTTCGCTCACGCGGGCCGAACAGCGCAGCGCAAGCTTGACGGCGCAGTTGGCACGGCAACGGCAGCGGGTAGACGCCTTGCTGGCTGAGCGGCGGCAGGCGGCTGAGGCTCCGGTGCTGGCCAGCGAGGCGGACAAGCAGGCGTATGCCGCCGGCGTATCGCTGGGGCGCGATATTTTGCATCTGCAACAGGAGAACCGGCGTGCGGGACTGGAGGCGGCTCGGCGGCTTTTGCTGGCGGGCATCGCCGATACCCTGGCCGGGCGGTTGCGGCTGGATGAGGCCGCCATCGACAGCGCGCTGCGCACGGCGCAGCAACGTTTGCAGCAGACGCAACCGACACAGGCTCCCCCTCCGGACGGCAAGGCCTATCTGGCCGATTTCGCCCGCCAGGAGGGAGTCAAGCAAGATGCGCTCGGTTTCTACTACCGGGTGGACTATGCCGGCAGTGGTGCGATCGGCGCCGACGATCGGGTGGATATCGTGGTGCGCGAAAGCCTGACCGACGGCCGGGTGATCAAAGACATGGAGCTGGCGGGAACGGTGATCTCGCAGCCATTGACGCGCTATCCGCCGCTGTTTCGTGCGGCTATCGAGAAGCTGCAGCGCCACGGCTCGATCACGCTGGTGGTGCCGCCGGCGCTGGCGTACGGCAAGCAGGGCAGCCCGCCGGCGATCCCTCCGGACGCCACCATGATTTATACCCTGCGCATCGCTGACGTGCAGTCGTGAGCGGGGAGCTCAGCAGTAACCACTCAGGAGGAATGCTATGGCCAAGGCGCCGAAAACGTTTGAAAGCAGAAAATCGCTGATGCTGAATGTGTTGCAAGGATTGTGCAGGGATCGTGTGGAAGGCTCCGGCGGCCATCATCCCCCGCCGGAGCAGTGGCCGAAGACCCGCGAGCTGGCGGATAAATGCGGTGAAAACATTTATACCACCCGCACCCTGCTGCTGGCGCTGGAAAAGGAGGGCAAGGTCCGCTGCACCCACCGCAGCATCAACAATTCTCTACGCTGGTACAGCTGCGACGAACAGGCAGCGATAAAAAAAGAGTGATTCGACCCTGACGGTCGCTTTTGACTATCTTACAGCTAAACATTAATTAATCTTATTATTTGGCGGGGCGTTTCGCTCCGCCAATCCTCCTCTCCGCTTTCCGCCCTCCGCGCAGGCATTGCTAAGATGTTTTTTGCGACCATATACTTATCGCTCAGACGGGAACAGGTGTAGGGAGCCGGCATCGTAATGAAGGAAAAGAAAGACATACTGAGATTGGATGATATTCATTATCAAATAGACCGCCAGGTGATCCTGGACTCCGTCTCTTTCACGTTGGGTGAGGGCGAGTTCAAACTGATCACCGGGCCTTCCGGCTGCGGAAAAAGCACGCTGCTGAAAATCATCTCTTCCTTAATGAATCCGACCAGCGGAAGCCTCTATTTCGACGGCCAGGCGATCGACGAGATGTCGCCGGAGGCGTATCGCAAGCAGGTCTCTTATTGCTTCCAGACGCCGGCGCTGTTCGGCAATACGGTTTACGACAATCTGGCGCTGCCGTATCAGATCCGCCAGGAACCGCCGGCCGAGCGAAAAATGAAGGCCGATCTGGCGCGTTTCGGCCTGCCGGAGGCGATGCTGACGAAAAGCATCAATGAACTGTCCGGCGGGGAGAAGCAGCGCGTGTCCCTGATCCGCAACCTGCAGTTTATGCCGCGGGTGCTGTTGCTCGATGAGATCACCAGCGCGTTGGACGAGGAAAATAAGCGCAACGTCAACGAAATCGTGCATCAGCTGGTGGCGGAACACCGGCTGGCGGTGCTGTGGGTGACGCACGATACCGAAGAGATAGCGCATGCGGACGAGGTGATCACCCTGCGCGCGCACGGCGCCGAGCCACAGGAGCAACAGCATGAATCAGCATAATATCACCAACGAATCCTTGGGCTTGTCGATGGTGCTGGTGGTGGTCGCCATCCTGATCAGCCACCGGGAAAAGCTGGCGCTGGAAAAGGACATCATCTGGAGCATCTGCCGCGCGGTGGTGCAGCTGATCATCGTCGGCTACGTGCTGAAGTATATTTTCGACCTGGATAACGCCGTTCTCACCGTGTTGATGGTGCTGTTCATCTGCTTTAACGCGGCCTACAACGCCAAGAAACGCAGCAAGTACGTCGAACACGCGTTCGTGACGTCGTTTATCGCCATCACCACCGGCGCGGTGCTGACGCTGGCGGTGCTGGTATTGACCGGCTCCATCGAATTTACGCCGATGCAGGTGATCCCCATCTCCGGGATGATCGCCGGTAACGCCATGGTGGCGGTGGGGCTGTGCTACACCAACCTCGGCCAGCGTTTCAAAAGCGAGCAGCAGAAGATTCAGGAGATGCTCAGCCTGGGGGCGACGCCCAAGTTCGCGTCGGCGGCGCTGATCCGCGACAGCATCCGCGCTTCGCTGATCCCGACCGTCGACTCGGCGAAAACCGTTGGGCTGGTCAGCCTGCCGGGCATGATGTCCGGGCTGATCTTCGCCGGCATCGATCCGGTGAAAGCGATCAAATATCAGATTATGGTGACCTTCATGCTGCTTTCCACCGCCAGCCTGTCGACCATCATCGCCTGCTATCTGGCCTACCGTAAGTTTTACAATGAGCGCCATCAGCTGGTGGTCGGCAACCTGAAGTAACGCCATGAAAAACGGCCTCCGCGGAGGCCGTTTTTTTACCCTTGCAGCAGGGCGATGCTCTGGCGGATTTCTCGTTCGATATCCGCCTCGCTCCAGCGGTCCAGCTGTGAAGAGAACGGTTCGAAGGCATAGACGCCGGTGTAGCCCAGGCGTTCCAGGTTCTGCACCTGGCGGCGGCTCTCCAGCCGATCGCCCTCGCTCAGCATGATGCGCTCTTCGTCGCTCAGCGCGCTTTTATCCCGCCCGTCCTCCACGCCGGACAGATGCACCAGGCCGATCTGCGCCACCTGGATCTGCGCGTCGAAGTCGGCCTGCGTCACGTCGCTCAGGTAGTGGTGGAACGTATCGAGCACGATGCGGTACGGCGCGCCCGAGTCGCGGATGAGCGCCTGGGTCAACAGCGACGATCGCAGCGAGCTGATGCCGAAGCCCAGCGGTTCGACGTATCCCTCTACGCCATAGCGCGCAAACAGCGGCGCCAGCAGCCGCAACGCCGCAAGGGTGTCGTCGCGTTTTTGCTGCTCGCTGCGCGTGTCGTCGGCGCTGCAGTGCGGGCATAGCACCAGCGCCCGGCTGCGGATGGCCTGCGCCTGCGCCAGCATCGCTTCGGCGCGCTGCTGCAGCGCCGCCGGGTCATCCATCAGATTGAATCTGCCGAGGGCGTTGATCGTGACGATCTCGATGCCGTATTGCGCGGCGAGCGCGTTGAGCTGCGCGTTGCTCAGATCGTCGGTCACCTTGCCGCTGGGCATGTCGTTGCGCAGCTCTACCTTACTGAGCCCGCAGCGTTTCACCAGGCGGAAAAAACGGTCCAGATCGAGATTCGGCGCGATCTTGCGGTTAATGCAGAAGCGGTCCAGCGCAATGTTCATGGGGCATGACTCCAGCGGTCAGGGTTGAGTTATCAGGATTTGCCGTTTTCCAGCGGCAGCGGCTTGCCGTCGGGCAGGGGATGACGATGACGTTTGGCCAGCACCACCTGCTCCATTTTTTCCAGTGAGACGCCTTTGGTTTCCGGGATATAGCGGCCGATGAACCAGTAGCTGAACAGGCAGCAGGCGGCGAAGATCCACATCGGGAAGGCGCCGTGGAAATGGGAGAACAGGTAAGGGTGATCGTTGATCATCGGGAACGACTGCGACACCGCGAAGTTGGCGACCCACATGCAGCCGACGGCGATGCTCATCCCCTGCGCGCGCATGCGGTTCGGGAAGATCTCCGATACCAGCACCCAGGCGCCGACGCCCCAGGACAGCGCATAAAACACCATGAAGAACAGCATGCCGAACAGCGCGAAATAACCGGTGGCCTGGGTGTAGAGCGCGTACGAGGTGAGCAGCAGGCCGGCGATGGCGCCCAGCGTGCCGTAACGCATCAGCGGAATGCGGCCCATGCGATCCATCAGCATGGCGCCGATGACCGAACCGACCAGCTGCAGCACGCCGATCCAGATGGTCTGGAACAGCGCTTCCTGCGCGTTTTCGGTGACGGTTTTCAGCACCACCGGCGCGTAATACATCATTACGTTGACGCCGGTCACCTGCTGCAACATGGCGATCATGCAGCCGACGAACAGGATGAAACGCACCCGCACATCGCCGTAGTTCAGCTTCCGGTGCTGCTGCTGTTGATCCTGCTGCAGCGAGTCTTTGATTTCTTTCAGCAGATTCTGCGCGTGGGCGGCGTTGGAGACCTTGGTCAACATCGCCAGCGCCTGATCGTCGCGGCCCATCATCACGTTCCAGCGCGGCGATTCAGGAATGACGAACACCAGGATGCAGAACAGAATGCAGGGGATCACGCCTGAGGCGAACATCCAGCGCCAGCCCATTTCCACCAGCCAGGCTTCGCTGGCGAGGCTGGCGATTTTGAAGTTGACGTAGAAAATCACGATCTGGCCGAACACGATGGCGAACTGCTGCATGCTGAGCGCGCGCCCGCGCATGTCTTTCGGCGACACTTCCGACATGTACATCGGCGACACGGTGGCGGCGATGCCGACCGCCAGCCCGCCAATGATGCGGTAAATGACGAACCAGGTGAAGGTCGGGGCCAATGCGGCGCCGACGGCGGAAACGGTGAACAGCAGCGCCGCCAGCATCAGCGCTTTTTTACGGCCCCAGCGCGCCGCCAGCGGCCCGGCGGCGAAGGCGCCGACCACGCAGCCAATCACCACGTTGGAGACTGCCCAGCCGGTTTCGGCCGGGCTGAGATCGAAATAGGTTTTCAACGCTTCGATCGCGCCGGAGATCACGGCGGTGTCGTAGCCGAACAGAATGCCGCCCAGGGCGGCGATGCCGCAAATTCGCAATATGTAACCGGTATTGTGCTTACGCTGATATGACATGTGTTGCTCCGATTTTTATCCTGGCTTCCGTCCGCACGGTTAGGGTGTCGGGAAGAGGGCGAGCGGAAGGGTGTGAACCGTGCCTGTCATCAAGGCGATGTCGTTGATAAATGCTGGAACAAACAAGAACATTTATTTCATAATTAGTGAATAATGGAATATTGATTTTTAGATCCAGTTCAAAAAAAACCGTCGCGAGCGATCCGGGCGCCTTGGGCGCTCGGAGGGAGGCGGTAACGGCCGCAGGTCAGGCGCAGTGCGGATTTTCTGTAGCAAAGTCAGTATGCATCAGCGATGGACTCTCCTGCGAAACCGCGCCTTGATTGGCGCGGTAATGAAAGCGCCAACCCGATCGACACCGCAAAATTGCGACCTCACGCACTAAAAACAAATTTTTCAAAACAATTTATTTGAAACTTTTTTTTCAATGAAATAGAGTTTTCTGCATCCGGTCAGGATGTAGCCGGCTTGCCGACGGGGTTTGGCGAGCGGGACGATTAACGCCGCGCCGCCTGGGTGTGGCCAGGCGACAGCGGACTTGAAAAGAGGGCGTGACATGAAAACCGTGGGTAATTTTATTGACGGGCAGGTGTGCCTGAGCAGCAGCAATCAAACCGTCGACGTGCACAACCCGGCCAGCGGACAGGTTGAGCGGCGCGTCACGCAGAGCACCGCCGCCGAAGTCAAACAGGCCATCGACGTGGCCCACCGGGCGTTCGCCGACTGGTCGCGCACCACGCCGCTGCGCCGCGCGCGCATCATGTTCAATTTCAAGGCGCTGCTGGAACAGCACCGCGACGAGCTGGCCGAGCTTATCGTCAGCGAGCACGGCAAAGTGTATTCGGATGCGCTGGGCGAACTGACGCGCGGCATGGAAGTGGTCGAATTCGCCTGCGGCATCCCGCATCTGATCAAAGGCGAGTACTCGCCGGACGTCGGCAGCGGCGTCGACAGCTTCTCGCTGATGCAGCCGCTGGGCGTGGTGGCGGGCATTACTCCGTTCAACTTTCCGGCGATGGTGCCGATGTGGATGTTCCCCATCGCGTTGGCCTGCGGCAACACCTTCGTCCTCAAGCCGCCGGCGCTGGTGCCTTCGGCCTCGGTGCGCCTGGCGGAACTGTTGAAGGAAGCCGGTTTGCCGGACGGCGTGTTCAACGTGGTGCACTGCGCCAATGAAGATGCGGCGCAGCTGTGCACCGATCCGCGCATTCAGGCGGTGAGCTTCGTCGGCTCCTCCACCGTGGCGGAACATATCTATACCACCGCCAGCGCGCACGGCAAGCGGGTGCAGGCCTTCGGCGCGGCGAAGAACCAGGCGATCGTCATGCCGGACGCCGATCTGGACGCCACGGTCAACGCGCTGATGGGCGGCGCGTTCGGCTCTGCCGGCGAGCGCTGCATGGCGTTGCCGATCGCCGTGGTGGTCGGTGACGACACTGCCGATAAACTGATCGCCAAACTGAAGCCGCTGATCGCGCAGCTGCGCGTCGGGCCGGGCTTGCAGCAGGGCGGCGAAGAGAATGAAATGGGGCCGCTGGTGTCGTCCGCTCACCAGAAAAAGGTGCTGGGCTACATCGATTTGGGCGTGGAAGAAGGCGCCACCCTGGTGGCCGACGGCCGCAACTATCAGGTGCCGGGCTATCCTGAAGGCTACTACGTCGGCGGCACGCTGTTCGACCATGTGACGCCGAACATGCGCATCTACCGCGAAGAGATCTTCGGGCCGGTGCTGGGCATCGTACGGGTGCCGGACTACCGCACCGCCATAGACACGGTGAACGGCCACGAATTCGGCAACGGCAGCGCCATCTTCACCGGTAGCGGCCACTATGCGCGCCAGTTCGTGCAAGACGTGCAGGCCGGAATGGTCGGCGTCAACGTGCCGGTACCGGTGCCGATGGCGTTCCACAGCTTCGGCGGCTGGAAGCGCTCGGTGTTCGGCGCGTTGAACGTGCACGGCACCGACGGCGTGCGCTTCTACACGCGCATGAAGACCGCCACCGCACGCTGGCCGGCCGGGCAGCAGACGGTGTCCGAATTCAGCATGCCGACGCTGGGCTAAGCGCTGTCATATTCAGACCAGGCCGTTGCTCCTTCGGGGCAGCGGCCTTTGCACGGGTCATTAACAGGAGAATCGAGATGTCTTCACTGCTTGCCAAATGTCAGACGCCGAACGCCGAGGGGCGTATTCAGCACGTGACGCCGGAAAATGCCGGTTGGCGCTATGTCGGCTTTGACGTTTACCGCCTGGCCGCCGGGCAGTCGCTGCAGCTGGAATGCGGCGACAAGGAACTGTGTCTGGTGCTGGTGGCCGGTATCGCCTCCGTCGCCACGCGGCGCGCCGAATACCCGCATATCGGCAAACGCATGAGCCCGTTCGAACGTACGCCGCCTTACGCGGTGTATGTGCCGCACCACGATCGCATCGACGTGCGGGCGGAAACCGATCTGGAGCTGGCGGTGTGCAGCGCGCCCGGCGGCGGCCACCTGCCTTCACGGCTGATCACGCCGGCGGATATCGGCGTGGAGCGGCGCGGCAAGGGGCGCAACCAGCGGCTGGTGCACAACATTCTGCCGGATAGCGAGCCGGCGGACAGTCTGCTGGTGGTGGAGGTTTACACCGACGAGGGCAACACCAGCTCCTACCCGAGCCACAAGCACGATCAAGAAGACTCGCCGGACGAAACCTATCTGGAAGAGACGTACTATCACCGCATTCAGCCGGAGCAAGGGTTCTGCATGCAGCGCGTCTATACCGACGACCGCACGCTCGACGAGTGCATGCCGGTCTACAATCGCGACGTGGTGAAAGTGCCGCGCGGTTATCACCCGGTGGCGACCCTGGCGGGTTACGACAACTATTACCTCAACGTGATGGCCGGGCCGGTGCGGCAGTGGAAGTTCACCTGGGAAAAAGACCACGCCTGGATTAACGGCGACGGCTACCCCGCCGCGCAATAGGCGCTTGAGGCCCGGCTTGCCGGGCTTTTTTGTCAGCTTTACTCGTCCCGGGCGTTATTCAGCGCCAGCGAGACCGCCAGCGTCTGCGCCAGGCACATCGAGGCCACCTGCGAACGGAACCCGTCCACCTGCGCTTCGCGCACCACGAAACAGACGTCGCTGAAGGCGGCCAGCGGGCTGACCTGGCTGTCGGTGATGGCGATCTGCTGCGCGCCGCGCTTGGCGCCCAATTCCACCAGTTCCACCGCCTCGCGGGCGTACGGCGAATAGCTGATGGCGATCACCACGTCCTTCGGTTTCACCATGCTCAGCTGTTCGGTGAACATCCCGCCCAGCCCGTCGATCAGAAACGCGCGGCGCTCCAGATGGCGCAGCGCATAGGTGAGGTAGGAAGCGACGCTGAACGAGCGGCGCAGGCCGATCACGTAGATGTTTTCGGCGTTATTGAGCAAATCGACGGCGCGTTCCAGCTGCTCGGGGGCGATCTGCATCGCCAACTGCTGCAGCGCCTGCGCGTTGACCATGGTGAATACGTTGAGAATCTCCGCCGGTTTCTCCGGCGCGACGTTGTCGTCGGTGGAGGTTTGGCGGAACAGGCGCGCGCGCTCGGTATAGTTCACCGTCTCTTCCATCAGATGCTGACGGAACACCTGCTTCATTTCGTTGAAGCCGCTGAAGCCGAAGGCGTTGGCGAAACGGATCAGCGTGGAGGGCGGCACGCTGGCCTGTGCGGCGATGGAGGCAACGGTATCGAAAGCGATGCTGTTACTGTTATCCAAAATGTAGCGCGCCACCTGCTTCAAACGCTTGCTCAGCGTTTCATAACGGTGGCGGATCTCGTCCTGTAACAGCGAAAGTTGAGTTGGGTTGTTCATCCATTCGGCTCGCAGTGGGGTGAAGGCGCATTGGCCTGACGCCTGAAATATTGACAGGGTATTTTAACAGACGGAGCGGAAATTTCATTTCCTCAAAAAGCGATTTATTCGATCGCACATTGCGCGACTTCACAGAAAATGGGCAAAAAAATCCCCTTAAAGCGGCGAAATGGCCTTAAGGGGACGTGAACTCGCGCTTGTTGTCAGTGCGCGCCGCCCGCCTGCGGACGGTACTGGCGCCAGAAACCGATCAGCGTCAGGTATTTTTGTTTCACCTGCTCGATCAAGGCCGCGTCGTCGATTTCCCCCTGTAGCCAGCGGCGTGAAGGTTGGCCGAAAATGGTGCGGCCGACGGCGAAGCCTTTCACCCAGCGGGCATCCGCGGCGGCGGCAAAGCCCGCCTTCAGCACCGCCTCCGGGGAGTCGAGCCCCAGGATCAGCACGCCGCGGCAGTCGGGATCGCAGGCGTCGATCAGCGCACCGACCCGCTGCCAGTTTTCCGCGCTCAGCGGCGGCAGTTTCCACCAGTCCGGCTGAATGCCCATGTGGTAGAAGTGTTCAATCATCTCCAGGTAATAGCGCTCGTCCTTGTCGGCGTTGCTGTCCGGCAGGATCACCTCCAGCAGCAGTTCGTGACCGGATTTGCAGCAGCCGCGGTAGACGTCGGCGATCAGCGCATCCTGTTCGCGGCGCAGTTCCGCCGCGTCGTGCGGGTGATAAAACACCAGGCACTTCACCACGTGCTCCTGCGGCCAGTCGATCAATTGCGAGCCGATATTGCCGTGCTCCAGGCGCAGCGGGCGCGAGCTGGGCAGCTCCACCGGCCGGCCGATCCACCATCCCTGGCCGGTGATCTCGTTCAGCGCCGCCTGCCCGTAGGTGGTGTCGGCCAGAATGCCGCTGTTGCCGTCGAGGCCGGCCTGAGCGGCAGCTTGTTGCGCCGCAGTGAGCAGCAGGGTCTTCAGACGCGGGATGCGTTCCTCGCCGACGCCGGCTTCGCGCGCCATGTCCGCCAACTGCTTGCGGTGATCGAAGGCGAACACGCACAGTTCCGGCCACTGTTGCTTGCGGGTGGTGACCCGGTGCAGGTGGTTCAGGCGCGCGTCGCGGTCCGGGCGCGTGACCTGTTGTTCACGCTGCAGGTAGTCGTCCAGCTCCCGTTTGGTCGGCATGGCCGGCGCGCAGCCGTGGCGCGAGACCACCAATGCGCCGCAGGCGTTGGCGTAGCGGCAGGCCTGATCCCAACCCTCATCGTTCAGATAGCCGCGCAGCAGACCGGACATAAAGGCGTCGCCGGCCCCCAGCACGTTCAGCACCTCCACCCGCACGCCGGCGTGCAGCTTCACCTGCGCCCAGTCGTCGGCGATGTCATCTTCGAACACCGAGCAGCCCTGCGCGCCGCGCTTGCACACCAGCGTGGCCGCAGTCGTCCGGCGCACGTTTTTCAGCGCCGTCAGCGTATCGGTGCTGCCGCCGGCGATATGAAATTCCTCTTCGGTGCCGACGATCAGATCGAATTGGTGCAGCACTTCCTGCAGCTCGCGGGTCACCTGTGCCGATTCCACAAAGCGGGTTTCGCCGTCGCCCAGCGACGTCAGCCCCCACAGCACCGGGCGATAATCGATGTCGAGCGCGGTGCGCAAACCGTGGCGGCGCGCGTATTCCAGCGCCTTCAACACGGCGGCGCGGGTGTTCGGGTGCGACAGGTGCGTGCCGGTGATGGCCAGCGCGCGCGCGCTGGCGATGTAGGTTTCGTCGATGTCGTCCGGCGTCAGCGCCATGTCCGCGCAGTTTTCGCGGTAGAAGATCAGCGGGAAGGTTTCCTGATCCTTGATGCCGAGGATCACCAGGCCGGTTAACCGATGTTTGTCGGTGATCAGACAGCGGGTATCGGCCCCGACGCGCTGCAGCTCTTCACGCAGAAAGCGGCCCATGTGTTCATCGCCGACGCGGGCCAGCATGCCGGATTTCAACCCCTGAATGGCGGTGCCGTAGGCCACGTTGCCGGAAGAGCCGCCGAGGTATTTGGCGAATGTGCCGGCGTCTTCCAGACGCGCGCCGATCTGCTGAGCATAGAAATCGACGGCGATGCGTCCGAGACAAATGACATCAAGCTGTTTTTCTTGTGTAGCCATACCCGTTTCCTTCTGTTTAAGCAAAACTCCGGCGGCGGCCCGAGCGTGGCGCCCTGCAGGAAGCATGGGAACAGTATGGGGAATGAAAATTTCAATTTCAATATGGAATGAAATTTACACCCCAAAAATGTGATGCGTTTAAAACATCGACGGAGGAGCGGAAAAAGCGGATTAAGTCGCCATGAGAGGGTGGCGGAGGGCGTGCGGCAAAGAGGCGCCGGGGAAGGATGAAAGACGGTCGCCCTGCGTGCTGATGGCGTTCCCCGGCCGGTGCGCGGCGCTAAGCCGGTAAAGGCCAAACCACGAGATGAAACGGGCTTTTCATCTAATATGCGATCTTTATCGCAAAATGAAATGTTTCTTCTGTAATGTGATTTTATGAAAAATATATTTGTTTATAATCGCTTCACGTTTCAGGTTGTCGACTTCGTGAGCAGCGGGCATCGCCTGCTCAAGATAATAGCTGCCGCCGCGTAACACAAACACGGGATTGTCGGCTCGGCGCGAGCCCTTTCCGGGGCGGCCCTCAATCTAAAGGGTGAGTAAATGGGCAAGATCAGGCTAACCATGGCGCAGGCGCTCGTCAGATTTCTCGATAACCAGTATCTGCTGGCCGACGGGGTGGAAACCAAATTCGTCGCGGGCATTTTCGCGATTTTCGGCCACGGCAACGTACTGGGGTTGGGGCAAGCGCTGGAACAGGATAGTGGCGATCTGCGGGTGCACCAGGGCCGTAACGAACAGGGGATGGCCCACGCGGCGATCGGCTTCGCCAAGCAGAAATTGCGCCGGCAGATTTACGCCTGCACCTCCTCGGTCGGCCCCGGCGCCGCCAATATGATCACCGCCGCGGCTACCGCCACCGCCAACCGCATCCCTTTATTGCTGCTGCCGGGCGACGTTTACGCTTCCCGCCAGCCGGATCCGGTGCTGCAGCAAATCGAACAGTCTTACGATCTCAGCATCAGCACCAACGACGCGTTCCGCGCGGTGAGCAAGTACTGGGACCGCATCGTGCGGCCGGAACAGCTGATGAGCGCCTGCATCAACGCGATGCGCGTGCTGACCGATCCGGCGGAAACCGGCGCGGTGACGCTGTGTCTGCCGCAGGACGTGCAGGGGGAAGCCTACGACTACCCCGACTATTTCTTCCAAAAACGCGTGCACCGGCTCGATCGCCGCCCGGCGACCGATGGCATGTTGGCGGACGCCTTGGCGCTGCTGACGGCCAAACGCAAACCGCTGCTGGTGTGCGGCGGCGGCGTGAAGTACTCGCAGGCCGGGCGGGCGCTGCGCGAATTCGCCGAGCGCTTCGGCATTCCGTTCGCCGAGACCCAGGCCGGCAAAGGCGCGGTGCCGAGCGATCATGAATTCAACCTCGGCGGCATCGGCGAAACCGGCTGCCTGGCGGCCAACACGCTGGCCCGACAGGCCGATCTGGTGATTGGCGTCGGCACCCGTTACACCGATTTCACCACCTCGTCCAAATGGCTGTTCCAACACCCGGACGTCAGCTTCCTCAATATCAACGTCAGCGCCTTTGACGCCGGCAAGCTCGACGGCGTGCAGGTGCTGGCGGACGCCCGCGAGGGCCTGAGCGAACTGAGCGCGCTGCTGGCGCAGGCTGATTATCGCGCCGGCTGGGGCGACGCCATCGCCGCGGCGCGCGGCGCCCAGCGTGAAGAGACCGAGCGGGTTTACGCGGTGGAATACAGCGGCGCAGGCTTTGTGCCGGAAATAGACGATCACCTCGATCGCGAACGGGTGTTCGCCGAATTTATCGCTCAGACCGACTCGGCGATGACGCAAAGCCGGGTGCTGGGGGTGCTGAACCGTGAGCTGCCGCCGGACAGCGTGATTGTCGCCGCCGCCGGCAGCCTGCCGGGCGACCTGCAGCGGGTGTGGCACAACCATGGCGAGCACGGTTACCACGTGGAATACGGCTACTCCTGCATGGGGTACGAGGTGAACGCCGCATTGGGGGTCAAGCTGGCCGAGCCGCAGCGCGAGGTGTACGCGATGGTGGGCGACGGCGCCTTCATGATGCTCCATTCCGAGCTGGTCACTTCGATTCAGGAAGGCTGCAAGATCAACGTGGTGCTGTTTGACAACATGACCAACGGCTGCATCAACAACCTGCAGATGGAACACGGCATGGACAGTTACACCACCGAATTCCGCTTCCGCAATCCAGAGGGCGGCAAGCTCGACGGCAAACTGGTGCCGGTCGATTTCGCCATGCTGGCGGCGGCTTACGGCTGCAAAACCTATCGCGTCACCACCGAGCAGCAGCTGCTCGACGCGCTGGCCGACGCCCGCAGGCAAACCGTGTCCACGCTGCTCGACATCAAAGTGCTGCCGAAGACCATGGTGCACAAGTACCTCAGCTGGTGGCGCGTGGGCGGCGCTCAGGTGGCCGACAGCGAGAAAATCGTCGCAGTGGCGCGCAAACTGCAGGAAAACATCGATAAGGCGCGCGATTACTGATTCGTTTTCGAACACAACACACTTTCCAGAGGGTAGCGAAAATGACTTTGAACATTGGGGTTATCGGCACCGGCGCCATCGGCCGCGATCATATCCGTCGCTGCAGCAAAGTTTTGCAGGGCGCCCGCGTCGTGGCGGTGAACGACATCAATCGCGACAACGCCGCCAAGGCGGTGAACGATCTGCAGCTGGATGCGCGGGTGTATGACAGCGGCCACGATCTGATCAAGGCCGCCGACGTGCAGGCGGTGCTGGTCACCTCCTGGGGGCCGAGTCACGAAGAATTCGTGCTGGCGGCCATCGCCGCCGGCAAACCGGTGTTCTGCGAGAAACCGCTGGCGGTGACCGCGCAGGGCTGCAAAAACATCGTCGATGCCGAAGCGAAGTACGGCAAGCGGCTGGTGCAGGTCGGCTTCATGCGCCCCTATGACCAGGGCTATCGCGCGCTGAAACAGGTGCTGACCAGCGGCCAGATCGGCGAACCGCTGATGTTGCACTGCGCGCACCGCAACCCGACGGTCGGCGAGGCTTACACCACCGATATGGCGATCACCGACACCCTGATCCACGAAATCGACGTGCTGCGCTGGCTGCTCGACGACGACTATGTGTCGGTGCAGGTGGTGTTCCCGCGCAAGAGCCCGAAGGCGTTCCCGCATCTGAAAGATCCGCAGATTGTGCTGTTCGAAACCGCCAAAGGCACCCGCATCGACGTCGAGATTTTCGTCAATTGCCAGTACGGCTACGACATTCAGTGTGAAGTGGTGGGGGAAACCGGCATCGCCAAACTGCCGGAGCCGTCCTCGGTGCAGCTGCGCAGCGGCGCCCGCCTGTCGACCGAAATCCTGACCGACTGGAAGGATCGCTTTATCGACGCCTATGACGTCGAGCTGCAGGGGTTCATCAACGACGTGGCCGCGGGCCAACTGACCGGGCCTTCCGCCTGGGACGGCTACGCCGCCGCCGTGACCGCCGACGCCTGCGTGGCGGCCCAGCTCAGCGGCGAGATCGTACCGGTGACCCTGCCGGCGCGCCCGGCGTTTTACAACAAGCCATCGGCTTGAACCCCGTACCCACGATTGCAGAGGAGTGACCATGAAGATCGCTTTTGATGTCGACGTTATCCGGGATTTGGGCGTGACCAAAATGGTTCAGCAGGTGGCGGACTGGGGCTATAAGTACATCGAGCAGTCGCCGCACCCGCAGATCAACCCGTTTTACAAGCATCCGAAGGCCAGCCGCGAAATCATGGCGGAGTATAAAAACGCCCTGAAAGCGACCGGCGTGGAAATATCCTCATTTATCGTGGTGTATCGCTGGTCCGGGCCGGGGGAAGATCGCCGCCAGGCGGCGGTCAAAAACTGGCGACGGATGATCGAAATCGCGGTGGAGATGGGCGTGCAGGTGATCAACACCGAGTTGGCCGGCAACCCCAACGAGCCGGAGATCTGCGAGGAGCTGTGGTATCGCTCGATGGAGGAGCTGCTGCCGATCGTCGAGCGTGAGGGCATCCGTATGGAGATCCAGTCGCATCCGTGGGACTTCTGTGAGCTGAGCAACGAAACCGCCGATCTGGTGAAATCGCTGCGCAGCGACCACGTCAAATACCTCTACAGCGTGCCGCACACCTTCTACTACGACAAGGGGCAGGGCGACGTGGCCGGCATGCTGAAGTACGCCGGGGACGATCTTTCCCACGTGCTGATCGCCGACACCATGAACCACACCAAGCACTGCCGCTATATCGTCAACCCGCCGGGCGTTGACGCCGCGGTGCACCAGCACGTCGGCATCGGCGAAGGCGAGGTGAATTTCGACGCCCTGTTCCAGACGCTGCGCGACATGGAATTCGCCAACCGCAGCTTCAAGGTCGGCGGCGAATCGATCATCTGCACCTCGCTGTTCGGCTATCCGGAAAAGATGCCGAGCCAGGCGGTGGCGACCAGAGAGCGCATCGAAAGAGAGCTGTTGGGCAACTAATCTTATTCGGCTCGCCGGCGGCGTTTGCACCGGCGGCCCTCCAAGGACCGAGGCAGACCATGAATAAAGACAACGTGAAATTGGCCATTGCGCCGATCGGCTGGACCAACGACGACATGCCCGATCTGGGCAAGGAAAATACCTTTCAGCAGTGCGTCAGCGAAATGGCGCTGGCCGGCTTCACCGGCAGCGAAGTGGGCAGCAAATACCCACGCGATCCGGCGGTGCTGAAACCGATGCTGGATATTCGCGGCATCCAGATCTGCAACGCCTGGTTCAGCACCTTTTTCGCCGACGGCCAAAAAGACAAAACCATCGATGAATTTATCAACCACATGAATTTCCTGCATGCCATGGGCGCCAGGGTGATCGGCTGTTCTGAACAGAGCAAGAGCATTCAGGGCACCACCAAAGGGGTGTTCGAAGAGAAGCCGTACTTCAGCGATGAAGAGTGGCGGCGGGTGGCCGACGGTTACAACGAGCTGGCGAAGATCGCCGCCGGCAAAGGCATGCAGGTGTGTCTGCACCACCACATGGGCACCGGCATTCAGACCACCGCCGAAATCGATCGCTACATGAGTATGGTCAACGACGACGTCTACCTGCTGTTCGATACCGGCCACGCCTACTATTCGGAAGGCAGCCAGCAGGCGATGATGGCGATCCTGGAGAAGTATCTGCCGCGCATCAACCACGTCCATCTAAAGGACGTGCGCGATGAGGTGGTGGCGGAAGTGAAGGCCAACAAGCTGAGCTTCCTCGACGGCGTGAAGAAGGGCACCTTCACCGTGCCGGGTGATGGCGTGATCGACTTCAGGCCGGTGTTCAAGCTGCTGGACGAGCGCGGTTACAAGGGATGGATGGTGGTGGAGGCCGAGCAGGATCCGGCGCTGGCCAACCCGTTCGAGTATGCGGTGAAAGCGCGCCGCTATATTCGGGAAACCGCCGGCATTTAAGCGGTAAGGGGCAATAAAGATCGAGGGGCGCCGCCAGCGCCCCTTTTTGATGGCGGCGCGTTAGCCGCCGAGCGTTCGCCAGGTGGCAACCTGGCTGCCTGGCCACGGTGTGGCGGCATACACGCCCCGGGCGATCGCCCGAGCCAGGGTGTCCGCCGCCAGCGCGCCGATTTGCAGTACCGCCAGTTCGCGGCTGCCCTGTACCTCGCGCAGCCCGGTGGACAGGGCGAACACCACGTCGCCGTCAAACGGGCTGTGCAGCGGGCGAATAGCGCGCGCCATGCCGTCTTGCGCCATGATGGCCACCCGTTTCAACTCCACGCGCGTCAGCGCCAGATCGGTGGCGATGCAGGCCAGGGTGGTGTTCTTTCTGCCGCCCTGCGGCTCTTGCACCATCCAGTCTTCGCCCTGAGCGCGCAGTTGCGCCAGCGCCGCCGCGCCGCCGTTGCCGAATTCACCGTCAATTTCATAGGGCGTCGCCCAGAAGGCGCGGGTGCCGGGCGCTACCACCGCACCCAGGCTGTTGACCGCCACCAGCGCGCCGACGGTAGCGCCGTTGGCGGCGACGATAGACGCCGAACCGAGGCCGCCTTTCAGCTTGCCCATGCCGGTCATGGCGCCGTAGCCGGCGCCGACGGTGCCCAGCGGAAAGTCCAATCCAGCCTTGCCGACCGCGTCGATGCCCAACTGGCGATACGGCGGCGTGAGCTGCCAGTTTTTGTCACCGCCGTTGGCCAGATCGTACAGGCAGGCGGTGGGCACGATCGGGGAGACCGGCACGCCGGGCGCTGGGCGCAGCGCGTAGCCTCGGCCCTGTTGCCCCAGCCAGGCCGCGACGCCGTCCGCCGCCGCCAGGCCGTAAACTGAACCGCCGCTGAACGTCAGCGCATCGATGGTTTGCACCAGATTGTCTTCGCCCAAGGCGTCGGTTTCCCGGGTGGCGGGGCCGCCGCCGCGCACGTCCACGGCGGCCATCGCCGGGCTGTCCGGCAGGATCACCGTTGCGCCGGTGCGCACCCGGCTGTCCTGCGCCACGCCGACCTTCAGGCCCGGCACATCGGTAATCAGGTTGCGGGCGCCAGGGCGCCCGGTGGCGGAAGTTGGCATAGCGGCACCTAATGGGGTGAGGGGAGAGAACATGCCGGCGGCGGCCGTCAAGCCGGCCAGCGCTTGTAAAAAGGTTCGGCGGTTGATGTTAAGGGGCCGGCGCAGCGGCCCCTGCGGGGGGATGAGATCACGCATCTGCGCGTGGCTGCCCAGAGCGCAGACGCGCCATATGGTAGGCATCGACCAGCACGCCGTCGCGCATGGCATAGGCGCGGCTGGTGCCCTCTATCTCAAAGCCGAATTTGCGGTACAGCGCGATGGCCGCCGGGTTATCGGTGAACACCGTCAGTTCGATGCGCTCGATGGCCGCCCAGTTGTCGCACAGGTCGAGCATCGCCTGCATCAGGCGGCTGCCGGCGCCTTTACCGTGGTAGCGCGGATCGACGCCGATGCCGAAGGTGGCGACGTGGCGGCGGCGAACGCGCTGATTCAGCATCACAACCAACTGGCCGGCAAGCTGCCCGTCGATGATGGCGGCCAGGTTATGCGTGCCCGGTTCGGGATTGGCGAGGCGCTTCTGCCAGGACTCGACGGACGGTAGCGGGAGCTGCAGCGTATCGCGGTAGACGGGCGTCTGAGAATAAAGATGATGCAGGGCCTGCGCATCCGTTGTTTCCACGTGGCGTATCACGATCTCGCTCATCTCGCTGCTCCTGTCGCTTACCGGTTGAATAACCTCTGAATTTATCCGTTTACTGCCTTGAGTCAATATTATTTAAACGGGTCAAAAAAAACGCTTTACAGGTGCGAATGATAATGATTATTATTGCGATGCGTTCCGGGGAGGGCATCAACCCTTGATACTCTCGCTGCGAAGGCACGACATTGCTCACATTGCTTCCAGTGTTTACTTAGCCAGCTCGGGTGCTGGCTTTTTTTTTTGCCATTTTTCAGCCGCTTCCGCCTTCAACAAATCCGCTGCCCATCCGCCGTTTCATTTCATCGAAATTTTTGAACAGAGGCATGAGTTTTTTACGCTTTCTTATTCTGCTGGCAGGACTAGACTGTAAAAAAACATTGAGGAGAGTTGAATATGATTTATGTACGTAAAGCGGAAGACCGCGGCCACGCCAATCATGGCTGGCTGGATAGCTGGCACACCTTCTCATTTGCCGATTACTACGATCCGAACTTTATGGGGTTCTCGGCGCTGCGGGTGATCAACGAAGATGTGATCGACGCAGGGCAGGGTTTCGGTACCCACCCGCATAAAGACATGGAAATCCTGACCTACGTGCTGAGCGGTACGGTGGAACACCAGGACAGCATGGGCAACAAGGAGCAGATCCAGGCCGGCGAATTCCAGATCATGAGTGCGGGCACCGGCGTGCGTCACTCCGAGTACAACGCCAATCAGGATCGTCCGTTGCACCTGTACCAGATTTGGATCATCCCGGATCAGGTCGGGCTGGAGCCGCGCTACGAACAGCGCATGTTCGACGCGCCGCAGGGCCGTCAGCTGGTGCTGTCGCCGGATGCGCGTGACGGCTCACTGAAAGTGTTCCAGGACATGACGCTGTCGCGTTGGGCGCTGAATAAAGGTGAGCAGGCGGAATACGCGATCGACGCCGGCCGCCGCATTTGGATCCAGGTGGTGCGCGGCAAGGTCTCGGTCAATGGCCAGGCCGCCGGCATCAGCGACGCGTTTGCGGTGTGGGATGAATCGGCGCTGACGATTCAGGCCGACGAAGAGAGCGAAATCCTGCTGTTCGATCTGCCGCCGGTGTGATTAAGCGGTAAATATCAAGGGCTCACGGTGTGAGCCCTTGAGGTGAGTGATTCGCCTGCCGACGTTGCCTGACTTAACGCCGGCAAAACATATAAAAATAAGGAAAATCAATTTATTGATTTTCGGCTGCTCGTCACAAAGGGGGAGAAACCACGCTTTTTCCCCCTTTGTCTGCGTATGAAGGGCTCACGGTGTGAGCCCTTTTTGCGTTGGCCGTCGCATAACCGACAATATCGGCGCGCCGTTTTTTTTGCTAAAATGACTGCCCATTCACGGTTAGTCAGTTCATTGATAATGAAGAAAAAACGGCCGGTACTCCAGGATGTGGCAGACAAGGTGGGCGTGACCAAGATGACGGTGAGCCGTTATCTGCGCAATCCCGACCAGGTTTCCGCCGCCCTGCAGCAAAAAATCGCCGTCGCGCTGGATGAGCTGGGCTACATCCCCAACCGCGCGCCGGACATTCTCTCCAACGCCACCAGCCGGGCGATTGGCGTGCTGTTGCCGTCGCTGACCAACCAGGTGTTCGCCGAAGTGCTGCGCGGCATCGAAAGCGTGACCGACGCGCACAACTACCAGACCATGCTGGCGCACTACGGCTATCTGCCGGAGCGTGAAGAAGAGCGTCTGACCTCGCTGCTGTCTTACAATATCGACGGTTTGATCCTGTCCGAGCGCCACCACACGCCGCGCACCCTGAAGATGATCGAGGTGGCGGGCATTCCGGTGGTAGAGCTGATGGACTGCGTCTCGCCGTGCATCGATCTGGCGGTGGGCTTCAACAACTTCGAGGCGGCGCGCCAGATGACGCAGCAAATCATCGCGCACGGCCACCGTCACGTGGTCTACTTCGGCGCCCGTCAGGATGAACGTACCATCATCAAACAACAGGGGTATGAGCAGGCGATGCGTGAATCCGGCCTGGAGCCGTACAGCATCATGACCGCGCGGTCTTCCTCCTACTCCGCCGGCGGTGAGCTGCTGCGCCAGGCGCAGCGCGATTATCCGCAGATCGACAGTATCTTCTGCACCAACGATGACCTGGCGATCGGCGCGGCCTTCGAGTGCCAGCGACAGGGGCTGTCGATCCCGCAGGACATGGCGATCGCCGGTTTCCACGGCCATGACATCGGTCAGGTGATGGTGCCGAAACTGGCCAGCGTGCTGACCCCGCGCGAACGCATGGGGCAGATCGGCGCAGAGCGCCTGCTGGCCCGGCTGCGCGGCGAAACGGTGTGCCCGCGCATGGTGGACGTCGGTTTCACCGTGATCCCCGGCGGCAGCATCTGAGCCATTTTAACGTTCTGTTTTAACACCCTTTCTTTTTTCAGCGCGTCCTGAGGCGCGCTGGTTATCCCGCCTGTAAGCCCGCCGCTCGTTGCCGACATAAGTTTGATCTCTGTCCCAGAACGCGAATTTTAGCCGCTTACCCGGTTCCGAGGATTATGTTGTTACCGGTATCATGATACCGGTAACAACGAGCGGACGGTCATCTTGCTGCAAGACTGAACCTCTGAATCAACAACACCTACAGCTCTTCTTAAACACCGGGAAAGAGCCTAAAAATAAAACAACCGCACGCTTTACGCCTATCGTAAAGAGAGTCGCGATAAAAGGTTGGAGAAAAACTATGCCATTAGTGATTGTTGCAGGCGGCGTAGCGCTGCTGCTGCTGCTGATGATCCGCTTCAAGCTGAACGGCTTTATCTCTCTGGTTCTGGTTGCTCTGGCGGTCGGGATTGCACAGGGGATGCCGGTCGATAAGGTCATCGGCTCCATCAAGGCCGGCGTGGGCGGCACGCTGGGCAGCCTGGCGCTGATCATGGGCTTCGGCGCCATGCTCGGCAAGCTGCTGGCGGACTGCGGCGGCGCACAGCGCATCGCCACCACGCTGATCGACAAGTTCGGCAGAAAACACATTCAATGGGCGGTGGTGCTGACCGGTTTCACCGTCGGCTTCGCGCTGTTCTACGAAGTGGGCTTCGTGCTGTTGCTGCCGCTGGTGTTCACCATCGCCGCCTCCGCGCGCATTCCGCTGCTGTACGTCGGCGTGCCGATGGCCGCCGCGCTGTCGGTGACTCACGGCTTCCTGCCGCCGCACCCGGGCCCGACCGCCATCGCCACCATCTTCCATGCCGACATGGGTAAAACCCTGTTGTACGGCACGCTGCTGGCGATCCCGACGGTGATCCTGGCCGGCCCGGTCTATGCCCGCTTCCTGAAAGGCATCGACAAGCCGGTGCCGGAAGGCCTGTACAACCCGAAAACCTTTACCGACGCGGAGATGCCGAGCTTTGGCGTCAGCGTCGCCACGTCGCTGGTGCCGGTGATCCTGATGGCGCTGCGCGCGGTCGCTGAAATGGTGCTGCCGAAGGGCCACAGCCTGCTGCGCTTCGCCGAGTTCTTCGGTGACCCGGTGATGGCGACCCTGATCGCCGTGCTGATCGCTATCTTCACCTTCGGCCTGAACCGCGGCCGCACCATGGATGAAGTGATGGGCACCATCACCGATTCGATTAAAATCATCGCCATGATGCTGTTGATCATCGGCGGCGGCGGCGCCTTCAAGCAGGTACTGGTGGACAGCGGCGTCGAGAAGTACATCGCCGGTCTGATGGAAGGCAGCAACGTTTCGCCGATCCTGATGGCCTGGTCGATCGCCGCCGCGCTGCGTCTGGCGCTGGGTTCCGCCACCGTGGCGGCAATCACCGCCGGCGGCATCGTGGCGCCGCTGATCGCCACTACCGGCGTCAGCCCTGAGCTGATGGTGATTGCGGTCGGTTCCGGCAGCGTTATCTTCTCGCACGTCAACGATCCGGGTTTCTGGCTGTTCAAGGAGTACTTCAACCTGAGCATCATGGAAACCATCAAATCCTGGTCGGTGCTGGAAACCATCATCTCGGTGTGCGGCCTGGTGGGCTGCCTGCTGCTGGCGACGGTCGTATAATCTTTATCCGGCGCCCTGCGGGGCGTCGGCGTTCCAAAGTATCTTTATCAGTCGGGACGCATTTGGCGCGTTTGCGCCAGTTCCCATAAGGGCATGACACAATGAGCAATCCGCAGAATCACGTATTTATCCTGATGGGCGTGTCCGGCAGCGGCAAATCCGCCGTAGCCAGCGCCGTCGCCCGCGAGGCCGATGCCGCCATGCTGGACGGCGATTATCTGCATCCGCGCGCCAACATCAACAAGATGGCTGCCGGGCATGCGCTGGACGACAACGATCGCGCCCCGTGGCTGGCGGCCTTGAACGACGCCATCTTCGCCATGCAACGCACCAATCCCGTGTCGCTGCTGGTCTGCTCGGCGCTGAAGAAAAGCTATCGCGACCGCCTGCGCGAAGGGAATAGCAACCTGCATTTCCTCTACCTGAAAGGCGACAAGGCGGTGATCGAGGAGCGCCTGAAGCAGCGCAAAGGTCACTTCTTCAAACCGCAGATGCTGGTTTCGCAGTTCGCCACGTTGGAAGAGCCGGGCGAGCAGGAGCCGGATGTGCAAGCGATCGACATCAACCAGCCGCTGGACGGCGTGGTCGCCGATACGCTCGCCTATATTCGCCGCGTTACCGCCCGCTGAGCGCGGGCCGTTGTCGGCGCCGCCAGGCGCCTACAGCTTCATGTAAGCCCGCACGCCGTCCAGGAACATCTGGGTCGACAGCATCACCAGAATCAGCCCCATCAACCGCTCCAGCGCGCTGACGCCTTTGCTGCCCAGCAGGCGCAGGAACAGGTTCGACATCAGCAAAATGGCCGCAGAGAGGCCCCAGGCGATCAACAGCGCCGCCACCAGATGGGGCAGTTGATGCGGATACTGGTGCGACAGCAGCATCAATGCAGCCAGAATCGACGGCCCGGCCACCAGCGGGATCGCCAGCGGCACCAGGAACGGCTCCTCGCCGGCGGACAGCCCGGAGCTGTTTCCTTCCTGCGAGGGGAAAATCATCTTGATGGCGATCAGAAACAGGATGATGCCGCCGGAAATGGAGACGGTTTCGGTGCGCAGGTTGAGGAACGCCAGAATTTTCTCGCCGGCGAACAGGAAGATCAGCATCAGCAGCAGGGCGATCAGCAGCTCGCGAATCAACACCACGCGGCGGCGGCGCGGTTCCAGGTGCTTGAGCACCGACATGAAAATCGGCAGGTTGCCCAGCGGATCCATAATTAAAAACAGCAATACCGTAGCGGAAATCATCTCTGTCATGGTGACCTCGTGATCGGGAAAACGCCTCGGCCTTTTCGGCCGCGTCCTTGCCTATACCCTATGGATTTCAAATTGCAGCTAGGCGCCCAGCGATCGCATCCCCAGGAGCTTACTCAAGTAAGTGACTGGGGTATGACAAATCTGCCGGGAGCAGATTTGAACGCTGCTCGCAGCGGCCCCTTGGGGCGTGGCCCACGGATGGGCCACGTAACTACGTGCAGGTAACAACGCTGCAGTTTGAAAGACGACGGGTACATAAGAAGGATTGCTGAGAAATCCCCAGCCATCGAATAAATTCACTTTGCGCCCGCGCCGACATTTTGTAAGGTGAGGAGATATTGCACACAACTCGTTATCACCTAATAAGCCCTTATCCGGGCGGGACACAGATATTATGAAAAACGTTGGTTTCATCGGTTGGCGCGGAATGGTCGGCTCAGTTCTCATGCAACGCATGACGGAAGAGCGCGATTTCGACGCCATTCGCCCGGTCTTTTTCTCCACCTCGCAGCACGGTTCTGCCGCGCCGGCCTTCGGCGGCCAGCAGGGCACGCTGCAGGATGCCTATGACATCGACGCCCTGAGCGCGCTCGATATCATTATTACCTGTCAGGGCGGCGATTATACCAACGAAGTTTATCCTAAGCTGCGCGCCAGCGGTTGGCAGGGTTACTGGATCGACGCGGCCTCGTCGCTGCGCATGCAGGATGACGCCATCATCATCCTGGATCCGGTCAACCACGCGGTGATTCAGCAGGGCCTGGACAAAGGCATCAAAACCTTCGTCGGCGGCAACTGCACCGTCAGCCTGATGCTGATGTCCCTCGGCGGCCTGTTCGCCAACGATCTGGTTGAGTGGGCGTCGGTTGCCACCTACCAGGCGGCCTCCGGCGGCGGCGCGCGCCACATGCGCGAACTGCTGACCCAAATGGGCATGCTGCACGCCGACGTGGCGAAAGAGCTGCAGGATCCGGCTTCCGCCATTCTGGATATCGAGCGCAAGGTGACCGAGGCGACCCGCAGCGGCAAACTGCCGACCGACAACTTCGGCGTGCCGCTGGCCGGCAGCCTGATCCCGTGGATCGACAAGCAGCTCGACAACGGCCAGAGCCGCGAAGAGTGGAAAGGCCAGGCGGAGACCAACAAGATCCTCAACACCGGCAGCGTGATCCCGGTCGACGGTCTGTGCGTGCGCGTGGGCGCGCTGCGCTGCCACAGCCAGGCGTTCACCCTGAAGCTGAAAAAAGACGTGTCGCTGCCGGAAATCGAGCAGATGCTGGCGACGCACAACGACTGGGTGCGCGTGATCCCGAACGACCGCGAGCTGACCATGCGCGAACTGACGCCAGCGGCGGTGACCGGCACGCTGAATACGCCGGTCGGCCGTCTGCGCAAGCTGAATATGGGGCCGGAGTACCTGTCGGCGTTCACCGTGGGCGACCAACTGCTGTGGGGCGCGGCCGAGCCGCTGCGCCGCATGCTGCGCATCCTGCTGTAAACCCATACTTCCTGGGGGCTGAGCGCTTTCAGCCCCCTAACGCCTTATTTTCCGATTTTTTGTTCGCTGCGCGCCGCGTCGGGCAGCGTTATCGCAAGCCTCGTTTCATTGGGCTGTATCCCGCATCTCTTCTCGTCGGCCGCCGCATGCAGATGCCGTCAGGCTGGCAGTTTTCTTAATGAAGAATTTTCCTCACCAATGCCGAGCAGTTTTTAACAGACATTGGCTATGCTTAACGCAGGGGTGAACACTTTTTCACCATGACTGAAATATTTCAAAAAATAAGCATAAAGAGCGAAATTCAGGTCGGCAGAGTAAAGATTGGTCAATAACCGACCGCAATCACGCTTTAGAGTCCGAATGCATTGCATGATGACCAAAACGGCCAAGGAATAACCAACAAGCCGTGCTTAGATCATGCTGTTAATCTAAGGAAGAAGACTATGCCTGTACTTCCCGATCGTGACGTGATTGATCAGATCATCTCCGGCCATTACGCCGATCCCTTTGCTCTGCTTGGCATGCATGCGACCGATAACGGTCTGCAAGTGCGCGCGCTGCTGCCGGACGCCGGCGCAGTCTGGCTGGTGGAACAGCAAACCGGCCGGCGACTGGTGCAGCTGAACTGCGACGATCCGCGCGGTTTCTTCAGCGCCGTGGTGCCGCGGCGAAAAAATCCTTTCCGCTATCAGCTGCAGGTCAGCTGGCGCGATCATCAACAGATCGTCGACGATCCCTACCGGTTCGGCCCGCTGCTGCAGGATATCGACAGCTGGTTATTGGCCGAAGGCACGCACCTGCGCCCCTATGAACGGCTGGGCGCTCACCTCGTCACGCTGGATGGCGTCGACGGCGTCAGCTTTGCGGTCTGGGCGCCCAACGCGCAGCGCGTCTCGGTGGTGGGGGAATTCAACTTCTGGGACGGCCGCCGTCATCCGATGCGTCTGCGGCGTGAGAACGGCATCTGGGAGCTGTTCTTGCCCGGCGTGCGGGCCGGGCAGCTGTACAAATATGAAATCGTCGATTGCTATGGCAATACCCAACTGAAAGCCGATCCTTACGCCTTTGAGGCGCAGATGCGCCCGGATACCGCCTCGCTGGTGGCGCCGCTGCCGGAGGTGGTGCCGTCGACGCCGGCGCGCCGCCGCGCCAACGATTTTGACCAGCCGATCGCCATTTACGAGGTGCATCTCGGCTCATGGCGCCGCCACACCGATAACCACTTTTGGCTCAGCTACGGTGAACTGGCGGTGCAGCTGATCGACTATGTGAAGGACATGGGATTCACCCATATCGAGCTGCTGCCGGTCAACGAGCACCCGTTCGACGGCAGCTGGGGCTACCAGCCGCTGGGGCTGTATGCACCGACCCGGCGCTTCGGCACGCCGGCCGACTTCAGGGCGTTTGTGGCGGCGGCGCATGAGGCGGGCATCAACATGATCCTCGACTGGGTGCCTGGGCACTTCCCCAGCGACGCCTACGGCCTGGCGAATTTCGACGGCACTGCGCTGTACGAATACGCCGATCCGCGCGAGGGCTACCATCAGGACTGGAATACGCTGATCTACAACTACGGTCGCCACGAGGTGCGCAACTACCTGGCGGGCAACGCGCTGTATTGGCTGGAGCGCTTCGGCATCGATGCGCTGCGGGTGGATGCGGTGGCGTCGATGATCTATCGCGACTACAGCCGCGCCGACGGCGAGTGGGTGCCGAATTACTACGGCGGCAATGAGAATCTGGAGGCCATCGCCTTCCTGCGTTATACCAACCAGACTATCGGCCAGGCGCAGCCGGGCGCGGTGACGCTGGCGGAGGAGTCCACCGACTATCCAGGCGTCACCCTGCCGCCGGACGCCAACGGCCTTGGGTTCCACTACAAATGGAATCTCGGCTGGATGCACGACACGCTCAATTATATGAAGTGCGATCCGGTGCACCGCAAGTATCACCACAACCAGATGACCTTCGGCATGCTGTACGCCTATACCGAGAACTTCGTGTTGCCTATCTCGCACGATGAAGTGGTGCACGGCAAAAAATCGGTCCTCGACCGTATGCCGGGCGACGCCTGGCAAAAATTCGCCAACCTGCGCGCCTATTACGGCTTTATGTGGGCGCATCCGGGCAAGAAGCTGCTGTTTATGGGCTGCGAATTCGCACAGGGGCGCGAGTGGAATTTCGATACCAGCCTCGACTGGCATTTATTGGAAGGGTTGGATAACTGGCATAACGGCGTGCAGCGGCTGGTGCGCGATCTGAACCACTGCTACCGGCAGCAGGCGCCGCTGTACGAGCGCGACTACCGGCCGGACGGCTTCGAGTGGCTGGTGGTCGACGATCACGACAACTCGGTGTTCGCCTTCGCGCGCTACGATTCGCAGGGCAATGAGCTGATCGCCATCAGCAACTTTACCCCGGTGCCGCGCTACCGCTACCGCATCGGCCTCTCGCGCGCCGGTGACTACCGCGAGATCCTCAATACCGATTCGCACCACTATCACGGCAGCAACGCCGGCAATCAGGGGCGGGTCTCTTCCGAAGCGGTCGGCAGCCACGGCCGTGACTTCTCCATCTGCGTAACGCTGCCGCCGCTGGCGACCATTTATCTGCTGCGGGAGGCGCCATGACGGAGCTGATAGCCGGCCTCGCCGCGCCGCTGGGTGCGCATTACGACGGTGAAGGCATCAACTTTACCCTGTACTCGGCGCACGCCGAGCGGGTGGAGCTGTGCCTGTTCGACGGCCAACAGCGCGAAGTGCGCCTGCCGTTGCCGGCGCGCAGCGGCGATATCTGGCATGGCTATTTGCCGGGCGGCAGGCCGGGGCAACGTTACGGCTACCGGGTCTACGGCCCGTTTGACCCGGCGAACGGACAGCGTTTCAACCCCAACAAGCTGGCGCTCGATCCGGCCGCGCGCGCGGTGGAAGGGCCGGTGGCGGACCACCCGCATCTGCACGGCGGTTACGATCAGCCTGACCCGCACGACAGTGCGGAGCTGATGCCGAAGTGTGTGGTGGTGGACGGACAATATGATTGGCAGGACGATCGCCCGCCCGCCACGCCCTGGGGGCAGACGGTGATTTACGAAGCGCACGTGCGCGGCCTGACGCTGCTGCACCCGCAGATCCCGCCGACGCTGCGCGGCAGTTTCGCCGCACTGGGGCACCCGGCGATGATCGCCCACTTCAAACGCCTCGGCATCACCGCGCTGGAACTGCTGCCGGTGCAGCAACATACCTCCGAACCGCGCCTGCAGCGGTTGGGGCTGATCAACTATTGGGGCTATAACGTGCTGGCGCCCTATGCGCCGGACAACCGTTACGCCAGCCTGAGCACCGACGCCACGCCGCTGAACGAATTCCGCGATGCGGTCAAGGCGCTGCACAAAGCCGGCATCGAGGTGATCCTCGACGTGGTGTTCAACCACAGCGCCGAGCTGGATAGGGACGGGCCGATGCTGTCGCTGAGCGGCATCGATAATCTGAGCTACTACTGGCTGACGCCCGAAGGGGACTATGTCAACGACACCGGCTGCGGCAACACGCTGCGATTGGATCAGCCGCAGGGCGTGGCCTGGGTGATGGATTGCCTGCGTTTTTGGGTGCGGGAGTGCCACGTCGACGGCTTCCGCTTCGATCTGGGCAGCGTGCTCGGCCGCACGCCGGGGTTCGATCGCGATGCGCCGCTGTTCCAGGCGATGCTGGCGGACGATGTGCTGTCGCGCTGCAAGCTGATCGCCGAACCCTGGGACGTTGGCCCCGGCGGCTATCAGGTGGGGGCGTTTCCCGGCCGCTTCGCCGAATGGAACGACCATTACCGCGACGACATGCGTCGTTTCTGGCTGCAGAGCGGCGTGTCGCTCGGCCAGTTCGCCCGGCGTTTTGCCGCCTCCAGCGATCTGTACAACCAGCGCGGGCGGGCGCCTTACGCCACCGTCAACATGCTGACCGCGCATGACGGTTTTACCCTGCAAGACGTGGTCAGCTTCAACGAGAAACACAACCAGCCGAACGGCGAAGGCAACCGCGACGGCAGCGATCGCAATTTCAGCAACAACCACGGCGTGGAAGGCCTGGTCGCCGACGACGCCATTGTGCAACGCCGCAGGGCCAGCCAGCGGGCGATGCTCGCCACGCTGTTGCTGTCCCAGGGAACGCCGATGCTGCTGGCCGGCGATGAACAGGGACACAGCCAGCAGGGGAACAACAATGCCTATTGTCAGGACAACGCCACCACCTGGCTCGATTGGGCCACGGCGGACGACGCGCTGACCGATTACGTCGCGGCGCTGATCGCGCTGCGCCACCAGATCCCCGCGCTGCAGCAGGATCGCTGGTGGCAGCAGGACGACGGCAGCGTGCAGTGGCTGAACGCGCAAGGGCAGGCGCTCGACGCGCAGCAGTGGGAGCAGGGCGAGCCGCTCATGCAGATCCTGCTGTCGCAGCGCTGGCTGCTGCTGATCAACGCCACGCCGCAAACGACGGAGATGAGGTTGCCGGAAGGCGATTGGCAGGTTGTCGCCCCGTTCACTCAGGAAGACTCACGGGCGGTATTGCCCGCCTGGCACCAGGCCGCGCGCTCGCTTTGCGTACTGGTACGGAAATAATAAAAGGAGTCCGCTATGGTTAGGTTTGAAAATAAAGACCCCCTGATGTTGGCGCGCCAGCTGCCGATTAAATCCGTAGCGCTGATCCTGGCCGGCGGCCGCGGCTCACGTCTGAAAGATTTGACCTCCACCCGCGCCAAGCCCGCCGTCCACTTTGGCGGCAAATTCCGCATCATCGACTTCGCCTTGTCGAACTGCCTGAACTCCGGCATCCGCCGCATCGGCGTGATCACCCAATACCAGTCGCACACGCTGGTGCAGCACATTCAGCGCGGCTGGTCGTTCCTCAACGAGGAGATGAATGAGTTCGTCGATCTGCTGCCGGCCCAGCAGCGCCTCAGCACCGAGCATTGGTACAAGGGCACCGCCGATGCGGTGTACCAGAACCTGGATATCATCCGCCGCTACGAGGCCGAATACGTGGTGATCCTGGCGGGCGATCACATCTACAAGATGGATTATTCGCGCATGCTGATCGATCACGTCGAGAAGGGCGCTCAGTGCACCGTGGCCTGCCTGCCGGTGCCGCGCAGCGAAGCCGGCGAATTCGGCGTGATGAAGGTGGATGAAAGCGACCGCATCATCGAGTTTCTGGAAAAGCCCGCCGATCCGCCGGCGATGCCGGGCAACCCGGATATGTCGCTGGCCAGCATGGGCATCTATATTTTTAATGCCGCCTACCTGTTCCAACTGCTGGAAGAGGATATGTCGACCCCTGGCTCCAGCCACGATTTCGGCAAGGATCTGATCCCGAAAATCACCGCGCAGCAGGCGGCGTGGGCGCATCCGTTTACCTTGTCCTGCGTGACATCCAACCCCGATCTGCCGCCGTACTGGCGCGACGTGGGCACGCTGGACGCCTACTGGCGCGCCAACCTCGATCTGGCGTCGGTGACGCCGGAGCTGGACATGTACGACCGCGCCTGGCCGATTCGCACCCACATGGAACCGCTGCCGCCGGCCAAGTTCGTGCAGGATCGTTCCGGTAGCCATGGCATGACCATGAATTCGCTGGTGTCCGGCGGTTGCATCGTGTCCGGGTCGGTGGTGGTGCATTCGGTGCTGTTCCCGCGGGTGCGAGTGAACTCGTTTTGCACCATCGACTCTACCGTATTGTTGCCGGACGTGAACGTCGGCCGTTCCTGCCGCCTGCGGCGCTGCATCATCGACCGCGCCTGCCACATTCCGGAGGGCATGGTGATCGGGGAAAACGCCGATGAGGACAGCAAGCGTTTCTATCGCTCGGAAGGCGGCATCGTGCTGGTGACGCGCGAAATGTTGTCAAAATTGTGAGTTAACGTGGGGGGCAGAACGATAGCCTGCCGCCCGATGAACGGTTCGATGGCTTGCGCAACGCGGCACACATAACAGCGGCAAGCCTGCTTTATTTCTTATCCAGAGGCCTTCGGCCGACTTTCAGGAGTGATAATGCAGGTCTTACACGTATGTTCTGAAATGTTCCCCCTGCTGAAAACGGGCGGACTCGCAGACGTGGTTGGCGCGCTGCCGGCGGCGCAAATCGCCGAAGGCGCCGATGTTCGGGTGCTATTGCCCGCTTTCCCTGACGTACGCAACGGCATACCCGACACCGTGCTGGTGGCGGAGATAGACTCGTTCGCCGGCCGTGTCGGCCTGCGTTACGGCACCTACCATGGCGTGGGCATTTACCTGATCGATGCGCCCTGGCTGTATGACCGGCCGGGCAGCCCATACCACGATCAGTCCATGTACGCCTACCCCGACAACCACCGGCGCTTTGCGCTGCTGGGCTGGATGGCCTGCGAGCTGGCCAAGGGGCTGGATCGCTACTGGCGTCCGCAGCTGGTGCACGCCCACGACTGGCATGCCGGCCTGAGCTGCGCCTATCTGGCCGCCAACGGCCACCCGGCGCGTTCGGTGTTCACCGTGCACAACCTGGCCTATCAGGGCCTGTTCTCCGCCCATCACGTGACCGAGCTGTGGCTGCCGGCGTCGTTTTACGATGTTTATGGCCTGGAGTTCTACGGCCAGATGTCGTTCCTCAAGGCCGGGTTGTTTTATGCCGACCACGTGACCGCCGTCAGCCCGACCTATGCGCGCGAGATCACCCGGCCGGAGTTTGGCTACGGCATGGAGGGGCTGCTGCAGGAGAGGCAGCGGCAAGGCAGGTTGAGCGGCATCCTCAACGGCGTGGACGACAAGATTTGGGATCCGGCCCACGACCCGCGGCTGAGCGCCCGCTACGACGCCGACGATCTGAAAAGCAAGGTCAAAAACAAGCTGCATCTGCAAAAGGCCATGGGGCTGAAGGTGGACGAATCGCTGCCGGTATTCGCGGTGGTGAGCCGATTGACCAGCCAGAAAGGCCTCGATCTGGTGCTGCAGGCGTTGCCCGAATTGCTGGCGCAGGGCGGGCAGTTGGCGCTGCTGGGCGCCGGCGACGCGGTGCTGCAGCAGGCGTTTCTGGCCGCCGCCGCCGACTACCCTGAGCAGGTCGGCGTGCAGATCGGTTATCACGAATCCTTCTCCCACCGCATCATCGGCGGCGCCGACGTCATTCTGGTGCCGAGCCGCTTCGAGCCCTGCGGCCTGACGCAGCTCTACGGCCTGAAATACGGCACGCTGCCGCTGGTGCGCCGCACCGGCGGACTGGCGGACACGGTCGTGGACTGCGCGCTGGAGAACCTGGCCGACGGCACCGCCAGCGGCTTCGTGTTCGACGATTGCGACGCCGTCGCGCTGGGCAACGCCATCCGCCGCGCCATGGTGCTGTGGAGCCGGCCGAAACACTGGCGCCACGTTCAGCGCCACGCCATGAGCGTGGACTTCGGCTGGCCGGTGGCGGCGAAAGAGTATTTATCGCTTTATCAACGCTTGTAGCCCGCGCTTCGCGTCGCGGGTTGACGCGCGGCGGGCAACCGTAAGGGTAGATTGTCGGGGCGCAGCGTACCGCGCCCATGTTCAGCGGGGCCCGCTATTCCGCGGCGGATGGCTGGGCTCCCCATTAGGGATTAAAAGCCATGACTTCACCGTTTAGTTACACCTCACCTACGGTCAGTGTGGAAGCGCTGAAACATTCCATTGCCTATAAGCTGATGTTTATCGTCGGCAAGGATCCGGCGATCGCCAACCGCCACGACTGGCTCAACGCCGTCCTGTTCGCGGTGCGCGATCGCATGGTGGAGCGCTGGCTGCGCTCCAACCGCGCCCAGCTGTCTCAAGACGTGCGGCAGGTGTATTACCTGTCGATGGAGTTCCTGATCGGCCGCACGTTGTCGAACGCGCTGCTGTCGATGGGCATTTATCAGGACATCGACAACGCGTTGAACGAGATGGGGCTGAACCTGGCGGAGCTGCTGGAGGAAGAGAACGACCCCGGGCTCGGTAACGGCGGTCTGGGCCGGCTGGCGGCCTGCTTCCTCGATTCGCTGGCGACGCTGGCGCTGCCGGGGCGCGGCTACGGCATTCGCTATGAGTACGGCATGTTCAAGCAGAACATCGTCAACGGCCAACAGATGGAATCGCCGGACTACTGGCTGGAGTATGGCAATCCGTGGGAGTTTCCGCGCCACAACACCCGCTACAAGGTACGCTTCGGCGGCCGGGTGCAGCAGGAGGGGGCCAAGGCCCGCTGGCTGGAGACCGAAGAGATCGTGGCCATCGCCTACGATCAGGTGATCCCCGGTTTCGACACCGACGCCACCAACACGCTGCGGTTGTGGGGCGCGCAGGCCAGTAACGAGATCAACCTCGGCAAGTTCAATCAGGGCGATTACTTCGCGGCGGTGGAAGATAAAAACCATTCGGAGAACGTGTCGCGCGTGCTCTATCCGGACGATTCGACCTCCTCCGGGCGTGAATTGCGCTTGCGACAAGAGTATTTCCTGGTGTCGGCCACGGTGCAGGATATTCTCAATCGCCATTGGCTGATGCACAAAACCTTCGACAACCTGGCGGACAAGATCGCCATTCACCTCAACGACACTCACCCGGTGTTGTCGATTCCGGAGCTGATGCACCGGCTGATCGACGAGCACAAGTTCAAGTGGCTCGACGCCTGGGAAGTGGTGGAGCAGGTATTCTCCTACACTAACCACACGCTGATGAGCGAGGCGCTGGAGACCTGGCCGGTGGACATGCTCGGCCGCATCTTGCCGCGCCATCTGCAGCTGATTTTCGAGATCAACGATCACTTCCTCAAAATGGTGCAGGAGGTGGCGCCGGGCGACAACGATCTGCTGGCGCGGGTCTCGATCATCGACGAAACCAACGGCCGTCGGGTGCGCATGGCGTGGCTGGCGGTGGTGGCCAGCCACAAGGTCAACGGCGTTTCCGCCCTGCATTCCGAACTGATGGTGCAGTCGCTGTTCGCCGACTTCGCCCGGCTGTTCCCGACTCGTTTCTGCAACAAAACCAACGGGGTGACGCCGCGTCGTTGGCTGGCGCTGGCCAACCCGCCGTTGGCGGCGGTGCTGGACGACTGCATCGGCCAAACCTGGCGCACCGATCTCAGCCAGCTGAGCGAGATCAAGGCCAACATCGATTACCCGAGCTTCCTGCAGGCGGTGCAGCGCGCCAAGCGGCAGAACAAGGAGCGGCTGGCGCTGTACATCGCCAAAACGCTCAACGTGGTGGTTAACCCGGATGCGCTGTTCGACGTGCAGATCAAACGCATTCACGAGTACAAACGGCAGTTGCTCAACGTGTTGCACGTCATCACGCTGTATAACCGTTTACTGGCCGACCCTGATATCGAGCGCGTGCCGCGGGTGGTGATCTTCGCCGGCAAGGCGGCCTCGGCCTACTATGCCGCCAAGCAGATCATCCGCCTGATCAACGACGTGGCCAAAGTGATCAACAACGATCCGCGCGTGCATACCCAGTTGAAGGTGGTGTTCATTCCGAACTACGGCGTCAGCCTGGCGCAGATCATCATCCCGGCGGCGGATCTGTCGGAACAGATCTCGCTGGCGGGCACCGAAGCCTCGGGCACCAGCAATATGAAGTTCGCGCTGAACGGCGCGCTGACCATCGGCACGCTGGACGGCGCCAACGTCGAGATGCGCGAGCACGTGGGGGAGGAGAACATCTTTATCTTCGGCAATACCGCCGAGCAGGTCGAGGAACTGCGCCGCAACGGTTACAACCCGCGCCAGTTCTACGAGCAAGACCCAGAGCTGCATCAGGCGCTGACGCAGATCGCCACCGGCATGTTCAGCCCTGAGGAGCCGAAGCGCTATGGCAATTTGTTCGACTCGCTGGTGAACCTCGGCGACCACTATCAGCTGTTGGCGGATTACCGCAGCTATGTGGACACGCAGGACAAGGTGGACGAGGTGTATCTCAATCAGGACGAGTGGACGCGGCGCGCGGTGCTGAATATCGCCAATATGGGTTACTTCTCATCCGATCGCACCATTCAGGAATATGCGGATGAAATTTGGCACATTAAGCCGGTGAAGCTGTAAAGCGGGACAGGAAAAAAGCAAAGGGCCGGATAACCGGCCCTTTTTCGTCACGCTGCGGCTCAGGAAGCCAGCGACAGAGCTTTCGTTTTCGCGTGTTCTGCCAGCCAGGCTTTCACGCGCGCCTGCTGCGCCTCGTCCAGCCACATGCCCAGCTTGGTGCGGCGCCAGATAGCGTCGTCCAGCTCTACGACCCACTCTTTCTCGGTCAGGTAGCGCAGTTCGGCTTCATACAGACCGTGGCCGAAATCTTCGCCCAGATCGGCGAGGCCGTTGGCACCGGCCAGGATCAGCTCGCTCTGGCTGCCGTAGGTGCGGGCATAGCGGCGCGCCAGGGCTTCCGGCAGCCAGCCGTGCGCGCGGCGCAGTTTGGCCGCGTAACCGTCGCGGTCGCCGTCGATGTCACCGCCCGGCAGCGTGGCGTTTTTGGTCCACGCCGGGCCGCAGCCTGGGTAGTAGTGGGCCAGTTTTTCCATCGCATGTTCGGCCAGCTTGCGGTAGGTGGTCAGCTTGCCGCCGAAGACCGACAGCAGCGGCGCCTTGCCTTGCTCGTCGTGCACGTCCAGCGTGTAATCGCGGGTGATCGCCTGCGGTGAATCGGACTCGTCGTCGCACAGCGGACGCACGCCGGAGTAAGTCCAGACGATGTCGTCGCGGCCCAACTGCTTCTTGAAGTGATCGTTGTACACTTTCAGCAGATAAGCGATTTCGTTCTCGTCGATCTTCACGTCTTTCGGATCGCCTTTGTACTCCACGTCGGTGGTGCCGATGATGGAGAACTCGTCATTCCACGGGATCACGAACACGATGCGGTGGTCTTCGTTCTGCAGAATGTAAGACTGCGGCTGATCGTGCACGCGCGGCACCACGATGTGGCTGCCTTTGATCAGACGGATGCCGTAAGGCGATTTCAGCTTCAGGCCGTCGTCGAAGAAGTTTTTCACCCACGGGCCGGTGGCGTTCACCAGGCCTTTGGCGCGCCAGGTGAAGGTTTTGCCGCTGTCGATATCGACCGCTTCCACCATCCACAGGCCGTTTTCGCGCCATGCGCGGGTCACTTTGGTGCGGGTGCGTACTTCGCCGCCGCGTTTTTCCACTTCCTGCGCGTTCAGCACCACCAGGCGAGCATCGTCGACCCAGCAGTCGGAATATTCGAAACCGCGCTTCAGTTCAGGCTTCAGCACCGATTCTGGTCCAAAGCGCAACCCCTTGCTGCCCGGCAGGCTGGTGCGTTTGCCCAGGTGATCGTACAGGAACAGGCCGATACGGATCATCCAGGCCGGACGCAGATGCGGCTGGTGCGGCAGGCGGAAACGCATCGGGAACGCGATGTGCGGCGCCAGTTTCAGCAGCACTTCACGTTCGGCCAGCGCTTCGCTCACCAGACGGAATTCGTAGTGTTCCAGGTAGCGCAGGCCACCGTGGATCAGTTTGGAACTGGCGGAAGACGTAGCACAGGCCAAGTCTTGCGCTTCCAGTAGCAGTACCGACAGCCCGCGCCCGGCAGCATCCGCCGCGATGCCGGCACCGTTGATGCCGCCACCGATAACGATCAAGTCTTTGGTTTCCACGTCATCTTCCTCCAGATGTTCGAAATAGCTCTTTCATGTTCGTTTTCGCTCATGATTGTAATCAAAAACCAACAAGCAAGCCAAGACTTAACCAAACAAAAACATTTAGGCGTGATAGAGGTAACAGTTTGGTGATGATAGTCACACAAGTAGCATGGATATGGCGCGGGCGCGCAAACGGCTGTCGGTGAGGGAGGCTAAAGGGATGAAACGGGGCGGCGGCGCGCCCCGCAGGTTAAGGCCGAATCAGCACAGCTCCAGCTGCACGTCGTACTGTTCGATGATTTTCATCACGCTCGGCGGCGGCAGCTGGTCGGTAAACAGGTAGTCGATCAGGTTCATGTTGCCCAGGTTGACCATGGCGTTGCGGCCGAATTTGGAGTGGTCGGTCACCAGCATCACGCAGCGGGAATTTTCGATAATCGCGCGTTTGGTGCGCACTTCGTGATAATCGAATTCGAGCAGCGAGCCGTCCATATCGATGCCGCTGATGCCGAGAATGCCGAAATCGAGGCGGAATTGGGAGATGAAGTCCAGGGTGGCTTCGCCCATGATGCCGCCGTCGCGGGTGCGCACTTCGCCGCCGGCCAGGATCAGGCGGAAGTCTTCCTTGGCGGTCAGCAGGGTGGCGACGTTAAGGTTGTTGGTGACCACGCGCAGGTTCTTGTGGTTCATCAGCGCATGGGCCACCGCCTCCGGCGTGGTGCCGATATCGATGAACAGCGTGGCGCCGTCCGGGATCTGGCTGGCGACGCGCTGCGCGATGCGGGCTTTCTCTTCCGACCACATCACCTTGCGATCGTTATAGGCAGCGTTGACCGAGCTGGAAGGCAGCGCCGCGCCGCCGTGGTGACGCTGGATCTTGTTCTGGTCGGCCAGGTCATTCAAATCGCGGCGAATCGTTTGCGGGCTGACGTCAAAATGCTCGACCAGCTCTTCCGTGCTGACGTAACCCTGCAGGCGCACCAGCTCGATAATTGCGTCATGACGCTGTGTTTGCTTCACGATAATCCCCTAAAACGCCCGCTATGCCCGCTGGGCATAGCTCCCGGCTGTTATTGTTCGTTGTGTGCGCGATGACGCGTATCCCAAAATGCCATCAATAACCCTAACACTAAACCGGCTACGTGTGCCGCGTTGGCGATCGACATTCCTAAAATATCGAAATATCCGGCCACCAGCCACAGCACCGAGAACACCATCAGGCCGCGCGGCAGCATCAGGCCGCGCTCCGGCGCCCGTTCGCCCGACAGCCAGACATAGCCCATCAGCGCATAGACCACGCCCGACAGCCCGCCGAACAGCGCGCCGCTGAACAGCGATTGTGCCCAGCCGCTGAAGAACGCCGACACCACCGCCAGCACGAACAGCTTGCCGGCGCCGAGGCGTTTTTCCATCTGGCCGCCGAGATACCACCACCACATCAGGTTAAACAGGATATGCAGCAGGGAGAAATGCAGGAACGCATGGCTGATCCAGCGCCACAGCTGGGTGTATTGGCTGCTGTCCTGCGGCCAGGAGAGCCAGTACATCACGGTATCGTCGCCGAGCGCCTGCATCAGAATATAGACTGCGATGCACAGCACCATCACGCCGAGCGTCAGCGGCCCGGCTTTGCTGCGCAGGGTGTGCAGGTAGGACTCGCTCTGATAGTGCAGGCCGGCGTCGGTATGGCCGGTCTGCCAGCTGGCGGCCTGATAACGGCGGTTGAGCGGATCGACCAGAAACTGCTGCAGCTCGTGTTGCACCTGCTCGAGGTGACCTTCGTCGGCCAGCCAGATTTCCGCCGCCTCGCCGCTGTTGCGCAGCTCAAGCCGGATGCCCTGGGTCGCCATATAGTCGACAAAGGCCAGCGCCAGGCGCGGGTTGGATACGGCGATTACTCTAACCATTGCTCTTCCGTCGTAAGTGAATGATTTTGGCCGCCGCTTGCGCGCCGGCAACCCTGACGGCCGATTATAACGTCGAAATCCTGAGCGCTGGCAAACGGATCTGCGAAAAACCCGCGAAAACGCGCATAAAAACGAAGGGGAAGCCCGCCGACGCAGGGCGGGCGGCGGGGATCAGGCTGAGGTTTCCACGTCTTGCGGATACTGACGGGCCCAGGCCTCGAAGCCGCCGTCGATGCTGTAAACCGCGTCGAACCCCTGGTGCAGCAGGTATTGCGCCGCGCTGCGGCTGCTGTTGCCGTGGTAGCACATCACCATCACCGGCCGCTCGAAGTCGTTTTGTTGCATAAAGGCCGACAGGGTGGCGTTGGTGAGGTGAAAGGCGCCCGGCGTATGCCCGGCTTCAAAACTTTGCGGATCGCGGATGTCGACCAGGGCGGCGCTGCCCTCTTTCCAGCGGGTGTAAGCCTGTTCAACGTTGATCGCTTCGAACTGTTCCATACTGCTGACTGCCTCATTATTGGGGGACGCCGCTATTGTAACCAACTCTGCGGCGTTTAAGACCAGAGCAAGCTTGTGGTTTTCTCACACCAGCAGCACTTCTACCCCTTGTTGACGCAGTTGCTCAACGATCGCCGAATCGGCGGCGCGGCCGGTGATCACTATGGCGATTTGCTCGGTACGGCTGAACAGCATGCCGGCGCGTTGGCCGACTTTGCTGCTGTCGACCAGCACCACCAGTTTACCGACGTAATTGAGCATCTTCTGTTCCGCCATCGCGGTCAGCATATCGGTTTTATACAGGCCGTCAGCGGTGAGGCCGATACCGCTGGTGAACATCCAGTGCCCGGCGTACAGGGTGGCGTCGCCGTCCTGGGGCGCCAGAGTAATCGACTGGGTTTTGTTGTACTGGCCTCCCATGATCACCACGCTGTCGTGTTCCTGCTCGATCAGGTAATTGGCCAGCGGTAGATAATTGGTGATCACCTGAACCGGCTTGCCGCAAATTTCACGGCCCAACAGAAATGCGGTGGAGCCGCAATTGATCACCACGCTTTCACCCGGCTGACAGAGCTGTGCCGCGGCCGCCGCAATACGCATTTTTTCGTCCAGGTGCTGAGTTTGGTGGATATTGAGCGGCGTCCAGGCCGGGCGCGGAGTTTGTGTGGCTTCGGCGCCGTTGCGCACTTTGCGCAATTTGCCGATTTCATTCAGTTTGTTGATGTCCCGGCGCGCGGTGGCTGGAGAGATGTCAAACGCCGCGATGACGTCCGCCACGGAGATTTGCCCCTTGCGCTGCAAGAGATCGAGAATGGCGTTGTGGCGTTGGGACTCTGTCATGCGGGCTCCGTCGGAGAGAGAAAACGTCGTTGCCTATGATTATATGCGCGCCGTTTGACGATTTGAATCATTCCCGTTCAAAAGCGCGCATCCGTATGCAACACCGGTTGATTACAAGAAAGACTTGAAGGGCAGATCGGGTTCGAGGGTGAAGCAATCATCGAAACCGCGCGGGTAGTGGTACTCCAGATTGTCTTTATCCTGCGGCCAGATGAACTTGCCGCCAACCTGCCAGATAAACGGTTTAAAACCGTATTTGAGCCGGTCTTTCTTCATTTCCCACAGCACGCGAATTTCCTGCGGATCCGCCTGGAAATTCGACCATATGTCATGGTGGAAGGGGATAACGACCTTGGCGTTCAGCGATTCCGCCATGCGCAAGATGTCGGCGCTGGTCATCTTGTCGGTAATGCCGCGCGGGTTCTCGCCGTAGGAACCGAGGGCGACATCGATCTGATGATCGTTGCCGTGCTTGGCGTAATAGTTGGAGTAGTGGGAATCGCCGCTGTGATAAAGGTTGCCGCCCGGCGTTTTGAACAGGTAGTTGACCGCCCGCAGGTCCATGCCGTCCGGCAGAACGCCCGCCGCTTTTTGTTCCACCGGCAGTGTGATGAGCGCCGTGCGATCGAAGGCGTCCAGCGCATGAATTTCAATGTCTTTGATTTTTATCACGTCGCCAGGTTTGACGGTGATGCAGCGCTCAGGCGGCACACCCCAACCAATCCAGATATCCACGCAGCTTTGCGGCCCGATAAACGGAACGGTGGCGGCGCAATTTTGCAACACCGCCGCGGCGACGTTCACATCGATGTGATCGTTGTGGTCGTGCGTGGCCAAGACGGCGTCGAGCTGGGTAATCGCGAAGGGATCCAGTACGAATGGGGTAGTGCGCAGGTTAGGCTGCAGCTTGCGCACCCCCGCCATTCGCTGCATTTGGTGGCCGGTTTTCATCAGTGGGTTGCCGTGGCTTTGCTTGCCGGTACCGCACCAAAAGTCGACGCACAGATTGGCGCTTTCTTCGGATTTGAGCCAGATACCGGTACAGCCCAGCCACCACATGGCGAAGGTGCCGGGCGCAACTTTCTCCTGCTCTATCTCTTCGTTCAGCCAGGTGCCCCATTCGGGAAAGGTGTTCAATATCCAGGATTCGCGGGTGATGTCGTTGACTTTACTCATGGGTCGTTCCTCGTTGGCGGTGATAATGCAATCACAAATAATCATTTAAAGATTTTATGTGATTTGTTTTGATCGAATCTAGCACCGTTTTTTTCAACTGACAACGATCGAAATACACGTTAACACCGCCGGATTTACGTGCTGCGCCGTCCTTTTATCTCCTTTTTGTTTGATTAACTGCTATTAAATTCAATGAGTAATAAAATGTAAGCCGTCTAATTCATTGAATGTTAGTGGAATTGATTTTTAACTTGCGAGGTTGTTCACAAATAATCATTTGTGATCTTTTTGTGATTTATTGTGATTGGTATGGTGAAGGCGTTACCTGCATGCCAACCTTTTCGGGAGAGCCGTATGGAAACTCTTTACACCATCTTCACCGTCTTTTTTAACCAGGTGATGACCAATGCGCCGCTGCTGTTGGGGCTGGTTACGCTGCTGGGTTACACGTTGCTGCGCAAAAGCGCGGCGGTCATTATCAAAGGCACGATCAAAACCATTATCGGTTTCATGTTGCTGCAAGCCGGTTCCGGCATCCTGACTGGCACGTTCAAACCGGTGGTGGCGAAGCTGTCCGAGGTGTACGGCATCAACGGGGCGATTTCAGATACCTATGCCTCGATGATGGCCACCATCGATCGGATGGGGGAGGCCTATAGCTGGGTCGGCTACGCGGTCTTGCTGGCGCTGGCGCTGAACATACTCTACGTGTTGTTGAGGCGCATTACCGGCATCCGCACCATCATGCTTACCGGCCATATCATGTTTCAGCAGGTGGGGTTGATCGCGGTATTTTTCTACATTCTGGGCTACGGCATGTGGACAACGGTATTGTGCAGCGCGCTGTTGGCTTCACTGTATTGGGGCATCACGTCCAACATGATGTTCAAACCGACGCAGGCGGTGACGGAAAACAGCGGTTTCTCCATCGGGCACCAACAGCAGTTCGCTTCGTGGCTGGCGTATAAGGCAGCGCCGTATCTCGGTAAAAAAGAGGACAGCGTGGAAGATCTGAAGCTGCCCGGGTGGCTGAACATTTTCCATGACAACATCGTTTCCACCGCCATCGTGATGACGCTGTTCTTCGGCATCATTCTTTGCTCGTTCGGCTTGGATACCCTGCAGGCGATGGCCGGTAAAACCCACTGGAGCATCTATATCCTGCAAACCGGGCTGATGTTCGCGGTGGCGATTTTCATCATCGTGCAGGGCGTGCGCATGTTCGTCGCCGAATTGACCGAGGCCTTCAATGGGATTTCCCAACGCCTGATCCCCGGTGCGGTACTGGCCATCGACTGCGCCGCCATCTATAGCTTCGCGCCCAACGCCGTGGTGTGGGGCTTTATGTGGGGCACCATCGGCCAATTGATCGCCGTCGGCATCCTCCTGGCGTGCGGCGCTTCCATCATGATCATCCCCGGTTTCATTCCCATGTTCTTCTCTAACGCCACCATCGGCGTGTTCGCTAACCACTTTGGCGGCTGGCGCGCGGCGATGAAGATCTGCCTGGTGATGGGGATGATAGAGATCTTGGGCTGCGTGTGGGCCATCAAGCTGACCGGGCTGAGCGCCTGGATGGGAATGGCGGACTGGTCGATTCTGGCACCGCCGCTGATGCAAGGGCTGAGCTTCGGCCTGTGGTTTATGGGCGTGGTGATCGCCATCGCGCTGCTGTACATGTTCTTCGCCGGGCGCACCCTGCGCGCGGAGGAAGATGCTGAAAAACAATCGGTTGAACCAGCGTCACGTTAATAGGAGTGCAGATTATGACGGTACGAATCCTGGCGGTGTGCGGTTGCGGACAAGGCAGTTCCATGATCATGAAAATGAAAGTCGACCAATTTTTAACGCAGCAAGGCGTGGATCATTCGGTCAACAGCTGTGCGGTGGGGGAATACAAATCCGAGTTGAGCGGGGCTGACATCATCATCGCTTCCACCCATGTCGCGGATGAGATCGTCGTCAGCGGCAACAAATACGTGGTCGGGGTGCGCAATATGCTCTCGGCGGCCGACTTTGGTCCGAAGCTGATGGAAGTCATCGGCGCGCATTTTCCGCAAGATTTGAAGCAGTGAGGAGCGAGCCATGAAGCTGAGCGATTCGTTGGCGCAGAACAACGCTATTCACCTGCAGGCGGAGGCTGCCGACTGGCGTCAGGCGGTGCGGCTGGGGGTCGATCTGCTGGTGGCCGCCGGCGTGGTGGAGCCTCGCTATTTCGACGCCATTCTGGCCGGCGTCGAACGGCACGGCCCTTACTTCGTGTTGGCGCCCGGCCTGGCGATGCCGCATGGTCGGCCGGAGGAAGGGGTGCTGAAAACCGGCTTCGCCTTGGTCACCTTGAAAACGCCGGTGTGCTTCGGCGATGAGGACAACGATCCGATAGATATCTTGATCACCATGGCGGCGGTGGACGCCAAAACGCATCAGGAGGTGGGCATCATGCAAGTGGTTAACCTGTTCGAAGATGAGGCGAACTTCGATCGCTTGCGGGCCTGTCGCCGGGCGGGTGAGGTACTGGCGTTGATCGACAAAACGTCCGCGGCGGCGGCGAATTGAAGGAGACATGCAATGAAAACGCATTTACCGATGCTGCAAGTGGCGCTGGATAACCTGTCCATGGCCGCGGCTTACAATACGACGCGCCTGATCGCGGCCGAAGTCGACATCATTGAGGTCGGAACTATTTTGTGCGTGGCGGAAGGCGTACGGGCCGTGCGCGATCTGAAAGCGCTGTATCCGGATCGCATCGTGTTGGCGGACGCGAAAATCGCCGATGCGGGGCAAATTTTGGCGCGGATGTGCTTCGAGGCGCACGCCGACTGGATCACGGTGATCTGCTGCGCTGACATCAATACGGCCAAGGGCGCGCTGCAGGTGGCGCATGAGTTCGGTGGCGACGTGCAGATCGAACTGACGGGGTTTTGGACCTGGGAACAGGCGCAGGCGTGGCGTGAGGCGGGTATTGGTCAGGTGGTGTATCACCGCAGCCGTGACGCGCAGGCGGCGGGCGTCGCCTGGAGCGATGACGATATCCGCGCGGTTCATCGCCTGAGCGAGATGGGTTTCAAGGTGACGGTTACCGGCGGATTGTCATTGGCGGATTTGCCTCTGTTCCGGGGCATTCCCATCCATGTTTTTATCGCCGGGCGCAGCATTCGCGATGCCGCCGATCCGGTCGCGGCGGCGCGGGAATTTAAACGCGTCATCGCCCAACTGTGGGGCTGAGGAGCGGTTATGTTGCAAAAATCCGTACCGTTGGGCATCTACGAGAAGGCGTTGCCGCCGGGCGAGGACTGGCTGACGCGCTTGCAACTGGCGGGGGAGTTGGGATTCGATTTCGTTGAAATGTCGATCGATGAAAGCGACGGCCGTCTGGCGCGGCTGGATTGGAACAGCGAGCAGCGACTGGCGCTGATCGGCGCCGTTGCGGCCAGCGGTGTGCGCGTCCCTTCTTTGTGCCTTAGCGCCCATCGGCGTTTTCCGTTGGGCAGTGAAGACGACAGGACGCGCGAGCGGGGGCTGGAGATCATGCGCAAGGCCATCCGGCTGGCGCAGGATACCGGCATACGGGTGATCCAACTAGCCGGATATGACGTTTATTACCAACAGGCTACTACGCAGACCCGCGCCCGGTTCCGCGCCGGCTTGGCGCAGGCGGTGGAGATGGCCAGCCGTGCGCAGGTCATGCTGGCGATGGAAATCATGGATTATGCGCTGATGAATTCGATCAGTAAGGCGCTGGGTTATGTCCACTACCTGAATAACCCATGGTTTCAGCTGTACCCGGACATCGGCAATTTGTCTGCCTGGGACAACGATGTGCAGATGGAGCTCGTAGCCGGACGCGGGCATATCGTGGCGGTGCACGTTAAGGATACGCGGCCGGGAGAGTTTAAGAACGTGCCGTTCGGCGAGGGCGTGGTCGATTTCACCCGCTGCTTCGAAACGCTGCTTGCGAGCGGCTATCGCGGCCCCTATCTGCTCGAAATGTGGAGCGAGAAGGCGCCCGACCCGCTGCAGGCGGTGCGGGAGGCGCGTGCCTGGGTGGTTGAACGCATGGCAGAGGCCGGGTTGGAAATAGGGAGCTAACATGCTGGAACAACTGAAATGGCGGGTCTACAAAGCCAATATGGCGCTGCCTGAGCACGGGCTGGTGACCTATACCTGGGGCAATGTCAGCGGCATCGATCGGGCCAGCGATCTGATGGTGATAAAACCCAGCGGCGTACCTTATGAAACGATGCGGGCGGAAGATATGGTGGTGGTGAATGCGCGAGGGGAGGTTGTTGAGGGGCAACTGCGGCCTTCATCTGATACGCCGACGCATCTGGCGCTGTACCGGGCATTCCCACAACTCGGCGGCGTCGTGCATACGCACTCCACTCACGCCACCGCCTGGGCCCAGGCGGGTGAGGCGATACCGGCGTTTGGCACCACCCATGCCGACTATTTTTCCGGCGACATTCCTTGCACCCGCGCGCTGACGGCGGAAGAGGTGGCGCGGGAATATGAATTGAACACCGGCCGGGTGATTATCGAAACCCTGTGCGGGCGCGAGCCGTTGCACATTCCCGGCATTCTGGCGTATCAGCATGGTCCGTTTAGTTGGGGCTGCTCGCCGGATGAGGCGGTGCATAACGCGGTGGTGCTCGAGGAGGTGGCTAAGATGGCTTGGATTAGCCGGGGCATTAACCCCGGCCTGCGCCGGATCGATGAACACCTGTCGGCGAAACATTTCAGCCGCAAACATGGCGCCGGCGCTTATTACGGCCAGCGCTGACTATCAGGCGCCGTACCCCATCATCTTCAGCAGCTGCTGCGCTTGCTGCACCGCTTCCTGGCGATGGGCCACGCCCAGCTTCTGGTATAGATTGCGGATATGGGTCTTGATGGTGGTGGCCGCTACATCCAACTCACCGGCGATCTGGTCGTTGCTGTAACCGGAATAGATCAGCCCCAGCACCTGCCATTCGCGTTGGGTCAACGGACTGGTGCGGATCAGTTCCGGCACCTGCGGATGGGTCAGCAGCTTATCGACGAAGTTCTCGTCGAAATGCGCGAACTTGTGCCGATGATGCTGGTTGATGTCGCGCAGGATGCGCTGGGCGCGATGCTGTTCCAGCTCCGGCAGCGTGTTGAGCTGGATCAGCTGGCGCAGCTGCTGCGCCATCGCTTCGCCTTCGATGACGAAGTGGCTGATAAAGCCGGTGCGGTTGGCCAGCGACAGCGCTTCGATCAGCGCCTGCTGCGCTTCGCCCTTGCGCTCTTGCAGCCAGTAGAGCTGGTTGCTGAGCAGCAGATTGCGGTTGAGATCGCTCACCAGCCGCAGGCGGCGGGCATTTTCGTTCAGTTCATCCAGCACCACGCCGGCCTCTTCATACTGGCCGAGCAGGATCTGCACTCGCGCGATGTTGCGCCATTGGCCCTGCGTGAAGTGGTTGTCAGCCATGCCGGGCTTTTCGGTGTGGCGCAGCCACTGGGTGGCGGCGGCGGTGTCGCCGGTCATCTGCCAGTGGATCACCCGCGACTTGTCGGTGTTGGTCAGCCAGTCGCGATGATAGTGGGCGCCGTGCAGCAGGGTTTCGCAGCGCTGCAGATGGGTATTGGCGTTGTCCAGATCGCCGCGCGCCAGCGAGCATTTGGCCAACATGGCGATGCACTGCAGCTGCTGCTGCGGTTGGTAGTTGGCCAGAATTTTCAGCCCGGCGCGCGCCGCGTCTTCCGCTTCGTCCAACCGCGACCACGACCACAGGATCTGGGCGCGGATGCGCAGCAGGAATTCGTGCATCGGCAACTGTTCCAGGTGCTGCTCGCGGATCAGTTCGAACGCCTTATCCTGGGTTTCGTAAGCGGCCTGCAGGAAGCCTTGGGCGATAAGGATTTCGCTCTGCTGCAGCAGCGCCCAGAGCGCGTAATGGTTGGCCTGATGACGACGCGCCATCTGCTCGGTCTGCTGCATCATCGGCAGCGCGCGCGCCAGTTCGCCCTTGCAGTGGTGCACTTCGCCGGTCACCGAGGTGGCGACGATGCGGCTGTAGTAGCTGGACAGCGGCAGGAACTTCAACGCTTCGGTCGCCAGCCGCTCGGCTTCTTCCGGTTTGCCGGCGTTGATCGCCACCTGGGCGCGCAAGGCGTCGAACTCGGCGTGCAGCGTTTGGTCTATCTCGATTTTCTGTTCGCGCATGGTGCGCTCGGCGCGCTCCAGCAGGGTGTTGACCTCGCTGTAGCGGTGCTGGCTCTGCGCCAGCCAGGCCTGCAGCAGCGCCAGCTCGGGGTTTTGGATCAGGCGCTCATACGGCAGCGCGTTGAGGCACTCCTCCAGCAAGGCCAGTTCGCTGTGGTGGAACAGCGACCAGGCGTGTTGCAGCAGGATATCGCGCAGCATGCTGACGTCGCTGGCCGCCAGCGCGTGGTGAATGGCCTCCGCCGGATACCCCAGCGCCAGCCAGCCTTCGGCGGCGGCGCGGTGCAACCCCGGCAGTTCCAGCGCCAGTTCCCACTGGCAACGCTGGCGCAGGAAAGAGGCGAACAGCGGGTGGAAGTTGAACCATTCGCCGGTGTCGTCCATGCGGTGGATAAACAGCCCCTGGCGCTCCAGCTCCTCCAGCCGCTGCTGGCCGTTGTCTTCGCCGGTCAGCCGCACGATCAGCGCATCGTTCATTGAGCGCAGCACCGAACAGCGCAGCAGGAAGGCGCGCGCATCGGCATCGACGTGATCCAGCACTTCGTCCACCAGATAGTCGGACAGATGGCTGGCGTTCAGCCCCGCCAGCCGCTTGGCCGACAGTTGGGCCGAGGAGGCGGATTGGCGGGCCGACAGCGCGATCAGCTGCAGCGCGGTGGCCCAGCCTTCGACTTCGTCGCACAGGCGGCTGCTGTCCTGCTGTTCCATCGGTGCCGCCAGGCGGCAATCGAAGAACTGTTTGGCTTCCTGATGGGTGAATGCCAGCTGCTGCGTGCCCATTTCCAGCAGCTGATCGCGCACCCGCAGGTTGGCGATGCCGAGCGGCGGCAGGGTGCGCGAGAGCAGGATCAGCGTCAGGTTTTCCGGCTGATGGCGCAGGAAAAAGCGCATGGCTTCGTGAATGGCGTCGTTGGTGATCAGGTGATAGTCGTCGATCACCAGGTACAGTGGCTGATGCCAGTCGGCCAGCTCGATAAACAGCTGGGCGAACAGCGCCGACAGGCTGGCGTACTGGTGCTTCTGGCTCAGCGCCTCGCTCTTGACGCAGCGGCCGCCGCTGGCCTGCTGCAGCGCCGCGATCAGGTAACTGGCGAAACGCTCCGGCTGGTTGTCGCTCTCATCCAGGGAATACCAGCCCAGATCGGCCTTGCCGGCCGCCCATTGGGCGATCAGCGTGGTTTTCCCGTATCCCGCCGGGCAATTGACCAGTGTCAGACGATAGTTGCCCGCGCTGGCCAGTTTGGCCAGCAGGCGATCGCGGATCACGGTATTTTGCAGCCGTACCGGGCGGCTCAGTTTTGATGGGATCAGCATAGTATTCCAGGATATAAATCGCGGTTCCCGCCGGGATTGGAGTGGCGCTAATTATTTTATGGTTCGTAATTAATAGCTCCCCCTAACTTCTGCCAACCCTAAACGTATTGCAACAAGCTTCCGCATCGGCTTGGAGTTAAGTTGCTATCGATCACACTTTTTTACGTTTGGTGTCGGAGTACGGCGATGCGGTTGCGGATCGCATTTCCGGCCATGGACAAAACTTCAGCAGCGCGAATACTTGTGCTAACGTCATGGTTAACGTTCTCAGTGCTCGCCGCACGCGTTGGCGGGCTTTTTTGCATCGTTGCAAGGGAGTCAAAAAGTGCCTGAGATCACAATTCCAGCTACGCCCCAATCCTCCTCCCCAGCTAATCCCCAGGCGGGATGATGCCGTCAGGCTTTCTCACCGGCACGATAGCGGCAATTTGACCCACTTACTGGATAGAGAGTTTTCCTTATGTCACAGCCTACGCTCAAGAAGGATGCTTTTCTGGCGGCGCTCGCCCGTCAGTGGCAACGGTTCGGCCTCAGTTCCGCGCAGCAAATGACGCAACATCAATGGTGGGAAGCCGTCAGTGCGGCGCTGGCCGAGCAACTGGCCGCACAGCCGGCGCCGCGCAAAAGCGCCAAACCGCTGCGTCACGTGAACTACATCTCGATGGAGTTTTTGATTGGCCGGTTGACGGCGAACAACCTGATCAACCTGGGCTGGTACGACACCGTCGAGCAGGCGCTGGCCGAGCAGAACGTCAAGCTGGCGGATCTGCTGGAGCAGGAAACCGATCCGGCGTTGGGCAACGGCGGGCTGGGGCGTTTGGCGGCCTGTTTCCTCGACTCGATGGCGACGGTGGAACAACCGGCCACCGGCTATGGGCTGAACTACCAGTACGGGCTGTTCCGCCAGTCGTTCCAGGATGGGCAACAGCAAGAGGCGCCGGATAACTGGCAACGCGAGAGCTATCCGTGGTTCCGCCACAACGCCGCGTTGGCGGTGGACGTGGGCATCGGCGGCAAGCTGGAGAAGCAGGCCGACGGCCGCGAACTGTGGCGCCCGGCCTTCACCCTGCGCGGCGAAGCCTGGGATCTGCCGGTGCTGGGGTATCGCAACGGCGTGGCGCAGCCGCTGCGTCTGTGGCAGGCGACCCATCAGCATCCGTTCAACCTGAGCGATTTCAACGACGGCAAATTCCTGCAGGCGGAGAAGCAGGGCGTAGAAGCCGACAAGCTGACCAAGGTGCTCTACCCGAACGACAACCATCAGGCCGGCAAGCGCCTGCGCCTGATGCAGCAGTATTTCCAGTGCGCCTGCTCGGTGGCGGACATTTTGCGCAAGCACCATCAGGCCGGCCGCAAGATTGAAGAGCTGCCGAAGTACGAAGTGATCCAGCTGAACGACACCCACCCGACCATCGCCATTCCGGAAATGCTGCGCATTCTGCTGGACGAACACCAGCTGGAGTGGGAGGCGGCCTGGGCGATCACCAGCAACACCTTCGCCTATACCAACCACACCCTGATGCCGGAAGCGCTGGAGCGCTGGGATGAAAAATTGGTGCGCAGCCTACTGCCGCGCCATTTCTCCATCATCAAACAGATCAACGCCAGATTTAAAAAATTGGTGGATAAGCACTGGCCGGGCGACGAGGCAGTGTGGGCCAAGCTGGCGGTGCACCACGACAAGCAGGTGCGCATGGCCAACCTGTGCGTGGTCAGCGGCTTTGCGGTTAACGGCGTGGCGCAGCTGCATTCGGATCTGGTGGTGAAGGATCTGTTCCCGGAATATCACCAGCTGTGGCCGAACAAATTCCATAACGTTACCAACGGCATCACGCCGCGGCGCTGGCTGAAACAGTGCAACCCGGCGCTGTCAGGCTTGATCGACGAGACGCTGAAGGTGGAGTGGGCGAGCGATCTCGACACACTGCGCGGGCTGGAGAAATTCGCCGACGACGCGGCGTTCCGCCAGCGTTATCAGCAGATCAAACGCGACAACAAGGTGGCGCTGGCCCATTACGTGCACGGCGTGATGGGGTTGACGCTCGACCCGGACGCGATCTTCGACGTGCAGATCAAACGCCTGCATGAATACAAACGTCAGCACCTGAACCTGCTGCACATCCTGTCGCTGTATCGCCAGCTGCGCGACAACCCCAACCTGGACATCGTGCCGCGCGTCTTCCTGTTCGGCGCCAAGGCGGCGCCGGGCTACTACCTGGCGAAGAACATCATCTACGCCATCAATCAGGCGGCCGAGAAGATCAATAACGATCCGTTGGTGAAAGATCGCCTGAAAGTGGCGTTTATTCCGGACTACCGCGTCTCGGTGGCCGAACTGATGATCCCGGCGGCGGATATCTCCGAGCAGATCTCCACCGCCGGTAAAGAGGCCTCCGGCACCGGCAACATGAAACTGGCGCTGAACGGCGCGCTGACGGTCGGCACGCTGGACGGCGCCAACGTCGAAATCGCCGAGCAGGTGGGCGAAGACAATATCTTTATCTTCGGCAATACCGTGGAGCAGGTGAAGGCGATAGTGGCGAAGGGCTACGATCCGCTCAGCTACCGCAAGAAGGACAAGCACCTGAAGGCGATTTTGGATGAACTGGCGAGCGGCGCGTTCAGTCACGGCGACAAGCACGCGTTCGACATGATGCTGCACAGCCTGCTGGAAGGCGGCGATCCCTATCTGGTGCTGGCGGACTTTGCCTCGTACTGCCAGGCGCAGCGCCGGGTCGATGAGCTGTATCGCGATCGGGACGAGTGGACGCGGCGGACTATCCTTAACACCGCGCGCGTCGGCATGTTCAGCTCGGATCGCTCGATCCGCGATTACCAGCAGCGCATCTGGCAAGCCAAACGTTAAGGAGAGCGAATGGATCGCAAGCGTATCGATCAGGCGGCAGCGCAGGCGGGGATCGCTGCCGATTTCATCAATGCTCACGGCAAACGGCAGGCGATTGAGCCGCAGACCAAGCGCAAGCTGCTGGCGGCCATGAAGTGGGCCGATGATGCGGTGCAGGATACCGCGCCGCCGCCGTTACCGGCGGTCAAGGTGTTCTATCAGGGCGCGCCGTTGGCGCTGACGCCGACGGGCGAAGGCGAATACCTGTGGGCGCTGCAGCGTGAAGACGGCGAATGCCTGCAGGGGCGCGTCGGCGCGCGCAAGACCCTGACGCTGCCCGGCGAGCTGCCGGCGGGTTACCACCAATTGACGTTGAGCCAGGGCGCACGGCAGTGGTCATGCCGAGTGATCGTCGCGCCGAGGCGCTGCTTCGAGCCGGACGCCTTGTTGACCGGCAAAAAGCTGTGGGGCGCCTGCGTTCAGCTGTACACGCTGCGCTCCGATCGCAACTGGGGCATCGGCGATTTCGGCGATCTGCGCCTGATGGTGGAAGAGGTGGGGGAACGCGGCGGCGCTTTCGTCGGCCTCAACCCGATCCATGCGCTGTACCCCGCCAACCCGGAGAGCGCCAGCCCTTACAGCCCCTCGTCGCGCCGCTGGCTGAACCTGGCGTATATCGACGTCAACGCGGTGGAGGATTTCCAGCGCAGCGACGCGGCGCAGCGCTGGTGGCAGAAGCCGGCGACGCAGAAACAGCTCGCCAAAGCGCGCGCTGCGGAGTGGGTGGATTACACCGCCGTGATGCAGCTGAAACTGGCGGCGCTGAAGCTGGCGTTTCCGGTATTTCAGGCGCGCAAGCCAAACGACGCGCAGCGTCAGGCGTTCGAGCAATTCGTGACGGACGGCGGCGACAGCCTGTATCAGCAGGCGGCCTTCGACGCGCTGCATGCCCATTTGGCGGCGGATGACATCAGCCAGTGGGGCTGGCCGGCCTGGCCCGAGCGTTATCGGCAGGGGGATAGCGAAGCGGTGCGGCAGTTCTGCGCTGAACACCAGGAAACGGTTCGTTTTTACCTGTGGCTGCAGTGGCTGGCGGCCACCCAGTTCGCGCAGTGTTTTGACCAGAGCAGGCAGCAGCAGATGCCGATCGGCCTGTATCGTGATCTGGCGGTCGGGGTGGCGGAAGGCGGGGCGGAAACCTGGTGTGACCGCGAGCTGTACTGCCTGAAAGCGTCGGTCGGGGCGCCGCCGGATATTCTGGGCCCGCTGGGGCAAAACTGGGGCCTGCCGCCGATGGATCCGCACGTGATGGCGGCGCGCGGGTATCAGCCGTTCATCGATCTTTTGCGCGCCAACATGACCAGCTGCGGCGCGCTGCGTATCGATCACGTCATGGCGCTGCTGCGGCTATGGTGGATCCCGTATGGTGAAACCGCCGATCGCGGCGCCTACGTCAAATACCCGGTGGACGATCTGCTGGCGGTGCTGGCGCTGGAAAGCCAGCGCCATCGCTGCATGGTGATCGGCGAGGATCTCGGTACGGTGCCGGTGGAAATCGTCGGCAAGCTGCGCGACAGCGGCGTCTATTCCTACAAAGTGCTCTATTTCGAAAGCGACGGCGAACACCATTTCCGCGCGCCGCAGGCCTATCCGGTACAGGCGATGGCGACCATCACCACTCACGATCTGCCGACGCTGCGCGGCTACTGGCAAAGCGACGATCTGACGCTCGGCAACCGGCTGGGTCTCTACCCGGACGCGGAAATCCTGCGGGCGCTGTTCGCCGATCGGGAACGCGCCAAGCAGGGGCTGCTGGATGGATTGCATCGTTATGGCTGCGTGCCGCAGAAGGTGGGCAAGAAGGCGGCGCTGCTCGGCATGAGCCCGCTGCTCAACCGCGGCCTGCAGCGTTATGTCGCCGACAGCGCCAGCGCCTTGCTTGGCCTGCAGCCGGAAGACTGGCTGGACATGGCCGATCCGGTCAACATCCCCGGCACCAGCGATCAGTACCCTAACTGGCGGCGCAAGCTGACCCGGACGTTGGAGGAGATGTTCGCCGACCCGCGGATAAACCGGCTGCTGAAGGATTTGGACAAGCGCCGACGCAAGGTGTCGGTGGGGTGACGATGAGGTGTCGTTGTATTAGGTCAAAGGATGAGAACTTTAGTCCCATCCAAATGACGGATACCCGAATTAATTGGCGTTGCAGCTAGGCGGCAAGTGCGTAAAACCCCAGGAGCTTACTTAAGTAAGTGACTGGGGTGCGCGCATGCGGCCAACAACGCTGCAACTTCAAGTAAGAAGGGTATCAGTAGTAGGAGTGCTCGCCGCGCTGGTGCTCGGTCAAATCACGCACGCCCTTCAGCTCCGGGAACTTCTGCAGCAGCTCTTTCTCGATGCCTTCTTTCAGCGTGACGTCGACCATCGAACAGCCGTTGCAACCGCCGCCGAACTGCAGAATAGCCATGTTGTCGTCGGTGATCTCCATCAGCGTTACGCGTCCGCCGTGGCCCGCCAGCTGTGGGTTGATCTGCGACTGCAGCACGTATTCCACGCGTTCCATCAGCGGCGCGTCGTCATCGACCTTGCGCATCTTGGCGTTCGGCGCCTTCAGCGTCAGCTGAGAACCCAACTGGTCGGTCACGAAGTCGATTTCGGCGTCTTCCAGATACGGCGCGCTCAGTTCATCGACATAGGCGGACAGTTTGTCGAACTTCAGTTCGGTATCCGTCGCTTCTACCGCGTCCGGCGGGCAATAAGAGACACCGCATTCGGCCGTCGGCGTGCCCGGGTTGATCACGAATACGCGGATTTGGGTGCCTTCTTCTTGATTTGCCAGCAGTTTGGCAAAGTGTTCCTGTGCAGCATCTGTTATACGGATCATAGCATTAGCTCAATAGTTGACTTCTATAGTCGGTTATAATACGCCCATTGCCGTGGCACTACAACGTGCGGCAAACGCACCATATCTGCACCGAGGCGGCGCCTTGCCGCCGCAGCAGCGCCGCGATCTCCGAGACGGTGCTGCCGGTGGTCACCACGTCATCCACCAGGGCGATATGCCGGCCGGCGACCGGCACGGTACAGGCGAACGCGCGCTGCAGATTGCGTCTGCGGGCAGAGGCGCTCAGCCGCTGTTGCAGAGCGGTTTTGCGCACCCGGCGCAAGGCGGCGGGCCGGTAGGCGCAGCCCAGCCAGTGCGCCAGCGGCCGGGCCAGCAGATCGCTCTGGTTATAGCCACGGCGCCAGCAGCGTGTTGCATGCAAGGGTACCGCCAAAATCAGGTCGGGTCTGTTCAGATACTGCTCTCTGCGCGCCTGCAGCCAGCGCAACAGCATCAGGCGCGCCAGCGCCGGCGCCAGCTCGGGTGCGCGGTGGAACTTGAACCTTTTTACCAAGCCGCTGAGCGGCGTCACGTAGTCGCCGACGAACACCAGCCGTTGCCAGGGCGGTGGCCGTTGCAGGCAGCGGCCGCAGGGCGTGCGCGTCTCCCCGGCGGGCAGCCCGCAGCGCGGGCAACACGGCGGTCTGGCCGGCAGGTGACGCAGGCAGCAGCTGCAGAGGCCATGACGCATCAGGCTCAATGGCTGTCGGCATAGCCAACAGCGGCTGCGGATTGATAGCATAGTGTCTCCGAGACGGGTAAGCATGAAAGGACAATAACCAATGACAGCGCTGTACTGGCAAACAATAGGTGAAGGTGAACGCGATCTTGTGCTGCTGCACGGCTGGGGATTGAACGCCGAAGTGTGGAGTTGCATTCAGGCGCGGCTGACGCCGCATTTTCGCCTGCACCTGGTCGATCTGCCGGGGTACGGCCGTAGCCAGGGGTTCGGCGCCCTGTCGCTGGCGCAGATGACGGAAATCGTGCTGGCGGCCGCCCCGCCGCAGGCCTGGTGGCTCGGCTGGTCGCTCGGCGGGCTGGTGGCCAGCCAGGCGGCGCTGATGCAGCCGCAGCGGGTCAGCGGGCTTATCACCGTAGCCTCCTCGCCGTGCTTTGCCGCCCGCGATGAGTGGCCGGGGATCCGTCCGGACGTGCTGAGCGGTTTCCAGCACCAGCTAAGCCTGGATTTCCAGCGCACCGTCGAGCGTTTTCTGGCGCTGCAGACGCTGGGCACCGAGAGCGCGCGTCAGGATGCGCGCCAGCTGAAAGCGGTGGTGCTCAACCAACCGACGCCGAGCGTCGAAGTACTGAACGGCGGGTTGGAGATCCTGCGCACCGCCGATCTGCGCGCGCCGCTGGCGGAGTTGAATCTGCCGCTGCTGCGGATCTACGGCTATCTGGACGGGCTGGTGCCGCGCAAGGTCGCCGAGCTGCTCGACGCCGCCTGGCCGAACTCCACGTCGCAGATCGTGGCTAAAGCCGCCCATGCGCCGTTTATCTCTCATCCCGATGAATTTGTGACGATGATCGAAGCGTTTATTGCAGCACATTGAATGCAGCGTGAAAACGCACGATAGAGCGCGAAAAAAAACGCTGCCGGGTGGATAAAAGACAAAGCTGTTCAATACTTAGTGAGTCAATGCGTTGGCTGCAAAATGAAAAGACCGCGTGCGGCGATTTTCATTTTGGCGTTTCGTCTCTGGGAAACAGGCCCCGTCAGGGAAAGCAACGAGGCCTGAGGATGTCGCGGCAGCCTGCAGTACTACGCATGGATCCTGGACGGCTTTCATAACAGATAAATTATCCATTGAGAGGTTAGTGTCATGAAATCATTGAAGATGATTATTGCAGCGGCAGTGCTGGGTTCGGTGTCTTTCGGCTCCATGGCGGCAACCCTGCTGACCAAGGAAGATCTGGATAAGAATCCGGGTAAATACGAGAAGATCGGCACCGTGACCACCACGGCGCAGACCACGTCGCCGATGGATGCCAAGGAAGAGCTGTCCAAACTGGCGGACGAAAAGGGCGGTCAATACTACGTGATCCTGGCGGGCCGTGAGCACGGTAAATTCAGCGCCATCGCCGAAGTTTACAAAGACAAGCAATAAGCCTTGAACGGCAAAGGGGCGCCCGCAGCGGCGCCCCTGATCGTCAGGCCTTCATCCGGTAGAACACCGTGCTGCACCCCTGGCCCTGCGGGCAGCTTTTGCAGCCGCCGCTCAGACAGGCGCCGTCATCCTGTTCGATGCGTTCCACTTTCCCCATCGCCGTCAAACGGTCCAGCATCGCCTGCACCAGCGGCAGCGGCGTCGCCAGCGATTGGCTGAGCTGCTGCGCCTGGGCGCTGCCGCGCAGCGCCAACGCATCGCGCACCTGCAGCAGCCCGGCCATCAGTGGCAGCTCCCTTTGGCGCCCTGACAGCAGGCCGCCGGCGTGGCGTTGCCCAGGCGAACCGTGACGCGGCTGCGCGCCCGGCGCAGGCCAAACAGCACCAGCAGGTTTACCAGCACCACCGCCAGAATCGCCGTCAGACTGTACTGCGGATGTTGGTTGAAGGTGGCCACCTGATAGAACAGCGTCGCCAGCGAGTAGGCGACGTTCAGCCCCCACAGGATTGAGAAGGTCATCCAGCCGCGGCTTGATTCACGGGCGATAGCGCCCATCACCGAGACGCAAGGCACGTACAGCAACACGAAGATCAGGTAGCTGTAGGCGGAAATGCCGGAGCCGAATTTGCTGCTCATCACGCCCATCGAACCGACGCCCATCTCGCCGTCGCCCTTGCTGGCTTCGATCGGGTTGGAGAGCACGCTCAGGCTGAAGGTGTTTTTCAGCCCGTCCCAGGTTTCCTGCAGCGCCCCGCCCAGCTCGTCGAGCAGGTTGAAGTTGGCGGCGTCGAACGCCTCTTTGTTGATGTGCTCGGCGGTATACAGCGTGTTCAGCGTGCCGACCACCACTTCTTTCGCCATCGCGCCGGTCACCAGCCCGACGGTGGCCTGCCAGTTATCGCTGTGGACGCCCATCGGCTGCAGCAGCGGCGTCAGCACCTTGGAGACCGAGGCCAGCGCGGAGTCGTTGATGTTGTCGACCGTCTTGCCGCTGAACGAGAAGCTGTTCAGGCCGCCGATGAACATGCTGGCGACCACGATCACCTTGCCGGCGCGCAACACGAAGCCTTTCAGCCGCTGCCAGGTTTGCAGCAACAGGCTTTTCAGGTGCGGCACGTGGTAGACCGGCAGCTCCATGACGAACGGCGAGGCTTCGCCGCGCATGAGGGTGTATTTCAGCACCAGGCCGGTCAGGATCGCCACCGCGATGCCGAGCATATACAGCGAGAACACCACGCCGGCGCCGTCCTGGCCGAAGAACGCGGCGGCGAACACCGCGAAGATCGCCAGACGGGCGCCGCAGGACATGAACGGCGCCATCATGATGGTGATCAGGCGTTCGCGCTGGGCGTCCAGCGTACGGGCGCCCATGATGGACGGCACGTTGCAGCCGAAGCCGACGATCAGCGGCACGAAGGATTTGCCCGGCAGCCCGAGCGCCTGCATCAGGCGATCCATCACGAACGCCGCGCGCGCCATGTAGCCGGAGTCTTCCAGGAACGACAGGAACAGGTACATCATGCCGATCTGCGGCACCAGCGGTAGCACGGTGTTGATGCCGCCGCCGACGCCCTGCGCCAGGAAGACGGTCAGCCAGTCGGGGAAGTGCAGGGTGTAACCGAGCCACTGAATGCCCTGAATGAAGATCGCCGCCGAGCCGATATCGAAGATCGGCTGCAGCGCGCCGCCGATATTGATCGCCAGCAGGAACATCAGGTACATCACCAGCAGGAAGATCGGTACGCCCAGCCAGCGGTTGAGGATCACTTTATCCAGCATGTCGGTCAGGCGGTTGGGCATCGCCTGCTGCGAGTTGCTGACCGCGTCGCACAGGGCGGCGATGGACTGGTAGCGCGCGTCGGCGATCACCAGCGCCGGGTCCTCCTGCTGCTGCTGTTGCAGCGCCTGAATGGCCGCTGGCAGCCGCGCCACGGCGGGGCCGGCCAGACGATGGCTGTAGATGTCGCCCTCCAGCATCTGCAACGCCAGCCAGCGGCGCTGCGCCGCCGGCAGCGTTTGCGGCATGGCGTCGCTCAGCGTGGCGACCTCTTTCAGCAGCAGCGGCGGGTAGTTCACCAGCGCCTGCTGTTCGTTGATGCGATGATTGTCGATCATTTGTTTCAGCACGCCGATGCCATCGGCGCGGGTGGAGACCATCGGCACTACCGGGCAACCGAGGCGCGCCGACAGAGCGGCGACGTCGATATCGATATGCTGGCTTTTGGCGATGTCGAGCATGTTGAGCGCCACGATGCAGGGAATGCCCAGCTCCAGCAGCTGCAGCGTCAGGTAGAGGTTGCGTTCCAGGTTGGAGGCATCCACCACGTTGATCAGCAGATCGGCGTCGCCGCTCAAAATGTAGTGGCAGGCGATCTGCTCATCGAGCGACGTCTGCTCCGAAATGGTGGTCAGGGAGTAGGTGCCGGGCAAATCGACCAGCCGCACGTCGGACTGCGGGGTGGTGAAATGGCCTTCCTTGCGTTCGACCGTCACGCCCGCCCAGTTGCCGACCCGCTGGCGCGCGCCGGTCAGTTGGTTGAACAGCGTGGTTTTGCCGGAGTTCGGGTTGCCGATTAAGCCGATGGTGAGTTTTTTCATAGTTCTGCGTGTCGTCTTCAAGGAGAACAGCGCCGGCGCAAAGGCGCACCGGCAAACGGAGGACGCGCCGGCTCAGGGCTGGCCGTCGAGCTGCAGCAGCGCCAAATCCTTCCTGCGCAGCACCAGGCTGACGCGGCGGGTTTTAATTTCTATCGGATCGCCCAGCGGCGCGACGCGCACCACGTCGAACGAAGAGCCGGGCAGCATGCCGAGCGATAACAATTTTTGGCGGTAGGCCGGCGCAATCTCGCTGGAAAAGCCGACAATCTTATATGTGCGTTTAGGTTGAAGCTGCATGTCATTAACCTTCCGGGTGCCGATGAGCATCGGGCTGATGATAATTGGACGTTGCCGGCGAAAATGCCACGCCGTCGGCGGTATTCATCCATAAGGTCATGCAATAAAGTGAGCGAAAATAATAGTAATTATCATTATCGCGTTCAATACAAAAAGTAAGGGTATTGTAACCAATTATTTTGGCGGCGGCCGCTTTTTGGCTGGCCCCCTTGATAATCCCCGTTTTACCACCGCTTTTACGCAGCGGCAAATGAGAATGGCGAGTTAAATCAGTTACGTATTTGTAGCCAGGGTTTCTCGTTTGCAAATGGCGATGGCGTTTTTTCCTTTTTTATTTCTGGTGAAAGGCAATTCAATAACATTATTCCGCCGTAATGCGAGCGGTAACCATTTGTGTTTCGCTCACAATTCGCAAAATGAAAAATACGTGTTAACGGAGTTGTTAATAAACGGCTGCAGAAGGGATTTTTGCTGGCTGAATAATGGGAGGACGGTCACACAAGAACGGGAAATAAAAAGATGATGGTTTATTGAGGCGGGTCAAAAATGCCGCAAGTTTTCTTCATTGGAAAGGGCGGAGCAGGCTCCGCCCTGTTGGTCTGACTTAGCGTTTCTTGCCGAAAGCCGCCGCCAGCGCGTCGCCCATGGCGCTGTTGCCGGCCGGCGCCGCATTGCGCGGTTTAGCCTTGTTGGCGGGCGCCGAACGGTTGGCGTTGTCGCGCTGTGCCGGCGCGTTGCCGCCGCGGCGCGGCGAGCCTTCGCCCGGTTGCTCATCCAGACGCATGCTCAGCGCGATGCGTTTGCGTTGCAGATCGACTTCCATCACCTTCACTTTGACGATGTCGCCGGCCTTCACCACGGTGTGCGGATCTTCGACGAACTTGTCCGCCAGCGAGGAGATGTGCACCAGGCCATCCTGATGCACGCCGATATCCACGAAGGCGCCGAAGTTGGTGACGTTGGTCACCGACCCTTCCAGGATCATGCCCGGCTGCAGATCGTTGAGGGTTTCTACGCCTTCGGCAAAGGTGGCGGTTTTGAACTCAGGACGCGGGTCGCGGCCCGGCTTCTCCAGCTCTTTCAGGATGTCGGTGACCGTCGGCACGCCGAACTTGTCGTCGGTGAAATCGACCGCTTTCAGGCTGCGTACCGCCGAGGCGTTGCCCATCAGATCCTGCAGCGCCTGCTCGGTGGCGGCCAGAATGCGCTGCACCACCGGGTAGGCTTCCGGGTGGACGGTAGAGGCATCCAGCGGGTTGTCGCCGTGGTTGATGCGCAGGAAGCCGGCGCACTGTTCGAACGCTTTCGGCCCCAGACGGCTGACTTTCAGCAACTGTTCACGGTTGCTGAAGCGGCCGTTCTCGTCGCGCCAGTTGACGATATTCTGCGCCATCATGCACGTCAGGCCGGCCACGCGGGTCAGCAACGGCACCGAAGCGGTGTTCAGATCGACGCCGACGGCGTTCACGCAGTCTTCCACCACCGAGTCCAGCTTTTTCGCCAGCTGGCTCTGGCTGACGTCGTGCTGATACTGGCCGACGCCGATGGATTTCGGGTCGATCTTCACCAGCTCCGCCAGCGGATCCTGCAGACGACGGGCGATGGACACCGCGCCGCGCAGCGACACGTCGAGATCCGGGAACTCCTGCGCCGCCAGTTCGGACGCGGAGTACACCGACGCGCCCGCTTCGCTGACGATCACTTTTTGCGCCCGGACGTCGCTGAACTGCTTTTGCAGGTCGAGATAGAAACGCTCGGTTTCACGCGAAGCGGTGCCGTTGCCGATCGCCACCAGCTCCACGTTGTGTTTGATGCACAGCGCCGCGACGATGGCGGCGGCTTTGGCCGCTTGCCCGGTGTGCGGATAGACGGTGTCGGTGGCCACCAGTTTGCCGGTCGCGTCGACCACGGCGACTTTCACCCCGGTGCGCAGGCCCGGATCGAGGCCCATGGTGGCACGCATGCCGGCCGGCGCGGCCATCAACAGATCATGCATGTTGCGGGCGAAGACGTTGATCGCTTCATCCTCCGCGCGTTCGCGCACCGTGCCCATCAGTTCGGTTTCCAGGTGCAGCAACACCTTGATGCGCCAGGTCCAGTTGACCACCGCCTTGCGCCAGGCGTCGGCCGGAGCGTTGTTCAGGCGCAGATTGAGGTGATTGATGATGATCAGCTCCGCCTGGCTTTCGCGCGGCGCTTCCTCAAACTGCGGATCGGCGTTCAGCGCCAGCTGCAGCACGCCTTCGTTGCGGCCGCGGAACATCGCCAGCGCGCGGTGCGAAGGCACCTGGGAAATCGGTTCGTGGTGATCGAAATAGTCGCGGAACTTGGCGCCTTCGTCTTCCTTGCCCTCGACCACTTTGGAGACCAGATGGGCGTTTTTCCACAGGTAGTCGCGCACCTTGGCCAGCAGCGCGGCGTCTTCGGCGAAGCGCTCCATCAGGATATAGCGCGCGCCGTCGAGGGCGGCTTTCACGTCCGCCACGCCCTTCTCGGCGTCGACGTAGCGTTCAGCCAGCTGTTCCGGCTGCTGTTGCGGATCCTGCCACAGCGTGTCCGCCAGCGGTTCCAGACCGGCTTCGATGGCGATCTGGCCACGGGTGCGGCGCTTGGGTTTGTACGGCAGGTAGAGGTCTTCGAGTTCGGTCTTGCTCAGCGTGGCGTTGATCGCCCCCGCCAGTTGTTCGGTCAGTTTGCCCTGTTCATCGATCGACTTCAGGATGGTCTGACGACGATCTTCCAGTTCACGCAGATAACCCAGGCGGGTTTCCAGCTGGCGCAGTTGGGTGTCGTCCAGGCCCCCGGTGACTTCCTTACGATAGCGTGCAATAAAGGGCACGGTATTACCTTCATCCAGCAGACGGATGGCGGAGTCGACTTGCTCCGGCCGGGCCTGCAGTTCTGTTGCAATAATGCGGCTCAGTGGGTCATTCATAGGTCTGGTATCTGTATTGAGAACGGTGAATAAACAGGGGACAGTTATACGGATTGATCGCGGAAAATGCCAGCGGAGCGGGCCGCCGCCGCGCGGCCGCGGCGTGGAGAACAGCTCAGGCGGCGGCGTTGGCGGCGGTTCGGAAAAAGCTGAAAGCTTACTTCGGGTAGTTTATCTCGTTAACGTACCACTGCGCCTCGCCCAGCGGGGTATTGACGGTGGCGACGTCCCCGACCTCTTTTTTCAGCAGGGCGCGCGCCATCGGCGCATCGATGGAGATGTAATCCTTGCGGCCGAAAATCTCGTCGTAGCCGACGATGCGAAAACGTTTGATCTCGCCGTCGTCATTCTCCACCTCCACCCAGGCCCCGAAGAACACTTTGCCTTCCTGCTGCGGGGAGTAATCGACGATCTTCAACTGCTCCAGGCATTTGGTCAGATAGCGGACGCGGCGATCGATCTCGCGCAGCCGCTTCTTGTTGTATTGGTAATCGGCGTTTTCGCTTCTGTCGCCCAGGCTGGCGGCCCAGGTCACTTTCTTGGTCACCTCGGGGCGTTCTTCGCGCCAGAGGTAATCCAGCTCTTGTTTGAGCTTGTCATACCCTTCACGGGTTATCAGTTGAGTTCTCATCGTGATTTATCTTTATGGGGCCACCGCCACAGTGTACGTGAATGCGGAGGGCTTTAAAAATGGCGCGCGGGCCTGCGCCTTGTCGCACGGTTTTTATTCAGTTTGCGCAGCTTTTAACAATCGGGAGTATGCTTAGCGATAGCGGAAAAAGAATGTGACGAAAGGAGGATATCTGGCGAGAGAGACAAGGAATTTTGGCGCACAACCCAACACATTGAAGGTATTACCGCATGGAATTTAAAGATTACTACGCCACGATGGGCGTTGAGCCCAACGCCGATCTGAAAACCATCAAAACGGCCTACCGCCGGCTGGCGCGTAAATATCACCCTGACGTGAGCACCGAAGACGACGCTGAGAGCAAGTTCAAGGAACTGGCCGAAGCCTATGAGGTACTGAAGGACGACGAGCGCCGCGCCGAGTACGATCAGATCCGGCTGCATCGCAACGATCCCAACTTTGGCCGCCAGGCGCGCGGCGATCACGGCGGCTATCAGCAGAGCGCCTCATGGCACGGTGGCGGCGCCGACGCGCAAGACTTCTCCGACTTCTTCGAGAGCATGTTCGGCGGGCGGGCGGCGGGCGGGCACCGTTCCGCTTCGCACTCGCATGGCGGGCATGGCTTCCGCGGCCAGGATCTGGAGATGGAGGTGCCGCTGTTCCTCGAGGAAACGCTGCATGGTCAAAGCCGCGAGATTTCCTACAAGCTGCCGGTGTATGACGAACTGGGGCGGCAGGTAAGCGAAGCCAGCAAGACGCTGAACGTGAAAATTCCGGCCGGCGTGGGCGACGGCGAGCGCATTCGCCTCAAGGGGCAGGGCGTTGCCGGCGTGGGCGGCGGCCAGAACGGCGACCTGTATCTGGTTATCCGCCTCGCGCCGCACCCGCTGTTTGAGATAGACGGCCACAACCTGAGCATCGTGGCGCCGCTCGCTCCGTGGGAAGCGGCGCTCGGCGCCAGCATTGAGGTGCCGACGCTGACCGGCAAAATCGCGCTGACCGTGCCGGCCGGCAGCCAGAGCGGCAAACGGCTGCGGGTCAAAGGCAAAGGGCTGGCGGGCAAGAAAGAGCCCGGTGACCTGTACGTTATTCTCAAGGTGGTGATGCCGCCGAAGCCGAACGAGAAGGCCAGCGCCCTGTGGCGGGAACTGGCTGAACAGGCGGCGTTCAACCCGCGCGCGGAATGGGAGTAAAGCAGATGATGAAAAAAGAGATCACTTTCACCGTGGTGGAATTGTGTCAGAGGGTGGAGATTTCAGAGGACGAGCTGGTCGAGATCGTCGGCCTGGGCGTTATCGTGCCGCTGGAGCCGGCGCAGCCACGCTGGGAGTTTGATTATCCGGCGCTGAGCCATCTGCAGCGCGCACGCAGGCTGCGGGCGGAGCTGGATCTGGACTGGCCGGGGATCGCCATGGCGCTGACGCTGCTCGACCGGGTTGATGCGCTACAGCAAGAGAACCGGCAGCTGCGCAGGCAGCTGGCGCGTTTCCTGCAAACTTCCTGACCCGACAGCTGAACGCCACCGGGCGCTTCCCGGTGGCGAAATTGCACAAAATTGGGCCGTCGCCCCACATTGCGCCGATAAAGGGCGAAATTTTGACGAACCCCCGTCGACATTCACTGAAAATTGTTGATAAATGGGGAAAAGAATAAGCTTTGTAACAATTTCGTCTAGAATACATACCATTAAACGCTGTCTCAAATGGCAAGGTTTTCTAACAATATTCGAGTCAGGCAATAAAGCCTTTGGGAGTAATACCATGCAAGAGAATCATAAGATCCTGGTTGTCGATGATGACATGCGCCTGCGCGCGCTTTTAGAACGTTATTTAACCGAGCAGGGCTTCCAGGTTCGCAGCGTTGCCAACGCTGAGCAAATGGATCGCTTGCTGACTCGTGAATCCTTCCATTTGATGGTGCTCGATCTGATGTTGCCGGGCGAAGACGGCCTGTCCATCTGCCGCCGCCTGCGCAGCCAGAGCAACCCGATGCCGATCATTATGGTCACCGCGAAAGGCGAAGAGGTCGATCGCATCGTGGGCCTGGAAATCGGCGCCGACGACTACATTCCTAAACCGTTCAACCCGCGTGAGCTGTTGGCTCGTATCCGCGCGGTGCTGCGCCGTCAGGCGAACGAACTGCCGGGCGCGCCTTCGCAGGAAGAAGCGGTGATCGCTTTCGGCAAATTCAAACTGAACCTCGGCACCCGTGAGATGTTCCGCGAAGACGAGCCGATGCCGTTGACCAGCGGCGAGTTCGCGGTACTGAAGGCGCTGGTCAGCCACCCGCGTGAACCGCTGTCGCGCGATAAGCTGATGAACCTGGCGCGTGGCCGCGAATACAGCGCCATGGAACGCTCCATCGACGTGCAGATCTCTCGTCTGCGCCGTATGGTTGAAGAAGATCCGGCGCATCCGCGTTATATCCAGACCGTGTGGGGTCTCGGCTACGTCTTCGTCCCGGACGGCAGTAAGGCATGAGGCGATTGCGCTTTTCACCGCGTAGCTCGTTTGCCCGAACCCTGTTGTTGATCGTCACCTTGCTGTTCGTCAGCCTGGTGACGACCTATCTGGTGGTGCTGAACTTCGCCATCCTGCCCAGCCTGCAGCAGTTCAACAAGGTATTGGCCTACGAAGTGCGTATGCTGATGACCGATCGGCTGCAGCTGGAGGACGGCACGCTGCTGGAGGTGCCGCCGGCGTTCCGCCGTGAGATCTACCGCGAACTGGGCATCTCTCTCTACACCAACTCGGCGGCGGAGGAGAGCGGCCTGCGCTGGGCGCAACACTACCAGTTCCTCAGCCAGCAGATGGCGCAGCAGCTCGGCGGGCCGACCGATGTGCGGGTGGAGGTGAACAAGAACTCCCCGGTGGTGTGGCTGAAAACCTGGCTGCAGCCCGATATCTGGGTGCGCGTGCCGCTGACGGAAATCCACCAGGGCGATTTCTCGCCGCTGTTCCGCTATACGCTGGCGATTATGCTGCTCGCGATCGGCGGCGCCTGGCTGTTTATTCGTATTCAAAACCGCCCGCTGGTGGAGCTGGAACATGCGGCGCTGCAGGTGGGCAAGGGCATTATTCCGCCGCCGCTGCGCGAGTATGGCGCTTCCGAAGTGCGGTCGGTGACTCGCGCATTCAATCAGATGGCGTCGGGCGTCAAACAGCTGGCGGATGACCGCACTTTGCTGATGGCCGGAGTCAGCCACGACCTGCGCACGCCGTTGACGCGCATCCGCCTGGCGACGGAGATGATGAGCGCCGAAGACGGCTATCTGGCCGAGTCGATCAATAAAGACATCGAAGAGTGCAACGCCATCATCGAGCAGTTCATCGATTATCTGCGCACCGGGCAGGAAATGCCGACCGAAAGCAGCGATCTGAACGCCATTTTAGGCGAAGTGGTCGCGGCCGAGAGCGGCTATGAGCGGGTGATTGAAACCGCGCTGTCGCCGGGCGAGCTGATGATGAACGTGCATCCGCTGTCGATTAAACGGGCGGCGGTGAATATGGTGGTGAACGCGGCGCGTTACGGCAACGGCTGGATCAAGGTCAGCAGCGGCCGTGAGCTGCAGCGCGGCTGGTTCCAGGTGGAAGATGACGGCCCGGGCATCAAGCCGGACGAGTTGAAGCACCTGCTGCAGCCGTTCGTACGCGGTGACAGCGCGCGCAGCACCAGCGGCACTGGCCTGGGGCTGGCGATCGTGCAGCGTATTATCGACGCGCATGACGGCGAACTGGATATCGGCACCAGCGAGCGCGGCGGGCTATTGATCCGCGCTTATATTCCGTTGCCGATGGAGAAAAAAGAGTCGACCAACGGCCATCAAACGGCCAGGGAAACCGCCTGACCTCTGATGTGGGCCGCGCCGCTGCGGCCCCGTCAGGACTTTCTGCTCATCACGTAGTATTCCGCCGCATCCTCATGCAACCGGCGGCCGGTCGGCGCCTGCCACGGATCGATTAATTCGATGCCGCAGTGGAGGAAGTCTTTGGTATTGCGGGTGGCCAGGGCGGCGCCGTAATGCAGGCAGGTGGCGGCGATTTGGGTATCGGGCACGCTCATCGCTTTACCCAACAGCCGATTCCTTGCCGTCAATTCCGCGTATTGCATCGCGCACAGCCCATCAAACGGCAATATCTGCCCCTCGAACTTCAATTCAATGGCGTCCGCCAATTTCAGCTTGAGATCCCGCTGGCGTTTGCCGTCAGGCATGCAGGCCACGCCGCTGAACAGTTCGGCGAGGACAATGGCGCTGAGATAGAGCTCGTCATTGTCCTTTTCATTTAACCAGTTAATGACGTTGTAGTACGGGCTGGGACGCAGCGTTTCTGAAATGACGTTGGTGTCGATAATGATCATGCGTTGTCATCTTCATCATCAAAGGTGACGATGCGTGGCGGCACGGCGTCACGCGGTGGGATCTCCAGCTCAACGCCGCCGAATTCGGCGAAGTGCTGATGCATCCAGGTACCCAATCCATAGCGCGGCGGCTTTTTCACCAGCGCCTGTTTCAGGATCATGCGCGCTTCCTCTTCCATGGAATGGCCGTTTTTCGCCGCTGAGATACGCAGCAGCTCTTTGATTTCGTCGTCCAGATTTCTGACGGTGATAGTAGCCATTGAAACCTCCTTTGCTATCAATGATTGCATTGACTTATTTTCTCGTCTTGCCGATTAAAAAGCAATCAATTGAAATAAAAAAAGGCGCGGGATCCGCGCCTTAGCTGAAGAGGTAACGCTACCGAATTACAGCTTCGGGCCGGCGCTGACCAGCGCGGCGCCCGCAGGCGTGTCGGTGTATTTGTCGAAGTTGGTGATGAAGCGCTCGGCCAGATCCTGCGCTTTTTCCTGCCACTGCTCGAGGCTGGCGTAGGTGTTGCGTGGATCGAGGATCTCCGGGTTCACGCCAGGCAGCGCGGTCGGCATCGCCAGATCGAAGATAGGCAGGGTAACGGTTTCCGCCTTGTCGATTTCACCGCTCAGGATGGCGTCGATGATGCCGCGCGTATCTTTGATCGAGATGCGTTTGCCGGTGCCGTTCCAGCCGGTGTTGACCAGGTAAGCCTGGGCGCCGGCGGCCTGCATGCGTTTCACCAGCACTTCGGCGTACTGCGTCGGGTGCAGCGACAGGAATGCGGCACCGAAGCAGGCGGAGAAGGTTGGCGTCGGCTCGGTCACGCCGCGCTCGGTGCCTGCCAGCTTGGCGGTGAAGCCGGACAGGAAGTGGTACTGAGTCTGGTTGGCGGTCAGGCGCGATACCGGCGGCAGCACGCCGAAGGCGTCGGCGGTCAGGAAGATCACCTTGGTGGCGTGACCCGCCTTGGACACCGGCTTGACGATGTTCTGGATATGGTAGATTGGGTAAGAAACGCGGGTATTCTCGGTTTTCGAACCGTCGTTGAAGTCGATGCTGCCGTCGGCCAACACGGTGACGTTTTCCAGCAGCGCATCGCGTTTGATGGCGTGGTAGATGTCCGGCTCGGCTTCTTCAGACAGCTTGATGGTCTTGGCGTAGCAACCGCCTTCGAAGTTGAACACGCCGTCGTCGTCCCAGCCGTGCTCGTCATCGCCGATCAGCTGACGCTTCGGATCGGTGGAGAGGGTGGTCTTGCCGGTGCCGGACAGGCCGAAGAACACCGCCACGTCGCCTTTCTCGCCCACGTTGGCCGAGCAGTGCATCGAGGCGATGCCTTTCAGCGGCAGCAGGTAGTTCATCATCGAGAACATGCCTTTCTTCATTTCGCCGCCGTACCAGGTGCCGCCGATCAGCTGCATGCGCTCGGTCAGGTTGAAGGCGACGAAGTTCTCCGAGTTCAGGCCTTGCTGCTGCCAGTTCGGGTTGGTGCATTTGGCGCCGTTCATCACCACGAAGTCCGGCTCGAAGTGAGCCAGCTCTTCGTCGCTCGGGCGGATGAACATGTTTTTCACGAAGTGCGCCTGCCAGGCCACCTCGGTGATGAAACGCACTTTCAGGCGCGAGTCGGCGTTGGCGCCGCAGAAGGTATCCACCACGAACAGGCGCTTGCCGGACAGTTGCTCGGTGACCAGGTGTTTCAGATCGGCCCAGACTTCCGGGCTGAGAGGTTTGTTGTCGTTTTTGCCTTTGCCCTGATCGGCCCACCACACGGTATCGCGGGTGATGTCGTCGCGGACGATGTATTTGTCTTTCGGCGAACGGCCGGTGAAGATGCCGGTATCGACGGAGACGGCACCCAGCTTGGTGACTACCCCACGCTCAAAACCTTCCAGAGATGGGTCTGTTTCTTCCTTAAACAGCAGTTCATAGCTCGGGTTGTGAACGATTTCGCTGACGTCGTGAATGCCGTAAGCGGCCAGATCCTGAGGGGTTATACCTTTAACGCGCATGTTACTACTCCTTGGTCACAGAATTTCTGGCGGCAATTGTAGGGATCTAGCGGTGCGTAACCGCGATGGGTATCAAATATTTAACGTTTTAGGCGGTATTTCGTTACGATCTGAGAGATAGCACACGGAAAAAAGCAAACGTGCAAACGGCGGGGCTTGGCGGGCGCCGGGCGCGCCCGCCGAGAGGGTGTGACTTAGTGCAACCGGTCGCTTTCGCCGGCGTTGCCCGCATACAACGCGGCAACATCAACCGGGTCAAAGACATAGTGGCTGCCGCAGTAGTCGCAGTGCATGTCGATATTGCCGTCCTGCTCCAGCATGTCCGCCACTTCGTCGGTCGGCAGCGTCAGCAGCGCGTCGGCGCAACGCTGGCGTGAACAGGTACAACGGAATTGCACGTCCTGCGGTTCATACAGGGTGACTTCTTCCTGATGATACAGACGGTACAGCACCTCGTTGGCCGGCAGGCCGAACAGCTCTTCGCTTTTGACCGTGTTGGTCAGTTGCACCAGGTGATCGAAATCATCGAGGTTGCCGTCTTGCGCCGGCAGCACCTGCAGCAGCATGCCGGCCGCCGCGGCATTGCTTTCCGCTTCGCCGGTGCGGATGAACAGGCGGGTCGGCAACTGTTCAGACTGGCGGAAGTAAGCTTCCAGGCATTCGGCCAGCGTTTCCCCTTCCAGACCGACCACGCCCTGATAGCGTTCGCCTTCCGTTGGGGAAATGGTGATGACCATGACGCCGTTGCCGATCATCTGATGCAGGGTGCTGTCGTCGGCGATAGGCGCCTGGGTGCGCGCAACGCCGCGCATCTCCTGGCGGTTGTTGCCGTTGATCACCGCCAGTTTCAGCGGGCCGTCGCCTTGCAGCTGAACGGTGATGTCGCCGTCGAACTTCAGGGTTGCGGTCAGCAGACTGGTGGCGACCAGCAGCTCGCCCAGCAGTTTTTGCACCGGCGCCGGGTAGTCGTGGTTGTTCAGGATCTGCTGATAGGTTTCGCTGACGGTAACCAGCTCGCCGCGCACCGCGTAGTTTTCAAACAGGTAACGGTGCAATTGGTCATGGTTGGACATAATCTTCTCTCATTGCGGTGAGGGGTTATTCCTGCTCACCAAATTTAAATTTCATCAGGTCGCGCCGCTCCTTTTTGTCCGGACGTCGGTCCGGATGCGGCATGGTCAACGCGTTCATCTTGCGCGCCAGCGCCATTTTTTCGCGGTTGGCGATGCTGGCTTCGGTTTCCTGATACATTTGCTGCGCCTCGTTGGCGCCGCGGCGTTGGCCGGTCAGCGCCAGCACGATCACCGTACGTTCTTCGTTGCCCTGCCGCAGTTTGAGCTCGGCGTTGAGCTCGACAATCTTGCTCGGCTTGCCGCGCTGGCCGTTGTAATGCACCTTGCCGCCGTCGATCATTTCGCGCGCCAGCGCGCGGGTCTTGTAGAAGCGTGCGGCCCACAGCCACTTATCCAGTCGGACCGCGTCGTCGCGCGTCGCTTTTTCCTTCATGCTTCCCCCTTGGCCAGCGCCGGTATCAGCAGGCGGTAGTCGCGCATCGACGGATGGCGCTGGAAGCTTTTCTCCGCCGTGCTGGAGTCCGGGTTTTGCACGCCCAGGCAGTAACGAATGCCGAAAGTGCGCGCCGCGTCGAGGATCGGCTCGCCGTCGTCGACAAACAGCGTGCGCTGCGGGTTGAATCCGGTGTGCTGTTGCACTGCCTGCCACAGACGCTGATCTTCTTTCGGATAACCAAATGTGTGGGTGGAAAACAATAAATCAAGGTGCCGATCGAGGCCGGTATGCTCGATTTTCACCGCCAGGCTGTGCGGATGGGCGTTGGTCAGCAAAATGGTTTGCAGGCCGGCGTCGCGCAGCGCCCGTAAAAAAGGCTCGGTGTCTTCGCGCAGCCGGGCGCGGCTGCCCACTTCGCTGGTCATGCGGTAAATGTCCAGATCCAGCCGCTCGCTCCAGTAATCGAAGCAATACCAGTTCATGGTGTGCTGCACCGCCTGGTATTCCCGCTCGATGATGTGGCGGGCTTCGTCGAACGGAATGGCGCGCCTTTCGCTCAGCGCCTGCGGCACCAGGCTGAGCCAAAAGTGGCTGTCGAACTCCAGATCCAGCAATGTGCCGTCCATGTCCAGCAGCACGGTATCGATCTGCGGCCAATCAAACTCGGGAACCATAAAAACTCCACGGGCGGACCGACGGGCAGTCCGCAGATGAGAATAATAGCGTTAGCGTAGCATAAGCGGATGACAGGGCCGAAGCCCCGGCGTCAGGTTCAGGCCATCGGCCGCATCGACATCGGATTGAGCTGCGGGTTGAAGCAGCTGTCGTAGTAACGCTGGATATCGGCGACGCGGTGCTGATTGATGCGCCGACGCTGCACCAGCCGCCAGGCGTTATAACCCAGGCTGACCACTACGGCCAGCAACAACAGGCTGGTGCCGAGATAGCGCCACAGGGTGATCATGTCCGGTTCGCTGTGCAACGCTACGTGGCGAGTGCCGTTGGCGTCAACGCTGAGGCTGGTGATCACGCCCTGCGCCTGGAATGGGGTATGCAGCAGCAGGTTGGACTGGCGCTGCAGCTCATTCCACTGGTCGAGCGCGTTGTATTCGCTTTGCGGCGTCTGCGGCTGGGGGTGACTGACCCACTGGCGGCCTTCGTCGCTGCGGATCAGGAAACCGCCTGGCGGCGGGCTGTTGAGCGCAGCGGCGGCCAGTCGCGTCTCATTGAAGATGAACGACGAGGTGGCCACTTTGGTCAGGCTTTCCAGCGATTCGGCGCTGACCGGACGAAGCAGGACGTTGACGCCTTGCAGCGCGCCGGATTTGGCGCGTTTCACCAGGCTGCTCCAGTTTTTCGCGTTGCCCAGGTTAACCAGCGCGTTTTTCAGCCGTACACAGTCGTTTTCCGTCTGGCACAGATCCTGCGTTTTCAGCACGATATCGGAGAAATCGTCCAGCAGGATCATGCCGGATTTCTCGATGGCGCTGGCCAGCTGCGGGTTGACCTTCTGATCGGCGCCGCTCGGATGCAGCTGACCGCTGACCGTCGCCAGCAGGGCTGTCGCTTTGTCTATGACTTCCGATTCCGGCTGCGGCAGCGGGGCGGCGGTGTTCCAATAGATGCCGGAGCAGTCGAACGGCGCAAAATTGACGGCGCCGCCGCCGTTGGCCGGCGGCGGGACATAGCACATGCCGCTGCCGCGCACTTTCAGCGTGTCGCCGATGCGCAGCGGCGTGGCCTCCAGCGCCTGTACGCTGGTCACTTCCACTTTTTGCGCGCCTTGCAGCCAGGCCATGCTGAGGGTCAACGGCAGGTTGAGCGGGATATAGATCAGCAGCAGCAGCAGAACCAGCGCCGAGCTGGCGACCAGCACCGCATTGCGGCCCCACTGCTGCAACGGGAAATTCTTCACTTCGTCATGCAGCGACAGGAAGCGCCCCTGCCGCACCACCTGACGGTTGAGATAGACGTCCACATCGGTGGTTTTGCCCAGATCCTGCGTCAGGTACGGTTGCCAGTGCGGCGGATAGATCAGATCGATAATGCCGAGCGAAATATTGCTGATCTGCCCCTGGCCGGATTCGCCGAACAGGCCCCAGCGCTTTGGCGTGCCGCGCAGGCAGTGGATCTCTTTCAACTCGCGCGACGCCGGGCGGCGGAACAGGTTCCACCCTCCCCAGGCGATCATCAGCACCGCCACGAAAATCATCCAGGGGATCACCAACACCGGGCTGATCAGGCTGAAGAACAGCAGCAGCAGCGCGGCGGAGATGATGACGGCTTCACGGATGCCGTTCGGCCGGTTCAGCGCATGCTCTTCCGGCGTTTCCTTGCGAATGTTCACCAGCTCGACATGCTCGCTCTCTTCCTTGCGGATGGAGGCGTTTTTGGTCGGCGCGGCGGTCACGACCGGCGGCTGCGGCCGGTCGTGGATATGATCTTTCAGCGAGTGCCCATTGAGCGAAATCACCAGAGGCAGCGTCTGGGTTCGGATCACTTCCACATGGTTATCGGCGGTGATGTAGGGTTCCCAAAATGGCGGCAGATGTACCTCTTCGGCATCGAGGTAATAGCGCCATTTATTGGGATCGTCGCTGGCCAGCCCGTAACGGGTGATGGCGTGCGTCACGGGATAAACGTTATCGCTTTGCGGGGTGAGCGCCAGTTTGGCTGCGGGCAGCGTAGCGCCGCCGCCGGGCAACAGTTTGTTGCTCAGCTTGTTTTGTTGATTAAGGTAGAACTCGACCGCCGCGCGTTCTTCGTCGGTCAGCTTGCGGTGGGCGGGTTTGATAAACGGCAGCGTGCGCGCCAGCGCCGTCGGGTGGCGGGCCTTGAACCACAGGTACAGGCCGGCGGCAATCAGGCAGACAAGCACTAAGGCCAATATCAACACTATTGTGCTCATGCAATCCCCATCTCACACCCGTGAATTTCGCCAACCTGATGAAAAGCTGAATATTATACGGAGTAAACCGCCAGGAGGCACCCAGAACTAATGAGGGAACAAACAGATTTTCGCTTTGGATCTCATTCCTTCATGAAGCAAGGTCATTTTATCACTGATTCTTGCCTGCGTGATACTAGCAACCGGCCCCTGCCGTCGATATCGGCATTATCCTATTTTCATGCGCGCTGTTTGCTGAATCAGTGCAGAAAATCGCCCGCGGCTGGCGACGCTTGTTAAAAGAAAGTAAATTACTGTTCATGCGCGTTGCGGCCGAGCTTGCCCTTAACGCACAATGTGATCAAGATCGAATTTGGTCAGCGTTTGAGCGCCAACGAGCCGTGCGTTACGCCAATCATTTTTTCGGTTGCCCTGTCCGCGCCTGGGCAACCTCTTTGAGGCAATCATGGATAAACACCTGCAAAAACCTAAAATTCTGAAAGTGGAAACGGTCGCGCGTTCGCGTTTGTTCAACGTCGAGTCGGTCGATTTGGAATTCAGCAACGGTGTGCGGCGGGTGTATGAGCGCATGCGGCCTTCGGATCGCGAAGCGGTGATGATTGTGCCGGTGATTGGCGATGACCTGCTGCTGATCCGCGAATATGCGGTGGGCACTGAATCCTATGAGCTCGGCTTCCCGAAAGGGTTGATCGATCCCGGCGAGGGGGTGCTGGAGGCGGCCAACCGCGAGCTGATGGAGGAGGTGGGATTCGGCGCCAGACGCTTTGATTTCCTCAGCAAGCTGACGATGGCGCCATCCTACTTTTCCAGCAAAATGAATATCGTGCTGGCACACGATCTCTATCCGCAGAGCCTGGAGGGGGACGAACCGGAACCCCTGCCGCAGGTGCGCTGGCCGATCGCCAACATGATGGCGCTGCTGGCGGAACCGGATTTCCGTGAGGCGCGCAACGTCAGCGCGCTGTTCCTCTCCGAGGCGTTTCTGCGCGCTTCGCGCTGAGACGCTTCGCGCCGCATAAAAAAAGGGCCAGATTTCTCTGGCCCTTTTCGATCAGAACAGCTCGTGGCTTTCGCCGCCCGGATCGGTCAGCGTGGTGCCGGTATCGCGCGATGGGTAGTCCGTCGGCTGCGTTCCTTCGATAAAGTACTCGGAACGGCTGCCGCCGCCGCCGCCAGAGAGCTTGCCGCTGCTCTTGTCGATGGTGACGCTGATGATGCCCGGCGGCGGCGTGACTTTCTGCTCCGGAATGCCTTCCAGCGCGATCTTCATGAAGTCGTCCCACGCCGGCTGGGCGCTCTTGGCACCGCCTTCGCCGCCGGAAATCTGATCCGGGATGGCGCCGGACACCGTCGAACGGCCCAGATCGCGGCGGTGATCGTCGAAGCCGATCCACACCGACGTCACGGTATCCGGGCCATAGCCGGAGAACCAGGCGTCTTTGGAACTGTTGGTGGTACCGGTTTTGCCGCCGATATCATGACGTTTCAGATCGCGCCCGGCGCGCCAGGCGGTGCCCATCCAACCCGGTTCACCGAAGATGTTGCTGTTCAGCGCGTCGTGGATCAGGAAGGCCAGCGGCGTGCTGATCACGTGCGGCGCATACTGTTGGTCGCCGTCCTGCTGCACCTGAGCCGGGGTTACCTGCTCCAGCTGCGGCATCGGCACCGTGCTGTTGCTGCCTTCCTGCGAGGTGGCGACGTTTTCGATGTTGTCATCGGACAGCACGGCCGAACGGTGAGTATCACCGTAGATCACCGGCAGGTTGCAACTGCTGCAAACCACTTTAGGTTTGGCTTCGAACACCGTATTGCCGTTGTCGTCTTCAATTTTGGTGATGAAGTACGGATCGACCAGATAACCGCCGTTCGCCAGCACCGCGTAACCGCGCACCAGTTGCATCGGGGTGAAGGAAGCGGAGCCCAGCGCCAGCGATTCGGTATGCACGATGTTCTGTGCCGGGAAGCCGAAGCGCTGCAGATATTCCGCCGCGTAGTCGACGCCCATCGCACGCATCGCGCGCACCATCACCACGTTCTTCGACTGCCCCAGCCCTTGACGCAGACGAATCGGGCCATCGTAGGTCGGCGGCGAGTTCTTCGGCCGCCAGTCGGTGCCGGCGCCGGCATCCCAACGGGTGATCGGCAAGTCGTTCAGGATGGTGGCCAGCGTCAGGCCTTTATCCATCGCGGCGGTATACAGGAACGGTTTGATGTTCGAGCCCACCTGACGCAGGGCCTGCGTGACGCGGTTGAACTTGCTCTGGTTGAAATCGAAGCCGCCGACCAGCGCTTTCACCGCGCCGTCATTCGGGTTGATGGAAACCAGCGCCGAGTTGACGTCCGGCACCTGCGACAGCCACCAGGCCTCGTTCACTTTACGCACCCAGACCTGCTGGCCTGGCTGCACCACGTCGGTGACGCGTTTCGGCGTTGGGCCTTGCTGAGTGTCTGAACGGTATGGCCGCGCCCAGCGCATGGTGGCCATCGGCAGGGCAATGCTGCTGCCGTCGGCCAGCATCGCCGTCGCTTCCTGCGGGTTGGCGGCGGTGATGACCGCCGGCGCCAGCGGGCCGTAGTTCGGCAGGTTTTTCAGCGAGTCGACAATCTGTTTGCGATCCCAGGCCGCTTCGCCGACTTTCCACAGCACGTTTGACGGGCCGCGATAGCCGTGGCGCATGTCATAGGCCAACACGTTATTGCGCACCGATTCCTGCGCCGCCAGCTGCAGCCGTTTGGTCACGGTGGTGTAAACCTTATAACCGTCGGTATAGGCGTTTTCACCGTAGCGCTTGATCATCTCCTGACGCACCATCTCGGAGAGATACGGGGCGGAGAAGCTGATTTCCGGCGCATGGTAGTTGGCGACCAAATCTTCAGAACGCGCCTGATCGTACTGCGCCTGCGTGATGTAGTGTTCGTCCAGCATGCGCGACAGCACTACGTTGCGACGGGCAACGGCGCGATCGTGCGAATAGAGCGGGTTGAAGGTGGACGGCGCTTTCGGCAGGCCGGCGATGGTCGCCATCTCGCTCAGGGTGAGCTGGCTGACATCCTTGCCGAAATAGACCTGCGCGGCGGCGCCCACGCCGTAAGCGCGGTAACCCAGGTAGATCTTGTTCAGATACAGCTCAAGGATTTCATCTTTGGTCAGCATCTGCTCGATGCGTACCGCCAGGAAGGCTTCCTTGATTTTACGCATCAGGGTGCGTTCCGGGCTTAAGAAGAAGTTACGCGCCAGCTGTTGGGTAATGGTGCTGGCCCCCTGGGAAGCGTGGCCGGAGACCAACGCGATGGAGGCCGCGCGGAAGATGCCGACCGGATCGACACCGTGGTGATCATAGAAGCGGCTGTCTTCGGTGGCGATAAATGCGTGCACCATCACCGGCGGAATTTGATCCAACTTCAGCGGAATGCGGCGCTTCTCGCCGTACTGGGCGATCAGTTCGCCATCGGCGCTGTAAACCTGCATCGGTATCTGCAGCCGCACGTCTTTCAGCGTTGCGACGTCGGGCAGCTGCGGCTCGACATATTTGTACAAGCCGAAAATCGAGGCTGCTCCCAGCACGATGCAACATACTGCAAGGATTAGTAAATACTTTACGAACTTCACCTGAGATTTCCCATTTCTAAGTCATTTGGGCAGTTTATAAACAACCGCGCGGTAGTATAAAGGCAAGCCTGCGACATGGATATGTTCTTTTATCATCGGATGTTATGGAGGCTTGTGAAACATGTTCCCTCAAGCATGGCAGGTGGGGCTGGATATACAAATCGACTGCGTGCGGGCGCTGGCGGTCCAACGCCGCCGCAACGGCTGGCAACTGCGTCACTGGTGGCAACAGACGCTGCCGCAGGCGGTTTTACGCGACGGCTGCCTGGCACCTTCCGAAGCCCTGATCCGGGCGCTGCGGCAATGGCGTGTCCAACTGCCGCGACATATTTCCTTACGCATTGCCCTGCCGGCGCAGCGGGTGTTGCAACAGTGCATGGCGCAGCCGGACGCGCGGCTGCGCGAGCCGGAACGCAGCGACTATATCGTTGGTCACGGCGTAAAGCAGTTCCCACTCGACGGCCAGACGCTGGCGCTCGACTATCGCGCTGCGCCGGCGGAGGGGGCGGCGCTGCTGTTGACCGCCGCGCGGCGGCAGGAGCTACAGCAGTGGCTGCACTGTCTGCGCCAGGCGGGCCTGCATCCGCAAGCGGTCGATATTACGCCCTGCGCGCTGCGGATGATGGCGACGGCGGCGGGCGTGCCGCACACCGCGGGGCTGATGCATCGTCTCGAGCGAGAATGGCTGTGGGTGGCGCCGGCCGACGGCGCGTTCGCGTTCGGGCTGACGCCGGGCGACGATGACGCGCAGGCGCTGCGGGCGCTGCAAGCCCAGATGCCGGCGGACGATGATCGACCGGTCTATGCCGGCAGCGTGCTGGCAGGAGCCTTGCCCGTCGGTTGCCTTTCCTGGTCGCCGCTCAGCGCCTTCACGCAGCTGCGTCCGCCGTTGCCCGTGCATCCCTCAGCGTTCGCGTTGGCCGGCGGTCTGGCGCTGCGCGAGGAGGACCGCTGATGTACCAGGTCAACTTTTTGCCCTGGCGGCAACGTCGCGACCGGCGGCGCGGCTGCTTCTGGCTGGGCGTGTTGCTGTTGCAGATAACGGTGCTGTTGCTGGCGCTGTTCCTCGTCGCCGGCCAACTGCGTCATCAACAGGCGCAGCGTCAGGAGCGGCTGGCGCTGTTGGAAGAAGAGCTGGCGGCAGTGACGCTGCTCGTCCGTCAGCAGCAGCAAGAGCGGGCGCAACGGGCGCGATACAGCGCCCTCGCTGAACGGCAGGCGCGCAATGCCCAACATAACCGGCGTTATTTGCAACTGCTACAGCAACTCTCCTCCTGCCTCCCCCCACCGCTGTGGCTCACGGCGTTGGACAGCGATGCGGCGAACGGCCTGCGGCTGCGTGGATTGAGCCGTTCTCCTGCCGCCATTTCGCAGTTCGAACGGCGGCTGGCGGGGATGCCCGCGTTACCGCGGCTGCGTTTGGCGGAGGTGGCGCAACGCGACGACGGCCTGTACGCCTTTCATCTGGTAGCGCAATGGGGGCGTGATGGATAACCGTTTGCCATCTGGTCTGCGCTTCTTGCTGGGCCTGTCGGGCCGGCGATTGCTGGCCGCGCAATGGCTGGGCATCGGCACGTTGGCGTTGTTGGGTGGGGGCTGGATGCTGCAAGACGAATGGCGTCAGCGGGAAAGTGCGACAGAGCGGCAACAGCGCCTGCTGCAACAGATCGCCGTGGCGCAGCGCCAACTGGACGAGGCGCCGGTCGCCCTGATGCCGCCGACGTCGCTCGCTCCGGCCGCCACCGGCGATCTGACGAACGGGCTGCAACGGGCGGGGGGCGCCTTGTTGCGCTGGCAGCGGCAGGAAAAACCACCTCGGCAGACGCTGAGCTTGCGCATTGACTACCCCGGTTTGTTGGCGCTGCTGGAGGCGCTGCCCGCCGATTTGCGTCTCGAACAATTGAGCGTGGAGACGCCGCCGCAGGGCATGACGGCGCGGTTGGTTTTACAGGATGCCGCCGAGGAGCTGGCCGATGAGTAGAAGATCCGGCCGTTGGTGGTGGCTGCTATGGCCGTGGGCCTTATGCGCCGAACCGCGCGACCCGTTTGCGCCGCCTCCGATGCCTGCTTGCGCCCAGACAGAGACATCCCCGGCGGACTGGCGACTGAAAGGCGTCATCGGGCAACCGACGCAGCGCTATGGCTGGGTGGTGACGCCGGCGGGGCAATGGTTGCGCCTGCGGCCGCAACAACGGGTGCTTGCCGAGCGCTGGCAGGTGACGCAGGTGCAGGCGCGCAGCCTGACGTTGAAGGCGCTGACGGCCGAACCGGAGTGCCCGGCGAGCCGCGACGACATATCGCTAATGATCGACGACAAGGATGACAAATCATGAAAGGACGCGCTGGACTGGGCTTGGCGCTAGGGTGTTTGGCGCTCGGCGCCGCGCAGGCTCAGGATAAACAGATAATCTCATTGGAGTTTCAGGATGCGCCGATCACGGTCATCCTGCAGGCCTTGGCGGATTATCGGCAGATGAACCTGATCGCCGCGCCGGGCGTGAGCGGCAGCCTGACGCTGCGGCTGGAGGATGTGCCCTGGCCCCAGGCGCTGGCGCTGACCCTGCGTATGGGCAAACTGACGATGACGCGGGAGGGTAACGTGATGCTGATCTCCCCGGAGCCGGATGCGCGGGAAAAAAGACAGCAGCAAGAGGCGCTAGCGCAGCGGCAACCCTTGCACAGCCTGACGATGACCGTGCAAAACGGCGATGCGGCGGAAATTGCCGAAAGCCTCAACGCCCAACGTGGCGCGTTGCTGAGCGAGCGTGGCAGCGTGTTGGCGGATAAACGGACCAATACGCTGCTGCTGCGCGACACCGCGCCGATTGTGGCGCAGTTGAAAAAGCGGATAACGGAAATGGATGCGCCGCTGGCACAGGTGCAACTGGCGGCGCATATCGTGACCATCAACAGCGAAAGCCTGCGTGAGCTCGGCGTGCGTTGGGGATTGGCGCCCGACGACAGGCCGGCGCGGCCGCTGCGGCCGGGCAATATCGGCGTTAACCTGCCGTTGGAGCGCAGCGCGGTGAACGCCGGTTTCCATCTGGCGCGCATCAGCGGGCGTTTGCTGAGCCTGGAGCTCACGGCGCTGGAGCAGGAAAATCAGGTGGAGATCATCGCCAGCCCGCGTCTCCTGACGGCGCATCTGCAAACCGCCAGCATCAAGCAAGGGACGGAGATCCCTTATGAAGTGTCCAGCGGCGCCAGCGGTGCGACCGCCATCGAGTTTAAAGAGGCGGTGCTGGGCATGGAGGTGACGCCGAAGGTGTTGCCGGACGGGCGCATCACGCTGACGCTGCAGATCAGCCAAAATATGCCGGGGCGCGCCATCAGCCGAGGGGCCGGAGAGGCGTTGACCATCGATAAACAGGAGATTAAGACGCAGATCACGGTGAAAAACGGCGAAACCCTGGTGCTCGGCGGCATTTTTCAACGGCATCGCGGCAAGACGGCGGACAAGGTGCCGGGACTGGGGGATGCGCCGCTGCTGGGGGGCTTGTTCCGGCAGAGCGGCGCACAACAGAAAAAACGCGAGCTGGTGATCTTTATTACGCCGACCCTGATTAAGGGATAAGCGGCGGCCTGTCGGCCGGGCGGCAAATCGCCTAAAGTTGATGAGCAGATACACTTTTTTATCCCCTTGGGGGGATCTGCGTTTGACGCTGCGGCCGATTTAGCTTACAAGGGTTACCGAATTGAGCACCGAGGTTTTTTGTTAGCGCCAAGACGCCGTTAAAAACATATGGTTTCCCTCCCGCGGCGTGGATTGCGATTTATTCGGTTGCCAAACTACCAAGAGTGTTGAGATAATTTTTCGTCTGATCTCGCACTATCGCTCATGAGGTTTCAGTTTAGGTCCCGCCGCTGATTTGATTGGCGGGGCGGGTTAACATTAACGAATTGTCTTAGTAATACCGAAAAACATGGCAGAGAAACGCAATATCTTTCTGGTTGGGCCTATGGGTGCCGGCAAAAGCACTATTGGCCGTCAGTTAGCTCAGCAACTCAATATGGAGTTCTTCGACTCCGATCAAGAAATTGAGCGACGTACCGGAGCTGACGTGGGCTGGGTATTCGACGTGGAAGGGGAAGAAGGTTTCCGCGATCGTGAAGAAAAAGTCATTAATGAACTGACGGAAAAACAAGGGATTGTGTTGGCGACCGGCGGCGGTTCGGTGAAGTCGCGCGAAACGCGCAACCGTCTGTCCGCGCGCGGCGTGGTGGTTTATCTCGAAACCACGATCGAAAAGCAGTTGGCTCGTACCCAGCGTGATAAAAAACGCCCGCTGCTGCAGGTTGATTCTCCGCCGCGTGAAGTGCTGGAAGCTTTGGCGAAAGAGCGCAATCCGTTGTATGAAGAGATTGCCGATGTCACCATTCGCACCGACGATCAGAGCGCTAAAGTGGTTGCCAACCAGATCATCAACATGCTGGAAAGCAACTGATTGCCGATTTTCGCGTTCGCCGTCGGCTAATGCGGAAAACTGATTTGTGTTCCCCGCCGTTGCGGGGATCAACCACCGCCGTACCATACAGAGAACTAAGCGCGACATGGAGAGAATTACTGTAACGCTTGGGGAGCGCAGCTACCCGATTACCATCGCCGCCGGATTGTTTGACGATCCGGCTTCTTTTATGCCGTTAAAGGCGGGTGAACAAGCGATGTTGGTCACCAACCAGACCCTGGCGCCGCTCTATCTGGAGCGTGTCCGGCAGGTGCTGGAGCAGAGCGGCGTCGTGGTGGATCAGGTGATTCTTCCCGATGGTGAGCAGTACAAATCTCTGGCGGTGTTGGAGCAGGTGTTTTCGGCGCTGCTCGAAAAACCGCACGGGCGCGATACCACGCTGATCGCGCTCGGTGGCGGCGTTGTCGGCGATCTGACCGGCTTCGCCGCCGCGTGCTACCAACGCGGCGTGCGCTTCATTCAGGTTCCCACCACGCTGCTGTCGCAGGTGGACTCCTCCGTGGGCGGCAAGACCGCCGTCAACCACCCGCTCGGCAAAAACATGATCGGCGCTTTCTATCAACCCGCTTCGGTGGTGGTTGATCTGGATTGCCTGAAAACGCTGCCGACGCGTGAACTCTCTTCCGGCCTGGCCGAAGTCATCAAATACGGGATCATTCTCGATCGCGAGTTTTTCGTCTGGTTGGAACATAACATCGATGCGCTGATGGCGTTGGATATGCAGGCGTTGGCCTACTGTATTCGCCGCTGCTGCGAGCTGAAGGCCGAGGTGGTGGCCGCAGACGAACGCGAAAGCGGTCTGCGCGCCCTGCTGAATCTGGGCCATACTTACGGCCATGCTATCGAAGCCGAGATGGGCTACGGCGTGTGGCTGCACGGTGAGGCGGTGGCTGCGGGCATGGTGATGGCGGCGGAAACCGCGCACCGTCTCGGCCAGTTCTCCGTTGAAGACATCGAGCGCATCAAAGCGCTGCTGCTGCGCGCCGGCTTGCCGGTCTGCGGGCCGCAGGAAATGACGCCGGAATCCTACTTGCCGCACATGTTGCGCGACAAGAAAGTGCTGGCGGGGGAACTGCGTTTGGTGTTGCCGACCGCGATCGGTGCGGCGGAAGTGCGCGGCGGCGTAGGGCATGAGCTGGTGCTGGCGTCGATCGCCGCCTGCTTGCCTGAGCGGAAGCGTAATTAAATCGGACTAAGTAACAGTGGCTTAGCCGCCATTAGCATCTATATTAATACAGTGAGCAGAGCACGACGGGTGTCGCTTTGCCATCATCGGGTTAATCCGCCCGTGCCACGGTAGGTCTACGGTGGTGGGCTTTTGCCTCTAGTTGGAGGGTTTCAGATGGACGAGTTTAAACCGGAAGACGATCTCAGACCTGATAGCAGCGATCGTCGTCCTACGCGTTCGCGCAAGCCGGCCGCCGCGCCGCGCTTCGCCGTTTCGCGCCAGCATTTGATGATTGGCATCGGCATTTTAGTGCTGCTGCTGCTGATTATCGGCATCGGTTCAGCCCTGAAGGCGCCGACCAAACATGAAGCGGCGCAGGAGAGCGGCGCGCAAAACGGCGCGGCCCGCGATATCAACCTGTCCGGTTCTTCGTCGCTGACCACCGCCAATAACGGCGTGCCGGGCGGCACGACGGATACCCACGATAATAACGGCGTGAGCGCGACTCAGCCGCAGCAACCGCAGAACGTCAGCGTTCCGCCGATCTCCGGCACGCCGACCGAAGCGCAAACGCAGCCTCAACAAGGCGGTGCGCAGCAGCGCGTCGATTTGCCGGGCAACATGGCGGATGCGCTGTCGCAGCAGCAGGGGCAGGTTGACGCCGCTACGCAGGGCATGACCGGCGCAGCGTCGACGTTGCCGACCGCACCGGCGACGGTGATGAGCGGCGCCGCAGCGCGCGAAGCGACGCGTCCTGTGCAGGGTACTGCCCCGCAACAGCATAAAACGCCGGCGAAAACCGCCGCCGCCAAACCGACCGCAACGCAGCATAAATCACCGACTACGGTGTATACGCCGCCGGCCAAGCCGTCTTCCACCGCGAAAGCGGGAGCGGTCGCCAGCAGCGGCAGTTCTGTGCAGTCTGCGCCGGGCAGCCACTATACCTTGCAACTGAGCAGCGCTTCGCGTTCCGATACGCTGAACGCCTACGCCAAACAGCAGAAGCTGCAGAATTACCTGGTGTACGCCACCAAGCGTGACGGCAAGCCGTGGTACGTGCTGGTGAGCGGCAACTATGCGTCTTCTGCTGAAGCGAAGCGCGCCATTGCTTCGTTGCCGGCCGATGTGCAGGCGAAAAAACCATGGGTTCGACCTGTACACCAAGTGCAGCAAGATCTTAAAAAATAAATCATTTAAATTTGTGCGCTGATGTGCTGTCTGAAACAGAGTACAATCCGCCGCTCTGAATTGTATAAGTAGCTAATTGACGGCATGAAGAAAAACCGCGCTTTTTTAAAATGGGCTGGTGGAAAATACCCGCTGGTAGATGAGATTCGTCGCCATCTGCCGGCGGGAGACTGCTTAATCGAGCCCTTCGTGGGTGCGGGATCCGTCTTTCTGAATACGGATTACGACGCCTACATTCTCGCCGACATCAATAGCGATCTTATCAACCTGTATAACATCGTTAAGCTGCGCACGGATGACTTCGTGCGCGATGCCCGCACGCTTTTCGCCGATGAATTCAATAACTCGGATCAGTTTTACCTGCTGCGAGAAGAGTTCAATACTAGCACCGAGCCTTACCGCCGGGCGCTGCTGTTCCTGTACCTGAACCGTCACTGCTATAACGGCCTGTGCCGCTATAACCTGCGCGGCGAGTTCAATGTGCCGTTTGGCCGGTACAAGAAACCGTACTTCCCGGAAGAAGAGCTCTACTGGTTTGCTGAAAAATCGCGCAATGCCACTTTTGTCTGTGAGCATTACCGCGATACCATGGCGAAGGCCGCAGCCGGCGCCGTGGTGTATTGCGATCCGCCTTATGCGCCGCTGTCGGCGACGGCGAATTTCACCGCTTACCACACCAACAGCTTCAGCATCGCCGATCAGCAGAGCCTGGCGCATCTGGCGCATCAGCTCTCGGTAGAGAGCCGGGTGCCGGTATTGATTTCCAATCACGATACCGAGCTGACGCGCGACTGGTACCAGCATGCTGCGCTGTATGTGGTGAAAGCGCGTCGCACGATCAGCCGCAATATTCTCGGCCGCAGCAAAGTGAACGAGCTTTTGGCGCTGTATCGCTAAGCCGGGGGCACCCCGGCGCATAACAACTCGACCCTACGTTTGGAGAAGCGGATGAAAAAGTTTTTGATTGCCCCGTCCATTCTGTCGGCAGATTTTGCCCGGTTAGGTGAAGATACCGCTAACGTGCTGGCAGCAGGCGGCGACGTGGTGCACTTCGACGTCATGGACAACCACTACGTGCCCAATCTGACCATCGGTCCGATGGTGTGCGAAGCGCTGCGCAACTACGGCATTACCGCGCCGATTGACGTGCATCTGATGGTCAAGCCGGTAGACCGCATCGTGCCTGACTTCGCCAAGGCCGGCGCGTCTTATATCTCTTTCCACCCTGAAGCCTCCGAACATGTCGATCGCACCATTCAGCTGATCAAAGAGCACGGCTGTAAGGCCGGCCTGGTGTTCAACCCGGCGACCCCGCTGAGCTATCTTGATTACGTGATGGATAAAATCGACGTGATCCTGCTGATGTCGGTCAACCCGGGCTTCGGCGGCCAGTCGTTCATCCACGGCACGCTCGACAAGCTGCGCCAGGTGCGCAAGCTGATCGACGACAGCGGCCGCGATATCCGTCTCGAAGTCGACGGCGGGGTGAAGGTGGACAACATCGCCGAAATCGCCGCCGCGGGCGCCGATATGTTCGTCGCCGGTTCCGCCATCTTTGGCCAGCCGGACTATCGCAAGGTGATCGACGAAATGCGCAGCGAGCTGGCGAAGGTTTCCCATGGCTGATTTCGGCGCGATCCGCGCACTGGCCTTCGATCTTGACGGTACGCTGGTCGACAGCGCGCCGGGCCTCGCGGCCGCCATCGATATGGCGCTGGAAGAGAGGGGGCTGCCGCAAGCGGGTGAAGAGCGAGTTGGCACCTGGATCGGCAACGGCGCCGACGTGCTGGTGCAGCGCGCGCTGCGCTGGGCGGAAGCGGAAGACACGCCGGAGCAGTGCAGCCGGCTGCGTGAGCGCTTCGATCATTTCTACGCGCAGACCGTCGACAGCGGCAGCCGCCTGTTCCCGCAGGTGCAAGAGACGCTGGCCCGCCTGGCCGCGCACGGTTACCCGATGGCATTGGTGACCAACAAGCCGACACCGTTCGTGGCGCCGCTGCTGGCATCGCTGGGCATTGGCGAGTATTTTTCGCTGGTGATCGGCGGCGACGACGTGACGGAAAAGAAACCTCACCCGGCGCCGTTGTATCTGGTGCTCGGCAAGCTTGGGTTGCGAGCGCATGAACTGCTGTTCGTCGGCGATTCGCGCAACGATATTCAAGCCGCCCAGGGCGCCGGTTGCCCGAGCGTCGGTTTTACCTACGGTTATAACTACGGCGAATCGATCGCCCTGAGCCACCCCGATCGGGTGTTGGAGCGCTTCGCCGATTTGTTGCCCGCTCTTGGGCTGTCATCTTTAGAGAATCAGGAAATTTAAACATGAGTAAGCCCATCGTATTTAGCGGCGCGCAGCCGTCCGGCGAACTGACCATCGGCAACTACATGGGTGCGCTGCGTCAGTGGGTGCAGATGCAGGACGACTACGACTGCATCTACTGCATCGTCGATCTGCATGCCATCACCGTGCGCCAAGACGCCGAAAAGCTGCGCAAAGCCACGCTGGATACGCTGGCGCTGTATCTGGCCTGCGGTATCGATCCGGAAAAAAGCACCATCTTCGTGCAGTCGCATGTGCCTGAGCACACGCAGCTGAGCTGGGTGCTGAACTGCTACACCTATTTCGGCGAACTGAGCCGCATGACGCAGTTCAAAGACAAATCCGCACGCTACGCGGAGAACATCAACGCCGGGCTGTTCAGCTATCCGGTGCTGATGGCGGCGGACATCCTGCTGTATCAAACCAATCAGGTGCCGGTGGGCGAAGACCAGAAACAACACCTGGAACTGAGCCGCGACGTGGGCCAGCGTTTCAACGCGCTGTACGGCGACGTGTTCAAAGTGCCGGAGCCGTTTATTCCTAAATCCGGCGCACGCGTGATGTCGCTGCAGGAACCGACCAAGAAGATGTCCAAGTCGGACGATAACCGCAACAACGTGATCGGCCTGCTGGAAGATCCGAAAGCGGTGACCAAAAAGATCAAACGCGCAATGACCGACTCGGAAGAGCCGCCTGTCGTGCGTTACGACGTGGTCAACAAGGCGGGCGTCTCCAACCTGTTGGACATCCTCGCCGGCGTCACCGGCAAGAGCATCGCGCAGCTGGAAGCCGAGTTCGAAGGCCAAATGTACGGCCAACTGAAAGGCGCGGTGGCGGAAGCCGTCTCCGGCATGCTGGCTGAGCTGCAGGAGCGTTATCACCGCTTCCGCAACGACGAAGCCTACCTGCAGCAGGTGATGCGCGACGGCGCAGCCAAGGCTCGCGCACGCGCGCAGGAAACCCTGGCGAAGGTTTATCAGGCCGTCGGTTTCGTACCGCCGCAGGCGTAACGCCGGCGCAAATAAAAAAAGCGGCCTTGGGCCGCTTTTTTTACGTCGGTATCACGCCATTCGGGCCAGGCCGGCGGGCGGGGCTTCGCTGGCGAACCAATTGAGCTTGCTGCGCATGCTGACCACGCTGCCGACGATGATCAGGCTGGGGCTGGCGGCCTGCAGGGACAAGGCGCCCAGTTGGCCAAGCTCGCCTTCGATCACCCGCTGGCGACAGGAAGTGCCGTTTTCCACCAGCGCCACCGGCGTGGCGGCCGGCAGTCCGTTCGCGATCAGCCGGCGCTGGATCTCCGCCGCTTGCGATAGCCCCATATAGAACACCAGCGTCTGCTGCCCGGCGGCCAGCGTCGCCCAGTCCAATCCACCGTCGGCCTTGGCGTAGCCGGTCACCAGACGCACGCTCTGCGCGTGGTCGCGGTGGGTGAGCGGGATGCCGCTGTAGGCGGAGCAGCCGGAGGCGGCGGTGATGCCCGGCACCACCGAGAACGGCACGTTGGCGTCCGCCAGCGTTTCCAGCTCTTCGCCGCCGCGGCCGAAGATAAAGGGATCGCCGCCCTTCAGGCGCACCACGCGTTTGCCTTGCCGCGCTTGCTGCAGCAGGATGTGGTTGATCTGCTCCTGCGGCACGCAGTGATGGCCGGCGCGTTTGCCAACGAAGATGCGCTCGGCGTCGCGACGTACCAGCGTCATGATCGCTTCGGAGACCAGCCGGTCGTAAACCACCACGTCGGCCTGCTGGATCTGTTGCAGCCCTTTCAGCGTCAGCAGGCCGGCATCGCCCGGCCCGGCGCCCACCAGCACCACTTCACCGCGATCCTCCGGCCGTTCGCTGAACAGCTGTTCGAGCTGGCGTTCGGCCAGAGCCGCGTCGTCATTGGCCAGCGATTGCGCCAGCCGATCGTGAGCGAACAGCCGCTCCCAGAAGCGGCGGCGCGCGCCGAGGCTGCTGAAGCGCTGTTTCACCCGTTGACGCAGCGATCCGCCGAGCTGCGCCAGCTTGCCGAGGTGTTGCGGCAGCAGCGCTTCCAGCTTCTCGCGCAGCAACCGCGCCAACACCGGCGCTTTGCCGCCGGAGGACACCGCCACCACGATCGGCGAACGATCGATGATCGACGGCATGATAAAGCTGGCGCGTTTCGGGTCATCGACCACGTTGCAGAACACCCGCTGCTGGTTGGCGCACTGGTACACCCGCGCGTTGACCTCTAGCCGGTCAGTGGCGGCGATCACCAACCATTTTTCCGTCAGCAGGGCCGGGCTGAATTCGCCCTCGGCCAGCGTCAACAGGCCTTCTGCCGCCCACTGGTGGAACTGCGGGCTGAAGGCCAGGGCGTTGACGGTCAGCGCCGCGCCGGCGTCCAGCAGCAGGCGCGCCTTGCGTTCGGCGATTTCGCCGCCGCCGACCAGCAGGCAGGCTTTGTGTTGCAGTTGGCAGAAAATCGGCAGGTAGTCCATCGGCATTCCTCGGGGTTATCGGCGTGGGGGCGGGATGCGCCCCCGAAAGGTTATGACGCGACTTGCACGATGCCGTCGACCACCCGGCTGGTGAAGCTGGCGACGGAGCGGCTGTCATCTTCCAGGCAGTGGCCATCGTACAGGCGGAAACGCTGTTTCTTCAGCGGGCTGGCGACCCACAACTCCCCCTGATGCTCGGCGATCAGCCCGCGCGACAGCACGCTGGACTGGGCGAACGGGTCGATATTGCTGATGGCGAACACCTGTTCGTCGGCATAGGGGCGGAACACCGCCACCTGCCGATCGCCGATCAGGGCGCACACGCCGGTGCCGGGCAGGATGTCGGCGATGGGGCAAACGGTAATCCACTGGCTCATGCTTGGCTCTCCTCGGTGTCGATCAGGGTGACGGCAATGCGCTCGTCAGGGCGCGCCGGGCGATGTTGGTCACGTTCGGCCACCACCTGCACGTTCGGATCGCGCAGCGGGCTGTTGATGAAGTGGGCGAAGCGCAGCTGCGTTTCCGGGTGCTCGACGGTTTCTTTCCACTCGCAGATCACCGCCTCGCGCAGGCGGGCGATATCCGCTTCCAGCTGCTCGTTGATGCCGAGCTTGTCGTCAACGATCACCTTGCGCAGGTAGTCGATGCCGCCTTCCAGGCTCTCCAGCCATACCGAGGTGCGCTGCAGCTTATCGGCGGTGCGGATATAGAACATCATGAAACGGTCAAGGTAGCGCACCAGGGTGTCGCTATCGAGATCGGCGGCCAGCAGGTCGGCGTGGCGCGGTTTCATGCCGCCGTTGCCGCAAACATACAGGTTCCAGCCGTTTTCGGTGGCGATGATGCCGACGTCCTTGCCCTGCGCTTCGGCGCATTCCCGGGTACAGCCCGAGACGCCGAATTTCATTTTGTGCGGGGTGCGGATGCCTTTGTAGCGATGTTCCAGCGTGACGCCGAAACCGACGCTGTCGCCGACGCCATAGCGGCACCAGGTGCTGCCGACGCAGGTTTTCGCCATGCGCAGCGCCTTGGCGTATGCGTGCCCGGTTTCAAAGCCGGCGGCGAGCAGCTTGCGCCAGATGGCCGGCAGGTCGTCTTTCTGCGCGCCGAACATGCCGATGCGCTGCGAGCCGGTCATTTTGGTGTAAAGATTGTACTCCTTGGCGATCTGTCCGATGGCCAGCAGGCCGTCCGGGGTGATTTCGCCGCCGGCGGAGCGCGGTATCACCGAGTAAGTGCCGTCTTTCTGGATATTGCCGAGGAAGTTGTCGTTGGTATCCTGCAGCGGCGTGTGCTGCGGTTTGAGGATGTATTCGTTCCAGCACGAGGCCAGCAGCGAGCCGACGGTCGGTTTGCAGACTTCGCAGCCGTAGCCTTTGCCGTATTTGGCCAATAACGCCTCGAACGACTTGATGCCTTCGACGCGGATCAGGTGGAACAGCTCCTGGCGTGAATAGGCGAAGTGTTCGCACAGGTGGTGGTTGACCTCGATGCCTTGCTTGCTCAGCTCGGCGTTCAACACCTGGGTGAGCAGCGGGATGCAGCCGCCGCAGCCGGTGCCGGCCTTGGTTTCGGCTTTCAGCGCCGCCACGGTGTGACAGCCTTGGTTGACTGCCCGGATGATGTCGCCTTTGCTGACGTCGAAGCAGGAGCAAATCTGCGCGCTTTCCGGCAGCGAATCCACGCCGATGGCCGGCTTGCTGCCCGCATGGGCCGGCAGGATCAGGCCGTCCGGGTTTTCCGGCAGCGCGATGCCGTTCAGCGCCAGCTGCAGCAGGTTGCCGTAATCGCTGGTATCGCCGACCAACACTGCGCCGAGCAGGGTTTTGTTGTCGGCGCTGACCACGATGCGTTTGTAGACCTCTTTGCTCTCATCCAGATAAACGTAGCTGCGGGCGCCCTCGGTGCGGCCGTGGGCATCGCCGATGCCGCCGACGTCTACGCCCAGCAGTTTCAGTTTGGCGCTCATATCGGCACCCTGGAAGCCGTTTTCGCGGCCCAGCAGGTGATCGGCGGCCACCTGCGCCATTTTGTAACCCGGCGCCACCAGGCCGAAGGTGCGATCACGCCAGGCGGCGCACTCACCGATGGCGTACACGTCCGGATCCGATGTCTGGCAGCAGTCGTTGATGGCGATGCCGCCGCGGCGGCCGATCTCCAGTCCGCATTGACGCGCCAGCTTGTCCTGGGCGCGGATGCCGGTGGAGAAAACGATGAAATCCACTTCCAGCAGGCTGCCGTCGGCGAAATGCAGGGTTTTGCGCGCCGTGCCGCCGCCGTTGACGATCTCCTGGGTGTTTTTCCCGGTGTGTACCTTGACGCCCATGCGCTCGATCTTGCGGCGCAGCTGGTCACCGCCCATCGGGTCGAGCTGTTCGGCCATCAGCACCGGAGCGAACTCGATCACGTGCGTTTCCACCCCCAGGCTTTTCAGCGCGCCGGCGGCTTCCAGCCCCAACAGCCCGCCGCCGACCACCGCGCCGCGTTTGCTGCGGCGCGCGCAGGCTTCAATGGCGTTCAGGTCTTCGATGGTGCGGTAAACGAAGCAGTCCTGGCTATCCGAGCCTTTAATCGGCGGGATCCACGGATAGGAGCCGGTGGCCATGATCAGCTTGTCGTAATAGACGGTGCGTCCGGTATTGGAGTGGATGACTTTCTCGTCGCGATTGATGGTGATGGCGCGTTCGCCGATCAGCACCTTCACGCCGTGCTTTTCGTAAAAGCCTTCGCGCACCAGCGACAGCTCTTCGGCGGTATGGTGCGAGAAATAGGAAGAGAGATGCACGCGATCGTAAGCGATGCGCGGCTCTTCGCAAAACACGGTGATGTCGAATAGGTCTTTGTCTGCTTTATCCAACAGATCTTCGATGAACCGGTGGCCGACCATGCCATTGCCGATCACGGCAAGTTTGACTCTGCTCATTATTGCCTCAAAATTCGGGTTTCCTAGGCTTACCTTATCCCTCCCGAGGGGCAATTTATTGATGCAAATCAATCGCGCCTTTATATACCCACAACGTGGTATATGAATGATTTTCCACGTTTTTTGATAAGTTGCGGATTTTATTCACCTTTAGCTGAAGCGAGTCAGGTCGCGCACCAACTACCCCGCTGGGAGTAGACGCGCAGGCCGGCATGCAACGGCGACTTTGTCAGCGCGATCCGCTGCCAGTATGATGAAGAAAACCAGCGCAACGGCAGAGGTGAAGGGTGGTGAAACGTCCATTGAAGTTTATCGACAACCTGCGTTTAAGCGGGCATGAAGGATTGTGGCAACTGGCGATAGAACAGGGGCGCATTGCGCATCTGGTGCCGCAGCCGGAAGGGCAGGAGTGGCGCAGCGACGTGCTGGATGCGCAGGGCGGGCTGGCGCTGCCGGCATTCGTCGAACCCCATATTCATCTGGATACCACCCAAACCGCCGGCCAGCCGGCCTGGAACCAGTCCGGCACGCTGTTTGAGGGGATCGAGCGCTGGGCAGAACGCAAAGCCTTGTTGACCCATGAAGACGTCAAGCAACGCGCCTGGCAAACGCTCAAGTGGCAGATCGCCAACGGCGTGCAGTATGTGCGCACCCACGTCGACGTTTCCGATCCCACGCTGACCGCGCTGCGCGCCATGCTGGAAGTTAAGCAGGAGGTGGCGCCCTGGGTAACGCTGCAGATCGTCGCCTTCCCGCAGGAGGGGATCCTTTCCTATCCCAACGGCGAAGCATTGCTGGAAGAAGCGCTGCGGCTGGGAGCCGACGTGGTGGGCGCCATTCCGCATTTCGAGTTCACTCGCGAGTACGGCGTGGAGTCGCTGCATAAGGCATTCGCGCTGGCGCAAAAATACGATCGGCTGGTGGACGTGCACTGCGATGAAATTGACGATGAGCAATCGCGTTTCGTCGAGACCGTGGCGGCGCTGGCGCTGAAGCTGGAGATGGGGGAGAAAGTCACCGCCAGCCACACCACGGCGATGCACTCTTACAACGGCGCTTACGCCTCGCGGCTGTTCCGCCTGCTGAAAATGTCCGGCATCAACTTCGTCGCCAACCCGCTGGTGAACATTCACCTGCAGGGGCGTTTCGACAGCTACCCAAAACGGCGCGGCGTGACGCGGGTGAAGGAGATGCTAGAAGCGGAGATCAACGTCTGCTTCGGCCACGACGATGTGTTCGATCCCTGGTATCCGCTCGGCACCGCCAACATGCTGCAGGTGCTGCATATGGGGCTGCACGTGTGCCAGCTGATGGGCTATGGCCAAATCGACGACGGGCTGAAGCTGATCACCAGCCACAGCGCGCGCACTCTTAACCTGAGCGACTACGGCCTGGCGGCCGGCAACAGCGCCAACCTGGTGATCCTGCCGGCGGAAAGCGGTTTCGACGCGGTGCGTCGCCAGACGCCGGTGCGTTATTCTATTCGCCAGGGCGTGGTGATCGCCGAAACGCGGCCGGCGGAAACCACGCTGCATCTGCAGCAGGATGAGACGGTGGATTTTCGGCGCTAAGGCGCAAAAAAAGGGCGCCTTGCGGGCGCCCTTGATGTATTTGATGCGAAGAAATCAGTGCGTTACGTGACCGTGGCTGCGGTGCTTGGTCACGAAGCCCAACAGCAGACACATCACGAATACCGCCAGGTACAGGCCGTTGGCGGTGGTCAGCGCCGCGTGCGCCCCGCCTTTCGCCACGATCGGGCCGGTGACCACGAAGGTCAGCATGGTGCCGATGGTGCCGCAGGTCAGGATAAAGTTGACCAGCTTCGGCGAGGAGACCTTGGTCTGCAGCGAGCCGAGAGTGATCAGCGTGGTGTAGATGGCGCTGGAAACGAAGCCCAGGGCCATGATGTAGTAGCCCAGGTGTTCCGGATTGTCGGTGCTGACAAACAGGTACATCGCGCCGGTGGCCAGCGCGGCCAGCACGGTAACGATGCGCTGCAGATCGAAGAAGCGCAGGATGAAGCTGAACACCCACATGCCGACCATGTATGAGGTCCAGAAGTCGCTCACCAGCTTACCGGCCTGGCCGATGTCCATGTTGAACGACTTGGTGGCGTACTCAGGCACCCACTGAATGAAGCCCAGCTGGCCAAGGATGTAGCACAGCGCGGCGATCGACAGGAACAGCACGCCGATGCCCCATTTTTCTTTCTCGACCGGTTGACCGGCGTCGGCGCCTTTCTTGCCCAGCACCGGGAATTCGGAGCACAGGGTCAGCACGAAGATCCCCACGTACAGCAGGCCGATGCAGGCATAAACCCAGTACCAGCCGATATGGCGAGCCAGCAGCATCGCGGCGACGATTGGGAAAATCATCCCGGCCATGCTGAAGAAGGAATCGGTGAACAACAGGCGTGAACCGCGCTGGCGGCCGGCATACATGTGGGTGATCAGGAAGGTGCCGATCGACATGGTGATGCCGCTAACCACGCCAAGGATAAACATGCACAGCGAGAACATGGTCAGGCTCTTGCCGAGCATCAGCCCCGCCACCGCCAGCACCATCAGGACAAAGCCGAAGATCAGCTGACGCTTCAGCGGGATGATTTCCATCAGCCAGGCATTGAGGAAGATCGAAATCAAAATGCCGGCGTTGAGGAAAGTAAAGGTGTTACTCATGCTGGAAACCGGCAGATTAAAGTACTCTGCAATGTTTCCCATCACCATCCCTGTGACGATCACTAAAGCACCGGTCAGCGCGTACGAAAAGAAGCTGATCCAGGTAAGCCGTATGCGGTTACTGTCATTCATTATATAGGCCTGAATATGTCTGTTAGAGGTTTTAAAACTGGCATAAGGCCGCTGGCTTTTCCTGGCAAACGCAGAAAAAGTCCCGTTCAGGCCACCAGGGGGCGGATCCTAGCACAGACAACGGGATTTTTTGTGATGGCTGTCGATTTTTTGATGCAACCCATGAAGGGATGATACGCATTATTGTGATCTATTTGCGTACCGTCACAATGGAATCGCGATTGATGATCGTTGGCTCAAAACGGTGCGTCGGGGTGGCGGGATCGATCAACCTGCGCGCTGCGTATTGCGCCATCTCGCTGATGGGAAAGTGTACGCTGCTCAACGCCGGACGGACGAAGGGCGCGCGTTCGCCGCTGTCGTAGCAGATCAAGGAGATATCCTGCGGCACCCGCAGGCGGTGCTCGTTGATCGCCAGCAGGGCGCCGATCGCCATCTCTTCGTTGCAGCAGTAAATGGCGCTGGGCGGCGCGGCCTGCCGCAACAGGCGATCGGCGCAGCGGTAACCGCTTTCCAGATCGTAAACGCCCTCCAGACAGGCCACCGGCTCGATATTCGCCGCCTGCATCGCCTCTTCAAACCCTTGCAGCCGCAGGCGGCTCGACGGCCGCTCGCGCGGCCCGCTGATGCAGGCGATGCGCCGGTGGCCGGCGTCGAGCAGTTGCTGGGTCGCCATGCGGCTGGCGAGCGGATGATCGAAGGTGACGCAGCGGTCTTCCAGCCCCGGCACCAGACGATCGAGCAACACGAGATGACGTTGCTCCGCCGCCAGCTGGCGCAGCCGATCGTCGCTGAGAAAACGTACGTGCAGGATCACGCCGTCGCAGCGCAGGCTGAACAGCCGCTGCACCGCCTGCCATTCGTTTTCGGCGCTGTTGCGGCCCTGGGTCACCAGCAGCTGCTTGCCGTGGGATTCGGCCTCGGTTTGCACGAAGTCCATCAGCGCGCCGAAGAAGCCGCCGCGATACGACGTGGTGACCAGCCCGAGGGTATTGCTATGGCTGGAGGCGAGCGCGCGGGCCGCCGGGTTGGGGGTGTAACCGAGCTGGGCGACGGCGCGCTCAACCTTCTCGCGGGTCGGCGCTTTGACGTTGCTGTCGCCGTTCACTACCCGCGATACGGTGGCGCGCGATACGCCCGCCAGCGCCGCGACATCTTCCAGTCTCACCATCGTCCAACTCCTGATTACGGCTAAAAAAATGGGTTCGGCGCGCCGAACCCCTGTCATACCGCGCGCAGGCGCTTACCTGAACTGCGGCAAATACGGCGCGTTTATCGTCAACACCTCGTCCAGCAACGGCTGCGCCAGATTGGCGTTGCCCACCAGCGGGTTGGCGATCAGCGCCAGCAAGCCGCTGCGGCGATCGCCGTGCACCGCGGCCTCGATGGTCAGGCGTTCGTAGGCTTTCACCTGCTGCGTCAGCGCCTGCATCGGTTCCGACAGCGGGCCGAAGGTCAGCGGATGCGCGCCCTGAGCATCGACGATACAGTTGATTTCTATCACAGCATCGTCCGGCAGGCCATGGATTGCGCCGCGGTTTGCGGTGTTGACCACTAATTGCGTGCCGAGATTATTATGGATAGCACGGATCAGCTCCAGCGCAACTTCGGAATAGAAAGAACCGCCGCGGAAGCTGAGCTGCTCCGGCTTACTGTTCAACTGCGGATCGGCATACAGCTCGAACAGCTCTTTTTCTACCTGCATCACCTGCTCGGCGCGGGTGCCGCGCTCGCCGGCGGCGGCCATCTCTTCCGCCAGCATCTCGCGGGTCTGGTAAAAATAGCGGTGGTACGGGCAGGGGATGGCGCCGAGCGCGCGCAGGAAGTCCGGCTGCCAGGGCTCTTCCTTGATGTTGTTCATGGTCAGCGCCGCGCCGTCGCACAGCATGTCGATCACTTTGCCGGTGACGTCGCGCCCCTGCTGCGTGACCTGATGCACCCAGACCATGTGGTTCAAACCGGCAAACCGCAGCTGCACGTCGGCGTAAGGCGCCTGCAGCATGTTGGCGATCATGTGATGCATGCTGATCGGTACGTTGCACAGGCCGATGATCTTCGCTTTGGTAAAGCGGGACACCGCCTCGGTGACGATGCCGGCCGGGTTGGTGAAGTTGATGATCCAGGCGTCCGGCGCCAGCTTTTCCACCCGACGGGCGATATCCAGCATTACCGGAATGGTGCGCAGCGCCTTGGCGAAGCCGCCGACGCCGGTGGTCTCCTGGCCGAGCAGCTGGTATTTGAGGCCCAGCCGTTCGTCGGCGGCGCGCGCCGGCAGTTGCCCGACGCGGAACTGGGTCAGCACGAAAGCGGCGCCGCGAATCGCTTCGTCCAGCGCGAAGTGCACGCTGACCTTCACCTGTTCCAGCCCGTGGCGCGCCAGCATGCGGCGGGTCAGGGCGGCGATGGTTTCCACTTTTTGGCGGCCTGGCTCGACGTCCACCAGCGCCAGTTCGGTGACCGGCAGCTCATCGATGCGTTGGATCAGCCCATCGACCAGTTCGGGAGTGTAGCTGCTGCCACCGCCAATCACCGCGATTTTGAGCGTGCTCATGAGCGGCCCTCCGTTTGCGACTGACGGCGATAGAGCTCGATCATGTCGTCGGCCAGATCCTGGATCACCATGGCGTTCATCAGATGATCCTGCGCATGTACCGTGATCAGGTTGATCGCCAGCTTGCCGCAGCCTTCGTCCAGGCCGATCAGCTCGGTCTGGATCAGGTGCGCCTTCTTCACCCACTCTTTGGATTCGACCATGTGTTTGGCCGCGGCGGCGAAGTCACCGGCGCGCGCTTGCCGCAGCGCCATCAACGCATTACTGCGCGCGCTGCCGGAGAACACCAGCAGTTCCATGATGGTGCTTTCAAACTCGGGGCTGACTTCAGTCATCAATTCACTCACGTCATTTCTCCAGGGGTTGCGCGGCGACGCCGCCGTGGGATACCTCAGTATCCGTTCTTTTTATAATGAGAGCGCTCTCATTTATATAGGGTAACGGCAACGGGTGTGCAAACTGCGAGGTAGATCGCAAAAAACGCCCCGGGGTGGCGCTGGGCAAAAAATGCGTGACGCGGTTGGCAAAAAAGCCTTCTGCGCCCATACTTTCCGCAGCAAAATTCAGGGCCACCTAGGATATGTCCCGTAATTGGGTAAATATAGGTAAATGGCTGGCACTTGCCGATACAGCTCTTTAGAATCAAAGCGCTTTTCCGTTGTTTGTCTCTCAGAGAAAGGACCCGTTAATGTTCAAACGTACTTTAGTGACCTTCGTCGCGCTGTGTTCCCTGACAGCGATGGCGCCAGCGGCGCTCGCCGCCGGTGAAACTCATGTCATGCTGACCACCTCGGCAGGGAATATCGAGTTGGCGCTCGACAGTCAGAAGGCATCGGTTTCCACCCAGAATTTCGTCGATTACGTGAACAGCGGGTACTACAACAACACCATTTTCCACCGCGTGATCCCTGGCTTTATGATTCAGGGCGGCGGTTTCACCGCTGACATGCAGCAGAAATCCACCAAGGCGCCAATCAAGAACGAAGCCGACAACGGCTTGCGCAACCTGCGCGGCACCATTTCGATGGCGCGCACCGCCGACAAGGACAGCGCCACCAGCCAGTTCTTCCTGAACGTGGCCGATAACGCCTTCCTGGATCACGGCCAGCGTGACTTCGGCTACGCCGTGTTCGGCAAAGTGGTGAAAGGCATGGACGTCGTGGACAAGATCGCTCAGGTGCCGACCGGCAACGTCGGCCCTTACCAGAATGTGCCGACCAAACCGGTGGTGATTCTGTCGGCCAAGGTGCTGCCGTAAGTTTTTTGGCCGATCCCGCCGGGGTCGGCCGTCCTTCCTCACGAAGCCTTGCCTTCATCACTGTTTTCTCCCGCGCCCCATGCTCTAATCGGCAGACAATAACCAGACCGGAAATCCGGCGTTCGCCCTTTGTTGTCTCTGGATGAGTTGCTGCCATGTATGAATTTAACCAGGTGCTGTTGCTGTTGCAGCAGATGTGCGTCTATCTCGTCATCGCCTATCTGCTGAGCAAAACCCCGCTGTTTATCCCGCTGATGCAGGTGACTATTCGCCTGCCGCACAAGCTGCTGTGTTACGTGATTTTCTCGGTGTTCTGCATCATGGGCACCTATTTCGGGTTGCACATTCAGGATTCGATCGCCAATACCCGCGCGATAGGCGCGGTCCTGGGCGGCTTGCTGGGCGGGCCGTCGGTAGGCTTTCTGGTCGGGCTGACCGGCGGGCTGCACCGGTATACGCTCGGCGGCATGACCGACGTGGCCTGCGCGATCTCCACGGTGTCGGAAGGCCTGGTCGGCGGCATCGTACACAGCATCGCCATGCGCCGCGGGCGCATCGAGCTGCTGTTCAATCCGCTGTTCGTCGGCGGCGTGGCGCTGGTGGCGGAAGTGTTGCAGATGGCGATCATTCTGGCGGTGGCGCGTCCTTACAACGAGGCGTTGCAGCTGGTGGAACACATCGCGCTGCCGATGATGATCGCCAATACCGTCGGCGCGGCGATGTTTATGCAAATCCTGCTGGATCGGCGCGCGATGTTCGAGAAATACACCAGCGCTTTCTCTTCCAAGGCGCTGAAAATCGCCGAGCGCACCGAGGGTATCTTGCGGCAGGGCTTCGATCAGGAAAACAGCATGAAGGTCGCCCGGGTGATTTATCAGGAACTGGGTATCGGCGCGGTGGCGATCACCGATCGCGACAAGCTGTTGGCGTTTATCGGCATCGGCGACGATCACCACCTGCCGGGGACGCCGATCGCCTCGGTGCATTCGCATCGCGCCATCGACAACAACGAGGTGGTGTACGCCGACGGCAACCAGCTCTCTTACTGCTGCTCGATCAATCCGGCCTGCAAGCTGGGATCGACGCTGGTGATCCCGCTGCGCGGCGAAAACCAGCGGGTCATCGGCACCATCAAGCTGTACGAACCGAAAAGCCAGCTGTTCAGCACCATCAACCGCACGCTGGGTGAAGGCATCGCCAGCCTGCTGTCGGCGCAGATCATGGCCGGACAGTACGAGCGCCACAAGCAGCTGTTGGCGCAGTCGGAGATCAAGCTGTTGCATGCGCAGGTCAACCCGCATTTCCTCTTCAATGCGTTGAATACGCTGGTGGCGGTGATCCGCCGCGATGGCGAACGCGCCTGCGATCTGGTGCAGTCCCTCTCAACTTTCTTTCGTAAAAACCTCAAACGTTCGGATGATGAAGTCAGCCTGGCGGACGAGATTGAGCATGTGAACGCCTACCTGCAGATTGAGAAAGCGCGCTTCGCCGATCGGCTGGAGATCGCGGTATCGCTGCCGGAGGCGCTGCTGGCGGCGCGGCTGCCGGCGTTTTCGCTGCAGCCGATCGTCGAGAACGCCATCAAGCACGGCACCTCGCATCTGTTGGGCGTGGGCCGCATCGAAATCGGCGCCTGCTGCGAAGGCGAGCATCTGCTGCTGCAGGTGACGGACAACGCCGGGCTGTTCCAGCCGAAGCCGAACTGCAGCGGGCTGGGGATGAACCTGGTGGATAAGCGCATTCGCGTGCGCTACGGCGAAGGCTATGGCGTGCAGGTGGATTGCCGGCCGGACGCCTATACCCGCATTACGCTCAATGTTCCCATGGAGAGGGCCGCATGATGTTAAACGCACTGATTGTTGACGATGAGCCTTCCGCGCGCGACAACCTGCGCCACCTGCTGGAGGCCGAAGCGGGGATCGCGATCATCGGCGAATGCGCCAACGCCATCGAAGCCATCAGCCAGATCCACCGGCTGCAGCCGGACGTGGTGTTTCTCGATATTCAAATGCCGCGTATCAGTGGGCTGGAAATGGTCGGCATGCTGGATCCTAATCGGATGCCGCACATCGTGTTTCTGACCGCCTACGACGAATATGCGGTGCAGGCGTTCGAGGAGCACGCCTTCGACTATCTGCTGAAGCCGGCGGAGCCGAAGCGGCTGAGCAAGACGCTGCAACGCCTGCGGCAGCGCAGTGCGCCGCAGGACGTGACGGCGCTGGATGAGAGCGCCGGTTACCTGAAATACATTCCCTGCACCGGCCACAGCCGCATCTATCTGCTGCGGTTCGATGAGGTGTTGGCGATCCGTTCCAAACTGAGCGGGGTATTCGTGGTGCGCAGCGACGGCATGGAGTGTTTCACCGAATTGACGCTGCGCACGCTGGAAAGCCGTACGCCGCTGGTGCGCTGCCATCGGCAGTATTTGGTCAACCTGGAGCAGGTGCGCGAGATCCGCTTCGAAGAAGGCGGTGCGGCGGAGATGATCATGTCCGCCGGCGATCCGGTGCCGGTCAGCCGGCGCTATTTGAAAGCGCTGAAGGAGCAACTGGGGCTGCGGGGGTGACGCAGGTCTTAGGGGGATTCTGAAAAGACAGGCATCATGGGCGTCCCGACGGCGCCCTTTTTGTTTGTCCTTGACGGGGTTACGCGGCGCTTATAGCTTTATTGCATCAACAGGCGCGTTTCGCGCCGCGTCAGCGTCAAAGGAACAGAAAATGAGTGAACCACGGATTATCGCCAAGGCGATGAAAGACGGAAAACCGGAACAGGATCTGGTGATTTTACCGGCGTTGGCCAACCGCCACGGGTTGATTACCGGGGCAACCGGCACCGGCAAGACGGTGACGCTGCAAAAAATGGCCGAACAGTTCTCGCGCATCGGCGTGCCGGTGTTCCTGTCGGACGTGAAGGGCGATCTGTCCGGCATCGGCGCCGAGGGCGTGCCTTCCGAGAAGCTGCAGGCGCGCCTGGCGGCGATCGGCGTCACCGACTGGCAGCCGCAGGCCTGCACCATTATCCCGTGGGATATTTACGGCGAAAAGGGGCATCCGATCCGCGCCACCATTTCCGATCTCGGGCCGCTGCTGCTGGGGCGCCTGTTGGATCTGAACGAGGTGCAAAGCGGCGTGCTGCAGCTGGTGTTCAAAATTGCCGATGACAATGCGCTGCTGCTGTTGGACATGAAAGACCTGCGCGCCATGGTGCAGTTCGTCGGCGATAACGCCAAACAATTCCAGACTCAGTACGGCAACATCTCTGCCGCGTCGATCGGCGCCATCCAGCGCGGGTTGCTGACGCTGGAAGAGCAGGGCGCCAACCAGTTCTTCGGCGAGCCGATGCTGGACATCAACGATCTGATGAAAACCGACGCCAACGGTCATGGCGTGATCAACCTGCTGGCGGCGGACAAGCTGATCAATCAGCCGAAGCTGTATTCAGTGTTCCTGCTGTGGCTGCTGGCCGAGCTGTTTGAGCACCTGCCGGAAGTGGGCGACCCTGAACAGCCGAAGCTGGTGTTCTTCTTCGATGAGGCGCACCTGCTGTTCAACGACGCGCCGGCGGCACTGTTGACCAAGATTGAACAGGTGGTGCGCCTGATCCGCTCCAAAGGCGTCGGCATTTACTTCGTCACCCAGAACCCGCTGGATATCCCGGACAGCGTGCTGGGCCAGTTGGGCAACCGCGTACAGCATGCGCTGCGCGCCTTCACGCCGCGCGATCAGAAGGCGGTGAAGACGGCGGCGCAAACCCTGCGCGCCAATCCAGCCTTCGATGCCGAAACGGCGATCACCGAGCTGGGCGTGGGCGAAGCGCTGGTGTCATTCCTCGACGAGAAGGGCCGGCCGAACGTGGTGGAGCGGGCGATGGTCATCGCGCCGGAATCCAAAATGGGCATGCTCGGCGCGGAAGGGCTGAACAGCGCGATCAACAAGTCGCCGCTGTATGGCCGCTATGAAGACATGATTGACCGCGAGTCCGCCTACGAGAAGCTGTCGTCGGGCGGCTTCGCCACCGTCGGCACTGCGCAGCAGGGGCAGCAACCGCAGGCGCAAGCGCAGCAACAGACGGGCGGCGGCCTGATGGACGGATTGAACGAGCTGCTGTTCGGTTCCACCGGCCCGCGCGGCGGCAAACGCGACGGCATCGTCCAGACCGCCGCCAAGAGCATGGCGCGCGATCTCGGCCGGCAGATCCTGCGCGGCGTACTGGGCTCGATCACCGGCGGCCGTAAAAAGTAAGCGGAAATTATCGTCGGCAGCGGCGGGTTAAATCAGTAAACTATGGCGGCGTTTTTCTTTGCCGGACCTAACATGCTGCTGCTGATCGATAACTACGACTCCTTTACCTATAACCTTTACCAGTACTTCTGCGAGTTGGGCGCCGAGGTGGTGGTGAAGCGCAACGATGAGCTGCAGCTGGCCGATATCGAGCGGCTGGCGCCGCAGCATCTGGTGATTTCCCCCGGCCCCTGTACCCCGAACGAAGCGGGCATCTCGCTGGCCGCCATTCGTCATTTCGCCGGCAAGCTGCCGATCCTCGGCGTGTGCCTGGGGCACCAGGCGCTGGGGCAGGCGTTCGGCGCCGAGGTGGTGCGCGCCCGCGCGGTGATGCACGGCAAAACTTCGGCGATTCGCCATCTGGGCGTCGGCGTGTTTCGTGGCCTGAGCGATCCGCTGACCGTGACGCGTTACCATTCGCTGGTGCTGAAAGCCGATACGCTGCCGGATTGCTTTGAAGTGACTGCCTGGAGCGAACGCGAAGGCGTGCGCGACGAGATCATGGGCATCCGCCACCGCACGCTGGCGCTGGAAGGGGTGCAGTTCCACCCGGAAAGCGTGCTCAGCGAGCAGGGCCATCAGCTGTTGGATAATTTCCTCAGGCGTTAATCCCTTCGCATTTTTTTCGCCCGTCAGGCGTTTTGCATTTGCGCTTTAGTGTTTTTTTATGCATATTTCGTGATTATATTTTCATTATAACATCGCGATAGCGCTGAAAAACCTTCAGGGTGGAGCCGAAAATGACTGACAAATCCGCAGTGAGCCGCAGCACCTTTGACCAGGTGATCCTGCCTGTTTATGCACCCGCCCAGTTTGTGCCGGTGCGCGGCCAAGGCAGCCGGGTCTGGGATCAGCAGGGAAAAGAGTATATCGATTTTTCCGGCGGCATCGCGGTGACGGCGCTGGGGCACTGCCATCCGGCGCTGGTCGAGGCGCTCAAACGTCAGGGGGAAACCCTGTGGCATACCAGCAACGTCTTCACCAATGAACCGGCGCTGCGCCTGGCGAGCAAACTGATCGACGCCACCTTCGCCGATCGGGTGTTCTTCGCCAACTCCGGCGCGGAGGCCAACGAGGCGGCGTTCAAACTGGCGCGTCATTACGCGATCACCCGCCACAGCCCCTATAAAACCAGAATCATCGCCTTCTATAACGCGTTTCACGGCCGCACGCTGTTCACCGTGTCGGTGGGCGGGCAGGCCAAATATTCCGATGGGTTCGGGCCGAAGCCGGCCGACATCGTGCACGTGCCGTTCAACGATCTGGCGGCGGTGAAAGCGGTGATGGACGACCACACCTGCGCGGTGGTGATGGAGCCGATTCAGGGCGAGGGCGGCATTACGCCGGTCGACGCCGACTTCCTTAAAGGCGTGCGCAAACTATGCGACCAACATCAGGCGCTGCTGGTGTTCGATGAAGTGCAAAGCGGCATGGGGCGCAGCGGCAAGCTGTTCGCCTATATGCATTATGGCGTGACGCCGGACATTCTCACCACCGCCAAGGCGCTGGGCGGCGGTTTCCCGGTGAGCGCCATGCTGACTACCGAAGAGATTGCGTCGGTGATGCAGGTGGGCACTCATGGCACCACCTACGGCGGCAACCCGCTGGCCTGCGCGGTGGCGGAGGCGGCGCTGGATGTGATCAATACGCCGGAGGTGCTGAGCGGCATCGAGCAGCGCCATGCGCTGTATGTGCAGGCTTTGCAGAATATCGGCGATAAATACGGTATTTTCACCGCCATTCGCGGTATGGGGTTGCTGATCGGCGCCGAGCTGACGCCGCATTATCACGGCAGAGCGCGCGATTTCCTCACCGCCGCCGCCGCGCGTGGGCTGATGATCCTCAACGCCGGGCCGAACGTGATCCGCTTCGCGCCGTCGCTGGTGGTGGAGCTGCAGGACATCGAGGCCGGCATGGCGCTGTTCGAGCTGGCGGTGCAGGATGTGATCAACGCCTGAAGCACCTGCGGCGAATAACGGGGCGCGGCATGCCGCGCCCTTATTGATCGCGCAGTTTACGCTTGAGCCAGATGCCGTGGTGCGGGCGCTGGCGCCAGGCCAGCGACGAAATGGTGTGCATGACGCTCAGGTGCGACAGAATACGCCGCAAATGACGTTCCATCTCGGTGACGGGCATCTCCGGATGCAGATCCGGCGGCTGCATGATGCCGCTGTTGTCACTGCTCGGGCCGTCGTATTCCAAGCGCTGCTGGCAGCTTTGCAGCGCGATTTCACAGGTTTGCAGATACGCTTCCGCCAGCTTCGGCGTCAGCATGTAGTGCTCGCGCGCCAGGATGGTCATGGCATTCAGGTGTTCGACGATGAACTGGCTGTGAGTGACCCACAGCCGCATGTCCGCCAGATAGTTCGAGGCGAACCCCGGTTCCTGCATCGCCTGATTGAGCGAAGTGAACAGCGCATTGTGCGCCTGGTTGACCTGCATGCGGGCATAGGCCAACGCGGTGGCGTCCGGCTCCGGTTGCTTCAGCATCAGCCGCAGCGCGGCTTGATCGTTTTCCAGCGCCTGATGGGCATTCTTGCGCAGCAGCCCGCTTTGCCACTGCGGCCACAGCCAAATGGTGCCGCCGAACGCCAGCACGCAGCCGATCAGCGTATCGATCAGACGCGGCACCAAAAAATGCGAGCCGTTCAGCGCCAGCAGCTGCAAGGTGTAAACCGCCGTGACCGTAAAGCCAATCACCGACAGCCCGTAGTTCTTGCGCGAAACCAGGTAGGCCAGCAGCGTGATCATCAGCATGATGCTCAGTGTTTCTGCTTCCGGTAACTGCAGCTGCAACAGCCCGGCCGCCAGCAACAGACCGGCGATCGTGCCGAGCGCACGGTGCTGAATACGCACCCGGGTGGCGTTATAGCCGTTTTGGCTCACCAGCATGATGGTGAGCAGTATCCAGTACGGCTTCGGCAGATTGAATACCGCCCCCAGGCTGCTGCCGACCGCCAGCGTCACCCCCAGCCGCGCGGCGTTGCGCAGCGCCGTGGATTTGAACGACAGGTAGCTGGCCAACGCCGGCCAAAACGGCAGGCGATGCTGGCTGGGCATCAAATCGCGGCGGTACAGCGGATGCTGGGTGCGCAGCAGGCGGGCAATGCGGCTGAAATGGTAGTAACAAAACTGGCCGACCGGGTTGTCGGGATGCTGCGCCGCCATTTTTTCCAGCGCCGCCAGTTCGTGCGTCATGGAAAAGCGCTTCGAATGTTGATGGTAGAGAATATCGTGCGCCACCACGCGCAACCGCCCGGCGATCACCTGAGCGTTGCGGCGAATGATCGCTTCGGCCTGGCTCTGCTCCATCAGTTTTTGTACTTCCTCCGGCAAGTGCAGGCTGACGGTGATGTGCTCCTGCAGATCCATCGCCACCTGAAAGGCGCGTTGCAGACGCTTTTGATCGAGGTTGTTGGCGTGCGGCAGGAAATTAAGCTGTTGGTACAGCAGGCTGATCAGATCCATCACCTTTTGCTGGCGCACCAGCAGCGGCGGCAGCGCGGTCTGCGGATCGGTGTGCTGAGTCAGCAGCGAGTATTTGGCTTCGAAGTAGTCCGCCAGTTCCAGATAGAGCTGGCTCAGCGTCTCGCGCATCGGCTGCTCTTTCCACAGCCGGAACCAGAACCAGGTGAATAAGCCGTACCAGGCGGTGCCGATCGCGTACAGCAGCGGCGCCTGCCAGAGAGGCACGGTGCCGGCCATGCTGAGGGAGAAGATGGCGGCCACCAGCGCCGCCGGCAACAGCCGGGCGTGCAGCGGGCTGATTTCGCCGGTGACGCCGAGCAGCAGCGCCAGGCCCAGCATCAGCGCCGGCAGCGGCACGTGCCACAGCAGGGCTTGTTGCAGCAGCAGGCTGCTGAGGGCAAACAGCGCACCGCCGACGATCAGCCGTTTAAAGAAGCGCCTATGCGGCGTGTCCAGACCGGCGATATTGCAGCAGGCGGGCACCAGAGAGAACATCAGGCCGAGCTGCAGCTGGCCAATCAGCAGGCCAAACAGCACCGGCAGGCACAACACCAGCGTTTGTCGCAGTGCGTAGTTGACTTCCGGGTGGTAGATCAGGCGGCGCCACATGGCAGAGAACGGACAAAAAAACGGCGCAGATTGCGCCGTTTCTTCAGGGATTAACGGGTGCCGTAGACAACAATGGTCTTGCCGTGGGCGGAAATCAGGTTTTGGTCTTCCAGCATTTTCAGAATACGGCCAACGGTTTCACGCGAGCAGCCGACGATCTGGCCGATTTCCTGGCGGGTGATCTTGATCTGCATGCCGTCCGGGTGAGTCATGGCGTCGGGTTGCTTCGCCAGATTCAGCAGGGTTTGCGCGATGCGGCCGGTGACGTCCAGGAAGGCGAGGTTGCCCACTTTTTCGGAAGTGACCTGCAGGCGGCTCGCCATTTGGGCGGACAGACGCATCAGGATGTCCGGGTTCACCTGGATCAGCTGGCGGAATTTCTTGTAGGAAATTTCGGCCACTTCACAGGCTGTTTTGGCGCGAACCCAGGCGCTGCGCTCCTGGCCTTCTTCGAACAATCCGAGCTCGCCGATGAAATCCCCCTGGTTGAGGTAGGACAGGATCATCTCTTTACCTTCTTCATCCTTGATCAGCACCGCGACGGAGCCTTTCACGATGTAGTAAAGCGTTTCGGCCTTTTCACCTTGGTGAATCAGCGTACTCTTCGATGGATATTTGTGGATATGGCAATGAGACAGGAACCATTCGAGAGTAGGGTCTGTTTGCGGTTTGCCGAGAACCATTCGCTGTTATCCTCTGTTGTTATCGCTGCCTTGTGTCACAGGGGTCAGAGTTCCCTGTAAAACCCGCCTGTAGCCGCAGTTATGAGCGAGGGCTACCGGCAAGTTTTGAGGCGTGTCATAAAAATACGCTGTCGCTCTAGCATATTAACTTGCCGTAAGCGCTGCAAGCTACATTCTGTTAACATACCGGTAAAGGAGCCTTTCTCTGGGCGTTTCCCTGAAATTCAGTGTCCCGGAAAGATTTATTGCGGCTCTGTTTGTAGCACAGAGTAAGGCGGGTGTCTCGTGTTGTCTCGCTTCAGCATGATTAGCATCAGGTTACGTTGCCTGTTTCTATGCGAAAGCGTACTCTGATTTTAAGAAATCAACCGGAGTGACCAGAATGCAGGCAAGAGTTAAGTGGGTGGAAGGGTTAACGTTTTTGGGTGAATCGGCCTCCGGCCACCAGGTGCTGATGGACGGCAACGCCGGCGATAAAGCGCCCAGCCCGATGGAGATGGTGCTGATGTCGGTGGGCGGCTGCAGCGCGATCGACGTGGTGTCCATCCTGCAAAAAGGGCGCAACGACGTGCGCGACTGCGAGGTGAAGCTGACCTCCGAGCGCCGTGCAGAAGCCCCGCGGTTGTTCACCCATATCAACCTGCACTTCATCGTCACCGGCCAGGATCTGACCGACAAAATCGTAGAGCGAGCGGTGAACCTGTCGGCGGAGAAGTACTGCTCGGTGGCGCTGATGCTCAACAAGGCCGCCACGGTGACCCACAGCTTCGAGATCCGCCAGCCGGCGTAATCGGGACGGAGCGCGGCCCGCCGCCGCGCTCAACGCGCTTATTCGATCTTCTTGCCTTCCAGCAGCCGCTGCACCAGCGGCGCCATGATCAGCTCCATCGCCAGCCCCATCTTGCCGCCCGGCACCACTAACGTATTGATGTGCGAGATAAACGAGCCCTGCAGCATCGCCAGCAAATAGGGGAAGTCAATCTGATCCAGCCCGCGGAAGTGGATCACCACGAAGCTTTCATCCAGTGAGGGAATGGCTTTGGCGGCGAACGGGTTGGAAGTATCCACCGTCGGTACGCGCTGGAAGTTGATGTGGGTGCGCGAGAACTGCGGCGTGATGTAGTTGATGTAGTCTTCCATCGAACGCACCACCGAATCCATCACCGCCTCGCGGGAGTGGCCGCGTTCGCCGGTATCGCGGATCAGCTTCTGTATCCACTCCAGGTTGACGATCGGCACCACGCCGACCAGCAGATCGACGTGATTGGCCACGTCATGGTGCTCGGTGACCACACCGCCGTGCAGCCCCTCGTAGAACAGCACGTCGGTCGGCGCCGGCAGCGGCTCCCACGGGGTGAAGGTGCCCGGCACCTGATTGTAGGGCACCGCTTCGTCGTAGGTGTGCAGGTACTTGCGCGAACGGCCGGTGCCGTTTTTGCCGTACTCGATAAAGCTCTGCTGCAGCAGGCCGAAGTCGTTGGCCTCGGGGCCGAAATAACTGATGTGTCTGCCCAGATCGCGCGCCTTGCGGATCGCCGCGTCCATTTCCGGCCGGGTGTAGCGGTGGAAGCTGTCGCCCTCCAGCTCGGCGGCGCGAATGTTGAGCTGTTGGAAGATTTTGCGGAACGCCACGCTGGTGGTGGTGGTGCCGGCGCCGCTGGAACCGGTCACCGCGATAACGGGATGTTTGGCAGACATGGTGGTTGTCACTCCGTGTTGAATGCGCCGGCGTCAGGGGATTATTGTGGCTCTTGTTGACGCTCTCTATGTCAGGAAAAAATGGCGCGCGCTGGTTTGCAATGTCCCATTGTTACCTGATTTTTTCCGTCAGTCATAGAACCGGGCGCCACTAAATTTCTTCCTGCCCGGCGCGGAACTGACCGCGCGGCATGATGTTGACGCTCTCATGCAGTTCCGACCACACCAGCACCACCTCGCCGTTTTTCAGCTGGCGGCGCACGTCCTCCACCTTCTGCTCCAGCGATCGTTCGTGCTCGCCGTAATCGGTGCCTTCGCGCAGCACAAAGGATTCGATCAGGCTGTTCAGGGTGTCGGTTGCCAGTTCTTGCCAGGGAATGATCACGTCGGGATGTCCAGATAAGGGGAAAGCCAGGCCGGAATGCGATGCTCCAGCCACATGTGCGGTTTTTTCAGCGTGCCGCCGACAAAGCCGACGTGGCCGCCGAACTCGGTCAGCTGATATTCGATATTGCGCGGCAGGCCGGCGACGTCGGGGATCACCTCATGGGTCATGAAGGGATCGTCCTTCGCATGGATGATCAGCAGCGGCGTTTGGATCGCCGGCAACAGCGGCAGGGCGCTGCAGCGGCGATAATAATCGGTGGCGTCGCTGAAGCCGTGAATGCGCGAGGTGATGGCGTCGTCGAATTCGCGGATGCGCCGCAACCCGTTCAGCTGTGACAGCTTGAGCGGCAGGGTGTCCGGGTAGTGCAACAGCTTGCGGGTGGCGTTTTGTTTCAGCTGCCCCAACAGGTAGCGCTGATAGACGCGGGAGAAACCTTGCTCCATGCGATAGGCGCAGGGCTCCAGCATCAGCGGCGCCGAGACCACCACCGCCGCCTGCAGCAGGCTGTCGGCGCCTTGCTGCGCCAGATAACAGGCCAGCATGTTGCCGCCGAGTGAAACGCCTACCGCCGCGGTTGGCACCTCGCCGTAGCTGTCGCGCAGCCAGCGCAGGAAGAAACGCGCGTCTTCGGTTTCGCCGGAGTGGTAGATGCGCTGTTTGCGGTTGGGCACGCCGCTGCAGCCGCGAAAGTGCATCACCACCCCGAGCCAGCCGCGCTCGCGCCAGGCGTTGAGCAGGCCATGCGCGTAGGGGCTGTAGAAGCTGCCCTCCAGACCGTGGAACAGCACCGCGCGCGGTTTGTCGCGCGCCAGCGCCGGATCCTCGCTCCAGGCGAGATCGACGAAATCGCCGTCGGGCAATTCCAGCCGTTGCCAATGCGGTTTCAATAACACGCGGCGGCGCACCAGCCGCGGCAACAGCGTTTGCAGGTGCGGGTTACTGGCCCCGGTCAGGGGGCGAAAGACGTCATGCATAGGCGGAGTAAAAATGTTGTTGGCGACTATTGTGAGATCCCAGGCGCACTGTTAGCTTCAATACCAATAACTGACAATGATACTGCAAAAAAGCGCCTTGGGTGAGGAGCACCCGTGCCATGGAACCGAGTTTATTCCTTTCGATGCTGGGCTTCCTGTGGGTCGCCGCCATCACGCCTGGCCCCAATAACCTGCTGCTGACCACCTCCGGCGCTCATTTCGGCTTTATGCGTTCGCTGTGGCTGATGATCGGCATCATGCTCGGCATGCAAAGCATTTTGCTGCTGGTGGCCTTCGGCGTCGGCAGCCTGATCCTGGTTTACCCGTCGCTGCACCTGATCCTGAAAATCCTCGGCAGTTTGTACCTGCTGTGGCTGGCGTGGAAAGTCGCCACCGCCGCCTATGAAAAGCTGGAAACCGACGTGGCGCCGCCGCAGCCGGTGCGGCTGTATCAGGGCTGGCTGTTGCAGTTCCTCAACCCGAAAGCCTGGCTGATGGCGCTGGGCGCGGTGGCGAGCTTCAGTCTGGCGGGCGATAAGTACAACGGTTCCATTGCGGCGATCGCGCTGGGCATTTTGGCGGTCAACATCGTCGCCGGCGTTATCTGGCTGGCGTTCGGCACGGTGATCGGCCGCCTGCTGCGCAGCAAAAAGGCCTGGATTATCTTCAACGTTTCCATGGGGCTGCTGACTGCAGCCTGTGTATTACTGATTTGGCATTAAGGAGCGGAACGATGGTGGAAAACTATTATCACGTGGTCGCCTTTACCGGTGAGGGGCTGCGCGGCAACCCGGCCGGGGTCTGCCTGCTGACGCAGCCACTGCCGACGGAGCGGCTGCAGGCGATCGCCAACGAGATCGGCCTGCCGGAGACCAGCTTTGTCTGGGATGACGGCGACATGACCGCCATTCGCTGGTTTACCCCGGAGCGTGAGGTCGATCTTTGCGGCCATGGCACGCTGGCGGCGGCGCATGTGATGTTCAGCGCGGTTAACCCGGCGCTGAAGGATATTCGCTTCAGATCGGCCGGCGGCGAGCTGTTCGTCAAGCGCGATGAGCGGGATGGGGAGCGGCTGGTGCTTGATTTCCCCGCCAGGCCGCCGCAGAAAGTCGCCGAACCGGCGGGCCTCGCGGCGCTGCTGGGCGTGCAGCCGCAGGAAGTGTGGCAGGCGAAAGCGCTGCTGGCGGTGGTGGAAAATGAGGCGCAGGTGCGCGCGCTGCGCCCGGACATCCCGGCGCTGATCGCATTGGCCGGCCGCGCGGTGATCGTCACCGCGCCGGGTGACACCGTGGACTTCGTTTCGCGCTATTTCACGCTCGACGGCGGCGAGGATCCGGTGACCGGTTCCGCGCATTGTACGTTGATGCCTTACTGGACGGCGCGTCTCGGCCGCCATCGGCTGCACGCCCGGCAGATTTCGGCGCGCGGCGGCGAGCTGTTCTGCGAACTGCAAGGGGACCGCACGCTGCTCGGCGGCTACGCTCATGTGTTCCTGCACGGAAGTATCGCGCTGTAATCTGCGGTTATATTACTCAAGGTAATAAAGAAGACTTTTTTATTCTTTTATCGCCCGTCATCGCTCAGATAAAACTGTCAGCAACTGAACAGATTTTTATCAACGGAGCGGAACATGGCGGGCAAACTCTTTTCCTTACGTAACGCGGCGCTGCTGGCGTTGTCGCTCAGCGCGGCCAGCGCCTATGCGGTGGACGTGACCGTGGCGTACCAGACGTCTGCAGAACCGGCCAAGGTGGCGCAGGCGGAAAACAGCTTCGCCAAACAGTCCGGCGCGACGGTCAACTGGCGTAAGTTCGACAGCGGTTCCAGCGTGCTGCGTGCGCTGGCCTCCGGCGACGTGCAGATCGGCAATATCGGCTCCAGCCCGCTGGCGGTGGCCGCCAGCCAAAAACTCCCCATCGAAGTGTTCCTCATCGCCTCGCAGCTCGGCAGTTCCGAAGCGCTGGTGGTGAAGAATGACATCAAAAGCCCGCAGGATCTGATCGGCAAGCGCATCGCGGTGCCGTTTATTTCTACGACTCATTACAGCCTGCTGGCCTCGCTCAAACATTGGGGCATCAAGCCTGAACAGGTGAAGATCCTCAATCTGCAGCCGCCGGCCATCGCCGCCGCCTGGCAGCGCGGCGACATCGACGGCGCCTACGTCTGGGCGCCGGTGGTCAACGAACTGGCCAAACAGGGCAAGGTGTTGACCGACTCCGCGCAGGTGGGCGAATGGGGTTCGCCAACCCTGGACGTGTGGGTGGTGCGCAAAGACTTTGCCGAGAAACATCCCGACGTGGTGACCGCCTTTGCCGCCAGCGCCCTGCAGGCGCAGAAGGCCTACCTGGCGGCGCCGGAACAGTGGCTGAAAGATCCGAGCCATCTCAGCACCTTGGCGCGCTTGAGCGGCGTGCCGGAAGCGCAGGTGCCGGAGCTGGTGAAGGGGAACCGTTATCTGCCGGTGGCGGATCAGGTCGCCCAACTCGGCCAGCCGGTGGACAAGGCGATCCGCGATACCGCCGAATTCCTCAAGCAGCAGGGCAAGATCCCGCAGGTCGACAGCGATTACAGCGCTTATGTGACCGACCGTTTTGTGAAACAGGTGCAGGCTGCGCCGCAGTCGTAAGGAAGCAGGATGCTAAACGTCAGCCATCTTTCAGCAGAGTATCAGGGGCGGCCCGCGCTGCGTGACGTGTCGTTCCAGATCGCCGCCGGGCAACTGGTGGTGGTGCTCGGCCCGTCGGGCTGCGGCAAAACCACGCTGCTGAATTTAATCGCCGGGTTTATCGAGCCTTCAGCTGGCAGCATCACGCTGGATGGAACGTCCGTTCATGGCCCAAGCGCCGAACGGGGCGTGGTGTTCCAGCATGAGGGTTTACTGCCGTGGCGTAACGTGGTGGACAACGTCGAGTTCGGCCTGCAGCTGGCCGGCGTCGGCAAGGCGCAGCGCCGCCAGGTGGCGGAGCAGATGTTGCAGCGCGTCGGTCTGGCCGGTTACGAGCGGCATTTCATCTGGCAGCTTTCCGGCGGCATGCGCCAACGCGTCGGCATCGCCCGCGCCCTGGCCGCCGATCCGCGTCTGCTGTTGCTGGATGAACCGTTCGGCGCGCTGGACGCGTTCACTCGCGAGCAGATGCAGGAGCTGCTGCTGACCATCTGGCGCGATACCGGCAAGCAGGTGCTGCTGATCACTCACGATATCGAAGAGGCGGTGTTCCTCGCCAGCGAGCTGTTGCTGCTGTCGCCGGGGCCGGGGCAGGTGGTGGAGCGGCTGTCGCTGAACTTCGGCCAACGCTATGCCGACGGCGAAGCCTGCCGCTCAATTAAGTCCGATCCTGAATTTATCGCGCAGCGCGAATACGTGCTGGGCAAAGTTTTCCAACAGCGCGAGGCCTTGTTATGAGCCTGCATTCCACGTTAAAGGCCGCGGCGCAGCCGCAGGGCAAAGCGACGCGCCGTTTCAGCGTGCCGCGCAACGTTTGGCTGAGCGGCGCCACGCTGTTGACGGTGTTGATTGTCTGGTGGGGCGTGACGGCGCTGCAGCTGATCAGCCCGCTGTTCCTACCGGCGCCGCAGCAGGTATTGCATCAGCTGATCACCATCGCCAGCCCGCAAGGCTTTATGGACGCCACGCTGTGGCAGCATCTGGCGGCCAGCCTGGGGCGCATTTTGGTGGCGCTGCTGGCGGCGGTGATCGTCGGCGTTCCGGTGGGCATCGCCATGGGGCTGAACGACACGGTGCGCGGCATCCTCGATCCGCTGATTGAGATCTATCGTCCGGTGCCGCCGTTGGCGTATTTGCCGCTGATGGTGATTTGGTTCGGCATCGGCGAAACCTCGAAGATCTTGCTGATTTATCTGGCGATTTTCGCGCCGGTGACGCTGTCCGCCGTGGCGGGTGTGCGCAGCGTGGCGCAGGTGCGGGTACGCGCCGCTCGCGCGTTGGGCGCCACGCGTTGGCAGGCGCTGCGTTTCGTGGTGCTGCCGAGCGCGCTGCCGGAGATCCTGACCGGCATTCGCATCGGGCTGGGCGTCGGCTGGTCGACGCTGGTGGCCGCCGAACTGATCGCCGCCACGCGCGGCCTGGGATTTATGGTGCAATCCGCCGGTGAGTTTCTGGCGACCGACGTGGTGCTGGCCGGCATCGGCGTGATTGCGGTGATTGCATTTGGGTTGGAGCTGGGGCTGCGAGCCCTGCAGCGCCGATTGACCCCGTGGCATGGAGTACAGCAATGAACGAACGTCTGAATATCACCCCGCTGGGGCCTTACATCGGGGCGCTGGTGGAAAACGTCGAGTTGGCCCGGCCGCTGGGCGACGGCCAGTTTGAACAGCTTTATCATGCGCTGCTCAAGCATCAGGTGCTGTTCTTCCGCAACCAGCCGATCACGCCGCTGCAGCAGCGCGATCTGGCCGGCCGCTTCGGCGATCTGCACATCCACCCGGTCTATCCGCACGCCACCGACGTGGAAGAGATCATCGTGCTCGATACCCACGACGACAACCCGCCGGATAACGACAACTGGCACACCGACGTGACCTTTATCGAGAACCCGCCGCTGGGGGCGATCCTGGCGGCCAAGACGCTGCCTGCCACCGGCGGCGATACGCTGTGGGCCAGCGGCATCGCCGCCTATGAGGCGCTGTCGGCGCCGTTCAAAACGCTGCTCGCGGGGCTGCGCGCGGAACATGACTTCACCAAGTCGTTCCCGGAGCACAAGCATCGCGGCAGTGAAGAAGAGCATCAGCGCTGGCAACTGGCGGTGCAGAAAAACCCGCCGCTGTTGCATCCGGTGGTGCGTACCCATCCGGTCAGCGGCCGGCAGGCGCTGTTCGTCAATGAAGGGTTCACCACGCGGATCGTCGATCTGGCGCCGAAGGAGAGCGACGCTTTACTGAATTTCCTGTTTGCTCACATCACCAAACCGGAGTTTCAGGTGCGCTGGCGTTGGCAGGAGAATGACGTGGCGATCTGGGATAACCGCGTGACGCAGCACTACGCCAACGCGGATTATCTGCCGCAGCGGCGCATCATGCACCGCGCGACCATTCTGGGGGACAAGCCCTTTTACAAGGCGTAACAACGGTTAGGCGTCGAACGCCTGCGTTAACTGCTCCAGCTGTTCCTGCGCATCCAGCCAGGTCATTTCTGTCTCTTCGAGCGCGGATTTGGCCTGGCTTTGCTTTTGCAGGCAGTCGGTCAGTTCGGCCTTGCGGCTGATGTCGTACAGTGCAGAATCCGCCAACTGCTCTTCCACCGCCGCCAGTTCGGCGCCCAGTTTTTCCATCTGCTGTTCCAGCTTGGCGATCTGCTTGCGCAGCGGTTGGGTTTGCGTACGGAACTCCGCCTCGCGGCGTTTTTGATCCTTGCGCGCCTGCGCGCTGTTGGCGCCGCTCTCTTTTTCCGGCGCGTCCTGCTGGCTTTCCTGGCGCTGCAGATCGATCAGCCACTGCTGATAATCGTCGAGATCGCCTTCGAAAGGCTCGACCTGGCCATCGTGCACCAGGTACAGATCGTCGGTGGTGGAGCGCAGCAGGTGACGGTCGTGCGAGACCACCACCAATGCGCCTTCGAAATCGATCAGCGCCTCGGTCAGCGCCTGGCGCATGTCGAGATCCAGGTGGTTGGTCGGTTCATCGAGCAGCAGCAGGTTCGGGCGCTGCCAGACGATCAGCGCCAGCACCAGCCGCGCCTTCTCGCCGCCGGAGAAGCGTTCGGTGATTTCACTGACCTTGTCGCCCTGGAAGCCGAAACCGCCCAGATAATCGCGCAGCTGCTGCTCCAACACCCGTGGCGCGATGCGGCTCAGGTGCTGCAGCGGCGACTCGTCGGCGCGCAGGAATTCCAGCTGGTGCTGAGCGAAGTAACCCAGCTTGATGCCTTTCGCCAGGCCGATCTCGCCGCTCAGCGGCTCCAGGGTGCCGGCCAGCAGTTTGATCAGCGTCGATTTACCGGCGCCGTTGCGGCCGAGCAGGCCAATGCGTGAGCCGGGCACCAGGTTCAGTTTGATGGACTTCAGGATCACCTTGTCGCCGTACCCGGCGCTGACTTTTTCCATGCGCAGCAGCGGGTTCGGCAGGCTTTCCGGTGGCCGGAAGCTGAAGGTGAACGGGTTGTCGACGTGCGCCGGGGCGATCAGCTCCATGCGTTCCAGCATCTTGATGCGGCTCTGCGCCTGCTTGGCCTTGGTCGCCTGCGCGCGGAAACGGTCGATATAGCTTTGCAGGTGCGCCACTTTTTCTTGCTGGTGCTGATACAGCGACTGCTGCTGCGCCAGTTTGGTGGCGCGTTGGCGTTCGAACGACGAGTAGTTGCCGGTGTACTCGTTCATCGTCTGCTGTTCGATATGCAGGATCTTGTCGACGATCGGATCGAGGAAGTCGCGGTCGTGCGAGATAAGCACCAGCGTGCCGGGATAGCTTTTCAGCCAGCGCTCCAGCCAGATCACCGCATCGAGATCCAGGTGGTTGGTCGGTTCGTCGAGCAACAGCAGATCGGAACGGCACACCAACGCCTGCGCCAGGTTAAGACGCATGCGCCAGCCGCCGGAAAAGTCGCGCACCGGGCTTTGCAGCTGTTCGTTGGAGAAGCCGAGACCGTGCAGCAGGCTGGCGGCGCGGGAACGAATGGTCCAGGCGTCGATGGCGTCCAGCTTGCCGTGCAGGGTGGCGATGGCGTGGCCGTCGTTGCGGTCGTTGGCGGCCTGCAGTTCGGCTTCGAGCTGGCGAAACTCGCGGTCGCCGTCGATAACATACTCGATCGCCGGCACGTCCAGCGCCGGCGTCTCCTGGTTGACCCAGGCCAGCGCCCAGTTGCCGGGGAAGGTGAAGCTGCCGCCGTCCGCCGCGATCTCGCCCTTCAGCAGCGACAACAGCGTGGATTTGCCGCAGCCGTTTTTGCCGACCAGGCCGACCTTCTGACCAGGATTAACCGTCGCCGTGGCGTTGTCCAGCAGGACGCGGATGCCGCGTCGGATTTGTAGCGAGGAGAATACAATCATAAAGCGCCGTATGTTCAGAGTATGTTAAATTATCATTAAGGTAACAGAACGCGCACCGCGCGCTGTTTTTGTCTTTGCGATGCATGGTAACGGAAAACCGCTACCCTGACGACGCTTTGGAGGGGAATGATGTCGCAGCCGCCCAAGGTCTTGCTGCTGTATGCCCATCCGGAATCCCATGACTCGGTGGCGAACCGGGTTTTGCTTCGACCGGCGCAGCAATTGGAACATGTCACCGTGCACGATCTCTACGCGCACTACCCTGATTTTTTTATCGATATTCATCACGAACAACAGCTGCTGCGTGAGCATCAGGTCATCGTGTTTCAGCACCCGCTGTATACCTACAGCTGCCCGGCGCTGCTGAAGGAATGGCTGGATCGCGTGCTGGCGCGCGGCTTCGCCAGCGGCGTGGGCGGCAATGCGTTGGCGGGCAAATACTGGCGTTCGGTGATCACCACCGGCGAGCCGGAAGGCGCCTACCGCACCGGCGGTTATAACCATTATCCGATGGAAGATATCCTGCGGCCGTTCGAGTTGACCGCCGGGATGTGCCATATGCACTGGTTGACGCCGTTCGTGGTCTATTGGGCGCGGCGGCAAAAGCCGGAGGTGCTGCGCAGCCACGCAGACGCCTACGGGGAGTGGCTGAGCCACCCGCTGCCGCACGGGGGGCGGTGATCATGGAAGGATCGACCTTACTGACCGCCATTTTACTGTTCCTGTTCGCCGCGGTGGTGACGGTGCCGATCGCCCGTCGCCTGGGGATCGGCGCGGTGCTGGGTTATCTGATCGCCGGCATCGCCATCGGCCCGTGGGGATTGGGTTTTATTCGCGACGTTGACGAGATCCTGCACTTCTCCGAGCTGGGCGTGGTGTTCCTGATGTTCATCATCGGCCTGGAGCTGAACCCCAGCAAGCTGTGGGAGCTGCGGCGCTCGATTTTCGGCGCCGGCGCCGGCCAGGTGCTGATCACCGCGGCGGTGCTGGGCGCATTGCTGTACCTGACGCACTTCGCCTGGCAGGCGGCGGTGATCGGCGGCGTTGGCCTGGCGATGTCTTCCACCGCCATGGCGCTGCAGCTGATGCGCGAAAAGGGCATGAACCGCAACGAAGGCGGGCAGCTGGGTTTCTCGGTGCTGCTGTTCCAGGATATGGCGGTGATCCCGGCGCTGGCGTTGATCCCCATTCTGGCCGGCGCCGGCGGCACCAGCGACGACTGGGCGAAGATCGCGCTCAAGGTGGCGGCGTTCGGCGGCATGCTGATCGGCGGCCGCTTCCTGCTGCGGCCGCTGTTCCGCTATATCGCCGCTTCCGGCGTGCGTGAGATCTTTACCGCCGCGGCGCTGCTGCTGGTGCTTGGCTCGGCGCTGTTTATGGAGACGCTCGGCCTGTCGATGGCGCTCGGCACCTTCATCGCCGGCGTGCTGCTGGCGGAGAGCGAATACCGCCACGAACTGGAGATCTCCATCGAGCCGTTTAAAGGGCTGCTGCTGGGGCTGTTCTTTATCTCGGTGGGCATGGTGTTGAATATCGGCGTGCTCTACACCCATCTGGCCGAGGTGTTGATCGGCGTGTTGGCGTTGGTGGCGGTGAAATCCGGCGTGCTCTACGGCGTATCGCGCCTGTTCGGCCTGCGCAGTTCGGTACGCCTGCAGTTCGCCGGCGTGCTCAGCCAGGGCGGTGAGTTCGCCTTCGTGCTGTTTTCGGCGGCGGGCGCCCAAAAGGTGCTGCAGCCGGATCAACTCTCTTTGCTGTTGGTGGTGGTGACGCTGTCGATGATGACCACGCCGCTGTTGATGCAGGCCATCGATCGCATTTTGGCGCGCCGCTATAACGCCAAAGACGAAGACGAGGAGACGCCGTACGTGGAAGATGACGATCCGCAGGTGATCATCGTCGGCTTCGGGCGTTTTGGCCAGGTGATCGGCCGCCTGCTGATGGCCAACAAAATGCGCATTACCGTACTGGAACGCGACGTCAGCGCCGTCGGCGTGCTGCGTCGCTACGGTTACAAGGTCTATTACGGCGACGCCACCGAGCTGGAGCTGCTGCGCGCGGCAGGCGCAGAGAAGGCCAAGTCGATCGTGATCACCAGCAATGAGCCGGAAGACACCATGGCGATCGTGCGGCTGTGCCAGCAGCACTTCCCGAACCTGAGCATCCTGGCGCGCGCGCGTGGCCGCGTGGAGGCGCATGAGCTGCTGCAGGCGGGCGTAAAACAGTTCAGCCGCGAGACCTTCTCCAGCGCGCTGGAACTGGGGCGCAAGGCGCTGATGGAATTGGGCATGCACCCGCATCAGGCCTTTCGCGCCCAGCAGCATTTCCGTCGTCTGGATATGCGCATGCTGCGTGAGCTGATGCCGCCGCATCAGGGCGACGTGGCGCAAATTTCTCGCGTGAAAGAGGCGCGGCGCGAGCTGGAAGAGCTCTTCCATCGCGAAATGCAAAAAGAAAGTCGCCAGTTTGACGGCTGGGATGAATACGAATAAGCGGGAGCATAACGATGTCTGCAACACGTAAGAGATTTATCGCCGGAGCGGTGTGCCCGAGCTGTAGCGCCATGGATACGCTGGCGGTATGGCGGGAGGATCAGGTGGAAGTGGTGGAGTGCGTCAAGTGCGGCCATCACCAGCGCCAGACCGAACAACAGGTGGAAAAACACGTTCGACCGCAAGAGCAGGTGATCGGCATTTTTCAGCCGAAGTAGCGTTTTTTTATCCCGGAGGGTACAGCGAGGCAGATTTCCGTTACAATCTGTCCGGAAAAGGCGCGCATCCCGATAACGGTGCGCGTCCTAGTAGCCAACGGTAGGAGATATCATGAAAGTAGCAAAAGACTTGGTGGTCAGCCTGGCTTACCAAGTACGTACAGAAGACGGTGTTTTGGTTGATGAGTCTCCGGTGAGCGCACCGCTGGACTATCTGCACGGGCATGGTTCTCTGATCGCAGGTCTGGAAAAAGCGCTCGAAGGCCACGACGTTGGCGATCGTTTTGACGTTCACGTCGGCGCGAACGACGCGTACGGCAACTACGACGAAAACCTGGTGCAGCGCGTACCGAAAGACGTCTTTATGGGCGTTGACGAACTGCAGGTCGGCATGCGTTTCCTGGCTGACACCGATCAGGGCCCGGTACCGGTTGAAATCACCGAAGTTGACGGCGACCACGTTGTGGTTGACGGCAACCACATGCTGGCCGGCCAAAACCTGAACTTCAACGTGGAAGTTGTCGCGATCCGCGAAGCGACCGCAGAAGAACTGGCGCACGGTCACGTACACGGCGAGCACGATCATCACCACGAGCACGGTGAAGGCTGCTGCGGCGGTCACGGCCACAGCCACGATCACGACCATGGTCACGACCACGGTAAAGGCGGTTGCGGCAACGGCGGTTGCGGCTGCCACTAAGCAGAACGCAATCCCGAGACGAGAGGGCAGCCATTGGCTGCCCTTTTTTATGCGCGGCGCCCCTCAATAGTGCGGCGGAGGGGTTTCTTCCGATTGCGAGGCGATCATCGAGGTTTGGGTCGAGCGCAGTTTGTCGGTCAACATGCGCAGGTGCTCGCGCATCTTCAGCATTTCCATCTGATGCTGGGTGACGGTCTGGTTGAGCTCTTCGATAGTGAGCTCTTGAAAAGCCTGACGGCTTTCCAGTTCTTCAAGCCGCTGTAGCAGGCTTTGAATGTCGGCGTTGTGCATGAGGCTACCTCTGACGCGATAAAATCCTGATTCGGCGCTATGGTAACAGCTGGCGTCGGGTTTGCCCGCGCTATTTCTTTGGGCGGCGCGCAACGTTGCGATCGGCAGTGTAAAGTGCTGAAAAGCTGCACGCCTGATTCGCCGTTTTTTGCTAACCTCGCCGAATATTCTGCAAGAAAAATCTGATTTATCATGTGAGTAGCACGCAGCGGGAAACTTCTTGGCAAAGCGGGAGTCACACTTTGACTCGAATGGTTACCTGTGCGACTGTTTTGTTTTGTTTCAGGCAGCTATAGTAGCCCGGTTATCTTACCTAATGATTGTTTGGGGCATTGCTTCAGACACTGGAGAAATGGATGAAATCTTTGTTTAAAGTCACGCTTCTGGCAACCACCATGGCTTTTGCTCTGAATGCGACCCAGGTCATGGCAGCCGATGCCGCTAAACCGGCGGCAGACGCGGCAGCAGCGCCAAGCACCGGCAAGTTCAAAAACGACGACGAGCAAGCGGCTTACGCACTGGGCGCCTCTCTTGGCCGTTACATGGACAACTCTCTGAAAGAGCAAGAGAAGCTGGGCATCAAGCTGGACAAAGATCAGCTGATCGCCGGCGTTCAGGACGCTTTCGCTAACAAGAGCAAGCTGAACGACGCCGACATCGAAAAGACCCTGCAGGGCTTTGAAGCGCGCGTGAAGGCTTCCGCACAGGCGAAGATGGAGCAGGACGCCAAGGACAACGAAACCAAAGGCGCCAAGTATCGCGACAGCTTCGCTAAAGAAAAAGGCGTGAAGAAAACCGAATCCGGCCTGCTGTATCAGGTAGAGAAACCGGGCGCGGGTGAAGCGCCGAAAGACAGCGACACCGTGGTGGTGAACTACAAAGGCACCCTGACCGACGGTACCGAGTTCGATAACTCCTACACCCGCGGTGAGCCGCTGTCATTCCGTCTGGATGGCGTGATCCCTGGCTGGACCGAAGGCCTGAAGCACATCAAGAAAGGCGGCAAAATCAAGCTGGTGATCCCACCGGCGCTGGCCTACGGTAAAACCGGCGTTCCGGGCATCCCGGCTAACTCCACGCTGGTCTTCGACGTCGAGCTGCTGGATGTGAAAGCGGCGCCGAAAGCTGACGCTAAAGCCGAAAAACCGGCCGACGCCAAAGCCGACGCCAAAGCGAAATAATCTCGTCGCTCTGTTTGCCACCGCCGCGGATGCCCTCCGCGGCGGTTTTCATTTCGGCAGCCGCTACCGCTCTCTCCATTGAACGCTTGACGCCTGCCGGGCATCGGGCTTAACGTCAATACCACGCGCAAACGCAAGGACTTTGCTCCGGCCGCTTTGCTAGACTAATAATTCTGACTTATCAGTCATGCGTCTGCCCCTTAGGGCGTGTACCTAAAATTGTTCCCGGCCGCCTCGCCCGCGGATGTCATCGCGCCGTTTTATGCCGCTCTCAGCCAGCCGCGCTGCAGCGCGCCGACGGTGGCAGCGATCCGGCCCGAGCGGTTTTAGCTGCGCCCCCTGGCACAGGCGATCTATGAGGGTGGTATCTTCGATGTCGAATTCGCTTTTATCCAGCGAAGCCAGCGAACTTGATTTGCTGAATGAACGTCCGTTTACTCAAACGGATCATGAAATCCTGAAATCCTATGAAGCGGTGGTCGACGGGCTGGCGATGTTGATCGGCGGCCACTGCGAAATCGTATTGCACGCGCTGGAAGACCTGAACAGCTCGGCGGTGCGCATCGCCAACGGGGAACACACGGGGCGCAAAATCGGCTCGCCGATTACCGACTTGGCGCTGCGCATGCTGCACGACATGGCCGGCGACGACAGCAGCGTGTCGAAAGCCTACTTTACCCGCGCCAAGAGCGGCGTATTGATGAAATCGGTGACTATCGCCATTCGCAATCGCGAGCAGCGGGTGATTGGTTTGTTGTGCATCAACATGAACCTCGACGTGCCGTTCTCGCAAATCATGCAAACCTTTATGCCGCCGACAGCGCAGGACGTGCCGTCGTCGGTGAACTTCGCCTCTTCCGTCGACGATCTGGTGGCGCAGACGCTGGAGTTCACCATCGAAGAGGTGAACGCCGACCGCTCGGTGTCCAATAACGCCAAGAATCGACAGGTGGTGCTCAATCTCTATGAGAAAGGCATCTTCGACATCAAGGATGCGATCAACCAGGTGGCGGATCGTCTGAATATCTCCAAACACACCGTCTATCTGTACATTCGCCAGTTTAAAAGCGGCGATCTGGTGGGAAGCGACCGCTGATGCTCGACTATTGTCTGTTGGTTACCGGCCCGGCTTATGGCACGCAGCAGGCCAGCAGCGCCTATCAATTCGCTCAGGCTTTGCTGGCGAAAGGGCACCGTCTTTCCAGCGTCTTTTTCTACCGTGAAGGGGTGTTGAACGCCAACCGGTTAACCGCGCCCGCCAGCGACGAGTTCGATCTGGTGCGCGGCTGGACGCAGCTCGCGCAGCAACACGGCGTGGCGCTCAACGTCTGCGTGGCCGCCGCGCTGCGTCGGGGCGTCACCGACGAGCAGGAGGCGCAGCAGCAGGGGTTGGCCGGTGCCAACCTGCAGCCCGGTTTTACCCTGAGCGGGCTGGGTTCCCTGGCCGAAGCGTCGCTGAGTTGCGACCGTCTGGTGCAGTTCTGAGGAAATGATGAAACGAGTCGCTTTTGTTTTCACCCACGGGCCGCATGGCGGCGCCGGCGGCAGGGAAGGGCTGGATGCGCTGCTCGCCACGTCGGCGCTCAGTGAGGATTTGGGGGTGTTTTTTATCGGTGATGGCGTGTTGCAGCTGTTGCCGGGCCAGCAACCGGAAAAGATTTTGGCGCGCAATTATATCGCCACTTTCGGCGTACTGCCGCTGTATGACGTGGAGCGGTGTTATCTGTGCCAGGCTTCGCTGCAGGAACGCGGGCTGAGTCAGGTGACCGATTGGGTGCTGGATGCCGAGGTGCTGGCGCCGGACGAACTGCGCCGTGAATTGGCCGGCTACGACGCCGTAATGACGTTTTAGGATCTTCTGATGTTGTATACCCTGAGCCATTCGCCAAACCAATGTGACCTGCCCGCGCTGTTGCGCCTGACCGCGGAGGGCGACGCGCTGCTGCTGCTGCAGGATGGCGTGCTCGCAGGCCTTGTTGGTAGCGCCCATCTTGAATCGCTGCTCGCCGCCCCCATATCCCTTTATGCGCTGCAGGACGACCTGGAAGCCAGGGGGTTGATTGGTCATTTTTCGCACAAAATCACTGTCGTCGGCTATAATCACTTCGTTGAATTAACCGAACAACACCGCAGCCAAATGGCCTGGTGATGACGGTGATGTTGTATATTTCTTGACACCCATACTGGTCAGCCCTAAAATTCTGCGTCCTCGTACTTTGCCAGTAGTGCATACGAGGGGATTTATCACATGTTTACGAAGCTAGTACGAAGCAAAAACCAGGAGCTTTTTTAATGGCAACAATTAACCAGCTGGTTCGCAAACCACGCTCTGTGAAGGCTGCTAAAAGCAACGTTCCAGCGCTGGAAGCCTGCCCGCAGAAACGTGGCGTATGCACCCGCGTATATACCACTACCCCGAAAAAACCAAACTCCGCACTGCGTAAAGTTTGCCGTGTGCGTTTGACCAACGGTTTCGAAGTGACTTCCTACATCGGTGGCGAAGGCCACAACCTGCAGGAACACTCCGTAATCCTGATCCGTGGCGGTCGTGTAAAAGACCTGCCAGGTGTGCGTTACCACACCGTCCGTGGTGCACTTGACTGCTCCGGTGTTAAAGACCGTAAGCAAGCTCGTTCCAAGTACGGCGTGAAGAAGCCAAAGGCTTAATGGTTCTCCGTTAAGTAAGGCCAAACGTTTTAACTTTAATGTCAAAATAAACTCGTAGAGTTTTGGACAATCCTGAATTAACAACGGAGTATTTCCATGCCACGTCGTCGCGTAATCGGCCAACGTAAAATCCTGCCAGATCCTAAGTTCGGATCTGAGCTGCTGGCCAAATTTGTAAATATCCTGATGGTAGACGGTAAAAAATCTACTGCAGAAGCAATCGTCTATACCGCGCTGGAGACCCTGGCTCAGCGTTCTGGTAAAGATCACCTGGAAGCTTTCGAAGTCGCTCTCGACAACGTTCGCCCGACTGTAGAAGTTAAGTCGCGTCGCGTTGGCGGTTCTACTTATCAGGTACCAGTTGAAGTCCGCCCGGTTCGTCGTAATGCTCTGGCAATGCGTTGGATCGTTGATGCTGCACGTAAACGCGGTGATAAATCCATGGCTCTGCGCCTGGCGAACGAGCTGTCTGACGCAGCAGAGAACAAAGGTTCTGCTGTTAAGAAGCGTGAAGACGTTCACCGTATGGCCGAAGCCAACAAGGCGTTCGCCCACTACCGCTGGTAATCATCTGGCTGTAGTCATGCTAACCAAGCGGGCGCGTCAAATCGGCCCGCTTGGGTTAACTGAACTTGAACGCCCTAGGAATAGAGGAATCAAATGGCTCGTACAACACCCATTGCACGCTACCGTAACATCGGTATCAGTGCTCACATCGACGCCGGTAAAACCACCACTACCGAACGTATTCTGTTCTACACCGGTGTAAACCACAAAATCGGTGAAGTTCATGACGGCGCTGCCACCATGGACTGGATGGAACAGGAGCAGGAGCGTGGTATTACCATCACTTCTGCAGCGACGACTGCCTTCTGGTCTGGTATGGCCAAGCAGTTCGAACCGCACCGCGTAAACATCATCGACACCCCAGGGCACGTTGACTTCACCATCGAAGTAGAACGTTCCATGCGTGTGCTGGATGGCGCGGTAATGGTTTACTGTGCTGTTGGTGGTGTTCAGCCACAGTCTGAAACCGTATGGCGTCAGGCTAACAAATACAAAGTGCCACGTATCGCGTTCGTTAACAAAATGGACCGTATGGGCGCTAACTTCCTGAAAGTTGTTGGCCAGATCAAAACTCGTCTGGGCGCTAACCCTGTTCCTCTGCAGCTGGCTATCGGCGCAGAAGACAAATTCACCGGCGTTATCGACCTGGTGAAGATGAAGGCGATCAACTGGAACGAAGAAGACGCAGGCGTTACCTTCGAATACGAAGACGTCCCGGCTGACATGATGGAACTGGCTGAAGAATGGCGCCAGAACCTGATCGAATCCGCTGCGGAAGCTTCCGAAGAGCTGATGGAAAAATACCTGGGCGGCGAAGAGCTGACCGAGGCAGAAATCAAATCCGCTCTGCGTCAGCGCGTGCTGAACAACGAAATTATCCTGGTTACCTGTGGTTCTGCGTTCAAGAACAAGGGCGTACAGGCGATGCTGGATGCGGTAATCGAATACCTGCCGGCGCCAACTGACGTTCCTGCGATCAACGGTATCCTGGACGACGGTAAAGACACCCCGGCTGAGCGTCACGCAAGTGATGACGAGCCGTTCTCTGCTCTGGCGTTCAAAATCGCTACCGACCCGTTCGTAGGTAACCTGACCTTCTTCCGCGTGTACTCCGGCGTTGTTAACTCCGGCGACACCGTGCTGAACTCCGTTAAGGCTGCGCGCGAGCGTTTCGGCCGTATCGTTCAGATGCACGCCAACAAGCGTGAAGAGATCAAAGAAGTTCGCGCAGGCGACATCGCCGCTGCGATCGGTCTGAAAGACGTGACCACCGGGGACACCCTGTGTGATCCAGATTCTCCAATCATCCTGGAGCGTATGGAATTCCCTGAGCCGGTAATCTCTATCGCCGTTGAACCAAAAACCAAAGCTGACCAAGAGAAAATGGGTCTGGCTCTGGGCCGTCTGGCTAAAGAAGACCCGTCATTCCGCGTATGGACTGACGAAGAGTCTAACCAGACCATCATCGCCGGTATGGGTGAACTGCACCTCGACATCATCGTTGACCGCATGAAGCGTGAATTCAACGTTGAAGCTAACGTGGGCAAGCCTCAGGTAGCTTACCGCGAAGCGATTCGCGCGAAGATTACCGATGTTGAAGGTAAGCACGCCAAGCAGTCTGGTGGTCGCGGTCAGTACGGTCACGTTGTGATCGACATGTACCCACTGGAGCCGGGCTCTAACCCGAAAGGTTACGAGTTCATCAACGACATCAAAGGCGGCGTAATTCCTGGCGAATACATCCCTGCCGTTGATAAAGGCATCCAGGAGCAGCTGAAGTCTGGTCCGTTGGCTGGTTACCCGGTAGTAGATATGGGTATTCGTCTGCACTTCGGTTCTTACCACGACGTTGACTCCTCTGAACTGGCGTTTAAACTGGCCGCATCTATCGCCTTTAAAGAAGGCTTTAAGAAAGCGAAACCAGTTCTGCTTGAGCCTATCATGAAGGTTGAAGTTGAGACTCCAGAAGAGAACACCGGTGACGTTATCGGTGACTTGAGCCGTCGTCGCGGCATGCTGCGCGGTCAGGAATCTGAAGTGACTGGCGTTAAGATCCACGCTGAAGTACCGTTGTCCGAAATGTTCGGCTACGCAACTCAGCTGCGTTCTCTGACTAAAGGTCGCGCATCATACACCATGGAATTCCTGAAGTATGATGATGCACCGAACAACGTCGCTCAGGCCGTAATCGAAGCCCGTGGCAAATAAGCCGCAGGGTTAAAACCAAAGTCCCGTGCTCTCTCCAGAAGGGGAGAGCGCTATAGTAAGGAATATAGCCGTGTCTAAAGAAAAATTTGAACGTACAAAACCGCACGTTAACGTTGGTACTATCGGCCACGTTGACCACGGTAAAACTACCCTGACTGCAGCGATCACCACCGTTCTGGCTAAAACCTACGGCGGTTCTGCACGTGCTTTCGACCAGATCGATAACGCGCCAGAAGAAAAAGCTCGTGGTATCACCATCAACACCTCTCACGTTGAGTATGACACCCCGACTCGTCACTACG
>NZ_JBPIZB010000010.1:0-120080 GCF_051172315.1 Serratia sp. B501
GGTAGTGTGGGGTCTCCCCATGCGAGAGTAGGACACTGCCAGGCATCAAACAAAGCCGAAAGCCCTGAACTGACGTTCAGGGCTTTTTGCTGTGCGTAAAACGCAAAAAAGCGCAGCTACGCTGCGCCTTTCAACCACTCGACAATAAAGTCGGCGATGCTTTCCGGTTGATTGAGATCCAGCTGCTTAGCCGAAATGGATAGCGGTCGATCGCTGGCTACCGCGATGACAAACTGATCCAGCATGTCTTCCAACGGTCTGCCGATCTCGGCCCGATAAAGCTGGATCTTGCTGACCGGCTCATGTTTGAACCCTTCCACCAGAATCAAGTCGACCTTATCGGCGTCAAAGCGCCCAGCCAGATAGCGCAGATCCAAAGGTTGTTGCTCCGGCGTTTCGGTCATTAATGCCCAGCGACGATCGCTGGCGACCAGCGTTTGCTCGGCGCCTGCTTTACGCAGCTCATAGCTGTCTTTACCCGGCGTATCCACATCCATGTCGTGATGCGTATGTTTGATAAGTCCAATCCTTACCTGGCGTTGTTTCAGCAACGGGATCAGCTGTTTGAGCAGGGTCGTTTTCCCCGTTCCGCTGTAGGCGCCGATGGCCAGCAAGGGAGGCAATGAACGATTCATTTTTTGAGCTCTCGCGTTTGTTGCCAATTCAGGCAGTCAGCCGGCGTATTCAGGTTATGAAATGCCGCTTGCTGCCCGCTGAACACTACGCGTTGTGCGCCAATTTGATGCAAGAACAGCATCAGCTTGCGTTCACCGCGCGCCAGATAGTCGGCCAGCTGCGGCGCTATTTGGCTATGCAGTAACGCCAGCGTGGGGTGATCTCGTTCACCATCGCTGGCAAAGGCCGCCTGCGCCGCGCCTTTTTGCTGCCATAGCTGAGCGACTAAGTCGGCGGGAAAGTCGGGGACATCACAAGGGACGAAGACCACCCATTCGCTGGGAGCCTGTTTGAGCCCGGCCAGCATGCCTGCCAGCGGCCCGGCGAAATCGGGCGTCAGATCGCCAATCACCGGCAAACCGCTCGCCTGGTAACGTGCCTGATTGCGATTGGCGCTGATGGCGACGGAAGCCACCTGCGGGCGTAACCGAGCCAATACGTGTTGATAGAGTGCGATCCCGCCAATCGACACCAGGCCTTTGTCTTCACCGCCCATGCGCGTGGCCCGTCCGCCGGCCAAAATGACGCCGCTGATTTCTTTATGCATCTCGTTTATCCCGCCTTGTCGATGCGCTGATTGTAGCGCTAAAGCCGGCGCGACATCAGGATTTACCTTTATTGACAAGCCGGTTCTTTCACTGCGTGGGTAAGCCTGTTACTTTGTGAGTTTATTCATGCTATTGGACGATATTGAGATGAAAACGCATCGCGTAAACGAGTTGATCGAGCTGTTGCACCCGGCCTGGCAGGAAGATCCCGATCTCAATTTGATGCAGTTTTTGCAAAAGCTGGCGAAGGAAGCGGGCTTCCAGGGCGAATTGTCCGAGTTGAGCGACGATATTCTTATTTACCATCTGAAAATGCGCGGCAGCGCCGGCACGGATCAGATCCCGGGCCTGAAGAAAGATTACGAAGAAGATTTTAAAACGGCGTTGCTGCGTGCTCGCGGCGTTATCAAGGATTGATCCTCGTGCGGTGCGAGAAAGCATAGCGCGTGAAATGCGCCATTAATGCTACTATTTCTCATTCCCGGCACCGTGCTGTCAGCGATCAAACGAACGTTATGAATAACTCAGCTTTTAATTTCGACACCCTGTCGCCCGACTTGATCATGGACGCGCTAGAAGGGATTGGCCTGCGCGTCGATTCCGGCCTGACGGCGCTGAACAGCTATGAGAACCGCGTCTATCAGTTTATGGACGAGGATCGTCGACGCTACGTGGTGAAGTTTTACCGCCCGGAGCGCTGGAGCGCCGCACAAATCGGTGAGGAACATCAGTTCGCTCTGGATCTGGCCGGCGCGGAGATCCCGGCGGTGGCGCCGCTGGATCTGCAAGGCGCTACGCTGCATACGCACGGCGGTTTTTTCTTTGCCCTGTTCCCCAGCGTGGGGGGCCGGCAATACGAGATAGACAATCTGGATCAGTTGGAATGGGTAGGCCGTTTTCTGGGGCGTATCCATCAGGTCGGCGGCGAGCGTTTGTTTGCCGAGCGTCCAACCATGGGGATTGAAGAGTATCTTGTTGCCCCGCGTCAGGCGCTGGCCGATTGCGAGCTGTTGCCGGCGGCTCAGCGTGATGCCTTCCTGCAGGCGACGGATAACCTGATTGCGGCGATCAAGCCACACTGGAATCTGAACTGGCAGCCGCGGCGTTTGCACGGCGATTGCCATCCGGGCAATATTCTGTGGCGCGATGGCCCGCTGTTCGTCGATCTTGATGACGCGCGCAACGGCCCTGCGGTTCAGGATCTGTGGATGCTGTTGCACGGCGAACGTCGCGACCAACTGATGCAGCTGGACGTTTTGCTGGAGGCGTACGGCGAATTTGCCGAGTTCGATCAGCGCGAGCTGGCGTTAATTGAGCCACTGCGGGCGATGCGTATGGTGTATTACCTGGCCTGGGTCGCTCGCCGTTGGCAGGATCCGGCCTTCCCTAAGAGTTTTCCGTGGATGGCGGAGTCTGATTTCTGGTTATCTCAGACTGCGGCGTTTAATGAACAGGTTAAGCTGTTGCAGGAGCCTCCTCTGCAGCTGACGCCAATGTATTGAAGCTTTAACACAATGGAGAGTTTAGTCTTATGAAAAAAATATGGTTGGCGCTCGTTGGCATGGTGATGGCATTCAGCGCCTCGGCGGCACAGTTTAGCGATGGCACTCAGTACGTGACCCTGGACAAGCCGGTGACCGGTGAGCCGCAGGTGCTGGAGTTCTTCTCCTTTTACTGCCCACACTGCTACCAGTTTGAGCAGGTCTATCACGTGTCCGAGAACGTAAAAAAAGCGTTGCCTGCCGGCACCAAAATGACCAAGTACCACGTGGAGTTCCTGGGGCCGTTGGGCAAACAGCTGACTCAGGCGTGGGCGGTCGCGATGGCGCTGGGCGTGGAAGACAAAGTAAGCCCGCTGATGTTCGAAGCGGTGCAGAAAACCCAGACCGTGCAAACGCCGGACGATATCCGTAACGTCTTCGTGAAAGCGGGCGTAACCGCCGCAGATTATGACGCGGCCTGGAACAGCTTCGTGGTGAAATCTCTGGTGGTTCAACAGGAGAAAGCCGCAGAAGATCTGCAGCTGCGCGGCGTGCCGGCGGTATTCGTCAACGGCAAATACATGGTTAAAAACGATGGCCTGGACACCAGCTCGATGGACGCTTACGTGAAGCAGTTCGCCGATGTGGTTAAATTCCTCAGCCAGCAGAAATAAGCCTGATTCAACATGAAAAACGCCGGCATCGCCGGCGTTTTTTTATCCGTATTGCCGCTTCAATTTATCCAGCAACCGGTCTTTTTCCTGCCACAGCGTATTCAGCCACAGCTGGAAGCGCCGCTTGAACTGTTTATCGTTGAAATAATCACCGTGCAGGGTTTCATCGATCGGTAGCGTCTCTATTCTCACCACGATACGCGTCAGGCGGCCGCACAGCATATCCAGAAAGGGCCGCTGGTTATTTTCCGGATAAAGCAGGGTGACGTTCAACACTTTGTCGAACTGATTGCCCAGCGCGCTAAGGGTAAACGCGATGCCGGCGGCTTTGGGCGCCAGCAAATTGCGATAAGGTGAATTGCTTTTAATTTTCTTGGCTTCGGTGAAGCGTGAGCCTTCGACGAAATTGACGATGGTGGTTGGGCGCTGGCGGAATTTTTCGCAGGAACGGCGCGTCGTTTCGATATCCTTGCCGCGTTTTTCCGGGTGCTTGAGCAAATAGGCGCGGGAGTAACGCTTCATGAATGGCATGTCCAGCGCCCAGCAGGCCAGGCCGACAAACGGCACCCAGGCGAGCTGCTGCTTGAGGAAATACTTATTCATTGGAATATGATTTCTGAACAGCACGCATAACACGACAATGTCTGACCAACTTTCGTGGTTGCTGATCAGCAGATACCAGTTTTTGCGATCCAACCCTTCCAGCCCTTCAATATCCCAACGCAATTGCCCGTTAATGCGCAATAACAGCGCCAGCCCTTGGCACCAACACCACATCATGAAATCGGCGAAAGCCGAGATATATCGCCAAACGGCGGGAATGGGCACCACGAGTTTCACGATGCCGGCCAGCGTGATGGGGATGGAGCATAACACCGTCACCAGAATGGTAAGTATGACGGAAATGATAAAGATAACAGGCGTTAACAATCTTGGCATGATTATGGGCTGATGGTTGGTGGGAACATCGTTGCATGCCAAAGCGCATGAACAAAAACGCATTTTAACAGAAATCGCCGGGGTAAAGCGCCGCTTAAAATCACTGTTTTTCGTCTCATCGGATAACCATTTGCTGAGTTTTCGTGCAACTTGTCCAGCTTGTGCTATGGTAATTGAGGCGCCGAATTTGATTAATAGTGCGATTAAAATCCGGCGAAAGTTATATCCACAAATCCAATAAAAGCCAATAATTAAGCGTCGCCGGAATTCGTTCTTTTAACGCGGTGATTTAAATAGGAATTTTATTCGCCGTTATAACGATAATCGCAGCGTTATAATTCGGTCTCTTTTCTATGCACAAAGTTATCCACAGGTAAGATCTTGCGGATCCTCGCGCACAATCACATCATTTTCGTCCGCAATGCACGCTAAGGTTCGTCTCCGGCGGCCAGCTATGGCATGCTTACCCCTATGTCCGATCACGATAAAGAAACGCTATGGCCCAGATTGCAGAAAACCCACTAATCCTGGTTGACGGTTCCTCTTACCTCTACCGCGCTTATCACGCCTTCCCGCCGCTGACCAATTCGGCGGGCGAGCCGACCGGCGCGATGTACGGCGTGCTGAATATGCTGCGCAGTCTGCTGTTGCAGTATCAACCGAGCCACGTTGCCGTGGTGTTTGATGCCAAAGGGAAGACCTTCCGCGATGATCTGTTCGCTGAATACAAGTCGCACCGGCCGCCGATGCCGGACGATCTGCGCGCGCAGATCGAGCCGCTGCACAACATGGTCAAGGCGATGGGCCTGCCGCTGTTGGTGACGCCCGGCGTAGAGGCGGATGACGTCATCGGTACGCTGGCGCTGGAGGCCGAAAAGGCCGGCCACGCGGTGCTGATCAGCACCGGCGACAAAGACATGGCGCAGCTGGTGACGCCGAACGTCACCTTGATCAACACCATGAACAACACGATCCTCGGCCCGCAGGAAGTGTGCGACAAGTACGGCATTCCGCCGGAGCTGATCATCGACTTCCTGGCGCTGATGGGCGATTCATCGGACAACATTCCCGGCGTGCCGGGCGTGGGCGAGAAAACCGCCCAGGCGTTGCTACAGGGTATCGGCGGGCTGGATGCGCTGTACGGCAATCTGGAGAACATCGCTACGCTGAGCTTCCGCGGCGCCAAAACCATGGCGGCCAAGCTGGAACAGAATAAAGAGGTCGCGTACCTCTCCTATAAGCTGGCGACGATCAAAACCGACGTCGAGCTGGATCTGACCTGTGCGGACCTGACGGTCTCCGCGCCGGATGTCGACACGCTGCAACAGCTGTTCAAACAGTACGAGTTCAAACGCTGGCTGGCGGACGTAGAAGCCGGCGTCTGGTTGGAAAACAAGAAAGGCGCGGGCGCGAAAGCTGCCGGCACCGCCAAACCAGCCGTAGCCGCGGAAGCGCCGAAAGCGCTGGCGGAGGCCAAGCTGTCTCAGGACGGTTATGTCACCATCCTGGACGAAGCGACCTTTACCGACTGGCTGGCGCGGTTGAAAAAAGCCGACGTGTTTGCCTTCGATACCGAAACCGATGGCCTGGATACCCTGACCGCCAATCTGATCGGCCTGTCCTTTGCGATCGCGCCGGGCGAAGCGGCTTATTTGCCGGTGGCGCACGATTATCTGGATGCGCCGGCGCAGCTGGATCGCGCTTACGTGCTGGAGGCGCTCAAGCCGCTGCTGGAAAACGAGAAAGCGCTCAAGGTCGGGCAAAATCTGAAGTTCGATATGAGCCTGCTGGCGCGTTACGGCATCGAGATGCGCGGCATCGCCTACGACACCATGCTGGAGTCCTATGTGCTGGACAGCGTCGGCGGCCGTCATGATATGGACAGCCTGGCCGATCGTTATCTTGGCCACAAAACCATCACTTTCGAAGAGATCGCCGGCAAGGGCAAGAACCAGCTGACGTTCAATCAGATCGCGCTTGAGCAGGCGGCGCCATACGCTGCCGAAGACGCCGATGTCACGCTGCAGCTGCATTTGGCGATGTGGCCGCAGCTGAAACAGAGCGCGGAACTGCTGACGGTGTTCAACGAGATTGAAATGCCGCTGCTGCCGGTGCTGTCGCATATCGAACGCACCGGGGTGCTGATCGATCCGGCCATTTTATCGGCCCACTCCCAGGAGCTGGCCAAGCGTCTGGCTGAGCTGGAGGCGCAGGCCCACGAGCTGGCGGAAGAGCCGTTCAACCTGGCGTCGACCAAGCAGCTGCAGGCTATCTTGTACGAAAAACAAAAGCTGCCGGTGCTGAAGAAAACCCCGGGCGGGGCGCCATCCACCAATGAAGAAGTGCTGGCCGAGCTGGCGCTCGACTACCCGTTGCCGAAGGTGATTCTGGAATACCGCGGCCTGGCGAAGCTGAAGACCACCTATACCGACAAGCTGCCGCTGATGATCAATCCGGTCAGCGGGCGGGTGCATACCTCGTACCATCAGGCGGTGACCGCCACCGGCCGCCTCTCCTCGAGCGATCCGAACCTGCAGAACATCCCGGTGCGCAACGAAGAAGGGCGGCGCATTCGCCAGGCCTTTATTGCGCCGGAAGGTTACCGCATCGTCGCGGCCGACTACTCGCAGATCGAGCTGCGCATCATGGCGCATCTGTCTCAGGATGAAGGGCTGCTGAAGGCCTTCGCCGAAGGGAAAGACATTCACCGCGCCACGGCGTCGGAAGTTTTCGGCGTGCCGTTGGATAAAGTGACCGGCGAGCAGCGCCGCAGCGCCAAGGCGATTAACTTTGGTTTGATTTACGGCATGAGCGCCTTCGGCCTGGCGCGTCAGCTGGGGATCCCGCGTGGGGAAGCCCAGCGCTATATGGATCTCTACTTCGAACGTTACCCGGGCGTGCTGGATTACATGGAGCGCACCCGTCAGCAGGCTTCCGAGCAGGGCTATGTCAGCACGCTGGACGGCCGCCGTCTGTATCTGCCGGACGTCCGCTCCAGCAATGCCATGCGCCGCAAGGCGGCCGAGCGCGCCGCCATCAACGCCCCGATGCAGGGCACGGCGGCCGATATCATCAAGCGTGCGATGATCGAGGTCGACGCCTGGCTGCAGGGGCAGGAGAAGCCGTTGGTGCGCGCGATCATGCAGGTGCACGATGAATTGGTGTTCGAGGTGCACGAGTCGGTGATCGATGAAGCCAGCCAACGTATCCGCCAACTGATGGAAGGCAGCATGACGCTGGCGGTGCCGCTGAAGGTCGATGTGGGCGTCGGCATGAACTGGGATGAGGCGCACTGATCGCCGGGTTATCGCCGTATGCGCTAACTGGCGAGAAGCTAAGCACTTTTCGTAATTAAGCTACAAGATGCGGCGATAGTTTCCCCAACTTCGCCGTTCTTGTGTCTCAAATTGTGTAAGTAAACTACAAAAAATTCTTTTGCCCTGCGAAAAAATGATGTAGAGTTACAGGCGTAGGGTACAGAGGTAAGATGTTCTATCTTTCAGACCTTTTACTTCACGTAATCGGATTTGGCTGAATATTTAGCCGCCCCAGTCAGTATTGACTGGGGCGTTTTTTATTGTAAAAACAGCAGCAAACCATACGTTTTTCCTATCGCTCAGCCCCGACTTTCATTTCAACTTCCGCTCCCTCAATCCGCGTAATTCGGCGAAACAAGCCCGTTTTGGCGATAAGTCTTTATGATGGCTTTATTTCAAAAATGTAATTAGATAACGAAAAATCCCGCCTGCGGCCGATCTGCGGGCATAAAAAAGCCGATGCGGCGAGGCATCGGCTCAAACGTGCGATCAGGGCTTATTCGCCGATGTCTTCTTCCGGCAGCACTTCCGGCGGGATCTCGTTAAACCAGGTGTCCAGCTTCTGGCGCAGCTTGTCGACGCCGATCTTTTTCAGCGATGAGAAGGCTTCGACCTGGATATCCCCCATAAACGGCAGCACCGCTTCACGCACCGTGTTGAGCTGTGCCTTGCGTGCACCGGAGGCCAGCTTGTCGGCCTTGGTCAGCAACACCAGCACCGGCGTGCCGACGTCGACCGCCCACTGGATCATCTGCTGGTCGAGATCTTTCAGCGGATGGCGGATATCCATTAGCACCACCAGCCCTTTCAGGCTGTTGCGCATCTGCAGGTATTCGCCCAGCGCGCGTTGCCATTTGCGCTTCATTTCTTCCGGCACTTCGGCGTAGCCATAACCCGGCAGGTCAACCAGACGAATGCCGTCTTCCACTTCGAACAGGTTAATCAGCTGGGTGCGCCCCGGCGTCTTACTGGTGCGCGCCAGGCTTTTTTGGTTGGTCAGTGTATTCAGAGCGCTGGATTTACCGGCGTTGGAACGGCCGGCAAAGGCGACTTCAATTCCTGCATCCCCCGGAAGATGGCGAATATCGGGTGCGCTGGTGACGAAATGGGTCACATGATAGTTGTAGTTCTTGCTGGTCAAAATTTTTCGTCTCCGTGAGGATGGCTAACTGGTTGGCGATTATAACTGCATCAGCGGTAAAAATGGCGTGTTTCTCCGTTTTTAAGCGGCGGGGCGCGATAAAACGACGGTTAAGCTGCTCGTACGTTGTGAGACATTTGCCATTCGAATCGCGGGTAATGTCGCTTTATTCGAAAGCGATATTTATTTTTCTTTTTTTAAAACAATGTGTTGTTTTTTCGTTGTGTGGAAATGTCAGTCAAATCGGCCTCCGGTGCCTTGAGCCTTCGCAACAATAACGTAAAGTACTCGTTAACGCAGGGTTGCGCAGGATTAGGGAACATCCGGGAAGGATGACAAATCTCAGGGAATGCACAGGGCGTGCAATGAGTGCCAGGATGAACGCAAAAGGAAGTGACCCTTTCGCACCGGAATAGGCGGCAGGCACATTGGATGGTGAAGTATCGGCAGTTTGGATGCCCGCAGGAAGCGCGCTCGGGAAGAGCGGATGCGAATGGATTGCGCCATGGACGATTTTCCTTTCAGGATGAAGGACGTAGTGGCAGGGAATGCGGTTATAGCAGAAGGAAAAACCGGGATGTTGCATGTACGCAAGGAGCGCGTAACAGGAATACCCTTCGCAAGAAGGTGCGAAATAGGCGGCAGGTTTAACCTGCCGCCTTTTTTCTTTGTCCGCTTTCTGCTAGATTCCGCCGCAATTCTATACTGAATCTACATACCTAAGAGCACACGCTATGAACCAGCCATCAAAAGCACCTCGCGGCAGCGCGGCGAAGTCAAAAACGAAAAAGAAAAGCCGTATGGAGCTCGATCAGGAAGCGCGTGAGCGCAAACGCCTGAAAAAACGCCGCGGCCACGCTTCCGGTTCGCGCACTCAGGTCGAGTCCGGCAGCCAGAAAAACAAATCGGCGGCGGAAGCCAAAGATCCGCGTATCGGCAGTAAAGTGCCGGTTGCGCTGGTGGTCGACGAAACCAAAGTGAAGGCCAAACCGCAGCCGAAGCCAAAGGCCGAAGCGAAACCGCGCCTGTCGCCGGAAGAAGAGCTGGCGAAGCTGGAAAATGACGAACGTCTGAACGCGCTGCTGGATCGCATCGACGATGGCGAAACGCTGAACGCGCAAGAGCAGGCGTATGTCGACAAGACGCTGGATCGCATCGATGTGCTGATGGACGTGCTGGGCATCGAGCTGGGCGATGAAGACGACGAGGAAGAAGAGGAGAAGCAGGAAGATATTCTGAAGCTGCTGAAAGGCGGCAACCCGAAGGACGCTTTTTAACGCGCCATGTGGCTGATCCCGACAATAGCCCTACTCTTGATGTGTTATCTGCTGTGGTTATTCGGTAAACTATGGCGGCTGTCTAAGCGCAAAGCGCGTTTTCGCAGCGCTTCCGTGGCCAGACAGCGCAGACAACCGCCTCTCTCCCGGCCCGGTAGAAAAAGATATCGGAAGGAGTGAGCATGTCAGAGCAGACGATTGTCTGGGATTTGGCCCTGATCCAAAAATATAACTACTCAGGGCCGCGTTATACCTCATACCCCACGGCGCTGGAGTTTAACCAGCGCTACGACGAAGCGGCGTTTCAACGCGCCGCGGCGCGCTACCCTGAGCGCCCGCTGTCGCTGTACGTGCATATCCCTTTCTGCCATAAGCTGTGCTACTTCTGCGGCTGCAACAAACTGGTGACGCGTCAGACGCACAAGGCCGATGAATACCTGAATGTCCTGGCGCAAGAGATCGCCAGCCGTGCGCCGCTGTTCGCCGGCCGCAAGGTTGGCCAGATGCACTGGGGCGGCGGTACGCCAACCTACCTGGACAAGGCGCAAATCAGCCGGCTGGTGGCGCTGCTGCGCGAACATTTTGATTTTCTGCCCGATGCGGAGATGTCGATCGAAGTCGATCCGCGCGAGATAGCGCTGGATGTGCTCGATCATTTACGCGCCGAAGGCTTTAACCGCCTGAGCATGGGGGTGCAGGATTTCAACAAGCAGGTGCAGGCGTTGGTCAACCGCGAGCAGGATGAAGCCTTTATCTTCGCCCTGATCGAGCGGGCCAAAGCGTTGGGCTTCCGCTCGACCAATATCGATCTGATCTACGGCCTGCCGAAACAGACGCCGGAAAGCTTCGCCTTCACGCTGCAGCGGGTGGCTGAACTGAATCCCGATCGCCTCAGCGTGTTCAACTACGCGCATATGCCGAATTTATTCGCCGCCCAGCGCAAAATCAAAGACGCCGATCTGCCCAGCGCGCAGCAGAAGCTGGATATCCTGCAGCAGAGCATCGCGTTCCTGACTGACGCCGGCTATCAGTTTATCGGCATGGATCACTTTGCACGCCCGGACGATGAGCTGGCGATTGCGCAACGCGAAGGCAAGCTGCACCGCAATTTCCAGGGCTACACCACCCAGGGCGACAGCGATCTGCTGGGGTTGGGCGTGTCGGCCATCAGCATGCTCGGCGACAGCTATGCGCAGAACCAGAAAGAGCTGAAGCGTTACTATGAGAGCGTACCGGCGCAGGGCAACGCCCTGTGGCGCGGGTTGGCGCTGACGGACGACGATTGCCTGCGGCGCGATCTGATCAAAACGTTGATCTGCAACTTCCGGTTGGCGTATCAGCCGCTTGAACGGCAATACGGCATCGATTTCACCGCTTACTTCGCCGAAGACCTGCAGCTGCTGGCGCCGTTTGAACGCGATGGGCTGGTGGAGCGCGACGAGCAAGGCATTCGCGTCACGCCGCGCGGGCGGTTGCTGATCCGCAATATCTGCATGTGCTTCGACCGTTATCTGCGGCAACAGGCGCGCAGCCAGCAGTTCTCTCGGGTGATCTGAGGATGAAAAAACAGCCGCTGATGCGGCTGTTTTTTTAACTGAAGAAGTTAATCAGCGCGGCGCACAACACCGCGGCGACCGCCGCCTGCGGGGTGTGGCTGGCGGCGGAGCCCAGCTCCGCGCCCTGAGAAATGAACACGATGAATGAGTCCAGCATCGTCAACCTCCAGAGTGTGCGACACGATCATACTGCGCCCGCACCGGCTGTAAAGTCTGCGGTTGGCGTTTTTTTGTGCGCCGGGCTGCGTTTTTTATCATCAACCTAAGCGCCTATTCCATGCCCAGTTCTTTGAGCTTGCGGGTCAGGGTATTGCGGCCCCAGCCCAGCAGGCGTGCGGCTTCCTGTTTGTGCCCCTGGGTGTGACGCAAGGCGGTGGTGAGCAGTGTACGCTCCATCTCCGGCTGCGCTTCCGACAGCAGATTTTGATGACCGGAACGCAGCGCGCGATCGGCCCACTGCGCCAGCAGCGTGGCCCAACTGTCCGGCAGGCTGTGGCTGGGGCTCTCCGGCGCGGCGGTTTCGAACAGTTCGCTCGGCAGATCCTGAATCAGCACCTCTTGCCCGGCGGCCATCACCGTCAGCCAGCGGCAGGTATTCTCCAGCTGGCGCACGTTCCCCGGCCAGGGCAGGCGGGTCAGCGCGGTTTCGGTTTCCGGATGCAGGTTCTTGGCCTCTACGCCCAGCTCCTTGGCGGCGATCTGCAGGAAGTGGCGCGCCAGCCGCGGGATGTCTTCCCGGCGCTCGCGCAGCGGCGGCAGGTGTACGCGGATCACGTTCAGGCGGTGGAACAGATCCTCGCGGAACTTGCCTTCCTGTACCCGTAATTCCAGGTTCTGGTGCGTGGCGGCGATGATGCGCACGTCGACCTTCACCGGCGCATAGCCGCCGACCCGGTAGAACTGGCCGTCCGCCAGCACCCGCAGCAGGCGCGTTTGCACGTCGAGCGGCATATCGCCGATCTCGTCGAGGAACAGCGTGCCGCCGTCGGCCTGTTCAAAGCGCCCCTGACGGATTTGGTTCGCGCCGGTGAAGGCGCCTTTCTCGTGGCCGAACAGCTCGGACTCAATCAGATCCTTGGGAATAGCGGCCATGTTCAGGGCGATGAACGGCGACTTGGCGCGCGGGCTGTGGCGGTGCAGCGCATGTGCCACCAGTTCCTTGCCGGTGCCGGATTCGCCGTTGATCAGCACGCTGATCGACGAACGCGACAGCCGGCCGATGATGCGAAACACGTCCTGCATCGCCGGCGCTTCGCCGATGATGTCCGCCGCCGGATCGCTGGCCGGCTGGCTGCGCACCGGCTGCTGCTGCTCTTGATAATGGCTGATGGCGCGCTCGACCAGCGCCACCGCTTCGTCGATGTCGAACGGTTTCGGCAGGTAGTCGAAGGCCCCTTGCTGATAGGCGCTGACGGCCGCATCCAAATCCGAATGCGCGGTCATGATGATCACCGGCAGCATCGGGTGGCGCTGTTTGATCTGCTTGAGCAGCGCCAGACCATCGATACCCGGCATACGGATATCGGACAGCAACACGTCGGGAGTTTGCGTGGCCAAGGCTTCCAGCACGTCATTGCCGCCTTCGAAGGTGGCGCAGCTCATGCCCGCGCCGGTGAGCGCGCGCTCAAGCACCCAGCGGATGGAGCTATCGTCATCGACGATCCAGACTATCCCTCGTTGCATTGCAAACCTCACTGACGAATGGGCAGGTAGACCGAGAATTCGGTATGACCTGGCCAACTGTTGAACTCAATTTTTCCGCAATGCTGATCGATCAGATTGCGGGCGATGGATAATCCCAGGCCGGTACCGCCTTCACGGCCGCTGACCATCGGGTAGAACAGCGTGTCCTGCAGCTGCGCCGGCACGCCGGGGCCGTCATCTTCGACATCGATACGCGCCGCCAGGCGATAGCGGGTGCCGTGCAACGTTATCTGAAACGCGGTGCGGGTGCGCAGCGTAATGGTGCCGCCCGCCTCGCCCAAGGCCTGCAGCGCATTGCGGGTGATGTTCAGCAGCACCTGTTCTATCTGATCCGGGTCGTGGGCCATTTCCGGCAGGCTGGGATCGTAGTCGCGCACCAGCGTGACGTTATCCGGCATTTCCAGCGACACCAGCTGGCAGACGCGCTCCGCGACCTGATGGATGCTCTGGGTGATGTGCTGACCGGGGCGCTGCGGCCCGAGCAGACGATCCACCAGATTGCGCAGCCGATCGGCCTGCTCAATGATCACCTTGGTGTATTCGGTCAGCGCCGGATCGGGCAGCGCTTTGGCCAGCAGCTGTGCCGCGCCGCGCAGGCCGCCCAGCGGGTTTTTAATCTCGTGCGCCAAACCGCGTACCAGATCGCGGGCGGCCACCTGTTGGGCATGCTGCAGCTGTTCCTGGCTCAGGCGGCGCTGATTGTCCATCGGCGCCAGCTCGACCAGGATATAGCCTTCCGGCAGCGCCTGAGCGGTCAGGGAAAGAATATGCGCGCGGCCATCGACCACCAGGGTCACTTCGTTGTCGGTGAAGCCCTGACCGGCGCGCAGGCTTTCACGCATCAGAGAGACGTTCAGCGAAAAATAGCCGAGCAGATCGGGCAGCGGCGTGCCGAACAGCTTACGGGAGCTTTGCGCCAGCAGCTGCTGTGCCGCAGGGTTGGCGTAGTGAACCGCCAGTGAGTCATCCAACAGCAGGATGCTGTTGATGAGTGAATTGAGGATCTGCCCAGCATCGGGCAGCTTGCCAGTTGCCATACAGCAGACTCCTGCACCTTTTTAGTGCATCTATCCTACTCCATCCGGGATCGGCGCGGTATGGAATAGTTTTGCAGAAAATACGGTGGAGAAAAAAACCCATCCGAAGATGGGCTGAAAGTTTCCACGGCAACAAAAAAGCGATAACAAAAATTGTGGGCGCCGTCCGCCTTTGCAGACGGCGCGGGTAGGGCTTAGACGCTGTAGTACAGTTCGAACTCGACCGGGTGTGGCGTCATGCGAACGCGGTCCATCTCTTCTTTGCGCAGTTCGATGTAGGCATCGATCGCATCGTCGGTGAACACGCCGCCGCGGGTCAGGAACTCGCGGTCTTCGTTCAGCGCGGCCATCGCCTCGTCCAGCGAGCCGGCCACTTTTGGGATCTCGGCTTCTTCTTCCGGCGGCAGGTCGTACAGGTTTTTGTCCATGGCGTCGCCAGGGTGGATCTTGTTGATGATGCCGTCCAGGCCGGCCATCAGCAGTGCGGCGAAGCACAGGTATGGGTTAGCCGCCGGATCCGGGAAGCGGGCTTCGATGCGGCGCGCTTTCGGGCTGGCGACCACCGGGATGCGGATGGACGCGGAGCGGTTACGGGCGGAGTAGGCCAGCATCACCGGCGCTTCGTAGCCCGGCACCAGACGTTTGTACGAGTTGGTGGTCGGGTTTGCCAACGCGTTGATCGCCTTGGCGTGCTTGATGATGCCGCCGATGTAGAACAGCGCGGTTTCAGACAGGCCGCCGTATTTGTCGCCGGCAAACAGGTTGGTGCCGTTCTTGGACAGCGACATGTGGCAGTGCATGCCGGAACCGTTGTCGCCGAACATGGGTTTCGGCATGAAGGTCGCGGTTTTACCGAAGGCGTGCGCCACGTTGTGCACCACGTACTTGTAGATCTGAATTTCGTCGGCTTTCTTGGTCATGGTGTTGAAGCGGGTCGCCACTTCGTTCTGACCGGCGGTCGCCACTTCGTGGTGGTGCGCTTCAACCACCAGGCCCATCTCTTCCATGGTCAGACACATGGTGGAACGCAAATCCTGCGAAGAGTCGACCGGTGGAACCGGGAAATAACCGCCTTTCACCGCCGGACGGTGGCCTTTGTTGCCGCCGTCGTATTGGGTACCGGAGTTCCAGGCGCCTTCGATGTCGTCGATGGCCACGTGGGAACCGCGGATGCTGCTGCCGAAGCGGATGTCGTCGAACAGGAAGAACTCAGGCTCTGGCCCGAACAGCACGGTGTCCGCGATGCCGGAGGAGCGCAGGAAGTCTTCGGCGCGTTTGGAGATGGAGCGCGGGTCGCGATCGTAGCCTTGCATTGTGCCCGGCTCGAGAATGTCGCAGCGAATGATCAGCGTAGGTTCTTCGAAGAACGGATCCAGAACCGCCGTGCTGGCATCCGGCATCAGTACCATGTCAGATTCGTTGATGCCCTTCCAACCACCGATAGAGGAGCCGTCAAACATTTTGCCTTCTTCGAAGAAGTCGGCGTTTACCTGATGAGCCGGGATAGTCACGTGCTGTTCCTTACCCTTGGTGTCAGTGAAACGCAGGTCTACGAATTTCACTTCATGCTCATTCAGCATCGTCAAAACGTGTTCAGCGGACATACTTAACTCTCCCGGTTTATCATTGTCGTCGTCGTGGAACGAATCTGTGGAACTGGCTTTTTTTCGCCTTGAAAAGACTAAAGCGAAAAGCGTGCCAACTTTTTAAAAAGGCTTTCATCGCCTTTCTGCGCGGGTTTTACCCAGACACAGTATGCACCATCAGTGATAATTTGCACTGTTATGGTGCAATAAGGGTGGGGGTGGGCACTGAAATGGTGCAAAAGTGCAACGATTGCGGCTTTTTGCACCGTGAAAGGGATCACAAACTGACCGGTACGCGGTTGTTTATAGGAGATGGTTGTGATCTTGTTTAGTCCCTCGCTTAATACGTGTACAATAGCGCGCTATTTCTAATGCCCGAGGCAAAGCTGTGATCGAAAATTTGCGTAACATCGCCATTATTGCCCACGTTGACCATGGTAAAACCACCCTGGTTGACAAGCTGCTGCAACAATCCGGTACTTTCGGAGAGCGTGCGGAAGCCACCGAACGCGTAATGGACTCCAACGATTTGGAGAAAGAGCGTGGGATTACCATCCTCGCAAAAAACACCGCCATTAATTGGAATGGTTACCGCATCAACATCGTGGATACCCCAGGACACGCCGACTTCGGCGGTGAGGTAGAGCGCGTGATGTCGATGGTTGACTCGGTGCTGCTGGTTGTGGATGCAATGGATGGCCCTATGCCGCAAACCCGCTTCGTGACCAAAAAGGCGTTCGCCAACGGTCTGAAGCCGATCGTGGTAATCAACAAGGTTGACCGCCCTGGCGCGCGCCCTGACTGGGTTGTGGATCAGGTGTTCGACCTGTTCGTGAACCTCGACGCGACCGACGAGCAGCTCGACTTCCCGATCATCTACGCTTCTGCGCTGAACGGCATCGCCGGCGTCGACCACACCGACATGGCAGAAGACATGACCCCGCTGTATCAGGCTATCGTCGACCACGTGTCTGCACCGCAGGTTGAGCTGGAAGCGCCATTCCAGATGCAGATCTCCCAGTTGGACTACAACAACTACCTGGGCGTTATCGGCATCGGCCGCATCAAGCGCGGGAAAGTGAAGCCGAACCAGCAGGTCACCATCATCGACAGCGAAGGTAAAACTCGCAACGGTAAAGTGGGTAAAGTGCTGGGTCACCTGGGTCTGGAGCGTATCGACAGCACCCTGGCGGAAGCGGGCGACATCATCGCCATCACCGGCCTGGGCGAGCTGAACATCTCCGACACCATCTGCGACACCAACGCCGTAGAAGCGCTGCCGGCGCTGTCCGTCGACGAACCGACCGTAACCATGTTCTTCAACGTCAACACCTCGCCGTTCTGCGGTAAAGAAGGTAAGTACGTGACGTCGCGTCAGATCCTTGACCGTCTGAACAAAGAGCTGGTGCACAACGTGGCGCTGCGCGTTGAAGAAACCGACGATGCGGACGCCTTCCGCGTATCCGGTCGTGGCGAGCTGCACCTGTCGGTGCTGATCGAAAACATGCGCCGTGAAGGTTTCGAGCTGGCGGTTTCCCGTCCGAAAGTTATCTTCCGCGAAATCGATGGCCGTAAGCAGGAGCCATTCGAGAACGTGACGCTGGATATCGAAGAACAGCATCAGGGTTCCGTGATGCAGGCGATGGGTGAGCGTAAAGCCGACCTGAAAAACATGGATCCGGACGGTAAGGGCCGCGTGCGTCTCGACTACGTGATCCCAAGCCGCGGTCTTATCGGCTTCCGTAACGAATTCATGACCATGACTTCGGGTACCGGTCTGCTGTACTCCACCTTCAGCCACTACGACGATGTGCGTCCGGGCGAAGTGGGCCAGCGTCAGAACGGCGTGCTGATCTCCAACGGCCAGGGCAAAGCGGTCGCGTTCGCGCTGTTCGGCCTGCAGGATCGCGGCAAGCTGTTCCTGGGCCACGGTGCGGAAGTGTATGAAGGCCAGATCATCGGTATTCATTCACGTTCCAACGACCTGACCGTAAACTGCCTGACTGGTAAGAAGCTGACCAACATGCGTGCTTCCGGTACCGACGAAGCGACTACCCTGGTTCCGGCCATCAAAATGACCCTGGAGCAAGCTCTGGAGTTCATCGATGACGACGAACTGGTAGAAGTGACGCCAACCTCGATCCGTATCCGTAAGCGTCACCTGACGGAAAACGATCGTAAGCGTGCCAGCCGCGGTCCAAAAGACGCTTAATCGCTGATTGAGTGTCTCATGCTTAGGGCGCGGCTCTCGCGCCCTGAGTTTTTTCCTCTGTTGTTCCCCGTTTGTGCGGCGCGCTATGCGCTTTTCCTTTCGCTCCCTGTTCAGCTGTTCCTTTTCCCGCTACAGTGAAATCTCACCGGCCCATCAGGAGAGGACTATGCTGTATATCTTTGATTTAGGTAATGTGATCGTCGATATCGATTTCAAGCGTGTGCTGGGCGTGTGGAGCAATTTGAGCGGCACGCCGTTGGCGGTGTTGTCCGATCGTTTCACCATGGGTGAGGTGTTCCAGCAGCATGAGCGCGGTGAAATCAGCGACGAAGACTTCGCCGGCAAACTGTGCGATGAAATGGGCATCGCGCTCAGCTTTGAGCAGTTCGCCACCGGTTGGCAGGCGGTATTCGTCGCGCTGCGCCCGGAGGTGATCGACATCATGCAGCGCCTGCGCAACGAAGGTCACCGGGTGGTGGTGCTGTCGAACACCAACCGTCTGCACTGCAATTACTGGCCGCAGCATTACCCAGAAGTGGCCGCCGCCGCCGATCATCTCTATTTGTCGCAAGATCTCGGCATGCGCAAACCTGAAGCTGACATCTACCGGCATGTGCTGGCTGCGGAAAACACCGCCGCCGCCGACGCGGTGTTCTTTGACGATCACCCGGCGAACGTCCTCGCCGCGCAGGCGCTGGGGATCAAGACGGTGCACGTCACCGATCGCGACGTGGTGCCGGCCTATTTTGCTCAATGAGCGCAGGGCGCGTTAAGCTTAAGGCGTATCAACGGACATCAAGGAGTGACCATGTCGTTTTTCCGCCGCAAGAAGCTGCCTTCTGCGATTAAGCCAAGCGTCACCTTCGGACGGCTGCTGTACCAACGCATCGACCACGATGGCCTGACGATGTTGGCGGGCCATCTCGCCTACGTTTCCCTGCTGTCGCTGGTGCCGCTGGTCACCGTGGTGTTCGCCCTCTTCGCCGCTTTCCCGATGTTTTCCGACATCAGCGAACAGCTGAAGAGCTTCATCTTTTCCAATTTCGTGCCGGCCGCCGGCAACGTGATCCAGAACTACCTGGAACAGTTCGTCGCCAACTCCAACAAGATGACCGCCGTCGGCACCTGCGGGCTGATCGTTACCGCGTTGCTGTTGATCTCCTCGGTGGACAGCGTACTGAACACCATCTGGCGCAGCAAGAACAAACGGCCGATCGTCTTCTCCTTCGCCGTGTACTGGATGGTGCTGACGCTGGGGCCGCTGCTGGTGGGCGCCAGCATGGCCATCAGTTCCTACCTGCTGTCGCTCAACTGGCTGGCACAGACCGGCGTCAACGGCCTGGTGGATCAGGTGCTGCGCATCTTTCCGCTGATTTTGTCGTGCACCTCCTTCTGGCTGCTGTATTGCATCGTGCCGACGGTGCGCGTGCCGCCCAAAGACGCGCTGATTGGCGCGGTGGTGGCCGGATTGCTGTTCGAGCTGGGCAAGAAGGGATTCGCGCTGTACGTCACCATGTTCCCCTCCTATCAGCTGATTTACGGCGTGCTGGCGGTGATCCCGATTTTATTCCTGTGGGTCTACTGGAGCTGGTGTATCGTGTTACTCGGCGCGGAAATCACCGTGACCATCGGCGAATACCGCGACTACCGCCGGCAGAAGGCGGAGCAACAGGAACCAAAACCAGAAGGGCAGCAGGAATGATTGCGTTGATTCAACGGGTGTTAAACGCCAGCGTCACGGTGGGTGGCGAGACGGTAGGCAAGATTGGCCCCGGTTTGTTAGTGTTATTGGGCGTGGAGCAGGGCGATAACGAGCAAAAAGCGCAGCGCCTGTGCGAACGCGTATTGGGATACCGCATTTTCGGCGACGAGAACGACAAGATGAATCTCAACGTCCAGCAGGCCGGGGGCAGCGTGCTGGTCGTTTCGCAGTTCACCCTGGCGGCGGACACCCAGAAGGGCATGCGGCCCAGCTTCTCGCGCGGCGCCGCGCCTTTGGTCGCCGATCGGTTGTATCAATATTTTGTTGGCCAGTGCCGCGAACGCGGCGTAGAGACCCAGACCGGCGAGTTCGCCGCCGACATGCAGGTGGCGCTGGTCAACGATGGTCCGGTGACATTCTGGCTACAGGTCTAAGCATTCGGAGAACAGGCGTCTATGTATCACCTACGAGTACCCGTAACAGAGCAAGAACTGAAGGAGTATTACCAGTTTCGCTGGGAAATGCTGCGCAAGCCGCTGCACCAGCCGGTGGGTTCGGAAAAGGATGCCTATGACGCCATGGCCCATCACCAAATGGTGGTGGACGAGGCCGGTAAAATCGTCGCCATCGGGCGGCTGTACATCAATGCCGACAACGAGGCGGCGATCCGTTTTCTGGCGGTAGATCCGACGCTGCAGGATAAAGGGCTGGGGACGCTGGTGGCGATGACGCTGGAGTCGGTCGCGCGGCAGGAAGGCGTGAAGCGGGTGGTGTGCAGCGCCCGTGAAGACGCGGTGGATTTCTTCGCCAAACTGGGCTTCGTCAATCAGGGCGAGATCACCGCGCCGCAGACCACCCCGATCCGTCATTTTTTGATGATCAAACCGGTGGCGACGCTGGACGATATTCTGCATCGCCCCGACTGGTGCGGCCAATTGCAGCAGGCCTGGTATGAACACATCCCGCTGAGCGAAAAGATGGGCGTGCGCATCAGCCAATACACCGGCCAGCGCTTCGTCACCACCATGCCGGAGATCGGCAATCAGAATCCGCACCATACGCTGTTTGCCGGCAGCCTGTTCTCACTGGCGACGCTGACCGCCTGGGGGCTGATTTGGCTGCTGCTGCGCGAGCGCCATTTGGGCGGCACCATCATTCTGGCGGACGCGCACATTCGCTACAGCAAACCGATTACCGGCAGGCCGCGGGCGGTGGCGGATCTCGGCTCGCTGAGCGGCGATTTGGCGCGTCTGGCGCGTGGCCGCCGCGCGCGCGTACACGCCGAAGTGCATCTGTTCGGTGACGAGGACAAGGGCGCAGTGTTCGAAGGCACCTATATGGTGTTGCCGGCCGAGCCGGATGTACCGTTGGATCAGGGCGGCTCTGAAGCGCTGGAGGAGTAAGGCGGCGGCCCTGCCCTGAGGGCGGGCCGCGCAGTGCACTACGGCAGTTGTTGGTTCACCGCTTGGCCGTCGCCGGCGGTGGCCTGCAGATTGCCTTTCAATGAGGCCTTGAACGGCCCGTCGCTGTTCAGCAGCCCTTTCAACTGCAGCTCGAGGTTGCCATCTCCCGTCAGCGGCACCGGCTGCCATCCCCATTGCTGCAAGGTGTTGATCGGTACCGAACGGCCGTGCAGCGTCAGCTGGAACGGCTTGCCCGGCAGCTGATCGACGGTCGCTTTGGCCTCAAGCAACCCATTGGGCATAAAGGCGCTGAGCTCGGTGACGGCGATCTGGTTGGCGTCGGCGTTCAGCGCCAGCGAAGGGCGCCGCACGTCGATTTTGTTGAAGGTGGCCTCGCTGCCGTTCAGGTTCAGCGAACCGGACCAAATGCCCCACTGGTGGTCGCGCGCCAGCAGCAGGTTGCTGCCGTAACCGTCCAGCGCGGTGATCTGGAACGGGAATGCCGGGTTGATATCGATAATCAGATTGCGGTTGGTGGTCAGCTTGGTGACATACACCTCCGCCAGCCAGTCCGGCAGCGGTTTCAGCCACAGCTCGCGCCAGTCGATAGGCAGGGTGTACTCCAGCGCCGCCATGGCCACTTCATCCAGCTGCAGGCGTTTGCCGGCGCGCAGCCAGTTGCCGGAGGTGCGCAGCAGCCCGCCTTCCCAGCGGGTGGTGAACTGCTGAATGGCGATGCCGGCGGAGGAGAGCCGCAGGGTGGCGATCGGATCGATCAGGTGGAAACCGCCGTTGACCACGTCGCCGGCGTTGACGTTGAGCGAGCCGTCTTCACTGCGCCAGTCGCCTTTTTCGACGCTGACGTTTTGCAGCGACAGGTCGAGATCGTTAACCGCCCACGCCTTGCCTTCCAGGCGCGCATCGATCAGATCGAAACGCTTGAGGGTGACCGGCGGCAGAGCGGTGAAGCGCCGCATGAATTCCGCCAACGTCATCGGGGTCTGCATGCGCACGCCGCTCAGCCGCAGGCGATCCACCTGCCAGCTGCCGTCGGTGGCGCGGCTGGCCACGCCGGTCAGGTCGCCCTGCGCCAGATCGGCGCCGAAGTTGTTCAACAGCAACTGGCCCTGTTTTTGCTCCCCCTGCACCAACACCTTCGAGGCGGGGATGCCGTTCAGCGTCATCGAACCGGCGCTGAACTGGAACTGGTTGTTGTCCCCCAGCAGATGCCCGGCCAGCGGGCGCCACGGCGTGATGCCGGCATTGACCTGCTGCGCGTTGAGCTGCCACTCGCTATCGTTGGACTGCAGCGCCATGTTGCTCAGTTGCAGCACGTCGGCCTGTACGGGCAGCGCAGCAGCCTGTGGCTGCACGTTCAGCGTGCCGTCGCGCAGCGTGACGCTGTAAAAATAGCGCGGTTCGGTGATTTGGCGCAGGCTGAGGCCGAGATCGACGCGTTTGGCGACCAGCGCCTGTGGTTGGCCGCTGCGCGCCAGCTGCACGTCTTCCAGACCGATCTGGCCCGGCTGATTCCACGAGTGGGTGATTTTTCCTATCGACAGGCGGTATTCGCTGTTGTCGCTGATCCAGGCGCTCAGACGGCCTGCCGCCCAGCGGGTTTGCCCCACCAGATACAGCACCACCACCGCCAGCACGATCAGCAGCAGCAACGTCAGCAACAGCTTTCCGATAAATTTCATCGTCTACATCCGCATCGGTCAAAAAAGATACCCTGTTTATGCCGCAATTGGCCGGGCATCTCAAGGGCAATGGTCTGATAGACAATAAAAAACGGCCGCAAGCGGCCGTTTGAACGTCAATGGGCGGGTTACTTTTTCTCGTGTTCCTGCGGGAACACCAGGTTCAGCACGATGGCGGTAATGCCGCCGGCGGCGATACCGGAAGAGAGCAGGGTTTTCAGCCAGTCCGGCGCGAACTGCAGGATCAGCGGCTGCTGGGAGACGCCCATGCCGACGGCCAGCGACAGCGCCATGATCATGATGGCGCGCCGGTTCAGGCGTTCGCGCGATACGATGCGCACGCCGGAGGCGGCGATGGTGCCGAACATCACGATGGTCGCGCCGCCCAGTACCGGCTCGGGGATGTGCTGCACGAAGCCGGCCACCGCCGGGAACAGCCCCAGCGCGATCAGCATCAGCGCCACCACGAAGCCGACGTAGCGGCTGGCGACGCCGGTCAGCTGGATCACGCCGTTGTTCTGGCCGAAGCAGGAGTTGGGGAAGGTGTTGAACACCGCCGACAGCATCGAGTTCAGGCCGTTGGCCAGTACGCCCCCCTTCAGACGCTTCATGTACAGCGGCCCGCTGACCGGCTGTTCGGAGACGTCAGAGGTGGCGGTGATGTCGCCGATGGTTTCCAGCGAGGTGACCATAAAGATCAGCATCAGCGGCAGCAACAGGTTCCAGTCGAAGCCCAGGCCGTAATAGAGCGGCGTTGGAATGGTAATCGCCGCCGTCGGCGCCGCCGGAGCGTCGGCGGGCAACATGTCCATCGCCCAGGCCAGCAGGTAGCCGACCGCCATGGCGATCACCAGCGAAGCGACGCGCAGGTAAGGGTTGCGCTGGCGGTTCAGCAGGATGATGACCGCCAGCACCGCGCCGGCCAGCAGTAGGTTTTTCGGCGAGCCGAAGCTGTGGTCGTTCATCGCGGCATAGCCGCCGCCGATCGAGGTCAGGCCGACCTGAATCAGCGATAGGCCGATGATCATCACCACGATGCCGGAAACCAGCGGGGTGATGATGCGGCGCGCCAGATGCAGCACGCGCGACAGCAAAATTTCGATGCAGGAGGCGACCATCAGGGTGCCGAACAGCGCGGCCATCATGGTCGGCACGTCGGCGCCGCCGTTTTTCAGCGCCAGGCCGCCCATGATCAATGGCGAAACGAAGTTGAAGCTGGTGCCCTGAATCGACAGCAGCCCGGAGCCCACCGGCCCCCAGGTTTTGATTTGCAGAATGGAAGCCAGACCGGAAGCGAACAGCGACATGCTGATGATGTGTTGGGTATCCTGCGCCGGCAGACCCAGCGCCTGGCAGATCAGCAGCGCCGGAGTGATCACCGCAACGAACATCGCCAACAGGTGCTGGCCGGCGGCAAACAGCGTTTGCGGCAGCGGCGGGCGGTCTTCGAGGCGATAAATCAGTTCGCTGGCGCGGGGTTCAGAGGCGGTTTGGCGTGCGGCATCAAGCTCGGAGGATGACATGCTCATGGTGTGGCGTTTCCAGATACGGCAAAGCAGGCATTTTAATGCGCCGCCCCGCAAAAGCAAACGGTTGCGCCTAAATATTATGTTGCCGACTTTCCCGTTTATGTCGCATTTTCATTCATTTTTTCTTGTCATCTCAGCGTTTTTTACTTCTAATCCTGCACTCATCAAGTTTAAAAACTACGTGGTTTTCTATAACTTATTATTTTTATTTGGATCTTTTCCCTTACATGGAGTACCTGGATGTTTCATCTTGATACTTATGGCACGTTAGTCGCGGCGACGCTGGTTTTGCTCCTTGGGGGCAAGTGCGTCAGAAGCATTCCTCTGCTGCGAAAATATACTATTCCCGCTCCCGTCGCCGGCGGTTTGCTGGTGGCCCTCCTGCTGTTAGTCCTGAAAAAATTCGCCAACTGGGAAATCAGCTTTGACATGTCGTTGAAGGATCCGCTGATGCTGGCCTTCTTCGCCACTATCGGCCTGAACGCCAACCTGGCGCGATTGCGCGCCGGCGGCAAAGCGCTGATGGTATTCCTGTTCGTGGTGTTGGGGCTGCTGCTGGTGCAGAACGCCATCGGCATCGGCATGGCGAAAATGCTGGGGCTGGATCCGTTGATGGGCCTGATCGCCGGTTCGATCACCCTGTCGGGCGGCCACGGCACCGGGGCGGCCTGGAGCAAGCTGTTCATCGAGCGCTACGGCTTTGAAAACGCGACGGAAGTCGCCATGGCCTGCGCCACCTTCGGCCTGGTGCTGGGCGGCCTGATCGGCGGCCCGGTGGCGCGCTATCTGGTTAAACACTCCTCTACGCCGGAAGGCACACCGGAAGACAGCGTGCAGCCGAGCGGCTTCGAGAAGCCGGAAAGCGGCCGCCTGATCACCTCGCTGGTGATGATTGAAACCATCGCCATGATCGCCATTTGTTTGAGCCTGGGGCAACTGATTGCCGGTCTGCTGAGCGGTACGGTGTTTGAACTGCCTAACTTCGTTTGCGTGCTGTTCGTCGGGGTGATCCTCAGCAACACGCTGGCCTTCACCGGTTTCTATACCGTGTTCGAGCGGGCGGTATCGGTGCTGGGCAACGTCAGCCTGTCGCTGTTCCTGGCGATGGCGTTGATGAGCCTGCGCCTGTGGGAGCTGGCTTCGCTGGCGCTGCCGATGCTGGCGATCCTGGCCGTACAGACGCTTGTGATGGCGCTGTACGCGATCTTCGTCACCTACCGGGTGATGGGCAAGAACTACGATGCGGCGGTGCTGGCCGCCGGCCACTGCGGCTTCGGCATGGGCGCCACGCCGACGGCGATCGCCAACATGCAAGCGATCACCGATCGCTTCGGCCCGTCGCACCTGGCGTTTCTGGTGGTGCCGATGGTGGGGGCGTTCTTTATCGATATCGCCAACGCCATCGTCATCAAGCTGTATCTGCTGTTGCCGGTGTTCCCGGCGGTGGGGTGATATCGCGAGTCATCATGAAAAGGGCGCCTGCGGCGCCCTTTTTTATGCGTTGGAGTAGCGCGCCTTCTCTGGCAGCCAGCGTTCGATCAGCGCCTGGGCGTGTTCCGGGTAGTGCTGATGGAGATGGCGAGCGACGCGCTGCACTTCGGGGATCATCGCCTGGTCGCGCAACAGGTCCGCCACCTTGAATTCGGCGCTGCCGGTCTGGCGGGTGCCGAGCAGCTCGCCCGGGCCGCGGATCTCCAGATCGCGCTGGGCGATGACAAAGCCGTCGTTGCTGTCGCGCAGCACCTGCAGGCGCGTTTGCGCGGTTTTGCTCAGCGGCGTTTTGTACAGCAGCACGCAGTGTGAAGCCACCGCGCCGCGCCCTACGCGGCCGCGCAGCTGGTGCAGCTGCGCCAGGCCCAGCCGTTCCGGGTTTTCGATGATCATCAGGCTGGCGTTCGGCACGTCGACGCCGACCTCGATCACCGTGGTGGCGACCAACAGCTGCAGCTCGCCCTGTTTAAACGCCTGCATCACCGCCTGCTTTTCCTGCGCTTTCATGCGGCCGTGCACCAGCGCCACCTTCAGCTCCGGCAGCGCGGCTTTCAATTCTTCCCAGGTGGCTTCCGCCGCCTGCGCTTCCAGCAGCTCGGACTCTTCGATCAGCGTACACACCCAGTAAGCCTGCCGTCCTTCTTCCAGACAGGCGCTTTTCACCCGTTGAATGATGTCGGCGCGGCGGGTATCGGGAATGGCGACGGTGGTCACCGGCGTACGGCCCGGCGGCAGCTCGTCGATAACCGAGGTATCGAGATCGGCATAGGCGGTCATCGCCAGCGTGCGCGGGATCGGCGTGGCGGTCATGATCAGCTGATGGGCGTGGAAGCCCTGTTCTTCGCCTTTCTCCCACAGCGCCAGCCGCTGATGCACCCCGAAGCGGTGCTGCTCATCAATGATCACCAGCGCCAGGCCGTTGAACTGAACCTGCTCCTGGAAGATGGCGTGGGTGCCGACCACCATCGACACCTGGCCGCTGGCGATGGCTTCCTGCTGCGCGATGCGCGCCTTGCCTTTCTGTTTGCCCGCCAGCCAGCCGACCTCCAGCCCCAGCGGCTCGAACCACTGGCGGAAGTTGTTGGCATGCTGTTCGGCCAGCAGCTCGGTCGGCGCCATCAGCGCCACCTGCTTACCGTGCGCGATGGCGCGCAGCGCCGCCAGCGCCGCCACCAGCGTTTTGCCGGAGCCGACGTCGCCCTGCACCAGCCGCATCATCGGGAAGTCTTTTTGCATATCGGCTTCGATGTCGGCCACCACGCGCGTTTGCGCGCCGGTTGGCGAGAACGGCAACTGGGCGAGAAAACGGTTTTTCAGCCGATCGTCCGGCAGCAGCGGCTGCGCCTGATAACTCTGCGCGCCGGCGCGCACCGCCAGCATGCTGAGATTATGCGCCAGCAGCTCTTCGAGGATCAGACGCTTTTGCGCCGGGTGTTTGCCCAGCTCCAGATCCGCCAGCTGGATGTCCGGCGGCGGGCGATGCAGGGTGTGCAGCGCCTGCGGCAGGCTCATCAGGCCGCCGCTCAGCTCCGGCGGCAGCAGTTCGGCGATGGCGCAGGTATCCAGCAGCTCCAGCGCCTGGTCGGTCAGCTTGCGCAGCGTGGCCTGCCGCACCCCCTCGGTGGTGGGGTAGACCGGCGTCAGCGACTCCTGCAGCTCAACCTCGCTGGTTTCGCCCTGAATACGGTATTCCGGATGGATGATCTCCGCGCCGTGGTTGCCGCGTTTGATCTCGCCGTAGGCGGTCACGCGGCGGCCGGTGGCCAGGCTGTTCTTCATTGCGGCGTTGAAGTTGAAGAACCGCATGGTGAGGATGCCGGTGCCGTCGCTGATCTGGCAGGTCAGCATGCGGCGGCGGCCAAAGCTGATGTCGCTGCGCAGCACTTCCCCTTCTACCGTGGCGTAGATGCCCGGCAGCAGATCGTTGATCGGGTAGAGGCGGGTGCGGTCTTCGTAGCGCAGCGGCAGGTGCAGCAGCAGATCCTGAATGGTGTCGAGGCCAAGCTTGGCCAGTTTGCCCGCCTGGCTGGCGCCAACCCCGGAAAGCGTGGTGAGTGGGACAGCATCCAGCAGGCGGCCTTTCATTTGCGCACCGTCGCCTGCATGGCCGCCCACCATTCGGCGCTGGCGACCACCTGGCCCTGTTCGTCGATCTGCGGACGCGGCAGCCCCTTGCGCTTGGCCACGTTGGCCAGCACCGGATAGCCGCCTTCGAACAGCAGACGCTGCTGCTCTTCTTCGTCCAGCATGCTGTTGTCGCGGCGATACAGGCCGGCGTTTTGCCGCTGGCGCTGCGCCTCATACAGGATCAGCGCCGAAGCCACGGAGACGTTGAGCGATTGCACCATGCCGATCATCGGAATGACGATGTCTTGATCGGCGAGCGCCAGCGCTTCTTCGGTGATGCCGGTTTTTTCCTGGCCGAGCAGCACGCAGGTTGGCCGGGTGTAGTCCACCTCGCGGAAATCGACCGCGCGCGCAGACAGGTTGGTGGCCAGAATTTGCATGCCCTGCGCTTTCAGGTGACCGACTGCGTCGCCGATGGAACGATGGGTCTTGACGCTGACCCAGCTGTTGCTGCCGGCGGCGGAGGAAACCAGGGTGCGCATGCGGGTGGTGGGCCACACGGCGTGGACCTGATGCACACCGACGGCGTCGGCGGTGCGGATAATGGCGGAGACGTTATGCGGCTTGTGCACTTGCTCCAGGCAGACCGTCAAATCCGGCTGCCGGGTCGCGAGCATTTCACAAATCCGCGCATAGCGTTCAGGACTCATAAGCGCTAGTTTCGGTTGCGGTTAACTTTGATCACATCCGGCATGATACGGATTTTACGCATAATGTTTGCCAAATGGATGCGATCGCGGGTGGTCAAGCGGATAAAGGCGCTATAAACCCGACCGTCTTTCTCTTCGGTGTTCAGGCTCTGAATATTGGATTCGGCCGCGTTGATCGCCGCCGTCAGGTTGGCCAGCGCGCCCTGGTGGTTAAACATATCCACCTTGATCTCGGCGATGAACTCCTGCTCGGTCTCTTTATCCCACTCGACCGCCATGAACTTCTCAGGCTCTTTCTGATAGCCGCGAATATTGCGGCAGGATTCATGGTGGATCACCAGCCCTTTGCCCGGGCTGACGTGAGCGATAATCGGGTCGCCCGGAATCGGACGGCAGCACTTGGCGAAGGTGATCAACACCCCGTCGGCGCCCTTGATGGCCAGGTTGCGTACGCCGGAGGTGGTGCCCAGGCTGGACTGATCGCCCTGCAGGTTCTTCGCCACCACTACGCTCATGGCGTTGCCGAGGCCGATTTCCGCCAGCAGATCGTCCAGCGTCGCCAGCTTCATGCGATCCAGCTCGTGCTGAATGTTTTCCTGCGGGATTTCGGCCAGCTTGCGGCTGCCGCCCAACGCGTGGTTGAGCAGACGGCGGCCGAGGCCGACGGAGTCGTCGCGCTTGAGGTTCTTCAGCATCTGGCGAATCTTGGCGCGCGCTTTCGAGCTGACCACGAAGTTCAGCCAGGCGGCGTTGGGCCGTGCGCCCGGCGCGGTGATGATCTCGACGGTCTGGCCGCTGGTCAGCGACTGCGACAGTGGGTATGGCTGACGATCGACGCGCGCGCCGACGCAGGCATGGCCGATATCGGTATGCACCGCATAGGCGAAGTCGACCGGCGTGGCGCCGGCGGGCAGCTCGACGATGCGGCCTTCCGGGGTGAAAACGTAAATCTCATCCGGGAACAGATCGGATTTGACGCTCTCGATAAATTCAAACGAACTGCCGGCGCTTTGCTGCAGCTCCAGCAGGCTTTGCATCCAGCGCTGGGCGCGGATCTGCGCCGTGGTGCCGGTTTCGCCCTGTTCTCTTTCCTTGTAAGCCCAGTGCGCGGCCACCCCCATCTCAGCCATCTGATCCATGTCTTCGGTGCGGATCTGCACTTCGACCGGCACGCCGTGCGGGCCGATCAGCGAGGTATGCAGCGATTGATAGCCGTTGGCCTTGGGAATGGCGATGTAATCTTTCACTCGCCCCGGGCGCGGTTTGTACAGGCTGTGCACCTGGCCGAGCACGCGGTAGCAGGTATCGACCTCTTTTACGATCACCCGGAACGCGTAGATATCCATGATGGAATGGAAACGCTGTTCTTTCAGGTGCATCTTGAGGTAGATGGAGTAGAGGTGTTTTTCCCGCCCGCTGACGCGGCAGGCGATGCCGGCTTCGGTCAGCCGCCCTTCGATCTCGGAGAGGATTTTTTGAATCATCTCTTTGCGGTTGCCGCGCGCGGCTTTCACCACTTCCTTGATCACGCGATAACGGTTTGGGTACAGCGCCTCGAAGCCCAGCTCTTCCAGTTCGGTTTTCAGGTGATGAATACCCAGACGGTGGGCGAGGGGGCTGTAGATTTCCAGGGTTTCACGCGCGATGCGTCGGCGTTTGTCGGGGCGCAGCGAACCGAGGGTGCGCATGTTGTGCGTACGGTCGGCCAGCTTGATCAGTACGACGCGGATATCCTGCACCATCGCCATGATCATCTTGCGGAAGTTTTCCGCCTGCGCTTCTTTCTTGTCCTGGAACTTCAGCTTGTCGAGCTTGGAGACGCCCTCAACCAGTTCGGCGACGCTCTTGCCGAACAGCTGTTCCATATCTTGATAGGTGGCTGGGGTGTCTTCGATGACGTCGTGCAGCAACGCCGCCATCAGCGTCTCGTGATCGAGACGCATTTCCGCCAGGATGCAGGCCACGGCGACCGGGTGAGTAATGTAGGGCTCACCGCTGGAGCGTGTCTGGCCCTCGTGCGCGTCGCGCGCGACGAGGTATGCCTGTTTGAGGCGCTTAATCTGCTCCTCGGGCAGGTAACGTTGAATCAGCAGATTCAGGCTTTCAAACAGGTACAAGGCGGACTCGCAGTCTAATTAACGACGACCTTCAGCAATCGCGGTAACCGCTTGAATCTCTGCGGCTTCCTGCTCTTGCTGTTCCTGGCGCTCACGCACGTCGAGGATCTGGCTGGTGATCAGGCCTTCTTCGATTTCGCGCAGGGCGATAACGGTGTACTTGTCGTTCTCTTCCGGAACCAGTGCATCTTTGCCGCCGGTCTGGATCTGACGCGCCCGACGAGCAGCGACCAACACCAGGTCAAAACGGTTACCAATTTTCTCTACAGCGTCTTGAACAGTTACGCGTGCCATATTTGTGCTACTCCACAGGTGACGAAAAGACTGGGCATGATACTGAAACTGCCTTCAGTCTGCCAATAGTTTGCTGATTAAAGCGTCATGCCGCAGCAACTGGCGGCCCAAACGCAGGCGTTCGGCGCGAATGATGGTCTTCAGATCGGACAGCGCCAGATCGAAATCATCGTTCACGATCAGGTAATCGTACTCCGCGTAATGCGTCATTTCCGCCACGGCCTGAGCCATGCGTTTGGCGATCACCTCTTCGGAATCCTGCCCGCGCCCGCGCAGGCGGCGGCCCAGTTCTTCCTTCGACGGCGGCAGAATGAAGATGCTGCGCGCCTGCGGCATTTTGGCGCGGATTTGCTGCGCGCCCTGCCAGTCGATATCCAGAAACACATCTACGCCGGTCGACAAGACTTGTTCGATGGCGGCGCGCGAGGTGCCGTAATAGTTGCCGAACACTTCGGCGTGCTCAAGAAACGCGTCCTGCTCGATCATCCGGCGGAATTCGTCTTTCGAGACGAAGAAATAGTGCTCGCCGTGATTTTCACCCGGGCGACTGTCGCGCGTGGTGTGCGAAACCGAAACCTGCGTGTCGTACAGCGGTTGCGTCTTTAACAAAGCCTGAATCAGACTTGATTTACCTGCGCCACTGGGAGCAGAGACAATATAAAGCGTGCCTTGAGCCATGATGATGTTCGTTGATAACGGTTGATATGCCAAAAACAGCGGATGTGTATTTTCTCCGCACAGTATACACGGCTAACGCGCCGGGTGCAGCGTTAGCTCGCATTTTGCCCGCGGCTTTGCGTGGAAAAAGCGCCGAAAGGGCGAATTTGCGCGTCGAAGGGCGACATTTTTGCAGTTTTGGCCTCGGCGGCGGCGCGTTGCCGCCCCGAGATCAGTGATCCGGATGCTGGTAGTTGAACACCGGCAGGCCGAGGCGGAAGCGCAGGGCGATAAGACGCGCGCTCAGGCCGGCGACCAAGGTGAGGATCACCACCAGATTGTGCGGCAGGCTAAGGTGCTGCAGGCCGATATACAGCCAGGCGGCGCTGAAGGAGATGCCGGCGTAGATCTCCTTCTGGAAAACCAGCGGGATGCGGTTGCAGAACATATCGCGCAGCACCCCGCCGAAGACGCCGGTGATCACCGCGGCGATGGCGGCGATAATGGCGCTGTGCCCCATATCCAGGGCCACCTGCGCGCCGATGATGGAGAAGACGATCAGGCCGACGGCGTCGAGCACCAGGAACAGGCGGCGCAGATGGCGCATCAGAGGAGCCACCCAGGTGGTGACGATCGCCGCTATCGCGACGATGACGATGTATTCCGGGTGTTTGACCCAGCCCAACGGAAAATGCCCGAGCAACATATCGCGCACCGACCCGCCGCCGATTGCGGTGACAGAGGCGATGATGATCACGCCGAACATGTCCATTTGGCGGCGGCCGGCCGCCAGCGCGCCGGTCATGGCTTCGGCGGTGATGCCGATGATATAAAGGATGCTCAGTAACATAAGGGGTTCACAGCGTAATTGCGTCAGAATGATGGCCGGCAGGGTAATCGCCGCCGAGGACGCGCGCCACTGAGTTTTTTTCACCGATGGCGTTTCGGATTAATATAGCTAATCCAAATTCCATTTTTATTGCCGATAACCAGCCTTTTTTAACATCTGGCTGTTAATGAAAGCATTAGAAATTTCGCGCTAATTTCCATCGCTGACTATGATTTTTGCAGCGAATCCTTCAACCGAAAAATCGAGACTGCTGATGAAAAACTCCCCAAGACTGGCCGCCGGCGCCATGGTGGCCGCCCTGCTGCTGAGCGGCTGCGTGGCGCCAGCCCACCAGGCTGTTTCCCCCGCCCCGGCTTGTCGCACCGGCGATCCGCTGGTGCAGACAACGCTCTACTTCGGCCTGAACCGGCCGGCGGGGCCGGCGATCACCGCCGCCGAGTGGCAAACCTTCGTCGATAGCCAGGTGACGCCGCGTTTTAAAGACGGGCTGACGGTGTTTGATGCCAAAGGGCAGTGGCTGGGTCACGACGGCAAGCTGGCGCGCGAGAACAGCAAGGCGCTGCTGTTGATCCATGCGCCGGGCAAAGAGAGCGAGGCGAATATCGAGGCGCTGCGCAGCGGCTATAAGCAGCAGTTTGCGCAGGATTCGGTAATGCGGGTGGATGCGCCGGTGTGCGTGGCGTTTTAAAGCGAACTCCCGGCCCTGCGGCCGGGAGTGGGGATTACAGCACCAGGCCGGCGATGGCCGCCGACAACAGGCTCACCAGCGTCGAGCCGTAAACCAGCTTCAGGCCAAAACGGGAAACCACGTTGCCTTGCTGCTCGTTCAGCCCCTTGATGGCGCCGGCGACGATGCCGATGGAGGCGAAGTTGGCGAACGACACCAGGAACACCGACAGAATGCCCAGCCCGCGCGGCGACAGCTCCGCCGCGATTTTCTTCAGCTCAATCATCGCCACGAATTCGTTGGCCACCAGTTTGGTCGCCATGATGCTGCCCGCCTTCAGGGCCTCTTCCGCCGGGATGCCGATCAGCCAGGCCAGCGGATAGAACACGTAGCCGAGGATCTGCTGGAAGCTGATGCCGAGCACCGCCGAGAACAGCGCATTGACGGCGGAGATCAGCGCGATAAAGCCGATCAGCATCGCCGCGATGATCATCGCAATTTTGAAGCCGGCCAGAATGTACTCGCCCAACATTTCGAAGAAGCTCTGATCTTCGTGCAGCTTGTTCAGCTTCAGCTCCGGCTCGTCTTCGACCTGATACGGGTTGATGATCGACAGGATGATGAAGGTGCTGAACATATTAAGGATCAACGCCGCCACCACGTACTGCGCGTCGATCATCGACATGTAGGCGCCGACGATGGAGAGCGATACCGTCGACATGGCGGTCGCGGCCATGGTGTACATGCGGCGCGGCGAGATGTCGCCGATGATGCCCTTGTAGGCGATGAAGTTCTCCGACTGCCCCAGCACCAGCGTGCTGACGGCGTTGAACGATTCCAGCTTGCCCATGCCGTTGACCTTGGACAGCAGGGTGCCCACCAGGCGGATGATCAGCGGCAGGATGCGGAAATGCTGCAAAATGCCGATCAGGGCGGAAATAAAGATGATAGGGCACAAAACGCCCAGGAAGATAAACGCCAGGCCATCTTTGCTCATGCCGCCGAACACGAACTCCGACCCTTGGGCGGCGTAGGCGAGCAGGGTGTCGAAGAAGCCGGCGACGTGCTTGATCACGCTGAGCCCGCTGGCGGAGTGCAGGAAGAAGTAGGCCAGCGCGCCTTCGATCACCAACAGCTGGATGATATAGCGCAGGCGGATTTTCTTGCGATTATTGCTGACCAGCAGCGCCAGGGCGATGATCACCACCAGGGCCATAATAAATTGCAGAATTTGTGGCATAAACGGTCCGTACGGTTCACGGGCAGGAAAAAAACACATTTAGCCACAGCATCGCCGTCCTTTCATTACCTTGCGTGATAATTAGAACAAAATACTTATGGCGTGCGGGATATCTTGCCGATTGTCATCCGCACGCGCTGCTCGGCAGTTTTTCATAAGCCCCCGAAGTGCCTTAGTGAGCCGTCCTCCATGATGCCTGCCGGCTCGCAGCCTGATGCAACCACCGTCCCGCACGTTCAGGCGCCTGGAATCTGGTTCGCAATCGGCGATTTTTCCCGACGCAAAGCGTGGTTTTCTCGGCTGAGGAAGAGAAACATGTTTGGGCAAGGCGCCGCGACCGGCGCGCATTTTATCGAACAAGGAGGCGAACGATGAATACCGGCATGTTGCTCAGGGCGCTGGCCAACGGCGTTAATCCCGACACCGGCGAGCTGTTGAGACCGGCTTCAGCGGCCTGCGCGCCGGAGGCTATCCGCCTTCTGTTCGCGTTGGCCGACGAGTTTGACGGTGAATCTGAACTGCAGAAAAAAGCCAGGCTGACGCCGGAAGAAAAGCGGCAGAAGAATCTGGCCGAGGGCCGGCCGGCCAATGCCTACTTCCCTTGGCCGGAAGAAGAAAAACTGCGGCTGCGCGAGAGCCATGCGGCCGGGACGACGCTGGAGGCGCTGAGCGATGAGTTCGAGCGTTCAACCTGGAGCATTGCGGTGCAACTGCAGAAAATGGGGTTGATCGGTGAGGAACAGGCGGCCGCCTATCGCTGATCTATAGCCATAAAAAAGCCCGCGTGGCGCGGGCTTGATGGCGTGCGGAGCGGATCACTCGATGTTCTGGATCTGCTCGCGCATTTGCTCGATCAACACCTTCAGCTCGATGGCGGAGGCGGTGACGTCGGCATTGATTGACTTGGAGGCCAGGGTGTTCGATTCGCGGTTGAATTCCTGCATCATAAAGTCGAGGCGGCGGCCGACGGCTTCTTTCTTCTTCAGGATGTTGTGCGTCTCTTTCACGTGCGCTTCCAGGCGGTCCAGCTCTTCGGCGACATCGATGCGCTGCGCCATCAGCACCAGCTCTTGCTCCAGGCGAGTGTTTTCCAGCTGCACCTGCGCCTCTTCCAGCTTGCTGACCAGGCGCTCGCGCTGCCATTGCAGGATGTTCGGCATCTGGGCACGCACTTTGACCACTTCGGCGCTGACGCCGTCGAGGCGCTGTTCGATCAGCGTTTTCAGCGCGGCGCCTTCGCTTTCGCGTGCGACGATAAAGTCATCCAGCGCGCCGTCCAGCGCTTGCATCAGCTCGGCGCTGATGGCGTCCAGATCCTGCTCCTGCGCGGACATCACGCCCGGCCAGCGCAGCACGTCGATCGGGTTGATTTCTCCTTCGTCGCTCTGCATTTTCACCCAGTTGGCGGCTTCGACCAGCTGTTTGGCCAGTTTTTCGTTCAGGATCAGCGAGCTTTGCGCGCTTGGATCCAGTTCGAAACGCAGGTTGCATTCGACTTTGCCGCGGGTCAGGCGGCCACGGATACGTTCACGGATCACCGGCTCCAGGCTGCGGAATTGCTCCGGCAGGCGGATGTAGGTTTCTAAGTAGCGCTGGTTAACGGAACGCAGCTCCCAGGCTGCGCTGCCCCATTCACCCTTGATTTCACGCCGGGCGTAGGCGGTCATGCTGCGGATCATTGATGCGTACCCGTAATAGGAAAAGATGGGGCGATTATAGCGTCGCGGCTGCGGGCAGGATAGGCATTACGTCACGAAGCCCGTATAATGCGCAGCCAATAGTTGATTTGAAGCCGGAGAGAGCCCATGCGTCCTGCAGGCAGAGCACCACAGCAAGTTCGCCCCCTGACACTGACCCGTCACTATACCAAACACGCTGAAGGTTCAGTGCTGGTTGAGTTTGGCGATACCAAAGTCTTGTGCACCGCCACGGTAGAAGAGGGCGTTCCGCGCTTCCTGAAAGGCCAGGGGCAAGGTTGGATCACCGCCGAGTACGGCATGCTGCCGCGCTCCACCCACAGCCGCAACGCCCGTGAAGCCGCCAAAGGCAAACAGGGTGGCCGCACGCTGGAGATCCAGCGCCTGATCGCCCGTTCGCTGCGCGCTGCGGTGGATCTGAAAAAGCTCGGTGAATTCACCATCACTCTCGACTGCGACGTACTGCAGGCCGATGGTGGTACCCGCACCGCTTCCATCTCCGGCGCCTGCGTGGCGCTGGCCGATGCGCTGAACACCCTGGTGGCCAACGGTAAGCTGAAAGCCAATCCGATGAAGGGCATGGTGGCGGCGGTTTCCGTCGGCATCGTCAACGGCGAAGCGCTGTGCGATCTGGAGTATGTAGAAGATTCCGCGGCGGAAACCGACATGAACGTGGTGATGATGGAAGACGGCCGCATGATTGAAGTGCAGGGCACCGCCGAAGGCGAGCCGTTCAGCCACGATGAGCTGTTGGCGCTATTGGCGCTGGCCCGAGGAGGCATCGAAACCATCTTCCAGGCGCAGAAAGCGGCGCTGGCGGACTAATTTTTCAAGGCGACTGAGAAGTCGCCTTTTTTATGCCCGCCGATCGGGCGGCAGTAATGACAAGACCCAAGCAGATTCAGACGAGGAGAAGCAGTAATGAAAGCCTATCAGCGCCAGTTTATCGAGTTCGCGCTTAACAAGCAGGTATTGAAATTCGGCGAGTTCACCCTGAAATCCGGCCGCACCAGCCCGTATTTCTTCAACGCCGGCCTGTTTAATACCGGGCGCGATCTTGCGCTGTTGGGGCGCTTCTATGCCGAAGCCCTGATGGATTCCGGCATCGATTTCGATCTGCTGTTTGGCCCGGCCTATAAAGGCATTCCTATCGCCACCACCACGGCGGTTGCGCTGGCGGAACACCATGAGCGCGACGTGCCTTACTGCTTTAACCGCAAGGAAGCCAAGACCCACGGTGAGGGCGGTTCGCTGGTGGGCAGCCCGCTGCAGGGCCGCGTGATGCTGGTGGACGATGTGATCACCGCCGGTACCGCGATCCGTGAGTCGATGGAAATCATCGGCGCCAGCGGCGCTTCGTTGGCGGGCGTGCTGATCTCCCTCGACCGCCAGGAACGCGGCCGCGCGGACATCTCCGCCATTCAGGAAGTGGAACGCGACTACCACTGCAAGGTGATTTCGATCGTGACGCTGAAGGATCTGATCGCCTATCTGGAAGAGAAACCGGAAATGGCGGACCACCTGGCGGCGGTGCGCGCTTACCGCGAGCAGTACGGGATATAAGTAAAAACGCCGGGCATGCCCGGCGTTATCGTTATTGCAGCTGGGCCGCCAGGAGCGGCCAGCGGGCGTCGAATTCCTGCGTTGGACGATAGCGGAATTCCGAACGCACATAGCGCGACAACATGCCTTCGCAGAAGGCCAGCAGCTGGCTCGCCAGCAGCGTTTCATCGACGATGAAGCCTTTGCCTTCGCGCAATTTGCGCTCTTTCAGCACCTGACGCAGCTGCGCCTCGATGCGTTCGAACAGCTGGTTGATGCGGCCCTGCAGGCGATCCTGTTCAAACATCAGCGCGTGGCCGGTCATGATGCGCGTCAGCCCCGGGTTGCGTTCCGCAAAGCCCAGAATCAGCAGTAAAATCAGGCGCAGACGACTAAACGTCTCTTTCTCGTCCTGCAAGATCAGGTTGATGCGGGTGATCAGGCTGTCTTCGATAAACTCGATCAGACTGTCGAACATCCGTGTCTTGCTGGGGAAATGCCGGTACAGCGCAGCTTCAGAAACACCCACGTTCGCGGCGAGCTTGGCGGTGGTAATGCGCTGGCTGCCGTCGCTGGATTCCAGCATCTGGGCTAACGCCTGCAATATTTCCTCGCGCCGATTCCTTTTCGTATTTTCTTTTTCTGCCATGTCTGATTAGACCCTTGCTAAAACTTAACTGACGGAAACCCGGGCACCGGCCGCTGCAGAGCAGGCTCTGTGCGGCTTATGTGATAGCTTTTTTACGATGCTGGGGTCAGCGGCCTTAACGGCCTTTTTCCGCGCTGCCTGGTGTGCGCTGCAATTGTCGCGGTAAAACCTTGCCGCAGAGACATCCTTCTCCCCGGAAAGGCAAGGTTCAGGCGACGTTTCCCTGCCGGCCATCGTGCATTGAGTGGCGCTTAGTGGCGCCCTGAGTGGCCGAAGCCACCTTCGCCGCGCTCGCTGCTGTCGAACTCTTCCACCAGGTTGAACTCGGCCTGCACCACCGGCACGAAGACCATCTGCGCGATGCGTTCACCCGGTTCGATAGTGAATGACTTCTGGCCGCGGTTCCAGACCGACACCATCAGCTGGCCCTGATAATCGGAGTCGATCAGGCCGACCAGATTGCCCAGCACGACGCCGTGCTTATGGCCCAGGCCTGAGCGCGGCAGGATCACCGCCGCCAGGCCGGCGTCGGCGATATGGATCGCGAGACCGGTAGGCAGCAGCGTGGTTTCACCCGGCGCCAGCTCCACCGCGCTGTCCAGGCAGGCGCGCAGGTCGAGACCGGCGGAGCCCGGAGTGGCGTAGGTCGGTAGCGGGAAATCCTGACCGATGCGCGGGTCGAGGATCTTAACGTCGATTTTTTTCATCATAACGGCTGACTATCTCGTCTATTAAACGTTGGCCAAGGAGTGCCTTGTCGCTCAGCGCCAGGCGTTTATCTCCATCCTGCCAAAAAAGGTGCAGGGCATTGGTGTCGCTGTTGAACCCGTGCTCTGCAAGCGATACATCGTTAGCGCAAATCAAATCCAGCTTCTTACGCGCCAGTTTTTGCCGCGCGTATTCTTCCACATTCTGGGTTTCGGCGGCAAACCCCACGACAAACGGTCGATTTTTGGTCATCGCCGCCACACCGGCGACGATATCGGGGTTTTTTACCATCTTGAGGACGATTTCATCACCCTGTTTTTTTATTTTTTCATCGGCGATCCGCTCGGGACGGTAGTCGGCTACGGCGGCGCAGGAGATGAAAATCTGCTGCTGAGCGGCGCGCTGTTGCACCGCCTGTTCCATCTCGAGCGCGCTGGTGACGTCCACGCGTGTGACCTTCGGCGGCGTCGGCAGGCTCACCGGCCCGGCGATCAGCGTCACCTGCGCGCCGCGGGCGGCGGCGGCGCGGGCGATGGCGAAGCCCATTTTGCCGGAGCTGTGATTGCTGATGAAGCGTACCGGATCCAGCGCTTCGCGCGTCGGGCCGGCGGTGATCATAACCTGCAAATGTTGCAGATCCTGCGGGGCGGAGAAATGACCGTTCGCCAGCTCGACGATGTCCAGCGGATCCAGCATGCGGCCCGGGCCGACGTCGCCGCAGGCCTGGCTGCCGCTGTCCGGCCCCCAGAGCAGCATGCCGCGCGCCTGCAGCGTTTGCAGGTTGGCCTGCGTGGCGGCGGCGCGATACATCTGCTGGTTCATGGCGGGGGCGGCGGCGATAGGGGCGTCGGTCGCCAGGCAGACGGTAGTCAGCAGATCGTTGGCCATGCCGGCGGCGACGCGCGCCAGCAGATCGGCGGTCGCCGGCGCCAGAATCACCAGATCCGCCCATTTGCCGAGTTCGATGTGGCCCATGGCGGCTTCGGCGGCGGGATCCAACAGATCGTCGGACACCGGGTGGCCGGAAACGGCCTGCAGCGTCAGCGGCGTAATGAACGCCTTGGCGGCGTGGGTCATCACCACGCGCACTTCCGCGCCCCTGTCGCGCAGGCGGCGCACCAGCTCTGGGCATTTGTAGGCGGCGATGCCGCCGCTGATGCCAAGCACAATATGTTTGCCGGAAAGTCCCGTCATCATCATTGTCCGATTGAAAGCCGAAAGATGCGCCATTTTAGCATATCCGCCGTTCAGGTGAGCGATTCCGCAATGGCTGCAGGGCGTTACATTGTGCTTTGCGAAACACTTCGCAATGTTATCAAACACCTGTCGAACGCGCCGGGGAGCGCATGGCATGCTGTAGCCCTTTCAGGGAGGAACACGATGAGCAACCCGACTGTGGCGTGCTGGCCGGGCGCGCTGGCGCCGCGTGAAAAGCTGTTGATGCAGGGGGCCGCGGCGCTGTCCGACGCAGAGCTGTTGGCCATTTTCTTGCGCACCGGGTTGCCCGGCGTGCACGTAATGCAGCTGGCGGAGCAGCTGCTGCGCCGATTCGGCTCGCTTTACCATCTGATGTCGGCCGATCATCAGGCGTTTTGCAGTCAAAAAGGCCTGGGCGACGCCAGCTATACGCAGCTGCAGGCGATTGCCGAGCTGGCGCTTCGCTTCTTTTCCAGCCATCTCTCGCAGGAAAACGCCATGCTTAACCCGCGCGTCACCCAGCATTATCTGCAAAGCCTGCTGGCGCATCGTGAGCGAGAGGTCTTTTTGGTATTGTTTTTAGACAATCAGCATCGGGTTATTCGCCATCAGGAGATGTTTGCTGGTACCATCAGCAGCGTCGTCGTCTACCCGAGAGAAATTGTACGCGAAGCGTTGAAGGCTAATGCCGCCGCGCTGATTCTCGCGCATAATCACCCCTCGGGTAAGGCTGAACCCAGTCATGCCGACCGTTTGATAACTGAACAGGTGGTGAAAGCCTGCCAGTTATTGGAGATCCGAGTGCTCGATCATTTGGTGATCGGTCGGGGTGAATGCGTCTCTTTTGCCGAGCGCGGATGGCTTTAAGCGATTTTTTCGCGATCCTTGTGGGATCTTTAGCTGTTCGGGACTTGAGCACTTACGCTTCAGAGCGTATACTACGCCACCTTTGAGAATCTTGGGTTTGGCGCAAGAGCCTATCTCAGCAGGTTTCTGACCTGATGTGTGGTTTCTACCTGATGACGAGAGTCTCCTCAGTATGAAGTTTGCTGAGATGGGCTCTAAAAGCCTGACGAGGCGGCCATACCCTATACGAAGCTCGAGCTGATTTGATTTTTGGAGAATAGACATGTCCCGAGTCTGCCAAGTTACTGGCAAGCGCCCGGTGAGCGGTAACAACCGTTCCCACGCAATGAACGCGACCAAACGCCGTTTTCTGCCTAACCTGCACTCACACCGTTTTTGGGTTGAGGCTGAGAAGCGCTTTGTAACTCTGCGTGTATCTGCTAAAGGTATGCGTGTTATCGATAAGAAGGGTATTGAGACGGTTCTGGCCGATCTGCGTGCCCGTGGTGAGAAGTATTAAGGAACTGAATCATGGCTAAAGGTGTTCGCGAGAAGATCAAGCTGGTTTCTTCTGCTGGTACTGGTCACTTCTATACCACCACGAAGAACAAGCGTACTAAGCCGGAAAAATTGGAACTGAAGAAATTCGATCCAGTTGTCCGTCAGCACGTAGTATACAAAGAAGCTAAAATTAAATAATTTTAGTGGATTAATGAAAAACCCGGCCTTGGCCGGGTTTTTTGTTTTATAAAGGGTAGAAAACATCGGAGGGGAAGCCAGATGCCTGAATTACCGGAAGTTGAGACGAGCAGACGCGGTATAGAGCCTTATCTTGTCGGCCACAGCATTCAGTATGCGGTGGTGCGCAACGCGCGCCTGCGCTGGCCGGTTTCCGAGCAGATCCTGACGCTGAGCGATCAGCCGGTGCTCAGCGTGCAGCGTCGGGCCAAATACCTGCTGATTGAGCTGGAGCGCGGTTGGATTATCGTGCATCTGGGCATGTCGGGCAGCCTGCGCATGCTGCGTGAGGAAAACGAAGACGAAGCCGGCAAACACGACCACGTCGATCTGGTGATCAACAACGGTATGATCCTGCGCTATACCGATCCGCGCCGCTTCGGCGCCTGGCTGTGGTGCGAAGACCTGGCGACCAGCAGCGTGTTGGCGCATCTGGGGCCGGAACCGCTGAGTGAGGCGTTCAACGGCGACTACCTGTATGAAAAATCACGTAATAAGCGCACGCTGATCAAACCGTGGCTGATGGATAATAAGCTGGTGGTCGGGGTCGGTAACATTTACGCCAGTGAATCGCTGTTCAGCGCCGGGATCCTGCCCGATCGTCCGGCGGGATCCTTGACCAAAGCCGAAGCGGCGCTGTTGGCGAAGACCATCAAGGCGGTGTTGCAACGCTCCATCGAGCAGGGCGGCACCACATTGCGCGACTTTTTGCAGTCGGACGGGAAACCGGGGTACTTCGCGCAGGAGCTGCAGGTTTACGGACGGGCGGGAGAACCGTGCCGCACATGCGGCACGCCGATTGAATCCGCCAAGCACGGGCAGCGCAGCACCTTCTTTTGCCGACGCTGCCAGCGCTGAGCATCACGCGGCGGCGAGCTTCGCCATCAGCGCCTGAGTGACCACATCGGGCAGGAAAGGCGCGATATCGCCGCCGTGGCGGGCGACCTCCTTCACCAGTGAGGAGGAGATGAACGACCACTCTTCGGAAGGCATCAGGAACACGCTTTCCAGCGTCGGCATCAAATGGCGGTTCATGTTCGCCAGCTGCAGTTCATACTCAAAGTCAGACACCGCCCGCAGGCCGCGCACCAGGATATTGGCATTCTGGTGAGCGGCGAAATGCGCCATCAGCTCGCTGAAGCCCAGTACCTCCACATTGTCCAGATGCGAGGTGACCTGCGTCGCCAGCGCCACGCGCTCATCCAGGCTGAACAGCGGCTTTTTGCTCGGGCTGGCGGCGATGGCCAGAATCACGTGATCGAACATCAGCGACGCGCGCGTCACTAAATCCAGGTGGCCGTTGGTCATGGGATCGAACGTCCCGGGATAGATGGCTTTGCTGGTCATGATTCACTTCTCTGAGTAGTTGCGGCCCAATGCCCATAATGCGGCATATTTATTGAAGGTATATTGCGCGTTGACCACCGCTAACAGCAACCCCTGTTTACCGTCGAGGAAGCCGGCCCGCAGCAGCCAGGTTTTGACGAAGGCGCCGAGCGTGTGGGTCAGGATGGACAGATAGCCGCAACGCTTGCCGGCCCGGTGGCGCTGTGTGGCCCACTCTTCGGCATAGCGCAGCTGTTTGCGCTGAAAGGCGAAGAAGTCGCGGCAGGTCAGGTGCAGCATATCGCCGCTGAGGGGGATCACTTTGGCGTCGCCGATGTTCAGCGACTCGTGCACCAGATCGTCGTTATAGCGATAGCGTGAATTGGCGTACAGGCGGTTGACGCGGTCGGGGTACCAGCCGCTGTGGCGCATGAAGCGGCCAAGGAACAGGTTGCGCCGCGCGCAGCTGTAAACGGCGCCGTCGTCCGGCGCGTTCAACACCCGCTCGATGGATTGCCGCAGTTCGGGGGTGACGCGTTCGTCGGCGTCGATCATCAATACGTAGTCATGGCTGGCGTAGCTTTGCGCCAGCTGGCGCTGCTTGCCGAATCCTTGCCAGTCGGTGTGCGTGAAGACTTTGGCGCCCAGACTTTCGGCGACGGCGACGCTGTCGTCCTCGCTGCCGGAGTCCAGCACGATGATTTCATCGGCCCAGGCGACAGAGCGCAGACAGTCCGGCAACAGCCCGGCTTCGTTTTTGGCGATCATCACCACCGACAGGCTTTTGCGGCTGCTCATTCAGTGACTCCGGGGCGGCAGGTGCGGTTCCAGCAGCTGCAGCAGGCGCTGCAACGCTCCCTGATTCTGATACAACACTTCCACCGCATGGCGGCCGTAGTAACGGCGGTAGTCTTCGTCGGTCAACAGGGTTTCCACTTCCTTTACCAGCGAATCCACGTCGGTCACGGTGATCAGGCCTTCGGCCTGCGAAAGCTTGGCGCAGATGTCTTTAAAGTTGAAGGTATGCGGGCCCATCAGCACCGGGATGGCGTGGGCGGCGGCTTCCAGCGGGTTATGCCCGCCACGTTCCACCAGGCTGCCGCCGACAAAGGCCAGATCGGCGATGCCGTACAGCAGCATGAGTTCGCCCATGGTATCGCCGATCACCACCTGGGTGCTGCCGGACGGGATTTCGCCGCTGCTGCGCAGGGTGTAGCTGAAACCGGCCTTCTGTACCAGCTCCTTGGCGGTCGGGAAGCGTTCCGGGTGACGCGGCACCAGGATCAGCAGCAGGTCGGGGTGTTTTTCCAGCAGCTTGCGGTGCGCTTCGAGCAGGATGGTTTCTTCGCCTTCATGGGTGCTGGTGGCGATCCACACCGGGCGGCGCGGCGCCCATTGGCGGCGCAGCGTAACGGCGCGGGCGGCCAGTTCCGGGGTGACGGAGATATCGAATTTCAGGCTGCCGGTAACGGCCAGCTGCGAGCGTTTCAGGCCCAGTTCGATAAAACGATCGCCGTCTTCCTGGTTCTGTGCGGCGATCAGCGTAATGCGGCGCAGCATATCGCGCATGAATCCGCCAATTTTCTTATAGCCGGCGGCAGATCGCGCCGACAGGCGCGCATTGGCGATCACCAGGGGGATTTGCCGCTGATGCAGTGCGTTGATCAGGTTAGGCCATAGCTCGGTTTCCATGATGATCACCAGCTTGGGATTCACCTGGTCGAGGAAGCGGTTCATGGAACCGGGCAGATCGTAGGGCAGATAGACATGATGCACGTCTTTGCCGAAAGCGGACTGGACGCGTTCTGAACCTGTCGGGGTCATTGTGGTCACAGTTATCGGCAAAGTGGGGTAACGATGGCGCAGCGCCCGCACCAGCGGGATGGCCGCCAGCGTTTCGCCGACGGAGACGGAATGCAGCATAATGCCGCCCGGCACGACTTTCCCGGCGCAGAAGCCATAGCGTTCCGCCCAGCGTTTACGGTAGGCTGGAGCTTTGCGGCTGCGCAGCAGTAAGCGGAGCCAGATCAGGGGTTGGATGAGGTAGAGTAGTACCTGATATAAACGCAGCAACATTCTATCAATTTCATTTATATGGGTTATTCGGAATAGTACCATAACTGGAAGGGAAAGGCGCTAATTTGGTAACCTTGGGTGTCAGTTTCAGACAACCGGCGAGCGATTTCGCCGATAGGCTCGGAATGAAGAATATTTTAATTATTCGCCGCGACAACATCGGCGATCTTGTTTGTACCACGCCTCTGATTGAAGGGGTGAAAATTGCCTATCCAGACGCAAAAGTTTATCTGCTGATCAATAAAGTCAGCCAGGACGTTGTTAAAAACAATCCTCATCTCGAGAAAGTCTTTGTCTATAAAAAGGCCAAGCACAAGGCGAAAAATGAAACGACGTTGGGCGTTTATTTCGAACGTCTGATGATCTTCCTGAAGCTGCGCAAAATAAAGTTCGATGCGGTCATTCTGGCCAACCCGGTGCCTTGCAAATACAGCCTGCGTTTAGCGAAAATGGCCGGCGCCACCCATATCATCGGCGCCGATTTGGGCACGAAAGATATTCAGCGCCCGTTCCGCAAGGACGATTTCCGCGGTCTACATCAGGTCGAACACACCTACAGCTATTTATCGGCGATAACCGATCAAGCCATTCCGATCCCGCCGGTGCGGGTATTCCTGATGCCGGAAGAGCGGCAGCTGGCGGCGCAGCGGCTGCAGGAACGCCTGCCGTCGGTCGAACGGGTTTGCGCCGTGCATATCAGCAGCCGCAGCCCGAAAAGGCGCTGGCCGGTTGAACGCTATGCCGAAATCATCAACCGCCTGACCGCCGATCCCCGCACCGGCGTGCTGATCTTCTGGTCGCCGCAGGGCACGCTGGCGCCGGACGACATCGGCGATCAGCAGCGCGCAGAACAGCTGTTGGCGCTGTGCCAAAACGAACGCGTCGCGCTTTATCCGACGGCCTCGGTGCGCGAGCTGTTGGGCGGGTTCGATTTATGCGACCGGGTGCTGTGCAGCGACGGCGGGCAGATGCATCTTGCCGCCGCGCTGAATAAGGATATGGTGGTGTTCTTTGGCGATACCGATAAAACGTCCTGGCATCCATGGACCGGCCGTCATCATATTTTGCAGAGTGAGTCGGGGCACTGTGAAGATGTTTCTGTCGATGAGGTTTGGCAGAAAATGCAGGCGCTAAGCTAGCGAAGAAAATAAGGCAGGTATCACCTGCCTTATTTATTACTTTATTATTTTTCTTTCAGCTCAATATATTGACGGCAAATAGGCTCCAGCCCATAGCTCAGCAATTGCTGTTGATTTATCTGCGGCGGATTGGCGTAAATTTCCGCCATTTTTTCTGCCAGCGACGCTTCGTTTAATTCCGCCAACGCGTTAGCCATGCCGGCTTTTTCCAGAATTTCCGCAGGGCCGCCCGGACAGCGGGTGCTGACCACTGGCGTGCCGCACAACAGCGATTCTACCAGCACATTGCCAAACCCTTCGCTATCGGAGCTGAGCACCAACAGCGAGGCATGGCGGATAAACGGATAGGGATTGGCCTGGAAGCCGAGGAACAGCACGCGCTCTGCGATACCCAAGTCTGCCGCCAGACGCTTGACCTCGGCGACGCGGGCGTCATCCCCGGTGCCGATCAAAGCCAGCGGCGCCTGAATACCGGATTGCGCATAGGCTTTCAGCAGGCGGTCATGCCGCTTGGTGGCGTGAAAGCGGCCGACGTGCACCAGATAGTCCTGACCGGCCAGTTCGCAAGGTGCCGCCGCCTGTTGCCGGATGGCGTCGATGTCGAACGGGTTATTGATGACCGCCAGCCGACGCGGGTGGATCGGCAAATTCTGCTGCAGATCGCCGCCGACCGCCTGTGAAACGGCGACGATATTTCTCCCCTGGTAAACGTTGGCGATTTTACGTTGCTTGAGCCAGCGATCCAGGCCTTTGCGGTGGCCGAGGTAGGAGGTGGAGAGAATGCCGTGAATGCAGAACCACAGGCGATCCGAAGCCAGCCGCTTGCTGCGGCTGACGATGCGATCGGTTTTGTGCAGGTTGGAGAACACCAGATCGAACGCGCCGTTTTGGCGCTCGTGTTCGGCTACCGCCCGATCCAGCGCGGCGGCGCGGCGCGACAGCTCGGTCAGCTTGCGCCAGGGGGCACGGCTGCGATCGGCCACCACCTGATAATCAATGCCTGACGGGATAGGGTAATTGCAGACGTCACGCAGCGAGATCAGACTGACGTCATGCCCCTGTTGCTGCATGCCTTGGCACAGGGTCAGCACCACTTTTTCCGCGCCGCCTCCCGGCAGGCCATCGATGATCATCAGAATACGCATAGCTAATCCAGTAACCGGTTATAGAGGGAAATGAGCTGTTCGGAGAGATGCGCCGGCGTAGCCGTCATAATGCGCAATCTTGCCGCTTCGCCCATGGAGGATCCCAGCGCCTGGCGCGGCAGCGCCCGAATGGCTTCTGTGATGGCCGGCACGTCGAGCGCGTCGGTCACGAAGCCGTTCTGGCCCGGGGTGATAAACTCGGCGCCGCCGCAGGTGGTGCTGGTGATAACCGGCAGGCCGCAGGACATCGCTTCCAGAATCACATTCGGGAACGGATCGTACAGCGTCGGCAGCAGCAGCGCATCCGCGGCCTGATAGAACGGCAGGGTCTGCTTCTGCACGCCCATAAAGTGAATGCGATCGCCGCAGCCCAGCGACTGCGCCAGCGCCCTGTAACGCTTTTCGGCTTTGTCTTTACCGACCACCAAGAGGTGGCTGTCGGTCGCCGCCACGGCGCGGATGGCGGCGGCCAGACCTTTGCGCTCGAAACCGGAGCCGACGAAGATCAGGCAGTGCGCCTGTTGCGGGATCTGATATTGCTCACGCAGGCGTCGGCGCTGGGCCTCGTCGGCGGGCGGGAACTTTTGATTGTCGATGGCGTTATAGATCACCGTGATTTTGTCGGCGGGCACGCCAAAGTCGGCGATGATTTCCCGTTTGATCATCTCGGCGTTGCAGATGACGGCTTTCAGCTCCGGTGCGGCGTACATGGCGCGCTCGGCGCACATCACATAGCGGTGATAACGGTTGGAAAACAGCCACTTGCGGCGCCACTCCGGCAGCAGCCGCGCGCGTTGCAGCAGCCAGCGGCGGTGTACGCCGTCGCCGGCGCGGTAGATATCGCAGCCGGGAATGCGCTCATGGCTTTGCACCAGATCGAAGCGCTCTTTCTGCCACAGCGCCCTGGCCGCCACGGCGAAGCCCCGTTCGCGACTGATGCGGCCGAGTTTCAACGGGTTACACAGGTGAATATGCCAGTTTGGATTGGCGTCACCCTGCCATTCGCGAGTGATGACGTTCAGATCGAGATCCTGTTGCTCCAGCGCCTCCAGGGCGCGGGAAACGAAACGTTCGGCTCCGCCGTCCGGGCGGTATTTTTGGCGAACGATCGCCAAACGAAATGCTTTCATGCCAGCGTGCTCCGCGCGGCTGCAATCACCGCGTCTGTAGGAATGAGGTCGAGATACCGTTCATCGGTGCCGGTATCGATGGCGTCCGGGTCGGGCAGTTCGCCAAAGTCGCCGGCCCAGATCACGGCGCCGGTAGCCTGCCATGGCCGCCAGAAAGTCAGCTTGGAAGGGCCGAATAACGCCACGCACGGCGTTTGCAGCGCGGCGGCCATATGCATCGGCACCGAATCCACGCCGATAAACAGCTTGGCGTGGTCAATCAGGGCGGCCAGTTGGCGCAGCGTCAGCTGGCCGGCCAGCGAGATTACGCCCTGCGGCGGGCAGAGCGCCAAAATGCGCTCGACCATGGCTTTTTCTCTGGCGTCGGGGCCGGAGGTGATCACCAACTGGTGGCCGTCGGCCTGCAAGGCGGTGAGGGTGGCGGCCATTTTCTCTTCGCTCCAGCATTTGAAGAACCAGCGCGAGGTGGGCTGCACCACAATATAACTGCCGGCGACGCCCTGTTTCTGCAACAGTTGCTCACAGGTCTGCCAATCCTGCGGATCATAACTCATGGTGACATGCTCATTGAGCGCGGGCAGGTTCAGCGGCGCCAGCAACGAGAGATTTTGTTCGACGGTATGCAAGTGGGCGTGATTGTCTACCGGCACCAGTTGCGTGTGGCAGTGGCGCCACAGGAAGCCGCGGCGTTTGGGGAAATCGAAGCCCAAACGGATGCGCGCGCCGGTCAGGCGCGTGATGATGGCGCTGCGCCACTGATCGGCCAGATTGACCACCAGATCGTAGCGCTGCGCCTTCAGGCGGCGCAGCAGCGCCAGCTCATGTCCGAGGTGAGCGCGGGTACCCTGTTTTTTCCATTGGCGATCGATGGCGAACAGGGTCGACAGTTCCGGATTACTGGCCAGCATCTCCTGCGTTTCCTGATACAGCAGCACATCGATCCGGGCCTGCGGGTAGTTTTGCCGCAGGCTGCTGATGACCGGCGTGACCAGCAGCATATCGCCGTGGTGGCGCAGTTTTATGATCAGAATACGCTGTACGGATGGGGCGGAAGTTAGGGCTGGCGCGTCGTTCATCATGAGTCGCTTTCTGGGAAACCAATCTTTGATTCTAAATGACCCGATCGCATGTGGCTACTGTTGCTCGGTTTTCTTGCCGAGCCGCAAAAAAATCGCCGGAGCAGGGACGAATGCGCTTCAACGTTGTCCAAACCAGGCAGCAAAGTCGTTTGCCCTGGCGAAACGGCCTGCGTAACATAGCGTATTCTGTTGATATCAGGTTCGATATTCATGACTAAACCGGCGTTTCTCATCACCATTGATACCGAAGGCGATAATCTGTGGCAAAACCACGATCGCATCGCGACCGAAAACACGCGTTTCTTGCCGCGCTTTCAGGCGCTGTGCGAGAAATATGCCTTCAAGCCGGTTTATCTCACCAACTATGAAATGGCGATGGATCCGGCTTACGTCGAGTTCGCGCGTGACGTGATCGCCCGCGGCGCCGGTGAAGTCGGCATGCATCTGCACGCCTGGAACAGCCCGCCGCTGACGCCGCTCACCGATGACGACTGGCGCCACAAGCCTTATTTGATCGAGTATCCCGCCGATCAGATACGCGCCAAGGTCGACCACATGACCAAACTGCTGGAGGACGCCTTCCAGACCAAAATGCTCAGCCATCGCGCCGGCCGTTGGGCGTTCAACGAATACTATGCCTCACTGCTGCTGGAATACGGCTATCAGGTGGATTGTTCGGTCACGCCGCGGGTCAACTGGCAGTTTTCGCCGGGCAACCCGCAGGGCAACGGCGGTACCGATTACAGCCGGTTCCCGTCGCAGGCCTATTTCATCGATCCGCAGAACATCGCCAAGCCGGGCGCTTCGTCGCTGCTGGAAGTGCCGATGAGCATCCAGTACAAGCATTCGGCGCTGATGAATGCGTTCAAGCAGGGCTATGATCGGCTGCGCGGCAAGCGGCGTTCGCCGTCCGTCAACTGGCTGCGGCCGAGTGGCGGCAACGTGGCCAAGATGATCAGTGTGGCCGAGACGTCGTTGGCGCAGGGGCATGACTACGTCGAGTTTATGCTGCACTCCTCCGAGTTTATGCCGGGCGGCAGCCCGACGTTCAAAACCGAGCAGGATATCGAAGTGCTGTACCGCGATCTGGAGCAGCTGTTTGACTGGCTGCAGCAGCGCACGGTGGGCATGACGCTGGCCGAGTATTATCAACTTAAAGCGAACTAAGCACGCACATGTCGAAGAAATGGAAAATTAAGGTTGCCGACTGGTTCCTGCGGCGCTATACGGTGAAGTACGGCCGTTTTCAGGACAAGGCGACGTTCGATGGCGCCCAGCAGTTTGACAATATCGTCATCTATTCCACCACGGCGTTAGGCGACTTCATGTTCAACACGCCGGCATTGAGGGCGATGAGGGAACGCTATCCCAACGCGCACATCACGCTGGTGGTGCACAAGAAAAACCGCGAACTGGTGGAAAACGGCCGCTATTACGATCGCGTGGTGTATTGGGACAGCAAGATCAAGACGATACGCCCATTGCTGAAATCGCTGCGCGAACATCAGCCGGATTTGGCGCTGATCCTGCACTCTCACCTGCCTTATGACATCATCAGCGCCGTCATGGCGGGGGCAAAGTACATCATCAGGGATAACTACAGCTCGGGCATTTGCGGGCTGGAACCTTGGTTAACCAACTATATCTTCCATTATTACGGCCATTTCGTGCGCCGCAAACTGGAGCTGATTTCCATTTTGGGCTGCCGTAGCGACGATCCGACGATGGAAATTCCCGTGGACTATCAGCGCGGCGTCAAAAGCAGCGACCATCCCACCATCGGTTTTCAACTGGGGGCATCGACGGAGTCGCGTTGCTGGCCGGTGTCGCACTATGCGCGCCTGGCCGATGAGCTGGTGGCGAAGCACCCCAATGTGCGCATCGTGCTGATTGGCGCACCGCTTGACGACGGCAAGGCCCAGCAGTTTATGAGCCTGATCGGCCCGCAAACGCAGGCCTGCGTGGATAATCAGATCGGTAAAACGGGGCTGCAAGGCTTGCTGACGTTGCTCGACAGTTTCCATGTTCTGGTCACCGGCGACACCGGGCCGCTGCATCTGGCGGTGGCGTTGAAGGTGAAAACCATCAGCCTGTTCGTGACCGCCGATTCACGCTCCACCGGGCCGATTCAGGATCCTGAACTGCACCGCATCATTCAGGTGTCGCGCACCGGCTATACGATGCCGCTGGAGGCGGAAAGCCCGATGGGGGTCATTCAGCCGCAGCGGATTTATGACGAACTGGTCGCGCACGTGCCTTTAGCGCGCTAGGGGTGCGGCGACGCATCGGCCGCCAGGCCGATGCGGTTAGCGTGGTTTGCGCCCGCGCAGCTTCGAAAGAAAGGTATCCACTCGCGCATAGCGCATCTGGCGGACTTTTTTGCCCGGCACGTCGCTGTTGCGGCAGACAGCGGCGGTGCGGCGCAGAATTTGCAGCGTTGCCGGCGCGTAATGATAATAACCGTACACCGCCTTCGACATGCTTTTCACCTCGGAAAAGCAGTTGGCCAGCATCAGGGCGGCCAGCCGGCGCAGCGGCTCATCCCCAGGATGCTGCGCCACAAAGCGCAGCATCTTCTCCATGGCGAACAGCAAATCTTCAATATCTTTGGGTTTGATATTGCGGGTGATGCCCTGGCTGTTATCCCGGTAGAAATAGAGTTCGCAGTCAAGATGGGCGATGCGGCGAGTTTTGAAATACTGAAAAGGCGTGAAAATCACGTCTTCATAACGCCTGCCGTCTTCGAACGTTTCCCCTGCCAGCAGCGTGCGCTTATATACCCGGCTCCAGAGATGCCACATCGAGCGTGCGAACAGCGGTTGCAGGCTGCCCAGCCCCAACGAGGAAAAGTCGTAGGCTGCGGGCTGCGTCGCGCGGTTCTCGGGTTTCGGCGGTTGTTCGGTGAACTTCTGATAATTAAAATCGATCAGGTCATATTCATCGGCGATCAGCAGGGGCCGCAGGATCGCCAGATAGTCGTCGCTCAGCAGATCGTCGCCGTCGAGAAAGGTGAGATAGCGCCCGGCTGCATGCTGCAGGCCGACATTGCGGGCGTGCGCAATGCCGCCGTTGGCCTGTGAAATAAAAGCCACGTGCGGATGCTGCCGCTGCGCCAGATACCGGCTGACCAGCGCCCCTGACGCATCGGTAGAGCCATCGTCAATGATGACCACCTCAATCTCATCAGAAATCTGCGTAAATAACGAATCCAGCGCAGCGATGACGAACGCTTCGTTATTGTAAAACGGCACGATAACGCTGAGCAGCGGTGGCTGATGAGTTTTCACGCGGTCTGCTCCTGGGCGGAAGGCGGTTTCGCCACGGAGAGCACGGCGGCGATCAGCGCCAGACAGAACATGACGGTGCCTTCCGTGCTGAAGAAGATGACGTCGCTAAGACCGTAAACGAACAGGCTGGCGCTCACGCTCAGCAACAGCGCGTTGCGCTGCGGCCGGAATGAAGAGAAGAACAGGCCGACATACAGCGCCAGCAACAGCAACGCCCCCCAGACCCCCTTGAGCGAATAGGTTTCCAGCAGCTCGTTATGCAGATGCACGTTGATATAAGGCATGACGCCAGACAGGCGAGGTTGCTGCGCGACGATGGTGCGGATCTCTTCACCGCGCTGCTCGGCGGATTGACCCCATGGGGCATCCGTTCCTGTACGCCATGCAATCACCTGCATCGATAGACGGGAAATGATGGAGTTATCTATCTCGGGTTTATCGATCAGTTGCATGTTGGTTTTGAAGTCGGCAATGCGTTGTTCAATCTGCGTCTTAAAGACGAATCCGCAGATGAGCAGCAACAACGGTACCGAGGAGACCAGCACAAACTTGTGTTTTCTGGATACCAGATGTTTGGTCGCCAGCAGCGACAGACAAACCGCCACCGGGTAAACCAGCATCGCCGCGCGCGTGCCGGTCAGCACCAGCGCGGAGAAGGAAAGCAGGAACGCCGCAATGTACAGCACCAGACGGTAGCGGGTGCGCAGCATCAGGATGGCTTGCATCATCACCAGATCGATGGCCGTCATCAGGTAGGCAACGACCGTGGCGCGATCGAAGTTGAGCTCCACACGAGGAATATCCAGCCGCAATCCTTGATAGAGGGAATAGCCGTTGACCGCCAAACCGGTAACGAGGGCCACGACGATCAGCAGGCGCTGCACGCACAGCCGTTCATTGAGCGCAATCAGCAAGATGAAAGCGGTCGCGAGCTGCAGTTTGCCGGTCGACATATAGGAACGATAAACATTGATATATTCGCCCGGCTGTTTGAAATGATGCATCCACAGGATGGTGCCCATGCCGACGCAGAACATCAGCGCGGGCAACAGCAGATTTTTAACGTTGCTGAAGTAGTAGCGCGGATACAGGCAAACGGCGATAAAGGCGATGTAGCTGGAAACGTAAAACAGATTGCGTCCGGTCGCGGAACCGAAAGGAATGGTGCAAAAAGCGATGGCACATCCCAGATAAATCAGATAACTGAAGGCAGGGTGCGGCGTTTTTTGTTTTAGCATCGGGCGTGTTTTCCGGCTCACGTGTTGATTAAACGATGAAGGATCGCAGCGTGTCGTCAAACTCAGCTTTGAACTGAGCATAGTTGAAATGTTCAGCAGGATAGCGCTGCGCGTTTCGGCTCAACGTCTGGTAGGTTTCGCCCGCCAGCAATGTCTCAATGGCATCCGCGCAGTCGATATGCGACAACAGCTTGGGCGACACCAGGCTGTCGGTTAACGGATCGTAGACTTCATGCGGGAAGTCGACCTCGATATCGGTGAGCTGCCGGTGTTGTTCGATGGTGACCGACGGAACCAGGCCAATGCCGCAGACGCCGTCTTTCACCGCTTCCGGCTGGCCGTCAACCTGCGGGAAGATGACCGGCACGCCGAAATAGAGCGATTCCATGCAGGACAAGCCGAACGGCTCGGTGATCGGTGTGCTCATGTAAATGTGCGTGCGATTGAAGAAGCCGGCGACGTCATCCTGGTAGCCGCTGAAGGTGACGCGATCGCCGAGCTGGAGCCGGGCCGCCAGCGCCTCGAACGCCGCGCGATCCGGCCCTTTGCCGGCCACTTCCAGCGTGACGTCATGCCCGCGTCGCAGCAGTTCCTGCATCATCAATAATGAAACGCTGATGCCTTTCAGGCTGACCAGACGCGAGGCGGTGCCGATTCTGATCGGCTGTGACAGCGTTTTCGGCGTGTTGTCGATCCCCGCCGGCGTCTTGATGCGGTTGATCACCACGTGGTTTGGGCAAGGCAGATTAAAGCGCAGCTCCATCACCCGTTTCGAGGCGTGTGAGGCGGAAATCACGCCGTCCAGCATGGCGAAGAAACGCAGCGTCTTTTGATTTTTCGGGTAGCGCCAGGAGCAGCCGTGATCGTAGTAAACCAGCTTGCCGCGCTTGGGTTTGGCCGCCAGCCCCGGCACCAGGTCCCAGACGATCACCACGTCGGCGTTGGCTCGCTCGATTTTCCACTTCAACAGAAATTTTCGCAGGAACTGCGGGCAGCGCAGCGGCAGCGCATTGATCAGGCGGTTGGCGAAGGTGACGGGCTGGTGCGCCGGCAACTGGCGGCGGATCTCCTCGCCGATGTCGCCGCTGATGCACAGGACCTGGTTGCTGCCGTCGGTGGTATCGTTGATGTACTGCAGGAACAGGCGCTCGACGCCGCCCATTTTACCCAGGTTGATAATGTGCAGTTTTTTCATGCTATAACCTTTTGCAACGCCTGCCATGCCGTATCGGCGTCGATTGTCGCCATGCTTTTTTCCGGCGAAATCAGCGAGTGCTGATTTTGCCCGTAGCCGCCGATCAGGCCGGGATCGGTCGGCCCAAACAGCGTGATGTTCGGTTTGTCGAGCGCGGCGGTCAAATGGCTGAGCCCGGTGTCGACCGAGACCACGCCCCTGGCGCCCGCCAGCACGTCAGCCACCTGCTGCAGGCTGAGCTTCGGCAGCACCTCGACATGTGGGAAACCTTCCGCCAACCGCAGCGCGCGCTGATGTTCATGCTCCGCCCCCCAGGGCAGTTTGATCTTCAGCCCGCTGTCGGCCGTCAGCGCGATCAGCTCGCGCCAGTTCTGCTCCGGCCAATGCTTGTCGTCGCGGGTCGTAGCGTGCAAAAACACCAGATATTGACCGGCATCGGCCGGCGGCTGGCTGAGAAAACGCGCGGCGATGGCATAGTCGCCGTAGCTGCCCGGTTTATCGTAGCCGAGGCTTTTGGCGAACAGCTCGCGCGTGCGTTCCACGGCGTGCTGCCGTTTGTCTATCTCATGGCGCACGTTGTAGAACCAGCTGGCGAACGGTTCGCGCGCGCTTTTGCAGTCCGGGCCATGTTTGTTGCCCTTGGCGACGCGCGTGATCAGCGCGGCGCTTTTCATCAGGCCCTGCGCGTCGATCACCACGTCGTAACGGCGTTCTTGCAGCGCGCGCTTGAAGTCGCAGCGCTGCTGTCGGGTGTCGCTGCCGAACCAGTTTTTGCGCCAGCGGCGAATGGCCACCGGGATCACGCGATCCACCGCCGGGTGCCAGGTGGGGATTTGGCTGAAACCTTCTTCCACTACCCAGTCGAAGCGGATATCGGGAATGGCCTGCAGCGCATCGGTCAGGGCGGGCAGCGTATGCAGCACGTCTCCCATCGAGGACGTTTTTACGATTAACACCTGCATGACTATTCCTCGCTGGCGACAAGCAACGGCGTCAGCGCATCCAACACTTGCTGCGGCTGAATATCGATCAAACTTTGGTGATACCCTTGTTCGGCATCGCCCTTACGCACCTTGTGGTAGCCGCTGATCAAGCGGATAACCCGCGCCTTGTCGGAGAGCGGCGGCGTGAAGTCGGGGCTGCTTGGGCCGTACAAGGCTATCAGCGGTTTGTTCAACGCTGCGGCAACGTGCATTAAACCGGAGTCGTTGCTGACCACCGCCCGGCAGGCCGCGATCAGGATCACCGCCTGCTCCAGCTGGGTTTTTCCGGCCAGATTAAGGCAGAAATCGCGCGCGTCGTCCTGCAACGCGGCGCGGATCTGTTCGCCGGCCTCATGGTCTTTTGCCGAACCGAACAGCGCGATTTGATAGCCGCTCTCGATCAGCCGTTGAGCCAGCGCCGCGTAGTGATAGTGCGGCCAGCGCTTGGCGGGGCCGAACTCCGCGCCTGGGCAGAAGCCGACGATCGGGCGGCTGTCGGTCAGGTTGAAGGCTGAGGTGGTTTCGGCGATCTCTTCGTCGCTCACCCGCAGCTGCGGCCACAGCAGCGGCTGCGGCAGATCGCCGGCGCGCTGAACGCGGCCTTTGTCATAGGCCAGCGCCACATAGCGCTGCACCATCAGCGGGAAAGCGGCCTTGTCGAGCACGCGCACGTCGTTCAGCAGGCCGTAGCGCATTTCGCCCCGCCAGCCGGTGCGCTGCGGGATATCGGCGAAGAAAGGCACCAGCGCGGATTTGAACGAGTTGGGCAGAACGTAAGCGCGATCGTAACGGTTGGCGCGCAGAGCGCGCCCCAGGCGGCGGCGTTCGCCGAGCCCCAGCGCGCCGTGGCCCAGCGGCATCGCCAGCGCCTGATTGACTTCCGGCATGCGCGCCAGCAACGGGCGGCACCAGGCCGGCGCCATCACATCGATCTCCGCCGACGGGTATTCGGCCTTCAGGGTGCGATAGAGACTTTGCGACATCATCATGTCGCCAACCCAAGAAGGGCCGATAACCAGTATTTTCATACCCAGCGTTAATTCCTTCAGCTTATGCGGTGCGGTTCAACCAGGCCATGTACTCTTTCACGCCTTCGGCGACCGTTTTGAACGGTGCGTCGTAGCCGGCAGCGCGCAGCTTGGTCAGATCGGCCTGGGTGTACGCCTGATAGCGGCCCTTCAGCTTCTCCGGGAACTCGATGTATTCCACAGCGCCTTGCTGATGGAAGTCCACCACCGCGTCAGCCACCGCCTGGAAGGTTTCCGCCCGGCCGGTGCCGCAGTTGAAGATGCCGGATTTGCCGGTTTCCCAGAACCACAGGTTGACCGCCGCCACGTCGCCGACGTAGATGAAGTCACGCTTGAAGTTTTCGCTGCCGGCGAACAGTTTCGGGTTTTCGCCGCGGTTGATCTGGGTGTTCAGGTGGAAGGCGACGCTGGCCATGCTGCCTTTGTGGCCTTCGCGCGGGCCGTAAACGTTGAAGTAGCGGAAGCCGCAGATCTGCGAGTCCGCTTCCGGCAAGATCTCACGCACGTACTGATCGAACAGGAATTTGGAATAGCCGTACACGTTGAGCGGCGCTTCATACTGACGCTCTTCGATAAACTCTTCGCGGCCGCCGTAAGTGGCGGCGGAGGAGGCATACAGGAACGGAATCTCGCGATCCAGGCAGTAGTGCAGCAGGTCTTTGGAGTACTGATAGTTGTTGTCCATCATGTATTTGCCGTCCCACTCGGTGGTCGCAGAGCAGGCGCCTTCGTGGAACACCGCTTCGATCTCGCCCAGATCGTCGCCGGCCACGATGCTGGCGATAAAGTCTTCTTTATCGATATAGTCGGCGATGTCCAGATCGACTAGGTTGACGAACTTGGTGCCGTCTTTCAGGTTGTCCACCACCAGGATATCGCGATATCCCTTGTCGTTCAGTGCCTTAATGATGTTGCTGCCGATCATGCCGGCGCCGCCAGTAACGATAATCATTGGGTTACCCCTGCTAAGCTGCCTGGTGGGGCACAATGCCCCACGCTCAATGGCGGTTATCATAGCATTTCATGCCGCGGCAAACAGCGGAAGGGCTCCGAATATCCCGCATTGCCATTGAAGTCCGCCGTTTGCCGTGATATCTGCTGCAATTTTAATATTCTCTCCCGCGCATTCTCGTCAGTTTGGTTACAAATCAGTAAAATATGCCGCAATTAGCCCAATCCTGGAGATAACCGAATGTCAGCGTCTTTTTATCAGCAGTTGGAACAACAGCTTGCCGCCACGCGCAGTGAAGGGCTGTTCAAGGAAGAACGCATCATTACCTCCGCGCAACAGGCGGACATCGCCGTCGCCGACGGCAGCCATGTGATCAACTTCTGCGCCAATAACTACCTGGGCCTGGCCAACCATCCGGCGCTGATCGCCGCCGCCAAATCGGGGATGGACAGCCACGGTTTCGGCATGGCGTCGGTGCGCTTCATCTGCGGCACCCAGGACAGCCACAAGCAGCTCGAACAGAAACTGGCGGCCTTTTTGGGCATGGAAGACGCGATCCTGTACTCCTCTTGCTTCGACGCCAACGGCGGGCTGTTCGAAACCCTGCTCGGCCCGGAAGACGCCATTATCTCCGATGCGTTGAACCATGCGTCGATCATCGACGGCGTGCGGCTGTGCAAGGCCAAGCGCTATCGCTACGCCAATAACGACATGGCCGAGCTGGCCGCGCAGCTGAAACAGGCCAAAGCCGACGGCGCGCGCCACATTCTGATCGCCACCGACGGCGTGTTCTCGATGGACGGCGTGATCGCCAACCTGAAAGGGGTTTGCGATCTGGCGGACGAGTATCAGGCGCTGGTGATGGTGGATGACTCCCACGCGGTGGGCTTTGTCGGCGCCAACGGGCGCGGCACCCATGAATACTGCGAAGTGATGGGCCGCGTCGATATCATTACCGGTACGTTAGGCAAGGCGCTGGGCGGCGCGTCCGGCGGCTACACCGCCGCCAAGAAAGAAGTGGTGGAGTGGCTGCGCCAGCGTTCGCGCCCGTACCTGTTCTCCAACTCGCTGGCGCCGGCGATCGTCGCCGCGTCGATCAAAGTGCTGGAACTGTTGGAAGAGGGTGATGCGCTGCGCGATCGCCTGTGGGCCAACGCGCGTCTGTTCCGCGAAAAAATGACCGCCGCCGGCTTCACCCTGGCCGGCGCCGATCACGCCATCATCCCGGTCATGCTGGGGGAGGCGAAGCTGGCGCAGGAATTCGCCAATGCGTTGCTCAAGGAAGGCATCTATGTGACCGGTTTCTTCTATCCGGTGGTGCCGAAAGGCCAGGCGCGCATCCGCACCCAGATGTCCGCCGACCACACCCCGGAGCAAATCGAACGCGCAGTGGCGGCGTTTACACGTATCGGTAAGGATCTTGGCGTTATTGCATAAGGTAAAACCATGAAAGCACTGTCAAAACTGAAAGCGGAAGAAGGGATTTGGATGACCGACGTGCCTCAGCCGGAGCTGGGCCACAACGACATCATGATCAAAATCCGCAAAACCGCGATCTGCGGCACCGATGTGCATATCTACAACTGGGACGAGTGGTCGCAAAAAACCATTCCGGTTCCGATGGTGGTCGGCCATGAATACGTGGGCGAAGTGGTGGCGATCGGTCAGGAAGTCAAAGGCTTCAGCATCGGCGATCGTGTGTCCGGCGAAGGCCACATCACCTGCGGCCACTGCCGCAACTGCCGCGGCGGCCGCACGCACCTGTGCCGCAACACCATCGGCGTGGGCGTGAACCGTCCGGGCAGCTTCGCGGAATATCTGGTGATCCCGGCGTTCAACGCCTTCAAGATCCCGGATAACATCTCCGACGAACTGGCTTCGATCTTCGATCCGTTCGGCAACGCGGTGCATACTGCGCTGTCGTTCGATCTGGTCGGGGAAGACGTGCTGGTGTCCGGCGCCGGTCCGATCGGCATCATGGCGGCGGCGGTGTGCAAACACGTCGGCGCCCGTCATGTGGTGATCACCGACGTTAACGAATACCGTCTGGAACTGGCGCGCAAGATGGGCGTGACCCGCGCGGTGAACGTCAGCAAGGAAAACCTCAACGACGTGATGGCCGAGCTGGGCATGACCGAAGGATTCGACGTCGGTCTGGAAATGTCCGGCGCGCCGCCGGCGTTCCGCACGCTGCTGAACGCCATGAACCACGGCGGGCGCATCGCTATGCTGGGCATTCCGCCTTCGGATATGTCGATCGACTGGAACCAGGTGATTTTCAAAGGGCTGTTTATCAAAGGGATTTACGGCCGCGAAATGTTTGAGACCTGGTACAAAATGGCGGCACTGATCCAGTCCGGTCTGGATTTGACCCCGATCATCACCCACCGTTTCTCGATCGACGAGTTCCAGCAGGGCTTCGACGCCATGCGCTCCGGCAAGTCGGGCAAAGTGGTGCTGAGCTGGGATTGATCTCGGCAGGCGTGAAAAGGGCCGGAATTCCGGCCCTTTTTTTATGCTTGCGGTTTGGTTTGCGTCCAGTGCTGCCAATGACGCTTGATGAAGGTCACCGGCGGCGAGGTGGCAATGCTGTCGGCGATAACGCCAAGCGCGGTGCCGGCGTTGGTTTTTTCCTTCGGCGGTTTGACCTTGCACTGTTTGATGCCGCCGCTGAACGGGTTCTTCGGCTGCGGTTTTTGCGGTTTGACCGGCGGCGGGACGTAGCTGCCGCCACCGTTGCCCTGCGGTTCGTTCAGCAGCGCGCTCGGTTTGACCAGCACGATATCGGCGGGCAGCGACGGCAGCATCTGCTGCAGCACTTTCACCGTTGCCGGGCGCGGGTGGCCGATGGCGATGGCGGAACCGTTGCGCCGCGCCAATTCAACCGCGCGGTTGAACTGACGGCGGATGTCGGCTTCGTTCGCGGTATCGTCGAGGAACACCTTGCGTTTGATCACTTTCACGCCGGTGCCGGCCGCGGCGCGGGTCGCCTGGCTGTTGCCGATGGTCATGCTGTCGAGGAAGTACAGACGGTAGCTTTCGAGCGCCTGCATCACTTTCTGCATGCCCGGCAGGCTGGAGGTCATGGCGCTGCCCATGTGGTTGTTCATGCCGACCGCGTAAGGCACGTTGTTCACCGCGTTGCGGATGATGCGCTGGATCTCGTCGCTGCTCATGGCGGGCTGCAGGGTATCGCGCTCCAGCGGCTGCTTGCTGAGCGGCGCCATCGGCATGTGGATCAGCACTTCGCGGCCCTGGCTGTGGGCGCGGGTGGCCATCAGGCGGGCGTGCGGCGCGTTGGGCAAGACTGCGACCGAGATCGCCGTCGGCATTTGCAGCACCGCGTTTTCTTCGTGGGGGCGGTAGCCCACGTCATCGATGACGATGGAGAGTTTTCCTGCCTGCGCAGCGTAAGCCTGCAGCAGACAGCCCATTAACAGAGCTGTACGGGTTTTGACATAGCGCAAATCTATCTTCCCAACCACGGCAGTGGGTTAACCGCCTGTCCCTGACGACGGATTTCGAAATAGAGCGACGGCGTTCCCTGGCCGCCGCTGGTGCCGACCAGAGCGATCGGCTGGCCGGCGCGCACCTGCGCCCCGACGTTGACCAACGCGCTTTGGTTATAGCCGTACACGCTCATGTCGCCTTTACCGTGTTCGACCACCACCATCAGGCCATAGCCTTGCAGCCAGTCGGCCAGCAGCACGCGGCCATCGGCGACGGCTTTCACTTCGCTGCCTTCGCGGGCTTCGATCACCATGCCTTTCCAGCGTAGCTCGCCCTGCTGCTGCTCGCCAAAGCCGTGCAGCGTGCGGCCGCGCACCGGCCACATCAGCTGGCCGGCCGGACGGCCGAGGCCGCCGGTTCGCGCCATCAGCGAGCGATCGGCTTCGCTAGGCTTGTAGGTGGTGCCGGTTTTCTTCGCCTGCTGTTCCTTGATGCGTACCTGTTCGCGCACCTTGGCCGCTTCACGCGCTTCGCGTTCGGCGCGCGCACGGGCTTCGCGCTCCGCCCGGGCGATCTTGTCGCGCATGCGGGCTTCGTTTTGGCGCAGTTCCACCAGGCGTTGTTGGTCTTTTTCCAGCGAGGCTTCCAGCGCGGTCAGCGTTTTCTTGCGGGCGCCGCGCGCCTGCTCCAGCTTCTGCTGCTGCGTCTGTTGTTCGCTCAGTAAGGATTTTTGCTGGCCCTGTTTGGCCACCAGCGTGGTTTTTTGCTTCGCCAGCTCGGCGCGGGTCTGTTTCAGCTCTTCGATGGTTTTCTGGCGCGCTTCGTTCAGATAACCGAAATAGGCCAGAATACGTTCGCTGCGCTGGCTTTCTTCACCGCTGAGGATCAGCTGCACGGCGCTGTGCTGCCCTTGCCGGAAGGCGGCGTCAAGCTGTTTGGCGAGGAGGTTTTGCTGGGTCGATTGCTGCTTTTGCAGCTTGGCGATCGAGGCGTTCAGGCCGGAAATGTCCTTGCCCAACTGGGTGAGCGTGCCCTGGGTGTCGCGCAACTGGCGGCTGGCCTGAGCGATGGTTTTTTCCTGCTGCCGCAGCTGATCCTGCAGCGAGCTGCGCTGCTGTTGCTGCTGCTTCACCGCTTTTTCTTTCTCGGCGATGCTCTGCTGAATGTCTTTCAGCTGGGATTTATTGTCTTCCGCCGCCTGGCCGGCGAGCGGCAACAGCAAGACGCCAGCGCAAAATACGCTGGCGCACATGGCGGTGAACGTCCTTGGCGCGGTGCGTTCAGGCAGCGGCCGGCTGCCTGCGTTTGCGCTTCGGGTTACCCTTGATAGTGCAAAAAACGCCTTCTCCCTCATGGAGAAGGATTATTCCACGATGAACAGCGGCTTACCAGTCATCTCTTGCGGGATTTCCATTCCCATCAGCGTTAACAGGGTTGGCGCGATGTCCGAAAGCTTGCCGCCTTCGACCGCCTGCGCCGGTTTGCCGACGTAAATCAGCGGCACCGGCAGGCTGGTGTGGGCGGTATGCGCCTGGCCGGTGGCCGGATCGCGCATCTGCTCGGCGTTGCCGTGATCGGCGGTGATCAGCAACTGACCGTCGACGTCGCGCACCGCGTCAACCACCTGGGCGATGCAGGCGTCCAGCGTTTCCACCGCTTTGACCGCCGCTTCATACACGCCGGTATGCCCCACCATGTCGCCGTTCGGGTAGTTGCAGATAATTGCGTCGTATTTGCCGCTGCGGATGGCGGTCAACAGTTTGTCGGTCAGCTCGGCGGCGCTCATCTCAGGCTGCAAATCGTAGGTGGCGACCTTCGGCGAATTGACCAGCACGCGGTCTTCCCCTTTGAACGGCGCTTCCACGCCGCCGTTATAGAAGAAGGTGACGTGGGCGTATTTTTCGGTTTCCGAGATGCGCAGCTGGGTTTTATCGTGCTTCATCAGCCATTCGCCGAAGGTGTTGGCCAGCGACGCCGGCGGATAGGCGCAGGCGGTGTCGATGTCGGCGGCGTACTCGGTCAGCATCACGAAATCGCCGAACTGCACCTGTTTGGCGCGTGGGAAACCGTCGAAATCCGCGTTCACGAAGGCGCGGGTGATCTGGCGCGCGCGGTCAGCGCGGAAGTTCATGAAGATCAACGCATCGCCGTCCTGCATCGCGGCATCGGCCTCGCCGGCGGCGCGAATGACGGTCGGTTTGACGAACTCGTCGTTTTCACCGCGCTGGTAGGCGGCCTGCAAACCGGCTACCGCATCGTCGGCCACGTAGTCGCCTTTAGCCGCGGTCAACAGGTCATAGGCCAGCTGCACGCGATCCCAACGGTTGTCGCGATCCATGGCGTAGTAGCGCCCAATGAGTGAAGCGATGCGCCCGACGCCCAGCGTGGCGAAGGCCTCGCGGCAGCGCTGCAGCGGGGCTTCGGCGCTGCGCGGCGGCGTGTCGCGTCCGTCGAGGAAGGCATGCAGATAGACGGCTTTGGCGCCGCGCCGGGCGGCCAGTTTAATCATGGCCAGGATGTGCTCGTCGTGGCTGTGCACGCCGCCCGGCGACAGCAGACCCATGATATGCACCGCTTTGCCGGCCGCCACGGCCTTATCGACGGCGGCGGTCAGGACCGGATTGGCGAAGAAGTCGCCGTCGGCGATCGCTTTGTCCAGCCGGGTCAGATCCTGGTATACGATGCGCCCGGCGCCCAGGTTGACGTGGCCGACTTCGGAGTTGCCCATTTGGCCGTCGGGCAGGCCGACATCCAGTCCTGAAGCGGCGATCAGCGTATGCGGCTGCTCCCGCCACAGGCGATCCATCACCGGGGTGCCGGCGTTCAGGATCGCGTTGTCCTGCCGCTCTTCACGGTGGCCGTAACCGTCCAGGATCACCAGTACCATCGGTTTTTTGTTGCTCGACATTGCATTGACCTCTTATGAACTTTTTAAGCTGCGAATAGCCATGCGCCCGCCGGAAGCATGGCTGTTCGCCCTCGAAAAACCGGCTGATTTTACACCGCCGCCGGCGATAAATAGCCCAAAGAGATCAAGGTTGCGGCGAATCGCGCGGGCTTTTATGCTCTGACCTCGGGAATTTCTCAGCGCAGCCCGCAGTTTCTACAATCGCGCTTGCTTATTGGCTGTATTTGCCGCACTCGGCAGGTATACTCTGGAACCTTGACTTATTTATCCCTTAACTGACGGGAGTTGTTACACCCCATGCTGCAAGAAATTATGCCATTCGTAAGCAGACACCCTATTCTGAGCTTGGCTTGGATCGCTCTGCTGGTCGCCGTGATCGTCATGACCTTCAAAAGCCGTTTCTCCAAGGTCAAAGAGATCGCTCGCGGTGAAGCTATCCGCCTGATCAACAAAGAAGATGCCGTGGTGGTCGACACCCGCAGCCGCGACGATTTTCGACGTGGTCACCTGGCCAGCGCCATCAACCTGACCGCCAGCGAAATCAAAAGCGGCAGCCTGGGCGAGCTGGAAAAACACAAAGCGCAGCCGATCATCGTCGTGTGCGCCAACGGCACCGCCTCCCGCGAGCCGGCGGAGAACCTGAGCAAGGCCGGTTTTGAAAAGGTGACGATGCTGAAAGACGGTATCGCCGGCTGGAGCGGAGAAAACCTGCCGCTGGTGCGCGGCAAGTAACCGTTAAACCTATTTGAGATGGCAATCCATGGCTAACATTGATATCTACACCAAAGCGACTTGCCCGTTCTGCCATCGCGCCAAGGCGCTGTTGAACAGCAAGGGCGCGGCGTTTAACGAGATCGCCATCGACGGCGATAACGCCAAGCGCGAAGTGATGATCGAGCGCAGCGGGCGCACCACCGTGCCGCAGATTTTCATCGACGGCCGGCATATCGGCGGCTGTGATGATTTATATGAACTCGATGCTCGCGGCGGCCTGGATCCGCTGCTTTAAGCAGCTTGCCGGTTCACCGAGTGTCAATAAGGACGTTTAACCAAGGGTATTACTCACATGTCAGAACAAAACAGCACTGAAATGGCTTTCCAGATCCAACGTATTTATACCAAGGACATCTCCTTCGAAGCGCCGAACGCGCCGCAGGTTTTCCAGCAGGAATGGCAGCCGGAAGTTAAACTTGATCTGGATACCGCGTCCAGCCAACTGGCTGACGAAGTGTATGAAGTGGTACTGCGCGTAACCGTGACGGCGACCCTGGGCGAAGAGACGGCGTTCCTGTGCGAAGTGCAACAGGCGGGCATCTTCTCGGTAGCAGGCATCGAAGGCACGCAGCTGGCGCATTGCCTGGGCGCATACTGCCCGAACATCCTGTTCCCGTATGCGCGCGAGTGCATCACCAGCCTGGTTTCCCGCGGCACATTCCCGCAGCTGAACCTGGCACCGGTCAACTTTGACGCGCTGTTCATGAACTATCTGCAGCAGCAGGCGGAAGGCGAAGGTGCCGCACCACATCAGGATGCCTGATGAACACCGTCAATGCTTCAATGACTGTCATCGGTGCCGGCTCGTACGGCACCGCATTGGCCATCACGCTGGCGCGTAACGGCCACACCGTAGTGTTGTGGGGGCATAACCCCGCGCAAATTCAAACGTTGCAGCGCGATCGCTGCAATCAGGCGTTTCTGCCCGACGTTCCTTTCCCCGATACCCTGCTGCTTGAAGCCGATTTGGCGCGTGCGCTGGCTGCCAGCCGCGACGTGCTGGTGGTGGTGCCGAGCCATGTGTTCGGCGACGTATTGCGCCAGCTGAAGCCGCATCTGCGCCCTGACGCCCGCATCGTGTGGGCCACCAAGGGGCTGGAGGCCGAAACCGGCCGGTTGCTGCAGGACGTGGCGCGTGAGGCATTGGGCGAGGCGATCCCGCTGGCGGTGCTCTCCGGGCCGACGTTCGCCAAAGAGCTGGCCGCCGGCCTGCCGACGGCGATTGCGCTGGCGGCGACCGATGCGCAGTTCGCCGACGATCTGCAACAGCTGCTGCACTGCGGCAAGAGCTTCCGCGTCTACAGCAATCCCGACTTCATCGGCGTTCAGCTTGGCGGCGCGGTGAAGAACGTGATCGCCATCGGCGCCGGCATTTCCGACGGCATCGGTTTCGGCGCCAACGCCCGCACCGCGTTGATTACGCGCGGGCTGGCGGAAATGAGCCGTCTGGGTTCTGCGCTGGGCGCCGATCCTTCGACGTTCATGGGCATGGCGGGGCTGGGGGATCTGGTGCTAACCTGCACGGACAACCAGTCGCGCAACCGCCGCTTCGGCATTATGCTGGGGCAGGGCAAAGGCGTGCAGGAAGCGCAGGACAGTATCGGTCAGGTGGTCGAGGGCTATCGCAATACCAAAGAGGTGTTGGCGTTGGCGCAGCGGCACGGCGTGGAAATGCCGATCACCGAACAGATCTATCAGGTGCTTTACTGCCACAAGGACGCCCGCGAAGCGGCGCTGAGCCTGCTGGGGCGAGCCCGAAAGGACGAAAAGCCCAGCGCGTGACATAAAACGATATGTCGGGGCAGCGGAATGCTGACCCCGCAAATGACCTGGGCCGCTCCGCACCACCGTGTGAAGCGGCCCGTTTGGCAAGGCAAAGGGGTATGTGATGTCGTCAGAAGAGTTGGAGCAGGTCTGGAACAGCATTAAATCAGAAGCGCGAGCACTGGCTGATTGTGAACCGATGCTGGCCAGCTTTTTCCATGCGACGTTGCTCAAGCATGAGAACCTGGGCAGCGCGCTCAGCTATATGTTGGCCAACAAGCTGGCGACGCCGATCATGCCCGCCATCGCGGTGCGCGAGGTGGTGGAAGAGGCCTACAAGTCCGACAATCAGATGATCGTTTCGGCGGCGCGCGATATTCTCGCGGTGCGGCTGCGCGACCCGGCGGTCGATAAATACTCCACGCCGCTGCTTTACTTGAAAGGGTTCCACGCGCTGCAGGCTTACCGCATCGGCCACTGGCTGTGGCAGCAAGGGCGGCAAGCGCTGGCGATCTACCTGCAAAATCAAATTTCCGTCGCCTTCGGCGTAGACATCCACCCGGCGGCGACCATCGGCTGCGGCATCATGCTCGACCACGCCACCGGCATCGTGATTGGTGAAACGGCGGTGGTGGAAAACAACGTCTCTATTCTGCAGTCGGTCACCCTGGGCGGTACCGGGAAAACCAGCGGTGACCGTCACCCGAAAATTCGCGAAGGGGTGATGATTGGCGCCGGCGCCAAAATTCTCGGCAATATCGAAGTGGGCAAGGGCGCCAAGATTGGCGCGGGCTCGGTGGTCTTGCAGGCGGTGCCGCCGCACACCACCGCCGCCGGGGTGCCGGCGCGTATCGTCGGGCGCCCGGAGAGCGATACGCCGTCGATGGATATGGATCAATACTTCAACGGCACCAACCACGGATTCGAGTACGGCGACGGCATCTAAGCCGTGCCTGCGGGTCCATTCAGGGGGAGCTTCGGCTCCCCCTGTGTTTTTCAAGCGGCGGTCAGCCCTGTTTCGGGAACTGGGTGATATCGGTAACGATATCGTCGATCGCCGCCTTGACGTCATCCGCCGTGACCGGCGTGCTGTCGTTGTTGACGGTTTTACCGTAGGCCTTGCGCACCACTTCCATCACCGTTTTACCGGTATCCTGGTCGATCAACTCGCCTTCGATATACAGCGCGGTATTTTGCGTCCGGTGCCCGGTAGCCGCCATGGTGCTGGCAACCACCGCAGCGACCGGCACCACCTCATAGAACTTCATGTCTTCGTTTTCGGCCGAAACGGCGGTGATGGCGAGTTTGGCCACCAGCACGCGCGAGCCCGCCGGGCTTGGCAGAATGGTAAAGCGGTTCTGCAGCGCGGTTTTGATCCGCTGGGTCGCGTAGGCCTTAATCTTGTTCAACGTGTCCTGGCTGACGCGCGCCGTGGGTTTCTCCGCCGGGAAATAGACCACCGGTTGGAAATAGATGCCGCGATAGTTGGATTCCTTGTAGCTCGGATCTACCCAGCGCAGCGTTTTATGACCGCTTGGCGAGGTGGTTTCCTGCAGTTTGCTGTAATCGGACAAGAAGCCCGAATATTGCGACGTTTGGGTGACTTTGGACGAACAGCCCGCCAGCAACAGGCCCGCTGCCAGAACGGCCATGGCAACGCTCAAGCGTTGTTTTTTCATGTGGTTTCCTATGATGAGTGGTGATTACCCTTACAAAACATAGCGCATTATCTGCGGCGTAGCGGGCATTTTCGGGGCCGGGCGTGCCCTGTCGCGGCCTTTTTTCAGGATCGTGATGCGCCGCCGGTTTTTGTCGCCAGCGTCGGTGATAAGGCGGTGAGTGAGGCATCCGCTCTGGCCAGCGTCAGGCGTAGCTCAGCTTGCCACTGTGGCAACAATGGCCAGAGATCCGCCTGATGTTCGGCTTGCAGGCACCAAACCTCCCGGTCGTGCCAATCACCGAGGGCATTTTGCGCCGCTTTCAGGCTCGTCATCGCGGCGGGAGAAAGGGGAAGGCGTTGCGGGTAGGCTTCGGCCGCGTAACGCAGGCGTTTAACCAGCAGCCGCAGACGGTGGCGATCGTAGCCGGTATCAGCCAATGCCCGGCGCAATTGCCGCTGCTGGCGCTGCAGGCGTCGGTTCACACGGTGTTTGGCGGCGCGTTGCGCGGTGCGGCGAAAGCGGTGCGGCCAGGCGTGCAATAGCGAAGGGAAGCTGATGAGCTGCGGGTTGGCGAGCAGTTGGCGGCAGCGGGCCTGAAAATCGCTCTGGCGCACGTTGGCCTGCCAATCCAGGTGATGGTGCGCCAGTTCGGCGATCAGCACCTCGAGATCGCGCAGCGGCGTCGTGAGCCTGCCCAACTGGGCGGCGGCCCGATCGAGTCGCGTTGCGCCGGGGCAACCGTGCAACGGGCGCAGCAGGCTGCGGATACGGCGCAGACTGACGCGCAAATCGTGCAGCGCTTCGCTGTCCGGCGCCTGTTGCAGCCGCTGTAGCGCCTCGTTCAGCGCCGACTCGAGCCGGCGAAGCGGGGTGACAATATCCTCGACGAAAGCCATGTGCCGTTCCTGGAGAGAGCATCGCAACGATGCCTCCTTCAGTATGGCGCGTCGTTGCCGATTACGCCTTGATCAGCGCGCCGGCATAGTCCATTTGCCGCCAGGCTTCATAAACCACCACCGCGACGGCATTCGACAGGTTCATGCTGCGGCTTTGCGCCTGCATCGGGATGCGGATTTTTTGCTGCGCGGGCAGCGCATCGAGGATGTCGGCGGGCAACCCGCGCGTTTCCGGGCCGAACAGCAGGTAGTCGCCGGCCTGATAGCTGACGGCGCTGTGCGCCGGCGTGCCTTTGGTCGTGAGAGCAAACAGCCGTTGCGGATCCTCTGCGGCGAGAAAAGCGGCGTAGTCGGCATGACGGTGGACGCGGGTGAACTCATGGTAATCCAGCCCGGCGCGGCGCAGACGCTTGTCGTCCCACGGAAAACCCAGCGGTTCGATCAGATGCAGATTAAAGCCGGTATTGGCGCACAGGCGGATGATATTGCCGGTATTGGGTGGAATCTCGGGTTCAAATAAAACGATGTTCAGCATGTTGCAGGCCCCTCGTGAACGAGGGGCGCAGGATAGCAAACTCTTACTGTTCTGTCTTAGACGATAGGCGTTGATGATGCAGCGGCAGCCACAGCACCAGCCGCAGGCCGCCAAGCGGGCTGTCTTCGGCCTTCACCCAGCCGCGATGCTGATTGACCGCCGCCTCGACGATAGCCAGGCCAAGGCCGGTGCCGCCGGACTCACGGTCGCGCGCCTCATCGGTGCGGTAGAACGGGCGGAAAATCTGCTCGCGATCTTCGGCGCTGACGCCGGGGCCGTCGTCGTCAACCTGGATGGTCACGCCCTGATTGTCGGCGCTGAACGCCACGGCGATGCGGGTGTGCGAATAACGCAGGGCGTTGCGCACGATGTTTTCCAACGCGCTGTCCAGCGCGCTCGCGTTGCCGAACAGCGTCCACGGGCCGGGCGGCGCAGCGATCTCCAACTGCTTGCCCATCTGTTCCGCTTCGAAACGGGCGTTGTCCAGCACGTCGGCCCACAGTTCGTTGGCCTTCAACTGCTCGCGCGCCAGCTCGCCCTTCTGCTGCCCGCGAGACAGCGCCAGCAGATCGTTGATCATCGAATCCAGCCGCTGCGCTTCGGTTTCGATGCGCGCCAGTTCGTGGCCTTCGCCGTGGCGGCGGCGCATCAGCGCGGTGGCCAGCTGCAGGCGAGTCAGCGGCGTGCGCAGCTCGTGCGAGATATCCGAGATCAGACGCTGCTGCGCGTTCATCATGCGCTCCAGCGCGCTGACCATCTGGTTGAAGCTGGCGCCGGTAGCCAGGAACTCCTGCGGACCGGCCTCCAGCTCCGGATGCTGCTTCAGGTTGCCGCGCGCCACGTCATCGGCGGCGTTCTTCAGCTTGCGCGCCGGCTTCGCCAGGCTCCAGGCCAGCCACAGCAGCAGCGGGGCGCTGATCAGCATGGTGACGATCAGCAGCAGCAGCGGCCGGTCGAACATCAGGTTGATGAAATCGGATTGCGGGCTGTTGGCGGGACGGATCAGGTACAGCTGGTAGTTGTCTTCGCCGTCGCGCACCGCGAACGGCCCGACCAGCTCGACGCGGCCGTATTTTTTCTTCTTCGGATGATCCGAGTTATCGGATTGGCCGATGAAGTTGCGGACGATCTGCATTTCGTTGCGCTGCGCGCCGATCACCCGGCCTTCGCTGGTGACCAGTAGCAGGCGTTGGCCCGGCGGCGCCCATTTATCGATGGCGCGGAACAGGCGGCGCCACCACATCAGATCGTTGGCCGGATCGTTTTGCAGCTCGGCCTCAACGTGCTGTTCCAGCATCAACCCCTGCCGCTGCTCGCTGTCGAGCAGCGAGGTCATTTGGCGGGAGTCGAGCTTGGGCACCATCAGCACCAGCATTAGCACCAGGGCTAACGTGAACCAGAAAATGGCGAAGATGCGTGCCGTCAAACTGTTGATCATGTTGCAGATACCATCAAATAACCACGCCCGCGCAGGGTTTTGAACCACGGATGCCCGTCTTTGCGATCCGGCAGCTTACGCCGCAGGTTGGAGATGTGCATGTCGATGGCGCGATCGAACGGAGTCAGGCGTTTGCCCAGCACTTCCTGGCTCAGCAGTTCGCGCGACACCACCTGGCCGAGATGCTGCGCCAGCAGATACAGCAGGGTGAACTCGGTGCCGGTCAGATCCAGCACCTGGCCGTCGAAGCTGGCCTCCTGGCGGCCGGGGTTCAGCTGCAGGCCATCGACATCCAGCGTCGGGGCGCCGCTGTCGACCTGCTGCTGCTGTTCGCTCCAGTTGGAACGGCGCAGAATGGCGCGAATGCGCGCGACCAGCTCGCGATCGTTGAAGGGTTTCGGCAGGTAATCATCGGCGCCCAGCTCCAGGCCCAGCACGCGGTCCAGCTCGCTGCCGCGCGCGGTCAGCATGATGACCGGCGTCTGGTGATGTTGGCGCAGTTCTTTCAGCGTATCGATGCCGTTTTTCTTCGGCATCATGATGTCGAGCAGCAGCAGATCGACGGAGCTGTCCAGCAGCGACAACGCCTGCTCGCCATCGTGCGCGACGACGATATTAAAACCTTCCATTTCAAGCAGTTCTTTTAACAGCGAGGTCAACTCGCGGTCGTCGTCAACTAACAGAATCTTGTTCATTATGATTTACCTCCAGACGCAAAATACGTCATCAACTGTTGCCATTCCATGACTTTACGTAGTTTTACATGCACTGACGCAGGTTTTCAGGTGTGGCGGTACACTGCTCCTCGTTGATTCGCAAAGTGAGAAAGCTTGAGGAGTTGAAATGCGTAAGGTGACCGCATTAGTTATGGCATCACTGCTGGCAATTGGTTCGACCGCTGCCTTCGCTGCCGACACTATACCGGACACAGCCCAACCTCCCGGCAACGACGCGATGACCCGAATACCCGGCCAGCACCATATGTTCGACGGTGTCAGCCTCAGCGAACAGCAGCGCCAGCAAATGCGCGATTTGATGCGCCAGGCCCGGCACGATCTGCCTGGTGTCAATGTAGCTGAAATGGAAGCCATGCATAAACTGGTGACCGCAGAGAAATTTGACGAAGCCGCCGTGTACGCCCAGGCGGAAAAGATGGCCCAACAGCAGGTCAAGCGCCAGGTCGAAATGGCCCGGGTGCGCAACCAAATGTATAACCTGCTGACGCCAGAGCAAAAAAGTGTTTTAGACCAGAAACATCAGCAGCGCATGCAGCAGATGGAGCAACAAATTTCTGGTTTGCAGCAAGCTTCTGCCCAGAAGTGAAGTACGACTGAGTAGTCCCCTGTTTTTCCTTGCCATAGACACCATCCCTGTCTTCCCCGCCATGATGGCGGGGTTTTTTTTATCCAACATTTCGCTATATTGAGCGCCACACCTTTTGGCCGGGGCCCCTTATGGAACAGCGCTATGCACGCCTGGTAAAGTCCGCCGCGTTGGCCGCAACCGCGCTGGCGTCGTCGCTGCTGTTGATCAAAATCGTCGCCTGGTACCACACCGGTTCGGTCAGCCTGTTGGCGGCGCTGGTGGATTCGTTGGTCGATATCGCCGCCTCGCTGACCAACCTTCTGGTGGTGCGCTATTCGCTGCAGCCGGCCGATGCCGAGCACACCTTCGGCCACGGCAAAGCGGAATCGCTGGCGGCGCTGGCGCAGAGCATGTTTATTTCCGGCTCCGCCCTGTTTTTGTTCCTCACCGGCTTCCAGCACCTGTATGCACCGCAAACGCTGCGCGATCCCGGCGTCGGGGTCGTGGTGACGGTGATCGCGTTGGTCAGCACGCTGATTCTGGTCACCTATCAACGCTGGGTGGTCAGAAAAACGCGCAGTCAGGCCGTACGCGCAGATATGCTGCATTATCAGTCAGATGTCATGATGAATGGTGCTATTCTTATCGCTCTTGGGCTAAGCTGGTACGGCTTCCAACGGGCGGATGCGTTGTTCGCGCTGGGCATCGGCGTTTACATCCTCTATAGCGCGTTGCGCATGGGCTATGAAGCGGTGCAGTCGCTGTTGGATCGGGCGTTGCCGGATGACGAGCGCCAGGCGATTATCGCTGTGGTTTCCTCCTGGCCCGGCGTGAAAGGCGCACACGATCTGCGCACGCGTCAGTCGGGGCCGACGCGTTTCATCCAGCTGCATCTGGAGATGGAGGACACGCTGCCGCTGCGCGAGGCGCACCGGTTGGCCGATCAGGTGGAACAAGCCCTGCGGCAACGTTTTGCGGGGGCGGACGTCATCATTCACCTGGATCCGTGCTCCGTGGTGCCGCCGGGTAGGCAGGGGCATTGGGAGCTATAATCATATAGAGGCATAGCGCAACGTATTATCATGAATATCTGAGTTAGCTCAGCGTGCCATGCGGTGTTTTAACCGTTATATTGCGTGACTTGAATCAATTCAGCTGGGTGTTTTTGATATAATATCCAGCAATAAGCCGTAAAGCTGGTTTTCTGCAGCCGGAGAGGTTTCAAGACGATCGGCGGAGACAGAATTCTTAAGAAATTGCATCTACACAGTTCAGAGGTAGTCATGATCAAGAAAATCGGTGTACTGACGAGCGGCGGTGATTCGCCGGGTATGAACGCTGCAATCCGCGGCGTTGTGCGTTCTGCGCTTTCAGAAGGTCTGGAAGTTTTTGGTATTTACGATGGCTACCTTGGCTTGTACGAAGATCGCATGGAGCAGCTGGACCGCTATAGCGTGTCCGACATGATCAATCGCGGCGGCACCTTCCTCGGCTCTGCCCGCTTCCCGGAATTCAGGGATGAAAACGTGCGCGCCAAGGCGATTGAAAACCTGAAGAATCGCGGTATCGACGCGCTGGTGGTGATCGGCGGCGACGGTTCCTACATGGGCGCCAAACGCCTGACGGAAGAAGGTTTCCCGTGCATCGGCCTGCCAGGCACCATCGATAACGATGTCGCCGGTACCGACTACACCATCGGTTACTTCACCGCGCTGGAAACCGTGGTGGAAGCGATCGACCGCCTGCGCGATACCTCCTCGTCGCACCAGCGCATCTCTATCGTGGAAGTGATGGGCCGTTACTGCGGCGATCTGACGCTGGCGGCGGCGATTGCCGGCGGCTGCGAATTCATCGTGCTGCCTGAAATCGAATTCAATCGCGAAGATCTGGTGTGCGAAATCAAGGCCGGTATCGCCAAGGGCAAAAAGCACGCCATCGTGGCGATCACCGAGCACATCTGCGATATCGATGAGCTGGCGCGCCACATCGAGCAGGAAACCAAGCGTGAAACCCGCGCTACCGTGCTGGGCCACATTCAACGCGGCGGTTCACCGGTCGCCTATGACCGCATCCTGGCCTCGCGCATGGGCGCCTACGCCATCGAACTGCTGCTGCAGGGTTACGGCGGCCGCTGCGTCGGTATCCAGAACGAAAAGATGGTGCATCACGACATCATCGACGCGATCGAAAACATGAAGCGTCCGTTCAAGGGCGATTGGCTGGAAACGGCGAAAAAGCTGTACTGATTCGCCGCTCACCGCGCGCTGAAAGCCTCCGCTTGCGGGGGCTTTTTTATGCCCGGCGGCGACATATTCCAGAATCATCTATCCCAAACTTTTTTATTCTTTAATTGCCGGGAAAGTTTCTGGCAGGCTCTGATGCTAAATCAACCGATTGAGGTTGCGTTAATTTTCTGGGAGAGCCTGTCGATGCGTAAATGGGGTGTAGGTCTGACATTGGTGCTGTTGGCGTCCGGCGCCATGGCGAAGGATATTCAGTTGCTGAACGTGTCATACGATCCGACGCGTGAGTTCTATCAGGCTTACAACACGGCATTCAGCAAGCATTACCAGGCGGAAACCGGCGACAAGGTGACGGTGCGTCAGTCGCACGGCGGCTCCGGCAAACAGGCGACTTCGGTGATCAACGGCATCGAGGCCGACGTGGTGACGCTGGCGTTGGCCTATGACGTCGACGCCATCGCTGAACGCGGGCGCATTGAGAAAGACTGGATAAAACGCCTGCCGGACAACTCGGCGCCTTACACGTCGACCATCGTCTTCCTGGTGCGCAAAGGCAACCCGAAACAAATTCATGACTGGCCTGACTTGATCAAGCCGGGCGTGTCGGTGATCACCCCGAATCCGAAAACCTCCGGCGGCGCCCGCTGGAACTACCTCGCCGCCTGGGGCTACGCGTTGCATCACAACAACAACGATAAGGCCAAGGCGCAGGCGTTCGTCAAAGACCTGTACAAGAACGTAGAAGTGCTGGATTCCGGCGCGCGCGGTTCGACCAACACTTTCGTTGAGCGCGGTATCGGCGACGTGCTGATCGCCTGGGAAAACGAAGCGCTGCTGGCGGAGAAAGAGCTGGGCAAAGACAAGTTCGAGATAATCACCCCGAGCGAATCGATTCTGGCCGAACCGACGGTGTCGGTGGTGGATAAGGTGGTCGATAAACGCGGCACCCGCGACGTGGCGACCGCCTACCTGAAGTATCTGTATTCGCCGGAAGGGCAGACTATCGCGGCGCAGCACTATTATCGCCCGCGCGATGCGGCGGTGGCGGCCAAGTTCGCCGGCCAGTTCCCGCAGCTGAAGCTGTTCACCGTGGATGACACCTTCGGCGGTTGGACCGAAGCGCAGAAGGTGCATTTCGCCACCGGCGGCGTCTTCGACGAGATAAGCAAACGCTGATCCCGTTCGAGCGGCAATAAAAAACCCCGGCAAGCCGGGGTTTTTTTATGACAAGCCTAAGACAATCAGGCTTTTTTCGCTGCGGCAGCGGCCTTGACGATCACGGCGAAAGCGTCGGCTTTCAGCGAGGCGCCGCCCACCAGCGCGCCGTCGATGTCCGGCTGGGAGAACAGCTCTGCGGCGTTCTTGTCGTTCACCGAACCGCCGTACTGGATGATGATTTCAGCGGCGACCGCGGCATCGTGTTTGGCGATGTGATCGCGGATAAATTTGTGCACGGCCTGCGCTTGCGCAGGGGTGGCGGATTTGCCGGTACCGATGGCCCAGACCGGCTCATAGGCGATCACGGTGCCTTTCATCGCCGGTGCGCCCAGCGTTTTCAGTACGGCGTCGATCTGGCGCGCGCACACTTCTTCGGTTTTGCCCGCTGCGTTTTCCGCTTCGGTTTCACCGATGCACAGCACCGGGATCAGACCGGCTTCTTTCAGCACGGCGAATTTCTCGGCGATCACTTCGTCGCTTTCTTTGTGGTAGGTGCGACGCTCGGAGTGGCCGATGATGATGTACTGAGCGCCGACGTCTTTCAGCATGTTGGCGGAAACTTCACCGGTGAAGGCGCCGGACAGGTTAACGTCCACGTTCTGCGCGCCCAGCGCGATGCGGCTGCCGGCCAGCGCGTGCTTGGCCTGATCCAGATACATCACCGGCGGGGCGATGGCGACGCCACAGCCGTCAACGCTGCTCAGCTCACTGCGCAGACCGGCGATCAGTTCGTTGACCATGTGGGTGCTGCCGTTAAGCTTCCAGTTACCCATAACTAATGGATGACGCATGTTTTTTCCTCCAACTAGGGAACGCGAGAGTCGAAATGACAACTGCCGGACCGGCAGTTTACCTGCCCAACAGTATAGAGATCATTAAGCGCGAAGGCTTTGCTTTTCGTCATTAAATGCCGCGCCGTTACGGCTCGGAAAGCGCCAGCTTAATCGGTTCAACCGCGAAGGTGACCCCTTTATCGCCGTTGTCCGAGACGACATAGCGAATGGCGCCGACCTGCTGTTGGTAAAAACGCGATCCTTTGCCTTTTTCCAGCAGGCTGTTCACCTTGTTCTGACTCTGTTCCACCGTCAGCGCCGGTTCGAACTGACGCATCAGCGCCGCCATGTAGTTGATGGCGATGGTGCGCGCGGCTTTTTCTTCATTGGCCTGCTGCAGCGGCAGATGTGTGATCTGCAACGTTTTGATTTTACCGGTACCTTTCTCCAGTGCGGTGGAGGCGTACAGGTTTTCGTTGAGTTTACTGGCGGCGCGTGTCAGCAGCGGCGAATCGTCTTCGGCGGCGGGAATGGCGCGGAATTCGCCAATCGGCAGCTTCGGGTTATCGCGGTTGTACTTTTCGCGGAATTTAATCACCGTCAGGTCGAACGTCGGCGCGCCGGCCAGCAGGTAAGGCGCGGTCGGTTTCGCTTCGGCGGTGGGCGGTTCGGCCCAGGCGCTGGCGGCGGCCTGCAGCAGGCAGGCGATGGCGAGGGTTTTTCTCAGCATGGCGTATGGCATCAAGGACAAAGATGGCTCCGATTAAAGCGATAACCCGCAGGCCTTGTCAAAGATCCCACGCCATTATCGGTTCGCTGACGAGAAAGCTGTGCGGCGCGCCGCGTTATGCGAGGCGGAAAACTCGGCCCGGCAGCGCCTATGTTACACTGCGGCGCAGAATATGGGCAGGCTTAGAGCGCAGGAATCGATGACGTTACAACAGTGGTGTTTTTCTTTTAAGGGCCGCATCGGGCGGCGCGACTTCTGGATCTGGATGGGGCTGTGGCTGGTGCTGATGGCGGCGGCGTTTACGCTGGCCAACTATCAGCTGATCGCCATCCAATCCATCGCTTTCTTTATCGTGGCGCTGCTGTGGCCGACGGCGGCGGTGCTGGTCAAGCGCCTGCACGATCGCAACAAGGCCGGCTGGTGGGCGCTGCTGCTGATCCTGGCGTGGATGCTGGCGGCGGGGAACTGGCAGATGCTGGCGCCGATCTGGCAATGGGGCGTCGGGCGTTTCATTCCGACGCTGATTATCGTGATGATGATGATCGATTTGGGTGCCTTCGTCGGCACGCCGGGAGACAATCGGTTCGGCCCGGAAGCCGAACCGGTGAAGTTCCGCTGATCCCCGCCGGGTTACCAGTAGTGTTCGCTGGTGATATGGCCCGGCTTGCGGCGCAGGTGCTTGCGCATCTGGCGTTGGTCTTTCAGCGTTTGCTGCGTATCTCGCACCATTTGCGGGTTGCCGCACAGCATCACGTGGCTGGTTTCGGCGTCGATGGTTAAGCCGATCGCCGCTTCCAGTCGGCCGTCCTCGATCAGCGCCGGCACGCGGCCGGTCAGTGAGCCGGGCGTCTCTTCACGGCTGACGACGGTCTGGATGCGCAGCTTGCCGTTGTAGCGTTGCTGCAGTTGCTGCATCAGCGGCAGGTAGCTCAGGTCGCGCGCAAAACGCGCGGCGTGCACCAGCACCAGGTTGTTAAAGCGCTCGAGGCCGGTGCCTTGCTGCAGAATCGATAAATAGGGGCCAATGGCGGTGCCGGTCGCCAGCATCCACAGCGTGTCGCAGTCGGGCACCTCGTCCAGCACGAAGAAGCCGGCGGCTTCTTTGGTCACCATCAGGTCCGATCCCGGCCGCAGCTGATTGAGGCGCGGGCTCAGTTTACCTTCCGGCACCGTGACCAGATAGAACTCCAGGTTGGCGTCATCGGGGGCATTGACGTAGGAGTAGGCGCGCTGCACCCGTTCACCGTCGATCTCCAGCGCCAGCTTGGCGAATTGCCCGGCGGTGAAAGGATCGATGGGGGCATTGACCACCAGGCTGAACAGCCCGTCGGTCCATTGTTTTACCTGCGTAACCTTGCCGTTTACCCATTCAGCCATACTCTAAAGCTCCCGTGGTCGAATCAAATAAGCACAATGTCGTGAGCCGGAAATGGCGTGCGCGGTGCGCTCTACCCGGTAGTCGTTGCCGAACAGCCGGTGAAACAGCTGCAGCTCGGAATTGCACAGGCTGCTGCAGTTGGAACCGGCCACGCCGATCGGACAGTGGTTTTCCACCAGCAGCGCACCGTGCGGATGATCGAGCAATTCGGCCATGTAACCGTCGTGTTGCCGCAGGCGAACCTGGCGGGTTAGCCGATCCTGATGGCTGCGCTCGGCGGACAGCTCTTCGGCATAGCGCAGATAAAGCTGCTCTTCGCGCGCGATGAGCAACGGTTCCACGCCGGCGCCGCCAAACAGCTGCAGCGCGGATTCCCGCAGTCGCTCCTGATCGTCGGCCGTGTAGGCGTGCCCCCGCTCGGTCAGCGACCAGTAGCGCGTCGGGCGGCCGACCTTGCTGCGCGCTTCTTCGTAACAAACCAGCTCACGTTTTTCCAGGGATTGCAGATGTTGTCGGATGCCCATCGGCGTGATGTCCAGACGCTCCGCCAGCATTTTGGCGGAGTGCGGGCCGAGAGCCTTTAACTGCAATAAAATCAGCTCAGGTGTTTTCATGAACCAAATCCCTATGGTGTTATTTTATTTCAAGTTGATGAAAATAATTATCGATTAAATGCTAAAGCGCAGCTACTGCAAACGCGCTAATTTTTACCCCCAAAGCGTTAGACGTACAGTTTAATTTACGAGCCTGGTCGGGTTTGCTGCCAGTGTGACCTGGATCAATATTTGTCTGAAACTCGCTAAAAAAATCAGATTTGATTAGCTTATGCCGCCATAGAGGGCTGCTCGCCGTTCTGGCTGCTGCAACGGCCATACCGGGACGCTGTGACGAGTTGAAACGTTAACGAAGATAATGAGAAAACTAGAGAACTTTCACCTGTTGGTGATGCTTATCCTGTTGGTCGCCGTCGGCCAGATGGCGCAAACCATTTATGTTCCCGTTATTGCTGACATCGCTCACGATCTGTCGGTGCGCACCGGCGCCGTGCAGCGGGTGATGGCGGCGTATTTGCTGACCTACGGTTTCTCCCAGCTGATTTACGGGCCGATATCGGATCGTATCGGGCGTCGTCCGGTGATCCTGACCGGCATGATGATCTTCCTGGTGGGGGCGCTGGGCGCGCTGCTGTCCACCAACCTGACGATGCTGGTCGCCGCCAGCGCCATCCAGGGCATGGGCACCGGCGTGGCGGGCGTGATGGCGCGCACCATGCCGCGCGATCTGTATGCCGGCACCGCGCTGCGCTATGCCAACAGCCTGCTGAATATGGGGATTTTGGTCAGCCCGCTGTTGGCGCCGGTGATCGGCGGCGCGCTGGCGATGGTGTTCGGCTGGCGAGCCTGTTACGCCTTCCTGCTGGCGCTGTGCGCCTGCGTCGCCTTCGCGATGTTCCGCTGGCTGCCGGAGACCCGTCCGGTCCAGACAGAAAAACGCCGCATGCTGGCCAGTTTCCGCCAGCTGCTGAGCGACAGCACCTTCAGCTGCTATCTGGTGATGCTGATCGGCGCGCTGGCGGGGATTGCGGTATTTGAAGCCAGCTGCGGCGTGTTGATGGGCGGTGTGTTGGGGCTGAGCGGCCTGACCGTCAGCATCCTGTTCATTCTGCCGATCCCGGCGGCGTTTTTCGGCGCCTGGTACGCCGGGCGCGACGGCAAGACCTTCCATACGCTGATGTGGCATTCGGTGATTAGCTGCCTGCTGGCGGGAGCGATGATGTGGATCCCGGGCTGGTTCGGCGTAATGAACATCTGGACGCTGATCGTGCCGGCTGCATTGTTCTTCTTCGGCGCCGGCATGCTGTTCCCGCTGGCGACCACCGGGGCGATGGAGCCGTTCCCCTATCTGGCCGGCGCGGCGGGCGCGTTGGTGGGCGGCATGCAGAACATGGGCTCCGGTCTGGCGACCTGGCTTTCCGCCATGCTGCCGCAAACCGGGCAGTTCAGCCTCGGCTTGCTGATGTTCGCGATGGCGGTGCTGATCCTGCTGTGCTGGTGGCCGTTGTCCAACCGGATGCAGCATCAGGGACACACCGCATAACGACAGGGAGCCATTCGGCGCCCTCATACCGTTGACAAAGGGGAGAAAAAGCGTGGTTTTTCCCCCCTTTGCGGGGATCAGCCGAAAATCAATGAATTGATTTTCCTTGTTTTCTATTCGCTGCTCTCTGCCAACCCGGCAAGGGCATGAGGTTTGTCATCAATCATCAGGGCGCCCTTCGGCGCCCTGTTTCGTTACAGCAGAAACTCGTGCAGCGCCGGGTCTTTGCGATCCAGATAGTGGGTTGAACGGATACGGCGAAGGGTGCGCGACTTGCCGCGGATCAGTAACGTTTCGGTCGTGGCCATGTTGCCCTTGCGGCTGATGCCCTCCAGCAAATCGCCCTTGGTGATGCCGGTGGCGGAGAAGATGACGTTGTCGTTGCGCGCCATCTGGTCCAGGCGCAAGACCTGACCGGCCTCGATGCCCATCTCACGGCAGCGCGCCAGCTCCTGCTCGCCGAGGCGGCGGTTCTCGGGGCTGTCGCCTTTCACTTCATGGCGCGCCAGCAAACGCGCCTGCATGTCGCCGTCCAGCGCGCGGATCACCGCGGCGGAGATCACCCCTTCCGGCGCGCCGCCGATGCCGTACATCACATCGACCTCGCTTTCCGGCATGCAGGTGAGAATGGAGGCCGCCACGTCGCCGTCAGGAATGGCGAACACCCGCACGCCCAACTGCTGCATCTGCGCGATGACGCCGTCGTGGCGCGGTTTGGCCAACACGATGACCGTCAGCTGTGACAAGGGTTTGTCCAGCCGCGCGGCGACGTTCCGCAGGTTCTCCGCCAGCGGCAGATTGAGATCGATGGCGCCGCGCGCCGCCGGGCCGACCACCAGCTTCTCCATGTACATGTCCGGCGCGTGCAGGAAGGTGCCGCGATCGCCCACCGCCAAGACCGCCAGCGCATTGGACTGGCCCATGGCGGTCATGCGGGTGCCTTCGATCGGATCGACCGCGATGTCGACCGCGTCGCCCTGGCCGCTGCCGACCTGCTCGCCGATATACAGCATCGGCGCTTCGTCGATCTCGCCTTCGCCAATCACGATGCGGCCATCGATATCCACCTTGTTGAGCATGATGCGCATGGCGTGGACCGCCGCGCCGTCGGCGGCGTTCTTGTCGCCGCGTCCCAGCCATTTGTAGCCCGCCAGCGCGGCGGCTTCGGTAACGCGGGAAAATTCGATGGCTAATTCACGTTTCATGGCAAACCTGTCTGTGAGAAAGGGAAGAAAATATCGGCAAAGTCTATCACAGCGCGGCGGCGGCGGGGCGGGGCAAAAAAAAGCGCCGCCCGCAGGCAGCGCAATTTGGGGGTAACGGCAAGGCTGGGTTTAATCGTGATCTTCCCATGCCTGCGCGCGAGCCACCGCTTTTTTCCAGCCGCTGTAGCGGTAGTTGCGTTCGGTGGTTTCGATGCTTGGGCGGAATTCACGCTCAATCACCGCTTTGCTCTTCACTTCATCCAGATCGTTCCAGTAGCCGATGGCCAGGCCCGCCAAGAACGCGGCGCCCAACGCCGTCGATTCACGCACTTCAGGGCGCTCTACGCGGGTGCCGAGGATATCGGACTGGAACTGCATCAGGAAGTTGTTGGCGACCGCGCCGCCGTCCACGCGCAGCGATTGCAGGCGGGTGTTGGCGTCGGCCTGCATGGCGTCCAGCACGTCGCGCGTCTGGAAGGCGATGGATTCCAGCGTGGCGCGGATGATGTGGTTGCTGTTGGCGCCGCGGGTCAGGCCGAAGATGGCACCGCGGGCATACGGATCCCAGTAGGGCGCGCCCAGGCCGGTGAAGGCCGGCACCACATAGACGCCGTTGCTGTCTTTCACCTTGGTGGCGAAATATTCGGAGTCGGCGGCGTCGCTGATCAGTTTCAGCTCGTCGCGCAGCCACTGGATAGACGCACCGCCGATGAACACCGCGCCTTCCAGCGCATAGTTCACTTCGCCGCGCGGGCCGCAGGCGATGGTGGTCAGCAAACCGTTTTTCGAGCGCACCGCTTCTTTGCCGGTGTTCATCAGCAGGAAGCAGCCGGTGCCGTAGGTGTTCTTCGCCATGCCCGGTTGAACGCACAGCTGGCCGTACAAGGCCGCTTGCTGGTCGCCGGCGATACCGGCGATAGGAATACGCGTGCCGCCCTTGCCGCCGATGTTGGTCTGGCCGTATACCTCGGAGGAAGGACGGACTTTCGGCAGCATGGCGCGCGGAATGTCCAGCACTTCCAGCATGCGTTCGTCCCAGTCCAGCTCGTGGATGTTGAACATCATGGTGCGTGAGGCGTTGGTGTAATCGGTGACGTGTACGCGCCCCTGGGTCATCTTCCACACCAGCCAGGTATCGACGGTGCCGAACAGCAGTTCGCCGCGCTTGGCGCGCTCGCGGGCGCCTTCGACGTTGTCCAGGATCCATTTCACCTTGGTGCCGGAGAAGTAGGGGTCAACCACCAGGCCGGTGTTGTGACGGATGTACTCTTCCAGGCCGTCGCGCTTGAGCTTCTCGCAGATGTCGGCGGTGCGGCGGCACTGCCAGACGATGGCGTTGTAGACAGGCTTGCCGGTCTCTTTTTCCCAGACGATGGTGGTTTCGCGCTGGTTGGTGATGCCGATGCCGGCGATCTGATCGGAATTGATGTCGGCCTTCGCCAGCACTTCTACCAGCGTCGAGCTTTGCGACGCCCAGATCTCCATCGGGTCGTGCTCAACCCAGCCGGCCTTTGGATAGATCTGCGGGAATTCGCGTTGCGATACCGCAACGATGTTGGCGTCGTGATCGAGCACGACGGCGCGTGAGCTGGTGGTCCCTTGGTCGAGTGCGACAATGTATTTTTTTTCTACAGTCATGGTAATTATCCTGCTGTTGTTAACCGTTTAAAACTGCACCCATCACGCTTTACGCTGCTGGGTCTTGGCGTCGGGCTCTTCTTCCGTCACGCAGACGTCGCACGGCAGGTGGCGGCCAATCAGCGCGCGGTAACCGAAAGCGCCCAGGCCACAGCCGACGATAGGGGCGAAGATCGGCACCAGGAAGTACGGGATGTCGCGCGCGCCGGTGAAGGCGACTTTGCCCCAGCCGGCCAGGTAGGCGAACAGTTTCGGCCCGAAGTCACGCGCCGGGTTCAACGCAAAGCCGGTCAATGGTCCCATGGAGGCGCCGATCACGGCAATAAGAATACCGATCAGCAGCGGCGCCAGCGGGCCGCGCGGAATGCCGTTGCCGTCGTCGGTCAGCGCCAGGATCAGGCACATCAGGATCGCAGCGATCACCATTTCTACCAGGAATGCCTGGCCGACGGAGATGTGCGCGTTAGGGTAAGTCGAGAAGATGCCGGCCAGTTCAAGGCTTTCGTTGCTGCCGCGCACCATATGGTGAGCCGCTTCGAAGTCGAAGAACAGGTTGTAGTACAGCCCGTAGACCAGGGCGGCGGCGCAGAAGGCGCCGGCGATCTGCGCAATGATGTAAGGCACCACTTTGCGCCCGTCGAAGCAGGCGAACAGCCACAGGGCGAGGGTGACCGCCGGGTTGAGATGCGCGCCGGAAATGGCGGCGGTCAGATAGATGGCCATGGCGACGCCGAGGCCCCAAATGATGCTGATTTCCCACTGGCCGAAGCTGGCGCCCGCCAGTTTCAGTGCGGCAACGCAGCCTACGCCAAAGAAGATCAGCAGCGCCGTGCCGAGGAACTCGGCGATGCACTGGCCTTTTAATGTCGGACTGGTGGTTTGGCTCATAATGTTGGTGTCCTGCAAAACGGCGGTTGTTGGTTTATAGGCTCAGCCAGGTATACATCTGACCTATGGGCACAGTTTTTTTCATCTCGTCCAATTATTGAATGAGGACGTGATGTAAATTTATCGTTAACGAACATAAACGAGAAATAGCGAAATCAAAATGTGTGTGGCGCGTCATAAAATTGAGCGATTTCGCGTCGTTCAGTGTTCTTTCTGAGCCATAAAAGTGTGATCTGACCAGTGGTTTGGCGAGGGGCATTAACAACTCGCGGCGGCGGCGGCGGGGATTTTCAGTTTTTACTGATGGCGAGGGCAGGAAAATTGCAACAGACTGCGCGATGATCCGGTATGTTGCTAGACAGGCGGAGACTGGCTACTTACAATCGTTTTTAACGAATCGAGACTGGCGCGCCTTCCGTAACGGCGCGCGTCACTGAGCGCGATGCAATATTCGCAGTAGCTGCAGCCGACGTTGCGGCCGCTACTTATAGATGTACGCCTTGCTATCATGAGGGGACTGAAGCATGTCATTTGAAGTATTTGAGAAACTGGAAGCAAAAGTACAGCAGGCGATTGATACCATCACCTTGTTGCAGATGGAAATTGAAGAGCTGAAAGACAAAAACAACTCTCTGTCGCAGGAAGTTCAGGCTGCCTCCGGCAACCACGAAGCGCTGGTGCGCGAAAACCAACAGCTGAAAGAAGAACAGCACGTATGGCAAGATCGCCTGCGCGCGCTGCTGGGCAAAATGGAAGAGGTTTGATTCCTTACGCCATGCAGCAACGAAAAGGGCGCCTGAGGCGCCCTTTTTCATGTCCGAAAATCACTCGATGTCGAGCGGGTCTTCGGAGAGGATGATGCCGGTGTTGTCGGCATACAGGTGGTCGCCGGAGAAGAAGGTGACGCCACCGAAGTTGACGCGGATATCGCTTTCGCCCACGCCTTCGCTTACGGCACCCGCCGGGATCGCCGCCATCGCCTGAATGCCGATGTCGAGCTCTTCCAGATCGTCCACCTGGCGCACCGCGCCGTACACCACGATGCCTTCCCATTCGTTCTGGGCGGCCAAGCGCGCCAGTTCGGCGTTGATCAGCGCCCGGCGTACCGAACCGCCGCCGTCGACCAACAGCACGCGGCCGCGACCGTTTTCTTCAAGCAGATCGAATAACAGGCCGTTATCCTCAAAGCATTTCACCGTGGTGATCTGCCCGCCAAATGAAGTACGCCCGCCAAAATTGGAGAACAGAGGTTCAACAACGTTCACCTCTTCATGATAGATGTCGCAAAGTTCGGAAGTATCGTATTTCATAGGATTTTACGTCTGTTTGCCGCAGGAATGTTCAGTATATCCCTTTATTCGCCCTGTTGGCAAAATCATCAGTTTTTAACTGAGCGCCACGCCGATGGCGAACAGCAGGTTGGCCAGCAACGCCGCCTTGACCATATGCTCCAGCATCGGCCGCATGCCTACCGGCGTCGGATCGCGCAGCACGCGCAGGCCGTGGCGCACCAGCAGCGGGATCGCCAGCACGAACAGCCAACCCCACGGGCTGTGGAGGTTGAACAGCGTGAACAGCGCGAAACACAGCACCGCGCCGCTGAGCAGCAGGGCGTGGTAAATGCGCGCCTTGTGCGGGCCGAGACGCACCGCCAGCGTATTCTTGCCGTTTTCGCGATCGCTTTCGATATCGCGCAGATTGTTGATATTGAGCACCGCCGTCGCCAGCAGGCCGCAGGCGGTGGCCGGCAGCATCACGACGCTGTCGAAGGTGTGCGTCTGCAGATAGTAGGTGCCGGCCACGCTCAGCCAGCCGAAGAACACCAGCACCGAGATGTCGCCCAGCCCCAAATACCCGTAGGGTTTGTTGCCGACGGTGTAGGTGATGGCCGCCACGATAGACAGCCCACCCAGCACCAGGAAGCCCACCACGTCGCTGGGTTGCTCGCAGGCGACGGCGATCAGCGAACAGCCGGCGATGGCGATCAGCACTACCGTCACCACCAGCGCCCGTTTCATCTGCGCCTGGGTGATCATGCCCTTTTGCATGCCGCGCAACGGCCCGATGCGATCTTCTTTGTCGCTGCCTTTGACCGCATCGCCGTAGTCATTCGCCAGGTTGGAGAGGATCTGCAGCAGACCGGCGGTCACCAGCGCCAGCAGCGCCACTTCAGGTTTCAGGCTGCCGTGCCAGGCGGCGATCGCCGAGCCGACCACGATGGAGGCAAAGGCCAACGGCAGGGTGCGGGGGCGTAGACTTTCGAGCCAGGCGGAAATCGGGGTGGTGGAGGTTGATGAGCTCATGTTTCGCTTCTGTCAGTAAGTTGCGGTGTCCGTTAGAAATAATTGTGGGAGGCAATGCCTCCCACACAGATGACTGACAAGACAATGATTGAGCGATTATAGGATAAAACGACTCAAATCTTCATCCGCCACCAGTTCATCCAGATGACTGCGCACGTAATCCGCATCAATTGTAATGGATTGGCCATTAATTTCACTCGCATCGTAGGAAATATCTTCCATCAGACGCTCCAGCACGGTGTGCAGACGACGCGCGCCGATGTTCTCGGTGCTTTCGTTGACCTGCCACGCGGCTTCGGCGATGCGGCGGATGCCGTCGGCGGTGAACTCGATATTGACGCCTTCGGTGCCCATCAGCGCTTTGTACTGTTCGGTCAGCGACGCGCTCGGCTCGGTCAGGATGCGCTCGAAGTCTTCGGTGGTCAGCGCCTGCAGCTCAACGCGGATCGGCAGACGGCCCTGCAGTTCCGGGATCAGATCCGACGGATTGGCGGTCTGGAACGCGCCGGAAGCGATGAACAGAATGTGGTCGGTTTTCACCATGCCGTGCTTGGTGGACACGGTGCAGCCTTCCACCAGCGGCAGCAGATCGCGCTGCACGCCTTCGCGGGAAACGTCCGGGCCGGAGCTTTGGCCGCCGCGCTTACAGATTTTGTCGATCTCATCGATAAACACGATGCCGTGCTGCTCAACCGCTTCGATCGCCTGCTCTTTCAGCTCTTCCGGGTTCACCAGCTTGGCGGCTTCTTCTTCCACCAGCAGCTTGAAGGCTTCTTTGATCTTCAGCTTGCGCGGTTTTTGCTTTTGGCCGCCGAGGTTCTGGAACATCGACTGCAGCTGGTTGGTCATCTCCTCCATGCCCGGAGGCGCCATGATTTCCACGCCCATCGGCGCGGCGGCCAGATCGATTTCGATCTCTTTGTCATCCAGCTGGCCTTCGCGCAGCTTCTTGCGGAATGCCTGGCGGGCGGCGGACGGTTCCTGGCCTTCTTCCGGCTGGCCCCAGTTGTTTTTGGCCGGCGGGATCAGCACGTCGAGAATGCGCTCTTCGGCCAACTCTTCGGCACGGGTGCGGTTTTTCTCGATCGACTGCATGCGCACCATTTTGATGGCGGCATCGGTCAGATCGCGGATGATGGAGTCCACTTCTTTGCCCACATAGCCTACTTCGGTGAACTTGGTGGCTTCAACCTTGATGAACGGCGCGTTGGCCAGCTTCGCCAGACGGCGGGCGATTTCGGTTTTACCGACGCCGGTCGGGCCGATCATCAGAATGTTTTTCGGGGTCACTTCGTGACGCAGCATCTCGTTGAGCTGCATCCGGCGCCAGCGGTTGCGCAGGGCAATGGCGACAGCGCGTTTGGCCTTGTTTTGGCCAATGATATAGCTGTCCAGTTCGCTGACGATCTCGCGCGGGGTCATTTCAGACATGGTATTCGATCCTTACGCTTTGGAAGGCAATTCTTCAATGGTGTGGAAATGGTTGGTGTAAATACAGATGTCGCCGGCGATGTTGAGGGATTTCTCAACGATGTCGCGGGCGCTCAGCTCGGTATTTTCCAACATGGCGCGGGCGGCGGCCTGGGCGTACGGGCCGCCGGAGCCGATGGCGATCAGATCGTTTTCCGGCTGCACCACATCGCCGTTGCCGGTGATGATCAGCGAGGCGGTTTCATCGGCGACCGCCAGCAGCGCTTCGAGCTTGCGCAGCATGCGGTCGGTGCGCCAGTCTTTCGCCAGCTCGACGGCGGCTTTCACCAGGTGGCCCTGATGCATTTCCAGTTTGCGTTCAAACAGTTCAAACAGCGTGAAGGCGTCAGCGGTGCCACCGGCGAAACCGGCGATCACTTTGTCGTTATACAGGCGACGCACTTTCTTGACGTTACCCTTCATCACCGTATTACCCAGGGTTGCCTGGCCATCACCACCGATGACGACCTGGCCGTTGCGGCGTACGCTTACAATTGTTGTCACGAGCAGACCCTCGTTAAAGACGGAAAGAAGTCCCCGCAGCGCCTGCTTTCGCAGACGCTACGAGGCATATTGAGAGTATAGATGGGGGGGGATTGACGCTTTTCAACCCCCAACGGAGAGGGGAATGCAACTCGACATGCCGACGCCCTTCAGGCGCGAAAGGGTTTTGTCCGCTGCGGCGCGGCTGCTGTAGGGGCCGAGCACCACGCGATTCCAACCGCCACCGGCGGTGATGCGGCTCTCGATGCCCTCGAACGCCAGGCGCGCACGCACGGATTCAGCCTGATCGGTGGCGCGGAACGAACCGCATTGCACCATCCACTTCTGTTTCGATTCCGGTTTGGTGTCCTGCTTGGCCGTTTCCTGTTTCACTTCCGGTTTGGGCTCCGGCTTCGGTTGCGGCTTCGGCTCAGGCTGTTTCACCTGCGCCGGCGGCGGGGTGATTTGCTTCGGCTGCTGGTGCTGCTGCACCGGCGCGGTGGTGGCCCCGTTGTTGAACGGGTTGCGCGGCGCCTGAGTGACCTGCTGCTGTTGCTGTACCGGCTGCTGCTGCATTTGCGGTTGTTGCATCTGCTGCTGGCGGTTGCCGCGCGCGTTGGCCTGGCCCGGATCGTTATACGGCACTTCATTCAGCTGCGTCGGGCGCTGTTGCATGTCGGCCTGCATCTGCTCCAGCAGTTGCCGTTGTTCGGCGGTCAGCTGAGTTTTGGAATTGAGCTCGCCGCCGGCCGTCGGTTCGGTCGGGGTTTGCACGCCGATCTGTCGGTTTTCCAGCTCTTTGATATAGCGCCAGCGCTCTTCCGGCTTCGGCGGCAGGCCGTTGCCTGGGCGAGTGGTGTGCGCAGGCAACAACGGCGCGTCTTCCGGCTTGTTGTGCGTAATGAAATAGAGGCCACCGACAAAGACAACCAGCAACGCGACGGCTAACGCCAGCACGGTTTTGGAAACCTTCGGAGAACTGCGTTTTTTACGGCTGGGGGTTTTGCGCTTAGCTCCTGCTGCGCGCCCACGGCTTACATAGTCTTTTTGTGCCACTATTATTCCGCTGTGTCCTGATGAGAGGATAAGTCCGTCATGTTACTGAACCCTAAAATATTTGACTAGCGTTTCGGAGCAGCGGTGCTGCCTCTGATAATCAATTCACTGTCCAAGAGTCGGGAGCCGCTGGCCACCGTCTGGCCGTTCAACTGCTCCAACAGCAACAACATCGCCTGCTGGCCGATCTGGAAGCGCGGCTGCGCCACCGTGGTCAGCGGCGGATCGCAATACTGCGCCAGCTTGAGGTCGTCAAAGCCGACGATCGACAGATCCTGCGGTACCCGCAGCCCCATTTTCTTCGCCTGGGACAGCACGCCGATCGCCATGACGTCGCTGTGGCAGAACACCGCCGTCGGCGGTTTCGGCTGAGCCATCAACTGGGTCAGCGCTTGCGCGCCGGCTTCGTAGGTAAAATCACCCCGGGTAATATAGCTGCTTTCGACGGTAATGCCATTACGGCGTAGCGCTTGAACATAACCTTGCAGCCGATAATGGCTCAGCGGCATCTGTTCCGGCCCGGCGACGCAGGCGATCTGCCGGTGCCCCAATTGATGCAAATAATGCACGGCTTCAAAGGCGGCGGTCAGGTTGTCGATATGCACCGTCGGCAGTTCCAGCTCGGGCGCGAACTCATTGGCCATCACCATCGGCGGCAGGTTGCGCTGCTCTTCCTTGCTGGCGTCGAACGGTAGATTAGAGCCCAGCAGCAGCATGCCGTCGATCTGTTTGGTGATGATCAGATTGACGAAGGTGCGTTCTTGCTGGTTCTGCTGCGCGCAGTCGCCGATCAGCACCAGATAGCCTTGTTGGGCGGCGGTCTGTTCGATCCCCTGGATCACATCCGCGAAAAACGGATCGCAGATGTCGGGCACGATCACCAGGATGGTGCGAGATTCGTTGCGTTTGATATTGCGTGACAGAGCATGAGGAGAATAACCCACGGCCAGCACGGCCTGTTCCACTTTCTGACGCGTTGGCGTTGACACCTTTTCCGGATTCATCAGCGCACGCGATACGGTAGCCGTTGAAACGCCCGCCATTTCGGCGACGTCTTTCATGGTCGCCATGGATAACTCTTTCTTGTGTTCCAACGCCTTTCTCCTTGCGTCAGCCCCATGCCGACGCCACTACTGCTGTTTGCTCACAATGTCCGGCATGCGGTGGCGGGATTGTTGTCATTGAGCGCCACTCGCGTTCGAGCACTCCGTCGCGCTGCGATGTGGCGACAAAATTTGCCCTCGCAGACATTCTAAACAGAATACGCCCCGCCTTTGTTACCTAATTTGCATAAAAAATGTGACCTGAGAAGGTTTTTTAGCGTTCGCTCGCAATTTAAAGGGTAAACGTTTGCATGACGGCAGCTAAATCGGACTTTTCCGGGATCAGCTGTCGATCGGATCGACATCCAGCGTCCATTTCACCTTGCGCGTTTGCGGCAGGGTGCCGATCAGCGGCAGCGAGCTTTTCATCAGCTGTTGCAGGACGCGCCGTGTCGGATGCTGCAGCAGCAGCTGCCAGCGGAAACGGCCGCCGCGTTTGGACTGCAGCGCCGGCACCGGGCCCATCACCCACAGCGAGTCGTCCTTAAGCGGACTGGCCTCCAACAGATTGCGCAGCTGCTGCAGGAACAGCGGGGCCTGTTGGTTATCGTGATCTTCGGCGCGCACGATGATGTGGCTGGTGTAGGGCGGCAGAAACACGCTGTTGCGCTCCGCCAGCGTCTGTTTGGCGAAGGCGTCGTAACCTTGTTGCAGCAGCACCTGCAATAACGGGTGCTCCGGGTGGTGGGTTTGCAGCAGCACTTCACCCTGTTTGCCCGCTCGCCCCGCGCGCCCGGAGACCTGGGTATAGAGCTGAGCGAAACGCTCGGCGGAGCGGAAGTCGGCGGAGAACAGCGCGCCGTCCACGTCCAGCAACGCCACCAGCGTGACGTCGGGAAAATGGTGGCCCTTGGCCAGCATTTGCGTGCCGATCAGAATGCGCGATTCGCCGCGATGAATATCCGCCAGGTGCTGCTCCAGCGACCCTTTGCGGCTGGTGGTGTCGCGATCGATGCGGGTGATCGGCGTGTCGGGGAACAGCGGCGCCAGCTCATGTTCCAGCTGTTCGGTGCCGACGCCGACCGATACCAGGTGGGTGGAGCCGCACTGCGGGCATTGGTGCGGCACCGGTCGTTGGCTGTCGCAGTGGTGACAGCGCAGCTGGCGCTGATGCTGGTGGAAGGTGTAATAGTGATCGCAGCGCTGGCACTCGGCGATCCAGCCGCACTCGTGGCACAGCAGCGCCGGGGCGTAACCGCGGCGGTTGAGGAACAGCATCACCTGATTGCCGGCTTTTAAATGGTGCTGCATGCTTTTCAAAAGCGGTTGCGACAGGCCGACCTTCAGCGGCAGCCCTTTCAGATCGATCAGGTGCTGCGCCGCCGGTTTGGCGTTGCCTGCGCGCTGGGTGAGCTTCAACTGGCGATATTTGCCCAGCTGCACGTTGTGCAGCGTTTCCAGTGCCGGCGTGGCGGAGCCCATCACCATCGGGATATCTTCTTCCCGGGCGCGGAACACCGCCAGATCGCGGGCGTGGTAGCGCCAGCCTTCCTGCTGTTTATAAGAGCTGTCGTGCTCTTCGTCGATGATGATAACGCCCAGTTGCCGGAACGGCGTGAACAGCGCCGAGCGGGTGCCGATGACGATGGCGGCTTCGCCGCTGCGCGCGCGCAGCCAAACCGCCAGCCGTTCGCTGTCGTTCAGCCCGGAGTGCAGCACGTCCACCGGCGCGTTGAAGCGCTCGCGAAAGCGGGCGATGGTTTGCGGCGTCAGGCCGATTTCCGGCACCAGCACCAGCGCCTGCCGGCCTTTGGCCAACACGTTCTCCAGCACGCTGAGATACACTTCGGTCTTGCCGGAGCCGGTGACCCCGGCCAGCAGCCAGGCGGCAAACTGCTCATCTTCGCTTCGGATCGCCCCGACGGCGGTGGCCTGTTCGGTATTCAGCCGCAGCCGCTCACCGAGCACCGCAAAGTTGGGGCGCCAGTCCTGCGTGGCCGCGACCTGAGCGCGCAGATCGATCAGCCCTTTGGCGCGCAGCGCCTGCAGGGCGCTTTCCGTCAGCTCAAGCTGGCTGACCTGATGGCGATAGACCGGGCGTTGCAACAGCGCCGCCAGCGCCTGCTGCTGTTTCGGCGCGCGTTTCAGGCTTTCGGGCGGCGTGGCGCGCCCCTCTTCGGTGGCGAACCACTGCCACAGCGGCGCGGCCTCGGCCGGTTTGCCTTGGCGCAGCAGGATCGGCAGCGCGTGGAACAGCACTTCGCCGATGGGATAGTGGTAGTAATCGCTGGCCCAGCGCAGGATGCGCCACAGGCTGGGGGAGAACAGCGATTCCGTGTCGATCACGCTGTCGATCGGTTTGAGTTTGTCTAACGGCAGTTCGCTGGTGTCGCTGCAGCCGGTGACGATGCCGATTGCATGCTGCCTGCCCCAGGGCACGCCCACGCGCGCGCCGGCCACCGGCTGCATGCCGGGCGGCAGCAGATAGTCGAAGGTGCGGGCGAGGGGGACCGGCAAAGCAACGTGTACGACGGGCATGATCTCATCCAAATTGAAAAAAGTGGGCATCAGTTTACACGGCGCATCGGCAAATGTACGGTTCCGATTGCGCGCCCTGACTAATGCTGTATAATTTGCCGCCTTTGGTATAATTCGATACCAAAATTCTATTATCAACCACGTGTGGTGTCTGGCGAAACAGGGCTGGATAGCGACACGGCCTTAACTGAGGTTTCCCATGAAACAAGGTATCCACCCAAAATACGAAGAAGTTACTGCTAACTGCTCTTGCGGTAACGTGATGAAGATCCGCTCCACCGTGGGCCACGATCTGAACCTGGACGTTTGTGGCGCATGCCACCCGTTCTACACTGGCAAGCAGCGTGATGTTGCTACCGGTGGCCGCGTTGACCGCTTCAACAAGCGTTTCAGCGTACCAGGCGCTAAGAAATAAGATTTCTTATCGACCGATGAAAAAGGCGCCCTGGGCGCCTTTTTTCTTTTCTGCCGCCGGCGTTCGCCGGGCGGTTCTCAATATTCCCAGGTATCGGGATCGACACCCAGTTCGCGCATCAACGCTTTTGCGGCTTCCGGGATTTCATCGCTGCGCTCTTTACGCAGGTCTTCATCGTTCGGCAGCGGCTGGCCGGTAAAGGCATGCAGAAACGCTTCGCACAGAAGTTCGCTGTTGGTGGCGTGGCGCAGGTTGTTCACCTGGCGACGGGTCCGTTCGTCGGTGAGGATTTTCAGGACCTTCAGCGGAATGGATACCGTGATCTTTTTGACTTGCTCGCTTTTTTTACCGTGTTCAGCGTAAGGGCTGACATACTCGCCGTTCCACTCAGCCATGGGACACCTTAACTTTGTCAGAAAAATTACAAAATTCTAAAAACCGGCCAATTATGCCCGATCTTCACTGTTCTCACTAAATAAATGTCAATTTTACGCGACCAGGGTCACTGAATGCCCCGCTTCGGCCAGGCATTGCCGCTTAACATCTTATCGTAATGTCATATCGGCATAATTTTAGCGGGTATTGTGTCATTGCTCAATCTATACGCAAAGAAGTTTAGATGTCCAGATGTATTGACGTCTATCAATCCTGCGATTACTCTTTAGGCCTCATTCACCGAACCGAGAGCCGAGCGAGCCCATGACGCGTAAACCAGCCACGATTGCCGTACGCAGCGGCCTGAACGACGACGAACAGTACGGCTGCGTTGTCCCGCCGATTCATCTGTCCAGCACCTATAACTTTACCGACTTCAATCAACCCCGAGCTCATGACTACTCGCGCCGCGGCAACCCGACGCGCGACGTGGTGCAGCGCGCGTTGGCGGAGCTGGAAGGCGGTGCCGGCGCGGTGATGACCGGCAGCGGGATGTCGGCGATCCATCTGGTGACCACCGTACTGCTGAAGCCCGGCGATATGCTGGTGGCGCCGCACGACTGTTACGGCGGCAGCTATCGGTTATTCGACAGCCTGAGCAAGCGCGGCGCTTATCGCGTGCTGTTCGTCGATCAAGGCAATGAGGCCGCCCTGCAACAGGCGCTGGCACAAAAGCCGAAGCTGGTGTTGATAGAAAGCCCCAGCAATCCGCTGCTGCGGGTGGTGGACATCGCGGCGATCTGCGCTGCCGCGCACGCGGCGGGCGCGTTGACGGTGGTGGACAACACGTTCCTCAGCCCGGCCCTGCAACAGCCGATCGAACTCGGTGCCGATCTGGTGGTCCATTCTTGCACCAAATACCTGAACGGGCATTCGGACGTGGTGGCCGGCGCGGTGATCGCCAAAGATCCTGAGCTGGCGGTCGAGCTGGCCTGGTGGGCGAACAACATCGGCGTGACCGGCGGCGCGTTCGACAGCTATCTGTTGCTGCGCGGCATGCGCACGTTGTCGCCGCGCATCAAGGCGGCGCAACAAAACGCTGAAGCGATTGTTGACTATTTACAGCAGCAACCGCTGGTGAAAAAGCTGTATCATCCCTCCCTGCCGGAGAATCCGGGGCATGAGATCGCCCGTCGTCAGCAGCGCGGTTTCGGCGCGATGCTGAGTTTTGAACTGGACGGCGATGAAGCGGTGCTGCGCCGTTTTCTCTCTGCCCTTGAGCTGTTTACTCTGGCAGAATCGTTGGGCGGCGTAGAAAGCCTGATCTCGCATGCAGCGACCATGACTCACGCCGGCATGGCGGCGGAGGCGCGGGCAGCGGCCGGCATCTCCGAGAGCCTGCTGCGCATTTCCGTGGGTATTGAAGACAGTGAAGATTTGATTGCCGATCTGGAACGCGCTTTCCAGGCGGCGGCAACGAGGTAAGCATGAATGCAATTGCTGTAGCAGGGCCGGTGAGCGGGCGTCAACTGCACAAGTTTGGCGGCAGCAGTCTGGCGGATGTGAAGTGTTATCTGCGTGTGGCCGGGATTATGGCGGAATACAGCCAGCCGGGCGACATGATGGTGGTATCGGCCGCCGGCAGTACCACCAACCAGTTGATCAACTGGCTGAAGCTCAGCCAGAGCGATCGCCTGTCTGCGCACCAGGTGCAGCAGACGTTGCGTCGTTATCACAGCGATCTTATCAGCGGCCTGTTGCCGCCGGAAAGCGCCGAGCCGCTGATCGCCGAGTTCATTCAGGATCTGGAACGCCTGGCGGCGCTGCTGGACGGCAATGTCGACGAGGTGTGCTACGCCGAAGTGGTCGGGCACGGCGAGATTTGGTCGGCGCGCCTGATGGCGGCGGTGCTCAACCACCTGGACATGCAGGCGGCCTGGCTGGATGCGCGTGACTTCCTGCGCGCCGAGCGCGCCGCGCAGCCGCAGGTGGATGAAGGCCGTTCTTACCCGCTGCTGCAACAATTGATGGCCCAACACCCGGGTAAACGCCTGGTGGTGACCGGGTTCATTTCGCGCAACGACGCCGGGGAAACCGTGCTGTTGGGGCGTAACGGCAGCGACTACTCCGCCACTCAGGTCGGCGCGCTGGCCGGCGCTGCGCGCGTCACCATCTGGAGCGACGTGGCCGGGGTTTACAGCGCCGATCCGCGCAAGGTGAAAGACGCCTGCCTGCTGCCGCTGCTGCGTCTGGACGAAGCCAGCGAGCTGGCGCGTCTGGCTGCGCCGGTGTTGCATACCCGTACCCTGCAGCCGGTCTCCGGTAGCGATATCGATCTTCAACTGCGCTGCAGCTATCAGCCGGAGCAGGGCTCGACGCGCATCGAGCGCGTATTGGCTTCCGGCACCGGCGCCAAGATTGTCACCAGCCACGACGATGTGTGCCTGATTGAACTGCACGTTGCCGCTCAGCATGACTTCAAACTGGCGCAGAAAGAGTTGGATCTGGTGCTCAAGCGCGCGCAGATCAAACCGCTGGCGGTGGGCATCCACCCAGACCGCAACCTGGTGCAGCTGTGCTACACCTCCGAGGTGGTCAACAGCGCGCTGGCGACGCTGCAGGCCGCGGTGCTGCCAGGCGAGCTGCGCCTGCGCGAAGGGTTGGCGCTGGTGGCGATGGTCGGCGCCGGGGTGTGCAAGAACCCGCTGCACAGCCACCGTTTCTATCAGCAGCTGAAAGATCAGCCGGTCGAGTTTATCTGGCAGGCGGAAGATGGCATCAGCCTGGTGGCGGTATTGCGCCAGGGGCCGACCGCGCTGCTGATCCAGGGGCTGCACCAAAGCCTGTTCCGCGCCGAGAAGCGCATCGGTCTGGTGCTGTTCGGCAAGGGCAATATCGGGTCGCGCTGGCTGGAGCTGTTCGCCCGTGAGCAGACCAATATCTCCGCGCGCAGCGGCTTCGAATTTATCCTGGCGGGGGTGGTGGACAGCCGCCGCAGCCTGCTAAACTATGACGGGCTGGACGCCAGCCGCGCGCTGGCATTCTTTGAGGACGAAGCGCAGGAGCTGGATGAAGAATCGCTGTTCCTGTGGATGCGCGCGCACCCGTTCGACGATCTGGTGGTGCTCGACGTGACCGCCAGCGAAGAGCTGGCCGGGCAGTATCTGGATTTCGCCAGCTACGGTTTCCACGTGATCAGCGCCAACAAGTTGGCGGGGGCCTCGTGCAGCGACAGCTATCGCCAAATACGCGACGCCTTCGCCAAAACCGGCCGCCACTGGCTGTATAACGCCACCGTCGGCGCCGGCCTGCCGGTCAACCATACGGTGCGCGATCTGCGCGACAGCGGCGACAGCATTCTGGCGATCAGCGGTATCTTCTCCGGCACGCTCTCCTGGCTGTTCCTGCAGTATGACGGCACGGTGCCGTTCACCGAGCTGGTGGATCAGGCCTGGCAGCAGGGGCTGACCGAACCGGATCCGCGGGTCGATCTCTCCGGCCAGGACGTGATGCGCAAGCTGGTGATCCTGGCGCGCGAGGCGGGCTACGACATCGAACCGAACCAGGTGCGGGTCGAGTCGCTGGTGCCGGCGGGGGGCGAGCTGGGCTCCGTCGATCAGTTCTTCGAGAACGGTGAGGCGCTGAATCAGCAGATGCAACAGCGCTTTGAGGCCGCCAGCGAAATGGGCCTGGTGCTGCGCCACGTGGCGCGTTTCGACGCCAACGGCAAGGCGCGGGTCGGCGTGGAGGCGGTGCGCCCTGAGCATCCTCTGGCCTCGCTGTTGCCGTGCGACAACGTGTTCGCCATCGAAAGCCGCTGGTATCGCGATAATCCGCTGGTGATCCGCGGGCCGGGCGCCGGCCGCGATGTGACCGCCGGCGCGATCCAGTCAGACCTTAACCGATTGGCGCAGCTGCTTTAATCCTCTGCGGGCGCGGGCTCACCGCGCCCCTTGGCTTTTCCTGCCATACTTATCTTTGCCGCGATCATGAAATTCCCTCGTTGAGCGGGTGAGGATTAATCATCTTATTCCCCTCATTTTCCTGTTGACTCTTTAGCCAACATGCGGCATTTTCTATCTAGACGTCTAAACGTATAGACGCTCATCAAGATGAAATAAAAACAGTGATCGATAAGAGGTGAGCAGGGTATGAGTTTTTTCCACGCAAACCAGCGGGAAGCGCTGAATCAGAGTCTGGCGGAGTTGAACGGCCAGATTAACGTATCATTCGAGTTCTTCCCGCCACGCACCAGCGAGATGGAAGAGACCCTGTGGCAGTCGATCGATCGTCTGAGCATTCTCAAACCTAAATTCGTTTCCGTCACCTACGGCGCCAACTCCGGCGAGCGCGATCGCACCCACAGCATCATCAAAGGGATCAAAGAACGCACCGGCCTGGAGGCGGCGCCGCACCTGACCTGCATCGATGCCAGCCCGGCGCAGCTGCGCGACATCGCGACCGATTACTGGAACAGCGGCATCCGCCATATCGTGGCGCTGCGCGGCGATCTGCCGCCGGGCGGCGGCAAGCCGGAAATGTACGCGACCGATCTGGTGGCGCTGCTGAAAGACGTGGGTGACTTCGACATTTCCGTCGCCGCTTACCCGGAAGTGCACCCGGAGGCGAAGAGCGCCCAGGCCGATTTGATTAACCTGAAACGCAAGATCGATGCCGGCGCCAGTCGCGCGATTACCCAGTTCTTCTTCGACGTTGAGAGCTACCTGCGCTTTCGCGACCGCTGCGTCGCCGCCGGTATCGACGTGGAAATCGTGCCGGGCATTCTGCCGGTGTCCAACTTCAAGCAGCTGCAGCGCTTCGCCACCATGACCAACGTGCGGGTGCCAAGCTGGATGACCAGCATGTTCGAAGGGCTGGACGACGATGCGGAGACCCGCAAAATGGTCGGCGCCAACATCGCCATGGACATGGTGAAGATCCTGAGCCGCGAAGGGGTGAAAGATTTCCACTTCTATACGCTGAACCGTGCAGAGATGAGCTACGCCATCTGCCACACGCTGGGCGTGCGTCCGGTGGCCGCCGCCTGACGGGCTTGCTCCATTGACAAGGGCGCCGCTTTGCCGCGGCGCCCTTTTTTGTGGGGGGGACATAAAAAAACGGCCCCGGTAAACGGGGCCGCGATGAGGCTCACTAGCCGGTGTTGCGCATCCCGGCGGCGACGCCGGCGATGGTGACCATCAGCGCCTGCTCCACGCGGGCGTCTGGCTGCTCCTGCTGGCGCGAACGGTGCAGCAATTCGGCCTGCAAGACGTTCAACGGGTCGGTATAGACGTTGCGCAGCGCGATGGATTCGGCGATCCACGGCAGGTCTTCCATCAGGTGCGCATCGTTGGCGATGGTCAGCACCACCTTGATGTCGCTTTCCAGCTGATCGCGCAGCTGTTGGCCCAGCGGCCACAGCGATTTATCCACCAGGCGCTGATCGTAGTATTCCGCCAGCCACAGGTCGGCTTTGGCGAACACCATTTCCAGCATGGCGATGCGGGTGGAGAAGAACGGCCAGTCGCGACACATCGCCTCCAGCTCCGCCTGTTTGCCGGCTTTCACCGCTTCCTGCAATCCGGCGCCGGCGCCGAGCCAGGCCGGCAGCATCAGGCGGTTCTGCGTCCAGGCGAAGATCCACGGAATGGCGCGCAGGCTCTCTACGCCGCCGTTCGGCTTGCGCTTGGCCGGGCGCGAGCCCAGCGGCAGTTTGCCCAGCTCCAGCTCCGGCGTGGCCGCGCGGAAGTAAGGCACAAAGTCCGGGTTTTCACGCACGTAGCCGCGATACATTCGGCAGGAGGTCTCGGACAGGTCGTCCATCAGCGCCCGCCATTCTTTCTTCGGTTCCGGCGGCGGCAGCAGGTTGGCCTCGAGGATCGCGCCGGCATACAGCGCCAGGCTGCTGATGGTGACTTCCGGCAGGCCGAACTTGAAGCGGATCATCTCGCCCTGTTCGGTGACGCGCAGGCCGCCCTTCAGGCTGCCCGGCGGCTGCGACAGCAGCGCCGCATGCGCCGGAGCGCCGCCGCGGCCGATGGAACCGCCGCGGCCGTGGAACAGCGTCAGCGCCACGCCGGCCTTTTCACAGGTTTTGATCAGCGCGTCCTGCGCGCGGTACTGCGCCCAGGAAGCGGCCATCACGCCGGCGTCTTTCGCCGAGTCGGAATAGCCGATCATCACCATCTGTTTGCCCTGGATGAAGCCGCGATACCAGTCGATGTTCAGCAACTGGGTCATTACGTCGTCGGCGTTGTTCAGGTCGTCGAGGGTTTCGAACAGCGGGGCGACCGGCAGCGCGAACGGGCAGCCGGCCTCTTTCAGCAGCAGGTGCACCGCCAGCACGTCGGAAGGCGTGCGCGCCATCGAAATCACGTAGGCGGCGATCGAGCCCTGCGGCGCTTCGGCGATCACCCGGCAGGTTTCCAGCACTTCCTGCGTGTCGGCGCTCGGTTGCCATTTCAGCGGCACCAGCGGGCGTTTGGAGTTCAGTTCGCGGATCAGGAACGCCTGTTTATCGGCTTCCGACCAGCTTTCATAGTCGCCCAGCCCCAGATAGCGGGTCAGCTCGGCGATGGCTTCGGTATGGCGGGTGCTCTCCTGACGCACGTCGATGCGCACCAGCGGCACGCCGAAGCAGCGCACGCGGCGCAGGGTATCCAGCAGTTGACCATTGGCGATGATGCCCATGCCGCAGGCCTGCAGCGACTGGTAGCAGGCATACAGCGGCTCCCACAGCTGCTCGTTGTTCACCAGCAGGTCGTGCGGTTTCAGCACGCGCTCGCCCTTCAGGCGACCTTCCAGATAAGCCTGGGAACTCATCAGCTGGCTGCGCAGCTGCTTCATGATTTCGCGGTAAGGCTCCTGCACCTCATCGCCGCCGGCGCGGGCGCGCAGCTCAGGGGTGCACTCAGTCATCGACAGCTCGGAGACCAGCACCTGGATATCGCGGGTAAACAGGTCGCAGGCTTTCCAGCGGCTGAGCAGCAGCACATGGCGGGTAATTTCGGCGGTGACGTTCGGGTTGCCGTCGCGGTCGCCGCCCATCCAGGAGGTGAAGCGCACCGGCACCGCTTCTACCGGCAGGCTGTAATCGATGGAGTTTTCCAGCTGTTCGTTGAATTCGCGCAGGAACGCCGGCACGCCTTCCCACAGGCTGTTTTCCACGACGGCAAAACCCCATTTGGCTTCGTCGATCGGGGAAGGGCGGTGTTTGCGAATTTCATCGGTGTGCCACGACTGAGCCACCAGCTGGCGCAGGCGGCGCATGATCTTGTTGCGCTCGTAGTCGGCCAGATCGTTGTGATCGAGCTGGCTGAGGCAGGTGTTGACCTCCACCAGCTTGTGGATCAGGGTGCGGCGGGTGATCTCCGTCGGGTGCGCCGTCAGCACCAGCTCGATGGAGAGTTGCGACACCGCGTGCTGCAGCTCTTTGTCGCTGAGCTTTTTGTCTTTGAGGCGGCTGAACAGTTGGGCCAGCGCTTCCGGGTTGCTGGCGGCTTCGCCGTTGGGCGAAATGCTGTGGTACTGCTCGGCGACGTTGGTCAGGTTGAGGAACTGGCTAAAGGCGCGCGCCACCGGCAACAGCTCGTCGTTGGACAAGTTCTGCAGGGTGGAGAGCAGCTCCTGGCGATGCGCTTCGTTGCCGGCGCGTGAGGATTTGGAAAGCTTACGGATGGTCTCAACGCGATCGAGAATATGCTCGCCCAGCGCTTCTTTGATGGTATCGCCGAGCAATTTGCCGAGCATACTGACATTACTGCGCATTGCCGAATATTGTTCGTTCATATAACCCCTGACCCAGTTCTGTATGTATGATTTTTATCTTGTAAATAAATTTCACGCGTCAGGCACAGACCGCCTGCCTGATCACATCGCGTTCCTGTCCAATCGTCAATTGACACTATTTTTAGCAAAAAAACATCAAAATCGGCGCATTTTCTGAAATTTAATTACGCCGCGTGGGTTATCAGCGTGGCTTATTTCGCTGCCTTCTACTTATTTTGAGTTAGGGGAAGCATAAAGCATTTCCCCTGTTAAATGTCGGGTTTATTGCCGGCAAAAGTGACTGACCAGCTGGCCCAGCAGTTTGCGCGTCGGTTCGATAAACGCGGTGTCGATGTATTCGTCCGGCTGGTGGGCCTGATCGATGGAACCGGGGCCGAGCACCAGGGTCGGGCATACCTGTTGCACGAACGGCGCTTCGGTGCAGTAGTTGACCACCTGCGTGCGGGTGCCCAGCAGCTCCTCGATCACCGCCACCATGCGGTGGTCGGTCGGGCACTCGTAGCCCGGCACCGACGCGTGCAACTCTTCGATGGTCAGGCGGCCCGGCCAGCGTTGGCTCACTGGCTCCAGCGCCTGATGCATCAGTTCGTTGATGTTGTCGAGCGTCATGCCGGGCAGCGGGCGGATATCCAGGTGCAGTTCGCAACAGGCGCAGATGCGGTTGGCCGCGTCGCCGCCGCTGATATGGCCGAAGTTCATGGTGGGATAAGGCACGGCGAACGCCGGATTGTTGTAGCGCTCCTGCAGGGTTTTGCGCAGCTCCATCAGGCGGCCAATGGACTCGTGCATCAGATCGATGGCGTTGACGCCGCGCGCCGGATCGCTGGAGTGGCCGGACTGGCCGACGATGCGAATGGCGTTGGCCATGTGGCCCTTGTGCGCGCGCACCGGCTGCAGCGAGGTCGGCTCGCCGATGATGGCGAAATCCGGACGAATGGCGGTAGAGGCGGCGAAGTAACGTGCGCCGGCCATCGTCGTTTCTTCATCTGCGGTGGCTAAAATGTACAACGGCTTGGTCAGCTTGCTCGCGTCGATATCGCGCACCGCATCCAGAATAAAGGCGAAGAAGCCTTTCATGTCGGCGGTGCCCAGCCCGTAGAGCTTGTTGTCGTGCTCGGTCAGGGTGAAGGGATCGCGCGTCCAGCGGCCTTCGTCGTAAGGCACCGTATCGGTGTGCCCGGCCAGCAGCAGGCCGCCGCTGCCTTCGCCGATGCTGGCCAGCAGGTTGAATTTGTGGCGCGACTCCGGCACCGGCTGTACGTCGACGCGAAAGCCCAGGTCGGCAAACCATCCGGCCAACAAGTTGATTAACGCCTCATTGCTCTGATCGAGGCCGGCATCGGTGGCGCTGATTGACGGAGTGGCGATCAACGCCCGGTACAGCTCAATAAATGGAGGTAATTTCATCTTCACTGTTGACAGCCTTAGGTTAGGATAGTATCAATATTCATGCATTTATTTTGAATAAAAATACAGTAAGCCGAAGCGTAAGGGAACCCGATGCCCGGATGTTTATAAAAGCATCAACGCCTGGCTCCATGGGTGAACGGCGCAACAACGCTGGCTAGCCCTGTTACCTGGGTCGCAAGCGACCGCACGTCAGTTTAGAAGGTGAAAGGCCACATGTTGAATACGCTGATCGTTGGTGCCAGCGGTTACGCCGGAGCGGAGCTCACGGCTTACCTGAATCGCCACCCACACATGAACATAACCGCTTTAGCGGTTTCAGCGCAAAGTGCAGATGCAGGAAAGTTGCTTTCCGATCTCCATCCCCAGTTGAAAGGCATCGTCGATCTGCCGCTGCAGCCGTTGACCGACGTCGCCAAGGCGGCGCAGGGCATCGATGTAGTGTTCCTCGCCACCGCCCATGAAGTCAGCCACGATATCGCACCGGCTTTCCTGGCGGCGGGCTGCGTGGTGTTCGATCTGTCCGGCGCCTTCCGCGTGCAGGACGCCGGTTTCTATACCCAGTACTACGGTTTCGAGCATCAGCATGGCGCCCTGCTGGAGCAGGCGGTGTACGGCCTGGCGGAGTGGCAGAGCGACAAGATTAAACAGGCGCAGCTGATCGCGGTGCCGGGCTGTTACCCGACGGCGGCGCAGCTGGCGCTGAAACCGTTGATCGAAAAACAGCTGCTGAATCTGGATCAGTGGCCGGTGATCAACGCCACCAGCGGCGTTAGCGGCGCCGGGCGCAAGGCCAGCATGACCACCAGCTTCTGCGAAGTGAGCCTGCAGCCGTACGGTATTTTCACTCACCGGCACCAGCCGGAGATCGCCGCACACCTGGGCGTGCCGGTCATCTTTACGCCGCACCTGGGCAATTTCCCGCGCGGCATCCTTGAAACCATCACCTGCCGTCTGAAAGCCGGGGTGACCGCGCAGGACGTCGCGACCGCCTATCATGCCGCCTATGACGACAAGCCTCTGGTGCGGCTGTACGACCAGGGCGTGCCGGCGCTGAAAGCGGTGGTGGGGCTGCCGTTCTGCGACATCGGTTTTGCGGTGCAGGGCGAGCATCTGATCGCCGTGGCGGTGGAAGACAATCTGCTGAAAGGCGCGGCGGCGCAGGCGGTGCAATGCCTGAATATCCGTTTCGGCTTCCCGGAAACCCAATCACTCCTTTAAACCAGCGTGAGTAAACAGCAATGAACCCGTTAATTATCAAGTTAGGTGGCGTGTTATTAGACAGTGAAGAAGCGCTGGAGCGTCTGTTTACCGCGTTGGACAGCTATCGGCAGCAGCACCAGCGCCCGCTGGTGATCGTGCACGGCGGCGGCTGCGTGGTGGACGAGCTGATGAAGCAGCTCGCTTTGCCGGTGGTGAAAAAGAACGGCCTGCGGGTCACGCCGGCCGATCAGATCGACATCATCACCGGGGCGCTGGCCGGCACCGCCAACAAAACGCTGCTGGCGTGGGCGATTAAACACCAAATCAACGCCGTCGGCCTGAGCCTGGCGGACGGCGGCAGCGCGGTCGTGACCCCGCTCGATCCGGCATTGGGCCACGTCGGCAACGCGCAGCCCGGTTCGCCCGCGCTGCTCAATACCCTGCTGGGCGCCGGCTACCTGCCGGTTGTCAGCTCCATCGGCATCACCGCCGAAGGGCAGTTAATGAATGTGAACGCCGATCAGGCGGCGACGGCGCTGGCGGCGACGCTGGGGGCGGACCTGATCCTGCTGTCGGACGTCAGCGGCATCCTCGACGGCAAGGGCCAACGCATTGCGGAAATGACGGCGCAAAAAGCGGAACAACTGATCGCGCAAGGCATCATCACCGATGGTATGGTGGTGAAGGTGAATGCGGCGCTCGACGCTGCCCGCACCCTCGGCCGCCCGGTGGATATCGCCAGCTGGCGCCATGCCGATCAGCTTCCTGCTTTGTTTAACGGCGTGTCGATTGGCACCCGGATCCTCGCTTAATTTTAGAATTAGAAAGGAATAGATCATGCAAAACCAAGGCATCAAAAAAATCGTTCTGGCGTACTCCGGCGGCCTGGATACCTCGGCCATCATTCCATGGCTGAAAGAGAACTACGGCGGCTGTGAAGTGGTGGCGTTCGTGGCAGACATCGGCCAGGAGCGCAGCGATCTGGAAGGCGTGGAGCAAAAAGCCCTGCAGTCCGGTGCCTCTGAATGTCACGTGGTCGATCTGCGTGAAGAATTTATCCGTGATTACGTTTATCCGGTGCTGCAGACCGGCGCCCTGTACGAGGGCAGCTACCTGCTGGGCACCTCGATGGCGCGGCCGATCATCGCCAAGGCGCAGGTCGAGCTGGCGTTGAAAGTGGGCGCAGACGCGCTGTGCCACGGCGCGACCGGCAAAGGCAACGATCAGGTGCGTTTCGAAACCACCTACACCGCGCTGGCGCCGCAGCTGAAAGTGGTAGCGCCGTGGCGCGAGTGGAACCTGCGTTCCCGTGAAGCGCTGCTGGATTACCTGAAAGAGCGCAATATCCCGACCACCGCATCGCTGGAGAAAATCTACAGCCGCGATGAGAACGCCTGGCACATCTCCACCGAAGGCGGCGTGCTGGAAAGCCCGTGGAACGCGCCAAACAAGGATTGCTGGGTATGGACCGTCGATCCGCAGGAAGCGCCGGACCAGCCTGAGCAGGTGACCGTTACCGTCGAGAAAGGCCGCGTCGTGGCGGTTAACGGTAAAGCGCTGTCGCCGTACCAGTGCCTGGAAACCCTGAACGCGCTGGGCGCCAAGCACGGCGTCGGCCGTATCGACATCGTGGAAAACCGTCTGGTGGGCATCAAATCCCGCGGCTGCTATGAGACCCCAGGGGGCACCATCATGGTGGCGGCGCTGCGCGCCATCGAGCAGCTGGTGCTGGATCGCGACAGCTTCAAATGGCGCGAGCAGCTGGGCCTGGAGATGTCCTATGTGGTGTACGACGGCCGCTGGTTCGCGCCGCTGCGCCGCTCGCTGCAGGCCTCTGCCGAAGCATTGGCTGAAGAGGTGAACGGTGAAGTGGTGCTGCAGCTGTACAAAGGCCAGGTGACGGCGACCCAGAAAAAATCCGCCAACAGCCTGTACTCCGAAGAGTTCGCCACCTTCGGCGAAGACGAAGTTTACGATCACAGCCACGCGGGCGGCTTTATCCGCCTGTTCTCTCTGTCTTCACGCATCCGCGCGTTGAACGAGAAAAAGAATAAATAACCGATTGGCGTGACTCTGCAAGGGCGCAGCATGCTGCGCCCTTTCGCATAAAAATTCAGGAGTAAAGGTATGGCACTTTGGGGCGGACGGTTCACTCAGGCGGCGGATCAGCGGTTCAAGCAACTCAACGATTCGCTGCGGTTCGATTATCGCCTGGCGGAGCAAGATATCGTGGGCTCGGTGGCCTGGTCGAAGGCGCTGGTGACCGTTAACGTGTTGACGGCAACGGAGCAACAGCAGCTGGAGCAGGCGCTGAATGCACTACTGACGGAAGTCCAGGCCGATCCTTTGGCGATAGTCCAAAGCGATGCCGAAGACATCCACAGCTGGGTGGAGCAGAAGCTGATCGAGAAGGTCGGCGATTTGGGCAAGAAGCTGCACACCGGCCGCAGCCGCAACGATCAGGTCGCGACCGATCTGAAGCTGTGGTGCAAACAGCAGATCGGCGATCTGCATCAGGCGATCGTCCAGCTGCAGCAGGCGCTGGTGGAGACCGCCGAAGCCAATCAGGATGCGGTGATGCCGGGGTATACCCACCTGCAACGCGCGCAGCCGGTGACTTTCGCGCACTGGTGCCTGGCCTATGTCGAGATGCTGGCGCGCGATGAGAGCCGACTGCAGGATACCCTGAAACGGCTGGACGTCAGCCCGCTGGGCAGCGGTGCGCTGGCCGGCACTGCGTATCCTATCGATCGCGAGCAACTGGCCGGCTGGCTGGGCTTTGCCTCGGCGACCCGCAACAGCCTGGACAGCGTATCCGATCGCGATCACGTGCTGGAGCTGCTGTCCAACGCCGCCATCAGCATGGTGCACCTGTCGCGCTTCGCCGAAGATCTGATCTTCTTCAACAGCGGCGAGGCGGCGTTTGTCGAGCTGTCTGACCGCGTGACCTCCGGCTCTTCGCTGATGCCGCAGAAGAAAAACCCGGACGCGCTGGAGCTGATCCGCGGCAAGTGCGGCCGCGTACAGGGCGCGCTGACCGGCATGATGATGACGCTGAAAGGCCTGCCGCTGGCGTACAACAAAGACATGCAGGAAGACAAAGAAGGGCTGTTCGACGCGCTCGACACCTGGATGGACTGCCTGCAGATGGCGGCGCTGGTGCTGGACGGCATTCAGGTGAAGCGCCCGCGCTGCCGGGAAGCGGCGGAGCAGGGTTATGCGAATGCTACTGAGCTGGCGGACTATCTGGTCGCCAAAGGCGTGCCGTTCCGCGAAGCGCACCATATCGTCGGTGAGGCGGTGGTAGAAGCCATTCGCCAGGGAAAACCGCTGGAAGCGCTGCCGCTGGCGGATTTGCAGCAGTTCAGCGCGACGATCGGCGACGACGTCTATCCGATCCTGGCGTTGCAATCCTGCCTGGACAAACGTGCGGCCAAAGGCGGCGTCGCGCCGCAGCAGGTGGCCGCGGCAATCGCCGCAGCGAAACAGCGTTTGGCTTGACGACGAGGGCGGCCTGGTGCCGCCCTTGAACCTTTACCCCGCCAGGCGTGCGCAGAGATAACGGTTTAGGCTCACGCCTTCTTCCATCGCGCCGATCGCCAGCCGGCGATGCTGTTCCGGCGTCATGCGCAGCACCAGTTTGCCGCTGAAATTTTTCTCCGCCAACGCCTGCGGCGGCGTTTCGCCTTGTGCCAGCATGTCGGCGATCGTTTCACTCACCACTTTCTCGATCCCCTCCAATGCGCCGGTACGCGTGGCGGCCAGCCAGGACAACGAGGGGAGTTCGGCGCACAGCCCGACATATTCACGATCTTCCGCTGACCAGGTGATGCGATAGGTATAGTGTTCATGCTTTTCCATGTTCTTCCTCCATTCTGGCTTCGCCCTCCATTTTAGTATTATTATTGATATCACTTCAATATCGAAGCATAAAAAATGAGCGCAGGAGGGCCGTGAGGCAAGAGGAGGGAGGAAAATCTGGAAAGCGCTGCGCAAAAAAACCGGGCCTGAAGGCCCGGTAGGTGTGAACGGAGAAGGAGGCGTTATTCGCCCGGACAGCGCTGACAGCGCTCGATTTCGGCCGTGCCGAGTTTGAGCTTCGCCTGCAGGTCGCGCAGCGCAGTGCGCAAGCCTTCTTCGATCACCGGATGATAGAACGGCATGTCCAGCATTTGATCGACGGTCATCTGCTGTTGGTGCGCCCAGGCTAACAGGTGCGCAATGTGTTCGGCGTCCGGGCCGATCATTTCCGCGCCGAGGAAACGGCCGGTGCCTTGCTCGCCGTAAACGTGCAGAACGCCCCTGTTGCGCAGCATCACCCGCGAGCGGCCCTGATTCTCAAACGAGACCTTGCCCACTTCAAAACAGCCGCAGGCGCTGAACTTCTCGCTCAGCTCGCGGAAGGTCGAGCCGACCATGGCGATCTGCGGATCGGAGAACACCACCGAAATCGCGCTGCGGCGCAGACCCGGATTGATCTCCGGGAAGCTGCCGGCATTGGCGCCGGCGATGCGCGCCTGATCGCTGGCCTCGTGCAGCAGCGGCAGCTGGTTGCTGGCGTCGCCGGCGATAAAGATATGCGGCACGCTGGTTTGCATCGTCAGGCGGTCGGCCAGCGGCACGCCTCGAGCGTCGAGCTGCAGGCCGGTGTTTTCGAGACCCAGCCGATCGACGTTGGGGCGGCGGCCGGTGGCGGCCAGCACGTAGTCCACCAGGATCTCCTGCGACTGGCCCTGCAGATCCTGATAGCGGATAAATACGCGGTCGCCTTCGCGCTGCATCATCTCCACTTTCACGTCGGCGTCGAGGTAGAATTCTTCCCCCAGCGTCTTCGCAGCGTAATCGCGCACGGCGCTGTCGGTCAGCGGCCCGACGGCGCCGCCGATGCCGAAGACCTTGGTGTCGACGCCGAGGCGGTGCAGCGCTTGCCCCAGCTCCAGCCCGATCACGCCGGGGCCGAATACCGCCACGGACTGCGGCAAGTCATCCCAGTTGAACAGATCGTCATTGACGATCAGGCGATCGCCCAGTTCATTCCACGGCGCCGGCCAGCTGGGGCGAGAGCCGGTGGCGATCACGATGCGCTGCGCCACGATGCGCGTATGGTCATCGACCTGCAGCGTGTTGTCGTCGATAAAGCGGGCATAGCCCTGAATTTTGTCGGCGGCCGGGATCTCGTCCACGCCTTCCAGCACGAAGCCGACGAAACGATCGCGTTCGCGTTTGACGCGCGCCATCACCTCGCGTCCGTCGATACGCGTTTTGCCGGTTGGGTGCACGCCAAAGCCCGGCGCACGTTCGATTTGATGCACCGCTTCGGCGGCGGCGATCAGTAATTTGGATGGCATGCAGCCAACGCGCGCACAGGTGGTGCCGTAAGGCCCGCCTTCAATCATCACCACGCTGGGGGTAGACAGTTTGGCCGCGCGATAGGCGCCGAGCCCTGCGGTGCCGCCGCCGATGACCGCGACATCAACGTTCAACAGTTTCATATCCGCTCCTGAAAGGTAAAAAAAGGGCGGGCCGTAGCCCGCCAAAGTTCACGTTGGCTTTGTTATTACTTATTAAGCTGACAGGAATGTTTCCAGATCGTCGCTGCCGCCGATGTGACGGCCGCCGATGAAGACCTGCGGCACCGTGGCGCGGCCGCTGACGGCGCGCAGGCTGACGGTGGTGGCGTCTTTGCCCAGCACGATCTCTTCATACTGAATGCCGCGCTCTTGCAGCATCTGCTTGGCTTTGGCGCAGAATGGGCAGCCCGGTTTGGTGAACAGGGAGACCGATTCCTGCACTTTGAATTCCGGCGCCAGGTATTTCAGCATGGTGTCGGCGTCGGACACTTCAAACGGGTCGCCCGGCTTGTTCGGCTCGACAAACATTTTCTCGACCACGCCGTTGCGTACCAGCATCGAGTAGCGCCATGAGCGAGGGCCAAAGCCCAGATCCGCTTTCTCGACCAGCATGTTCATGCCTTTGGTGAATTCACCGTTGCCGTCCGGCACGAAGGTGATGTTTTCCGCATGTTGGTCGGCTTTCCAGGCGTTCATGACGAAGGTGTCGTTCACGGAGACGCAAAGAATGCTGTCGACGCCGTGCTGCTTGAATACGCTGGACAGTTCGTTGTAGCGCGGCAGGTGGCTCGAAGAACAGGTCGGCGTGAACGCGCCCGGCAGCGAGAAAACAATGACGGTTTTGTTTTTGAACAGGTCATCAGTGGTCACATCAATCCATTGGTCGCCCTGACGGGTGTGGAAAGTAACCTGAGGAACTTTCTTGCCTTCTTGACTGGTAAACATTGATTAACCCCTTAATTAGGAAAAGTAATTTTTAGCATTTAGCGCGATATCGCTTCGTTGGGACACATTATTGTCGCTGGGGCTTGATAGATCTAATCGCTCATTGCTATCTTATCTATCGCCATGAGCTATCATGGAATGGAGGGAAACAATGAATATTCGTGATTTAGAGTATCTGGTCGCCTTGGCCGAGCACCGGCACTTCCGCCGCGCGGCCGATTCATGCCATGTAAGCCAACCCACGCTGAGCGGGCAGATCCGCAAGCTGGAAGACGAGTTGGGCGTCATGCTGCTCGAACGCACCAGCCGCAAGGTGCTGTTCACTCAGGCGGGTCTGTTGCTGGTGGAGCAGGCGCGTACCGTGCTGCGAGAAGTGAAAGTATTGAAGGAGATGGCCAGCCAGCAGGGCGAAGCCATGTCCGGACCGTTGCACATCGGCCTGATCCCGACCGTGGGGCCTTATCTGCTGCCGCAGATCATCCCGACGCTGCACAAAACGTTCCCGAAACTGGAAATGTACCTGCATGAAGCGCAAACCCACCAACTGCTGGCGCAACTCGACAGCGGCAAACTGGACTGCGCCATTCTGGCACTGGTGAAGGAAACCGAGGCGTTTATCGAAGTGCCTTTGTTCGATGAACCGATGAAGCTGGCAGTGTACTCCGATCACCCGTGGGCGCAGCGCGAGCGCGTACCGATGCCGGATTTGGCGGGTGAGAAACTGCTGATGCTGGAGGATGGCCACTGCCTGCGCGATCAGGCGATGGGCTTCTGCTTCCAGGCGGGCGCGGACGAAGATACCCACTTCCGCGCCACCAGTCTGGAAACGCTGCGCAATATGGTCGCGGCCGGCAGCGGCATTACCCTGCTGCCGTCACTGGCGGTGCCGCCGCAGCGCGAACGCGACGGCGTCTGCTATCTGGATTGCTACAAGCCGGAGCCGAAGCGCACCATCGCGCTGGTGTACCGCCCCGGCTCCCCTTTGCGCAGCCGTTATGAGCAACTGGCCGAGGCGATCCGCGAACACATGCAGGGCTACATCGACAGCGCGTTAAAACAGGCGGTTTAAGCCGTTAAGCGCCGCCACCCGGTAGGCTTCGGCCATGGTCGGATAGTTGAAGGTCGTATTAACGAAATACTCGATAGTATTGCCTTCACCTTTCTGTTCCATGATCGCCTGGCCGATGTGGATGATCTCCGCCGCACGCTCGCCGAAGCAGTGGATCCCAAGGATCTGCAGGGTGTCGCGATGGAACAGGATCTTCAGGCTGCCGACGTTCATCCCGGCTATCTGCGCGCGCGCCAGATGCTTGAATTGGGCGCGGCCCACTTCATACGGCACCTTCATCGCGGTCAGTTCCTGCTCGGTTTTGCCGACGGAGCTGATTTCCGGAATGGTGTAGATGCCGGTCGGGATATCTTCGATTAAGTGACCGCTGGCTTCGCCGGAGGCGATCGCTTGCGCGGCGATGCGGCCCTGATCGTAGGCGGCGGAAGCCAGGCTCGGATAGCCGATCACGTCACCGACCGCATAAATGTGCGACAGCGCGGTTTGATACATGCTGTTCACTTTCAGCAGCCCGCGGCTGTCCGACTCCAGGCCGACGTTCTCCAACCCCAGCGAATCCGTGTTGCCGGTACGGCCGTTGGCGTACAGCAGGCAGTCCGCTTTCACCTTCTTGCCGGACTTCAGGTGCACGATCACGCCGTCTTCGGTGCCTTCGATCTTCTCGAATTCTTCGTTGTGGCGGATCACCACGCCGTTATTCCAGAAGTGGTAAGAGAGCGAATCCGACATCTCCTGATCGAGGAACGCCAGCAGGCGATCGCGGGTGTTGATCAGATCGACCTTGACGTTCAGGCCGCGGAAGATGGACGCATACTCGCAGCCGATCACCCCGGCGCCGTAAATGATCACGTGGCGCGGCTCATGGCTCAGCTCGAGAATGGAATCGCTGTCGTAGATGCGCGGATGGTTGAAATCGACGCTGGCCGGATGGTAAGGGCGCGAGCCGCAGGCGATCACGATGTGATCGGCGCGGATGGTGTCCTGGGTGCCGTCCATGTAGCTGACGCTGACGGTGTTGGCGTCGATGAAGCGCGCGTCGCCGGCGAACAGTTTGCACTGGTTCCGCTCATAGAACCCTTGGCGCATGCGGGTCTGCTGGCTGATGACGTTATCGGCGTGGCGTAAAATGTCAGGGAAGGTCGCGCTGAGCGTGCGCGAATTGTTGTAAAGCGGGTTCTGGTTGAATTCGATAATACGGCTGACGGCGTGGCGGAGGGCTTTGGAGGGGATGGTGCCCCAATGGGTACATCCGCCGCCTACGTTATTGTACCGTTCGATAACGGCCACGCGGGCGCCTTGTTTCACCAGCCCCATGGCGGCACCTTCACCACCAGGGCCCGAGCCAATCACAATGGCATCAAATTGATAGTGCTGTTGCATGTAGGAGAGACCTGTTTTTTTATACAAGATTACAACGGTATCTTAACATCATAGCGCTGCTCACCCAATCACCATTAGGCTTTTTGAGTCAAAGCACAATCGGCTCAGGGTGGAAGTGTGATAGAGCGCGTTAGTATAAATGCTGTTGCAATAAAATTTGCTATATTGCCGAGTCTAGGGCGTTAGACTGAGAAAATGGAACCTATCCGGATATGCATATGGGCGTCAGAGCACAACAAAAAGAACGGACTCGTCGTTCCCTGATCGAAGCCGCTTTCAGCCAGCTGAGCGCCGAACGCAGCTTCGCCAGTCTGAGCCTGCGGGAAGTTTCACGCGAGGCGGGCATCGCGCCCACGTCGTTTTATCGCCATTTCCGCGATGTGGACGAGTTGGGGCTGACCATGGTGGACGAAAGCGGTCTGATGCTGCGTCAGTTGATGCGCCAGGCGCGCCAACGCATCGCCAAAGGCGGCAGCGTGATCCGCACTTCGGTGTCCACCTTTATGGAATTTATCGGCAACAACCCGAACGCCTTCCGCCTGCTGCTGCGCGAGCGCTCCGGCACATCGGCAGCGTTCCGTGCGGCAGTGGCGCGCGAGATCCAGCATTTCATCGCCGAACTGGCGGATTACCTTGAGTTGGAAAATCACATGCCGCGCAGCTTTACCGAAGCGCAGGCCGAAGCGATGGTCACCATCGTGTTCAGCGCCGGCGCGGAAGCGCTGGATATCGACGCCGAGCAGCGGCAGCAGCTGGAAGAACGGTTGGTGCTGCAACTGCGGATGATCTCCAAAGGGGCGTATTACTGGTATCGTCGCGAACAAGAAAAAGCTTCTGTGTCCCACGTATAAAAAAGGTAAAAAATGATGGAAAAACCAGGCCGTGAAAATGGCACCTTACTGCTGGCGTTGATTGCCGGCCTTTCGATCAACGGTTCCTTTGCCGCGCTGTTCAGCTCGGTGGTGCCGTTTTCGATCTTCCCGCTGATCGCGTTGGTGCTGGCGGTGTACTGCCTGCATCAGCGTTACCTGAACCGCGCCATGCCGGACGGCATGCCGAAGCTGGCGGCGGCCTGTTTCCTGCTGGGGCTGCTGTTGTACAGCGCCATCGTGCGCGCCGAGTACCCGCAGATCGGCTCCAACTTCCTGCCGTCGGTGCTCTGCGTGGCGCTGGTGCTGTGGATTGGGGTCAAACTGAAGGCGCGCAAGGCGCCGGATGCGCCGACGCAAGGATCGTAATGAAACGGGGCGCCATCATGGCGCCCCTGTCATATCAGCGGTGCTTTTCCAGCAACACGCCGCATTCCATGTGATGGGTATATGGGAACTGATCGAACAGCGCCAGACGGCTGACCCGGTGGGTGGCCTGCAGCGTTTCCAGGTTGGCGCACAGCGTTTCCGGATTGCAGGAAATATACAGAATGCGCGGGTAAGCCTGCACCATCTTCACCGTTTCATCGTCCAGCCCGCTGCGCGGCGGATCGACGAAAATCGTCTCGCAGTTGTAGCCGCTCAGATCGATGCCTTTCAACCGGTTGAATTCGCGTACTCCGTTCATCGCCTGAGTGAAGTCTTCCGCCGCCATGCGGATGATCTGCACGTTGTCGATATGGTTGGCGGCGATGTTGTATTGCGCCGCCGCCACCGACGGCTTGGCGATCTCGGTCGCCAGCACGCGCTCGAAATTGCGCGCCAGCGCCAGCGAGAAGTTGCCGTTGCCGCAGTACAGCTCCAGCAAATCGCCTTTGGAACCGGCGGTGACCGCCAACGCCCACTCCAGCATCTGCACGTTCATGGCCGCGTTGGGCTGAGTGAAGCTGTTTTCCACCTGGCGATAAATCATGTCGCGGCCGGCGACCGGCAGCACTTCGTCAACATAATCCTGGTCGAGCATGATCTTGGTCTTCGACGCCCGGCCGATCAGCTGCAGGTCGAAACCCTGCGCGCGCAGCTCGTCGCGCAACTGCTCGGCGCGCTGTTGCCAAACGTCATCCAGCTTGCGGTGATACAGCAGCGAAGCGATGATTTTGCCGCTTCGCGTCGACAGATAATCTATCTGGAACAGCTTGTGGCGCAGGATCGGCTCGGGTTTCAGCGCGGCGATCAGGGCGGTCATCAGGCGGTTGATCAGCTCGCTGGCCGCCGGGAACTGATCGACGCGAATACGCTGCTTGGTCTGCTGATCGAACATGATGTGATACATGTCTTCCGCGTCGTGCCAGATGCGGAATTCGGCGCGCATGCGGTAGTGGTCGACTGGCGAGCGGAACACTTCCGGCTCGGGCGCCGCGAACGGTGACATCAACGTCTTCAGGCGGGCGACTTTCTCCGCCAGTTGGTCATCGTAACGTTCAATAGGCAAATTCTCGGGCGTCATGTGTGTCTTCTCGTCAGGCAAATTTGATCAGCGGGGATTGTAGGGAATCAGCCCGTGAAGTCCAGTTTTGTCGCGTTTATTATTTGTAACATTAATGGCAGTCTAGACATCTATTTGCATTGATCGTAGCATTGCCGTCCGGCCTCAAGCAGCGAGTGAAAAGGGAATCCGGTGTGAATCCGGAGCTGACGCGCAGCGGTAAGGGGAAGTCACGGCGATAGCGTTTCGACGCAGACACTGTCCACTGCAGGATGGGAAGTCATCGCCCGTTGCCGGTCGCGCCCTGCGGCCTGCAAATCCCAAGCCCGAAGACCTGCCGGTGTTACGTCGCAATGTCCGTGGCCGTCGCGAACTACCGGCCATGATCCTGCGGCATCCGCCAATTAAGTTTGGATGCTTTTCTCATGACAATTACAAAAAATACGCTGCTGGCGGTGGTCTCTTCCGTCACGGCTTTTTCTGGATGGGCGCAAGACAACACCACAGCCACGAATGGCGATAACCTGGTGGTTACCGCCAACCGTTTCCCGCAGCCGGTTTCTTCCGTGCTGGCTTCTACGTCGATCGTGACTAAAGATGATATTGATCGTTGGCAGTCCAAAAATCTTTTAGAGGTGATGCGGCGACTGCCCGGCGTTGATATTGCTCAAACGGGGGGGTTGGGACAAAGCGCCTCTTTGTATGTCAGAGGTTCAGAGGCGCGCCATACTTTAGTGCTCATAGATGGTGTCCCAATCGCGAAACCTGGTATTACAGGCGTGGCGGATTTTAACCAAATACCTATCTCGTTAGTGCAACGTATTGAATTTATCCGTGGACCTCGCTCCGCAGTATATGGTGCCGATGCTATTGGGGGGGTCATTAACATCATTACACAGACGGATGCAGATAGAGCAAATCTGACGGCTGGATTGGGTTCCAACCGTTATCAGGAATACAGTGGTAGTTTCCAACGCAAGGTGAACGACAATACTCGTGTCACGGTAGCAGGAGCCTTTCAGGACAGCAAAGGCTACAACATCCAACCTAACTCGACATATAGCGTAGATAGCGATCGTGACGGTTGGGGTAACAAATCGTTCTGGGCTGGTATTGAGCATAAGTTTAGTGAACAGGTGTCTGGCTTTGTCCGTGGTTATGGCTATGGAGCAAGTAGTGACTACGATGCGGGGTCTGCAGGAAGCCCTGATGAACAGCAGATCTATAATCATACCTATGACGGTGGACTCCGCTATCAGCAAGACAGTTTTGCCTCCCAGATCGTCGCCAGCTACCAGAAATATAAGACACTTAATTATCTCAGTACGGAAGGCCGCTATGCCGATAGTAATTCCCTGGATGACATGGAGCAGCGTAATGTGCAATGGGGTAATACGTTAGCACTGGGACATGGGATGGTGAGTGCAGGCCTTGACTGGAAGCAACAAAAACTGGTTTCCACGGGTCTTGGTTATGACTCTGTAACTTATTTGCCTTATCGAGCGGGTGATAATTACAAACAGGATAATACTGGGGCATATGTTACTGCCCAGCAGCAGTTCGATACCATCACTGTAGAAGGTGCGCTTCGTGGCGATGATAACGAGGATTTTGGTACGCATGGCACATGGCAAACGGCTATTGCTTGGGAGTTCATCCCTGAATATCGTCTAGGTATCTCTTATGGGACGGCTTTCCAGGCGCCTACGTTAGGTCAGCTATATGGCCAGAGGCGTTTTGGTATCGCCTCAAATGAACATTTGAAGCCTGAAGAGTCGAAGCAGTGGGAAGCCAGTTTGGAAGCTACCTCTGGACCATTGCACTGGCGGTTGGCTGCTTACCACAATAAAACTAGCAACCTGATTGACTATTACTATAACACTTTGACGTCATCGGGCGCCTACTACAATATTAAGGCCGCCACTATGAAAGGTCTTGAATGGAGTGGGGATTTTGATACCGGGATTTTCAATCATCAGATTACGCTCGGTTATCTTGATGCTCGCCGGGATGAAGATAATGAAGTGCTGGCTCGTCGTGCCAAACAACAGGCTAAATATCAGTTGAGCTGGGTAATGTATGACTTTGATTTTGATGTTAGCTATCAGTATTTCGGTAAGCGCTTCGATAACAACACCAGTATCTATAATACGGAACAGCGTCGTTTACCGAGTTATAGCACTGTTGATCTCGCAGTTTCGTATCCGGTCACATCTCATCTGACAGTTCGTGGTAGAATTGCCAACCTGTTTGATAAAGATTATGAGACGGCCTATGGCTACGCTACTCCAGGAAGAGAATACTACCTCACTGGAAGCTATACCTTCTAACAGCACCGCCACACCTCGCCCGACGGTGCTGGTTTTCGATTCCGGCGTCGGCGGGCTGTCGGTGTATCAGGAGATTCGGCAGTTGCTGCCGGATCTCCACTATATATACGCGTTCGACAACGTGGCGTTCCCCTACGGCGAGAAGTCCGAAGAGTTTATCGTTGAGCGCGTGCTGGAGATTGTCGGCGCGGTGCAGCAGCGTCATCCTCTGGCGATTGTCGTCATCGCCTGCAACACCGCCAGCACGGTCTCCTTGCCGGCCCTGCGCGAGCGCTTCAGTTTCCCTGTCGTGGGCGTGGTGCCCGCCATCAAACCGGCCGCCCGTCTTACCGTTAACGGCATTGTCGGCCTGTTGGCGACCCGCGGCACCGTACAGCGCAGCTACACCCACGAACTGATTTCCCGTTTCGCCACCGACTGCAAGATTGAGTTGCTGGGCTCTTCTGAACTGGTGGAGCTGGCGGAAGCCAAGCTGCATGGCGAAGCCGTGCCGCTGCCGGTGCTGAAGAAGATCCTGCATCCGTGGCTGAGCATGCGCGAGCCGCCGGATACGGTCGTGCTGGGCTGCACCCATTTCCCTCTATTAGCTGAAGAGCTGATGCAGGTGTTGCCGGAAGGCACCCGGCTGGTGGATTCCGGCGCGGCGATTGCCCGTCGCACCGCCTGGCTCATCTCTACGCAGGAAAACCTGGTCTCGAGCCAGGAAGAGAATCTGGCGTATTGCATGGCGTTAAATGAAGATACTGACGCTTTATTGCCCGTTTTGCAGGGCTACGGCTTTAAATCGTTGAAAAAACTGCCGCTTTAACGGTGTTTTGGTTAAACATTCAACGGTCGGAAAAAATATTGAAAATAGGGGTTGCGGCCTGCCGAGAACTCCCTATAATGCGCCTCCACTGACCGGGAACAACGACTGACAAGCCGCCGGGTCAGCGAGAGGAAAGCGAAATAAACGCTTGACTCTCAGGGCGAAAAGCGTAATATACGCAGCCCGCGCCGATGAGTTTCTCGGCACTGCTCTTTAACAATTTATCAGACAATCTGTGTGGGCACTCCACAAGACGATATCCAGCATCTTCGGATGCAAAAAAATATCAAGTCTTGAAGAGTGACTAACTGAAGTAAAATTCATGCAGTAA
>NZ_JBPIZB010000011.1:0-89571 GCF_051172315.1 Serratia sp. B501
AGCGCGATATTGCCGGTATCGAAAGATACAACGTAAAAGAATCGGTGGAGCGGTAGTTCAGTTGGTTAGAATACCTGCCTGTCACGCAGGGGGTCGCGGGTTCGAGCCCCGTCCGTTCCGCCACTTAATTGATAAGCCCTGAGTCTCTGACTCAGGGCTTTTTCATATCTATATTTTGCGCTTTCAAGGCCGGAATTGTCCTTCCTTACAGCCTTATCTTCCGATATTGTTGCCTTTAGATCAAAAGTCTTATGCCGAACCAGGCGTTTTTGATCAATAAAAAAGTTGCCATAATCTTCCTCATACCACATTTACCCGTTAATGAGAGAAAACATTATGAGCATCCCTGCATTTGGTTTAGGTACTTTCCGCCTTCAGGATCAGGTTGTTATCGATTCTGTCAGCACCGCACTTGAGCTGGGCTACCGTACTATCGATACCGCACAGATCTATGAAAACGAAGCGGCTGTTGGCCAGGCTATCGCTACCAGCGGCGTGAAACGTGAAGATCTGTTCATCACCACCAAGATTTGGATCGCGAACCTGGCGAAAGGCGCGCTGATCCCAAGCCTGCAAGAAAGCCTGAAAAAACTGCAAACGTCCTACGTTGATCTGACGCTGATCCACTGGCCGTCACCCCACGACGAAGTGCCGGTTGCCGAATTTATGGCTGAGCTGCTGGAAGCGAAAAAGCTGGGGCTGACCCGTCAAATTGGCGTATCTAACTTCACCATCGATTTGATGCAGCAAGCGATTGACGCGATTGGCGCCGATGAAATCGCCACCAACCAAATCGAGTTGTCACCGTTCTTGCAGAACCGCAAGGTGGTCGAATTTGCACAGCAGCATGGCATCGCCATCACCTCTTACATGACGTTGGCCTACGGCAAAGCGCTGCAGGATGAAACGATCAAAAGCATCGCTGCTCGTCACAATGCAACCCCAGCACAGGTGGTCCTGGCTTGGGCATTGAAGCTGGGTTATGCGGTGATCCCTTCCTCGACCAAGCGTGAAAACCTGGCGAGCAACCTATTGGCGCAGCAGCTGACGCTGACCGACGAAGATATGGCGCAGATCGCCGCACTGGAGTGCAACGGCCGTCTGGTTAGTCCGGAAGGCCTGGCGCCAAACTGGGATTAATCATTCCTCGCCGTAGTCAGCATAAGGCGTCCATCGGGGCGCCTTTTTTATCGTTTCAGGTATTCACTCACAAAATCAATAAAGCTGCGCAGACGGTTGCTGACGGCGCTGTCGCTGTAGTAAACCGCGTTGATCGGCATGGCGACCGGCAGTGTCGCTTCCACCAGAATCGGGACCAAATCTCCACGTTTGATATCTTCGTCGCTCATAAAGTCCGACAGGCAGGCGATACCGTTGCCATGCAGACAGAGATGGCGCTGGGTTTCTCCACTATTGGTGGTCAAACCGGGGGTGATTTCCAACTGGCTGCCATCTGAACAAGCCAGTGGCCAGCGGTTCAAGCTGGGCAGGTCGTTAAAACCGATACAGCAGTGATGTGCAAGATCTTCTACCGTTAGCGGCGTGCCGTGCTGAGCCAGATAAGCGGGGGAGGCGAGCACATGTCGGTAGCTGCTCATCAGTTTGCGTGCTTTCAGCGTAGAATCGGTCAGCTCGCCTACGCGGATCGCGATATCCACTTTTCGCTCGATCAGATTGATAAAGTTTTCCGAAGACACCAGCGATAACGACATTTCTGGATAACGTTCGCGGAACTCGGCCACTAAAGGCGTCAGCATATGCAGCACCACCGGCGTTGCCGCATCGACGCGCAGCAGGCCTTGCGGGCGCTGGCGGCTTTCCATCAGCGCATTTTCCGCCGCGGCCATGTCGTTCAGTACCTTCTGCACCTGGCGAAAGTAATTCTCTCCTTCCTGAGTCAAGCTGATTTGGCGCGTGGTGCGGTTGAGCAACGTTACGCCCAGTTTGCTTTCCAGTTTTTTCACCGTTCGGCTGACTACGGAGTTCGCTTGTTCCAGGCGTTCGGCCGCCCGGCTGAAGCTGCCGCTTTCTACGACGGTGACAAAGGTGATCAACTCGTCAGAGTTTGCTTTCATTTTTGCTCCGATAGCAAAGTTAATTTGAAATTTTGAGCATTTTTATCATTTAAGCATAGGCCGATAATAGCCGTCATCAACTTGAATGCTATTTCGGAGTAAAAAATGCCACTCGCATTACTTGCCTTAACCATCAGCGCTTTTGCTATCGGCACGACCGAGTTCGTGATTGTCGGGTTGATCCCGACTATCGCGGAGCAGCTTGGGGTGACCGTACCGTCCGCTGGATTGCTGGTGACTATCTATGCCCTCGGCGTGGCGATTGGCGCGCCGGTGCTGACGGCCCTGACCAGCCGCATACCGCGCAAACTGCTGCTGGTTGGCCTGATGGTGCTGTTCACTCTCGGCAACCTGCTGGCCTGGCAGTCACCCAGCTATGAATCGCTGGTAGTGGCTCGGTTGTTGACCGGCCTGGCGCACGGCGTGTTCTTCTCTATCGGCTCCACTATCGCTACTAGCCTGGTGGCGAAAGAGAAGGCGGCCTCCGCCATCGCCATCATGTTTGGTGGCCTGACGGTGGCGTTGGTGACCGGCGTACCGCTGGGGACGTTCATCGGCCAGCAGTTTGGCTGGCGTGAGACCTTCCTGGCCGTTTGTCTGATTGGCGCTGTCGCCACGCTGGCCAGCGTTATTCTGGTACCGAGCAATATCAAGAACCAGGGCAGCGCCGGCGTGCGGGAACAGCTGAAAGTGCTGACTCATCCTCGTCTGCTGCTGATTTACGCGATTACCGCATTGGGATACGGCGGGGTCTTCACGACATTTACCTTCCTTGCGCCGATGATGCAGGAACTGGCCGGCTTCTCTGCTCCGACCGTGAGTTGGATACTGTTGGCTTATGGCGTCGCGGTGGCGGTGGGTAACATCTGGGGAGGCAAGCTGGCCGATCGTCATGGGGCCGTGCGTGCGCTGAGCTTTATCTTTGCCGCGCTAGCCGTTTTGTTGCTGGTGTTCCAGTTTACCGCCAGCCACAGTATTGCCGCGTTGCTGACGGTGATTGTGATGGGCGTGTTCGCTTTCGGCAACGTGCCGGGGCTGCAGGTGTATGTGGTGCAGAAAGCCGCGCAATACACGCCAAATGCGGTGGATGTGGCGTCCGGTCTCAACATCGCGGCGTTCAACATCGGCATTGCGCTCGGCTCGGTGATTGGCGGCCAGACCGTTGCCTCACTGGGGCTGGCGCAGACTCCCTGGATTGGCGCGTTGATCGTGGTGGTTGCATTGTTACTGGTTAGCTTCAGCGGTCGCCTGGATAAAAAGTCTCAACTGCAAACGGCTTAATACGTAAAACCCTTGCTGCCTGGCCCGCATTTTGCGGGCCTTTTCGCATTTTTCACCTATTACCCCTCACCTTTACACAGCTATACCGTCAGAAGATTGAAATCGCTGCAGGCGGCCCCTATAACTGAAAAGGTGATGCCCGCAAAAGCCATGCCCTCTATGCAGGGTAGGCGTATAATCAATTCATCGTTGGCGAGTGTTCATCGCCAGTTTTCATGTTAATGGGTAATAGGCGAATCGCGTGCCGAAACGAACTTATGCAATGAGGTATGTTGCAGGTCAGCCAGTTGAGCGAATCTTTCCTGGTGCCGTTAACCAGCCGTTGCCGCCAGGGGCGGCGCTGCCGACGACCGGCGCCCTGCGCGTCATGGTATGGAATATTTTCAAACAGCAGCGAGCCGACTGGCTTTCGGTGCTGAAAAACCATGGCAAAGACGCGCAGCTGGTATTGTTGCAAGAGGCGCAAACCACGCCAGAGTTGGTGAGCTACGCTACCGCCAACTATCTGGCGGCCGATCAGGTGCCGGCCTTTGTGCTGCCGCAGCACCCTTCCGGCGTGATGACGCTGGCTGCCGCGCATCCTGTTTACTGTTGCCCGCTGCGCGAGCGAGAGCCGCTGCTGCGGCTTTCCAAGTCGGCCCTGATCACCGTTTATCCGCTGTACAACGGCGAACTGTTGATGGTGGTGAACATCCATGCGGTGAACTTTAGCCTGGGTGTCGACGTCTACAGCAAGCAGTTGGGGCCGATAGGCGAACAGATCGCCAGTCACCGGGGGCCGGTGATTATGGCGGGGGATTTCAACGCCTGGAGCCGCAAGCGCATCAATGCACTGTATGACTTTGCCGGAGAGATGGCGCTGCGCGAGGTGAGTTTCACCGACGACCATCGCCGCAAGGCCTTCGGTCGTCCACTGGATTTCGTATTTTACCGCAATCTGGGAGTGGTGGAGGCGTCGGTGCTGGTGACCAGCGCATCGGATCACAACCCGCTGTTGGTGGAGTTTCATCCGGAGAAAGACTCGCCGGTATGGTGAATCGCAGCTAATAAAAAAGCACCCCGAAGGGTGCTTTTTTTGTGCCGAACATTTAAGTATCCGGCGTCATCTTGTTGCCGACAAACAGGGTCAGCTTCAGACCTGGCTGCAGGTTGCCTTTGGCGAGCGTTGAATTCCAACGCATCACGTCGTTAATATCGACGCCGTGACGACGTGCGATACTGGCGAGCGAATCACCTTTACGAACCTGGTAGGTGATACTGCTGTTACTGCCAGTATTGCTGGCCACTTGCAGGGTTTGCCCAACTTTTAAGGCGCTCTTGGCGCGTAAGTTGTTCCAACTCTGCAAATCGCTGGTCTTAACGTTCAGCCGCTTGGCTATGGCCGATAAGGTGTCGCCGGAGCGCACTTTATACGAACTGCCACCGGACAAACCGCTGTTCTTCGCCAACTGCGTCGTTGGCTGAGTCACGGCGATCTGGCCATCGGCCAGCGAGTCTTTCAGCTGATCGGCATGCCCTTTGGGAACCATGATGTAATGGGGCCCGTTGGGTGCCGTAACGCCTTTTTTGTAGCCTGGGTTATACGCTTTCATCTTGGTGACTGAAAGCCCAGCCATCTCAGCCGCCTGAGTCAGCTGGATCTGCTGCCCGACATCGATACGCGCCAGCGCACGGGTTTCATCCGTTTTCGGGAGTTTCACGCCGTACTTCTTGCTGTTCTTGATGATGTCGCTCAGCGCCAGCATTTTCGGGACATAGATTGACGTTTCACGCGGAAGCGACAATGCCCAGAAATTGGTTGGCTTACCCTGGCGTTTGTTTGCCTTCACCGCTTGCATCACGCGGCCTTCACCACTGTTATAGGCGGCTACGGTCAGTAACCAGTCGCCGTTAAACATGCGGTTCAAGCGCTGCATCATGTTAAGCGCAGCGGTTGTCGAGGCGACGACATCGCGTCGACCGTCATACCACTGATTGTTTTTCAAACCATAATTGCGACCCGTTTGCGGCACGATTTGCCATAGCCCTGCGGCGTTGGCACTTGACGTGGCGTGTGGGTCAAAAGCGCTCTCCACTATGGGTAGCAGTACCAGTTCCATCGGCATATTACGTTTCTTAATCTGCCCGACTATCCAGTACATGTACGGCTCTGCCCGTAATGTTACATCGTGGAGATAGCTCTTACTTTTTAAGTACTTTCTTTTCTGATCACGGATCCGGGAATTTTCCGGAACCTCCATCTTCAGCTCGTCGCTAATGAAGTTCCACAGGTCCTGTTGCGCGGCGGGACTGTTGTTATCCAACCACCGCGCCGAGCTCGCTCGGCCATTTCCTGTGTACTCTCCTGCTTCACCATCTTGACCAGCCGAAGACAAACTCTGTGCATGCTGTTCTGGCGCCGGTGCGTCCTGCCTGGACGACTGGCAACCCACTAGCAAGACCGAGGCGAGAAATATCGCTTTAGCCTTCATGTGTGTGTCAATGTAGTTGCTTAAAAGACGAGCAATAATACTTTGCTTCGCCAAATAACACAACTAAAAGCTTAGAAGTTATCTTTCCGCAGGCGTAATTCGGAAAAAACTGAATGAAGGCTCTCCGGTGGTGAATTAAAGCCTAATTTCTTTTGTAAATCAGTGTCATGGCAACGTAAAAACAGGTTAATTTTGCGCTCTAATTGCAACGTGGTCGGCACGCTGGCTTGGCCTTTTGCCCTTAACGCTTCAACATGTTGTTGATATGTTTCAATCTCTCGATCTTCCGGCAAAATAGCCCGCGCAAACTTAAGATTTGAAAGAGTATATTCATGCGCGCAGCAAATTAAGGTGTTATCGGGAAGTTGCGCGAGTTGTTGAAATGAGTCGTACATTTGTTTTGCGGTGCCTTCAAACAGCCTGCCGCAGCCGGCGGAGAAAATGGTATCGCCGCAGAACAGATAAGGGGCACTATAGAAAGCCACATGCCCCAACGTATGGCCGGGAACGGCGAGAGTCCTGTACTGGCGGCCATCGATCTCAACGGTGTCGCCGTCGCGGACGATGTGGCTGGCGCCTTTGTCCGCGGTTTCTTGCGGCCCATAGACGGCCAGACCGGGATACTTCGCTACGATTTGCGCCACGCCGCCGACATGGTCGTGATGATGGTGGGTCAGCAGGATCGCCGCCGGCGCCAGCTGCAGGCGCTGCAGCGCCTCGAGCACCGGCCGCGCTTCACCCGGATCGACGATAATGCAGCGCCCCTGCCGGTTATCCAATAACCAAATGTAATTGTCCTGGAAGGCGGGAATGCTGATAAGATTCATGGTGTACCTCTCGTTGGCAACGGCTTGAAAGAAGATAATAAATCATGAAACCAGCCCATACTCTACAAAAGCTCAACGGCCCGCAGTCCTGGGCGGAGCTGCCGTGGGGGGAGTACTATCGTGAAGCGCTCGAGCGGCAGTTGCAACCCTGGTGGCCCAAGCTGTTCGGTTTCCATCTGCTGAAGATGGGCATGCTCAGCGCCGAGCTGGCCACGGATAAATGCGCAATCTCCCACCAGGTCAACGTAGGACTGGAGGGGGAAGGGCTGCAGGTGATCGCCGACGCTTATCAACTGCCGTTCGCCGCCAAGTCGGTGGATGCCTGCCTGTTGGCGCATACGCTGTCCTACGCGGACGATCCGCATCGCATGCTGCGTGAGGTGGATAGGGTGTTGATCGACGACGGCTGGCTGGTTGTCAGCAGCTTCAATCCGTTCAGCCTGCTGGGATTGGGCAAGCTGGTGCCCGGATTACGTCATCGCCAGCCTTATGTCAGCCGCATGTTTACCCAGATGCGGTTGTTGGATTGGCTCAGCCTGCTGAATTACGAGGTGTTGCACCAGGCGCGTTTTCACGTGCTGCCGTGGCACCGCAAGGGCGGCAAGTTTTTATGCACCCACTTGCCGGCGCTGGGCTGCATGAGCGTGATTGTGGCGCGCAAGCGCACCTTGCCGCTGACGCCCACGCCGATGAAACTGGGGGCGAGAAAGCCGTCTCTCAGCCGCGCGGTGGGCGCGACCAAGAGTTATCGCAAGCTGCCTTAGGCTTCCGGTTGGTAGCCGACGTCATCCTGCGTCGGTTTACCCGCCGCCTCGCGCGCCAGCTCGTCGCAGCGTTCGTTCTCCGGATGGCCGGCGTGGCCCTTGACCCACTCCCATTTAACGGTGTGGCGCTGAATGGCCTGATCCAGCCGCTGCCACAGATCGACATTCTTGACCGGTTTTTTGTCGGCTGTTTTCCAACCGCGTTTCTTCCAGTTATGGATCCAACTGGTAATGCCCTGGCGCACGTACTGGCTGTCGGTGCTGAGCGTCACGGCGCAAGGCACCGTCAGCGCTTCCAGCGCTACGATCGCCGCCATCATTTCCATGCGGTTATTGGTGGTCAGACGAAATCCTTCGCTGAAGGTTTTTTCCGTCTGCTTATAGCGTAGTATCGCGCCGTAGCCACCGGGGCCGGGGTTGCCAAGGCAGGAGCCGTCGGTGAAAATTTCTACCTGTTTGAGCATCTCTGGTAGACTCTTCCTATCAGTTTTATAAAAGCCAAGTCTGACATAAACGAGCGCTGTGAGCACTGCAATATGATCTCTACAACCACCAGACAGATTGTCCTCGATACCGAAACCACCGGTATGAACAAGCTTGGGGTGCACTACGAAGGGCACCGCATCATCGAAATCGGTGCGGTGGAGGTGATTAACCGCCGCCTGACCGGGCGCAATTTCCACGTTTACATCAAGCCGGATCGGCTGGTGGATCCGGAAGCGTACGGCGTACACGGCATCAGCGACGACTTCCTGGCCGACAAACCGACCTTCGATCAGGTTGCCGACGAATTCCTCGACTTTATCCGCGGCGGCGAGCTGGTGATCCATAACGCGGCGTTCGATATCGGCTTTATGGATCACGAATTCCGCATGCTGCAGCAGGGGATCCCGAAGACCGAGACCTTCTGCACCATCACCGACAGCCTGATGATGGCGCGCCGCCTGTTCCCGGGCAAGCGCAACAACCTCGATGCCTTGTGCAGCCGCTATGAGATAGACAACAGCAAGCGTACGCTGCACGGCGCATTGCTCGATGCCGAGATCCTGGCGGAAGTCTATCTGGCGATGACCGGCGGTCAGACGTCGATAGCGTTCCAAATGGAAGGCGACACCCAGCAAAACGATGCCGCGCAAGAAATACAGCGTATCGTCCGCCCGGCTACGGCGATGAAAGTGGTCTACGCCAGCGACGAAGAAATAAAGGCGCACGAGGCGCGTCTGGATCTGGTGGCGAAGAAGGGCGGCAGCTGCCTGTGGCGCGGGGCGCCGGCGGAATAACGGCGTTTTTGCACGAAAAAAACGCACCGGGCGACCCTTCGTTGAAAAACTGTGCAAACGGTTCATTTGCGGAGAAAAAGGCGTTGACGGAACCGAGAGGCGTCCGTAATATGCGCCTCGTTCCCCCGCAAGAGGGAATGGCGCGGAGCGGTAGTTCAGTTGGTTAGAATACCTGCCTGTCACGCAGGGGGTCGCGGGTTCGAGCCCCGTCCGTTCCGCCACTATTCAGAAGCCCTGAGTTAGCGATAACTCAGGGCTTCGTCGTTTCCGCTCTCGGCAAAACGGTGCGGCCCAGGGAACGGGGCCGGCAGACCGGCCCCTTATCCTCAGAACAACACCGAGTAATTCAAACCGAAGGTGCGTCCGCGGCCTTTATAGCTGTACAGCTCAGGCGAGCCGTAAGTCGGGCTGTACAGGATCGGCGCGCGTTGGCCCCAAACGGTGGTGTACTCCTTGTCCAACAGGTTTTCCACGCTGAAGCTGACTTTCCCCACCGGCAGGGCATAGCTGCCGAGGAAATCGAGGGTGTTGTAGCCATCTATTTTGCGGCCTTGGGTGGAGTTGGCCTTGGTGTAATCGCCGTCGTCCGACACGTCGAAGGTTTGCTGCGACTGCAAGCGCAGATTCCAGTCGCCCGGCGCCCAGCCGACGTAAGCGGTGACTTTCGATGGGCTGGCGGTATCGACCACCAGCTTCTTCCATTCGCCGTTGACCTTGGTTTCAGAACGGATGAAGTTGAAGTTGGTGCCGGCGCTCCAGTCGCTGTCTTCGAAGAAGTAGTCCACCGCACCTTCCAGCCCATAGATGCGCCGCTTGTCCGCATTGACGTTAATGGTCATGTCGGTTTTGTTGATGGCGATGCTCTTGTCGGACAACGAGTAGTAGGCGGCGATTTGCGTGTGCAGGTTATCGCCGGTATAGCGCCAGCCCAGCTCGTAGGCGTTGACCTTGATGCCTTCCAGCTTGGAATCGCCGACGTTGACGCTCTTCAGCAACTGGTAATGGCCGCCGTTCAACGCGTAGGTGCCGTTGCCGTAATACTTGCCCGGATCCGGGATCTCGAAGCCCTGAGAGAAGTTGAACCAGGTTTGCTGACGCTCGGTCAAGTGCGCCAACAGACCGGCGTTGAACAGCGCATTGTTGTAGTCGGTTTTCCCTCCCGGGATGGCGTCGGCGGAGGCGGCGGCGCCGGTGGCGATCGCCTGCTGCTGGTTATAGCCGACGAAGTCGTCGATCTTGTTTTCGGTGTACTGGTAACGCACGCCGCCGCTCAGGGTGAAGATGGGATTGATGTCGTAACTGGCCTGCAGGAACGACGCCAGGTTGCTGGTGGTATAGCTCGGGTAGCGGCCGGTGCCGTAAGCGTTCTCCAGCGTCATGCCGCCGGACTGTTGGGCCTTCGCCAGGTTGAAGAACTGCTGGTTGGCGTTGAAGCTTTCATGCTCGGCGTCGATGCCGTAAGTCAGCGTCAGCGCGTCGACAGGTTTGCTGTTTAACGTCAGTTTGCCGCCGTAAAAATCGGTTTTTTGCTGCGAAGCGCCAATGCTGCTGACGTAATAGTTCGGCGCTTTGCCCGCCAGCGTTGGGAAGGGGTAGAAGGTCAACGTTTCGTCGCGGTAGTAGACCTGCGCCACCAGATCCTGGCCGAGGAAATCGGTGTTGGAATATTGCAGGTTGATCAGGTGGCGCTCGGTGCCGGGGATGCGATCGGAGTTTAAGTTACCGCTGTTGTACGCCTTGGCGTTGCCGGTCACCGCCGCGAAGTTTTCCCCCAGAAACAGGCCGTGATCGCCGTCGGACTGGCTTTTGTAGTATTGGGTGGTCAGTTGCAGCTGTTGATGATCGTCGATGTTGAGGGTGCCGGTGCCCATCACATCGAGGCGATTGGAATACTGCAGGCCGGTTTGAGTATTGTCGATCAGCACCTCGTTGCCTTTGCCGTCGTACCAGCCGCCGTAACGCTGGTAAGAAACGGACAGCCGCCCCGAGGCGTTGTCGTTGCCGCCGCTGACCGCCGCCGCTACGTTCTCGTCGTGATCGTTATGGCCGCCGAAACCGGTTTTGCCGCCGACCTGCAATTCGACCTGCTGCTCTTTCTGTCCTTTCTTGGTCACGATATTGATCAGGCCGCCGGTGCTGCCGCCGCCGTACAGTGCGGTCGCGCCGGAAATCACCTCAATATGGTCGATATTGAACGGGTCGATCGAATCCAACTGGCGGCTGTCGCTGCGCGACGAGTTCAGGCGTACGCCGTCGATCATCACCATCATCGAACGGCCGCGCATATTCATGCCATAGTTGGTGCGGCCCTGGCCGCTGACGTCCATGCCGGGGATCAGCTGAGCCAACATGTCCTTGATCTCTTTGCCGCCCTGGACCTGCTGTTCGATCTCCTGACTTTCGATCACCCATGTCGTCTGCGCCATTTCCGCCGCGCTGCGGTGTGAACGGCTGGCGGAGACGACCACCTGCTCTTCGCTGCCGTTTTTCTGATCTTCTGCCCAGGCCGCCGGCGCAAGCAACGCCAGCAGACATGGGTTTAATACCCAAAGAGGTTTGCGTTTCATCGTTATTTCCCAGGTGATATTGTCGTTACGTTGTTTTTTGAGAATGCTTCTTTTATCAATAACGTTTCTTGTTATCAATAAAATCATGATATGATTTTTTGCGATGCATTAACGTAATTAATTAGTTTTATTAACATTTATCCGCTGCGCGATCGCGCGGCCACGCCGCCAACACGGCAGCCGATCGGTCACACGTAAAAGCGACAGCCGTTGCCGGAGAGTCGAGAACATGTCCGCCAGCTACAGAATTTTTGATATCACCCTGAAAAGCAAAACGCTGATTTCGCCCTCGCTGCTGCGCTGCGTGTTTGAAGGTGCGGATGTTCATCGCATGAAGCTGGAAGCGCCTGACCAGCGCATCAAACTGCTGTTCCCGGCGGCGGACGGCAAGATCACGCCGTTGGCCAACGGCCCGGACTGGTACGGCGATTACATGGCGCTCCCCAAAGAACAGCGTCCGGTAATGCGCACCTATACGCTGCGTGCGCTGCGCCGCGAGCAGAATCAGATGGACGTCGAGTTCGTGCTACATGGCGTGAACGGCCCGGCTTCAGCCTGGGCGACCCATGCCGAACCCGGAGACACGATTCAAACGGTCGCCCCCAACGGTGACTTCGACGGCGACAGCGGCGGTTACGAATGGGCGCCGCCGGCGCAGTTGCAACAGGCGTTGCTGATCGCCGATGAGACGGCGGTGCCGGCGGCGATGGCGATTCTGGAACAGCTGGCGCAGCAGGCCAATCCGCCGCGGGTGCAGGCGTTTTTCGAGGTGCCGGTGGCGGCGGATTGCCTGGATTTGGCGCATTTCCCGTTCGCCGACGTTTATTGGCTGCCGCGCGACGTCGGCTGCCAGCTGGCGCACGGCACGCTGCTGGTGGAAGCGGTGCGCCAGCGGGTGGATATCCCCGCATCGGCCTGTGCGCAAGCGCAGTCCCTGGCGGAAAGCAGCCTGAGCGATGAGGTGTTGTGGGAGCGGGCGGCCGGCAGCAACGCTTTCTATGCCTGGGTGGCGGCCGAGTCTTCCGCGGTGAAAACGCTGCGGCGTTACCTGATTGGCGAACGCGATCTGGATCGCGCTACCGTCAACTTCATGGCCTATTGGTGCTGAGTCGGCCGCCGCCGTGCGCCTTCATCATGGGCTCTACCGCCTGGAGGCCTAAGGCGCGTCGAGCAGGCTGACGTGCGCCGCTACGATGCGCCAGCCACAGGGCAGCTTGACCCAGGTTTGCATTTGCCGCCCCCTGCGGTTGCTGCCCGGCCGATGAAATTCCGTGCTGGCTACCGCCATATCTTCACCAAAAGTCGTGATTTGGGTGTTTTCCAACAGCCGCTCCAGTCCGTTGGCCGGGCGCCGTTGACGAAAATCGCGGATCTCGTCGATACCGTAGAGGCTTTCGGTGGCGCCATAGCGCACCGTGCGCGCGTCGTGCCAGAACAACTCGTCCAGCACATCGATGTCATTGCTGATTAACGCCTGCTCATAGCGGTAAAAGGCGGCGTTGACCTCCGCCAGCACCGCCGGCCGATCGATATGTTCACTGTTCATTGATTACTCCTGTTTGCAGACGCAAGTGGCGATGCCGGCGCATTCCAGCGCATAGGCGGCGCGCAGCGCCAAATCTTCGCGCCACGGCGGGGCGATCAGTTGCAGGCCGATCGGCAGACCGGATGCGCTTTTCAAAGGAACCGTCACGACCGGCAGGCCAAGGAAGGAAATCGGCTGCGTCAGCATGCCCATACTGGCGCGGATCGGCAGATCGACGCCGTTGATGCGCATCGTTTCCTGGCCGATCGGCGTGGCGCTGCATGGCGTCGCCGGGGCGATCAAAATGTCCCAGTGCTTGAACAGCGGCGCGGCTTGCCGGCGAAACGCGTGACGAAAGCGCTGTGCCTGCAAATACCAGGTGGCGGGGAGCATGGCGCCGGCCAGCAGTCGTTCTCGCGACAGTGGCTCGAAGCGTTCGGGTTGGCTGCGCAACTGCGGCAGATAGCGATGGCCGCCCTCTGAGGCGCTGAGGATAAAGGCCGCCGATCGGGCCAGCTCGGCCTGCGGCAGCTCGACTTCGGCGCTGGCTGCCAGCGCTTGCGCCACCTGGTTGACTGCGGCTTTGGCGTCATCATTGCACCATTGCAGGAAATAGCCGCCTAACACGGCGCAGCGCAGGTTCTGGCTACCCTGTGCCAGCAACGCTTCGGTGCGGGAAATCGGCCGATCGCTCTGGAACGGATCCTCGGCGTCGATGCCCTGCATCGCATCATACACCGTCGCGAGATCGTGCACCCGGCGGGCGAACGGGCCGATGTGATCCAGGCTGTCGACAAACGGCTGGCTGCCGCTGCGCGAAAGACGGCCGAAGGTCGGTTTCAGACCATAAATGCCGCACAGCGAGGCGGGCACGCGTATTGAGCCATTGGTGTCGCTGCCGAGCGAAAAGGTCACCAGGCCGGCCGCCACCGCTGCGGCCGAGCCGCCCGAAGAGCCGCCGGCGATGCGCCCGAGGTCATGCGGGTTTCGGGTGGCGCCGTAATGGCTGTTCTCGGTGGTGAAACCGTAGGCGTAGGCGTCCATGTTCAACATGCCGCAAAGCAACGCGCCTTGATCCGCCAGCCGGGAGACGCCCCAGGCGTCGCGGCCGGCCGGTGGCCGATCGCTGTACAAGCGGGCGCCGGCCAGCGTGGTTTCACCGGCGACGTCGAACAGGTTTTTTACCGCATAGGGAATGCCGGCCAAAGCGGGCAGCGTTTGCCCAAGCGCGCGCGAACGGTCGAGGCGATCGGCTTCTTTTTGCATGCGTTCCCGGGTGATGTGCGTAAAGGCGTTCAGCGCGGGATTCTGACGGTCGATGTGATCGAGCGTATGCCGGACGATCTCGCGCGCCGAGAGCGCGCCGCGTTCAAGGGCCGTACGGATCTCGGCGAGTGACAGGGCGCTTAAGGGATTCATGGGCGATATACCCCCGCGATTTCCTGGCGCGGATCCAGCGGGAAGGCCATCAGCGGTTCGGCCAGCGCGGCGATGCGTTCGATCTGTTTCAACAGTTCCCGGCGGCGGACATCGTCCAGTTCCACGGCCAGCACGGTTTCCATCTGGTGGATATAGGCCGCCCAATCGGCGGCGTGTTGATTGTTCATAAGCGATCCCGAGAAATAAGAGAGTCAGAAGCCGGCGGCGCTGCCGTTGCTTCGTGGATCGAAAGCGCCTTCGAACATGCCGTTGGTGTGGCGTACGACGGCGCCGGCATGGCCGACCGTTTCGCTGAACGCCGGCAGCAGTTCAACGGCGTGGCCGCGCTGTCGCAGATAGTCGAGGGTCGCCGCGTTAAAGCGCCCCTCAAGCTTCAACGAGTCCGAACTTTCGCCCCAGGTTCGCCCCAGCAGCCAGCGCGGCGCGCTGATCGCCTGCTGCAGCGGCAGCCCTTGCACCACATGCCGCACGAATAACGCCGCTTGAGTCTGCGGCTGGCCGTCACCGCCCATCGAGCCGTAGATCAGCGTGCGTCCGTCATACAGCCGGGCGGCGGCCGGGTTCAGCGTATGGAACGGCTGCTTGCCCGGCGCCAGCGCCAGCAGATGATCGGCGTCCAGGCTGAAAGAGGCGCCGCGGTTTTGCCACAGGACGCCGCTGTTCGGCAGTACCACGCCGCTGCCGAATTCGTGGTAGATGCTCTGAATGAAGGAGACCGCCAGCCCGCTGCTGTCCATCACCCCCATCCAGACCGTATCGCCGGGTCCTTTGCCCTGGCCCCAGTCGGCCGCTTTTTGGCCGTCGATGCGCTCGGCCAGCCTATCCAAATGTTCGGTCGCCAGCAGCGCCTGCGGATCCTGCGTCATGTAGCGCGGATCGGTGATGAAACGGTCGCGCAGATCGAACGCCAGCTTGGTGGCCTCGACCACGGCGTGTACCACGGCGCCTTCGCTCTGTCCGACCAGCGGCAGACGGTCGGTTAGCCCGAGGATGGCAAGCGACACCAGCCCTTGGGTCGGGGGAGCCAGATTGAATATTTCACCTTTTTGGTGTTCCAGGCGCAGCGGAGGACGGCGGCATGGCCGATAACTCGCCAGATCCTGAGCGGTAAGCGGCATGCCCAACATCGCCATGTCCGCCGCCATGCTTTCAGCCAGCGGGCCGCGATAAAAACTGTCGAGCCCGTCCTCACTCAGTGCGATCAGCGTATCGGCCAGCTGCGGTTGGCAGAATCGTTGGCCGGCAAGCGGGATCTTTCCCTGCGGCAGGTAAATGCGGGCGAAGGGGGCGAACTCCTCCAGCTCGTGGCGTTTGCTGCGCGTCGCCGCCTCTTGGGAGGCGGTGACCGGAATGCCGTCGGCGGCGTAGCGTATGGCGTCGGCGAGCAACCGCGACAGCGGCAGCGGCGTTTCGCCCAGTTCGGCCGAATAGGCCAACGCTTCCTGCCAGCCGCCGACGGTGCCGGCCACGGTCAACGCCGCTTTTGGGCCGCGCTGCGGGATGCGGCTTTCTCCGGCGTACAGCGCCGGCGTCGCCAGCGAGCCGGCGGCGCCGCTGGCGTCGATGGTCAGCGGCTCGCCCTGCGGCGGCACGATCAGCCAGAAACCGTCCCCGCCGATGCCGTTCATGTGCGGATAGACCACGGCGATGGTCGCGGCGGCGGCCACCATCGCCTCAATGGCGTTGCCGCCTTCGCGCAGCACCGCCAGCGCGCTTTCGCTGGCGAGATGGTGTGGCGCGACCGCCATGCCCTGTGGCGCGGTATTGCTGTTAATCATGTTTCTGCCCTTGTCTGAGGTGAGCGTTCGGGTAACAGAAGCAAGAGGCGTTCCACTTTTAATCAGGACGATTAATTGCTTGTCAGAGAGGGGGCGGGGCGTGCTATGTTCCGGTGAAACAAAAGTTACAGCGAGAGTGATGATGCAGCCCTTCGATGAACGCCTGCGCAACGAATATCCGCAATTGGCGCCGCAGGAACAGCGCGTCGCCGACTTTATCCTCGATCATTTCGATGACCTGATCAGTTACAACAGCGCCGAGTTGGCCCGCTTGAGCGGGGTTTCTAAAGCCACGGTCAGCAGGCTGTTCAAGCGGTTGGGGTATCGCAGCTACAAGGACATGCGCGCTGAGCTGCGCACCCTGCGCCAGAGCGGCATGCCGGTGACCGACGAGAGGCATGTGGTGCAGGGTAATACGCTGTTGGCGCGGCATTACAAGCAGGAAATGGCTAACCTCTCGCACTGGGTGAGCCATCTCGATGTGGAGCAATTCGGCGCGGTGATCGCCGCGTTGGCGCGGGCGCGGCGGGTCGCGCTGCTGGGATTTCGCAACAGCTATCCGATAGCCATGCATCTGCGTCAGCAGCTGATGCAGGTGCGGGAGCGGGTGATGCTGATGCCGCAGCCCGGCCAGACGCTGGCGGAGGAGCTGGTCGATCTCGCGCCGCAGGATATGGCGGTGGTGGTGGCGTTTCGGCGCCGGCCGCGTCAGCTCAAGGCGATACTGACGCAGCTGCAAACTCGCCTGGTGCCGACGCTGTTGATCTGCGAACCGCAGGCGCAGTCGCTGATCCCGCTGGCGGACTGGCATTTGGCCGCTTCGCTGGACAGCGTCTCCGCCTTCGACAGCTATTCAGCCGCCATGAGCTTATGTAACCTGCTCAGCAACGCCCTGCTGCATGAGATGTTGGAGCAGGGGCGATCGCGTATTCATCACATTGCCGGTCTGTATCAGGATTTGGACGAACTGGAACCGCGCTAACCGGCGCTTTTTTGGTGCTGATGCACATTTTTGGTGCGTATTTGGCCTGCCTGCTTTCCCTTTCTCCGTCGCCGGCCCGCTGAGGCCGGTAGGTTTTTTCTCGTTAATCAGCGCCAGTTAAGGCATGGGTTCGACGTATTTTCGATTGGCACATTAGTTGCAGAGTTTGTGGTGTAAGAATCTTTTGTTTCATCTTTTCACCATCGGGGATACGCTATGAACATCAAAAAAACGCTGTGGACGGTTTTCACTGGGATCGCCTTGCTGGCGCAGGCCGCGCCGACCATGGCGGATCAATTGCAAGAGATCCGGCAGCGCGGCGTCCTGCGCGTGGCGGTGCCGCAGGATTTCCCGCCATTCGGCTCGGTGGGCACCGATCTGCAGCCCCAGGGTTATGACATCGATATGGCGCGTTATCTGGCCGATAAGATGAAACTTAAGTTGCAGTTGGTGCCGGTCACCAGCGCCAACCGGGTGCCTTATCTGCAGACCAATAAAGTGGATCTGGTGATCTCCAGCCTGGGCAAAAATCCGGAGCGTGAAAAGACCATCGCTTTCAGCCGCGCCTATGCGCCGTTCTTCCTGGGGGTCTTTGGTCCTAAAGACGGCGCGTTGGCGGACATGGCGCAGCTCGATGGCAAGACCGTCGGCGTCACGCGCGGCGCGGTGGAGGATATGGTGCTGAGCGACGGCGCGCCTAAAGGGGCGCAGATCAAGCGTTATGAGGATAACAACACGACGCTGTCGGCCTATCTCTCCGGGCAGGTGCAGTACATCGCCACCGGTAACATGGTGGTGAGCGCCCTGGCGCGCCAGAATCCGGGCAAGGCGCCGGCCGCCAAGTTCATGTTGAAAGATTCGCCGTGCTTCGTGGGGTTGCGCCAGGGAGAACCGGCCTTGAAAGCCGCGGTGGATGCGCTGATTGGACAGGCGCTGGCGGACAAGACGCTGAATGGCCTGTCGGAGAAATGGTTGAAGGCGCCGCTGCCCGATGGTTTTGGCGCATAACGGGAGCGGCGGATGACCTATCAGCTGAATTTCTCCGCGCTCTGGCCCTACATGCCTGAGCTGTTGGCGGGGTTACTGACGACGATGGCGCTGACGGCGCTGGCGACGTTGATGGGGGTTGCGCTGGGCATTTGCGGCGCGGCGATCCGCAGCGGCCGGGCCGGCGCGCTGAGCCGCCTTTGGGGCGTTTACGTCGAAGTGGTGCGCAACACGCCGTTCGTCGTGCAGTTGTTCTTCATCGTGTTCGGTCTGCCGAGCCTGGGCTGGAAACTGACGGCCGGGCAGGCGGCGCTGCTGGCGATGGTGATCAACCTTGGCGCCTACAGCACCGAAATTATTCGCGCCGGCATTCAGGTCACGCCGAAGGGGCAGTGGGAAGCGGGACGCGTGTTGGGGCTCAGCCGCAGCCAGACCTTTTTACGCATCGTACTGCCGCCGTCGCTGCAGCGTATTTATCCGGCGTTGGTGAGCCAGTGCATCATCGTGATGCTGGGATCCTCGGTGGTGTCGCAGGTCTCGTTCGAAGAGCTGACCTTCGCCGCCAACCTGATCCAGTCGCGCACCTTCCTCAGCTTTGAAGTCTATCTGGTGACGGCGCTGCTTTATCTGTTGTTGTCGCTGTTGATGCGTCAACTGTTGCTGGCCGCCGGGCGGCGTTTTTTAGGGAGCCGGAACTGATGCTGACGTTTACCGATTGGGACATCGTGCGCAATCTGCTGTTGGCGGCTCGCTGGACGCTGCTGCTGTCGTTGACGGCATTTTTCGGCGGTACGCTGGTGGCGCTGCCGCTGGTGTTGATGCGCCTGAGCAAGCGCCGCTGGGCAATGCGTTTTGTCCGCGTTTACGCTGAACTGTTTCAGGGCACGCCGCTGCTGATGCAGCTGTTTTTGGCGTTTTTCGGTCTGGCGCTGTTCGGCGTCGACGTCAGCCCATGGACCGCGGCCGCGCTGGCGCTGACGCTATTCACCAGCGCTTTTCTGGTGGATATCTGGTCCGGCAGCATCGCCGCCTTGCCGAAAGGTCAGTGGGAGGCAGCCCGTTGTCTCGGGCTGAGTTTCACGCAGACGCTGATGCGCGTCATCACGCCGCAGGCGGTGCGTATCGCCATTGCGCCGACCGTCGGTTTCTCGGTTCAAGTGATCAAGGGCACCGCCTTGGCGTCGATCATTGGCTTCGTCGAGCTGACCAAGGCCGGCACCATGCTGAACAATGTGACTTATCAGCCCTTCAAGGTGTTTGGTCTGGTCGCGTTGGGCTATTTCCTGATGTGCTATCCCTTGTCGCGTTACAGCCATTATCTGGAGAAGAAATGCCATGCCGATCATCACCATTAATCAGGTTCAAAAATATTACGGTCAGAATCATGTGTTGAAGGGCGTGGATCTGGATATCGACATGGGGCAGGTGGTGTCGATCATCGGCCGCAGCGGGTCTGGTAAAAGCACGCTATTGCGCTGCATCAACGGGCTGGAAGGGTATCAGGAAGGGAGCATCAAACTGGGCGGCATGACCATCACCGATCGCGATTCGCAGGCGCGTGAAATCAGCCGCTCGATTGGCATGGTGTTTCAGAATTTCAACCTGTTCCCGCATATGACGGCGCTGGAAAACGTGATGCTGGCGCCGCGCCGGGTGCTGAAAAAAAGCGCTGCCGAGTGCCGCGAGTTGGCCGAACAGATGCTGAACAAGGTGGGGTTGGGTGAGCGCATGCATTACGCGCCGGCCAACCTTTCCGGCGGGCAACAGCAGCGGGTGGCGATCGCCCGGGCGCTGGCGATGAAACCGAAGGTGTTGCTGTGCGATGAGATCACCTCGGCGCTGGATCCCGAGCTGGTGGGTGAAGTCCTGAAGGTGCTGGAACAGTTGGCGCGAGAGGGCATGACGCTGATTCTGGTCACTCATGAAATGAGCTTCGCCCGCGAGGTGGGCGACCGGGTGGTATTCATGCACCAGGGCAAGGTGTGGGAGCAGGGAAATAGCCGCACGCTGTTCGCCAATCCGCAAACCCAGGAATTGAAACAGTTTATCGCTTCTGTGCGCGGGTTGTCAGAAGCCTGATTTCGGCAAATAAAATGACAAGTTATTAAGCTGGTAAGGAAATAACATGCTAACTACTCCGCAGTTCGAACAGATTAACCCGCCGGCGCGCCTGTTGATGGGGCCGGGGCCGATCAACGCCGATCCGCGCGTGCTGCGCGCCATGTCGAGCCAACTGATCGGCCAGTACGATCCGGCAATGACCGGTTACATGAATCAGGTCATGGCGCTGTATCGCGCGCTGTTCCGCACCGAAAACCGCTGGACGATGCTGGTGGACGGCACCTCTCGCGCCGGCATCGAGGCGCTGCTGGTTTCCGCCATTCGTCCGGGCGATAAGGTGCTGGTGCCGGTATTCGGCCGCTTCGGACATCTGCTGTGCGAAATTGCCCGCCGTTGTCGCGCCGAGGTACACACGATCGACGCGCCGTGGGGCGAGGTGTTCAGCGCCGATCGCATCGAAGACGCGATTAAGCGGGTGCGCCCGCGCCTGCTGCTGACGGTGCAGGGCGATACGTCCACCACCATGCTGCAGCCGCTGCATGAGCTGGGCGATATCTGTCGCCGCCACGGCGTGCTGTTCTATACCGATGCGACGGCGTCTTTTGGCGGCAACCCGCTGGAGACCGACGCCTGGGGGCTGGATGCGGTCTCCGCCGGGCTGCAGAAGTGCCTGGGCGGCCCTTCCGGCAGTTCGCCGGTCACCCTCAGCCCGCAGTTTGAAGAGATCGTGCGCCGTCGCAAATGCGTGGAGGAGGGGATCCGCACCGCCGAACATGCCGACGGCGACGACGAGATGATCTACTCCAACTATTTCGACCTCGGCATGATCATGGATTATTGGGGGCCGGAACGCCTGAATCACCATACCGAAGCCACCAGCATGTTGTTCGCGGCGCGAGAATGCGCGCGGGTGATCCTCGAGGAAGGGCTGGATCAGGCCATTGCCCGCCACCGGCTGCACGGCGCGGCGATGCTGGCGGGCATCCAAGGCATGGGGCTGGCGGTGTTCGGCGACCTCGAGCACCGCATGAATAACGTGCTCGGCGTGATGATCCCGCCGCAGGTGCACGGCGAGCAGGTGCGGCAGATGATGCTGAACGATTTCGCCATCGAAATCGGCACCTCGTTCGGCCCGCTGCAGGGCAAGATCTGGCGCATCGGCACCATGGGCTACAACGCGCGCAAAGATTGCGTGCTGCAAACGCTGGCGGCGCTGGAGGCGGTGTTGAACCGGTTGGGCTTCGCCACGCAACAGGGGGAGGCCCTCCAGGCGGCCTGGAACCTGTACGATGCAGGACGGCCAGAATGACGCCGCAGGAGGCGCAGCAGGCCGCCGCGCGGGTGATGGCGCGCTGTGACGAGCTGGCGGCGATCAGCGCGGAGCCCGGTAAACTGACGCGTCTTTATCTGTCTGCGGAACATCGGCGCGCCAACGTTCTGGTGGGCGAATGGATGCGCGAGAGCGGCATGCGGGTGTGGCAAGACAGCGTCGGCAATATCTGTGGCCGTTATGAAGGGCTAACGCCCGGCGCCCCCGCGCTGCTGCTCGGTTCGCATCTGGACACGGTGCGCAACGCCGGGCGTTATGACGGCATGCTCGGCGTGCTCACGGCGCTGGAAACGGTGGCGCAATACCACCGCCAGGGGCGCCGTTTGCCGCTGGCGCTGGAGGTGATCGGCTTTGCCGACGAAGAGGGCGCTCGCTTTGGCGTGACGTTGCTGGGCAGCCGCGGCTTGACCGGCCAATGGCCGCAGGAATGGCTGGCGCAGACTGACGCGGACGGGGTGAGCATCGCGCAGGCCATGCGCGACTTCGGGCTGGAGCCGACGGCGATCGCGCAGGCGCGCCGCGCGCCGCAGGAAATCCGCGCTTATCTGGAATTGCATATCGAACAAGGCCCATGTCTGGAGGCGGCCGACCTGGCGCTGGGGGTGGTGACGGCGATCAACGGCGCGCGTCGGCTTAACTGCGTCTTTAGCGGGGAGGCGGGCCATGCAGGTACGGTGCCGATGGGGCAGCGCAAAGACGCGCTGGCGGCCGCGGCGGAATGGATAACGGCGGTTGAAACGTTGACCCGCGCCGCCGATCCGCATCTGGTGGCCACCGTCGGCTGCATCGAGAGCCTGCCGGGCGCGGCCAACGTGATCCCGGGCGAAGTGCGATTGACGCTCGACGTGCGCGGCCCGCAGGATGCGCCGCTGGCGGCGCTGTTGGCGACGTTGCTGGCGCAGGCGCAGACGATCTGCGCACGCCGCGGAGCGCGCTTCGCCAGCGAGGAGTTTTACCGCATTGACGCCACCGCCTGCGATAGCGATCTGCAGCGCCGCTGGCAGGCGGCCGTCGAGCAGGTACAGGGGCAGAGTCTGGCGCTGCCGAGCGGCGCCGGTCATGACGCCATTGCCGTGGCGGCGCAATGGCCGGTCGGCATGCTGTTCGTGCGTTGCGCCGGCGGCGTCAGCCATCATCCGGCTGAAGCGGTGCGGCAGGCGGACGTAGCGCTGGCGATCCAGGCCTATTGCCTGACGATCGCCGGCTGGGATCGCGTTTAATCAGTCAAGACGCAGAAAGCTGTCGGCATCGCGCCAGGCCGGGAAGGCGCTGCGGTAACTCTGTAGGGTTTCCAGCGACAGCTCGGCGTCCAGCCGCGCGGCTGCGCCGGGCTCGGCATCCGCCAGGATCTCGCCCTGCGGGCTGATGATCAGGCTGTCTCCGCTGTAGTTCAGGCCGTTCGGATCGTCGCCCACCCGGTTGCAGCCCGCCACATACACCTGATTTTCAATCGCCCGCGCCGCCAGCAGCGTTTGCCAATGGCGGCTGCGCGGCGCCGGCCAGTTGGCGACGTACAGCGCAAGATCGTAATCCTGCTGATAGCGCGCCCAGACCGGGAAACGCAGGTCGTAGCAGATCTGCGGCAGGATGCGCCAGCCGCGCCACTCGACGATTTCGCGCCGGTTGCCGGCCTGGTAGTGCAGGTGTTCGCCGGCCATGCGGAACAGATGGCGTTTATCATAGGCATGCACCTGGCCGCCCGGCTCCACCAGCAGGAAGCGATTGACCGCGCCTTCGGCGGTTTTCAGCGCCACGCTGCCGCCGATCAACGCGTGGCTTTTCACCGCCCAACCGTGCAGCCAGTCGATCACCTGCTGTTCGGGCAGGGCGCTCTCGCCGGCATCCATGGCAAAACCGGTGGTGAACATTTCCGGCAAGACGATGAGATCGCGCCCGACGATCGGCGCCAGCAACGCGTCGAAGGCGGCCAGGTTAGCGAGGCCGTCGCGCCAGACCAGAGGTTGCTGCAACAGGGTAATTTTTAAAGTCGACATAACCGCTCCGCAGCTGCATCCAGCGTGGCGTCCTGTTTAGCGAAGCACAGCCGGATCAATTTATGGGGGAAAGGATCGGCACAGAAGACCGACAGCGGAATGGCCGCCACGCCCACGTGCTCGGTTAACCAATGGCAGAACGCCACATCGTCCAGATCGGAGATGGCGCTGTAGTCCGCCAGCAAGAAGTATGTACCGGCGCAGGGTAAAATTTCCAGTCGGCTGCTCGCCAGCGCTTGCACGAAGCGGTCGCGCTTGGCGCGGTAGAATGCCGGCAGCTGTCGCCAGTGCTCCGGCTCGGCGCGCAGGCTATCCGCCAGCGCCAGCTGCGCCGGGGTGTTGACCGAGAAGGTCAGGTATTGATGCACTTTGCGCACCTCGGCGCTCAGCGCGGCGGGCGCCACGCAGTAACCCACTTTCCAGCCGGTCATGTGGAAGGTTTTACCGAAGGAGGACACCGCGATCGCCCGTTGGCGCAATTGCGGGTGGGCCAATACGCTGGCGTGCCCGCCTTTGGCGAAGCAGATGTGTTCGTAGACCTCGTCGCTGAGCACGTAGATCTCGCGCTCGGCGATGGCGTGCCACAGCTGCTGCATGTCTTCCGCCTGCCAGGCGGTGGCGGACGGGTTGTGCGGCGTATTGACGATCACCAGGCGGGTGCGCGGCGACAGCGCGGCGGCGAACCGTTGCCAATCCACGGCAAATGCGGGCGGCTGCAGGGTGAGGCGTTTGAGTACGCCGCCGGCCAGCGTCACCGCCGGCGCGTAGCTGTCGTAGCTTGGATCGAAACAGACCACCTCATCGCCGGGGCGCACCAGCGCGGTGATGGCGGCGAACAGCGCTTCGGTAGCGCCGGCGGTGACGGTCACTTCGCTGCCGGCATCCGGCTGCCAGCCATACAGCTCGGCGGTTTTGTCGGCGATGGCTTCGCGCAGCGCCGCCACGCCGGTCATTGGCGCATATTGGTTGGCGCCCTGGGCGACGTGCCAGGCCAGGCGTGCTTTCAGGTAGTCCGGCCCGTCAAAATCAGGGAAGCCCTGCGACAGGTTGATCGCCTGATGCTGCTGCGCCAGCGCGCTCATTTGGGTGAAGATGGTGGTGCCCAGGGCAGGCAGTTTACTGTCGGGAATCAATGCGGAAGTGCTCATAGCAGGTGAATACTCCAGGCGCTTATATTGCCGTCAATATAACACGATGCTAGTATTTGGCAATCAAGACGCTTAGATGGCTAAATGCGAAAAAGTGCTTAGCCTGTCGCGCAGCCGGCTAAGCCTCACCTGCTGACCGCTATACCGAACGGGAAACGATAACAATGACGGAGAATCCGCAACTTAACGCATTACTGGCGGCCTGCCACTGGATTGGTGACAAAGGCTGGTGTCCGGCGACCGGCGGCAACATGTCGCTGCGCCTCGACGAACGCCAGTGCCTGGTCACCGAGTCCGGCAAAGACAAAGGCAGCCTGAGCGCCGCCGATTTTCTGCGGGTGGATATCGCTGACAATCACGTGCCGAGCGGCCGTACGCCGTCGGCGGAAACCGGGCTGCATACGCTGCTCTATCGCTTGTACCCGCACCTTGGCGCGGTGTTGCATACCCATTCCGTCAACGCCACCGTGTTGTCGCGGGTGGAACGCGGCGATGCGTTGGTGCTGCAGGGGTACGAAATGCAAAAGTCGCTCGCCGGTCAGCGCAGCCACTTGGACAGCGTGGCGATCCCCATTTTCGATAACGATCAGGACATTCCCCGGCTGGCGTCGCGCGTGGCGGCCTATGCCGAGGTCACGCCGCTGCAGTACGGTTTTCTGGTGCGCGGCCACGGTCTCTATTGCTGGGGAAGCCAGGTGGCGGAAGCCCGCCGCCATCTCGAAGGGCTGGAATTCCTGTTCCAGTGTGAACTGCAACGTCGCTTGCTGGAGGCGAAATGATCCGCGCTATCGTGACCGATATTGAAGGCACCACCAGCGATATTCGCTTCGTGCATCAGGTGCTGTTTCCCTATGCCCGCGAGCGGCTGGCGGATTTTGTTCGCCGTCACGCCACGGAGAGCGAAGTCGCCGCGCCGTTGGCGGCGCTGCGCGCTGAAATTGACCAGCCGCAGGCGGATCTCGATGCGCTGATCGCCGCGCTGTATCGCTTTATGGATGAAGATCGCAAATCCACCGCGCTCAAGGCGCTGCAGGGCATCATCTGGCGCAGCGGCTATCGCGAGGGCGACTTCCGCGGACATCTTTATCCGGAGGTCGCCGGGCAGTTGGCTGCCTGGCAGCGCCAGGGGGTGAAGCTTTACGTTTATTCCTCCGGTTCGGTGGAGGCGCAGAAGCTGCTGTTCGGCCACAGCGACGCCGGCGATCTGCAGCCGCTGTTCAGCGGCTATTTCGACACCCGCGTCGGCGCCAAGCGTGAAACCGCGTCGTACCGCAACATCGCGCAGGCTATTGGCATCGCGCCCGACGAACTGCTGTTCCTGTCCGATATTCACCAGGAGCTGGACGCCGCGCAGGCCGCCGGCTGGCATACCTGCCAGCTGATCCGCGATGAGGCGGACGCACAGAGCCGGCATCCGCAGGTCAGCCGTTTTGATCACATCGATTTAGGGGAGTTTGTCTCATGAGTGGATTGACCATTTTCAGTGATACAGCACCGCAGCAGCCGCTGTGGCAGAGCCGCGACGCGCAGGAAATCCAGCGCCAGCTGGCGCAGATCGGCGTGCGCTTTGAGCGTTGGCAGGCGGATCGCGAGTTGGGCGACAACCCGCAGCCGGAGGCGGTGATCGCCGCCTACCAGCATGAGATCGACCGGCTGGTGGCGGAAAAGGGCTACCAGAGTTGGGACGTGATCAGCATGCGGCCGGACCACGAGCAGCGTCAGGCGCTGCGCGAAAAATTCCTGTCCGAACACACGCACGGCGAGGATGAAGTGCGCTTTTTCGTTGAAGGGGCGGGGCTGTTTTGCCTGCATCTGGACGGCAAGATCTTCCAGATCCTGTGCGAAAAGAACGATCTGATCTCGGTGCCGGCCAACACCCGTCACTGGTTCGATATGGGCTCGGCGCCGCACTTTACCGCGATCCGGGTATTTGACAACCCGGAAGGCTGGGTGGCGCATTTCACCGGCGACAAGATCGCCGATGCCTATCCGCGTCTGGACTGATCGTCAACCGGCGGGCGTTAACCCAGCGCCCGCTGGAAAATCCCCGCTTCAACCTGCTGCGGCGTGATCACGCCGCTATCGAACACCCACCCGCTGATAAGCTTGGCCGGCGTGACGTCGAACGCCGGATTGCAGACCGGCGCATCGGCCGGCGCCCACTGGCAGGCGCCGAAACTGCCTGAAACGCCGGTGACTTCGGCCGCCGCGCGTTGCTCGATCGGGATGGCGGCGCCGTCCGGACAGTGCGGATCGTGGGTGGTATGCGGGGCAGCCACATAGAATGGAATGCCATGGTAGTGCGCCAGCACCGCCAGGCTGTAGGTGCCAATCTTGTTGGCGACGTCGCCGTTGGCGGCGATGCGATCCGCGCCGACCCACACCGCATCGACCTGGCCCTGCGCCATCAGGCTGGCGGCCATCGAATCGCAGATCAGACGATAGGGAATGCCCAGCTCGCCCAGTTCCCAGGCGGTCAGACGGCCGCCCTGCAGCAGCGGCCGGGTTTCATCGACCCATACCTGTCGCACTTTTCCCTGCTGGTGGGCGCGCAGCAGCACGCCGATGGCGGTGCCGACGCCAGCGGTGGCCAACCCGCCGGTATTGCAGTGGGTCAGCAGGCGGCTGCCGGGCTTGACCAGCCCAGCGCCGTGATCGGCGATGCGATCGCACAGCCGGCGATCTTCCTCCACCAGCCGCAGCGCTTCGTTCACCATCGCCGGCGCCCAGTCAGGCTCCGCCAGCGCCAGCTTCATGCGATCCAGATTGTTCATCAGGTTAACCGCCGTCGGACGGGCGGCGCGCAGCGTGTGCAGCGCTTGTTCCAGCTCGGCGCGCGGCACACCGCGTTCCGCCAGCAGCGCCAACAGCAGGCTGGCGGACAGCCCGATCAGCGGCGCGCCGCGCACCCGCAGGCTGTGAATGTGCCCGACCAACTCCTCCACGCTGTCGCAGGCGCGCCACCGCTTTTCCTGCGGCAGGGCTTGCTGATCGAGGATCCAAAGACGGTTGTCCCGCAGGGACAAACTGGTGGTGTTAAGCGCTTGCATCGGCGGTTAATTCCTTGTTGCGAGGTTATTGCATCTGAAACGCTATTCTGCCAACATGACTTCCAGATGTATAGACGTCCAAATGCTTTTACGTCTAAATAAACAGAATCGCTGGGGGCAGCGAGAGAGAACAGAGGGGTTGGGGAATGTCGCTTTATCGTACGTTTACGGCTGCCGATGCCGTTGAATACGCCCGCCAATACGGGCAGGTGGCCGAGCCGCAGGCGCTGGTCAGCGCCGACGAGATCGGCGACGGCAACCTGAACCTGGTGTTCAAGATCCGCGATCGCGAAGGCGTGAGCCGGGTGATCGTCAAACAGGCGTTGCCGTACGTGCGCTGCGTGGGCGAATCCTGGCCGCTGACGCTGGATCGGGCGCGCATCGAAGCGGAAACGCTGTTGATCCACGGCGGTTTCTGCCCGCGACATACGGTAAAAGTCCTGCACCACGATCCCGAGTTGGCGGTGATGGTGCAAGAAGATCTCTCCGACCATCGCATCTGGCGCAGCGAACTGGTGCAGGGGAACTATCATCCGCTGGCGGCCGGTCAGCTGGCGGAATACCTGGCGCAGACGCTGTTCCACACCTCCGATTTTTATCAGTCGGCGCAGCAGAAAAAAGCGGAAGTCAGCCGCTTCACCAACCCCGAGCTGTGCCAGATCACCGAAGATCTGTTCTTTACCGATCCCTATATCGACCATGAGCGCAATCAGTTCGAGGCGGCGCTGTTGCCGCAGGTGCAGGCGCTGCGTGAGGATGCGCCGCTGAAGCTGGCGGTCGCCGGCCTGAAACACCGCTTTCTCAGCAAGGCGGAGGCGTTGTTGCACGGGGATATCCACAGCGGTTCAATTTTCGTGGCGGAAGGGCGATTGAAAGCGATCGACGCTGAATTCGGTTTCTACGGCCCGATCGGTTTCGATGTCGGCACTGCGTTAGGCAATCTGCTGCTCAACTATTGCGGCCAGCCTGGGCTGTTCGGGCCGCGCGACGCCGCCGCCGGGCGCGAGCAGCGTCTGCAGGATGTGCGCGAGCTGTGGCTGATCTTTGCCGATCGTTTCCTGGCGCTGTGCCATCAGCAAAGCCGCGATGCGGCGCTGGCGACGCCGGGTTACGCCGAGCAGTTCCTGCAGCAGGTCTGGATTGATGCGGTAGGGTACTGCGGCACCGAGCTGATTCGGCGCACTATCGGCCTGGCGCACGTCGCCGATCTGGACAGCATCGCCGACGCCGACATGCGCCTCGACTGTCAGCGTCATGCGCTGGGTTTGGGGCGCACGCTGATCGTCAATGCGCCGCAGATCGAGCATATCGACGCGCTGTTGGCGCGCATTCGTCAGCAAGGCTGAAGAGCCCGACAGTAATGAGGCAAACCCGGCTGCGGCCGGGTTTTTTTTAATAACTTATTGGCATCAGTAACAGAATAGATAAATTGTTTTTAACTAAAAAGGTATTTTCACTCGCGTCTTATTTGTAAATTTAATTATATTTTATGACCGTTGGTTACATGTCTTCAATATTAATGCCATCCATAAGGATAGTGCTTATTTATCTGGCTTTCATGACGGTAATTAAAATAAAAAAATGCCATCCGTTCTTTTTTTGATCGTTTTATTGTGGAAGTGGGAAGATGAAAAAAGATTTTTTATCGATAAAAACTATCACGTCGCCGTTACTTTTTTAGGAAATGGGATAGCTCATGCTCGGGTTTGAATAAAGCAGTGGGTTGATTATCTCAATATTACCCCCTAGATTATTCGAGTGTCGGACAACCGTAAATAAATAACGCAAGGTTATTAACTATAAGTAACCTTTGGCCTCACTTTGTCTGATTATTTCTATCGAGATCGGAGTGCTCCATGCAATTAACGCCAAGAGAAATCGAAAAGCTGATGGTCTATACCCTGGCTGACGTCGCATTAAAACGAAAATCCAGAGGGATAAAGCTTAATTATCCCGAGGCGGTGGCCATTATTACCACCGCGGCGCTGGAGGGCGCCCGCGAGGGAAAAACGCTGGAAGAAGTCATGAACGACACGCGGCAGGTTTTGAGCCGCGATGACGTCATGGACGGCGTGGCGGACTTGATCCCGCATGTGCAGGTCGAGGCGATATTCAGCGACGGCAGCCGCCTGGTGACGGTGCACGATCCTATTCAATAAGCGCCGATGGCCTTCCTGAATCCCATGGACGAATCTTATCAGCACAGGTATTCCGATGAAAAAGCATGACAAAGAAAAGCACGTGCCGCCAGGCGGCTATATCCTGTCCGAAAGTCCCATCACCTTCAATGAAGATCGCGAGACGGTTATTTTAACGGTGCGCAATACCGGCGACAGGCCTATTCAGGTCGGCTCACACTTTCATTTCTTCGAAGCCAACAAAGCGCTGCAGTTCGATCGCGCCGCCGCCTTTGGCAAACGGTTAAATATCACCGCCACGACGGCGATCCGTTTTGAACCCGGCGATGAAATCGAGGTGGCGCTTATTGCCATCGGCGGCAAGCAAACGGTTTATGGTTTTAATAATCTGGTGGACGGTTGGGCGGGCGACAGCCCGGTAGCCGCCGGTGAAAGAGTAAAGAAAACTATAGATGTAAAGCGAGCTATTGAGCTGGGTTATAAAAACCGCGATCAGGCGCCCATTAAGACGGACGAGGAATAAAGCATGCCAACGATCTCCAGGCAGGAATATGCCGGGCTGTTCGGCCCGACCACCGGCGATAAAATTCGCTTGGGCGATACGCAACTGTTTATTGAAATAGAAAAAGATCTGCGCGGTTACGGTGAGGAATCGGTCTACGGCGGCGGTAAGTCGCTGCGCGACGGCATGGGCGCCGATAACCGATTAACCAGCGACAATGTGTTGGATCTGGTCATTACCAATGTGACCATTCTGGACGCCCGGCAAGGGGTGATCAAGGCGGACGTCGGCATTAAAAACGGCCTGATCGCCGGCATTGGCAAAAGCGGCAACCCGGCGATGATGAACGGCGTCACGCCCGGCATGGTGGTGGGGGTCAGCACCGACGCCATCTCGGGCGAACACCTGATCCTGACCGCCGCCGGCATCGATACGCACATTCATTTCATTTCGCCGCAGCAGGCCGCACATGCGCTCTCCAACGGCGTGACGACCTTCTTCGGCGGCGGCGTCGGGCCGACCGACGGTTCCAACGGCACCACGGTGACCGCCGGGCCCTGGCATATCCACCGCATGCTGCGCGCCTTCGAGAACATGCCGGTCAACGTGGGAATGCTCGGCAAGGGGCACGCTTCGCACGCTGCGCCGCTGGTCGAACAAATCGCCGCCGGCGTGGCCGGGCTGAAGGTGCATGAGGACTGGGGCGCCACCAACTCCGCGCTGCGCCACGCGCTGCGGGTGGCCGACGACATGGATATTCAGGTGGCGGTGCATACCGACAGCCTGAACGAGGGCGGCTACGTCGAGGACACCATCGACGCCTTCGAAGGGCGCACTATCCACACCTTCCACACCGAAGGCGCCGGCGGCGGGCACTCGCCGGATATCATCAAGGTCGCCGCGCAGATGAACGTCTTGCCGAGCTCCACCAACCCCACGCTGCCGTTCGGCATCAACAGTCAGGCCGAACTGTTCGACATGATCATGGTGTGCCACAACCTCAACCCCAATGTGCCGGCCGACGTGGCGTTTTCTGAAAGCCGGGTGCGGCCGGAAACCATCGCCGCGGAAAACGTGCTGCACGACATGGGCGTGCTGTCGATGTTTTCCAGCGACTCCCAGGCGATGGGGCGGGTTGGCGAAAACTGGCTGCGGGTGATGCAGACGGCGCACGCGATGAAAGCCGCACGCGGCAAGCTGCCGGAAGATGCGGCGGAACACGATAACTTCCGCGTGCTGCGCTACGTGGCGAAGATCACCATCAACCCGGCGATCGCGCAGGGCATCAGCCACGTGCTGGGTTCGGTCGAGGTCGGCAAGATGGCCGATCTGGTGCTGTGGGAGCCGCGCTTCTTCGGCGCCAAGCCGAAGCTGGTGATCAAGGGCGGGATGATTAACTGGGCGGTGATGGGCGATCCCAACGCGTCGTTGCCGACGCCGCAGCCCACGTTCTACCGACCGATGTTCGGCGCCATGGGCAAATCGCTGCAGGAAACCTGCGTCACCTTCGTCTCCGGCGCGGCGTTGCACGACGGCATCAAAGAGAAACTGGGGCTGGAGCGGCAGGTGATGGCAGTGCATAACTGCCGCGCGATCTCCAAGCAGGACATGGTGCGCAATGCGGAAACGCCGCATATCGAGGTGGACCCCGAAACCTTCGCCGTCAAGGTCAACGGCGAACACGCCACGGTGAAACCGATCGCCACCGCCGTGCTTAATCAACGCTACTTCTTCAGCTAGGAACCGCCGCTCATGATCGTGATTGAAAAGATACTCGGCAATATCAAACGGGATGCCGACTGGCGTGAGCGTTTGCAACACGCCTCGCTGGACGTGCTGGTGCTCTCGCAGTGGGAGGCGCAGAAAAGCCGCTGTCGCAAAACCACCCGCGATGGTCAGGATCTCGGCATTTCCCTCGATCGTCACCAGGTGCTGGCCGACGGCGACGTGTTGCTCTGGGACGAAGCGAACCGCAGCGCGGTGGTGGTGCAGATGAACCTGCGCGATGTGATGGTAATCCATCTTGAGTCGCTGCTGGCGACCGATATGGCGACGGTGCTGAAGACCGCGTTCGAATTGGGGCATGCGCTGGGCAATCAGCACTGGAAGTCAGTCATCAAGGGCGATCGCATCTTTATTCCGCTGACGGTGGCGACCAAGGTGATGGATTCGGTGATGAAAACCCACGGCTTTCATGCGCTGCCTTATTCGTTCGTAAAGGGCGAAACCATTTTGCCGCATTTGACCCAGCCCGAAGCGCGCCTGCTGTTCGGCGGCGCGGAGGATTCCGCCACCCATGTGCATGTCGATAGCTCGTTTCTCGGCCAGCATGTGATTACGCTGAAATGAACGCCGTTCAGCTGATTCGCATCCTGCAGTTTGCCGATTCGGTGCTGCCGGTGGGGGCGTTTGCCTTTTCCAACGGCGTCGAGTCGGCGATCCAGGCCGGCATCGTGCGCGATGTCGACACGCTGAAATCGTTCACCCGCACCGCTTTGCAACAGGCGGCGGGCGGCGACGGCCGGGCGGTCGCGGCGGCCTGCCGGTCGCTGCAGGGGAGCGATCGCGAGGCGGTTATCGGGCACGACTGGGCGCTGTTCAACCGCAAGCTAAATGAAGAAGGCCGCAGCATGGTGGTGAGGATGGGAAAGAAGCTGGCGGAAATGACGGCGGCCATCTGTGATGAGCCCCAGGTGGTCTGGTGGCTTGAGCAGATCAAAACCGGCCGCGCCGCCGGCACCTATCCGGTGACGCAGGCGGTAGTGATGACGGCGCTGGGCGCGGGGCCGCGCGAGGTGGCGGTGATGCACCAGTACGGCGTGGCGATGACCATTCTCAGCGCCGCCATGCGCCTGATGCGCGTCACCCATATCGACACCCAACGCATCCTGTTTCAACTCAACCGGGACATCGACGTTTTTTGTGACGAAGCCGAACGCGGCGGCGTTGAACAAATGGCCTCTTACGCGCCGGTGATCGACGTCCTGGCCGCGCTGCACGTCGGCGCATTTACCCGACTGTTCAGCAACTAATGACAAAGGAACGAGCAGAGTGAAGAAAATTACCCGCATTGGCATCGGCGGCCCGGTAGGCTCGGGCAAGACCGCGATTATCGAAGTCATTACGCCGCGTCTGATCGAACGGGGCATCAGCCCGTTAATCATCACCAACGACATCGTCACTACCGAAGACGCCAAACAGGTCAAGCGCACGCTCAAGGGGATCCTCGACGAGGAGAAAATTCTGGGCGTGGAAACCGGCGCCTGCCCGCATACCGCGGTGCGCGAGGATCCGAGCATGAATATCGCCGCGGTGGAGGAGATGGAGGCCCGTTTCCCGGACAGCGACGTGGTGATGATCGAGAGCGGCGGCGATAACCTGACGTTGACCTTCAGCCCGGCGCTGGCGGACTTTTACATCTACGTTATCGACGTCGCCGAAGGGGAAAAGATCCCGCGCAAAAATGGCCCGGGCCTGGTTCAGGCCGACATCCTGGTGATCAACAAAATCGATTTGGCGCCGTACGTCGGCGCCAGCCTGGCGGTGATGGAACACGATACGCGCGTGGTGCGCGGCGAGCGGCCTTATATCCTCACCAACTGCAAAACCGGCGAAGGCATCGACGAACTGGTGGACATGATCATGCGTGATTTCCTGTTCACCCACGCGCCGTCGGCGGCGTTATGACGGCCGTCAGCGAAGCGGCGAGGCGCGTGGCGCAACTCGGCGCCGACGCGCCGGAGTTGGCCGCCTACCAGGACGAACCGCCGCAGATGGCCAGCGGCGGCGTGGGCAAAACCGGCTATCTGCGGCTGGGGTTCGCGCTGAACGGGCATCGCAGCGTGCTGCGGCAAATGGAGCGGCGCGTGCCGTTTCTGGTGCAGCGGGCGCTGTATTGGGACGAGGCGCTGCCGCAGATGCCGTGCGTATTCGTCATCTCCACCTCGGGCTGCATCTTGCAGGGCGATCGCCTGACGCTCGAGGTGCAGGTCGCCCCCCGGGCCTGCGGGCATGTCACCACTCAATCGGCGACCAAGATCCACGCCATGGAAAATAACTACGCGGCGCAGATGCAGACGCTGACGCTCGAAGAGGGCAGCTATCTGGAGATGATGCCCGATCCGGTGATCCCTCACTGCGGCTCGCGCTTCATTACCGATACCCGCATTACGCTGCACCCCACGGCGACGCTGCTCTATGGCGAGATCCTGATGTCGGGACGCAAACACCATCAGGCGGATCGCGGTTTCAGATTCGACGTTTACTCTTCGCGCATTAGCGCCTGTCGCCCCGAGGGCAACACGCTGTTTGTCGAGCGCTATGTGCTGGAACCGCATAAACACCCGCTGAACGGGGTCGGCGTGATGGGGCCGTTCGATGTGTTCGGCAATGTGATCCTGCTGACGCCGCCCGAGCATCATCAGCGGATCCTCGATCGCATCGCGCCCCGCTATGACGAGGCTGAGGGGATCGCCAGCGGAGTCAGCCGGTTGCCCAATGAGTGCGGGCTGATCTTTAAGGCTTTGGGCAAAGAGGCGCGCCAGGTGAAGGCGGCGATTCGCGCTTTCTGGCGCGTCGCCCGGGAGGAAATCCTGGGCGTGACGCTGCCCGAGCCTTTTATCTGGCGCTAGTCTGCAGCGGGAAGCGGTCATGACGACAAAGTGGAGTTGGGCGGCGTTGTGCGCCCGCAGCCGAATAGCGGCGGTGACGGATGCGGTGCTGCGCGGCTGTTCGCAGGTGATGTTTCAAAATAACCCGTTGACCGGATTATTGTTTTTTATCGCCATTTTCGTGGGCGCCTGGGAAGAGGGGCTGCCGCAGGTGGCCTTCGGCTGCCTGCTGGGCACGGCGGCGGCGACGCTCAGCGCGGCGTGGTTGGTGGACGATCGCGCAGCGTTGCGCACCGGTCTCTATGGCTACAACGGCTGCCTGGTCGGCGCCGCGCTGCCGACCTTTTTGCTGCCCTCTGTTTGGCTGTGGATCGGCGTGATCTTCAGCAGCGTGATCTCGGTGATCGTCACCGTCGGCCTCAATCGGCTGCTGCGTACCTGGAAGATCGCGGCGCTGACCGCGCCTTTCGTGCTGACCACCTGGACGGTGCTGCTGGCCAGCTACCCGTTCAGCCATCTGCGGCATGTGCGGTTGCCGCCGGCGGCCATCCCGGCCGACGGCGCGGTGTTCAACCCGCATCCCGACCTGGCGGAGGTGTTGAGCGGCGCGTTGCACGGCGTCTCCCAGGTCTTTTTGTGCAGCAGCGTGAGCGGCGGCGTGCTGCTGTTGCTCGGGCTGGCGGTTTCGTCGCCGCGCGCGATGGCGCTGGGTTTTTTCGGCGCGATGCTGGCGGTGGCCACATCGCTGGCGATCGGCGCCGATCCGCAGGCGGTTTTCGCCGGGCTGTACGCCTTCAGCGCAGTGCTGACGGCGGTGGCGCTGGGATCCGTCTTCAACCCGCCCGGCCGGCGGGTGCTGATCTATACGCTGCTCGGCGTGATTTTCACGGTGCTGGTTCAGGGAGCGTTCAATACCCTGCTGGCTCCGCTGGGCATGCCGTCGCTGACCATGCCGTTCGTGATCGCGTCCTGGCTGTTTTTGAGCGCCAATCCGGCGGTGATCGCGGCGCGGCGCTAATCCATTGATTTGAACATAACGATAAAACAGGAGTGTGGGTATGGCGGGAGTTTCCGAAGGATTGCATGGCGCGGCCCGGCGGCGGGCGGTATCCCTGTTGCTGGGGCTGGTGGCGGTCAACGTCGTTGTCTGGCTGCTGGCGCTGGCGGTGTTCAAAGACAATGCGGCGCTGATGGGCACCGCATTGCTGGCCTACAGTTTTGGTCTGCGCCATGCGGTGGATGCCGATCACATCGCCGCGATCGACAACGTGACCCGCAAGCTGATGCAACAGGGCAAAACGCCGGTGGCGGTCGGCACCTTCTTCTCGCTCGGCCACTCGACCATCGTGGTGCTGGCCTCGGCCGCCATTGCCGCCACGGCGATGATGTTCAGCCGACAGATGGGCTGGTTTCACGAAACCGGCGGTTTGATCGGCACGCTGGTGTCCGCGCTGTTTCTGCTGACGGTGGCCTTTATCAACCTGCTGGTGCTGATCTCCGTGTGGCGCGCTTTCCGGCAGGTGAAGGTGGGCGAGCTGCCTGCGCATCAATCGCTGGATCTGTTGATGAGCGGCGGCGGTGCGCTGGCGCGCTGCTTCCGCCCGCTGTTCAGGCTGGTGAATCAGAGCTGGCACATGTACCTGGTGGGCTTCTTGTTTGGCCTGGGCTTCGACACCGCCACCGAGGTCGGGTTGTTGGGGATTTCGGCTGCCGGCGCCGGCCACGGCATGAACCTGTGGAGCATCATGCTGTTCCCGGCGCTGTTCGCCGCCGGCATGGCGCTGATCGACTCCATCGACAACTTCGTGATGATTGGCGCTTACGGCTGGGCGTTCTCCAAACCGATCCGCAAACTGTACTACAACATGACCATCACGGCGGCGTCGGTGATCATCGCGGTGTTTATCGGCGGCATCGAAGCGCTCGGACTTATCGCCGACAAGCTGGCGCTGTCCGGCCCGCTGTGGGACGCCGTCGCGCGGCTCAACGATCATCTGGGGGAGATGGGCTATTGGGTGATCGCCGTGTTCATTTTCTGCTGGCTGGTGTCGGTGGTGAATTACCGCCTGCGCGGTTATGACAAGCTGACGGTCAGCGGCTGAAAAGGCGGGTGCTCGTGGATCCTGCCTGACACCATCCGCCAACGGGCGGGGCGAACCCCGCCGTTGGGTTGCCTTACCGTTCGGATTCGTAAGCCAAAGTGGCCGCAACCTCCGAGTCTCCCAACCTGATGCGCAGTTCGCACAGCGAGCCGCGGGTTAGCCAGATGAACGCGATCAGCGTCATACAGACGATCACCAGCTTAAGCACGACCCGTTTTTGCTGCATTTTTGACCTCCCTATCCTTGCCTTGCGGCGGGTAAGAGGCTAACCTGATGTTGCTAGGCATCAGAGTGGCCTCGGGTTGATAATATCGACTCGGGGCCTTTCTCTTTCTCTCCTTTGCCAAGGCTCCGGACAGAAAGATCCAGAGCACCCGCTGCGCAGTCTACCCGAACTTCCTTCCCGTGAAATCCGCCGTTGCGCCAACCTGCGGCGCGGTGCGCAGTTTGTCATGCAAGAAAAGAAAAAGGGGCGATGATGATCGCCCCTTGGATGCGTGGAGTAGGAATTGGCATTAAGCCGCTTCGGTCTGCTGTTGGCGCTTAGACTGCGCCGCCGGCTTTTCCGGCTTGGCGGCCGCCAGCGCATCCGGCGCAAAGTCGTCCACGTTGATGGAGCGCAGACGGCTCTCTTCGGCTTTTACCAGGATCTTCGCTTCGTCGGCGCTGATCTTGCCTTCTTCCAGCGCGCGCTCCGCCAAACGATCCAGACGGGTGAACGGCAGGTTTTTGCCGGCTGCCTTGCACAGGCGTTCGTGAATCGGCTCGGCGGCCATCACGTCGGCCAGCGCCGCTTCCAGCAGGCCGATTGGGTTATGCTCGCTCGGCGTCAGGTACTGGCCGCGCCCCAGACGGCTGCGGGTGGCGGAAGGCACCTGCAGGATCTTGGCCAGCTGATGATCCAGGCGATCGGACGGTGCGGTATGCACGCGGCCGAACGGGAAGACCACGAAGCGCAGCGCGCCGGCGATAAAGCGGTTCGGGAAGTTGCGCAGCAGATCATCCAGCGCCTGTTCGGCTTTATGCAGGCTGTCTTGCACGCCCCAATGCACCAGCGGCAGATCTTCTTTCTGACGGCCTTCGTCGTCAAAGCGTTTCAGCACGGCGGAAGCCAGGTACATCTGGCTGAGGATATCCCCCAGGCGAGCGGAGATGCGCTCGCGGCGCTTCAGGCTGCCGCCCAGCACGCCCATGGAAACGTCCGACAGCAACGCCAGGTTGGCGCTCAGGCGGTTCAACTGCTGATAGTAACGACGGGTCGCGTCCTTGGTCGGCGTGGCGCTGGTGCGGCCGTTGGTCAGGCCCAGCCAGAAGCTGCGTACCTTGTTGCTGCCGACGTGGCCCAGGTGGCCGAACAGCGATTTATCGAAGGCGTTCAGATCGTTGTTCTGCGCCGCCGCCATTTCATCCAGCACATAAGGATGGCAGCGGATCGCGCCCTGACCGAAGATCATCATGGTGCGGGTCAGGATGTTCGCGCCTTCCACCGTGATGGCGATCGGTGCGCCCTGATAAGCGCGAGCCAGGAAGTTGGATTCGCCCAGCATAATGCCTTTACCGCCGGCGATGTCCATGGCGTCAACGATCGACTGCTGGCCGCGGTGCGTACAGTGGTATTTGACGATGGCCGACAGCACGGCCGGTTTCTCGCCCTGCACCAGCGCATAGGTGATCAGCGAAGCGGCGGCGTCCATCACATAGGTGTTGCCGGCGATGCGCGCCAACGGCTCTTCGATCCCTTCCATTTTACCGATGGAGATCTTGAACTGACGGCGAATGTGCGCGTAGGCGCCGGTCGCCAGGGCGATGGATTTCAGGCTGCCGGTGGAGTTGGACGGCAGGGTGATGCCGCGACCGACCGACAGGCATTCAACCAGCATGCGCCAGCCCTGGCCGGCCATTTTCGGGCCGCCGATGATGTAATCGATCGGCACGAACACGTCGGTGCCGCGGGTCGGGCCGTTCTGGAACGGCACGTTCAGCGGGAAGTGGCGGTTGCCGATTTCCACGCCCGGCGTGCTGGTCGGGATCAGCGCACAGGTGATGCCCGGGGATTCGTTGTCGCTCAGCAGGCGGTTCGGGTCATGCAGTTTGAATGCCAAACCCAGTACGGTGGCGACCGGCGCCAGCGTGATGTAGCGCTTGTTCCAGGTCAGGCGCATGCCCAGCACCTGCTTGCCTTGCCATTCGCCCATGCACACGGTGCCCACGTCCGGGATCGCGCCGGCATCTGAACCCGCTTCCGGGCTGGTCAGCGCGAAGCAAGGGATCTCGTCGCCGCGTGCCAGGCCCGGCAGGTAGTGGTTTTTCTGTTCTTCGGTACCGTAATGCTGCAGCAGTTCGCCCGGGCCGAGGGAGTTCGGCACGCCGACGGTGATCGCCAGGATGCCGGAAACGCCGGCCAGTTTTTGCAGCACCATCGCCTGAGCGTAAGGTGAGAATTCCAGACCGCCGTACTCTTTCTTGATGATCATCGCGAAGAAACGGTGTTCTTTCAGGTACGCCCAGAGTTCAGGCGGCAGATCGGCCAGTTCGTGGGTGATCTGGAAGTCGTTGGCCATGCGGCAGGCTTCTTCCACCGGGCCGTCGATAAACGCTTGCTCTTCTTCCGTCAGGCGCGGTTTCGGGTAGCTGTGCAGCTTGTTCCAGTCCGGCGCGCCGCGGAACAGATCGCCTTCCCACCAGGTGGTGCCCGCGTCGATCGCTTCCTTCTCGGTGGTGGACATCGGCGGCATCACCTTGCGGAAGGCGCGCAGCGCCGGCGCGGAGAGCAGAGAGCGACGCACAGAGGAAAGGTTCAGCGGCAGCAGCACGATCGCCAGCGGCAGCAACAGCCAGAAGCTCCACAGGCCGATCGTGCCCATGGCGGCGGTGTACGCCACCAGGATCAGGCTGCTGAGGATAAGGTTCACTCGGTGGTAGAACACCACGCCGAGGAGAGCCAGTAAAACGACAATACTAAGAACCATCATAAGAAGCTCCGAAGTAGTAAGAGGTCTGACCTGTTGTGTGTATGTAATAGGTTTTAGTACAAGGCAGAATTTTTATCAATGCGTTTACAGTTTAATTACAACTCAGGTCACAAACTGACAGCACCAATCATCAAAAACCTCTCCGCTTCCTTAACCGGCGCGCTGTTTGGCTGAGAATGCTTCTCGCTGTTTCCGCGATCCGGTACACTGCGGAGCGGAAGATTTGACGATAACAAGAGGTTCCTCATGTACCACGACCTTATTCGCAGTGAACTGAACGAAGCGGCTGATACCCTGGCGAAATTTATCAATGACGACGCCAACATCGACGCCATCCAACGCGCGGCGGTGCTGCTGGCGGACTCCTTCAAAGCCGGCGGTAAAGTGATCTCCTGCGGCAACGGCGGTTCCCATTGCGACGCGATGCACTTCGCCGAAGAGCTGACCGGCCGCTACCGTGAAAACCGCCCGGGCTACCCGGCGATTGCCATCTCGGACGTGAGCCATCTGTCCTGCGTCAGCAACGACTTCGGCTATGAGTATGTGTTCTCCCGCTATGTGGAAGCGGTGGGCCGCGAAGGCGACGTGCTGCTGGGCATTTCCACCTCCGGCAACTCCGGCAACATCATCAAGGCCATCGACGCGGCGCGCGCCAAGGGGATGAAAGTGATCACCCTGACCGGCAAGGACGGCGGCAAAATGGCGGGTTCCGCCGATGTGGAAATCCGTGTGCCGCACTTCGGCTACGCCGATCGCATTCAGGAAATCCACATCAAAGCGATTCACATCTTGATTCAGCTGATCGAAAAAGAGATGGTTAAGGCTTGATAGCCTTCGGGGGGCTGCGGCTCCCCCAGGAATAAGACAGCGGGCGCCGCATGCATGCCGCGCCCGCACAGCGTATGTCAGTGTGGTTAAGGAGTGCTGGCGATGTGTGAACTGCTCGGGATGAGCGCAAACGTACCGACCGATATCTGCTTCAGCTTTACCGGCCTGGTACAGCGCGGCGGCCGCACCGGGCCGCATAAGGATGGCTGGGGCATTACCTTCTATGAAGGGAACGGCTGCCGCACATTCAAGGATCCGCAGCCGAGCTTCAACTCGCCGATCGCCCGCCTGGTGCAGGACTATCCGATCAAGTCTTGCGCGGTGGTGTCCCATATTCGCCAGGCCAACCGCGGCGAAGTGGCGCTGGAAAACACCCATCCGTTCACCCGCGAACTGTGGGGCCGCAACTGGACCTACGCGCACAACGGCCAATTGAAAGGCTATCGCCAGCTGGATACCGGTACGTTTCGCCCGGTCGGCCAGACCGACAGCGAATACGCGTTTTGCTGGCTGCTGCATCAGCTGGCGTTGAAATACCCGCGCACCCCGAGCCAGTGGCCGGCGGTGTTCCGCTATATCGGCCTGTTGGCGAGCCAGCTGCGCAAGAAAGGGGTGTTCAACATGCTGTTGTCGGACGGGCGCTTCGTGATGGCCTATTGCTCCACCAACCTGTATTGGATCACGCGCCGCGCGCCGTTCGGCAAGGCGACGCTACTGGATCAGGACGTGGAGATCGATTTTCAGCAGCAGACCACACCGAACGATGTGGTCACGGTGATCGCCACCCAACCGCTGACCGCCAACGAAACCTGGCACAAGATTGAGCCAGGCGAGTTCGCGTTATTTCACTTCGGTGAGCGGCTTGTTCTGAGCGAAGGGATTGGTGTTGGGCGTCGGGCTGGCTGACGCGTACTGCGTCATCTGGCCGCTGCTCATCAACGGTTGACCCAGCACATACTGGCCGTTGTCCACGGTCATCATCGGCGGCTGGTGGTTCTTCGCGAAGTAATCGTAGCCCGGCTTCAGCTGGCGCCAGAAGGCGATATAGCTGGATGATGCATGGCGCTTCAGGTTCTGTTCGGTCATGCGGAACGGGTAGATGCTGATGTCGACGCGGCTTTGGCCATAGGCGAAGGCGGCTTCGACGTAGCGATAGATCTCATCCATATAGGTGTTGGTCATCGCGTAACAGCCGATCGATTTACATTCGCCGTGGATCATCAGATAAGCGCCGGAATAGCCCTGCGACTTATCGTAATCATTAGGGAAACCGATATTGATCGCCCGATAATACTTGCTGTCGGGTTTCAGATGGCGCGCGTCAACGCTATAAAAGCCTTCCGGACTTTTAAAGTCGCCTTCACGACGTTTAGGACCCAGCCCGCCGGAGAAATTACAGATCGGGAACGTATTGACCAAGCGGAATTCATTGCCCATTTTGGCATACAATTCCAGCTTGCGTTCCTCTTTGAAGATCTGAATATAGACCGGCGACCCCAATAATTGCTGTTTAACTACCGGCGCTTCGGGTACCTGCTCGCTGGCGCTGCAGGCCGTGATCATCGGCATAGAAACAAGCATCGCAAACAACAGCGCGATTTTGCTCATTATTATTCCTGCTTATATTTATCTGCCGGCGCAATGAGATTGGCCAGCGTGCCACTGATTATTGTTTTTACTGCTGCAAAACACCGCCAGATTACCAGCGCGTTTATTTTTAGCAATACGTGATATGTATAAAAAAACGACAAGGCTCGATAAAAGTGAAATGACCGGCAGATTTTAACGATAAGTAGTGAAAAACAGGCGAAATTTAATTGCGTTTGCTTGACACAAGTCACGACGGAACGCAGAACAATGTTGCGAACAATGTTAATATTCTCTCTTCAATTTAACGCGCTGTGGCGATTGAAGCGGCAAGAGTTATGGCATATAACCCGGCCGTTTTGATGGTTATTTGGCTACATGCCGTTAACACATCGACTGTCGCGCAAACAACGGAAGGGGGATTCAAGGGAATGCGCGTTACCCCAGTTTTTCACTGCGAGAAAGTTCATGTTGGGCGTGCCGTTGTGCGCACTGCCCGGCAATCCTGGCATCGTCAGCACCCGCCTCTGGGGCCGGTCAGACGTGTAAACCAAACTACATCGTATAAATCCTATGATTAAGATCAGAAAAGGGTTAGATCTGCCGATAGCCGGAGCCCCGGTTCAGGCGATCCAAGATGGCCCGAACATTCAGCATGTCGCCCTGCTTGGGGAAGAGTATGTCGGAATGCGTCCCTCCATGCTGGTGCAGGAAGGCGATACCGTTAAGAAAGGCCAGGCGTTGTTCGAAGATAAGAAAAACCCCGGGGTTTTCTTCACGGCTCCCGCCAGCGGCCGCATCGTCGCGATTAACCGCGGCGAGCGGCGCGTCTTGCAATCGGTGGTGATTGCGCTGGAAAACGGCGGCGACGATCAGCTCGAGTTTGCGCATTATCCGTTGGGTGAACTCAGCCAACTGCCGCGCGAACAGGTCGAAAGCGAACTGATCGCCAGCGGCCTGTGGACCGCGCTGCGCACCCGCCCGTTCAGCAAAACGCCAAGCCCCGGCAGCGAACCGCGCGCCATTTTCGTCACCGCGATGGATACCCAACCGTTGGCCGCCGATCCGCAGGTGATCATCGCCGAACAGCAGGCGGCGTTCAACGCCGGGCTGGTGGTCTTGGCGCGTCTGACGGCGGGTAAGGTACACGTATGCCACGCCGCCGGCGCCTCGGTTGGCCAGCAGAGCGGCCCGCAGATCGCCTACAGCGAATTTGCCGGCCCGCATCCCGCCGGGCTGGCGGGCACCCACATTCACTTCCTTGAACCGGTCAGCCTGAAGAAAACCGTTTGGCACATCGGTTACCAGGACGCGATCGCCATCGGCACCCTGTTCACCACCGGTAAGCTCGATACCCGCCGGGTCGTGGCGCTGGCCGGGCCGCAGGTGGCGCAGCCGACGCTGCTGCGCACCCGCCTGGGAGCCAGCCTCGATGAGTTGACCGCCGGCCGCCTGAAAGAGGGCGAGAACCGGGTGATCTCCGGTTCGGTGCTGAACGGTATGCAGGCCGCCGGGCCGAACGCCTGGCTGGGCCGTTTCCACTCGCAGGTGTCGGTGCTGGAAGAAGGGCGCGACAAAGAGCTGTTCGGCTGGATCGTGCCGTCGCCGAACAAGTTCTCCATTACCCGCACCACGCTGGGCCACTTCCTGAAAAACAAACTGTTCGCCTTCTCGACCACCACTAACGGCGGCGAACGCGCCATGGTGCCGATCGGCAACTACGAACGGGTGATGCCGCTGGATATTTTGCCGACGCTGCTGCTGCGCGATTTGCTGGCGGGCGACAGCGACAGTGCGCAGGCGCTGGGCTGCCTGGAGCTGGACGAGGAAGATCTGGCGTTGTGCACCTTCGTTTGCCCCGGCAAGTATGAGTACGCGCCGGTGCTGCGCGAGGTGCTGACCAAGATTGAGCAGGAAGGATAACCAATGGGCCTGAAGAATTATTTTGAGAAGATAGAGCATCACTTCACGCCGGGCGGCAAACTGGAAAAGTGGTACCCGCTGTATGAAGCGACCACCACGGTGTTTTATACCCCCGGCACGGTGACGCGCGGCGCTTCGCACGTGCGCGACGCTATCGATTTGAAACGTATGATGATCCTGGTGTGGCTGGCGGTGTTCCCGGCGATGTTCTGGGGCATGTACAACGTCGGCCAGCAGGCGATCCCGGCGCTGCACCATCTGTACAGCGGCGACGCGCTGCAACAGGTGCTGGCGGGCGACTGGCATTATCGCCTGGCGCAGTGGCTCGGCGCCTCGCTGGCGGCCGACGCCGGCTGGGTCAGCAAGATGGTGCTGGGCGCCTGTTACTTCCTGCCGATCTACGCCGTGGTGTTCGTCGTCGGCGGCTTCTGGGAAGTGCTGTTCGCCATTATCCGCAAGCATGAGGTCAACGAAGGCTTCTTCGTCACTTCTATTCTGTTCGCGCTGATCGTGCCGCCGACCCTGCCGCTGTGGCAGGCCGCGCTGGGCATCACCTTCGGCGTGGTGGTGGCCAAAGAGATCTTCGGCGGCACCGGGCGCAACTTCCTCAACCCGGCGCTGGCCGGCCGCGCCTTCCTGTTCTTCGCCTATCCGGCGCAGATCTCCGGCGACTTGGTGTGGACCTCCGCGGACGGTTTCTCCGGTGCGACGCCGCTGGCGCAGTGGAGCGCAGGCGGGGCGCACAGCCTGAGCAACGTGGCCACCGGCCAGTCCATCAGTTGGCTGGACGCCTTCCTCGGCAACATTCCCGGCTCCATCGGTGAAGTCTCCACGCTGATGATCCTGATCGGCGGGGCGATTATCCTGTTCGGCCGCGTGGCCTCCTGGCGCATCGTCGCCGGCGTGATGCTCGGCATGGTGGCTTCCGCCCTGTTGTTCAACGCCATCGGTTCGGACACCAACCCGATGTTTGCTATGCCGTGGTACTGGCATCTGGTGCTGGGCGGCTTCGCCTTCGGCATGATCTTTATGGCGACCGACCCGGTTTCCGCCTCCTTCACCAATAAGGGGAAATGGTGGTACGGCATTCTGATCGGCGTGATGTGCGTGCTGATCCGGGTGGTCAACCCCGCCTATCCGGAAGGCATGATGCTGGCGATCCTGTTCGCCAACCTGTTCGCGCCGCTGTTCGATTACCTGGTGGTGCAGGCCAACATCAAGCGGAGAAAAGCCCGTGGCGAATGAAGCGAAAAACGACGGCATCGGTAAAACGCTGCTGGTAGTGCTGCTGCTGTGTCTGGTGTGTTCAGTGGTGGTGGCGGGCTCCGCCGTCGGCCTGAAGTCCAAACAGCAGGAGCAAAAGCTGCTCGACAAGCAGCGCAATATTCTCGACGTAGCCGGCCTGTTGCAGCCGAAGAAAATGGAGAGCGAGCAGGTCAAGCGCCTGTACAGCGAGCGCATCGAACCGCGCCTGGTGGATCTGAACAGCGGCGAATTTGTCGCCGGCAAGGCGGCGGCGTTCGATCTGGGCGCCGCGCTGCGCGACGACGCCAAAAGCGTGGCGTTGCCCGCGGGCGACGATCCGGCCGGCATCAAGCGCCGCAGCAACCAGGCGGAAATCTACCTGGTGCGCGATGAAAGCGGCCAGGTGAACAAGATTGTGTTGCCGGTATACGGCACCGGTCTGTGGTCGATGATGTACGCCTTCGTGGCATTGGATAACGACGGCAACACGGTCAAGGGCATCACCTACTACGACCAGGGGGAAACGCCGGGGCTGGGCGGTGAGGTCGAGAACCCGTCCTGGCGCCAGCAGTGGGTCGGCAAGCAGCTGTTCGACGACAACGGCCAGCCGGCGATCCGCGTGGTGAAAGGCGGCGCGCGTCAGGGGGACGTACACGGGGTGGATGGCCTGTCCGGCGCCACGCTGACCTCCAACGGCGTGCAGCATACGTTTGATTTCTGGTTGGGCGAGCACGGCTTCGGCCCGTTCCTGAAAAAAGTTCGTGAAGGAGCGTTGAAAAATGGCTGATTCCAAAGAGATAAAGCGGGTCCTGCTGGGGCCGCTGTTCGACAATAACCCGATCGCCCTGCAGGTGCTGGGCGTCTGTTCGGCGCTGGCGGTGACCACCAAGCTGGAAACGGCGGTGGTGATGACCATTGCGGTGACGCTGGTGACCGCGTTCTCCAGCTTCTTCATCTCGCTGATCCGTCATCATATTCCCAACAGCGTGCGCATCATCGTGCAGATGGCGATCATCGCCTCGCTGGTGATCGTGGTCGATCAGCTATTGCGCGCCTATGCGTTCGAGATCTCCAAGCAGCTGTCGGTGTTCGTCGGCCTTATCATCACCAACTGCATCGTGATGGGGCGGGCTGAGGCCTACGCCATGAAGTCGCCGCCGATCGAGAGCTTTATGGACGGCATCGGCAACGGGCTGGGTTACGGGGTGATCCTGGTGCTGGTCGGTTTCCTGCGCGAGCTGATCGGCTCCGGCAAGCTGTTCGGCGTTCCGGTGCTGGAAACGGTGCAGAACGGCGGCTGGTATCAGCCGAACGGCCTGTTCCTGCTGGCGCCGAGCGCGTTCTTCATCATCGGCCTGCTGATCTGGGTGCTGCGCACCCTGAAGCCGGCGCAGATCGAAAAGGAGTAAAGGCCGATGGAACACTATATCAGCCTGTTTGTGCGCGCGGTGTTCGTCGAGAACATGGCGCTGGCGTTCTTCCTCGGGATGTGTACTTTCCTGGCGGTGTCGAAGAAGGTGTCGACCGCCTTTGGCCTGGGCATCGCGGTGACCATCGTGCTCGGCATTTCGGTGCCGGTGAATAACCTGGTCTACAACCTGATCCTGCGCGACGGCGCGCTGGTGGAGGGCGTCGATCTGAGCTTCCTCAACTTCATCACCTTCATCGGCGTGATTGCGGCGCTGGTGCAGATTTTGGAGATGATCCTCGATCGCTTCTTCCCGTCGCTGTATAACGCGCTCGGCATCTTCCTGCCGCTCATTACCGTGAACTGCGCCATCTTCGGCGGCGTGTCCTTCATGGTGCAGCGCGACTACAACTTCGCCGAATCGGTGGTGTACGGCTTTGGTTCCGGCACCGGCTGGATGCTGGCGATCGTCGCCATGGCGGGGATCCGCGAAAAACTCAAGTATGCCAACGTGCCGGCAGGGCTGCGCGGTCTGGGCATTACCTTTATCACCACCGGACTGATGGCGCTGGGCTTCATGTCCTTCTCCGGTGTTCAGTTGTAAAGGCGGGAAGAATTTATGGAAATTATTTTAGGCGTAGCGATGTTCACCGCCATCGTGATGGTGCTGGTGTTGCTGATCCTGTTCGCCAAATCGAAGCTGGTGAACACCGGCGACATCGCGGTGGAAATCAACGGCGATCTGGATAAGAGCTTCCATGCGCCGGCGGGTGACAAGCTGCTCAACGTGCTCTCCAGCCAGGGGATCTTCGTCTCCTCGGCCTGCGGCGGCGGCGGTTCCTGCGGCCAGTGCCGGGTGGTGATCAAAGAGGGCGGCGGCGATATCCTGCCGACCGAGCTTTCGCACATCAACAAGCGCGAAGCGAAAGAAGGGTGCCGCCTGGCGTGCCAGGTGAACGTGAAGCAGAACCTGAAGATCGAGCTGCCGGAAGAGATCTTCGGCGTGAAGAAATGGGAGTGCGAGGTTATCTCCAACGATAACAAAGCCACCTTTATCAAAGAGCTGAAGCTGAAGATCCCCGATGGCGAAGACGTGCCGTTCCGCGCGGGCGGTTTCATCCAGATCGAAGCGCCGGCGCACGACATCAGTTACGCCGACTTCGACGTGCCGCAGGAGTATCGCGGCGACTGGGACAAGTTCAACCTGTTCCGCTACCGTTCGACGGTGAACGACACCACGGTGCGCGCCTACTCGATGGCCAACTACCCGGAAGAGAAGGGCATCATCATGCTCAACGTGCGTATCGCCACGCCGCCGCCGAACAATCCGGACGTGCCGCCGGGCATCATGTCTTCCTATATCTGGTCGCTGAAGCCGGGCGACAAGGTGACCATCTCCGGGCCGTTCGGCGAGTTCTTCGCCAAGGACACCGACGCCGAAATGATCTTTATCGGCGGCGGCGCGGGCATGGCGCCGATGCGTTCACACATCTTCGATCAGCTCAAGCGTTTGAACTCGAAACGCAAGATCACCTTCTGGTACGGCGCGCGTTCGCTGCGCGAGATGTTCTATGAAGACGACTTCAACCAGCTGCAGGCGGAGAACGAAAACTTCACTTGGCACGTGGCGCTGTCGGATCCGCAGCCGGAAGATAACTGGACCGGCTACACCGGCTTTATCCATAATGTTCTGCTGGAGAACTACCTGAAGAACCACCCGGCGCCGGAGGACTGCGAGTTTTACATGTGCGGGCCGCCGATGATGAACGCCGCGGTGATCAAGATGCTCAAAGATCTGGGCGTCGAAGACGAAAACATCATGCTGGATGACTTTGGTGGCTAAATGCGCGCATTGGCGATGAAGAACTGGCTGACGGGCGTGGCGCTGAGCGCCACCCTGCTGCTGACCGGCTGCGGGCCGGAACAGGTGGACCTGACGGGTAAAACCATGGGCACCTCGTATTCGATCCGTTACGTGACCGGCGAAGATACGCCGTCAGCGCGCGAGATGCAGGCGGAGATCGACAAACGGTTGGAGCAGGTGAACGATCAGATGTCCACCTACCGGCCGGATTCCGAGCTGAGCCGCTTCAACGCCAGCCGCGACATTGACCGGCCGTTCCCGGTTTCGCCGGCCACCGCCGAAGTGGTGCGCGAAGCGCTGCGCATCAACCGCGTCACCGATGGCGCGCTGGACGTGACCGTCGGGCCGCTGGTCAACCTGTGGGGCTTCGGCCCGGAAGGGCGGCCGGACAAAGTGCCGAGCGAGGCGGAGCTGGAGCATCGCCGCGCCTGGACCGGCGCCGACAAACTGTCGGTGCAGGGCAGCGCGCTGGTGAAAAGCATCCCTGAGCTGTACGTCGATCTGTCGTCGATCGCCAAAGGGTATGGCGTGGACGTGGTGGCGGAATATCTGCAGTCCCGGCATGTGAAGAACTACATGGTGGATATCGGCGGCGAGGTGCGCACGCGCGGGCATAACGGCGAACAAAAGCCGTGGCGCATCGCCATCGAGCGCCCGACCGCCGGTACGCAGCAGCAGGCGCAGCTGGTGATCCAACCCGGAGAGATGTCGATCGCCACCTCGGGTGACTATCGCAACTACTTCGAGCAAGACGGGGTGCGCTATTCGCACACCATCGATCCGGTCACCGGGCGCCCAATCCATCATCGGCTGGTGTCGATCACCGTGCTGAGCACGACCTGCATGACCGCCGACGGCCTGTCCACCGGCCTGAACGTGATGGGGCCGGAGCGCGGCATGGCGCTGGCCAACCTGCTCGGCATCCCGGTGTTCATGATCGTGAAAACCGCCGACGGCTTTGAGGAGCGTTATTCAGACGCGTTCAAGCCCTATCTGAAAAAGCGTTCGTGAGGTTGCTATGTTGACGGTATTCGCCGCTACCTTCGTGTTGTTTCTGCTGATCGTCGGCGGCATGTCGCTGGGCTATGTGTTCAAACGCAAAAGCCTGCAGGGCAGCTGCGGCGGCATCACCGCACTGGGCATGGAGAAAGTCTGCGACTGCCCGGAGCCGTGCGATGCGCGCAAAAAGCGCGAAGCCAAAGCGGCGCAGCGGCGCGAGCAGTTGGAAAAGCACCGCATTCTGTAGCTGTAGCGAAAACCCGGCCTTGGCCGGGTTTTTATTTCGCCTTGCGGAAGCTTTTCGCCTCGGCCGGTGAGTTGACCATCACGCCGTCGGCGCCCAGCGCCAGCGCCTGCTGATATTCCTGCGGCGAGTTGACCCCGAACAGGATGATGTGCGCCGGGCCCTGCGAGCGGAAACAGTCCATCGACTCTTTATCCCAGGTCAGAAATGCCTTCGAACGCCCTTCGCCGAGGGTATATTTCTCTACCACCTCCACCTCGCGTTTCAGCTCCAGCCCGTACCAGCGCGGCTGCCGGTTGTCCGGTTTGACGTCGCACTGGTGCGCCATGGTGACGTTGGCCAGCAGCGTGCGGGTCTCGTCGCGGCTTTCAAAGCGCGGGATGGCCGGCGGCAGCGCCTGCAGATATTTGGCGTCGGTAGAGTAGACGCGGGTGCGGTTCAGGCTGTTGGTGCTTTGCAACGTCGCCAGCAGCGCCTGGCCAAACTGCGCCGGATCGGCGTCCGGGGATTTGATGTCCAGATAAAAGGTGACGTGCGGAAACGCCTTCAGCACGTCGTCGAGGCGCGGAATGCCGATGCCCCGGCCGCGGAACGGGTGGGCGTCACCCTTGGCGAAGGCCCAGCCGGCGTCGGTCTCGGCCAGCTGCGCGGCGGTATAGGCAGAGACCGGGCCCTGCCGGTTGGTCAACGCTTTCAGATCCGAGGGGCGATACAGCACGATGACGCCGTCTTTGGATTCTTGCAGGGTGATCCAAATGGCGTCGGCGCCGTTTTTCAACGCCGTTTCGATAGCGATGCGGGTGTTTTCCGGCGCATCGGCGGTGCCGCCGCGGTGGGCGACGATCGCCGGCGCATGACCGGCGGCGGCGCTGGCCGCCAGCGCGCTCAGCGACACCGCGGAAGCCAGCAGCCAATGAGAAAATCTGATCATGTAGGGTACCTTGTCGTTATCGTTGTGGAGAGCCGCACGGGATGGCGGAAATCATACTATTGAAAAATTAAGCTTTTTTAACAACGCGGAAATATCTGGCGGAAACGCCGCTTTCCTCGAGCTCCGCGGCCTTGAGCTTTCGGTATCTGACTGTATACTTATACAGTATTACTGGAGGGTGCGATGCGTAAAATCATTCATGTCGATATGGACTGCTTCTTCGCGGCGGTGGAAATGCGCGACGATCCCAGCCTGCGCGATATCCCGCTGGCGATTGGCGGCAGCGCCGATCGGCGCGGGGTGATCAGCACCGCCAATTACCCGGCGCGGCGCTACGGCGTACACAGCGCCATGTCCACGGCGATGGCGCTCAAGCTGTGCCCGCATCTCACCCTGCTGCCGGGGCGCATGGCGGCCTATAAAGAGGCTTCGCTGCACATCCGCGAAATCTTCGCCCGCTATACCCCATTGATCGAGCCGTTGTCGCTCGATGAAGCCTATCTCGACGTGACCGACAGCCCGCAATGCAACGGTTCGGCGACGCTGATCGCTCAGGAGATCCGTCAGGCGATCGCCGACGAGCTGAACCTCACCGCGTCGGCCGGCGTCGCGCCGATCAAGTTTCTCGCCAAAATCGCCTCCGAGATGAACAAGCCGAACGGGCAATACGTGATCACGCCGGCGCAGGTGCCGGCGTTTTTGCAGCAGCTGCCGCTCAGCAAGATCCCCGGCGTCGGCAAGGTGACCGCCAAAAGGCTGGAGGAAGTGGGGCTTATCACCTGCGCCGACGTGCAGCAATATGATTTGGCGCAGTTGCTCAAGCGTTTCGGCAAGTTCGGCCGGGTGCTGTGGGAGCGGTGTCAGGGCATCGATCGGCGCGAAATCTCGGCGGAGCGGCTGCGCAAATCGGTGGGGGTGGAGCGCACGCTGGCGGAAGACATTCACGACTGGGAAGACTGCGAAACGCTGATTATCGACAAACTCTATCCCGAGTTGGAGATGCGGTTGCGCAAGGTAAAGCCGGATCTGCACATCGCCCGGCAGGGCGTGAAGCTGAAGTTTCAGGATTTTCAGCAAACCACCCAGGAGCACGTCTTCCCGGTGCTGAACCGGCAGGATTTGCTGGAGGTGGCGCGGCAGGCGTGGCGCGAGCGGCGCGAAGGGCGCGGCGTGCGGCTGGTGGGGCTGCATGTGACGCTGCTCGATCCGCAGTTGGAGCGGCAGCTGGCGCTGCCTTGGGAATAAAAAAGCCGGCGAGTCGCCGGCTTTTTGCGTTAAGCGCGCAGATTACGCGCGCTCAGGGATCGCTTTCAGCAGCGAGGTCAGCAGCTTCCAGTACAGACCGACGCTTTCGATATGCACTTGCTCATCCGGCGAGTGCGGGCCGGTGATGGTTGGCCCGATCGATACCATGTCCATGTTTGGATACGGCTTTTTGAACAGACCGCATTCCAGACCGGCGTGGATCACCATGATGTTCGGCGTCTTGTTGAACAGCTCCTGATACAGCTCGCGCACCAGGTGCATCACCGGCGAGTCGGCGTCCGGCTGCCAGCCCGGGTAGCCCCCCTTCGGCGCCACGTTGGCGCCGGCCAGCTGGCCCAGCGCGGTCAGCATCTCGACAACGTAATCTTTGCCGCTGTCGATCAGGGAGCGGATCAGGCAGATGATTTCCGCTTCGTTTTCGCTGGTGGTGACTACGCCGACGTTCAGCGAGGTTTCCACCACGCCTTTCACCGCGTCGCTCATGCGGATCACGCCGTTCGGCGTGCCGTTCAGTAGCGCCAGGAAGCGTTGCTGGCTGTCGGCGCTCAGCGCCTGCGAAGCGCTGGTGGTCGGCTCCAACAGCACGGTGATGTTCTTCTCTTTGGCGGAGAGTTCGTTCTGCAGCACGGCCAGGAACGCTTGGCTCAGCGCTTTCAGCGCGTCGGCTTTTTCTGCCGGCACCGCTACCACCGCGGAGGCTTCACGCGGGATGGCGTTGCGCAGGGTGCCGCCGTTCAGGTCCAGCACGCGCAGGTTCAGCGCCTCCGCATGGGCGAACAGGAAGCGCGCCAGCAGTTTGTTGGCGTTGCCCAGCCCGACGTGGATCTCGGCGCCGGAATGGCCGCCTTTCAGGCCCTTGAGGGTCAGCTTCAGGGTTTGGTAACCGGCCGGCACCGCTTCGCGCTGCAGCGGCAGGGTCGTGATGAAGTCGATACCGCCGGCGCAACCCATGTAGATTTCGCCTTCTTCTTCGGAATCGGTATTGATCAGGATGTCCGCCTGCAGCCAGTTCGGCTGCAGCCCGAAGGCGCCGTCCATCCCCGCTTCTTCGGTCATGGTCAGCAGAACTTCCAGCGGGCCGTGCTCAACGCTGTCGTCGGCCAGCACCGCCAGGGCGGAGGCCATGCCGATGCCGTTGTCGGCGCCCAGCGTGGTGCCGCGCGCTTTCACCCACTCACCGGCGATATAAGGCTGGATCGGATCCTTGGCGAAGTCGTGCACGGTGTCGTTATTCTTTTGCGGCACCATGTCCAGGTGCGCCTGCAGCGCCACCGGCTTGCGATTTTCCATGCCTTTGGTGGCCGGTTTGCGCAGCAGGATATTGCCGACCCGATCGCGCTCGGCGTGCAGGTTCTTTTCTTTGGCCCAGGTGAGGATGTGCTGCGCCAGCGCTTCTTCATGATAAGAAGGGTGCGGGATAGAACAGATCTTGGCGAAAATATCCCACAGCGGCTGTGGCGAAAGCTGAGACAATTCAGACACTATAAGTCTCCTGTGACGGCAAGCTCCGACAGGACGGGCGTGCCGCGCGGTTAAGGTGAGCGGGTATCTGTGCGTCGTGGCACGATCGTCAGAGAATATCACTTTATTTCCGGCGGTGCGCGCCCCGTATTGTGCGGTTTAAGCGCTTGATCACACGGCTTCGCTGCGGGAACGCTCGTTTTTTCAGCATCAATCACCGAAAAGCCGCCCGGCGGAAATCGCGAGGTTTTCCTCGGTACAGCTGGAATTCAACGCGGCCAGTCTCTATAATCTCGCGCAACCTTTTTTCCCCTGAACTATAAAGTAAGCCGCTTCACCAGCCGGCTGGGACACGATTCTATGAGCGAAAAATACGTTGTTACCTGGGATATGCTGCAAATACACGCACGCAAGCTGGCGCACCGCCTGCTGCCTGCCGACAAATGGACGGGCATCATTGCCGTCAGCCGCGGCGGCCTGGTGCCGGCGGGCCTGCTGGCGCGTGAACTGGGCATCCGCTATGTGGATACCGTCTGCATTTCCAGCTATGACCATGACAACCAGCGCGAAATGAAAGTGCTCAAGCGCGCCGAAGGCGACGGTGAAGGCTTCATCGTGGTGGACGATCTGGTGGATACCGGCGGCACCGCGAAAGCGATCCGCGACATGTACCCGAAAGCGCATTTCGTCACCATCTTCGCCAAGCCGGCGGGCCGTCCGCTGGTGGACGACTACGAGGTCGACATCCCGCAGGACACCTGGATCGAACAGCCGTGGGACATGGGCGTCAGCTTCGTTCCCCCTATCGGCGGTCGCTAAGTCCAGCCAGTTCCAGCCCAACGCCCGGTTATGCCGGGCGTTTGCGTTATCTTGGTTTATCCCGCCAGAGTTAGGTACACTACCTCCAGTTAAGTAGGCCTGTTGCGGCCTATCGCCAGATTTACGGAGGCTGTTGTTACCATGGCACAGGCCAACCTTTCTGAAATTCTTTTCAAGCCCAAATTCAAACATCCTGAAACCTCGACGCTGGTGCTGCGCGCGCGCAACAAAGTGAGCGCCGCCATGCATTCCGCATTGGAAGGCGACACCACCGGCAGCTGGTACCGCATGCTGAATCCGCTGCTGTGGGCCTGGCGCGGCGTCAGCCCGATCGAAATCCACGAAGTGTTGGCGCGTATCGCCGCCTCGGACGCCGAGCGCAGCAACCCGCAGCGGCTGGATACCGTGGTGGGCTACCGCAACGGCAACTGGATCTACGAGTGGATCCATCAGGGCATGCAGTGGCAGCAGCGGGCGACGGAGCAGCAGGATCCGCTGGTCGGCGGCGAGTACTGGCTGAAGGCCGCGAGCCTGTACAGCATCGCCGGTTACCCGCACCTGAAGGGCGACGAGCTGGCTGAACAGGCGGAGATGCTCGCCAACCGCGCTTACGAAGAGGCGGCGCTGCTGTTGCCGTATCAGCTGAAAGAGCTGGAGTTCCGCATCGAAGGCGGCGGCTGCGTCACCGGTTTCCTGCACATGCCCGAGAAGGGCGAAGCGCCGTTCCCGACGGTGCTGATGTGCGGCAGCCTCGATACGCTGCAGACCGACTATCACCGTCTGTTCCGCGACTACCTGGCGCCGCACGGCATCGCCATGCTGACGCTCGACATGCCGTCGATCGGCTCCTCCTGCAAGTGGAAGCTGACGCAGGACTCCAGCTACCTGCACCAACAGGTGCTGATCCAGCTGGCCTCGGTGCCGTGGGTGGATCATCAGCGGGTGAGCGCCTTCGGCTTCCGTTTCGGCGCCAACGTGGCGGTGCGATTGGCCTATCTGGAGCCGCAGCGGCTGCGCGGCGTGGCCTGCCTGGGGCCGGTGGTGCATCGCCTGCTGTGCGACAGCAGCACCCAGTTGAACGTGCCGGACATGTATATGGACGTGCTGGCCAGCCGCATGGGCATGGCCAATGCTTCAGACAATGTGCTGAAAGTGGAGTTGAACAGCTACTCGCTGAAAATGCAGGGGTTGCTGGGACGCCGTTGCCCGACGCCGATGATCTCCGGCTATTGGGAGCGCGATACGCTCAGCCCGAAAGAGGAGTCGCAGCTGATCGTCACCTCCTCGGTGAGCGGCAAGCTGGTCGCCATCCCGCGCACCCCGGTTTACGACAGCTTCCACCGGGCGTTGCTGCAGATGTCCGGTTGGCTGAAGGATAAAATGCGTTAATTAGTTGCTAAATTTTAACAGTTTGTTAAAAAGAGGGGTCTACATTGAGGAGGTTAGAGAATGACGTTACCGAGTGGTCACCCTAAAAGCCGACTAATGAAACGTTTTGCCAGCTTGGGGCCGTACCTGCGTGAAGGGCAATGTGAGAACGACCGGTTTTTCTTTGATTGTTTGGCCGTCTGCGTCAATGTGAAGCCCGCTCCGGAGAAGCGTGAGTTCTGGGGCTGGTGGATGGAGCTGCAGGCGGAAGAGGCGCGCTTCACCTATTCGTACCAATTCGGCCTGTTCGACAAGGAAGGCAACTGGACGACGCAAAACATTAAGGATGATGAAGTGAACGCCAAGCTGGAAGACACCCTGCGCGACTTCCATCGCCGCCTGGGCGAACTGCTGGCGACCATGGAACTGGGGCTGGAACCCGCCGATGATTTCAAAGAAAAACTGATCAAACTCTCCGCCTGACCCCGTTTGACCACGTATTGTGCTGATTTCGCGTTGTGCCTGTTGGCATAACGCGTCTCTCCTGTTACAAAGACCTTTGCACTCTTCTTCTCATCATTACACACGGCAGAAATACTATGAACGGCAGCCAGACATTGGTTGTGAAATTGGGCACCAGCGTGTTGACCGGCGGATCGCTGCGTCTGAACCGCGCCCACATCGTCGAATTGGTGCGCCAGTGCGCGCAGCAACACGCCGCGGGCCACCGCATCGTCATCGTCACCTCCGGCGCCATCGCCGCCGGGCGCGAGCACCTGGGCTATCCCGAGCTGCCCGCCACCATCGCCTCCAAGCAGCTGCTGGCGGCGGTGGGGCAGAGCCGGCTGATCCAGCTGTGGGAACAGCTGTTCTCCATTTACGGCATCCACGTCGGGCAGATGCTGCTGACGCGCGCCGATCTGGAAGACCGCGAGCGCTTCCTCAACGCGCGCGACACCATGACGGCGCTGCTGGACAACCGTATCGTGCCGGTAATCAATGAGAACGACGCCGTCGCCACTGCCGAAATCAAGGTGGGCGACAACGATAACCTGTCGGCGCTGGCGGCCATTCTGGCCGGGGCCGACAAACTGCTGCTGCTGACCGATCAGCAGGGCCTCTACACCGCCGATCCGCGCAACAACCCGCAGGCCGAACTGATCCGTGAAGTGCACGGCATCGACGACGCGCTGCGCGCCATCGCCGGCGACAGCGTCTCCGGCCTGGGCACCGGCGGCATGGGCACCAAGCTGCAGGCGGCCGACGTGGCCTGCCGCGCCGGCATCGACGTGGTGATCGCCGCGGGCAGCAAGCCGGGCGTGGTGGCGGACGTGATTGAAGGCAAACCGGTGGGCACCCGTTTCCACGCGCTGGAAACCCCGCTGGAAAACCGCAAGCGCTGGATCTTCGGCGCGCCGCCGGCCGGCGAGATCACCGTCGACGACGGCGCGGTGGAAGCGATGATGGCGCGCGGCAGCTCGCTGCTGCCGAAAGGCATCCGCGAAGTGAAGGGCGACTTCTCGCGCGGCGAAGTGATCCGCATCCGCAACCTGGCGGGGCGCGATCTGGCGCACGGCGTCAGCCGCTACAACAGCGACGCGATGCGCCAGATCGCCGGGCACCACTCGCAGGAAATCAGCGAAATCCTCGGTTATGAATACGGTCCGGTGGCAGTGCACCGCGACGATATGATTGTCAGTTAAGGAGTGAGCATGCTGGAGCAGATGGGGAAGGCCGCCAAGCAGGCCTCCTGGCAGCTGGCGGTGCTGAGCACGGCGAAGAAGAATCAGGTGCTGTCGGTGATGGCCGACAGGTTGGAAGCCAACAGTGAAGCGATCCTGCTGGCGAACGAACAAGACATGGCGCAAGCGCGCGCCACCGGCATGAGCGAAGCGCTGCTCGATCGTCTGCTGTTGACCCCGGCGCGGCTGGCGGCGATCGCCAACGATGTGCGCCAGGTGTGCCGTCTGAACGATCCGGTTGGCCACGTGCTGGACGGCAACCTGCTGGACAGCGGGCTGAAGCTGGAACGCCGCCGGGTGCCGCTCGGCGTGATCGGCGTTATTTACGAGGCGCGGCCTAACGTCACCATCGACGTCGCCAGCCTGTGCCTGAAAACCGGCAACGCGGTGATCCTGCGCGGCGGGAAAGAGACGCACAATACCAACCAGGCGACGGTGAAAGTGATCCAGCAGGCGTTGGAGCAGTGCGGCCTGCCGGCGGCGGCGGTGCAGGCGATCGACAGCCCGGATCGCGCGCTGGTGAACGAACTGCTGCGCCTGGATCGCTATGTCGACATGCTAATCCCGCGCGGCGGCGCCGGCCTGCACAAGCTGTGCCGCGAGCAATCGACCATCCCGGTGATCACCGGCGGCATCGGCGTGTGCCATACCTACGTGGATGCCGACGTTGATTTCGACAAGGCGCTGACGGTGATTGAAAACGCCAAGATCCAGCGCCCGAGCGCCTGTAACTCGCTGGAGACGCTGCTGGTGAACCGCAGCATCGCCGCCGAGTTCCTGCCGGCGCTGAGCGCCAAAATGGCGGCGGCGGGCGTGACGCTGCACGCGGCGGAAAACGCGCTGCCGCTGCTGCAGGGCGGCCCGGCGACGGTGGTGCCGGTGAACGCGGAGGATTACGACGACGAATGGCTGTCGCTGGATCTGAACGTGCTGCTGGTGGACGATATCGATCAGGCCATCGACCACATCCGCATCCACGGCACCAACCACTCCGACGCGATCCTCACCCGTTCGCTCAGCAGCGCCGAGCACTTCGTGCGCGCGGTGGACTCCTCGGCGGTGTACGTCAACGCCAGCACCCGCTTCACCGACGGCGGCCAGTTCGGCCTGGGCGCGGAAGTGGCGGTGAGCACCCAGAAACTGCACGCCCGCGGCCCGATGGGCCTGGACGCGCTGACCACTTACAAGTGGATCGGCTACGGCGACGATCTGGTGCGCAGCTAAGGCCGCATTGCGGTCATAAAGAGGTCAGGGCGCAGCATGCTGCGCCCTGATTGTTTTTGGAAGCGGGAAGCGCGGTGGCGTGATTGCTTGCAAAACAACCAAACGCCCCGGCGGCTATTGACTCATTTCGCGCGCAGGTCTACCTTGTTCAACGCACTTCCGGCTTGCCCCGCAGGCCCGGCTCGATGCCGATATAGCTCAGTTGGTAGAGCAGCGCATTCGTAATGCGAAGGTCGTAGGTTCGACTCCTATTATCGGCACCACTCTTTCTTCCTGTAACGTCCGCAATCATCCAAAAAAATATTAAATAACAATGCATTGACTGGGTTTTATGTCCGTGACTGTCCGGCGCTGTCCTGTGGAATCCAATATCAGGTGTGTGTAGAATTGCGTGTACTTCTGTTCGGTCTTGAATTTCTATACACATGCGACTTAATAACTTACAAATCCGGAATGCTAAACCCACCCCTAAACCTTACACGTTGAGTGATGGGTTGGGCTTATCCCTTTTGGTTGAACCCAATGGCAGCAAGAGCTGGCGCTTTCGTTATCGCTTTGCCGGTAAGCCCAAGATGATTTCATTCGGCGTCTATCCTGCCGTTTCGTTGGCCGATGCTCGGTTAAAGCGCGATGAATCCAGAAAGTTAGTTGCTGAGGGGCAGAACCCCAGCACAGTTCGTAAAGAGAAAAAGCTGGCGCAGCTATACGGGAATGCGAACACCTTTGAAGCGATCGCGAAGGAGTGGCATCAGTCCAAATTGGCGACGTGGTCAGCAGGGTATGCGGCCGATATCATGGACGCGTTCAACATTGATATTTTCCCCTATCTGGGACAGCATCCCATTTCGGCGATAAAGCCGCTTGAGCTACTCACAGTGCTTCGCAAAATTGAGGCGCGTGGGGCGCTTGAGAAAATGCGTAAGGTCAGACAGCGCTGCGGTGAGGTCTTCCGATATGCCACGGCAACCGGGCGAGCGGAGTTCAACCCAGCCGCCGATCTCTCCAGCGTTTTGATTAGCCCAAAATCTACTCATTATCCTTTTTTATCCGTTGATGAAATCCCCGATTTTCTTGCGGCGCTGGAGATGTACTCCGGCAGTCGGTTGGTACAGCTGGCGACGAAGTTACTGATGTTGACCGGAGTCAGGGGTATTGAGCTGCGCATGGCGCAATGGCATGAGGTTGATCTGGATAACGCGCTTTGGGAAATTCCGCAGGAGCGCATGAAAATGCGTCGAGCCCATCTCGTACCATTATCGACACAGGCTGTGGCTATATTGAATGAGCTGAAGACGCTTACGGGTAACTATCGCTATGTTTTCTCGGGACGGAATGATGTGAACAAACCGATGAGCGAAGCGAGTATCAACCAGCTCCTCAAGCGTATCGGTTATCACGGTCGGCTCACTGGCCACGGCTTCAGGCACATGATGTCCACGATTTTGCATGAGCAGGACTTTAATACCGCTTGGATAGAGATGCAGCTTGCCCACGTGGACAAGAACGCCATTCGCGGCACTTACAACCACGCTCAGTACCTTGAGAAACGCCGTGACATGTTGCAGTGGTACGCCGATTTTATTGCGGGCCTGGCCCAGCACTCTTAGCGCCAATAAATCGTTAAAACCCACTGGCGCGCAATGCTACCCCCGCCACGCCTGCCCGCTTTATGTGTCGCTTTTCATGCAGGTGCATGAGAGACCGCAGGCCGCGCTGCTACTGGTGCGGCAGGGGGTAAAAAATGCATTTTCTTGCATGCAAAATCATGCACTCTATGCATGCACGCGTTCTTTGACACCCGCTAGCCAGGAAAAAGGCTGTTTTTGGGGGGAAGGATTGGGGGCGCGTGATGGAAGCGGGCGTGATTATCCCATCATAGCGAGGCCAGAGATGGCGTCTTACGCCGCCTTTCTTCCCGTCTGTGTTTTTGTTATGTGGCTGCCTCAGATATTGATTGCAAAATCACCTTTGCGATTTTAGTTCTTATTTAAACTATTCACCACTGTTCACTTAAATAAAAATACAGTTAAATCAATTAATAAAGCTATGATGGGTCACTTCTGCACTCATCACCCGGTGTTCACTGCTGTTCACTCGGCTAAAAAGGGCCTTTTCTCTGGCTAGCCTGTGGTTGTGCCTGTACGCCTGTTTCTGCCTATTAATAAACGGCTATTCATGGCTCGTTCATTTCTTTGGGTTTGCCAAGGTTTGCCAATAAAGGTCAATATTAACCTATATGCCCATTTGGTTGAAAAATAGGCATAAAAGCTGTCCCACCACACAACAACGCCTTGTTGCCACCCCGATAAATATTCACATAATAGGGCGCTACCGAAGTTCACACAGTCCCGGCCAGCGTTGGTCGGACACAAAGAGGTAGCGTTTTATGTTGACCGTTTCCACCCCCATCCCATCTACCCCGTCGCCGGTGCCTCAAAACGGCTATACCCCGCGCGAGCGCTTTATCCGCCTGCCGGAGGTGCTCTACACCACCGGTCTGTCCCGCTCCACCGTGTACGAGATGATGAGCCGCCGGCAGTTCCCGGTTCAGGTTTCCCTTGGCGGTAAGAACGTCGCCTGGCTGGCCTCCGAGGTCGAACAGTGGATGGACGAACGTATCGCCAACCGTCATCAGGGGAGCGCTGAGTGATGCAGTTAACCCTCGGTCGACACAGTTTCACCTTGAGCGATAACGACGCCTTATTTGTGGCGGAAGCGATCTTGTTGCAGCGCAAACACCCGGACATCGTTTTACCGGTCCACTACAGCGAAAAGCACGGCGTGATCCGTCTTATGAAGCGCCAGACCGAAGTGAGTCTGTTCCATGTCGGCGAAGTGGTTGATCACTATGCGATCGATTGAACGTCCGGGGGCGTCTTACGGCTTGCCCCCACGTCCGGCCCTGCGCTATAGTCCTCCCGCTGCCGCAAAATCGGCAGCCGGGCGTAGGAACCCGTGTTACTTATTGGCGACACAACACGCGCCAGGCGTGTTTTTTTATGTCGTGGCCTTAGTGTGCTCATTTTTTGCGCGGTGGATGTTATGCTATCGCAGCAGTCAATCAATGGTGGCTCAGGCGGGGCAGCCTTCGGGCTGGCCGGTTTCCAATAAGGCCGGTATTCCTACCCCCGTCTGGGCTACCACCCATAAGTGTAGGAACTTCGGTGGTAGCAATAACCAAAACTTATTGGAGGCTGCCACCATGGCTACGACCCTCACCCCGACTCACCCGACATTCTGCTTTCTGTTCGCGGCCGTACGCCGTTCTGCTCTGACGGCTTCGCCCCGTATGGTGCGCACCGTGGCGGATAGCGAACGCAATGCCCGCCGCGTGCTGGCCCGTGATTACGTGTTGTCCTTTGCCGGTCGTCTGCCGGTTAAGGCGGCAGCATGAACACCCTGGCCGACCGCTACTACCGCGACACCCATTACCCTATCCCGCACGCCGATTTTCTGCGTCTCCAGCATGCGCACGCCACCGGCGTGCTGTTCCTTGACCTGCTGGACACCCTTGACCTCGGTGGGCAGCGTCCCGATGCCACGCAACAGGCGTCGTTTGCTTCGGTCATTGCTTTGCTGACCGACCAGCTCGGCCACGTCGTCAACACCTGTGAAACCCAAATCCTTACCCGCATGGAGGCCACTGCCGCATGAACACCTCATCCTGTTTACCGATTGAAGTCCGCACCGCCGTTTTCCGCCGCGCCGTGGCGCAAGCCTATCTGGACACCTGCGCCTTTTACCGGGTGAGCCTCGGGTTCACGCTGGACGAGTTGCAGATGACGATTGCTCTGCGCCTGGAGGGGCACTTTGTGCGTCAGTACGGCGCAGAAGACGGCATGGATATGGCATGTACGATGCTGAGCGACATGGTGCAGCCGGACGTTCTGGTGGCCGCGCCGCGCCTGACCGCGCTGGGGCAAAAGATGATGGACGAGCTGTGCTGCGAGCGCCTGTCGGCGGCACAGCATGCCACCGTACACTGAGGAGAAGAGCATGAGCGCCCACTTCGTTTCCCAGACCGTACGCACCGCCACCGGCCACTGGCCGGTGATACTCCCGGCCCTCGGCATCGCCTTGCGGCCGAATGGCAAGCCGCAGCCGTGCCCGACCTGCGGCGGCAAAGACCGCTTCCGTTTCGACAACCAGGACGGGCGCGGCACCTGGTTCTGCAATCAGTGTGGGGCCGGTGATGGCCTCAACCTGGTGGAAAAAGCCCTGTCACTATCTGCCCGGGCTGCCGCCGAACAGGTGGCTGCCGTGATGGGGGATAATGCCAGCACTTTACCACCGACCGCTGAGGCCGGTCATTCACGACAAGACAAGGCTGACGCTCAGCGCAAAACCGCGCGACAGGCACAGGCTCTGGTGGCTGCCGCGCAGTCCCAGACCTGCAACGCCTATCTGAGCGCCAAAGGCTGGCCGGAGGTGGACACCCTGACCCTGCACGGCCAGTCGCTGCGCGTCGGGGGTATCACCTACCACCCCGGCGACCTGCTGTTGCCGCTGCTCAATGCCGGGGGCGAAGTGGTCAACGTGCAGCTGATTAACGCCCACGGAGACAAACGCATGTTAGCAGGCGGGCAGGTGAAAGCCGCCTGCCACACCCTCTGCGGCCCGGACAACGCGGTTATCTGGCTCACCGAAGGCTACGCCACCGGCCTCACCGTGCATCGCCTGACCGGTGAAACGGTGTGCGTGGCGCTGAGCGCCAACAACCTGGCGGCGGTGGCGGAGCAGCTGCGCAGCCATTACCCGGATGCACGGTTGCTGCTGGCGGCCGATAATGACCGCAGCGGCACCGGGCAGGCACGCGCCGCCGAGGCGGCCACACTCACCGGCGGTATCCCTGCGTTGCCGACAGACATCGGCGACTGGAACGATGTCTACTGTCAGCAGGGCATTGAGGCCACGCGGGCACAGCTCCAGGCGTTCAGCCAGCCGTCGCAGCCCAGCCCGTTCGACAGGCTGAGCGATGCCGACCTGAAAGCCATGAGCGCCAGCGAGAAGGCCGAACTGCTGGCTGAGCACTACGGCAACACCTTGGCGGTGCCGCCGGTGGGGGAAGAGCTGTGCCGCTATACCCGCGGCGCCTGGCAGGTGCTGCCACACCGACAACTGAGCCGAGAGATTGCCGCGTTGTTCCAGAAGGTACGAGCACCGTTCTCCGCCGCCGGTATCAACAGCATCCTGGACACCCTCAAGCTGATGGTGCCGCAGATGGGCGACCCGGCTCGCCGGTTGATAGGCTTTCGTAACGGGGTATTCGATACCGTGAGCGGGCAGTTCAGCGCCCACCGGCAAGAGCACTGGCTGCGCACCGTCAACAGCGTAGACTATACGCCGCCTCGTGCTGGGGAGAACCTGGCCGACCATGCCCCGTACTTCTGGAAGTGGCTGACACGGGCCGCTGGAGGCAATCACGACAAGCAAGAACGTATCCTCGCGGCGCTCTTTATGGTGCTGGCCAACCGCTACGACTGGCAACTGTTCCTCGAAGTGACCGGCCCCGGCGGCAGCGGCAAGAGCGTGATGGCGGCCATCGCCCGGCTGCTGGCCGGGGCGGATAACACCACCTCCGCCACCATCGATAATCTCGAGTCGGCGCGCGAGCGGGCCAGCGTGGTCGGCTACTCGCTGATTATCCTGCCTGACCAGGAAAAGTGGAGCGGCGACGGGGCGGGTATCAAGGCCATCACCGGCGGTGATGCGGTCGCTATTGACCCGAAATACCGCGACGCCTATGCCGCCTACATCCCGGCGGTGATACTGGCGGTCAACAACAATCCGATGCAGTTCAGCGACCGCAGCGGCGGTGTCTCTCGGCGACGGGTGATTATCACCTTCCCGGACGCGATACCGCTCGCTGAACGCGACCCGCAGCTGCTTGACAAAATCACCCAGGAGCTGGCCGTCATTGTGCGCCATCTGATGCAGCGCTTCGCCAACCCGAACGAGGCCCGCACCTTGCTTCAGGCGCAGCAGAGTTCGGACGAGGCGCTGACCATCAAACGCCAGGCCGACCCGCTGGTTGACTTCTGCGGTTACCTGACGGTGCTCAGCACCGCAGAAGGGATGATGATAGGCAATGCCAACATCACCCCGCCGAACCCGCGCCGCTATCTGTACCACGCCTACCTGTCGTTTATGGCGGCACGGGGCTATCAGCACGTGATGAACCTGACGGCGTTCGGCCTGGCGGTACCGCAGACGCTGAGAGAGTATGAGAAAACCCTGCTCAAGCGTAAAACCCGGCTGGGGATGCAAACCAATGTGGTGTTGAGTGAAGAGTGCGAAGCGGACTGGTTGCCGAAGTGCGGTGCTGTGTGACGATGAGCGAGTCGATCGGCCGTGCCGATCAATCGGCCATTATTGATCTGCCGAACCCATTGGACGCTCAATCGTCACTCCGCCTATAGTGGCAGTGAAAAATATGCAGCAACACTAGGGCATTACCTCCGGCCGCTTTGCGGCCTAAATCATAAGAACAAGCGCTCTCAAACCGGCTCAGGCCGGTTTTTGCTCCATATCCATCGTTAACATACCACGATAGCCGGATACTGGCCGGGCGTTCAGCTTTCTCCCATAATCTAGGAGCAGCGGCTCCTTTTAGGACTGTTACAACAGCTGTTTTGATAACCACACTCTGTATAACCGATGTTCAGATCATCAAGCAGTCGTGTCAGACGGTAGCAAGTTGCCTGAACATACCGTTGGAGGACGCTCACAAAGGCAATGCAGGCATTTCCACAATCCGTCGGTCCGATGAGTAACACATTCCTATGTCGATGCACATAGCACCTATCAAACATGTAATAACATGGATAGCAGTTGCTGGCCTAGTCCCCGCTCATGCCGGTAATCCAGACTGAGACTGTGTATCCAACCCTAGTCTGGAGTGCTGACGTAGTCAATTGACCTTGAACACCTTCTGTTGTAGCGGTTCATACTCCAATAGCGGGTTCAAACGCTCATAGAAAATTAGTCACGTGTTGGTCATCGCTCTTGGCCACTGTAGCTCCAGAGTATTACTCGTGTGAACCAGCCGCAGAGCAAGTATTTTTCCAGCAGTTTGCTGTTCATTGCCGTATACATTGCTGTGCGATGTGCTCGAGCAATAGGGCTTTCTGGAAGTTATTCTCCCACATGATGGCTCTGTCTTAGCGTGAGAGATCCAGCATCATAGGCTGGTCGATATGCTTGATCTGTAGGCATCTGATGCCGCCATTGCGTTCTCCTCACTGCAGTAGTCTGTTAGGAATCCAATGTTGCTGGCGATGGGAATCTGTTCTGTCAGCATAGTGCACCAGTCCGGCTGATGAGTGCACGGACGCTGGGCAGCCAGTACACTGCGGAGGTAAAGCTGGATCAGCCTCTCGCCGGCTGCAATATAAATTCCGACTAGGTCATGCGAAATGGAATTGGCAATCATGCTGTACAAGATATGGTGACAATCTTCTGAAAGATACGTAATAAGAAGAAAATACTGCTTATTGTTTTCAAATTGAAAAACAAGTGATTTAATCTTAATAATAAAATTGTTATAAACCATAATCACCAATTAATAAGAAGTGGAAATGTTGGTCTTTTTACGATCAAATAATGTAATCGGCTGATATCGTAATCGATGATCCATTAAGATTGGAATACAAAGCAAATGAGGCCGCATTACCCACTCTGATTTCTGACTTCTCGCGTTCAGGCTTACGAGAGTGGCGCTCTTTGCAGCGGACGACAAATCACGGCCATAGCCGCAGCACTGCACAGGGGAAGCAGCGCCAACAGCAGCCAGGGATAGATGGCCTGCGTTGAAGGCACCAGCGCTAGATCCAACAACGGGCCAAACAATAAATTACCTGCCAGCACCGCGAAGCCCCCGGCGGTGGCTAACGCACCATAGTGCGCGCCAAGCGTCGACTCATCGGCGAATCGCGGGATAAGATCTTTAGCCGATGGCACCAGCAGCATCTGCCCCAACGTTAAAAGTGTGACCAGACATGCCGAAGGCATTAACCGCAGCCAGCCTGCCAGCGGCGGTGTCGCGGCGAACATGGCCACACTCCCAAAAGCGGCAGACAGCAGCAAAAAACCCACCGGTAAGATTTTGATCGCTCCCACTCGCCGTGCGAAACGTGCCAGCGGAAGCTGGAGAGCAATGATCAGGACGGAAGCCAGCATAAAAAGTGGGCCGAGATCTTTTTCGCTGCCACCCGAACGCTGAATCTCAACCGGTAGCGCCAGATAAAGCTGGTTGTAGCTTAAAAGCCACGAACTGTAAGCGATGATAAAGGCGACGAAACGCGGCTGACGGAATGTCGTCCACCAGGGCAATATTTTTAGCGCCCGCGCGCTGTGATGAGCGGCAGGAAGGCAGAAGTACAGCACCAACAAAGCGACGACGAACACCCCCGCCCCAGCAAACGCCACCTGGCGGAAGCCGAGCCCGGTCAGCAGCGCGCCGGCAACTGGGCCCAACACGGCACCGAGTTCGCCGCACACGGCGAAAAGTGCAAACCACTCAGCGCGGCTGCGCTTTCCGTTTAACTCGCTGTACGTACCCGCTTTAGCCAGTAGCGCTTCAATCGATGGAGAGAACAGTGCGCCGCCGATGCCGGTAAGGCACGCCCCCAGAATGATGGGCCATAGGGACTGCCCAAACGCCAGCAGCAGATAGCCTACAACGCGAACAATGCAGCCGCACAGGATGATAACCTTTGCGCCGTACCGGTCAGAAAGTGCGCCGCCGAGGATGAACATCCCTTGCTGCGAGAAGGTACGCAATCCGAGAACCAATCCGATGATGGCACCGGAGAGCCGCATGTCGTCGCGCAAAAATATCGCCAGAAAGGGGACAACCGCGTAAAAGCCGATGTTAAAAACAAACTGGCTGCCCAGTAAAACGGACGGCTGAAGCGTTGTGGCCGGACGCAGGGAGAAAAGAGACATGCAACCGCATCCTAAACGATAAAATGAATGTGCTTTTTACCATGGAAGCGGGAGATCTCGATTTTCGTTTTCACCCGAAAGACATCCCAGAGCAACGCTTCCGACAAAATATCCTCGGGGGTCCCGGTGGCGATGATTTGCCCGCCCTGCATTACAATCAGCGAATCACAGAACATCGCTGCGTGATTGAGATCGTGAATGGCCACAATGCTGGTGACGGGTAACTCGCTGATCAACTGCATTAGCTGCATTTGATGGTGAATGTCCAGATGGTTGGTCGGTTCGTCCAGCAGGATCTCGCTGGGCGTCTGCGCCAGCGCACGAGCAATGTGTACCCGCTGGCGTTCCCCACCGGAGAGACTCAGCCAGCCTTGAGCGCTTTTTTCCAGCATGTCCACTCTTTGCAGGGCGGCAGTGACGGTCTCATCATCGTGCGCGCTCCAGTTCGAAAAAGCGGAGTGATGAGGAATACGCCCGAGCTTGACCACGTCGCGAACGCGCATGTTGGCCTCGGTCATGCCATGCTGCTCAACGAAGGCTACCCGGCGGGCAAGCCGCTTTTTGGCAATACGGGCAATGTCTTGCCCGTCCAGCGTCACGCGGCCGGCATCTGGGCGACGCAGGCCCGCGAGGATACGCAAAAGCGAAGATTTACCGCAGCCATTGGGGCCAAGCAGCCCCACGGTTTCACCGCGAGAAACGCTCAGCGAGACACCATTGACGATGACCTTTTTGCCTACCTTCCAGGTAATGTTGTCAGCGGAGATACTCATCACTTATTCCTTGAACGGTAAATAATCACGGCAAAGAAAGGCACGCCGACCAGCGCAGTCACCACGCCGACCGGCAGACTTTGTGGCGCAATCAGCAGACGCGAGGCAATGTCGGCCAGCACCATCAGGATAGCGCCCGCCAACGCGCTGGCAATCAGCAATGTCCGGTGCAGCGGGCCAAAAAAGAAACGCATCACATGCGGAACCACCAGTCCCACGAAACCGATAGACCCCGCCATACTGACGATGGTCGCGGTGATGAGCGCGGTGACGGTAAAAAGAATTAGACGCACCCGGGGAACCGCGATGCCGAGCGATGCGGCAGCATCGTCACCGAAAGTAAATGCATCCAGCGCCTGGGAATAGTAAAGGCATACGGCAAGCCCTATCACCACCACCGCCAGCACAAGCTGGAATTCAGGCCATCGTACGCCGCTGAAGCTTCCCAAAAGCCAGAACATCACATCACGCGCCTGCTGCGCGCTGGCTGACGTGCTGATGGTGTAAGCGGTAATCGCATTGAAGAGCTGGGAAGCCGCAACACCAGCCAGAATAGTACGTTCATTTCCGCCGCGCGCGCCGTTGGTCAGAAAAGCGACAAAGGCAAAGGCGGCAAACGCACCGGCAAAAGCGCCCACAGAAAGAGAGACGGCTCCGGTACCTATGCCCATAACCACGACGGAAACCGCTCCCGTCGATGCTCCGGCAGAAACGCCGAGCACATAAGGCTCGGCCAGCGCATTTTTCAGCAAGCTTTGCAAAACGGCGCCGCAAATGGCTAACCCGGCGCCGCTGCATGCCGCCACCAGTGCACGGCTTAGACGGAAATCCCAAATCACGCTTTCATGGATGCGACTGAGCGGCATTTCAGTCAGCCCTATTTTATTGCTGATGGCATAAAAGACGCTTTGCAGCGGGATCGAAAGCTCCCCCAGGCTCACGCCAAGCGCGATCACCAGGAATAACAGCGCCACGGCGAGCAAGATCGTGAAGCTCCGAAACAGCCTCTTGCGTGGCTGAAGAACGGCGGTCGTCATCAGTTCAGTCCCAGTTTTCTGAGTTGTTCGCCCACCTGTTCAGCACCGTAGAGCGTCCTGATTGTCGGGTTCATCGCCTGGCCGTCCATCACCACGATATGACCTTTTTTCACTGCGTCCAGTTGGCTGATGGCCGGATCGCTTTTTAGGAATTTGATTTTTTCCGCCGCGTTGTCAAGCGCCCAACGATTACGATCCAGACTGGAGACCACGATTACATCCGGATTCGCTGCGATAATGCTTTCCCAACTCACCGTCGGCCACTCTGTCTCGGAAGTGATGGCGTTATGCCCGCCCAGCACGTTCGCGATAAATCCGGATGCGCTGTTTTTCCCTCCTACATAGGCATCAGCTGAGGGGGATGAGCTCGAGAACCAAAAGACAAAGGAGAGATCCTTCTTGTTTTTACCGAATTCCTGGCGCAGATTCGCTTCACGCTTTTTGAAATCGGTAATAACGGCCCGGCCGCGATCTTCAACGTTAAAAATGTTGGCGAGATCGGCAATTTCTTTATAGAGATAGGTCATATCCCACAGCTTTTGGCGGCTGCCATACATATCGCCGGTGGCTTTTTTGGTGGCGCACATGCCCGGTGACACGTAGCTGTTCACGCCCAGGGTCACCAGATCTTCACGTTTGGCGACCTTGCTTTCAGGTCCAAGCAACAACGGTGACTGAGCGGGAACGAAATCCGGATTTTGCGCAAGCACGGATTCAAGGGTGGGGATTTCTACTGTCAGCGTCTTGATTTTTGCATTCTGTTCAGCCAACTGCGGCAATACTTTGGTCGGCCAAAACGCACTGGCGGTCACCTTATCTTGCAGGCCCAGCAGGAGCAAAATTTCAACGGTATTTTGCCCCAGCGCCACCACGCGTTCAGGTGCCTGGGTAAATGTCTCTTTATACCCACAGTTTTCAATGGTCAGAGGATAGACAGTGGCCTGAGCAGAACTGACTGAGGCAAACATCATACCCAACGTGCAGATGACCTTTTTCATTAGCTATCCTTCATTAAAATCGTTTTCGAAAATCCAGGATGTTTTTTAATGTAAATGAAACTCATTATTGAGGCGGAATTTTATACAATGGCCCATATGAGGTGTCAATAAGAGATAATTTCTGAAGGTGACTACTACGTAGGCAAGTGCATATGAAACAGTAAGCGGCCCACAGGGTGAGCCACCTAAGCTAAGTGGCAAATGCAACGCCCTTTGCCCATATTAAGGTTAAACGGAACTGCCGGCCATAAGAAAGCATATGGATATATTATGAATTAAAACCACTATTTCACATTCAAATATGAAACTAAAAATAGACAAATCGAGTAGCGCTACGACTACTTCCGTCCTATTTTAAATCAATCTTAAAAGAAAAATAAGTCAATCTTTATTTTAAAAAGTGACATAGCACAATCCGATTATAATCAATAAAAGCACTTCATCTTATGCGTTAGTCATTAATAAAATTCGATGATCATTTCTCAAAAGCAATAATGCAACCTGTCTCCCAGACCCTTAAAGCCCAGGAGCAGAGGTATTAAGCTGCCAGAATCAAGGATTATTTACTGCTGCCCTAAATAAGGTTGGCATTGATCCAAGATGCCACGTCGGTGACCGGAATGGCATGCTGTTGATTGAAAGTCACACTCTTATCCCATGCAACACCTCGTCCTTGAGCAAAAACAGCACGATACTTATGCATCATATCTTGCGGTTCGCGTGCCAGCTCATCCAGCAAATACTGTTCGCTCCACACCGAACGGGTGAAGGGGCGACCGAGAGCAGCTTGTAACTTGTCAGCCACCTCTTCGTAAGTCACTGTGTCACCGGCTATATATACGATTTCGTCACGGATACGGGGTGCTGCAAACACGATTGCGGCAGTCAGCATCCCTATATCATCCGGCGTTGTCAACGTCATCGTGTTATCAAGGCTGCCCAAAGCATTAACTGTGCTATTTTGCAGGTCAACAACACCGAAGGTCGGCTCAAACAGATAGCTCATGAATATACCGGTCGAGATGATCACCCACTCCGTCTGATGCTGACTGCGCAGCAATTCGCGCACATCCAGCTGAGCGTCGAAAATATTCTGGGGGCTACCGCGGCCAATTGCGTCAAAATCGGCTCCGAACTGCCAAGGGAAGTATCTCTGGATGCGAGCCTGCAAGGCCGCTTTCGCCAATTTCATTGGCGTCTCGATTCCAGCCGCATAACCCGCACAACCGATTACTGTGTCATATTGTGCAAATACTTCGGCGAGCTCATCAATTGAGCTGGTGACAAGATTGCCTGGGACAATCTCAATCCCAAGTTCACGGATCTCCGTGATAACATGTCGCTTCTGTGGATCACTGGATTCAACCGTACTTGCTCGCAGCAACACACTTATTTTGGCGTCATCTACGTCTTTCGCTCTGCGCGCAAGATTGCGCAGCACCGGTAGGCCAAGTTCGCCAGCCCCGAGCACAAGAATATTTTTAGACGTAACGTCAAGCGTTTTATTGTTCATAATTCAACCCGTCAAGAATGTGTTTCGGCACTCTAACAATTCATGGTCGAGTAAAAAAGAAGGTACATGCATGATACTGGAAGCCAATAACATCGATAGAGATGAAATTCTCCAATACTCTCAGGCCGTGTGTAACGGGCTAAGAGATGATGATGATGGGTTGCGGCGGGAAGTGCTCGCACATGCCGGAAGCCGCTGGTCACTCGGTATTATCAACACGCTAGGCGTGTATGGCAGACTGCGCCACGCAGAAATCGGCAGGCGCATGCATGGGGTAACCCAGCGTATGTTGACACGAACGTTACGACAGCTCGAGCGTGACGGCTTAGTACTCCGTCATGATTATGAAGAAACGTCTCCCAGAGTCGAGTATGAATTGTCCGATACGGGCATGGAGCTGCTCGTCCGTATGATCCCACTCTGGACCTGGATCGTCGGGAATGCCGATCGCTTCCGAGAGGCAAGATTGAATTTCGACAAACAACACGGCGATGCGGACTCGTAGCTTGTCCTATGGAGTAACGCAACGCCACATTCCCCCTCCCACTGCCGCGCAAAATAATCTGAAGTGGATGTTAGGTCTGTGATGGAAAAGCGACTTTCGCAACATCGGCACGTTAGCGAGTTCGAGTTTCTGCCACGTTGAGGGTTAGCTTGCGTTGGTATATCCGCCCGTCAACGCAAAGTGGCAAAGTACTGTGTCGGCGATTTACCCAATGCTTTTTTGAACATCGTGATGAAGGCGCTCACCGAATCATAGCCCAGTGCGCCCGCCACATTTTGCACTGATTGCCCATCAGCCAGTTGGCGCAAGGCAATCATCAGATGCAGTTGCTGGCGCCAGCGTCCAAAACTCATGCCCGTCGCGCTTTGCACCAGCCTGGACAGCGATCGCTCGCTGGTTGCAAGCCGATTAGCCCATTGCTGCAACGTCGTGCGATCGCCAGGATCGGCAAAAAGCACATCAGCAATGTGTCTGATTTTAGGGTGGTCGGATACGGGCAGATAGAGCGCAGTAACGGGCGTGTCAGGAATCTGCTCCAGCAGCACTGCAGCGAGTCTGGCCGTTTTACCTTCGGAAGAATAACGAGGTTCCTGTTCAGCAAGGTGAAGAACGAGTTCACGGACAAGCGGCGTAATGGCGATCGTACAACAGATTTTGGGCATAACCGCCGCACCGGGTTCGATAAAAAGAAAGCAGGTACGGGCATTTTGCGTTACGCGGCAACTGTGCGGCATATCGCCGGGGATCCAGACCGCGTGTCCGGGAGGCACCAGCCACAGCGCATTCTGTACTTCACAACTGACTGCGCCGTGTAAAGACAGTATTAGCTGACCTTTGCGGTGAGCATGGGGGCCGAGACCTGAATACTCGTCCATAGAGGCCACGTTCAGGGCGACGGCTGCCTGAGTGAAAATATCTGAGTCAAACTCTTCAGGTGAAGATACCGTTTTTTTGCGGTCTGGCATAATTTAGATATAAGTTGTCTGATTATCTATATTTTGTACATCTTGGGAATCTTAAAGTCTCTTCTTTTTTGAGAGAAAGTCAGAAAGATGTCAAATACAACCAACAAGTGGCAGGCCCTGGCACTTGTGACGGGAATTCTTTTTATCGCCGCTAACCTACGAGTTCCTTTCACCGGTATAGCGCCGGTTTTACCGTTAATCCAGAATCATTTTGGGCTGAGTATCACCGCCGTGGGGTTGCTCAATTCACTGCCGTTACTTGCTTTTGCGGCATTTTCCCCGCTAAGCGCGCCCATTGCACGCCGATTCGGACTGGAGCGCACGCTTTTTGGCGCGCTGTTGATGATTTCGGCAGGGATCCTGCTGCGTTCTGCTGGCAGCATCTGGGCGCTGTACGCCGGTACGATCCTGATAGGTACAGGGATCGCGCTGGGGAATGTTTTGCTGCCAGGCTTGATCAAGCGCGACTTTTCGTCAAACGTGGCCTCCATGACGGGCGCTTATTCCATCACGATGGGAGCCGCGGGCGCTGTCGGTTCGGCCCTGATCATTCCACTGACGCAGCTCTGGAGCTGGAACATCGCTTTGGCGTTGATCGCCATAGCTCCGTTATTTGCGCTCATTTTATGGCTGCCGCAGCTTAAAAAGCACCATCAGCAAACGTTGCCAGGCCCGAAAAAATCTGCAGCCGTCGCGGTTTGGACATCGCCTCTGGCATGGCAAGTCACGTTATTTATGGGACTGAATGCCATGCCTTTTTATGTTGCGGTGGGCTGGTTGCCTGCAATTCTTGCAGACAGCGGCATATCTTCTGCAAAAGCAGGCACAGTACACGGCATGCTGCAGCTGACCACGGCTATCCCTGGATTACTCCTGGCGGCCACGCTGCGCCGCCTGAAAGACCAAAAGCTGGCGGCCGTCTCTGTCAGTCTGTTAACGGCGCTGTCCCTCATCGGAATCGTGTATGCCCCCGGTCTGGCGATGCTTTGGGCAGCTATTTTAGGGTTCGGTTCTGGAGCCAGCATGATGCTGGGTTTGACCTTTATCGGTTTGCGTACCAAAAACGCCGGCGACGCGGCGGCTCTGTCAGGCATGGCGCAGTGTGTCGGCTATCTGATGGCGGCCATCGGCCCCCTACTACTGGGCAAAGTACATGATTGGTCAGGCGGCTGGGCCATGCCGTTGCTGGTGACTGCTGCGATCGCGGTGGCGGGCGCCTGTACCGGCATGGCGGCCGGACGAAACGCCCATCTGGAACCCGCATCCTCACTGAGCTGAATCTTGACTGCTGTCTTCGGGAGAGCGGAACGTTCTCCTGATGTTTTCTATACCGGGATTTTTCGATACCGGATATTGTGCAACACACTTCTAAATCCAGTTTCTAATACGAGTAAGGCAGTATTCCATGAGTAATATTCTTATTGTCAATGGCGCCAAACGTTTTGACTTTGCCAAAGGTGAGTTAAACGAACACTATGCCACTACCGCACATGAATTGTTAAGCCAGCTTGGGCACGAGGTTTCCATGACAAAGGCTGACAGCGATTTTGATCCTCAACGCGAGATAACGAAAATACTTAACAGTGACGTCTTGATTTATCAGATGCCAGGCTGGTGGATGGGCGAACCCTGGACGGTAAAAAGATGGATCGATGAAGTGTTTACAGCCGGCCACGGCATTCTGTATGAAAGTGATGGCCGTACACGCTCTGATGCGTCGAGAAAATATGGTTCAGGCGGTCTCCTGCAGAATAAAAAATACATGCTTTCTCTTACCTGGAACGCCCCATTAGAAGCATTTAACGATCCGCACCAGTTCTTTGAAGGTCAGGGCGTGGATGGGGTATACCTGCATTTTCATAAGGCGAACCAGTTCTTAGGCATGCAATCGCTGCCCACCTTTATCACCAATGATGTGGTCAAAGCGCCGGATGTAGAGAATGAGATCAGGCGTTTCAGCAATCATCTTACGGCACTCTTTTCTTAATGGCCGATAAAACTACGCCCTGAAAAGGGCGTGGTTTTCCCCACAGGGCGCAGAGAACAGGGGCTTGATGATGGCGGCGGTGTGGCTTCGATTTCTTACCGTCCTCCGCTCAAACACGCTTGCTTCGTTCGTCCCCTGAGTGATCAGGGGCTGCTCTTCGCATTCAGTCGCCCGCACCGGCGCTGCGGATAAGCCCAGCTACCCAGTCAGCAAAGGCGCGAACGGCGGGAGAAAGAAAGCGCTGATGCGGATAAAGCAAATTGACCGGCGCCGACGGCGGCTGCCAGTCAACCAGCACCTCGATTAACCTTCCTTCCTGCAGATGTGCTGAAACCACGCTCTCTGCAAGCTGTGCCAACCCGAAACCGTCAAGACACATGTTGATGTAGAGGCCCGTTTCATTCACGGCGGCCACCCCGTTCACCGGTACGGCCAGTGTTTCAGCACCGCGGACAAAGCGCATTTCGTTCACACGCCGGGTTTGACCGGAAAAATAGTGAATCGCCCGATGCCGGGACAGTTCGTCAGGCGATTGCGGAACGCCATATTCCCGGAGATAACTCGGCGACGCGCAGGTGACCCAGCGAAACCGCCCCAGCGGGCGGGCAACCAGCGTGGAGTTATGCAGCTCCCCCACCCTGATCACGCAATCTACCCCCTCCTGAACCAGATCAACCTGCCTGTCGCTCACCCCGACCATCAGATAAATCTCTGGGTAAAGCCGGAAAAAGTCTTTCAGACGAGGCATGACGATGAAATGGGCGATCCCCCCGGGCATATCAACCCGCAAACGCCCCTGCGGTCGTTTTACCGCCTCCGTCAGGCCAGCTTCCGCATGATCGATTAACGTAAGTATTTCGCGGCACTGCACCAGATACTGCAATCCTTCCGGGGTGAGGCTCACCCGCCGCGTTGTCCTGTTCAACAGCCGCACCTGCAAGTATTTCTCAAGGTTTTTTATGGTGCCAGTTACCGTTGACGAAGGTAGTGACAGCGCTTCTGCCGCGCGCACGAAGCTTCCGGCTTCAGCGACCCGCGTAAAGATCTGCATAGCCTGAATACGATCCATATTTCCTCTCCCGCGCGCCGCCAAATCGCCGGCAGTCAATTTTATTATTCGCATATTATGAATAATAAAAACGCGTTAAGCATCTTTTTCACACTAATTGAGTGGCGTATTGTTTTCCTATTAATGAGGAAAGAGGCTGTTTAAATGACCGATTACATCAGAAATATCGTTAATAATCATACAAAAACCCCACCAACAACGCTGATCCGTGGCGCAACGATACTGAGCATGGATGAGAATGTAGGTAATATTGAGCGCGGTGATGTTCTTATCACTGGCTCAACCATCACCGCAGTGGGTCAAAACCTGGACGCACAGGGTGCTCACATCATAGATGCCACTAACATGATTGCCATGCCGGGGATGGTGGATTCTCATCGCCACTCTTGGGAAGGACAGTTGCGCCGCATAAACCCTAATGCCACCTGTCTGGACGACTACAGCAACGCCACGCACTTCTCTTTCGCCAAATACTATCGCCCCGGCGATATTTATATCGGCAACCTGCTGACTGCCCTGGGCGCTATTGACGCAGGCATAACTACCATCATTGATAACTCCCATAACAGTCGCACCGCCGCGCATTCAGACGCTGCCGTAGAGGCCCTGTTTGACTCGGGTATCCGCGCCATCCATGCCTCTGGTGCGCCGGTATCGGGAGAGTGGGACAGAGCGCACTGGCCGGGCAACTGGCAGCGCCTGCAAGAAAAGTATTTCAGAAACAACCCTGAAAGCCTTGTTTCTCTCGGTGTCATGGCTCAGTTGGAACCGGAGTTGTGGGCCGAGGCTCGCAGGCTGGGGCTGCCAATCGTCACTGAATTCTTTGGGGCTGGAATGGCTTCGGAGCTTGAATCGCTGCATCGGCGGGGGCTTCTTGGCCCGGACAATATTTTCAATCACTGCACGGCGCTGCCTGACGAGGGATGGCAAATCCTGCGGGAGGCCGGCGTGCGAGTCAACGTCTGCCCGCGCTCCGATGCGCATTACGGCATCGAGAACGGCATGTTTGCCATTCAGGCAGCGCAGCGTCATGGCATCAATCCCGGCCTGAGCGTCGACAATGAAACCTCATACAGCACCGACATGTTTATGGAAATGCGCGTGGCGTTTTACCTGCAGCGGGTTATGGGCATGCATCAGCATCAGCACTGCTGCGGTTCTGCACATTCGCTGACAACGCTTCCGGCAGCACAGCTCCTCAAAGCGGCGACCGTCGATGGCGCGGCCTGCGCTGGGCTGCAGGACAAAGTCGGTAGCCTGGCGCCAGGCAAACAGGCTGACCTGATCCTGATCAACGCCGGCGACATCAATCTGTATCCAAACGGGAATGCCTTTGGCACGGTGGTACATGCAACGGAACGCAGCAATATTGATACTGTCATGATCGGCGGTCGCATCGTCAAGCAGAAAGGCAAAGTCCTGGGCGTGGACAGCGCGCGTCTGCGTACAGCGATTGATGAATCACGTGAGCATCTGTTTGCCGCCGCCGGGTATGAGCCTGATATTTTTGCGGAAACCTTCCTGCCGCTGAAACAGGCGCACTGACAGGGATGAAACGCATGAGCATGATGTATTACGTAATCGCTTTTGCCGCCGGTCTCGGGATCACCCTGCAGACCACCCTGAACAGCCAGCTGGCGCGAGGACTCGGAGGCGATTCGGTGACAGCCGCGCTGTTTTCCTTCGCGGCCGGGGCATTCAGCCTCGGGATTTACTCGCTGCTGCGCGGGGGATTATTCACCTCACTTGCAGCCATTCCGTCTCAACCGCTATGGAGTCTGGCGGGAGGGCTGATCGGTGCCTGCGCCTTGTTCAGCTATGTCGTGCTCACACCTAAAATCGGCTTTTCAGCCCTGCTTGGGTTGGCGATTGTCGGGCAGTTGCTCTCGTCGCAGGTAATTGATCATTTTGGTCTATTGGGTGCTCTACGCCGGCCGGTGTCGTTGCTTAAGCTGGGGGGGATGCTGGTCATGCTGGTCGGGCTTGCCGTCATGTTGTTCGGCGATCGACTGTCTGCGCGTTTACTGCACTGACAGAATGACACACAGCTCCCTAATCGTTGCGGATATTTGCCCTAGCGCAGACGTCCGTAAGCATGTCTTAAAAGCGTAATACATACTTTTCCTCTATGGAGTATTAACATGTTTTCAATTGCAGCAGATGTCAGAAATACACTGGGAGAGTGCCCCCTGTGGTGCGAAAGAACACGCAGGCTGTTCTGGACTGACATTGAAGGCAGTGAACTGCTCGCCTTAGAAAAAGATAAAAACGTCGTGATGCGATGGTCTCTGCCTGAGCGGCTCGGATCGTTTGCCCTTACTGAAAAGGCTGACGTACTGCTGATGGGGTTAGCATCACGTCTCGGCCTCTATAATCTGAATACCCAGGTTTTTAGCACGGTGAGTGCATCACCGGGGGTTAGCGGAACACGAATAGGCGATGGGCGTTGCGATCGCTCGGGCAATTTTTTGTTTGGAACCATGGATGATAACCATCCTCCCAAAGTCATCGGTCAATTTCACCGACTTAACGCAGCTACTCTGACAGTTGAGACGCTTTCCCTAACCGAAGTTGCCATCCCGAACAGCATCTGTTTCAGCCCGGACGGCGGCACGATGTATTATTGCGACTCAATGCAGGGACGCATATTCTGCTGTGATTACCCCACTTTGGATAACCAACGCGTGTTTACTGAGACAGAAGGAAAAGGGGCACCTGATGGCTCCTGCGTGGACGCAATGGGCTATTTATGGAATGCAGAGTGGGGAGGAAATCGTGTTGTACGGTATTGCCCAGACGGTACGCTCGACCGCATTCTGCCATCCCCGGGTATTCAGACCACCTGTCCGACGCTGGGGGGCGAGGCATTTACAACGCTATATTGCACCAGTGCCAGCATAGCTCTATCTACACCATCGAAGTATGACGGTGCGTTATTGAAAGCCGAACCAGCCGTATTTGCCGGTTTGCCTGAAAGCCGCTTTGCGGCAGTAACATATCAACAACACTAATTATTTTATGTTCGGCAGTGCTGTTTCTTAGCGGGTGAGTACCGAAGCTGTCTAAAAATCAATCCTGATATACATCTCACCAAAAAGGCACAGGCTCTGGTCGCCACTGCTCAGTCTCAGACCGGCAATACCTACCTGAGCGCCAAGGGCTGGCCGGAGGTGGAACCCTGACCTTGTACGGCCAGCCACTGCGCGTTGGTGGTCTCACCTTCCAGCCCGGCGACCTCTTGTTACCGTAGCATAACGCCGTGGGCGAGGTGGTCAACGTGCAGCTGATTAACGCCAGCGGCGACATGCGCATGCCTGCGGGCGGGCAGGTGAAAGCCGCCTGCCATACCCTGAACGGCCCAGACAACGCGGTTATCTGGCTCACCGAAGGCTACGCCACCGGCCTCACCGTGCACTGCCTTACCGGTGAGACGGTCTGCGTGGCACTGAGCGCCGACTACCTGGAGGCCGTGGCGCAGCAACTGCGCAGCCACTATCCGGACGCACGGCTGCTGCTGGCGGCTGATAATGATCGGAACGGTACCGGGTAGACTCGCGCCGTCGAGGCGGCCACACTCACCGGCGGCACTCCGGCGTTGCCGCCTACAGAGGGCGACTGGAACGACGTTTATGGCCGGAAAGGGGTTATCAGCACGTGATGAACCTGACTGCGTTCGGCTAGGCGGTGCCGCAGACGCTGAAAGAGTATGAGCATACGCTGCTGAAATGCCGCACCAAATAGGGAACCTGATATTGAGTGAGGAATGTGAGGTGGACTGGCTGCCGAAGTGCGGCGCGCTGTGACGATAAGTGAGTTGATCGGCCGAGACGATCAATGGGCCATTATTGATCTGCCAAACCCATTGGACGCTCAATCACTACGCCGCCTATAGTTGCAGTGAATAATGAACAGCAACACCAGGGCATTCTATCGGCCGCTGAACGGCCAATATCATAACGACAAGCGCTCCCCAAACCGGCTCAGGCCGGTTTTTTTGTGCCTACAATTCGGACTGTTCACCCTGTAGGTGAACAGGGATGTACACCAAGAAGGTAGCTATGTGTCAATCAACTAATTGAAATTAAAGGGTAAATAAAAAAGGTGTATAGGGTGAACAGTTTTCCTGTAAATCTTTTTTATATTATGAGCGGTGGGTGGGTGCTAATTGCTTATAATTTATTCGATTTGTTGTGCACTATTTTATTATGTGTAGATTCATGTATAAAGATATGATGTTTTTAATTAATTGCCCTTTAAAACAGTGTGTTATGTTTTTTATTTTACTCCTATTATCGGCACCATCTCAATATCCCAGACATTCGAGAAAGCAAAAGAATTCTAAAAGACAGTCACACCACAATGTATTTGAGAAAGCCACTGGGTTGGGACTAAGCGAATAATATTGCGTTTGGCTGGCGACAGAAAATGTCGTTGATTGTATAATCAAGGAAAGTTATTCATTGGCCTGGATATTGCTAATTTATTGAACTGATTGTTCGGAAAAAGGTATTCTAAATAAAAAGTAAGGGATTATTTGGTCTTTTGTCATAAATATGTGCTAATTAATCACATCCTGTTTTCTTCATCGCTGACAACATGTTGTAACTTCGTTACGCCCTCGATTTTATTTCCCATTGTTTGTAAATTTTACAAGCACCGTTTTCGCCGATATCCAAATGTCCTCACGTGGCTTATTCATTTTGCGAAACATCGTAGGGGAAACGCCATAGTGGTTTTTAAAGATGCGACAAAAAGCCTGCTGTTCCAGATAACCATATTCAAGTGCAATATCTATGATCTTCCTGTCTGTTGATAAAATCATTTTCGCCGCCTCTGTCATTTTCCTTGATCTGATGTAAGATTTCATCGATATTCCGGCCAAAGCGCAGAACTTACGTTGAACATACCATCTGGAATATCCAGTTTTATCAATCAGGTTGATGATGTTTACCGGTTGCCTAAGATGCATTTCCAACAGATTGATAACGCTATTAATAAATATTCTGGACTGTTCAACTTTGCTCATTTCCATTGCATCGGCTCCCGGTATCTTCACCTGTTGGCGCTATTGAAATCTCGATTATTGCTTAGCTTTGTCAAGATGTTATCAATTTATGTTTTTTTTATTTTCTGGTTAATGCTGTTCCGTTGATAACTATTTGAATTTTAATGTTATTGTATCGTATCCTTTGGCGGGATGATTTTGAGTGAAGTCGTGCTGGCTTTATTTTTAATCGCCTGATATGTACTATCTGCGTTTTTTGTTTATTCTTTAAATAAAAAAATGCTAAGCTTTATTATATTGTTTTTACTTGGTTAGCGTGACTGAATAGCAGGTTAATATATGGAAGAAAAAAGAATTTTAATCATCGAGGACGATATGCATGCTGCAGAAGTCCTGGAAGCTTATCTAAAAAGAGAGTGCTTTGCCGTTGCTAAGGTAGGCGATGGTGTTAAAGGGCTTGAGATGGTTTTTTCCTGGCAACCTGACTTGGTTTTATTAGACGTCATGCTGCCGGGAATAAATGGCAATGAAATATTGGCACGTGTGCGTAGAAAGAGCGATGTGCCGGTCATCATGGTGACGGCAATCGGCGAGATTCAGGATAAGATCTCCTCGTTGAGGCACGGCGTTGATGATTACATCGTGAAACCCTACAACCCGGGCGAGGTCGTTGCTCGGGTTCACGCGGTGCTGAGAAGAACGAGTGCATTGAATGTAAAATCTGAGCTTATTATTTGTGGCCCGGTACAACTCGATGAAGAGGCTATGTTAGTTCACGTTTGTTCCGCCGAAAACATTAAAATCGCCCTCGATCTTACACCGACTGAATTTTTACTGTTATCTGTGCTAATGCGTGCGCCAAAAAGAGCGTTTTCTCGGCAAACATTGTTAAATATGTGTTTGCCGGAAAGTGATGCATTTGAGCGGGTTGTCGATACGCATGTTTATAACTTGCGTAAAAAGCTCAATTCGGTAGGGGTAAATGATGTACTGCTGACCGTTAGAGCGATGGGCTACAGGTATTGGAATAAATGAATAAAAAAAACAAAAGAGTTTCGCTTTGGAAGTGGATTTGCGTGAGGGTAATTTCTCAATCTGTCGGAGTGATTGTTATTATTGCACTCTGTATGTGGTTGCGCTATGCCATTTATAGTACCTGGGTTTTATATCATGAAATGCCGGCGGATGTCCGAAAGGAATTCCTGCACTTGCTTAATAATCCCAATGAAGATTTGTACAGGTTTTATAGCCTTTTTCACTATTGGTATGGCATTGACTTTGCTAATCCGTCGATCACGTCGGGGGATTGGATTATGCTGGCTATTTTGGTGGTTGTCGCCATTCCTCTCATGGTCTTATTGGGGCTTTATATGTCGCGGCCGTTGGCGAAGCAATTTTCTTACCTGGTCGCTGCCGCGAGAAAAGTCGCCGAGGGGGATTTCTCTGTGCAAGCAAAACTAGAAGAGAAAGCACCGGAAGAACTTCTTACTCTAACTCACGATTTTAATGAGATGACCAAAAAACTGACTTATTATGAAGGGGAGTTGCGCGCTTCTCATATTGCCATGGCGCATGAATTACGCTCGCCGTTGACGGCTTCAATCGCACGGCTTCAGGGAATTATGGATGGCGTTTTTGAGCCGGACAAGCATCAGTTAAATCTGGTCATGCAGCCATTGACCAGCCTTAATCGCCTTATTGATGATCTTCAAACGCTGTCGTTGTCGCAAGCCGGAGCGTTATCATTAGAAAAATACCATGTGAATCTGTGCGATTTGATTCAGGAGCGTTTGCAATGGTTAAAGGCTGAGGTCTCTCAGGAAGATTTCACGATTGAATTTGAATGTCCTGCTCCCGTATTCGTCTACGCCGATCCGTTCCGAATTGGGCAAGTTGTTACGATTCTCATAAAAAATGCAATGCGCTACGCGCATTCCGGCAAGAAACTGACAATCACCGTTAATCATTTTAATCATGAGGTTGTCGTCAGCTTTCGCGATTATGGGCCGGGCGTCAGTGAAGCCTTTTTGCCCTTGATGTTCGAACGTTTTTCCCGGGAGGAGAGCTCGCGGTCGAGAAATCTGGGGGGAAGTGGGCTCGGTCTTTCTATCGCCATGGCGATAAGCCGCGAACACGACGGCAGTCTCAGTGCTCAGAATCATCCTGACGGTGGGATGCTATTTCAACTAATTCTTCCAATGAAAATAGAGTCTTGATGATTCCTTGAAAAAACATGGACTAAATCTACACATAAAAAAGGTTTAATTCTTCGACAGACTATCAGGAGAATGTCTTATGTCAGTAGGTTTGTTCAGGTTAATAAGTACGGTCAAGAGCGTATTTCTATTTCAATATTGGAAACTGTTTATTATTCCCCTGTTCGTTTTTTTGGCGGGATGTGATGATAAAGCAAAGACACAGGAGGTGCCTACACGTTCCGTACGAACGCTTGTCGTCGATAATCCGGTTGGCGGAGTTTTGATAAAGCATACCGGAGAAATTCGCCCCCATGAGGAATCTCAGCTCTCGTTTCGCATTGACGGCCGGATCCTCAGCCGGCCGGTCGATGTGGGGGACAAATTAAAGGCGGGGCAAACGATCGCGACGTTGGAGCCCAGAAATAACGAGAATCAGGTGCGCAGTGCGCAGGCCGAACTGGCCGGTGCAGTTTCTGCAGAACGCTTGGCTGCTCTTAATTTCAAAAGGCTGCAATCATTGATCAAAACCGGCGCTATCGCGCAGGCTCAGGTCGATGAAGCGAAGGTCAATCTTGAAGTCGCAGCGGCAAAACGCGTCTCTGCTCAATCGAATTTGAAAATCGCTCAGGAGCAATTGGGTTACACCCGCCTGGTTGCGCCGTCGGATGGCGTAGTGACTTCGGTTAACCTGAATCCTGGACAAACTGTCAGCGCAGGGCAGGGGGTCGTTACGCTCTCACTCAATGAGGGTGTGGATGCCGTATTTGACGTTCCAGAAGCTATTTTATACAGCGATCTGCCCGATAATAGAGTCAAGATTGCGCTGCTTTCCGATCCTTCCATCGTGACTGAGGGCGTGATCCGAGATGTGAATCCACAGGCGGATAAGCAGACGCGGACCTGGCGCGTCAGAGTCTCGTTGCCGAACCCTCCAGAGAAAATGGCTTTGGGCGCGACGGTGCAGGGAAGTATCGTGATCCCGGGGCAGGCCGCGTTTGTTCTGCCGGCGTCTGCGATGACCCGTGATGGCGCGGATCCTGCCGTTTTAATCGTTCAACCGGATACATCAACCTTGGCGTTGCGTAAAGTTAGCGTTGCGCGCTACAGCTCTGAGGACGTGTTTATTGCTGATGGCCTCAAACCCGGCGACAAGGTGGTGATCGCCGGCGTGAGCAAGTTACGGCCTGGGGAGAAAGTAAGTTTGGAGGATAAATTCTGATGAATGCCTCTGAACCCGAGAAGTTTAACCTGTCTGCCTGGGCGCTGGCCAATCAGCAACTGGTTGCCTTTTTTATGTTGGTTCTCACCATTGCCGGGGTGATGAGCTATTACAACTTGCCGCGTAATGAAGATCCGGCGTTTACCATTAAAACGGCGGTGGTTTCCGCGAGTTGGCCTGGGGCCTCTGTGGAGGATACCGTCAATTTCGTGACCGATCCGTTGGAGAAGAAACTTCAGGAAGTTCCTTATCTTGATTATTTGGAGAGTTACAGCCGGCCCGGCGAGTCGGTTATTTTTATCTATCTGCGTGATAATACGCCGCCGGAGAAAGTGAAAGAACTGTGGTATACGGTCAGAAAAAAAATAAAGGACGTTTCCCCTCAGCTTCCTGCCGGCGTCAGTTCACCTGCCGTCAACGATGAATTTGATGATACCTACGGCACCATTTATGGCTTTACGCGTGAAGGATTCAGCGAGCGCGAACTGCGCGATCTGGTTGATAAAGTTCGCACGGACGTCTTGACGCTGCCGGACGTCGGGAAGGTGAACCTGCTGGGCGTAAAAGAAGAGCAGGTCATCTTATCATTCTCACCGCAGAAAATTGCGGGCATGGGGCTGACGCTCGACCAAATCAAGAACGCCATCAGCGCGCAAAACGCCGTGACTCCGGCGGGCGAAATCAGAACCGACAAAGATAAAGTCATGTTGAGAGTCAGCGGCGCTTTCGCATCGGAAGAAAGCCTCAAACAGCTGACACTGCATATTCAGGATAAATTCGTTCCTCTGACGGATATTGCGACTATCTCTCGCGAGGCGGTCGATCCGCCGACGCCGGCCTTCAGGGTTAACGGGGAGTCGGCGATTGGCCTGGCCATCTCCATGGCCCCGACAGGCAATATGCTGGATTTCGGCAAAGCGCTTAACGAAAAGATGGATGATATCTCCAGCCGCTTGCCTGCGGGTATCAATGTGCTGAAAGTGGCCGATCAGTCGACGGTGGTGCATGACGCGGTGGGGAGCTTTATGAAAGTGCTCCTTGAGGCGGTCGTCATTGTGCTGGCTGTGTCTTTCTTGTCATTAGGCACCCGTGCCGGGTTAGTGGTCGCAGCATCCATTCCGCTGGTGCTGGCCATGACGTTTATCGGCATGGAAATTGCCGGCATAGGCATACAGCGCATTTCCCTCGGTGCGTTAATTATTGCGCTGGGGTTGCTGGTCGATGATGCCATGATCACGGTAGAGATCATGATGTCGCGGTTGGAGAAAGGAGACCCTGTCAAAAAGGCGGCGACAAAAGCCTGGACGACGACGGCTTTCCCGATGCTGACCGGCACATTGGTCATGATCGCCGGTTTTATCCCGGTCGGTTTCGCAACGTCGAGTGCGGGGGAGTACTGTTATTCTCTGTTCATGGTGGTGCTGATTTCACTTATCAACTCCTGGATTGTTGCCGTACTTTTTTCACCGCTGATAGGCGTGTGGCTTTTACCTAAGGTGATGAAGGAACACGCCCACGGTAAAGGTAAAGTCATGCAAAAGTACGAAAGTGCATTGCGATATATCCTTAAACGCCGAGGGATGACCGGCATCGTGGCGGTTCTGTTGCTGGCCATTGCTTTTATCGGATCCTCGCACATGGAAGAGGAGTTCTTTCCCGCTTCTGACAGGCCGGAGTTGCTCGTCAGTCTGACTCTGCCGAGAAATGCCGTGCAGGAAGATACGGCGAGGGAAGCCATTCGCTTGGAGGAAATTCTCAAGAAAGATCCCGATATTGATCATTTTACGACGTACGTTGGATCGGGCGCCGTGCGGTTTTATTTGCCGATGGACCTGTTGCTTGATAACGAGAACATCGCTCAATTGGTCGTGGTGACCAAGGGACTTGAAGAGCGCGATGCGGTGAAGTCCAGGCTTGAAAAAATTCTGCAAAAAGATTTCGGCCATCTTGTTACGCGTGCTTCGCCGTTGGAGCTGGGGCCCCCGGTAGGTTGGCCGTTGAAATATCGCGTTTCCGGCCCGGATCTGACCAAAATCCGTGAGATATCCATGGAGTTGGCGGGTAAATTGGGTGACAACCCGCAGACAAGAGAGGTCAACCTTACTGCGGGAGAACCGCAACGAGAACTCTATATAACGCTTAATCAGACGGAAGCGAGGGCCTTGGGATTAAGCTCTCAGGATGTCGCAAGCGCTCTTGCTGAAATGTATTCGGGGTCCGCTGTAACGACGATCAGAGACAGAAATCGTCAGGTTAACGTGGTGCTGCGGGCTTCGGAAAATACGCGGAGAGACATTGAAACCGTCGCGGATTTGCAATTAACGACGGCCGATGGGCGCGTTGTGCCATTAAAGCAGATCGCAACGATAGGCTATACGTTGGCCGAACCTATTCAGTGGCGGCGGCAACGAGAGCCTTTCATTACGGTGCAAACGGATATTGCGCCAGGGCTGAATGCGTCCGGCGTATCCAAGAGTTTGGCGCCTGTTGTCGATGAATTACGCAAAAGTCTGCCACCGGGATATCACATTACCGAGGGGGGAAGCGTCATTGAAGCCATGAAAGGCAACCGTTCAGTATTCGCCGTTCTACCTGTGACCTTATTGGTGATGCTGATCTTGCTGATGGTGCAGTTGCGTAGTTTCTCACGCATGATGCTGGCGCTGTTGATTGCCCCCTTCGGTTTGATTGGCGTTGTCGCTGCCATGTTACCCACCGGAACCCCGATGGGGTTTGTCGCGATTCTTGGCGTGATTGCGTTGGCGGGGATGATTATCCGCAATGCCGTGATCCTTATTGAAGAAGTGGAAATAAACAGAGCACAAGGCGCAGATAATACTGAGGCGATCGTCGAGGCGTCACTGCATCGTTCCAGACCGATACTCTTGACGGCTTGTGCAGCAATATTAGGGATGATACCTATCGCGCATCAGGTATTTTGGGGGCCTATGGCCTATGCCATTATTGGTGGGCTATTCGTTGCCACCCTATTTACCCTGACGGTATTGCCGGCTGCTATCAGCGCCGTTCTTCAATGGGAGAAGTCTCGATAGAACTTACCCCCGGAGACAACTCCGGGGGACTCTTTAAAAGGAGGTGGAAAGATGTTTGAGTTATTTAAACTTATTGGGCTAGGGTTGGTTTTATTACTGCCGCTGGTAAACCCATTGACTACTGTAGCCCTTTTTCTTGGGCTGTCAGGCGACATGTCTGAACAAGAAAAAAAGAAGCAGTCAGCAATGGCGGCTTTCTATGTCTTTGTGATTATGATGGTTGCATGGTATGCCGGTAAGGCTGTTATTAATACCTTTGGCATATCCATTCCGGGATTACGAATTGCAGGTGGAATGATCGTTGCCTTTATTGGGTTTAACATGCTGTTTCCGCAGGATGTGAATAAGCCTCAAAGCGGCGAGAAGGGAAAAACCAAAAATATAGCATTTATCCCCTTGGCAATGCCCAGTACGGCAGGCCCGGGTACCATTGCTATGTTGATCAGTGCCGCGTCGACATTCAGCGCTGAAACATCGCATCTGGATTTGTGGGTCGCCTATACCGCGCCCCCCCTGATTGCGATAGCCATTTCTCTGATTTTATGGGTATCTCTGCGGGCGTCACTGGGTGTTATGAAACTTGTAGGAACATCGGGAATCGATGCTATTTCCCGAGTGATGGGATTCCTGCTGGTCTGTATGGGAGTTCAGTTTGTTATAAATGGCGTCGTTGAACTCGTCACAATGCAATAAACGTGAACGCTTCAGTTTCTGATATGCATGAGGTTGCGCATATCAGACGAGAATAATATCTAAAACTTTATATCTATATCAGTTCTGATAATGCTCTGATGCTCTGATGCTCTGATGCTCTGATGCTCTGATGCTCTGATGCTCTGATGCTCTGATGCTCTGATGCTCTTGGCTGCCATAACGCTTTTTTTTGCATGGACAACGCTGTGAGCGCCGGCGGTAATGACTGTCGTCATACTGTTATTTTTTATCAAAAAGTTCCCAAGTAAGGTGGGAACTTTTTTTACTTTTTCTTTTATTCTGGTACGTCGTCAACAGGCTTAATCCCGAATCTGATCCCATCACCATAAGTCGTCACCGGTGCATTATGGCTGTTGATTGCCATTTCAGGGGGACAACACCTTGGCGATAGCCTGGGCTTCCTGCTGCCAGCCCTGCGCCAGCGTGCGCACTAGGGCATCATAGCCGTCTTCACCCTGTTTCAGCTCCAGGTTGAAAGGCCGTTTGATCAAACGCCCCTGGCGGTTCAGCACCCACTCGCCGCGAATGATCGCTTTCCCGTCAAAGCGGCCGTGGAAGCCGCTGATGGTCACGTTCAGCACATTCTGATCGCTGCTCATCGGCTGCGAAGAGACCACCCACCCCGGCAGCGCGCTGCTCAGGTTGGTGACCAACGTTTGCTGCAGCTGTTGATCGAGCGGGCTGGCCCACAGGTTGTTCTGGGCTATCACATACTGCACGTCGTTGGTCTGATACACCACGCCGCTCTGCGCCAGATAATCCGCCACGCTCACGTGCTCCAGCCACAGCTGGCGCG
>NZ_JBPIZB010000012.1:0-73509 GCF_051172315.1 Serratia sp. B501
CGTGCTGACGAAGAAACCGACCAGCGATTCGGTTTCCAGCCGGCCGCGGTTGGCCTCCGGCGTGCCGATCACCAGCTCCTGCTGTCCGGCCATGCGCGCCAGCACCAGGCTCCAGGCCGCCAGCACCGTCATAAACAGCGTACCGCCATGCTGTCGGCTGAATTGACGCAGCGCCTGCGTCAGCTCGGCGTCGATCGCGATCGGCACTTCTGCGCCGCTGAAAGACTGTACCGTCGGACGCGGTCGGTCGGTCGGCAACGTCAGCAGCGCCGGCGCATCGCTCAGCGTTTCACGCCAGTATTGCGCCTGCGCCGCCAGCCGTTCCGGCGTCAGGTAGCGACGCTGCCAGGCGGCGTAATCCGGGTATTGCAAGGTCGGCGGCGGCAGCGGATCGGCCTCGCCGCGACGGAAAGCGCCGTACAGCGCGCCCAATTCGCGCAGCAGTATGCCGGTCGACCAGCCGTCGGAGACGATGTGATGGCAGGTGAGCAGGAACAGATGCTCCTCATCCGCCAGGCGGAGCAGCGCGGCGCGCACCAGCGGCCCCTGCGTCAAATCGAACGATTGAGTGGCCGCCTGACGACACAGCGTTTCAGCCTGCGCGGGGTGACGTCGCAGATCGTGGAACGCAAGCGGTAACCCGTTTGCCGGCAAAATCTCTACCTGTGGCCGATCTTCCCGGGTGATGAACCGGCTGCGCAGCGATTCGTGGCGCGCATAGAGCGCGTCCAGCCCCTGTTGCAACGCCTGCCGGTCCAACCGACCGCGCAGCCGCAACGCCAGCGGGATATGGTAGGTTTCGCTCATCCCCTCCAACTGGGTCAGGAACCACAGACGCTGCTGAGCAAACGACAGGGGCAATTCCCCATCGCGCGCCACCGGCAGCATCGGGATCGATTCCTGCGTCGGCGCAACCTGCAGCGCCTGGGCCAACACGTGCAACACCGGACTGGCGAACAGCGCCTGCAACGGCAGCTGCCATCCGGCCTGTTGCACGCGGTTCGCCAGGCGCACCGCCATCAGCGAATGCCCGCCCAGTTCGAAGAAGTGGTCGTAACGGCCAATCCGTTCTACGCCCAACAGCTCATGCCAGATAGCCGCCAACAGATTTTCTGCCTCGCCCTGCGGCGGCGCATAGGCCTCGCGCGCGCAGGCGTCGACCTGCGGCACCGGCAGGGCGCGCTTGTCCAATTTGCCGTTGCCGGTCAGCGGCAACGCCTCCAGCCAAACGTAAGCCGCCGGCACCATATAGTCCGGCAACCGCGCCTGCAGATGCCGGCGCAATTCGGTCGCCAGCGTAGCGCGTTCCGTCTCCGGCGCCGGAACCACCCACGCCACCAGTCGCTTATTCCCGTCGCCATCGTCGATAGCGTCCACGGTTACGCTGCGCACGCGCGGATCGGCGCTCAGCTGCGCTTCCACCTCACCGCACTCGATGCGGAAGCCGCGGATTTTCACCTGCTGGTCGTTGCGCCCCAGGTATTCGATATCCCCCCCCGGCAGATAGCGCGCCAGATCGCCGGTGCGATACATGCGCGCACCCGGCGCCCGGTTGAAAGGGTCTTCGAGAAAACGTTCCGCCGTCAATTCGGGCCGGTTCAGGTACCCTCGCGCCACCCCTTCACCGCCGACGTACAGTTCGCCGATCGCCCCCATCGGCACCGGTTCGCCATCGGCGCCCAGCAGATACAGCCGCAAATCCGGAATACGGCAGCCGATCGGGCTAGCGACGATCGCCGTATCCTGCGCCGACAGCGGCCGGTACGTCACGTGCACCGTGGTTTCGGTGATGCCATACATGTTGACCAATCGCGTCTGCCGGTTCTCTGGACGAGCAAACCACGGCGCGAGATCGGAAGGCTTCAGCATTTCACCACCGAACACGATCTCGCGCAGCTGATGGCGCGCTTCGCTGTGTGCCTGAGCCTGGATAAAGGCTTTGAAGGCGCTCGGCGTCTGATTCAGTACCGTGATGCCGCTGCGGCAGACGAAATGATAAAAGTCCGGCGCCGAACGGGCGATCTCCTGCGGTACGATGAACAGCTGGCCGCCATACAACCAGGCGCCCCAGATCTCCCAAACCGAAAAGTCGAAGGCGAATGAGTGGAACAGGCACCACTTGTCGGCGGCGCTGAAGTTAAACCAGGCGTTGGTGGCGCTGAACAAGCGCGCGACCTGGCGATGTTCCACCATGACCCCTTTCGGTTTGCCGGTCGAACCGGAGGTGTAAATCACATACGCCAGGTGTGATGGCCGCACCTCGACGTCCTGCAGATCGTCGCTTTTCCCCGTCAACGGCTGTTCCAGCGCCAATACCGGCACCTCGCAGCCGCCCAGCGCTTGCCTGCCGAGTTCATCCGCCAACAGCAGCACCGGCGCGGAGTCCGCCAGGATGTACTGTAGCCGCTCTCCGCTATAGGCGGGATCCAACGGCACATAGGCGCCGCCGGCTTTGAGGATCCCCAGCAACCCGGCCAGCATCGGCAGACCGCGTCCGGCGCACAGCGCCACCAGACTGTCCGGTTGTACGCCAAGCTCTACCAGCCGATGGGCCCATCGGTTCGCCCAGGTATTCAATTCAGCGTAAGTCAGGCTGTCGTCGCCGTATGTCATCGCCGTCGCATCTGGCGTGCGTTTGACCTGCGCTTCGAACAGCCGATGCAGACACGCCGCCGGCGAGTGCGAAGCAACGGTGTGATTGAGGCCCTGCAGCAACTGCGTGCGTTCTTCCTCGGAAACCAGATTGAGTTCGCCGATGGTGCGACGATGAGAGCCCGCTCTCACCGCGTCGTTGAGCAGCATCAGCAGATGTTGCGTCGCACGCAACATCTGTTCGTCAGCCACTGAGGCGGCGTCGTATACCCAACGGAAGGCGCCGTCAGCCTTGCAGATTTGCAATACCGCGCGCGAGCCGGAAGCCATGATGGCAGCCAAGCCCTCGTCTTCAGGCTGCAACCCTGTCTCTGAACGCCGGCTGACGATCGATACCGCCGTCGGCCAAGCTTGGGGCGCCCGCAGATCCGCATCGCCCGTCAGCAACGCGGGATGATAATCAGCATGAGCGCGCAACCGGCCGTATTCTTGTTCCAGCGCGGCCAATGCCTGCTGGAAATTGTAGGAGTGATCAACTGAGACCTGCAGCGGCAGCACGCGCGCGCTCAGGTGAGCCCAACGTCCCCAATCCCGATCGTTCGACGTAATCCAACCCAGCTGAAAATCGGTTTCATTACACATGCGCGCCAGATAGAGGGTTGCTGCCGCCAGCACCTGCTCGCCGGCAATCTTTTCCAGGCGCTGCCAGGCCGTGGCCTGCCAGCGTGCGGGAAGGTCCGCCCGGCGGTCAGGCCCTGGCGGGAACGGCGCCGGATAAAAGCGTGTCAGACGCGGTTGCCAGAAAGCGGCGCTGTCGGCGCTGGCGCCATACGCCGCGCCTAACAGCGAAGCTTCGGCATCGCTAAGCGTCGGCAAGACCGAGCCGACAGACAGGCCGCAGGCCTGCGCCAGCGCATCACCCGGCTGAATCGAGCCGTCGGCGCGCAAGAACGGCCCGACGCGCACCACGCCGGGATGCGCGGCGATCTCCCAGCCGTCGGTCTCAATGCGCAGCAGGGTGCCGGGTTCGGCCTGGCGTTCATCGCTCACCGCCAGCAGCGTCGTCACGCCCAGCACGCGCTCCGCCAACAGTATCTTCGCCGCGCATCCCGCGCCATGGCTCAGCGAGCTCACCAGGCGCTGCAGCGCCTGAGCCGGGCGATCCCAACGGATGATGCCGCCGGCAGGCGGTTGCCGCCGGTTGGCGTAAAAGCTGCCGCCGGCCCCGGCATCCGCCAACGTCGCCACTTGCCGATCCAACGCCTCGATCGTTCCCGTCGTTGAAGCGTTCAGCGCGCGTAAAATGAACTGGAAACGACGCTGCAAAACATCCAGATCGTCTAATGAATTTGCATAGGCGGCGTCAGAAAAAGTGACGTCCAGTTCATTCGCCTGCTGGTCTTCATACAGCATAATCTGTAGATCGCCGGACGGAATATTGCCACCGTAATACCAACGGGTGCGGCATCCCCAGAAAGGATCGCCGTGGTCGAAAGAAACGATGTTAATTGAAGGGCCAAACCAGGCGGAATCCGTCGCGCCATTATCACGCCGAATATCCTCCCCGCGATATAATTGATGGCGAACCACTTTCGCTATTTCAGCCGCCACTTTCTGGATAAATTCAGCCAGACTTAGTTGAGGTTCAACCTTAATAATCAAAGGGACAACGTTAGAGGTCATACCAATACTGTTTCGTTCCCTTGTCCCGGTCACCGGCATGCTGAAATTAAGATATTCGCTGCCGGTTAAGCTGTAGAAACATAATGCTACGGCGGCGGCCAATATATGCGCACGGTGTACGCCGATATTGTCGGCCTGCCGCTGCAGCCGATCCAGGGCGTCTTTTTCCAGCAGCTGCGTGTTGTGGTGCATCGCAGCGTCCGGCGTCAATACGGCCCTGCGTGACAAGCTCTGCGGCGCGGCGGCGGTGTATTCCCGCCAAAACGCCTGATCGGAAGAAAAGCGCGAAGAGTCGCGGTACTTGATGTCGTTTTCATACAGCAGAGAGAAATTGCAGTTGGCGAATTCAGGGATGACGCCGCCGGACGCCAGCGCGTTATAGTAAGCCGCGATGCGCCGCATCACTTCCTCAGCGCTGCGGCCGTCGGTGATCATATGGTGGAAACGGCGATAGAGGATGTAGCGCTGCGGTGCGAGCGTAATGACATAAAAACTAAAAGGTTCTTCTCCCGTAGCGCGGCGCGGCAGCGCCGAATCCGCCACCATCCAACGTCTGGCCGCCTGCAGTGGATCGGGCTCCTTGCTGAGATCGAGCGTGAACAGCGGCTCATGTGTACGTGGCGCGCGGTATTGATAAAGCTCACCGTCTTTTTCCACAAAATGCGCTTGCAGAGCCGGCGTTTCTTCGACGATGGCGTCGATGGCTTGCCGCAGCAGTTTAACGTTGAGCGGCCCGTCGACCTGTCCGTAGCCCCAGATATTGAACGACAAATCTTTGGAGATGTTTTCCCCCAGCCAGAGTTCACGCTGGGCGGTTGTTATTTCATGCAGCTCAACTTTCTCCGTTGCGGCCTGAGACCCTGCACGGAATTCCCCACTCTTCACATCAGTTTGTTTGTTCATAATATTCTCTAGCACGTTTTCATTACGTTAATGAAATAGACCGTCAGGATTTAGGCAAAGACTGGCCGCCCGACAGTTCAAGTCAGAATAAAAAAACCGTAGAAAAGCTGGGTCTCCCCCAACTAAGAAAGGATAGAATGGCTAATCCAGAGGTCCCCCCTGCGCCTCAATTTGCTGAGCTGTGAAGTATAGGAGAGGATATTTTTTTTGGCGAAACGTGCGAAAGGGAATAAATGACCATTTTATTTCCCCGATATTACTCAGGGATGACGAGGGTATTGAACTTGTATTAACCTGAGATGATTAGAGAATAATTAATATTTTTTTGTATTATTCATCGAGATTAATATGCAGCAATTCTTACGATAAGAGCCTCTCCATATCAATAAGTTATACTTTATTGTTTGAAAAAAAATAATTAATAATTTAATTAATTCATTGTCATCGAAATTTATGCCCGGTTTTATCGGCGGCGGCTCTATCGCTTTTTGTTATAACAATGGGAAAAATTATGCTGAAAAAATTTTGCGTTTTTTCGTGCGCAAATCAACGGCACCGTTCCCAACCGCAGACAATGTCAATGGGGCGGCAGAGCCCGCCCCAAGAGGTCTTACCACATCAGCCGGCCGATCAATGGCGCGGCCACGACCGTGATGATGCCGGCCAGCATCATCACCAAACTCGACACCACGCCCTCCTGCGGACCCAGCTCATAGGCGCGGGCAGTGCCGGCGCCGTGCGACGAGGCGCCAAATCCGGCGCCCTTCGCCAGACGGCTGCGCACCGCCAGCCGCAAAAACAAAATATCCCCCACCGCCATGCCGAACACCCCGGTGATCACCACGAACAGCGCCACCAGATCCGGCTGCCCGCCCATCTGTTTGGCGGCCTCCAGCGCGAACGGCGTGGTGATCGACCGCACCGCCAGGCTGCGCTGCACCTCTTCCGGCAGCGTCAACAGGCGCGCCAGCCACACCGAGCTGTACACCGCCACCAGCACCGCGGTCGTTACCCCGGCGGTCAGCGACAGCCAGTGGCGACGGATGATATGCAGGTTCTCGTACACCGGCACCGCGAAGGCGATGGTCGCCGGCCCCAGCAGCCACAGCAGCCAGTGGGTTTCACCGATGTAGTCCTGATAGGAGATATGGGTGACCACCAGCAGCAGCACCAGAATCATCGGCGTCAGCACCAGCGGCATCAGCAGCAACGTGCGGCGGCGGCGATAGAGTTTCTTGTTGGCGAAATACAGCGCCAGCGTCGCCAGAAAACAGGCCAGGCTAAGGATAAAATCATTCATGGCGCTGCTTCCGCCGCTGCAGCCAAATCTCCAGCCGATACACCCTGTCCACCACCAGCCCGGTGGCGCCCAGCGTCAGCATGGTGCTGACTGCGATCACCAGAAAGATCTTCCAGCCCTCGACCATCAGCAGCTGGGCATAGTTGACCACCGCCACCACCGCCGGCACGAAAAACAGCAGCATTTCCGCCAGCAGCCAGCGGGAGCCGGCCTTGACCCAGCTGAGCGGCAGAATGCGCAGCAGGATCAGCGCCAGCAGCATCAGCATGCCGACGATATTGGCGGGGAGCGGCAGGTGGAATTGTTGCACCAGGCGATCGGCGATCAGGAACAGCGCCGCATACAACGCCACCTGAATCGGCACCTGCAAACGGGTCAGCAGGGAGGGGGCAACGCGGCGTAACGCCAGAGACATGAAAGATGACCTCAAACAATAATTGACGGCCTACAGTATACGCAGCCGGGAAACCACGCCTGAAATGAATTAAAATTATCGACATCATGCCGTCCGGGAATAGTTTCCCGCCGGTAGCGTCCCCAAGGAGAACCCTAACGTGGATGTCCGCACCCTGCGCTACTTCGTTGAAGTGGTGCGCCAGCAAAGCTTCACCCGCGCGGCGGAAAAACTGTTCGTCACCCAGCCCACCATCAGCAAAATGCTGCGGCATCTGGAGGAGGAGCTGGAATGCACGCTGCTGATCCGCGAAGGCCGCAAGCTGCGCCTGACCGACAGCGGCCAGGCGGTGTATCAGCGCGGCCTGACGATCCTCGACGAATTCCGCCAGTTGGAGGCGGAGCTGGAAGACATCAGCTCGGTGAAAAAGGGCGTGTTGCGGCTGGGCATTCCGCCGATGGTCGGCAGGCAGATCGCCGATCTGATCCGCCGCTTTCGTCAGACCTACCCCGGCATCGAATTGAAGATTTCCGAGCTGGGCGGGCTGTCGGTCGAACAGGCGGTGATGTCCGGCGAACTGGATCTGGCGATGACGGTGTTGCCCTTCGACTCGGAGCAGCCGCTGACCTTTCTGCCGCTGCTGGGCCACCCGATGTGCGTGGTGGCGCCGCGCACGCCGCAGTGGCTCAACCGCACCAGCATCAATATCGCCGAATTGGCCGACAGCCCGATCCTGATTTATAACGAAGACTTTGCGCTGTACAAGATGCTGATGAAGGCGTTTCGCCTGGCCGGTTTTGAACCGCAAATCGCGGTGCGCAGCGGCCAATGGGACTTCCTCGCCTCGATGGTGCAGGCCGGCGTGGGCATCGCCATGCTGCCGGAGCCGGTTTGCCGCTGGCTGGATAAGGAAAACCTGGTCTGGCTGCCGCTGGAACCGCGCATGGAATGGAAAATCGGCCTGATCTGGCGCCAGGGCAGCTATTTATCGCACAGCGCGCAGGCCTGGATCGCCTGCTGCCGCGACTACTGGCCGCCGGTCAAGTAGCCAAAAAACAAGGGCCGCACAGGCGGCCCTTCAGGATGGGGATAACGAGGAAAAACGTTTATTCCTCCCTCTGCGTTTACCCCTCGCGCTCGATCAACAGCGCTTCGAGCAAATCGAGATCGTGCAGCAGTTTTTGCAGCGTCTCGTTGCTGATTTTCTGCGTGGCGCGCAGGTGGTACAGCTCGCCGCGCTCGGCGCGCAGCGCCGTCAGGCGGAAACGCCGCTCGAGGTTTTCCATCGCCAGCGCATTCTCGATATCGTCTTTCGACGCGATACGCCGCCGCAGCATGCCCGTCACCCTCGAGCTGACCTCTTTCAACACCTGCGGATCGAGGTTCTCTTCGGTATCGGCGACCAGGCGCTCTTCCATTTTATTCACGCTCTCGATCGCCACCTCGGCCGCCATGGCGATCGCCATGCGCTCTTCCTGCTTGCTGGCGCTCTTGTCGGTCACCTGCACGCCGCGCAACAGCAGCGGCAACGCCAGCACGCCGACAATCAACGACAGCAGGATCACCCCGGCGGCGATAAACACCAGCTGATAGCGCGCCGGGAAGGCGGTGCCGTCGCTCAGCAACAGCGGTATCGACAGCACGCCGGCCAGGGTAATCGCCCCGCGCACCCCGGCGAACGACGCCACCCACAGCTCACGCGTGCTGTAATCGCCGAACTGCAGCGGACGCTTTTTCATAAAGCGGTTGCTGGCCTTCTTCATCACCCACAGCCAGGTGAAACGCAGCACCAGCAGCGCGGCGTAGATGGTGGCCACGTCGGCGAACAGATACCAGGTCTGGATGGTCGGATCCAGCTCCGCCTGCAGGATGGAGGTTTCAAGAATGCCCGGCAGCTGCAGGCCCAGCATGATGAACACCATGCCGTTGAACACGAATTCCAGCATCGCCCACACGCTGTTGGCGCGCAGGCGCATCGCCAGCGGCGCGTTGCGGATCACGCCGGATTGGCTGATGGTCATCCCCGCCGCCACCGCCGCCAGGATGCCGGAAACGCCGATATGTTCGGCGATCAGGTAGGACGCGAACGGCAGCAGCAGCAGGAACACGATCTGGGTCGCCGGATCGTCGCCGCTCCAGCGGCTCATCACCCGCAGCGATTTACTGTAAGTCCAGGTGACCGCCACGCCGGCCAACAGGCCGCCGATCGCCACTTTGAGGAATTCAAGGGTCGCGCCGCCCACGGTGAACACCATCGTGCCCATCGCCACCGCGATGGCGAACTTGAGCGACACCAGGCCAGACGCGTCATTCATCAGTGCCTCGCCCTCGAGCACGCCCATGATCGGCTTGGGAATCCGCCCTTTGCCGACGATGCCGGACAGCGCCACGGCATCGGTCGGCGACAGCACCGCCGCCAGCGCGAAGGCCGCCACCAGCGGAATGCCCGGCACCATGGCGTAGATCAGATAACCGACGCCGACCACGGTGATCAGCACCAGCACCAGCGCCAGGCCGAGAATTTCACGCCCGTGATGCAGGAACTCGCGCGTCGGCGTTTTCCAGCCGTCGGCGAACAGCAACGGCGGGATGAACAGCACCAGGAACAGTTCGGGATCAAAATCGACGTGCAGCCCGAAATGCGGCCAGGCCAACAGGGCCCCGATGGCGATTTGCATCAGCGGCAGCGGCACCTGGAACGGCAACATGCGCGTCACCACCCCGGACAGGGAGACCACCAGGATCAAAATGAGGATTGTAAAAAAGATTTCCATGCTTTCCTTAGACTCTACGATTCAGACGACATCGGCTCAGGGCCTGCGTTGGTCCCGATAGTAGATCACTTTTTTTACAGCCGTTAAAGCTTGTTGTGCCTTTCAAAACGCGGTGCAGAGCAGAAGAAGACTTATCTTAAGAAGGGAATTGCCGTCACAGGCTCCCCCGCCCGATGGGCGAGGGAAACCCAAGAGGCTTAAATCGCCCAGCCGCCGGCGTAGAACGCCACCAGCGCCACGGCGATCAGCACGGTGCCGATGTTCAGCTTGCGCCATTCGCCGGAGAAGATGCGGCCGATGACCAGCGAGCTGAAGCCCAGCATGATGCCGGTGACGATGTTGCAGGTCAGCACGATGAACACGGCGCACAGCAGGCCGGCCATCGCGTCGACGAAGTCGTTGAAGTCCAGCTTGGTGACGTTGCTCAGCATCAACAGGCCGACGTACATCAGCGCCGGCGCGGTGGCGTAGACCGGCACCAGATAGGCCAGCGGCGACAGGAACAGGATCAGCAGGAACAGAACGCCGACCACGGTGGCGGTCAGGCCGGTCTTGCCGCCCGCGGCGGTGCCGGCGGCGGACTCGATGTAGACCGCGGCGGGCGCGGCGCCCACCAGCCCGGAGAAGATGCTGCTCAGGGAATCTGAGGTCAGCGCCTTGCCGCCATTGATGATCTGGCCGTCTTTGTCCAGCAGGTTGGCCTGCCCGGCTACCGCGCGGATGGTGCCGGTGGCGTCGAACACCGCGGTCATCACCAGCGCCAGCACGCTCGGCAACACCACCGGCTGCAATGCGCCCATGATATCCAGGCTGAAGATCAACGATTTGCCGTCAGCGTCCGCTAGGCTCGGCATGGCGAACAGCCCCTGATATTTCACCGCCGGGTCGAAGATCAGGCCGATGATGGAAATGGCGATGATCACCAGCAGAATGCCGCCGGGCACGCGCAGTTTCTCCAGGCCGAAGATCACCGCCAGGCCGACCAGCGTCATGACGACCGGGAAAGAGGTGAACGCGCCGAGCGCCACCGGCAAGCCATCCAGCGGGTTCTTCACCACCAGGCCGACGCCGTTGGCGGCGATCAGCAGCAGGAACAGCCCGATGCCGATGCCGGTGCCGTGCGCCACGCCCATCGGCAGGTTGCGCAGGATCCAGGCGCGGATGCCGGTGACCGAGATGACGGTGAACAGCACGCCCATCAGGAACACCGCGCCCAGCGCCACCGGAATGCTGATATGTTGGCCGAGCACCAGGCTGAAAGCGGTAAAGGCGGTCAACGAGATCGCACAGCCGATGGCCATCGGCAGGTTAGCCCACAGCCCCATCAGCAGCGAGCCCAGACCGGCCACCAGACAGGTGGAAACGAACACCGCCGCCGGCGGGAAGCCCGCTTTGCCCAGCATGCTCGGCACCACGATCACCGAGTACACCATCGCCAGGAAGGTGGTCAGCCCCGCCACCACCTCCTGACGCACGCTGCTGCCGCGCGCGGAAATTTTAAAATAGCCATCAAGCCCGCCGGTTGGTTTTGCGGCGTGGTTCGCTTGAGAGTTCGACATAGGTTACTTCCCCTGTGTTTCATGAATCGGCCCGTCGCAGCAGGCCTGTAATCTCGCCCGCGCCTGATCGCCACGTAATCGTTTACGTCACGTTCCGCTTCCTTGCCCTTCCGTCGCACCGCCAACGGCGATGCGCACCAAGGCAAACGTTTAACTCGCAGCGCGCGGTACGGGTGATTTATGGTGGTTTATTCAAGGCAAACGATTATCCTGCCTTCCCTAGCGTCTAATCAACTAAAGATCGCGGCAATTTATGCAGAAAGCGGCGGGAAGGGCTTCTGCGCGAAAAGACGGGGCGATCCGGCGCCCCTGCCGACCTGCTTCACGGCGATCTTATTGCGCCTGCACCGCTGCGGGATCCATATACATCAATTCCCAGATATGGCCGTCCAGGTCCTGAAATCCGTGGCCGTACATCACGCCATAGTCCCGCGGCGGATGATAGGTATTGCCGCCGCCGGCGATCGCCTTGCGCACCAGTTCGTCCACCGCCGCCCGGCTGGGTTGCGACAGGCACACCAACACTTCGGTGGCCTGTTTGGCGTCGCCGATCGGGTTCGGGGTAAACATCCTGAATTTGTCGTGGGTCAGCAGCATCACGTAAATCGTGTCGCTGACCACCATGCAGGCGGCGGTATCGTCGGTAAATTGCGGGTTGAAGCTGAAGCCGAGCTGGGTGAAAAACGCCATTGAGGCAGGCAGATCGCGTACGGGCAGATTTACGAAGATTTGCGTAGCCATGGGCTACCTCCGATGAAGAATGACCCCATCGAGTATAGCCCATCCACTTAACTCAGCAGGTCGTAAGGGCCGCCCTGTTCCAGCGCCCGCTGGTAAGCGGGCCGGGCGTGGATGCGCTGCAGGAAGCCGCGCAGTTTCGGGCAATTGTCCAACGCGCCGCGCGCCGCCATCGCCTCGAGCGGGAAGCTCATCTGTATGTCAGCCGCGCTGAAATCGTTGCCGACGAACCAGCTGCCCTTGTTCAGGTGCTGTTCGAGATACTCGCAGTGCGGCGCGATCTGTTTGTCGAGGTATTCGCGCTGTACGCCCTTGCCGATCGCGCCCGCCACCGGCCGCAGCAGCCAGGGGATCGGCGGCTGGCCGAGACGGCTGAACACCAGCTTCATCACCAACAGCGGCATCAGCGATCCCTCAGCGTAGTGCAACCAGTAGCGGTATTGCTGGCGCGCGTGGAAGTCCGTCGGCATAAACATGCCCTGTGCGTCGTAGGCTTCCTGCAAGTATTCGATAATGGCGCCGGATTCCGCCAGCGTCAGATCGCCATCGACGATCACCGGCGATTTGCCCAGCGGGTGGATCTTTTTCAGCGCCGGCGGCGCCAGCAGAGTGTGCGGATCGCGCTCGTAGCGTTGCACCTGATAGGGCACGCCCAGCTCTTCCAAAAACCACAGAATGCGCTGCGACCGCGAGTGATTGAGATGATGAACAATGATCATGATGACGCTCCTGTCCGCTGCCACACCAGTTCGCCGATCTGCACGCCGTTGCCGAGCTGCAGCGGCGCCGTGCGCAACATCAGCCGATCGGCGTTAAAGGCGTAAAAGCGCACCTGACGGCTGCCTATCCAATTGGGGAACGAGCAGCCTTCAACCTGATGCACCACCCGTTGCTCGCTTTCTTCCACCTGATAACGGCCGAAATAGCAAATCATATTGATGAAGGCGGCATGGATCTCCCGCTCGGATCCCTGCGCCAAATCGTCGGCGACGAAACGCGGCCGCACGGCGCTGTATAGCTGCGCCGCCATCGTGCCGTTGGCCTCATAGTGGATGCGCCCCAACACCTGCTCGCCCAGCGGGTAATTCAGCTCGCCGTTCTGGTTTTTGAACGCCGACGACACCAACGCCCAGCTGCCGATAAACGCGTTTACCGTCATGACGCTTCTCCGGTTAAGGATCGTCTGTAAAGGGTAGTGGCAATTTTTGCCGCACGCCAACGGCTGAAAAACCGTCAATTTATTTGACAGAGATACTCAAAACTCTCCGATTTTTTATTCACACCCGGTGCACTAGTATTTAACACATCGAGAGACAACGTGCTCTCACCTAATAAATACTCTGAGGAACACATCATGAAAAACGTCAAAATTTTTGCTACCGCTGCACTGCTGGCTACTGCTTCTTTCGCTACCTTCGCCGCTGACCTGCCAACCAGCCAGCCAGCCGCAGACGCGCAGAAAATCGGCGTAGTCACCGTGAGCGGCGCCGCCAACCTGAGCGCGCTGGAAAGCGAACTGGCCAGCAAAGCCGCCGCGTCGGGCGCCAGTTCCTACCGCATCGTCGCCGCCGGCGGCCAAAACAAACTGTACGGCACCGCAGAAATCTTTAACTGATCGTCGGACAGCCAATCGACGGAAGAAAGAAGCCCCGCAAGGGGCTTTTCTCGTTTCAGGCGGCCAGAGCTCTTTGTGGACAGTGATCGCCATTCATTTCACCCATACTAATGACAGCGCAATACCCTCACCCATTTTGGAGAAATAGCATGACGACAGCACAACCTCTGCAAGGCAAAGTCGCATTCGTTCAGGGCGGCTCCCGCGGCATCGGCGCCGCCATCGTGAAACGGTTGGCGAACGAAGGCGCCGCCGTCGCCTTTACCTACGCCGCCTCGGCCGATCGCGCAGAAGCGGTGGCGAGCGCCGTGACCGCCGCCGGCGGCAAAGCCCTCGCCATCAAGGCCGACAGCGCCGATGCAGCGGCGCTGCAGCAGGCGGTTCGCCAGGCGGTGAGCCACTTCGGCAACCTGGATATTCTGGTGAACAACGCCGGGGTATTTACGCTGGGCGGCACCGAGGAACTGGCGCTGGACGACCTGGATCGCATGCTGGCGGTCAACGTGCGCAGCGTATTCGTCGCCAGCCAGGAGGCGGCGCGCCACATGAATGACGGCGGCCGTATCATCCACATCGGCAGCACCAACGCCGAACGCGTGCCGTTCGGCGGCGCGGCGGTGTATGCGATGAGCAAATCGGCGCTGGTCGGCCTGACCAAAGGCATGGCGCGCGATCTCGGCCCGCGCGGCATCACCGTCAACAACGTGCAGCCCGGCCCGGTGGACACCGAAATGAACCCGGACGCCGGCGAGTTCGCCGATCGGCTCAAGCAGCTGATGGCGATCGGCCGCTACGGTAAAGATGAAGAGATCGCCGGTTTTGTCGCTTACCTGGCCGGCCCGCAGGCGGGTTACATCACCGGCGCCAGCCTGAGCATCGACGGCGGCTTCTCGGCGTAACCGTCCCTAAAATGCAAAAAGCCCCTTGCGGGGCTTTTTTATTGGCTGCAAACGGCCGGAGATCAGAACGGAATATCGTCGTCGAAATCCATTGGCGGTTCGTTGCTGGTCGCCGGAGCGCTGTTCTGCGCCGGACGAGACTGCTGCTGGCCGCCGCTGAACTGGTTGCCGCCCTGTGGCTGCTGAGGCTGGCCCCAACCGCCCTGGCCGCCGGCAGATTGACCGGCCGGTGCGCCGCCGCCCTGACGGCCGCCCAGCATCTGCATGGTGCCGCCGACGTTAACCACGATCTCGGTGGTGTAACGATCCTGGCCGCTCTGATCCTGCCATTTACGGGTCTGCAGGGAGCCTTCGATGTAGACCTGAGAGCCTTTGCGCAGGTATTCGCCAGCCACTTCAGCCAGTTTGCCGAACAGCACGACGCGGTGCCACTCGGTCTTCTCTTTCTGTTCGCCGGTCGCTTTGTCACGCCAGCTTTCGGAGGTCGCCAGGGTAATGTTGGCCACTGCGCCGCCGTTCGGCATGTAACGGACTTCTGGATCCTGACCCAGATTCCCGACCAGAATTACTTTGTTTACGCCTCTGCTGGCCATGAGCACTTCTCCCGATGATTGATTTCTACACAGTATAAACGCGTCAGTTTACCACGCTGAGTACGAAACCACACCCGTGTTGATAAGTGCGAATTGCATTCCAGAATTGTCTTTCCGATCGACCTTATTGCATTCGCATACTGGATATCCATTCAGGTTTTTTTGTGTCATAATTATGCGTTTCGACCTGGCTGTGCCGGTTTTTTGCGAGATCCATCACAAAATCCCCCGCAAAAATCGCGACAGGCGCGGTGTATCATCAAGACGGGAAGTGTAAATGGACAATATCGAAGTTCGTGGTGCTCGAACCCATAATCTGAAAAACATCAACCTGATCATCCCGCGTGACAAACTGATCGTCGTCACCGGCCTGTCCGGTTCCGGCAAGTCTTCGCTGGCTTTCGATACGCTGTATGCCGAAGGGCAGCGGCGCTATGTCGAATCACTCTCCGCCTATGCGCGCCAGTTCCTGTCGCTGATGGAAAAACCGGACGTCGACCATATTGAAGGTCTGTCGCCGGCGATCTCCATCGAGCAGAAATCCACCTCGCACAACCCGCGATCCACGGTCGGCACCATCACCGAGATCCACGACTACCTGCGCCTGCTGTTCGCCCGCGTCGGCGAGCCGCGCTGCCCGGATCACCATGTGCCGCTGGCGGCGCAAACCGTCAGCCAGATGGTGGACAACGTGCTGAGCCAGCCGGAAGGCAAGCGCCTGATGCTGCTGGCGCCAGTGGTGAAAGATCGCAAGGGCGAACACACCAAAACGCTGGAAAACCTGGCCGCTCAGGGCTATATCCGCGCGCGCATCGACGGTGAAGTGTGCGATCTGTCCGATCCGCCGAAGCTGGAGCTGCAGAAAAAACACACCATCGAAGTGGTGGTCGACCGTTTCAAGGTGCGCGACGACATGGCGCAGCGCCTGGCCGAATCGTTCGAAACCGCGCTGGAGCTCTCGGGCGGCACCGCGGTGGTGGCGGACATGGACGACGAAAAAGCGGACGAGCTGCTGTTCTCCGCCAACTTCGCCTGCCCGATCTGCGGCTACAGCATGCGCGAACTGGAACCGCGCCTGTTTTCCTTCAACAACCCGGCCGGCGCCTGCCCGACCTGCGACGGCCTGGGCGTGCAACAGTTCTTCGATCCGGATCGCGTGGTACAAAACCCCGAGCTGTCGCTGGCCGGCGGCGCGATCCGCGGCTGGGATCGCCGCAACTTCTATTACTTCCAGATGCTGCGCTCGCTGGCGGAGCACTATGAGTTCGACGTCGAAGCGCCATTCAACACCTTGAGCGCCAACGTGCAGAAGGCGGTGCTGAGCGGCTCCGGCAAAGAGTCGATCGAATTCAAATACATCAACGATCGCGGTGACACCACCGTGCGCCGCCACCCGTTCGAAGGCGTGTTGCACAACATGGAGCGCCGCTATAAAGAGACCGAATCCAGCGCGGTGCGCGAAGAGCTGGCGAAGTTCATCAGCAACCGCCCTTGCGCCTCGTGCCACGGCACCCGCCTGCGTGAAGAAGCGCGCAATGTGTTCGTCGAAGACACCACGCTGCCGGAGATCTCCGATCTGAGCATCGGCCATGCGATGACGTTCTTCCAGAACATGAAGCTCAGCGGCCAGCGCGCCAAGATCGCCGAGAAAGTGCTGAAAGAGATCGGCGATCGCCTGAAGTTCCTGGTGAACGTCGGCCTGAACTACCTGTCGCTGTCCCGTTCGGCGGAAACGCTCTCCGGCGGCGAAGCGCAGCGTATCCGCTTGGCCAGCCAGATCGGCGCCGGTTTGGTGGGCGTGATGTACGTGCTGGATGAGCCGTCGATCGGCCTGCACCAGCGCGACAACGAGCGCCTGCTGGAAACGCTGATCCACCTGCGCAACCTCGGCAACACGGTGATTGTGGTGGAGCATGACGAAGACGCCATCCGCGCCGCCGACCACGTGATCGACATCGGCCCCGGCGCCGGCGTGCACGGCGGCCAGGTGGTGGCGGAAGGCACCGTCGATGACATCATGGCGCAGCCGGAATCGCTGACCGGCCAGTTCCTCAGCGGCAAACGCGAGATCGCCATCCCGGCGCAGCGCGTGCAGGCCGATCCGACCAAGGTGCTGAAGCTGAGCGGCGCGCGCGGCAACAACCTGAAGGACGTGACGCTGACGCTGCCGGTCGGTCTGTTTACCTGCATCACCGGCGTGTCCGGCTCCGGCAAGTCGACGCTGATCAACGATACGCTGTTCCCGATCGCCCAGCGCCAGCTTAACGGCGCCACCATCGCCGAGCCTGCGCCGTTCCGCGAAGTGACCGGCCTGGAACATTTCGACAAGGTGATCGATATCGATCAGAGCCCGATCGGCCGCACGCCGCGCTCCAACCCGGCCACTTACACCGGCATCTTCACCCCGGTGCGCGAGCTGTTCGCCGGCGTGCCGGAGTCGCGCAGCCGCGGCTATACGCCGGGTCGCTTCAGCTTCAACGTCAAGGGCGGGCGCTGTGAAGCCTGCCAGGGCGACGGGGTGATCAAAGTCGAGATGCACTTCCTGCCGGACATCTACGTCCCGTGCGACCAGTGCAAAGGCAAACGCTATAACCGCGAAACGCTGGAAGTGAAGTACAAAGGCAAGAGCATCCACGAAGTGCTGGAGATGACCATCGAAGAAGCGCGCGATTTCTTCGACGCGGTGCCGGCGCTGGCGCGCAAGCTGCAAACCCTGATGGATGTCGGCCTGTCCTACATCCGTCTCGGCCAGTCGGCCACCACGCTCTCCGGCGGTGAGGCGCAGCGCGTCAAGCTGGCGCGCGAGCTGTCGAAACGCGGCACCGGCCAGACGCTGTATATTCTCGACGAGCCGACCACCGGTCTGCACTTCGCCGATATTCAACAGCTGTTGGCGGTACTGCATCAGCTGCGCGATCAGGGCAATACCATCGTGGTCATCGAGCATAACCTGGACGTGATCAAAACCGCCGACTGGATCGTCGATCTGGGGCCGGAAGGCGGCAGCGGCGGCGGCGAGATCCTGGTCGCCGGCACGCCGGAAACGGTCGCCGAGTGTGAAAAATCGCACACCGCGCGCTTCCTGAAACCGCTGTTGGAAAAATAACGGCGGATGATACGCTCAACGAGGCGCCCTATTCCACCTCGTTGAGCAATCAACCTATCCCTCTGCGAGAAACATTAAATACCCTTCTCTGCATCATTCCTTTAAAAACAGGCGCTTTGAACCCAGCCAATAATAAACTCGCCCCATCATGCCATTTGTTTGGCTTTTGTTTATTCCCCATGCGTTTCACTATTGCGGTGAAATAACGCCAATGGCGCGCCGTCGCCTGTCGATTAATCAATATAAACATGGCGTTTATCAATAAGCCGTCATTTAAACGCGGGCCTGCGGGCCGTTTATTCAATGGGATGATATAAAGGTGTTTAAAGTGGATAATAAACTGGGTACCTCTGCCGCCGCCCTGCTCTTTCTTTTTCCCCTCGCCGGTCAGGCGCAGGACGGCGAAGCGTCTTTAACGCTCGCCGGCGGCCTCGCCGTCGCTCCCGCCTATGAAGGCTCGTCTTTTTACAGCATTGAACCGCTGTATCAGGTGAATGCCGGCTATCAAAACGCCAGTTGGGGAGAATTCAGCGCGGGCAGCGAAGGGGCGCGCTGGCAATTCCCCATCGCCGGGCCCGTCGGCATCGCGTTATTGCTCAACTATGACGCCGGCCGTGACGAGGAAATCAAAACCTTGCGCGGGCGCAACACCCGGCTCAAAGGCATGGGCAAACTGGGCGGCGCGCTGGAAGCCGGCGCTGAGCTGAGCTACCAACTCGACCCCTTCCGCGCCTATGTCAAAGGGATGCAGGCGACGCGCAAACGCAGCTACGGCGGGGAAGAACTGGGCCACACCGCCTATGTGGAAAGCGGACTGACCGGGCAATATCCGCTCAGCGAACAGCTGACGCTTATCGGCAATCTCTCCACCACCTGGGCCAACAGCGGCTATCAGCGCGGCTATTTCGGCGTGACGTCGCAGCAGGCGCAGCACAGCGCCTTCAGCGCGTATCGGCCGGGCAGCGGCTTCAAGGACGCGACGCTCACCGCCGCACTCAACTACCAATGGCGACCGAACGTGGCCTTCCAGGCCGGCGTCGGCGTAACGCGCCTGCTGGGCGACGCGGCCGACAGCCCCATCGTTGAGAAAACCACCTCGGGCATGGCCTTCACCAGCGCCAGCTACAGTTTTTGACGTTTTTGCCTAAGTCTGTGCAGGAAGGGATAAACGCCATGATTAAAAAACGAACTACAGTTTAGCTGAGTGTCAGGTAAACGGATGGATAATTAAACATTCATTATTTACCTGACAATGTCAGGCGTGGCTTTCCCTTATTAAGGATATTTTATGTGTCAACATCATGCGACGGAATGTCGTAATTTCACCGCATTTCGCCACCGCTGGGAAATGCCGATGATCTGGCTATCGGCGATAATTACCTTGTTCGGTTTTTTATTTGGCATCGCCGCCGTCGTGGTAAATACGGATGGAACTGCACTTGGGTTGGGAGACGACGCCAAGGAAACATTGGATACCCTCAGCCTGCTCGCGTTATTACCGCTGATCCCGATCGCTTTCTATATTTACCGTTTCTATCTCGCCGCACAGGCGAAATCCAACGCCTTGCGCATCGGGCCGGCGCAATTTCCGGAACTGTTCGCGCTGTATCAGGATATCGGCCGTCGGCTGGAACTCAAGACGCTGCCCAAGCTTTATCTGACCAACGGCAACGGCGTGGTCAACGCCTTCGCGCTGGAATGCAACCGCCGCCAGCGCTACGTGGTGATCCATGCTGAAATCGCCATGCTGATGCCCACCGCGCCGGAGATCGTGGAGTTCGTGCTGGCCCATGAATTGGCCCATCACAAGCTGCGGCACGTGTCGCTGTGGCGTCTGGCGATCGGCGTTGTGCCGCAGTCGCTGGTGCTGCCCGGCCTGGCGACCACTCGCGCGCAGGAGTATTCCGCCGATCGCGTGGCGCTCGCGGTGTGCCCGAACTACGCCAACACGGTGCGGCTGCTGGCCGTCGGCCCCTGGATGCAGCACGGCGTGAATCCGCAGGCCTGGCTGGAGCAGTGCGAAGAAGAGAACAAGGAGCTGTTTGTTCGCATCAGCAATCTGCTGTCAGACCATGCGGTGATGGTCAAACGCTTCAAGGCGCTCAAAGACATCGAGATGCACGGCTTCGAGCGCCATGGCAGCATGTTTTAATCCGCCCGAGGGCTTACAGCGTTTTCAGCACGCGCGCCGGGTTGCCGCCCACCACGCAGTTGGCCGGCACGTCTTTGGTCACCACCGCGCCGGAGGCCACGACTGCATTATCGCCGATGGTCACCCCCGGATTGATCACCGCGCGCCCGCCGATCCACACGTTGTCGCCAATCTTGACCGGCTTGCCGAACTCCGCGCCGCCGGCGCGGGTCTCGGCGTCCAGCGGATGGGTGGCGGTGTAGATATGCACGCCCGGCGCCAGCAGGCAGTTGTCGCCGATGTGCACCTCGCACACGTCGAGGATCACGCAGTCGAAATTGGCGTAGAAGTTCTTGCCGAGATAGATGTTATAGCCGTAGTCGCAGCGGAACGTCGGCTCGATGGCGCCACCTTGATAGCCGCCCAGCAGCTCGTCCAGCCACTGTTTGCGCAGCTCGCCCTCTTCCGGCGATGAGTGGTTGTAGCGATGCGTTATCTGGCGCGCGCGCCGACGCTCGCTGCGCAGCAGTTCATCGCCAGCGTCGTACAGTTCCCCGGCGATCATCTTGCGCTTTTCTTCGCTCATGGCCATGTCGGCCTCCTTCATCCGCGTTTCTTGAATGCCCAAGCGTAGCCGCTTTAGCCCGGCAATAAAAAGGGAACGTTCCCAATTTAAAGCCGCGATCACGGTTTAACGCGAGAAAGCAGGAGAAAACGGGCGGCGGCGCCGCCCGGCAATCAGGCGCGCAGTTCCTGGCGCACGTGTTCGGGCAGGCCTTCCACCACCAGCTGATAGGAGCTGTCGATCAACGTATAAAACTGCGAGTTCGGCAGGTTGCCGTCGAGAAATACCGTATTCCAGTGCGCCTTGTTCAGGCCGTCGCAGGCGACGATCTCAGGGTGGTGTTCGCGCAGGCTTTCCGCCAGCTCCGGGCTGGACTTGACCGCCAGCGCCGGCCGCCCTTCCACTTCGCACACCATGGCGAACATCACGTCGCCCACCTTTATCTGGCTGGCCTGCCACTGGTTCTGGTCGCTTTGCTCCGCGCCCGGCTTCGCCATGCAGTACTCCAGCAATGCGCTGTTATTCATTGGGTTATTCCCCCTGTAATGTGGCCACAATACGGCGTGCTCCGCCGTGGATGCGGTGCTCCCCCAGCCAGATGCCCTGCCATGTGCCCAACATCAGCCGCCCGTGCCTGACGGGCAGCGTCAAGGAAGCGCCCAGCAGCGAGGATTTGATGTGCGCCGGCATGTCGTCCGGCCCTTCGTAGTCATGTTGATAGGGGGCGTTTTCCGGCACCTGACGCAGGAAATGCTGCTCCATATCGGCTCGCACCGTGGGATCGCAGTTCTCGTTGAGCGTCAGCGAGGCCGAGGTATGCTGCAGCAACAGATGCAGCAGGCCGGTTTGCAGGCGGTGTAAGTGGGTTAACTGGTTGGTGATCTCGTCGGTAACCAGATGAAAGCCACGCGCTTTTGCGCTGAGGATTAGCGTTTGCTGATGCCACATGAGTGAGCGCCCCTCAATCAGTATATTCTCTCTCCGGTTTGCGGCAACTTCGGCGGCGCGCCGGCAATAAAAAAGGAGCGATATCGCTATCGCTCCCGATGAACGTCCGTTCAGACTAACAGGCGTTACTGCACCGCGGCAAACGCCTCGGCCACCTGACGCACGTTGTCGTGGTTCAGGCCGGCCACGCACATGCGGCCGCTGTGGATCAGGTAAACGCCGAACTCTTCGCGCAGGCGATCGACCTGCGCCGCGCTGAAGCCGGTGTAGCTGAACATGCCGCGCTGCGCCAGCAGGTAATCGAAGTTGCGCTGCGGCAGCGCGCTCTTCAGGGTGTCCACCAACGCGTGGCGCATTTCGAGAATGCGGGTGCGCATGCTTTCCACTTCATTGAGCCACTGGGTTTTCAGCTCAGCGTCGTTCAGCACTTTGGCCACCAGCTGCGCGCCGAAGTTCGGCGGGCTCGAGTAGTTGCGGCGCACGGTCGCCTTCAGCTGGCCCAGCACGCGCCCGGCCGCTTCTTCGCTTTCACACACCACCGACAGGCCGCCGACGCGCTCGCCGTACAGCGAGAAGATCTTCGAGAACGAGTTGCTCACCAGGCACGGCAAGCCGGCCGCCGCAATGGCGCGAATAGCGTAGACGTCCTGCTCCATACCGCCGCCGAAGCCCTGATAGGCGATGTCGAGGAACGGAATGATCTCACGATCGGCGATCACCTTGATCACTTCGTCCCACTGGGCGGGAGTCAGGTCTGAGCCGGTCGGGTTGTGACAGCACGGATGCAGCAGCGCGATGCTGTGCTTCGGCAGCTGTTTCAGCGCAGCCAGCATGGCGTCGAACTTCACGCCCAAGCTTTCGCCGTCAAAATACGGATAGGCATTCACCTTGAAACCGGCGCCGCTGAAGATGGCGACGTGGTTTTCCCAGGTGGGATCGCTGACCCACACCTGCGAATTCGGGAAGTAGCTTTTCAGGAAGTCGGCGCCCACTTTCAGCGCGCCGGAACCGCCGACGGTCTGAATGGTGGCGATGCGCCCCTGCTGCAGCATCGGGTGCTGCTCGCCGAACAGCAAATGCTGGATGGCGGTGCGGTAGGATTGCAGCCCTTCCATCGGCAGGTATACCGAGGCGCCGTGCTCGACGCTGTTCAACTGCGCTTGCGCCGCGGCGACCGCACGCATCTGCGGAATGACGCCCTGCGCATCGTAGTACAGGCCAATGCTCAGGTTCACCTTGTGCGCGCGCGGGTCTTGTTTGAATTTTTCCATCAGCGACAGAATGGGATCGCCGGCATAGGCGTCAACGTTCTGGAACACGTTTTTTTCTCCTGGTTTATTTATTGTGGTTTGGGCACAGCGTTACGTTCCTAATATAGACGGAAAAGCGCATTCGGTTTCAGCTTTCTCGCGTCACCGGCAACAAACCGTTTTCCTTGATGCGATTGAGCACCACCGCCGTTTTGATATGCGCCACGCTTTTGTGCGGCGACAGCGTCTGGCTGATGAACTCGCTCAGCGCCGGCAGGTCCGCCACCGCCACTTTCAGCAGGTAATCGGCGTCGCCGGTGGTCTTGTAAGCGTCCAGGATCGCGTCCACGTCCTCCAGCATCTGATGAAAGCTGTCGATCTGCTCCTGAGCGTGCGTGATCAGGCTGACTTCAATCAGCCCCACCAGCCCCAGGCCGACCGCCTCCGGCGCCAGCCGCGCGTGGTAGCCGCGGATCAGCTGCGCCTGCTCCAGGCTGATGCGCCGCCGTGAACACTGGGAAGCGGAAAGCCCCACCAGTTCGCTCAGCTCCTGATTGGTCAAACGGCCGTTGGCCTGTAACAGCGTCAGGATTTTCATATCAAAATCGTCAATGTTGTACATAGCCACCTGTAAACTGTGTTAATAAATGTTGACGTTACAGCCTACCAGTTTTTTTACCGTTGCCGACGTCACACCCTGGCGCTTAAATCGCGTACAGCAGCAACGCCCGGCGTTTTCGCCGGTAAGCGGCATAAAAAACGGCTAACTCATGCAGGCAAACGACAATTAACGGCGAAGTAACGCATAAAACCACGAATGTATAAAAAGGACGCCAGATGAAAAAGTTACTCCCTCTCGCGCTGCTGCTCGCCGCCGGCAGCGCCGGCGCGCAATCACACCTGGACAAAGTGCTGCAGCAAAAGACCCTGGAGGTCTGCACCACCGGCGACTACAAGCCCTACACCTTCCTCAAGGAAGATGGCAGCTATGAAGGCATCGATATCGACATGGCGGAATCGCTGGCGAAGAGCCTCGGCGCCAAGGTGAAGTGGGTGAAAACCAGCTGGAAAACCCTGACGCCGGACTTCGCCTCCGGCAAGTGCGACATCGCCATGGGCGGCATTTCCGTCACGCTGGAGCGACAAAAACAGGTGTTCTTCGCCGACAAGCTGGATACCGACGGCAAAATTCCGCTGGTGCGCTGCACCGACGTGAAGAAATACCGCACGATAGAACAGATCAACAAACCGTCGGTGCGTCTGCTGGAACCGGCGGGCGGCACCAACGAAGCCTTCGTGCACGCCTATCTGCCAAAAGCCAAGCTGACGCTGACGCACGACAACATGAGCATTTTCCAGCAGCTGGTGGATCGCAAGGCGGACGTGATGATCACCGACGCCTCCGAGGCGCTGTACCAGCAGAAGCGCTATCCGAAGCTGTGCGCGGTGAATCCGACCAAACCGATGCAGTACGGCGAAAAGGCCTACATGCTGCCGCGCGACGATCTGAGCTGGAAACTGTATGTGGATCAGTGGCTGCACCTGGCCAAGGCGACCGGCGAGTATCAGAAGGTTATCGACAAGTGGTTGGCGGTAAAGAAGTAACCCGCTGAGAAACGGGGCCGACGCGCGTCGGCCCCTGCGGCGTATCAGTCGCCGATGTATTCCATCGCCACGCGCTGCGTGAGCTTGGTGATCAGTTCATAAGCGCTGATGCCGGTACAGGCGGCGATGCGCTCGACCGGCAACGCCGGCCCCCACAGCACCGCTTCATCCCCCACCTTATCGGCGGCGTCCGGCCCGAGATCGACCGAAATCATGTCCATCGACACCCGGCCGACGATCGGCACTTCGCGGCCGTTGATCAGGATCGGCGTGCCGGTCGGCGCGCTGCGCGGGTAGCCGTCGCCGTACCCCATCGCCACCACGCCAAGGCGAGTATCGCGCGGGCTGATCCAGGTGCCGCCATAGCCCACCGCTTCACCAGCCTTGTGCTCGCGCACCGCGATCAGGCTGGATTTCAGCGTCATCGCCGGCTGCAGACCATGCTCGGCGCCGCTGCCGTTATCCAGCGGCGACACGCCGTACAGAATGATGCCGGGGCGCACCCACTCGTTGTGGGCGTCCGGCCACAGCAGCGTGCCGCCGGAGGCGGCGACCGAGCGCTGGCCCGGTTTGCCGCGCGCGAACTGCTCGAAGCAGGCGATCTGTTTCAGCGTGGCGTCGGAGCCCGGCTCGTCGGCGCGGCTGAAGTGGCTCATGATATTGACCGGCTGCGCCACGTTGCGGCAGGCGCACAGACGCTGATAAAACGCCTCCGCCTGTTCGGGACGCACCCCCAGCCGATGCATGCCGGTATCGAGCTTCATCCACACTGGCACCGGGCGCGCCAGCTCGGCCTGTTCCAGCGCCTCGAGCTGTTCGATGCTGTGCACCGCGGTTTCGATGTTGTTCGCCACCAGCACCGGCAGGTCTTCGGCGCTGAAGAAGCCTTCCAGCAGCAGGATCGGCTTGACGATGCCGCCGGAGCGCAGCATCAGCGCCTCGCCGATGCGCGCTACGCCGTAGCAGTCGGCGTCTTGCAGGGTGTGTGCTGTTTCCAGCAGGCCATGTCCATAAGCGTTTGCTTTCACAACGGCAATCAGGCGGCTTTGCGGCGCCTGGCGGCGCACCTGTTGCAGATTATGTCGCAGAGCGCGGCGGTCGATTACAGCGGTTGCCGCTTTCATTTCAGTTCCTTAGCTGATTATTCGTCATCGTATTGTGGCCCCGCGTAGTTATCGAAACGCGACCACTGGCCGTTAAAGGTAAGGCGCACGGTGCCGATTGGGCCGTTACGCTGCTTACCGATAATAATTTCCGCGATCCCTTTCAGATCGCTGTTCTCGTGATACACCTCATCACGATAGATGAACATAATCAGGTCGGCGTCCTGCTCGATGGAGCCGGATTCACGCAGGTCGGAGTTGACCGGGCGTTTGTCGGCGCGCTGCTCCAGGCTTCGGTTCAGCTGCGACAGCGCCACCACCGGCACCTGCAGCTCTTTCGCCAGCGCCTTCAGCGAGCGCGAAATCTCGGCGATCTCCAGCGTACGGTTGTCGGACAAGGCCGGCACGCGCATCAGCTGCAGGTAGTCGATCATGATCAGGCTAAGCCCGTCGTGCTCGCGGAAAATGCGCCGCGCGCGCGAGCGCACTTCGGTCGGCGTCAGGCCGGAGGAGTCGTCGATGTACATGTTGCGCTTCTCCAGCAGGATGCCCATGGTGCTGGAAATGCGCGCCCAGTCCTCGTCGTCGAGCTGGCCGGTACGGATGCGCGTCTGATCCACGCGCGACAGCGACGCCAGCATACGCATCATGATCTGCTCGCCGGGCATCTCCAGGCTGAAGATCAGCACCGGTTTCTCCTGGGTCATCGCGGCGTTTTCGCACAGGTTCATGGCGAAGGTGGTTTTCCCCATCGATGGACGGGCGGCGACGATGATCAGATCGGACTTTTGCATGCCCGCGGTTTTCTTGTTGAGGTCCTGATAGCCGGTATCGACCCCGGTCACGCCGTCATGCGGCTGCTGATACAGCTGTTCGATGCGCGAGACGGTGTCTTCCAGGATGCGTTCGATGCCCTTCGGGCCCTCGTCTTTGCTGGCGCGGTTCTCGGCGATTTGGAATACGCGGGATTCCGCCAGATCGAGCAGGTCTTCGCTGCTGCGCCCCTGCGGATCGTAGCCGGCGTCGGCGATTTCGTTAGCCACCGAGATCATTTCGCGCACCACCGCGCGCTCGCGCACGATGTCGGCGTAGGCGCCGATGTTGGCGGCGCTCGGGGTGTTTTTCGACAGCTCGGCCAGGTAGGCGAAGCCCCCCACCGAGTCCAGTTCGCCCTTCTGTTCAAGCGATTCGGACAGGGTGATGAGGTCGATAGGCTTGCTCATCTCCAGCAGACGCTGCATCTCGGTAAAGATCAGGCGATGCGGGCGGCTGAAGAAGTCGTTGGCGACCACGCGTTCCGCCACGTTGTCCCAACGCTCGTTATCCAGCATCAAACCGCCCAACACCGACTGCTCGGCCTCCAGCGAGTGCGGCGGCATCTTCAGCCCTTCCATCTGACGATCTCTGGAACGCTCTCTGGTTTCGTCCGCGTTTGTTTTGTTGGTTGGTTTTTTTCCTGCCATGAAACGTAGTCTTTATCCGGTTGCGAATGAAGGATCCTGACGCGAGAGTATACGTGATTTTTGCGTCATAACCGATGCAAAAAAGGTATTGAACCCCGCACGGGCGAACTGGATCTCCGATACTAAAAAGAATAGGGTGAAATCAGACACTCCAACGAGGTAATCCTATGGCCAAGCGCATTCAATTCTCCGCCGTCGGCGGACCGGAAGTCTTACAATACGTTGATTTTATACCCCTCGATCCGGCTGCCGGCGAAGTGCAGATCGAGAATAAGGCGATCGGCATCAACTACATCGACACCTATGTGCGCAGCGGGCTGTACGCGCCGGCCAGCCTGCCGAGCGGCCTCGGCACCGAAGCGGCCGGCGTGGTGGTCAAGGTCGGCGCCGGGGTCAGCGCGATCAAACCGGGCGACCGGGTGGTGTATGCGCAGTCGTCGCTCGGCGCCTACAGCGAGATCCACAACGTGCCGGAAGAGAAAGTGGCGCTGCTGCCGCACAACCTGAGCTTTGAGCAAGGCGCTGCTTCTTTCCTGAAAGGGCTGACGGTGCACTATCTGCTGCGCCAGACCCACGAAGTGCAGCCGGGTGAAGTATTTTTGTTCCATGCCGCCGCCGGCGGCGTCGGGCTGATCGCCTGTCAGTGGGCCAAAGCGCTGGGCGCGCGCCTGATCGGCAGCGTCGGCTCCGACGAGAAGGCGGCGCTGGCGAAGCAGGCCGGCGCCTGGGCCACCATCAACTACCATAAAGAGGATATCGCCCAGCGGGTGGCCGAGCTGACGCACGGCGAGAAGGTCGGCGTGGTATACGATTCGGTGGGGCAAAGCACCTGGCAGGCCTCGCTCAACAGCCTGAAGCGGCGCGGCCTGATGGTCAGCTTCGGCAACGCGTCCGGCCCGGTGACCGGCGTCGATCTGGCGCTGCTGAATCAGAAGGGCTCGCTGTACGTCACCCGCCCTTCCCTCAACGGCTACATCACCAACCGCGCCGAGCTGCAGTACGCCAGCAACGAGCTGTTCTCGCTGATCGGCAGCGGCGCCATTCGGGTGGAGGTGAGAGACGAGCAGAAATTCGCGCTGGCCGACGCCCAGCGTGCGCACCAGGTGCTGGAAAGCCGCAGCACCAGCGGTTCCAGCCTGCTGATCCCCTGATCGCGGCCAAAGAAAAGGGCTCCTTGCGGAGCCCTTTCTGTTACTGCGTTTTGTAGGGGTAGAGCAGAGTCCGCCAGAGACAGGGGTTGCTTTAGCAACACGAATTTTAGGTGTCTCTCACGGTGATGAAATCGGTCGCATCACTGCATCGACCCACATCCTAACAGCCCCGTCCGGCAAAAAACACGCTTTATGTGCCACATCGCCGGGGAAAACTGCCAAGCTGTGATCGCTGCCGCATTCGCGGTGCGGGAAATTGTGCAAGTTTCAGTGTGACTGTCTGATTATTCAGCAAAAAATCAGTAACGCCGGATCTGGGGTTTCTGCATTGAACGGTAAATCCATACCCCAACCACCGCCAAAATCAGCCACGGCAGCAGCTTAATGACCACTGCGAACAGCCCGCCCAACAGCATGAATGCCGCCGCCACCAACAGCGCAGCGAAGATCCCCAGCAGCGAGATGCCGGTCACCGTCAGCATCACCACAAAACCAATGAGAAAGAAGATTTCCAACATGATTGCTCCTTTGCAATACAACGTATCTGCAGAGTGGATTACAAGAAGCGTGCCAGAACGGCGGATGGGCTAACCCATTGAAAATAGAGGACAGGCATCCGGTAACCCACCGAACACCTGGCGAAAAACACTAACTGTTGGTCAAATTTTTTGTGGATTACGCCATTTCGACGCGCGGCTGACGCACCAGCGCCAGCGCCTGCTCCACCACCCGCGCATCGGCGCCCGGCTTGTGGGCGTTCTCGCTCAGATGGCGACGCCACTGGCGCGCGCCCGGCACGCCCTGGAACAGACCGAGAATATGGCGAGTAATGTGGCCAAGATAGGTGCCGTTAGACAGCTCGCGCTCGATATACGGATACAGCGCTTCGACGATCGCCACGCTGTCCGGCACCGCAGTCTGCGCGCCGAACAGTTCGCTGTCGACCCGCGCCAGGATACCCGGATTCTGATACGCCTCGCGCCCCATCATCACGCCGTCCAAGTGCTGCAGGTGCTGCCGCGCCTCTTCCAGCGTTTTCACCCCGCCGTTAATGGCGATGGTCAACGCCGGGAAATCCCGCTTCAACTGATAGACGCGCGGATAGTCCAGCGGCGGCACTTCGCGGTTTTCTTTCGGGCTGAGGCCGGAGAGCCAGGCCTTGCGCGCGTGGATGGTGAACATGTCGCACTCGCCGCGCCCGGCGACGGTCTCGATAAAGTCACACAGGAAGGCGTAGCTGTCCTGATCGTCGATGCCGATGCGGGTCTTCACCGTCACCGGGATCGACACCACGTCGCGCATCGCCTTGATGCAATCGGCGACCAGCGCCGCCTGGCCCATCAGACAGGCGCCGAACATGCCGTTTTGCACCCGATCGGACGGGCAGCCGACGTTGAGGTTAATCTCATCGTAACCGCGCTGCTCCGCCAGCTTGGCGCAATGCGCCAGCGCGGCCGGATCGCTGCCGCCCAGCTGCAGCGCCACCGGATGCTCTTCTTCGCTGTAGGCCAGATAGTCGCCCTTGCCGTGGATGATCGCGCCGGTGGTCACCATCTCGGTGTACAGCAGCGTTTCCTTGGTCAGCAGGCGGTGGAAGTAACGGCAATGACGATCGGTCCAGTCGAGCATCGGCGCGATGGAGAAACGATTGGCGGCGTAGGTTGGGGCGTGGTTGTCTTTCGTCATGCTGAGTTACTGGCTACCTGAGTCTGTCTGGGTTCAACGAACGGCGCGCGGCCGCAAACGGCTATTATAACGACAATCGGCGCCGTTGGGAAAACCCACTTGCCGCCGGCAAAAATAAGCGGAGACAAGGCGAATAAACCTGCTCGTTCAGGTGTTATCTCATTACGGGCGCGCACGGCGCCTCTGCCTTGAGGACATAACCATGAACAGCTTCATTAAACGCCTGCTGGCATCGGCCATTGCCGGCTGCCTGCTGTTGTCCGGCGCGACGCTGGCGATGGGCGGCGACGGCAGCGGTCAAACCCCGCCAACCTGTCCGAAAGGCCAGGTCTACGACAGCAAAACTCAGACTTGCATGGTAGATAAAAGCGGCAAGGTCGACGACGCCGACCGCACTAACTACGCCTATGCACTGGCGAAAAGCGGCCGCTATCAGGAAGCGCTCGATATGCTCAATACGTTGAAAAATCCCAACACTGCCGTTGCGCTGAACTATCGCGGCTACGCCACGCGCAAACTTGGCCGCACCGATGAAGGGATCGGCTATTATTTAAAATCAGTAGCCCTCGATCCGAAATACCCCAAAGTGCGCGAGTACCTGGGGGAAGCCTATATGCTGAAAGGCCGGCCCGATCTGGCTCGCCAACAGCTGCAGGTGATCCAGTCGCTGTGCGGCACCGGGTGCGAGGAGTACCGCGATTTGGCGGCGGCCATCGACCGCCACCCGGAATCGTGATCCGACGCGCCTGCGGAGGTGACTATCAGCGGCGATGCGATACGCGATGAACTCGGCCACTATCTCTCCCGCCTGTGGCGCTATGCGCTGGTGCTTTCGCACCGGCGGGATGTCGCCGACGATCTGGTGCAGGCCACCTGCCTGCGTGCGCTGGAGCGCGCCGCGCAATTCACCCCCGGTTCACACCTGGATCGCTGGCTGTTTTCCATCTTGCACTCCATTTGGCTCAATGAAGTTCGCGCCCAACATCTTCGCCAGGGGCAAGGCTGCATGGCGGCGGAAGAGCTGGGCGATGCGGACAACGGCGAACAGCCGGTCTGGCTCCATGAAGTGATGCGGCGCGTCAGCCGGCTGCCGACGGCCCAGCGCAACGCGCTGTTTCTGGTGTATGTCGAAGGGCTGTCTTACCGGGAGGCCGCAAAAGTGCTGGCAGTGCCGATCGGCACCGTCATGAGCCGTTTGGCGGCCGCACGCCTGGCATTGGCCGATGACCGCCCGTTGGCAAACGACGGCCCGCACCGCAAAGAGCGCCATCCCGCCCCCTTGCCTCCTGCTCGTCGATAACGCCCTATTCCAACGAGCGGATAACCCGGCATGGCTGCCCCAGCGCCAGCACGTTGGCCGGGATGTCGCCGGTGACGATGCTGCCCGCGCCGATGGTGGTGCCGTCGCCGATGGTCACTCCCGGCAGGATCACTACGTTGCCGCCGATCCAGACGTTGTTGCCAATGGACACCGGCTGCGCCGAGGTGCGGAAAGGGAAATCCGGATCGCCGGTGAAGCGCTCTGCGGCCTTCAGCGGGTGGCTCGGCGTATAGATTTGCACGTTGGGGCCGATCAGCGTGTTGTCGCCGATGGTGATGGTATTGCAGTCGAGGAACACCGCGTTGACGTTGATAAAACAGTTTTTACCGATGCGGACATGCTGCCCGTAGTCGCACCAGAATGGCGTTTCAATCCAACTCGCCTCCCCCCAGGCGCCGAACAGCTCGCCGAGCAGGCGGTTTTTCTCGTCCGCCTGATGCGAGTCCAGCGCCCCCAAGCTTTTGATCAACGCCCTCGCCCGATGGTACATCCCGATCAGTTCTTCATCGCGGCTGTTGTACTCCAGGCCGCTTAACAGCTTCTCTCTTTCCGTCATCACACAGGGCTCCTGCTCATCACGCGGGTGAAAGGCGTTATACCGCTCTCGTCCTCCGCTCTCCAGCGCTAAAACCGGCAACGTTGATTTGCCGCCCGACGGCGGGGAAAAGTTGTGACGCATCTCTCTTTTAGCGCGATCGGCGCGCCTTTCCCTGCGCTATCATCAGGGGAAAAGGGGGCAACTCTCGGCGATTCGCCGTAATCATGGTAAAATCGGCTTTTTTACGTACCGGGATATTTGCGATGAACTCAACCACCCAGGAAAAGCTGCTGGCGCAGGCTGAACGCCTCTGCCAGCAACGCAATGTGCGATTGACGCCGCAACGGCTGGAAGTGCTGCGTCTGATGACTCAGCAACCCGGTGCAATCAGCGCATATGACCTGCTCGATCTGCTGCGCGTCGCCGAACCGCAGGCCAAGCCGCCGACGGTATACCGCGCGCTGGATTTTCTGCTGGAGCAAGGGTTTATCCATAGAGTGGAGTCGGCTAACAGCTACGTGCTATGCCACCATTTCGAACAGCCGATGCATACGTCCGCGCTGTTTATCTGCGACCGCTGCGGCCAGGTGACCGAACGCACCACCGAAGGCGTGGAGGAAACGCTGCAGAAACTGGCGCAGGAAGCCGGATTTGCACTGCGGCACAGCGTGGTGGAAGCGCACGGTCTGTGCGCCGGTTGCGTTGAAGTTGAAGCTTGTGACAGCAAGCATGACTGCGCCGAACACGATCACAGCATCGCCATCAAGAAGAAGTAAGACGAAGTCAGGTACTTCCCTGTACCTGCGGCCGTGGCGCCAGAGGATGGAGCGACGCCGGCCTGCGCTGTTGCCGGCCGCCGTCAGTGGCGGCCCTGCGTGTTACCAGCGGTGTTTGGTGTGATCTTCCCAGGCCTTCACCTCTTTTTCGGCCGCCTCTTTCTGGTAACCGTAGCGCTCCTGAATTTTGCCGACCAGCTGTTCGCGTTTCCCTTCGATGACCGTCAGATCGTCATCGGTCAGCTTGCCCCATTTCTCTTTCACTTTGCCTTTCAGCTGCTTCCAGTTACCGTCGGCTTGATCTTTATTCATAGTCTCTCCGTTAACCTGTGGTGAATCAGTGATCCCTGTTGCCGGCCGGGGTTAACCAGAAATTTTTCTGGCCGATGCTTCCTTCACCTTAAGAAACACCGCTCCCCTTCATTTACCAGCCACATGATTCATTCTAGTTAAACATGGAAATAAAAAAGCCAAAACACAGAATAAAAAACCATTAACAAACAAAATAAAAACAAAAAACGCTAACAAACAACGAACTAACGCGAACAGACCAAGGCTGAAAACATGTAAGCAAACATGACCAAAATCATAAGAAAAACTAACCATTAACCCAACAAAACGTCCGGTTTAATGTGCAGTAAACCAGCTGCCGCGCACCTGGTGACGGTGCCAAATCCAGCCCAATGCCACGCCACGCAACGTCAGAAACACCGCCAGCGCCAGCCAGAGCCCGTGGTTGCCAAGCAGCGGCACGCTGAACAGCGTCAGACCGTACCCTGCCGCGGCCACCGCCATGCTGTTACGCATCTCAGCGCCCCGCGTGGCGCCGATAAACATGCCATCCAGCAAATAGCACCACACCCCGACCAGCGGCAAAATGACCTGCCACGGTAAATAGTGGGCGGCCAACGCGCGCAGCTCCGGTAGAGAGGTCAACGCCGCCACGATCTGCTGGCCGGTAACGGCATACGCCAGGCCGAAGGCCAACGCGACCAGCCCCGCCTGCCTGCAGGCCGCGTGCCACACCTTACGCAGTTGGCTGCCGTCCCGAGCGCCGTAGGCGTGGCCGGAATGGGCCTCCACCGCATAAGCGAAGCCGTCGAGCGCATAGGCGGTAAACGTCAGCAGGTTCATCAACACCGCGTTAACCGCCACCACATCGCTCCCCAGGCGAGCGCCGAAAATGGTCAGCGACGCAAAGCACAGCTGCAGCAGCAATGAACGCAACATGATGTCGCGATTGAGCGCCAGCAGGCGACGCAGATCGCCACGCCAGGCCTGACGCAACATCGCCAGGGTAATACCGCGCAGACGCATCACCCGCCACGCCAGCCACAGGCCGAGCAATAGCGTGGCATATTCGGCGATGGCGGTGGCCGCCGCCGCCCCTCGCACGTTCCAACCCAGGCCCATCACCAGCCAAATATCCAGCACGATGTTCAGCAGGTTGCCGACGATCAGCAGGATCACCGGCGCACGCACGTACTGCACGCCGAGCAGCCAGCCCAGCAGCACCAGGTTGGCCAGCGCCGCCGGCGCGCTCAACCAGCGGATCTCAAGAAAACGCCGCGCCTGCTCCAGCACCTCGCCATCGCCGCCGACGATCCGCAGCGCCAGTTCAATAAGCGGGTAGCGCAACAGGACGATCGCCCCCCCGGCCAACAACGCCAGCAGCAGCGGTTGCATAAAGGCGCGCGCCAGCGCCTGCGGGTTCTTCGCTCCCAGCGCCTGCGCCGCGAGGCCGGTGGTGCTCATGCGCAGGAACAGCAGCAGCATGAACAGGAAGCTGGTCGCCACCGCGCCGATCGCCACGCCACCCAAATAGATCGGGCTGTCGAGGTGGCCGATCACCGCGGTGTCCACCAGCCCGAGCAGCGGCACGGTGATATTGGAGAAAATCATCGGCAGGGCGAGGCGCCACAGGGCTTTATCGGTGTCGCTGGTGAAGGCGGAAATCAGGCGCATGATGGGATGTTCCTGTGACAGAGTGACGAAGGGCGAAGTCAGAAACAAAAACGCCCCAAAACAGGGGCGATTGATACAGGGAGCGACGGTGATGGCGCGGCGATTAAATCCAGTCGCCGTTGCGGATCACGCCGACCGCCAGCCCTTCGATCGTGAAATTCTGCTGGCGCAGATCGACCACGATCGGTTGGAATTCGTTGTTCTCCGGCAGCAGTTCAACCACGTTGCCGTGCTTTTTCAAGCGTTTGACCGTCACTTCGTCTTCGATGCGCGCGACCACGACCTGGCCGTTGCGCACGTCTTGCGTTTTGTGCACCGCCAGCAGATCGCCGTCCAGAATGCCGATGTCGCGCATCGACATGCCGTTCACCCGCAACAGGAAATCGGCGCTCGGTTTGAACAGGGATGGATCCACCTGGTAGTGCCCTTCGATGTGCTGCTGCGCCAGCAGCGGCTCGCCGGCGGCGACGCGGCCGATCAGCGGCAGCCCTTCTTCTTCTTCCATCAGCAGGCGGATACCGCGCGACGCGCCGGAGACGATTTCGATCACGCCTTTGCGTGCCAGCGCCTTCAGGTGCTCTTCGGCGGCGTTAGGCGAACGGAACCCCAGACGCATCGCGATCTCGGCACGCGTCGGCGGCATGCCCGTTTGCGAAATATGATCGCGAATCAGATCGTAGACCTCTTGCTGTCTGGTAGTTAGTGCTTTCATTCCGCCCCCTGTTTGTTTATACAGTCTTGCTGTGAGTATATACAGGTAAGCGCGGATTGGGAACCGAAGAATAAATAAAAATCAGTCAGTAGGCGCTTTGCGTCAGCCAAAATGCTGCCACAAGACCGTGCCCCAAACGAACAGCGCGAGTACGATCGCCAGCGACACCGCCGCCGATCCCATGTCCTTGGCCCGCCCGGACAGCTCATGGTGTTCGCTGCCGATGCGATCCACCACCGCCTCGATCGCGCTGTTCAGGATCTCGACGATCATCACCAGCGCCACCGATCCGATCAATAAAATGCGCGCTATCGCACCCACGTCCAGCCAGACAGCCAGTATGATAGCCAGGAGGGTCACCACCAGTTCCTGGCGGAACGCCGCCTCGTGTTGCCAGGCGGCGGAAAGCCCTTTATAAGAATAGCCGGCGGCCTTGATGATGCGGGTCAATCCGGTTGCTTGGTTTGCCATGTTTTCGTGCCTTTCTCAGAGGTCGGTCATAATAAAAAGAGTCTAGAACAGTCCGCGCTGACGGCTCTCGGTTTTCGAACACCACAGATCTGCTACCCGGTTTCTGGTATGCTTGCGGCGCATTGCTAACAAGAGGCTTCACGTTGTTATGTCAGGTTGGCGTAAAATTTATTATAAAATATTGAATTTACCACTTAAATTGTTGGTAAGAAGTAAGGTCATCCCTTCAGATCCGGTTACCGAGCTAGGGTTGGATCCCTCACGGCCGATTTTGTATGTTTTACCTTACAATTCCAAGGCGGATTTGCTGACGCTGCGCACCCAGTGCCTGGCGCAGGATCTGCCCGATCCGCTCAACGCGCTGGAGATCGACGGCACCGTGCTGCCGAGCTACGTGTTCATTCACGACGGCCCGCGCGTGTTCCGCTACTACACCCCGAAAGAAGAGTCGGTAAAGCTGTTCCACGACTACCTGGATCTGCATCGCAGCAATCCGGATCTCGACATTCAGATGCTGCCGGTTTCGGTCATGTTCGGCCGCTCGCCGGGCCGCGAAGGCCACGGCACGCCGCACCTGCGTCTGTTGAACGGCGTGCAAAAATTCTTCGCCGTGCTGTGGCTCGGCCGCGACAGCTTCGTGCGCTTCTCCAACACCGTTTCGCTGCGCCGCATGGCCACCGAACACGGCACGGATAAAACCATCGCGCAGAAACTGGCGCGCGTGGCGCGCATGCACTTCTCGCGTCAACGCCTGGCCGCAGTAGGCCCAAGCCTGCCGGCCCGTCAGGATCTGTTCAACAAGCTGTTGGCGTCCAAAGCGATCGAAAAAGCGGTCGAGGACGAAGCGCGCAGCAAGAAGATCTCGCACGAGAAGGCCCAGCAGAACGCCATCGCGTTGATGGAAGAGATCGCCGCCGACTTCTCCTACGAAACCGTGCGTCTGTCCGATCGCGTGCTGAGCTGGACCTGGAACCGGCTGTATCAGGGCATCAACGTCACCAACGCCGAGCGCGTGCGCCAGCTGGCGCAGGACGGCCACGAGATCGTCTACGTGCCCTGCCACCGCAGCCACATGGACTATCTGCTGCTGTCCTACGTGCTGTATCACCAGGGCCTGGTGCCGCCGCACATCGCTGCGGGCATCAACCTCAACTTCTGGCCGGCCGGCCCGATCTTCCGTCGTCTGGGCGCGTTCTTCATCCGCCGCACCTTCAAGGGCAACAAGCTTTACTCGACGGTGTTCCGCGAATACCTCGGCGAGCTGTTCACCCGCGGTTACTCGGTGGAATACTTCGTGGAAGGCGGCCGTTCCCGCACCGGGCGTCTGCTGGAGCCGAAGACCGGCACCCTGTCGATGACCATTCAGGCGATGCTGCGCGGCGGCGCCCGTCCGATCACGCTGGTGCCGATCTACATCGGCTACGAGCATGTGATGGAAGTGGGCACCTACGCCAAAGAGCTGCGCGGCGCCACCAAGGAAAAAGAGAGCCTGCTGCAGATGCTGCGCGGCCTGCGCAAACTGCGCAATCTGGGCCAGGGTTACGTCAACTTCGGCGAACCGCTGCCGTTGACCGCTTACCTCAACCAGCACGTGCCGCAGTGGCGCGAGTCGATCGATCCGATCGAGGCTCAGCGCCCAAGCTGGTTGACGCCGACGGTCAACGATCTCGCCGGCCAGATCATGGTGCGCATCAACAATGCCGCCGCGGCCAACGCCATGAACCTGTGTTCCACCGCGCTGCTGGCCTCGCGCCAGCGTTCGCTGACCCGCGAACAATTGCTCGAGCAGCTCGAGTGCTACCTGCAGCTGATGCGCAACGCGCCTTACGCGCATGACGTCACCGTACCGTCGCAGACGCCGGACGAGCTGCTGGATCACGCGCTGAACATGAACAAGTTCGAGGTGGAAAAGGACAACATCGGCGACATCATCATTCTGCCGCGCGAGCAGGCGGTGCTGATGACCTATTACCGCAACAACATCCACCACCTGCTGGTGTTGCCGTCGCTGATCGCCAGCATCGTCATGCATCATCGCCGGGTATCGCGCGCCGAACTGCTGCGCCAGATTGGCATGATTTACCCGATGCTGAAAGCCGAGCTGTTCCTGCATAACGACAAGGAGCAGCTGCCGGACGTGCTGCGGCCGATGATCGACGAGCTGATCCGCCAACAGCTGATCTGCGACAAAGGCGACGAGCTGGTGCTGAACCCGGCGCGCATTCGTCCGCTGCAGCTGCTGGCCGCCGGGGTGCGCGAAACCCTGCAACGCTACGCCATCACTATGTCGATCCTCAGCGCCAACCCGAGCATCAACCGCGGCGCGCTGGAGAAAGAGAGCCGCATCATGGCGCAGCGTCTGTCGGTGCTGCACGGCATCAACGCGCCGGAATTCTTCGACAAGGCGGTGTTCTCCACCCTGGTGGCGACGCTGCGCGAAGAAGGCTACATCAACGACAGCGGCGATGCGATCCGCGAGCACACCCTCGAGGTGTACAACATGCTGAGCGATCTGATCACGCCGGAAATCAAGCTGACTATCGAAAGCGTCAACATGCCGGAAGAGACCAACGCTCTGCCGCAAACCGATGCGCAAGAAGAGAAAGACGAGTGATTTCGCCCGGCGCGGAAACACAAAAGGCACCCCGAGGGGTGCCTTTTTTCTTGCTGCAGGAAACCGTTACGCCGGCAGATAGCTGAGCGCGATGCCGATAAACACCACCAGCCCGACATAATTGTTCTGCAGGAAGGCCTTGAAACAGGCCTCGCGCTCGCGCCCGGCGATCTGCTTCTGCTGGTGAATGAACAGCGCGCCCGCCAGCAACAGCGACCAGTAAAACGCGCCGCCGAGCTGCGCCAGATAACCGACCCATACCAGCAGCAACAGCGTCGCGAACTGCAACAGCCCGACGATCAGCTTGTCATAACGCCCGAACAGGATAGCGGTGGACTTGATGCCTATTTTCAGATCATCGTCGCGATCGACCATCGCATATAGCGTGTCGTAGGCCACCGTCCAGCAGATGTTCGCCAGCAGCAGCAGCCAGCAGCTGAGCGGCAGCGATTCGCTGACCGCCGCATAGCCCATCGGAATGCCCCAGCCGAACGCGGCGCCCAGCACGAACTGCGGCAGGTTGGTCACCCGCTTCATAAAAGGATACACCCAGGCCAGCGCCAGCGCCGCCAGCGACAGCCAGATGGTCATCGCATTCAGCGTCAACACCAGGCAGAACGAGATCAGCACCAGCACCACGAACAGCACCTTGGCCTCTTTCGCGCTCACCCGGCCGCTCGGCATCGGCCGCCCGGCGGTGCGCTTTACGTAGCCGTCCACCGCGCGATCGGCGTAATCATTCACCACGCAGCCGGCGGCGCGCATCAGGAACACGCCGAGCACGAACACCACCAGAATCGACAGCGGCGGCACGCCTTTCCCGGCCAGCCACAGCGCCCACAGCGTCGGCCACAACAGCAACAGCGTGCCGATCGGTTTATCAATGCGCATCAAATGGCTGTAAGCCCGCCATTTACTTTGAGTCACGCTTCCCTCCAACGTCTTGCTCTCCTCTCTTATGCGGGAACCGCTGAATACAGCGGCGAAGCCGGTAAAAACAGTTCGGTCAGCAGCAGCGGCTTGCCCGCCAGCCGCAGCCGTGAACGACGCGCCCACAGCGCGTCCTGCCGGCCGATATGGATATAGTCGCGGGTCAGATCGCCGCTGCTGAACAGATAGCGCCCGAGCGGCAGCGTCCCCAGATCCACCAACGCCTGATCGGGGCCGGTCAGCGTATGTTCCGGGATCACCGTGCGCCCCAGCAGCCAGGGCTGGTCGTCGCCCAGCAGCACCACTTCGCGCAGCCAGTAGCGCGGGCTGTCGGGCAGGTGGTTAGCCTCGTCGCCCAGCGCCTCGCGCGTGACGAAGCATTCGCGCTGCGGCTCAACGCGCACCTGGGCGCAATGGCGTTCAAATCGGCGGGTCATGGAGCCTAACTCCATCAGCCAGTCGCTGACGGCGGCGGGCGCCGGAGGATCCTGTTCGGATAACCACTCCAGCGGCGGCAGGATGGAATCCCTGATGCCAGACATTGCTTTACTCCTCGCCTGAACCGCAGCCGGTACGGCGCGCCAGACGATACAAACTGTTAACAGGCCCCCATTGTAGCGCAGAAATGCGAAAGCGGCAGGCTGATTCGTGGCGAAAACGGCAGGCCTATCGGCCGGAAAAACCGGGGTTCTGTCATCTTTTTGCCATCCGTATTCTCTATCTTCATTTCCCGGCGCGCTGACGATTCTGTGATCGCCCGCAAAGTTTCAGCTTCCTCGCGTTGTGTTATCTACGCGCGTAGATACCCTGATACAGCAGCGTTGAATCGCCATGCGTCCGACATGATTTGTCGGCACACCTTTGTTGCCGGCACCAGGGAAACCATCTTTAACCGCGCCCCTCCAGGCGCAGAACAAAAGAGGATAGCACTGCCATGAGCGAAACAACGCTTGCCCCTTCACAGACCGCCGACGCCGCGCTGGCGGCCGATGAACGCCTGGCGACCAAAGAGGGGCGCAGCCAATTTTGGCGCGCCACCTTCTCCTGCTGGCTCGGCACCGCCATGGAATACGTCGACTTCGCGCTGTACGGCCTGGCGGCCGGCATGGTGTTCGGCGACGTGTTCTTCCCGGAAGCCACGCCGCTGGTGGCGCTGCTGGCCAGTTTCGCCACCTACTCCGTCGGCTTCGTCGCGCGGCCGATCGGCGCGCTGGTGTTCGGCTGGATCGGCGACCGCAAAGGCCGCCGCGTGGTGCTGATCACCACCGTGGCGCTGATGGGCCTCTCCACCACGCTGATCGGCCTGATCCCGTCCTATGCGCAAATCGGCGTCTGGGCGCCCGCCTGCCTGGTGATCCTGCGCTTCGCGCAGGGGTTCGGCGCCGGGGCGGAGCTGTCCGGCGGCGCGGTGATGCTGGCGGAATACGCGCCGGCCAAGCGGCGCGGGCTGGTGGCGTCGATCATCGCCATCGGCTCCAACAGCGGCACCCTGCTGGCGTCGCTGGTATGGCTGCTGGTGCTGCAGCTGGACAAGGAAGATCTGATGAGCTGGGGCTGGCGCATTCCGTTCCTCGCCAGCATTCTGATCGCCGGGGTGGCGCTGTACCTGCGCCGTCACGTGCGGGAAACGCCGGTATTCGAACGCGAGCTGCAGCAAAACCACCAGCGCATGCTGGACGCCGCCCAGGCCGCGCCGGATACGCGCAGCTACCTGCAACGCACTAAGGCGTTCTGGGTGATGCTCGGCCTGCGCATCGGCGAAAACGGCCCCTCCTACCTGTGCCAGGGCTTTATCGTCGGCTATGTCGCCAAGGTGCTGATGGTCGATAAATCGGTGCCGGCGCTGGCGGTGTTGATCGCCTCGCTGTGCGGTTTTCTGGTGATCCCGCTGGCCGGCTGGCTGTCCGATCGTTTCGGCCGCCGCATCACCTACCGGTGGTTCTGCCTGCTGCTGGTGCTGTACGCCTTCCCGGCGTTCTGGCTGCTCGACAGCCGTGAACCGGCTATCGTCATCTCGGTGATCGTGGTCGGCATGTGCATCGCGTCGCTGGGGATCTTCGGCGTTCAGGCGGCCTACGGCGTCGAACTGTTCGGCGTGAAGAATCGCTACTCCAAGATGGCGTTCGCCAAAGAGCTCGGCTCGATCCTCTCGGGCGGCACCGCGCCGCTGATCGCCACCGCGCTGCTGTCCGGTTACGGTCACTGGTGGCCTGTCGCCTGCTATTTTGTTGTAATGGCGGCCATCGGCTTAATCACCACCTTCTTTGCTCCCGAAACCCGCGGCCGCGATCTCAACCTGCCGCAGGATGCCGCGTAGCGAGAAGGCGAACAGGACCTCAATTTGGATAATCACTCCGCGCGACGCGTTACCCGCGCCGACGTGGCCCGCGTAGCGGGCACCTCCGTCGCCGTGGTCAGCTATGTGATCAACAACGGCCCGCGCCCGGTGGCGGAAGCCACCCGGCTGCGCGTGCTGGCGGCGATCGAGCAGACCGGCTACCGGCCGAACGACATCGCGCGGGCATTGGCCTCCGGCAGCACGCAAACCTACGGGCTGGTGGTGCCGGATATTTCCAACCCGTTCTTCGCCACGCTGGCGCGGGCGCTGCAGCAGGAGGCCTTCAGCCGCGGCCGCGTGCTGCTGCTGGGCGACGCCGGCGATGACCGGCAGCGCGAGTATGAGCTGATCAATAACCTGCTGCGTCGCCAGGTCGACGGCCTGCTGTACACCAGCGTCGATCGCCATCCGTGGTTCGAGCTGATCCGCGCCTCCGGCACGCCCTGCGTGATGATAGACACTATCGACAGCCAGGCCGGCGTCTGCGCCATCCGCGTCGACGAGCGCGACGCCGCCTGCCAGGCGACCCGCCATCTGCTGCAGCACGGCTATCGCGACATCGGCATTTTTATCGGTCCACTAACCATGCTCAACGCGCAGGATCGCCTGAACGGCTGGCGCGATGCGCTGCTGGAGGCGGGCATTGCGCCGCGCGACGAGTGGATTTTCGAGGCGCCTTACACCCGCCAGGGCGGCTACCAGGCCACCCAGCGCCTGGTGCAAGGCCCGCGCCCGCGCGCCGTTTTCACCTCCAACGAGCAGCAGGCGCTCGGCTGCCTGTCGGCGCTGGCGGAGCATGGGTTGCGCGCGCCGGACGATCTGGCGCTGATCTGTTTTAACGGCACGCAGCAATCCGAATTCAGCGTGCCGCCGCTCAGCGCGGTCGAGCAGCCTATCGACGCCATGGCCAAGCGGGCCATCGCCATGCTGGCCGCCGGCGCCGCGCCCGCCGAGCTGCATGAATTCGCTTTTCAACTGCGCATCCGCCGTTCCTGCGGCTGTTAGCGGTTTTTCAGGACACCTTCTATGCGTTTGATCATTGATTGCGATCCCGGCAACGGCGTTCCCGGCGCCAACGTCGACGACGGCCTGGCGCTGGCCCTGGCGCTGGCGGCCAAACCGCAGCTGCAGCTGGAACTGATCAGCATCGTGGCCGGCAACACCCCGCGCGAAGTGGGCTTCGCCGTCGCCAGCGAGCTGCTGGCGCAAAGCGGCTACCAGGTGCCGGTCGCCCTCGGCGCGGCGCGCGCCCTGAGCGAGCCGCCGGAACCATGGCGCGCGCATCTGGACAGGCCGATCGCCGATCCGAAGCTGGCGGCGCTGTGGCGCGACTTGCCCGCGCCCTCACTCGCCCACGCGCCCGCACCGGACGCCGCCATCGCCATCGGCGAGCTGATCTGCCGCCATCCCGGCGAGATAACGCTGGCGGCGATCGGCCCGCTGACCAACGTTGCGCACGCCATGCAGCTGTACCCGCAGATGGCGCAGGCGGTGAAAGAGATCGTGATCATGGGCGGCGTATTCAACGTCGAGGGATACATCAAGGACACCAATTTCGGCCTGGATCCGGAAGCCGCGCGGCTGGTGCTGAACAGCGGCGCCGCTATCACGCTGGCGCCGCTGGACGTCACCACCCAGACCATGCTGACCCAGGCGGATCTGGCCGCACTGACGCAGCCGGATACGCCGCTGTGCCGCTATTTGCGCGCCACCACGCAGCCGTGGATCGACTATTCGCGCCATACACGGCGCCTGCCGGGCTGCTGGATCCATGATGCGCTGGTGATCGCCTGGCTGCTGGCACCGCAGCTGGTCACGACCGAGATGTTCCATGTGGATGTGGCGCTGGAAGGGGCGCTGACGCGCGGCAGCTCACGCCGTTGGCGGCCGGACAGCCTGCGCCTGACGGTCGGCATGCCGCCGCCGCAGGGCAAGCCGGTGCGCATCATGCAGCAGGTCGATAACGCCCGTCTGCTGGCGTTGATCGGCGCAACGCTGGCCCGCGGATGAAAAAAGGTGCGCCAAAGCGCACCAATCATCGAGCCAGCATCGGCAGCGTCGGGTGTTACCCCTTGCCTTTTACGCTGCTGATAAACGTTTTACGCGCAGTGGTCGAGCCCAGTTTCTCGGCCTCATTCATCAGTTTCAGCGCCTTGTCGATATCGCCCGCCTTCACCGCCTGCTTGATGCCGTTATTGAAGTAGCTTTCGGTATCGTTGAGCATCGGCTCCGCCGGTTTCTCCGGCGTCGGTGCAGGCGCCGCCACGGCGGCCGGTGCGGTTGATCCCACCACCACCGGCGCCACGGTCGGCGCAGGTTGCAGCATGCCGATCATCACGTTGCCGGTGCCCTGTTCCGCGGTCACCTTGAGCTTCAGCGTGCCGGTCGTCGCGTGGCCGGCGATCGGATCCGGGATATCCGGCACCGCGTTACCCACGCCCTGCGCGTAGGCCTTGGCCGGGTTAGTCAGCTGCGTGGTTTTCGCCAAATCCTGACGGGTGGTGTACACCAGCAGGTAAATCTGTTTTTGACCGAGCGCCGGCGTCAGTTTCAACGTGCCTTCGAGGCGATCGGAGGACATTGCTCCCGGCGGCTGATACGGGAAATAGCTGCTCGGGTAATACGCCGCCGGGCGCAGATGCTCGTCCAGCACCAGCACGCTCGGCGCGTACAGCGAATTGTTCTTGGCGAGGCTGCTCAGCGTCACTTCCAGCGAACCGCGATCGGCCGGCAGCGTATAGGCGGCGATCGCCCCCTGAATGTCGCCCTGATTGAGCTGCGGGCTAACGGCGTCGAGCTTCACTTCTTGCGACACCGGCGGTTGCAGCGGCTGCCACGGCAGGCTTTGCAGCGTGGCGGCGCTGATGGCCGGGGCGACGGAAACGTTGGCCGGCGTATCGGCGTTGGCCGCCAAAGGCGCGCCGACGGTCAGCGCCAGCGACAGGCAGAGTGACAGCAGATTCTTTTTCATCGTTATATCCTCTTTCAGCACCGCGGCGGATCAGGCAAGAGATCGGGCCGCGGCGAATGCGGTTGGGGGAGAGCCGGCGGCCCTCCCCGTCCTGTCGTTACCACCAAATTTCCATCTGGGCGCCGAAGGTGACTTCGTCATCCTTGCCGCGGCTGAAGGTATGCATGCTGGTGTCGTTGTAAGCGGTGCCGGCGTTATACCCGGTGTCATCGCCGGTGGCGTAGCCCCACTTCTCGTCCCACTTGGCGTAGGTGGCGAACAGGCGGATGGCCGGACGCGACCAAATGCTGTTGCCCGCCTGCCATTGCTGCGCCAGGGTCACTTTATACTGGCCGTTGCGATCGCCGGTGCGCTGAGATTTGACGTTGTCGTAGCCGGCTTCCAGCAGGGTGCTCATGATCGGCGTCCATTTGTACATCGGACGCACGCCCACGGTGTACCAGGTGGTGCCGTTGTTGTTGTCGCGGTCGATGTCCTGGAACATGGCGACGTACATCAGCGCCCACTGATCGTTGAAGTCGATGGCGCCGTGATCCAGCACGCGGATCATCTTGCCGTTGTTATCGATGGTGGCGCCTTCGTTGCGGCCGTTGTTCTGCGAGGTCATCGAGTCGGTGGCGTACTGCAGCACGAATTTGTTGTAACCGTTCAGGATGCTTTGCGTGTGTTCGGCGGTGAACATCCAGCCGTCTTTGCTGGCGCCGTCGGCCAGGCGGTAGTTATCCTGCGCATTGGCTCGGCCGTAGTCCACGCCCAGCTCCAGGGTGCCGCCCGGGTTCAGCTCCAGCCCGGCCAAGCGCACGTCGAAGGTATCGTTGACGGTCGGACGCTGTTTCCATTCGTTATCCAGGTAGCCGTAAGAGCCGCCGGATTCCGAGTTGCGGGTCACGGCGGCGGACAGCTTGCCGAAGCCCAGATCGATGTTTTCCAGACCGGCGCCCGGGCCGGAGATATCCCAGTAGTAGAAGTCGATCATATGAACGTCATGACGCTGATAGAAACGCTTACCGGCCCACAGCGTGGAGCCCGGCAGCCACTCGATCAGGTTTTTCCCCTGCACGTTCACTTCGCGGAAGCCCGGGGTCACGTCTTCCCAGTCAGAACGCTGCGAAACCGAATAGGCCAGGTTAGTGTCGAAATAGAAGCTCTTGTCGCCTTCTTTCCACACTTCCTGCCCGAGTTTCAGCTCGGCGTAGGTTTCGCACTCGTTGCCGAGACGGTATTTGCTCGCGGCGCCGGTGGCCTTGAAGCACTGTTGCTCACCGCCGCTGCCGGTCCAGCCGATGCCGGAACGGGCGTAACCGTGGAAATCCACGGCCAGCGCCTGAGTAGAGAGAACACCGGCGGCGACAGCCAGTGCCAGAGGAAGTTTGCGCAGAGTAGTCATCATTATTCTCCTGTTATACCGACTTTGATGCTTTAAACGCCCGGCTCCTGGTGCAGCCGTTTACATGCCGTACCGTCTTCACGGAACAGGTGGCAGCGGTGAGGCGGCAGGCCGATGGCGAATGTGGCACCTTCTTCTACCAGCACCACGTCATTCTGGCGGTACACCAGGTTTTGACGGATGGCCGGGATTTGGATATGGATTTGCGTCTCGTTGCCGAGCTGCTCCACCACCTGCACGTCGCCGGTAAGCCGCACTTCAGAGGCTTCGCCGGGCAGCAGATGTTCAGGGCGAATGCCCAGTGACAGGTTGGCGCCCGGTTGGACGCCCGCGCCTTCCACCGGCAGCCAGACCAGCTGACGGTTGGGCAGTTCGACCTGCACCTGTCGCGGCTCCGCCGCGGTGACCTTGACCGGCAGGAAGTTCATCTTCGGTGAGCCGATAAACCCGGCGACGAAGCGGTTGGCCGGGTAGTGATACAGCTCCAGCGGCTTGCCGACCTGCGCCACGCGACCGGCATCGAGCACCACGATCTTGTCGGCCAGCGTCATCGCTTCGACCTGATCGTGGGTGACGTAAATCATGGTGCGCTGCAGGCGCTTGTGCAGACGGGAGATCTCGATGCGCATCTGCACCCGCAGCGCGGCGTCGAGGTTGGACAGCGGCTCGTCGAGCAGGAACACGTCCGGCTCGGCCACCAGCGTGCGGCCGATCGCCACGCGCTGACGCTGCCCGCCGGACAGCGCCTTCGGCCGCCGATCGAGCAGGTGCGCCAACTGCAGCACCTCGGAGACCTGGTTCACCCGTTGATTGATTTCCGCTTTCTTGGCGCCGGCCAGCTTCAGGCCGAACGACATGTTGTCCGCCACCGACAGGTGCGGATACAGCGCGTAAGACTGGAACACCATGCCGATGCCGCGCTCGGAAGGCGGCACTTCATTCATGCGTTTCTCGCCGATCAGCAGGTCGCCGGAGGTGATGTCCTCCAGCCCGGCGATCATGCGCAGCAGCGTCGATTTGCCGCAGCCCGACGGCCCGACAAACACCACAAACTCGCCGTCTTCGATGGTCAGATTGACGTCTTTGGAAATCACGGCCTCACCGAAGGCCTTATAAACGCTGCGCAGTGTCACGCTAGCCATGCGTTACTCCCCTGCTTTCGCAGTTAACATGTCGTGTGAAAATGGCGGAGGCAAAGCCCGCCAAAACCCATTGATGACCCTCTTGCTGCGCGCCGTGCTGCCATGCCAACGGCAAGGTCGCCTCAGACGGCGCGGCCGCCTGAGTATAAGGCTGCAGGTTTATCAGCGCTTCAAGGCATTGATCCTGATGGGTAATAAGTAAGCGCACCACGCCATCGCGCTGGCTGACCGCGCTCAGTTCGCCGCGCTGGAAAAGCGGCGAACGGCGCAGGGCCAGCAGCGTCTGGCAGTAACGCAAGGTGGAGTGGCTGTCGTGCTGTTGGCGACTGATGGCCAACGCGCGGTGTTCGATCGCCACCTGCTGATACCAGCTGACTTCGCCGGCGGTGACCTGTTCGGGCGCTTCATGCCACGGCATCGGCGTTTGCGCGCCGCGCGGATCCTGCAGGCCGGCGGCGTGCGGCAGCCCCAGCTCCTCGCCCTGGTACAGGCAGATCGGCGCCGGCAACATCGCCAGCAGCGTCAAAAAGGCGGCGGCGGAACGCAGGTCGCCCTGCCCCCAGCGGCTGACCACCCGAGGCTGATCGGCGTCGCCGGTGCTCCACAGGCTGTCCGCCAACGTGGCGCGGCGGGCGTGCAGCACCGCCACCAGCTTTTCCGCGCTGAACGGCATCACGTCGAGCGCCAGCGCGCCGTGGGCGAACCGCTGCGCGGCGGCGGCATGACGAACGCGATGGGCTTCGTCGGCGTACCACAGCGTCAGCCCTTCGCCCGTCACCGCCGTTTCGGCCTCCGGCGCCAGCGTCTGCGGCAGCAACAGACCGTCGATCGATAGCGTTTTCAGATACGGCAGCGCCGCCAGCATGCCGTGCGCGTCGCCCACGCCGTCCCCGTTTCCGTCACGGAAACTGGCCGGATGGATCCGGTACAGGGTGGGCTGAGTGGCGATAGGCATTGACGACATAAATCCGGTATCCCTGCTGCGCGTGGCGTTGAAAATCGATGGGCCGATAGTGCGGGAGTCGCCGGAAAGGGTAATCATCCGTAACAGGATTTTTCATGGGGGAGGAGACGGGAGGATGAGAGAACGACCGCGGCGATGAGAAGTTCCGCGCTTAAGGCAAATCTGTGATCAAGCCGGCAAAAATCGCCCCCCTATTTTGTGCCTGACGCCACAGAATAGAGCGCAACGTTAACTGGATCACACTCCTCATCTCAGGGGCGTAGAGGGGGGGAGGATGAGAATATGTCGCGTTGTGACCCACTATGATCGCGAAACGTCTCTCCTTGATTTATGTGCCCACAAAAAGAAGGACTGGATTATGACTCGCAGCATTACCCTCGCCCGTACGCTGGCGCTCTCGGCACTGGCCACTCTGGTGCTCTCTTCTTCCGCCTTCGCCAAGATAGAGGAAGGCAAACTGGTTATCTGGATCAACGGCGACAAGGGCTATAACGGCCTGGCCGAAGTCGGCAAGAAATTCGAAAAAGACACCGGCATCAAAGTCACCGTCGAGCACCCGGACAAGCTGGAAGAGAAATACCCGCAGGTGGCCGCCACCGGCGACGGCCCGGACATCATCCTCTGGGCCCACGATCGCTTCGGCGGCTATGCGCAGTCCGGCCTGCTGGCCGAAGTCCACCCGTCCAAAGCCTTCCAGGACAAGCTGTTCCCGTTCACCTGGGACGCCGTGCGCTATGACGGCAAGCTGATCGGCTACCCGATCGCCGTCGAAGCGCTGTCGCTGATTTACAATAAAGACCTGGTCAAACAGCCGCCGAAGACCTGGGAAGAGATCCCGGCGCTGGACAAACAGCTGCGCGCCGCCGGCAAGAGCGCCATCATGTGGAACCTGCAGGAACCCTACTTCACCTGGCCTATCATCGCCGCCGACGGCGGTTATGCCTTCAAGTATGAGAACGGCAAATACAACATCAAGGATGTCGGCGTCGCCAACGCCGGTTCGCAGGCCGGCCTGCAGTTCATCGTCGATCTGGTGAAAAACAAACACATCAACGCCGATACCGATTACTCGATCGCCGAAGCCGCGTTCAACAAAGGCCAGACCGCGATGACCATCAACGGCCCGTGGGCCTGGAACAACATCGAGCAGAGCAAAATCAACTACGGCGTGACGCTGCTGCCGACCTTCAAAGGCAAACCGTCCAAACCGTTCGTCGGCGTGCTGACCGCCGGCATCAACGCCGCCAGCCCGAATAAAGAACTGGCGACCGAGTTCCTCGAGAACTATCTGCTGACCAACGAAGGGCTGGCGGACGTCAACAAAGACAAACCGCTGGGCGCGGTGGCGCTGAAGTCCTACCAGGAAACGCTGGCCAAAGATCCGAAGATCGCCGCCACCATGCAGAACTCGCAAAACGGGGAGATCATGCCGAACATTCCGCAGATGAGCGCTTTCTGGTACGCCGAACGCAGCGCGGTGCTCAACGCCGTCAGCGGCCGCCAAACGGTGAAAGCCGCGTTAGACGATGTGCAGACCCGTATCACCAAGTAATGTCGTCGTGCGGGGCGCCGTGGCGCCCCGCCGTTGCTTCACAGAAAGGAACGCCCTATGCAATTCGCTCACGCCGGGACGCCCGCGCGTAAAAAATCGAAGTGGTGGCAAAGCGACGCGCTGAAATGGCTGGTGGTCGGCCTGTTCAGCCTGGTGACCTGCTACCTGATTGTGTTGATGTATGCACAGGGTGAATACCTGTTCGCCATCCTGACGCTGATCCTGGTCAGCGCCGGGCTTTACGTCTTCGCCAACCGCCGCGCCTACGCCTGGCGCTATGTGTATCCCGGCGTCGCCGGCATGGGATTGTTCGTCCTGTTCCCGCTGATCTGCACCATCGCCATCGCCTTTACCAACTACAGCAGCACCAACCAGCTGACGTTTGAGCGCGCGCAATCGGTATTGATGCAGCGTCAGTTCCAAAGCGGCAAAACGTTCACCTTCGGCCTCTACCCGGCGGAAAACCAGCAGTGGCGCCTGCAGCTGACCTCGCCGGACAGTGAACAGCCGCTGATTTCCGAGCCTTTCCGCCTCGACGCGACGCCGCCGCTCCCCCTGAAATTGACGGCCCAGAGCGCCGCGCCGCAGGGCGAACCCGCCACGCTGCGGGTGATCACCCAGAACCGGCAGGCGCTGAGCCAACTGGTGGCGCAGCTGCCGGACGGCGATGAATTGCGCATGAGCTCCCTGCGCCAGTTCTCCGGCACCCGTCCGCTGTATGCGCTGGACAAAGACGGCAGCACGCTGACCAATAACCAGACTCAGGTGCGCTACCGGCCGAACGGCGACATCGGCTTCTATCAGGCGATCAACGCCGACGGCGGCTGGGCGCAGGAAACCCTGAGCCCAGGCTATACCGTCACCACCGGCTGGAAAAACTTCCTGCGGGTGCTGCAGGACGAGGGCATCAAAAAACCGTTCGTGTCGATCTTCATCTGGACCCTCGTGTTCTCGGTGATGACGGTGATCCTTACCGTGGCGGTCGGCATGGTGCTTGCCTGCGTGGTGCAGTGGGAGGCGCTGAAAGGCAAGGCTATCTACCGCGTGCTGCTGATCCTGCCCTATGCGGTACCGTCGTTCATCTCGATCCTGATCTTCAAAGGCTTGTTCAACCAGAGCTTCGGCGAGATCAACATGATGCTCAGCCACCTGTTCGGCATCAAACCGGCCTGGTTCAGCGATCCGCTCACCGCCAAGAGCATGATCCTGATCGTCAACACCTGGCTCGGCTACCCGTACATGATGATCCTGTGCATGGGGCTGCTGAAGGCCATCCCGGACGATCTGTACGAGGCCTCGGCGATGGACGGCGCCAACCCGTGGCAAAACTTCTTCCGCATCACCTTCCCGCTGCTGATCAAGCCGCTGACGCCGCTGATGATCGCCAGCTTCGCCTTCAACTTTAACAACTTCGTGCTGATCCAGCTGCTGACCAACGGCGGCCCGGACATGATCGGCACCACCACGCCGGCCGGCTATACCGATCTGCTGGTCAGCTACACCTACCGCATCGCCTTCGAAGGCGGCGGCGGGCAAGACTTCGGGCTGGCGGCCGCCATCGCCACGCTGATCTTCCTGTTGGTGGGCGCGCTGGCGATCCTGAATTTGAAAGCCAGCAAGATGAACTTCGATTAGGGAGAATAACGATGGCCATGGTTCAACCCAAATCCCAGCGCCTGCGCCTGTGGATGACCCACATTTTGATGCTGTGCTTTATCGCCCTGATCATGTTCCCGCTGCTGATGGTGGTGGCCATCTCGCTGCGCGCCGGCAACTTCGCCACCGGCAGCCTGATACCGGAAACCCTCTCCTGGGATCACTGGCGGCTGGCGCTCGGCTTCAGCGTCACCCACGCCGACGGCAGCGTGACGCCGCCGCCGTTCCCGGTGCTGCTGTGGCTGTGGAACTCAGTCAAGATCGCGGCGATCACCGCCATCGGCATCGTGACGCTGTCCACCACCTGCGCCTACGCCTTCGCCCGCATGCGTTTTCGCGGCAAGAGCACGCTGCTGAAAAGCATGCTGATCTTCCAGATGTTTCCAGCGGTGCTGTCGCTGGTGGCGCTGTACGCCTTGTTCGATCGCCTGGGCCAGTACATTCCGTTTATCGGCCTGAACACCCACGGCGGCGTGATCTTCGCCTATATGGGCGGCATCGCGCTGCATGTCTGGACCATCAAGGGCTATTTCGAAACCATCGACAATTCGCTGGAAGAGGCGGCGGCGCTGGACGGCGCCACGCCGTGGCAGGCGTTCCGGCTGGTGCTCCTGCCGCTGTCGGTGCCGATTCTGGCGGTGGTGTTCATTCTGTCGTTTATCGCCGCCATCACCGAGGTGCCGGTGGCGTCGCTGCTGCTGCGCGATGTGAACAGTTACACGCTGGCGGTGGGCATGCAGCAATATCTCAACCCGCAGAACTACCTGTGGGGCGATTTCGCCGCCGCCGCGGTGCTGTCGGCGATACCGATTACCGCCGTGTTCCTGCTGGCGCAGCGCTGGTTGGTGGGCGGCCTGACGGCCGGCGGCGTGAAGGGGTAATTTGTGCCACTGCAGTGCGTTTGATGTTTTTCCTTATCTTTTACCCTATGGATTTCAAGTTACAGCCAGGCGACCAGCTCGCTAAGCCCAGGCGCTTACTTCAGTAAGTAACTGGGGTTAGCGAGTGCAGTCAACAACGCTGTCGCTTGAAAGACGACGGGTAATTATATCCTGTGTCTTTGGCGGCCTTTGGCCGCCATTTTTATCGCTACTCCCGTTTCAGCCGATCGGTGTTGGCCAGATAGAGCGTCACCACCAGCACCAATATCGCCGCCGCGTAGATCAGGGTGTCGATGGGATTTTTGTGATCCACGATAATCAAACGAATAATCGCGGTAATGCCGATATAAATAAAATAGCGTAGCGGGAAATGATAACCCGACTCAAAATACTTGACGATCAAGGCGATAAATTCAAAGTACAGAAAATAAATCACGATGCCTTCAATCAACAGGTAAGAGGACGACTCTTCGCTGTTGATAAATAACACCTTCGCCAGATGGATGGTTTCCTTGACCAGAAACACCACCAGAATTGCCGCCAGCAGCAGAAGGCCCACGTTCAGCACTCGCTGCAGCCCTTTCGCTATCATTATCGAACGCGACGTTTTTGCCATAAAACCTCTCTCTGAATACCGCTTATATGATTCAAGCTTGCCAATATAGGCATTGTCCTAAAAATTACGCCCTTCGCGAAAGCACTTTAAACCCCATTTAATTCATAAAGTTATAATAAGATGTTTCTGAATTATAGATTTGTAGCAAATCGAAATGTCAACTATCATGGGTCACAGAGATCTTTACATAAAACCAATAACCTCGAATTAACAAGGGAATTCTTTATGCGCGCTAAACTTAACGGACTGGTCGCTGCGGGCCTGTTTACCTGTGCATTGTCCGGCCACGCCGCCGGCCTGGTAGCCCCTGACAACGATCTGCGTAACGATCTCGCCTGGTTGTCTGACCGCGGCGTCATCAACGTCAGCCTGTCCACCTGGCCGCTGAGTCAGGAAGAGATCAGTTCCGTTATTGCGCAGGCCAAACCGGTCACCAATACCGAGAAAAACGTCATCGACCGCGTGCAACGCCGCGTTGACGCCCTGAAAGCCAACATCCGCGTCAGCGGTTACGCCTCGACCGATAAACCCGGCACCCCGCAGGGCTTCGGCCAAAACGAGTACGCCGACGATCGCCTGACCATCGGCGCCGGCGCCAACGGCGAGTTCTGGGACGTGCGTCTGCAGGGCTCGGTGGAAGGCGACCAGCGCGTCAGCGACGGCTCCAAATTCAATATGAACGGCTCCTACGGCGCGGTGAAAATCTGGAACCAATGGCTCTCCTTCGGCGAGGTCTCCCAGTGGTGGGGCCCGGGTTACGACGGCAGCCTGATCCGCTCCGACGCCGCGCGCCCGGTCGCCGGCTTTATGCTGCAGCGCGCCGACCAATCGCCGTTTGAAACGCCGTGGCTGTCGTGGATCGGCCGCTGGCAATACCAGTTGTCCGCCGGTCAGCTGTCGCAGTACGCTGCCGTGCCGGATACCAAACTGTTCGGCGGTCGCCTGACCATGATGCCGACCGACTTCCTGGAGTTGGGCGCTTCACGCGTCATGATGTGGGGCGGTGATGGCCGTCCGCACTCCTGGCGTTCCTTCTGGGATGGCGTAACCGGCAACGACAATACCGGCGATCCGAAAAACGATCCGGGCAACCAGTTGGGCGGTTTTGACTTCAAACTCAAGCTGCAGCCGCTAGTCGGCATGCCGGTCAGCCTTTATGGCCAAATCACCGGCGAAGATGAAGCTGGCATGTTGCCTTCGCATAATGCCTATATGTTGGGGCTTGAAGGCCATCCGGAATGGGGCCCGACCACCATCAACTGGCATATCGAAGGTTCTGATACCCGTTCTAACGGCAACGCCAACAACGTGATGTACAACCACTACGTCTATCGGGGCGGTTACTACCAGCAAGGTTACCCACTGGGCCATGCGATGGGCGGCGACGGCCAGATGCTGTCCGGTCGCGTCGAGCTGGTGCTGGACGACAGCCAGCGTTGGAGTACCCGCTTGGTATACGCCAAGGTGAATCCGAACAACCAAACCATCAACCGGGCATTCCCGCGTTCCGATACGCTGAAAGGCATTCAGCTCGGCTGGGGTTACACCTTCCCGTCACAGGTTAAGTTCGACACCAGCCTGTGGTACACCGACAGCGATCACAGCACCGCCGATGACGTGGGCGCCGGCGTCAGCTTCGAAGTGCCGATCAACCTGTAACTTTTCGCAGACGTAAAAAAACCCGCCGCGGCGGGTTTTTTTATTGGCTCAGATCAGGCGATTAGCGCCATTCCTTGAAGCGGTTGATCAGCGCATTGGTCGAGCTGTCGTGGCTGCTGATTTTCTCGCTGCCCGCCAGTTCCGGCAGGATGCGGTTGGCCAGCTGTTTGCCCAACTCCACGCCCCACTGATCGAAGGTGAAGATGTTCAGGATTGCGCCCTGGGTGAAGATCTTGTGCTCGTACAACGCAATCAGGCTGCCCAGGCTGAACGGGGTGATTTCACGCAGCAGGATCGAGTTGGTCGGACGGTTGCCTTCAAACACTTTGAACGGCGCCACGTGTTTGACCTGCTCAGGGGTTTTACCCTGCGCCGCGAACTCGGCTTCCACCGTCTCCAGCGACTTGCCGAACGCCAGCGCTTCGGTCTGGGCGAAGAAGTTGGACAGCAGTTTGGCGTGGTGATCGCCCAGTGGGTTATGGCTGATGGCCGGCGCGATGAAATCGCACGGCACCAGCTTGGTGCCCTGGTGGATCAGTTGGTAGAACGCGTGCTGACCGTTAGTGCCCGGCTCGCCCCAGATGATCGGGCCGGTCTGGTAATCCACCGGATTGCCGTTGCGATCGACATACTTGCCGTTGGATTCCATGTTGCCCTGCTGGAAGTAAGCGGCAAAACGGTGCATGTACTGATCGTACGGCAGAATGGCTTCGGTTTCGGCGCCGAAGAAGTTGTTGTACCAAATACCGATCAGCGCCAGCAGCACCGGCAGGTTTTTCTCCGCCGGCGTTTCGGCAAAGTGCTTATCCATGGCGTGCGCGCCGCTCAGCAGCTGCTCGAAGTTGTCGTAACCGATGGACAACGCGATCGACAGACCGATCGCCGACCACAGCGAGTAACGGCCGCCGACCCAGTCCCAGAATTCGAACATGTTGTCGGTATCGATGCCGAACTCGGCCACCGCTTTGCCGTTGGTGGACAACGCAGCGAAGTGCTTGGCCACGTGTTGTTGATCGACGGCGCTGCTCAGGAACCAGTCGCGCGCGCTGTGGGCGTTGGTCATGGTTTCCTGAGTGGTGAAGGTTTTGGACGCCACCAGGAACAGCGTGGTTTCCGGGTTCAGCGGCTGCAGCGTTTCGGCGATGTGGGTGCCGTCAACGTTGGAGACGAAGTGCATGTTCAGGTGGTTTTTATAAGGACGCAGCGCTTCGGTCACCATGTAAGGGCCGAGATCCGAACCGCCGATGCCGATGTTCACCACGTCGGTGATCGGCTTGCCGGTGTAGCCTTTCCACTCGCCGCCGATGACGCGCGCGCAGAACTGTTTGATCTTGGCCAGCACCGCGTTCACTTCCGGCATCACGTCTTTGCCGTCGACCAGGATCGGGCTGTTGCTGCAGTTGCGCAGGGCAATGTGCAGCACCGCGCGATCTTCGGTGCGGTTGATCTTCTCACCGGCGAACATCGATTTGATGGCGCCTTGCAGATCGGTTTCTTTCGCCAACGCCTGCAGCTTCTCCAGGGTTTCCTGCGTGATGCGGTTCTTGGAATAGTCCACCAACATTTGATCGTTGAAGGTCGCGGAGAACCTGGAGAAACGATCGCTGTCCTCGGCGAACAGGTCGGCGATCCGTACGTCTTTCATCTGTGCATAATGTTGCTGCAGGGCTTGCCAAGCAGCGGTTTGACTAGGATTGATATTTTTCATAGCAACACTCTTAGGCTTGAGAATAAAAATGACGCGTTTGTCCGATTGTAGCCTGTTCGACTGTGATTATGATCGCTTTTCTTGCGATAGGCGCTAACTGTCAACGCATTGCCGCCTCGTTTCAGCTTTCACTCTATACTTTTGGCTAACGGCCTGTTATCGGGGTTGCCGAATTGTCATCAGGCTGTGTCATCGTCGCTTATTTCGTCATTTGAAAGGGATCTCGCTTATGGAATTATCCGCCCCACTCATGTTGGTGCTTATCGGCCTGGCGTCGCTGCTGGCGCAGTGGCTGGCCTGGCTGCTGCGCCTGCCGGCCATCTTGCCGCTGCTGCTGTTCGGCATCGTGCTCGGCCCGACGGTGCATCTGGTGCAGCCGGATCTGCTGTTTGGCGATCTGCTGTTTCCGCTGGTGTCGCTGTCGGTGGCGATCATCCTGTTCGAAGGGGCGCTGACGCTGCGTTTCGAGGAAATTCGCGGCCTAGGCGGCGTGGTGCGCAATCTGGTCACCGTCGGCATGCTGGTCACCTTTCTGGTCATCAGCCTCGCCAGCTGGTGGCTGCTGGATTTCCCGCCGGAGCTGGCGGCGTTGATCGGCGCGGTGACGGTGGTGACCGGGCCGACGGTGATCGCCCCGCTGATGCGCGTCGTGCGGCCGAACGCCAATATCAACCAGGTGCTGCGCTGGGAAGGGATCGTCATCGATCCGGTCGGCGCCATCTTCACCCTGCTGGTGTTCGAGTTCATCGTGCTGAAGCAGAATGCGGAATCCTATACCCACCTGTTTTGGACGCTGGGCGTGACCGCCGCCGTCGGCCTGATCGCCGGCGCGCTGTTCGGCTACCTGCTCGGCCTGGCGCTGCGCCGCGTCTGGCTGCCGCGCTACCTGCAGAACCTGGCGGTGCTGGCGATCATGCTGACCGCCTTCGGCGTTTCCAACGCCATCGCCGACGAATCCGGTTTGCTGACCGTCACGGTCATGGGCATCTGGCTGGCCAACATGCGCGACGTGGATACCAGCGATATTCTGGCGTTCAAAGAGGAGCTGTCGGCGATCCTGATCTCGGCGCTGTTCATCATTCTGGCGGCGCGGCTCGACATCCAGGCGCTGTGGAACATGGGCTGGCCGCTGCTGCTGCTGCTGCTGGCGGTGCAGTTCATCGCCCGGCCGCTGTGCATCGCGGTGTCGACCTGGCGCTCTTCCCTGCACTGGCGCGATCGGTTGCTGTTGTGCTGGATCGCCCCGCGCGGCATCGTCGCCGCGGCGGTCAGCTCGCTGTTCGCGCTGACGCTGCAGCGCAGCGGCTATCAGGGCGCCGACCGGCTGGTGACCGTGGTGTTCGCCATCATCATCGGCACCGTGGTGTTGCAAAGCCTGACCAGCGGCATGATGGCGCGCTGGCTGCGGGTGCAGCAGCAGAAACCGCGCGGCGTGCTGATCGTCGGCGCCAACAGCGTGGCGCGCATGCTGGCGCAGGCGCTGATCAAGCTGAACGTGCCGGTGATCGTCACCGACAGTAGCTGGGAATACTACCGTCAGGCGCGCATGGACGGCATTCCGGCCTACTATGGCCACGCCTACTCCGAACACGCCGAGAACTATCTCGATCTGAGCAATATCGCCCAGGTGCTGGCGCTGTCGCCCAATCGTCACCAAAACGCGCTGGCCGTCTATCACTTCGGCCACCTCTTCGGCGAGGATCACGTGTTCGCCATTCGCTCGGGGGCGCCGTTGAAAGGGCGCGGCGCCAGCGCGGAAAGTTCGCGTTTCCGCCGGCACGAAATTTTATTTAATCAGGAAGCCACCTACGGCCGCCTGAGCAGCCTGCTCGCCAGGGGGGCCACCATCAAAGCGACCAAATTGAACGAAAATTTCGGTTGGTTGGAGTATTTGGAAAAACATCAGGGCGTTATCCCGTTATTCAGCCAAAAGGAAGACGGTTCTCTGCAACCGATTGGCGCCGGTTCCACGCCTGCGATGCCCTGTACGCTTATCGCGCTGGTGCAAGATGAAAATCCCTCACCGTCTGTACGTTGACAGAATGACGATAACCGGCTATTCCTAACAGCCTACTTGCGCACCCGGTGCGCAAGCCAGAAGAGGCGCGTCGCCCAGGTAGAGTGTCAGAGGAGCCGTTTCTCCGTTGACGGCACCCGAGGGGGAGCGACGCCGAGGTAGGGTAATGGCCGGCCATTATCGTATCGACTACAGGGGCTGAATCCCCTGGGTTGTCACCAGGGGATCGCCCGCAGGGCGATCGACAAGGTGGGGCGCTTCTGGGTGTATCGTAGCCTGACCTCTACGCCTGCCCCCTGTTTACCGCTCTCCCCTTGTGCCAAGGCTATGGAATTACAGTGCCCCCAAACGGGCATCCCTGACACGAGGTTTCTACATGAACCAAGCAGTACCCCAGAATTCCACCGTGGTAGCCAAGTTCGGCGGCACCAGCGTCGCCGACTTTGAAGCCATGAACCGCAGCGCCGACGTCGTGCTGGCCAACCCGCAGGTCCGCCTGGTGGTGTTGTCCGCCTCGGCGGGCGTCACCAACCTGCTGGTCGCCCTGGCCGAAGGTTGCGAGGCCGAGAAGCGCAACTACCAGCTTGATGAAATTCGTCGCATCCAGTACGCCATCCTCGATCGCCTCGCGGCACCTGCGGTGATCCGCGACGAGATAGACCGCCTGCTGGAAAACATCGCCATGCTGTCGGAGGCCGCGTCGCTGGCCACCTCGACGGCGTTGACCGACGAGCTGGTCAGCCATGGGGAGCTGATGTCCACCCTGCTGTTCGTTGAAATCCTGCGCGCCCGCAACGTGCAGGCCGAATGGTTCGACGTGCGTAAAGTGATGCGCACCGACGATCACTTCGGCCGCGCCGTGCCGGACAGCGCCGCGCTCAGCGAACTGGCGCAGGCGCAGTTGCAGCCGCGTCTGCAAGAGGCGCTGGTGGTCACCCAGGGCTTTATCGGCAGCGAACCGAAAGGCCGCACCACCACACTCGGCCGCGGCGGCAGCGACTATACCGCCGCGCTGCTCGGCGAGGCGCTCGGCGTCGGCCGGGTGGATATCTGGACCGACGTGCCGGGCATCTACACCACCGATCCGCGCGTGGTGCCGGCAGCCAAGCGCATCGATAAAATCGGTTTCGAAGAGGCGGCGGAAATGGCCACCTTCGGCGCCAAAGTGCTGCATCCGGCCACCCTGCTGCCGGCAGTGCGCAGCGATATTCCGGTGTTCGTCGGCTCCAGCAAGGATCCGGCGGCCGGCGGCACGCTGGTGTGCAACACCACCGAAAACCCGCCGCTGTTCCGCGCGCTGGCGCTGCGCCGCAAGCAAACGCTGCTGACGCTGCACAGCCTGAACATGCTGCACGCGCGCGGCTTCCTGGCCGAGGTGTTCAACATTCTGGCGCGCCACAATATCTCCGTCGATCTGATCACCACCTCGGAAGTCAGCATCGCGCTGACCATGGACACCACCGGCGCCACCTCCGTCGGCGGCAGCCTGCTGACCACCTCGCTGTTGACCGAGCTGTCGTCGCTGTGCCGGGTGGAAGTGGAAGAAAACCTGGCGCTGGTGGCGATCATCGGCAACCAGCTGTCGCGGGCCTGCGGCGTGGGCAAAGAGGTGTTCGGCGTGCTCGATCCGTTCAACATCCGCCTGATCTGCTACGGCGCCAGCAGCTATAACCTGTGCTTCCTGGTGCCGGGCGAAGAAGCCGAGCAGGTGGTGCGCACCCTGCACCACAACCTGTTCGAATAAGTCATTATCCCTGATTGCGGGCGCAGCATGCTGCGCCCCTGCGTCTAAAAAATCCGTTCAAAACCGGCAGGGGTTCAGCTTGTTGAACCCGCAAAAAAACACAACCACACCCACCGTTCTCAATCTGGCTAAGGAAAACCTGCATGCTGGCAATACTCACGCGCTTATTCCCCCTGTGGGCGATACTGCTGTCCGTCGCCGCCTATTACACGCCGAGCACCTTTACCGGCATCGGCCCCTACGTCAGCCCGCTGCTGATGCTGATCATGTTCGCCATGGGCGTCACGCTGCGGCTCGACGACTTCAAACGCGTGCTGGCGCGCCCCGGCCCGGTGGCGGCAGGCATCTTCCTGCATTATCTGATCATGCCGCTGGCGGCCTGGATCCTGGCGATGCTGTTCCGCATGCCGCCGGATCTGTCCGCCGGCATGGTGCTGGTGGGCAGCGTGGCCAGCGGCACCGCGTCCAACGTGATGATCTACCTGGCCAAGGGGGACGTGGCGCTGTCGGTGACCATCTCGGCGGTCTCGACGCTGGTGGGGGTGTTCGCCACGCCGCTGTTGACCCGCCTGTACGTCGATGCCGAAATCAGCGTCGATATCATGGGCATGCTGTTGAGCATCCTGCAGATCGTGGTGATCCCGATCGGCCTGGGCCTGATCGTCCACCATACCCTGACCAAAGCGGTGAAGCGCATTGAGCCGCTGCTGCCGGCGCTGTCGATGGTGTGCATCCTGGCGATCATCAGCGCGGTGGTGGCGGGCAGCCAAAGCCACATCGCCTCGGTCGGCCTGGTGGTGATCGTCGCGGTGATCCTGCACAACGGCATCGGTCTGTTGAGCGGCTACTGGGGCGGCAAGCTGTTCGGCTTCGACGAGTCCACCTGCCGCACGCTGGCGATTGAAGTCGGCATGCAGAACTCCGGGCTGGCGGCCACGCTGGGCAAAATCTACTTCTCGCCGCTGGCCGCGCTGCCGGGCGCGCTGTTCTCGGTTTGGCACAATCTCTCCGGTTCGCTGCTGGCGGGTTATTGGTCCGGCCGCCCCATCAAGAAAAAATAAACCGCCTGCGGGGACGCAAACAATTGCGTCCCCGTTCTTCTCTGCGAAATTTCGTATTTCCCACTGGTCGGATTGTCATAATTCCCCTCATCCCCTATCATCCGTGAAAAATAAAAATTCAGATTCTTCCTATCCATGCCGATAATGTTGGCAAGAGGAAGAGATGCTCCACTTTTTTTAATTAATTAAGTCACCAGGGTTGCCCGCCATAAAAGAAGCAGCCTAATTATTATTTAGATCTATACCCACCGTCTTATTTGCTGCGGCAAATCAAGATATCTCGCAATGTGCATGTCGCTCATTATTTCGGGCCGGCCGTCGGTCGCCCGTGGTTAACCTCATGGATTGGGCTGGCTGCCCCGGCAGCCTCTCATAATGGATTACAATGATAAAAAAAATCACCGCCTTGATGCTGCTGGTCAGCACGGCCCTTTCCGCTGAAACCCTGCCGGATGCCCACATGATGCGGGATATGTCGATGGGGGAATCACGCCGCGCGCTGCAAGACAGCACGCGTGAAGTCAACCAGCTGATTGAACAGCGCCGCTATCAGCAACTGAAGCAACAGCGCCTGCTGGCGGAACCGGAACCGGCCGCGCCCGCCCTGCCGCAATCCGCGCAGTGCCTGCCGATCGCCGGCGTTTACCTGCAAGGCATTACCCTGCTCTCGCCGGCCGATTTGTCGGCCCTGAGCGCGCTGCCGGAAAACTGCATCAGCAGCAACGATATCAATCGCCTGACCCGCGAATTAACGCGCCTTTATGTGCAAAAAGGCTATATCACCGCGCGCGTGCAAATTGTTCGCCCTAATTCGCAGGGGGAATTGGGGCTGAGCGTGACCGAAGGATTTATCGAGAAAATAGAAGGCGGCGATCGCTGGGTCAACAGCCGATTATTATTTCCTGGGCTGGAAGGCAAGCCGCTGAAATTAACCGAACTCGATCAAGGATTGGATCAGGCCAATCGTTTGCAATCGAATACCACCAAGCTGGATATATTACCCGGCCGCCAGGTTGGCGGTTCGGTCATTCGTTTGCGCAATCAGCACGCCAAGCCCTGGCTGATTACCGCCGGCACGGATAATTACGGTCAGAAAAGCACCGGCCAGTGGCTGGCGCGCGCCACCGCCACGCTGGACAGCCCGTTCGGCCTGTCGGACTTCGTCAGCCTGAACGCCAACAGCACGCTGGAAAACCCGGCTCACCGCTACAACCGCGCCTACACCCTGCTCTATTCGCTGCCGTACGGCGCGTTCACCTTCAGCGGGTTCGCCAGCTTCTCGTCCTATGAGAACCACCAGCAGCTGCCGCACAACGTGGTCAAACTGCACGGTCAGACTCAACAGTACGGGCTGCGCAGCGACTACGTGTTTTATCGCGACCACGATCAGATAGACAGCCTGAGCGGCCAGTTGACCTACAAGCGCATCGACAACTACTTCGAAAGCGTGCGTCTTGAGGTCAGCAGCCCAACGCTGACCCTGGCCGAGCTGAGCGCCAGCCACCTGCAAATTCTGCCCCATGGGGTATTCAGCGCCAACCTCAGCGTCGAGCAGGGCCTGCCCTGGCTGGGCGCCGATCGCCACCCGAGTTCGGTGCACCTCGACAGCCAGTTCACCAAGGGCAAGCTGTTCGCCAACCTGAGCCAGCGCCTCAAGCTGGGTGACGCCACCTATCAGCTCAACAACCTGTTCTACGGCCAATACAGCCGCGACCCGCTGCCCGGCGTGGAGTGGCTTAGCCTTACCGATCGCAGCGCCGTGCGCGGCTTCAGCCGCAGCACCCAGTCCGGCGACAACGGCTGGTATCTGCAGAACACGCTGTCGCGCAGCTTCAATTTAGGTGCCGCCACGCTGACGCCGCGCCTTGGCGCCGACGTCGGCCGCATTCTGCCGCGTCAGGACAACTCGGGCTGGCGCAGCAGCGCCGGGGTGAGCAGCGGCGCCACGTTACGCTACCGGCAGGCGCTGGTCGATCTGGAGGTCAGCCGCGGCTGGATTTTGTCGAACCACGCCACGCCTGAAGATCCCGTTCAGGTGCTGGCGCGCTTTTCTTACACCTTTTAATCAGCAGTTTTGCAGGACCCCACGGCAATATACGGAGATACATGGATGAAAAATAATAACTTCAGACTTTCGGCGGCAGGCAAACTGGCCGCCGCGCTGGCGATAATTCTCGCCGCTTCCGCCGGCGCCTACGCCGGTGAGATCGTCGCGGCCAACGGCGCCAACGGCCCCGGCGTTTCCACCGCCGCCACCGGCGCCCAGGTGGTCGACATCGTCGCGCCGAACGGCAACGGGCTGTCGCATAACCAATATCAGGACTTCAACGTCAACCAGCCCGGCGCGGTGCTGAACAACTCCCGCGAGGCAGGGCTGTCGCAGTTGGCCGGCCAACTGGGCGCCAACCCCAATCTGGGCGGGCGCGAAGCCAGCGTGATCCTCAATGAAGTGATCGGCCGCAATCCGTCGCTGCTGCACGGCCAGCAAGAGATCTTCGGCATGGCGGCCGACTACGTGCTGGCCAACCCGAACGGCATCAGTTGCCAGGGCTGCGGGTTCATCAACACCAGCCGCTCCTCGCTGGTGGTCGGCAACCCGCTGGTGGAAAACGGCCTGCTGCAGGGCTACAGCACCCTGGGCAACCGCAATACCCTGAGCCTCAACGGCACCCTGAACGCCGGCGGCGTGCTGGATCTGATCGCGCCGAAGATAGACAGCCGCGGCGACGTCATCGTACAAGACTTCACCCACCGCAACGGCAAAGTGACGCCGGCGGCGATCAACGCCATCAGCGGCCTTAACCGCGTGGCGCGCGACGGCAAGGTGCTGGCCAGCGAGCAACCGACGACCGCGCTGGACAGCTACTACCTCGGCAGCATGCAGGCCGGGCGCATCAACATCATCAACACCGCGCAAGGCAGCGGCGTGAAGCTGGCCGGCAAGCTGGCCGCCGGCGACGAGCTCAAGGTGAAAGCCTATGATATCCGCAGCGAAAGCCGCGTCGACGACGCCGGCAGCAACCGCAACGGCGGCGACAACTACCAGAACTACCGCGGCGGCATCTACGTCAACGATCGCAGCAGCAGCCAGAAGCTGACCCGCACCGAGCTGAAAGGCAAGAACATCAGCCTGGTGGCGGATAATCACGCGCACCTTACCGCCACCGATATTCGCGGCGAAGACATTACCCTGCAGGGCGGCAAGCTGACGCTCGACGGCCAACAGCTGAAGCAAACCCAAGGTCACACCGACAACCGCTGGTTCTACTCCTGGCAATACGACGTCACCCGCGAGCGCGAGCAGCAGCAGCAGGCGGGCAGCACCGTCGCCGCCAGCGGCAACGCCAAACTCGTCAGCACCCGGGAAGACGTGACGCTGCTGGGCGCCAACGTCAGCGCCGACCGGGCGTTGAGCGTCAAAGCGGCGCGCGACGCGCACCTCGCCGGGCTGGTGGAGAAGGATAAGTCCAGCGAACGCGGCTACCAGCGCAACCACACCTCCAGCCTGCGCACCGGCAGTTGGAGCAGCAGCGACGAAAGCGAAAGCCTGAAGGCCAGCGAACTGCGCAGCCAGGGCGAACTGACGTTGAAAGCCGGCCGCAATGTCGCAACCCAGGGCGCCAGGGTCCACGCCCAGCGCGATCTGACGATCGACGCAGACAACCAGATCCAGATCGGGGTGCAGAAAACCGCCAACGCCAAAGCGGTGCGCGATGACAAAACCTCCTGGGGCGGCATCGGCGGCGGCGACAACAAGAACAACAGCAACCGCCGCGAAGTCAGCCACGCTTCCGAACTGACCAGCGGCGGCACGCTGCGCCTGAACGGCCAGCAGGGCGTCACCATCACCGGCAGCAAGGCGCGCGGCCAGAAAGGTGGCGAAGTCACCGCCACCCACGGCGGCCTGCGCATCGACAACGCGCTGAGCACTACCGTGGACAAAATCGACGCGCGCACCGGCACCGTGTTCAACATCACCAGCAGCTCGCACAAGGCAGACAACAGCTACCAGAGCAGTACCGCCAGCGAACTGAAGTCCGACACCAACCTAAAGCTGGTCAGCCGTAAGGATACCGACGTGATCGGCAGCCAGGTCGCCAGCGGCGGCGAACTGAACGTCACCTCACAGACCGGCAACATCAACGTCAAGGCCGCCGAGCAGCAGCAGAACATCGACGAGCAGAAGACCGCGCTTACCGTCAACGGCTACGCCAAAGAAGCCGGCGACAAGCAATACCGCGCCGGTGTACGCATCGAACACACCCGCGACAGCGAGAAAACTACCCGCACCGAGAACCGCGGCGCCACCCTCAGCGGCGGCAGCGTGAAGCTCGAAGCGGATAAGGACGTGACCTTCAGCGGCTCCAAATTGGTCGCTGACAAAGGCGACGCCAGCGTCAGCGGCAATAAGGTTTCATTCCTGGCGGCCGACGACAAAACCACCTCGAACACCGAGCAGACCAAGGTCGGTGGCGGTTTCTACTACACCGGCGGCATCGACAAGCTCGGCAGTGGCGTAGAGGCCGGTTACGAGAACAGCAAAACGCAGGCGCAGAGCAGCAAGGCCGTCACCTCCGGCAGCAACGTCAAAGGCAACCTGACTGTCAACGCCCGTGACAAACTGACCCAGCAAGGCGCGCAACACAGCGTCGGCGGCGCCTATCAAGAAAACGCCGCAGGCGTCGATCATCTGGCCGCCGCCGACACTACCAGCAGCACCACCACTAAAACCGACGTCGGCGTGAACATCGGCGCCAACGTCGATTACAGCGCCGTCACTCGTCCGGTCGAGCGTGCAGTCGGCAAGGCGGCCAAGCTGGACGCCACCGGCGTCATCAACGACATCGGCGGCATCGGCGCGCCTAACGTCGGCCTGGATATCGGCGCACAGGGCGGCAGCAGCGAAAAACGCAGCAGCAGCTCGCAGGCGGTGGTCAGCTCGGTGAAAGCCGGCAGCATCGACATCAACGCCAAAGGCGAAGTGCGCGATCAGGGCACGCAATATCAAGCCAACAAAGGCGCGATCACGCTGACGGCGGACAGCCACCGCAGCGAAGCCGCGGCGAACCGTCAGGACGAGCAGAGCCGCGACACCCGCGGCAGCGCCGGCGTGCGCGTCTACACCACCACCGGCAGCGATCTGACCGTGGACGCCAAGGGCGAAGGCGGCACTCAGCGCAGCAACAGCAGCGCGAGCCAGGCGGTGACCGGCTCGATCGACGCGGCCAACGGCATCAACGTCAACGTGAAAAAAGACGCGGTCTATCAGGGTACCGCGCTGAACGGGGGCAGCGGTAAAACCGCCGTCAACGCCGGCGGCGATATCCGTCTTGATCAGGCCAGCGACAAACAGAGCGAAAGCCACAGCGGCTTTAACGTCAAAGCCTCCGCCAAGGGCGGTTTCACTGCCGACAGTAAAAACTTCGGCGCCGGGTTCGGCGGCGGCACCCACAACAGCGAAAGCAGCAGCAGCACCGCGCAGGTCGGCAACGTCAGCGGCCAACAGGGTGTGGAGCTGAAGGCGGGCCGCGATCTGACGCTGCAGGGCACCGACGTCAAGAGCCGGGGCGACGTCACTCTGAGCGCGGGCAACCAGGTCGCGCTGCGGGCGGCGGAATCGACCCAAACGCGTAAGGAGAGCAAGCTGTCCGGCAATATCGATCTGGGCGCCGGCAGCAGCGACAGCAAGGAAAAAACCGGCGGCAGCCTCTCCGCCGGCGGCGCGTTCGACATCGCCAAGGTGAATGAGTCCGCGACAGAACGCCAGGGCGCCACTATCGCCTCAGACGGCAAGGTCACCCTGTCCGCCAACGGCAAAGGCGATGACGCGCTGCATCTGCAGGGCGCCAAAGTCAGCGGCGGCAGCGCCGCGCTCGAGGCGAAAAACGGCGGCATCCTGCTGGAGTCCGCCAAAAACGAGCAGCATAAGGACAACTGGAGTCTGGGCATCAAAGCCAACGCCAGAGGCGGCCAAACGTTCAACAAGGACGCCGGCGGCAAGATCGATCCGAACACCGGCAAAGACACCCATACGCTGGGGGCCGGTCTGAAGGTCGGCGTGGAACAGCAGGATAAAACCACCCACGCCAACGCCGGCATCACTGCGGGCGACGTGGCGATCAACAGCGGCAAAGACACCCGTCTCGCCGGGGCGCGCGTCGATGCCGACAGCGTCCAGGGCAAGGTGGGCGGCGATCTGCGCATTGAAAGCCGCAAAGACGTTGAGAAAGGCGTGAAGGTGGATGTAGATGCCGGCCTGAGCCACAGCAACGATCCGGGCAGCAGCGTCACCTCCAAGCTGTCGAAGGTGGGCACGCCGCGCTACGCCGGTAAGGTGAAAGAGAAACTGGAGGCCGGGGTAAACAAAGTGGCCGACGCCACCACCGACAAGTACAACAGCGTGGCGCGTCGCCTCGATCCGCAGCAGGACACCACCGGCGCGGTCAGCTTCAGCAAGGCCGACGGCAAAGTCACGCTGCCGGCAACGCCGGCCGGTGAAAAACCGCAAGGCCCGCTGTGGGATCGCGGCGCACGCACCGTCGGCGGCGCGGTGAAAGACAGCATCACCGGCCCGGCCGGTCGCCAGGGGCACCTCAAGGTCAATGCCGACGTGGTGAACAACAACGCGGTTGGCGAGCAGTCGGCGATTACCGGCAAGAACGGCGTGGCGCTGCAGGTCGGCGGCCAAACCCAACTGACCGGCGGCGAGATCCGCAGCCAGCAGGGCAAGGTGGAACTGGGCGGCGGCAAGGTCAGCCAGCAGGACGTCAGCGGCCAGCGCTATCAGGGCGGCGGCCGCGTCGATGCGGCCGCCACGATCGGCGGGCTGCTAGGCGGCGCGGCGAAGCAAAGCGTTGACGGCAACGTACCGTTCGCCAGCGGCCATGCTTCAACTCAGCAAGCGGACGCCAAAGCCGGGGTGTTCAGCGGCAAATAACACGCCCCCCAACGCAACGCCCCCGGTTAAAACCGGGGGCGTTTTTTTACAGCGTGCTCGGGGTGTCTTCCCAGTCGCGATCGTCGTCCTTGGCATCCTGATCCAACACGTTGTAAGCCACGGCGCAGAACAGCGAGTTCAGGCGCTTCATGTCCCCCAACAATCCCAAATGCAACGAACTGGTCTCGATGCTCTGCACGTTTTGCTGGTGCAAACGATCGACGTGCGCGTGCGCGTAGCGGCGATCCAGAATGCGGAAACGGTGCTTGGAACGGCGCAGGCGCTTGGCGCTGGTGACGTCGCCGGACAGGAACACCGACAGCCCCAGGCGCAGATTGCCGATCAGCCGTTCGTGCAGTCCGTCCAGCTCCGCCAACCCTTCCGCCGAGAAAGCGCGGCGCGCGGCGTGCGACTTGGCGCCCACATCGCCGGCCATGCGCTCGATGATGTCGCCCGCCTGTTCCAGGTTGAGCGCCATTTCGATGATCTCCGCCCAGCGGCGCGAGTCTTCCTCGCCCAGATCTTCCTTCTGGATCTGCGCCAGATACAGCTTGATGGCGGTGTACAGCACATCGACGTCATCGTCGAGGCGCCGCACCTCTTTATCGACCCCCTGCTTACCGTGCAGCACCTCACGTTGCAGGATCATCATGTGTTCCACCACGTCGCCCATGCGCAGCGTTTCGCGCGCCGCGTTGGCCAACGCCAGCGTCGGCGTGTCCAGCGCGCTGGCGTCCAGATGGCGCGGCCGCATGCGCGGATCGTCAGCCGCTTCGTCGACGATCAGCCGTTCGCACAGCGTTGCCATCGGCCCGGCCAACGGGATCATCACCAGGCAGCGGATCAGGTTGTAGAACACGTGGAAATAGATCACCAGCTCTTCGCTGCCGCCCGGCAGTTGAGCCATCAAATCCGCCAGATAGGAGACGAACGGCAGCACCAGTATGCAGCCCACCAGCTTGAACAGCAGGCTGCCGAGCGCCACGCGCCGCCCCGCGGCGTTCTGGCCGCTGGCGTTGATCATCGCCAGCAGGCCGCTGCCGAGGTTGGCGCCGATCACCAGACAGAGCGCCACCTTCAGCGAAATCACGCCGGATGCGGTCAGGGTGGCGGTCAGCAGCACCGCCGCCAGGCTGGAATAGCTGACGATGGCGAACAGCGCGCCGGTCAGGGCATCCAGCATCACGTCGCCGGTCAGCGACGAGAACAGCACTTTCACCCCGGCCGCCTGGGTGATCGGCGTGGCGGCGGCGACGATCAGCTCCAGCGCCAGCACGATCAGCCCAAGGCCGATCAGGACGCGCCCGATCTGGCCGATCCGCATCTGTTTGCGGCTGAGGAACAGGAAGACGCCGACCAGGATCAGCAGCGGCGACAGCCAGGAAAGATCGAAGGTCAACACGCGCGCCATCAGCGCGGTGCCGACGTCGGCGCCCAGCATGATCACCAGCGCAGGCGCCAGCCCCACCAGCCCCTGCGCGACGAAAGAGGTCACCAGCAGTGCGGTGGCGTTGCTGCTTTGCACCAGCGCGGTCACGCCGATGCCGGAAACGAACGCCAGCGGTTTTTTCTCAACGCTGTCGCTCAACACGCGCCGCAGATTGGCGCCGTAAACCCGCATGATCCCGGTGCGCACGATGTGGGTGCCCCACACCAACAGCGCCACGGACGAAAGCAGGTGAAGAAGGGTCAGCACGGAAGATACGCTCCATTAACGCCCGGCCAAAGGAGGCTGATACCCGATGCTTGTCACGCGACGCAGAGAGGCGAGCCAAAGGATGACGGATACAGCGCGCGGTCCCGCCTGCCGGGCGTGGGTCTGGCAGGACAGCGGGCGGGCGGCAGACCGCAGAAGAGAAGGGTTAATGCGGCGGCGGGAAGGCCCCGGCGCCGCGCTGCGAAGTCATGCAACTTCCCGCAATACAACAGGTTCCAAGTGTAGCCCAATTTCCGCGCCGTCGGGCCGCAGGTCGGCCACCGAACGGTTGAGCACGTCAACCAGCAATTCTACCTCGCAAACCTGAATCCGATACCGTACCACATTCCCGAGCAAACTGTGACCCAGGATCACCCCGCCGATCCCCTGCCCGGCCGGCAACAGGCCGATCGACTCGGGGCGGATCGCCACCTTGCCGACATAGCTGCGCCCGGTCAAGCGGCCGGCCTGTTCGGCGCTCAGCAGGTTGTAGTTGCCGATAAACCCGGCGGCGAAGGCATCCGCCGGCTGGGTATACAGGGTTTCCGCATCGCCGCTCTGCACGATCTGCCCCTTGTTCATCAGCACGATGCGATCCGACAGGGTCAGCGCCTCTTCCTGATCGTGGGTGACGAAGATCGCCGTCAGGTTCAGCTCGCGCTGAATGCGCCGGATCTGCTCGCGCAGGTGTTTGCGAATACGCGCATCCAGCGCCGACAGTGGTTCGTCGAGCAGCAGCAGACGCGGGCGAGTGACCAGCGATCGCGCCAACGCTACGCGCTGACACTGGCCGCCCGACAGCTGATGCGGATAGCGCTTCGCCAAATCGCTCAGCTCCACCAGCGCCAGCGCCTCCTGCACCCGCTGGCCGATCTGTCCGGCCGCCAGCTTCTGCATTTTCAGGCCGAAGGCCACGTTGCCTTCCACCGTCATATTGGGAAACAGCGCATAACTTTGAAACACCATGCCGATGCCGCGCTTTTGCGGCGCCAGCGGCACCAGATCCTGGCCCTGCAGCAAAATTTGCCCGCTGTCGACCGGGGTCAGGCCGGCCAGACAGCGCAGCAGCGTCGATTTGCCGCAGCCGCTAGGCCCCAGCAGGGTGACGAACTCCCCCTCTTCGGCGGTGAAATCGATATCCTGAAACACTTGGGTCTGGCCATAGTGTTTGTTCAGGCGGGTGACGTTGAGATAAGCCATCGGGTTAGCCCTTGTTTTTATTCAGCAGGTTCGCCAGCCAGGTGACGAGCAGCACCACGGCGAAATAGGAGATGACCAGCGCGCTGGTAAAGTGCCCGCTGCCGTTGCGCATATTGAACAGATAGACCTGCAGCGTTTCATACTGGCTACCCACCAGCAGGTTGGCGAACACGAACTCGCCGATCAGGAACGAAAACGACAGCAGCACGGCGATCGTTCCGCCCTTGCGCAGGTTCGGCAGCACCACCCACAGCGCCGCCTGCCAGGTGCTGGCGCCGAGCAGGTGCGCGGCGTCCATCAGATCGCGCAGGTTGATCGCCTGCATGTTGTTGCTGATGGCGCGGTAGATAAACGGCAGCGCGATGGTGAAATAGCAGCCCACCAAAATCCAGGGGGTGCCGAGCAGCGGCAGCGGATCGGCGGCGAACAGCTGCATCATCCCCACCGCCGACACCACCGGCGGCACGGCGAACGGCAGCAGGATCAGCACGTTCATCACCGCGTCCAGCTTGGGGAAGTAGTAAGCGATCACAAACATCGCCGGCAGGATCACCACCACCGACAGCAGCAACGTGCCAAAGCAGATCAGCAGCGAGTGCCACAGCGCCAGCAAAAAGCGCGAATCGCTCCACAGCGCCGTCAGCCACTTCAGGGTAAAACCGTCCGGCAAAATGGTGGCGCCCCACTGGGTGGCCAGCGCGTAAACCAGCGTCGCCGCCAGCGGCAGCAGCAGAATCAACAGCAGCAGGCCGGTCACCGTGCGGTGGTACAGGCGTTCAACACGCGACATGAGCATTCTCCATCCGATTATGAGCGCGCATTGAGGTAGCTCCTGCGCAGCATCCATTGGTGGATCACCGTGATAAACGCCATCATCGCCACCAGCAGCATCGCCAGCGCGCTGGCCAGGTTCGGATCGAGGGAGATGTCCCCCGCCACCAGCGCCGAAATGCGGATCGGGATCACGTTGAAGTTGCCGGTGGTCAGCGCGTACACCGTGGCGTAGGCGCCCAGCGCGTTGGCCAGCAGGATGACGAAGGTGCCCATCAGCGCCGGCGCCAACACCGGCAGGCCGATATGCCGCCAGTAGCGCCAGGGGCCGGCGCCGAGCAGTGCCGCCGACTCGCGCCAATCGGCGCGCAGCGCATCGAACGCCGGATACAGCAACAGCACGCCCAACGGGATCTGGAAGTAGGTATACAGCACGATCAGGCCGCTCTTCGAATAGAGGTTGAAGCTCTCCATCAAACCGTATTTGCGCAGCAGCAGCGTCAGGCAGCCGTTCAACCCCAACAGAATGACGAAGGCGAACGCCAGCGGCACCCCGGCGAAGTTGCTGGTCATGTTGGTGAACGACATCACGAAGTCATGAAAGCGGGTCTGGCCGAGCTGGCGAAGTGAGTAACTGCCCACTAATGCAATCAGCAAGCCGTAGACGCTCGACCACAGTGAGATCTCCAGCGAGAACTGAAAGGCCTGCAGGTAGAACGGCGACGTAAGGATATCGACATAGTTGCCCCATCCCCAGCCGCCGCTCTCGCTGAAAAAGCTGTGAACCGCGATCCACACCAGCGGGGCGATCTGAAACGCGCCGAACAGCACGATAAACGGCAGCAGGCACAGCGCGGCGATCCATTTGGTTTTGCTGTTCATCGCGCATCCTGCGCCAGCAGCGCCCGGCAGCGCGGCTTGTCGTGCGGCGCCTGCAGCAGATCGCAGATCGTGCCGCACAGCTCGGTTTGCTGCGGATCGGCGTCGTCCAGGCTGAAGCCCGCGCCGAACACGAACAGCGGCACCTGGCGCTCCTCTGGCAACACACCGCCGTGGCTGCGATCGTCGTTCATGCCGTGGTCGGCGGTAACCAGCACCTGATAACCGGCCGCCAGCCACTCGGGCAGATAGCGCGACAGCGAGCCGTCGGCGCGGCGCGCCGCGTTGCGGTACTGCGGCGAAGAGAGGCCGAAGCGGTGCCCGGCGTCGTCGATGTTCATCGGGTGGATCAGCAGGAAATCCGGCTGATGACGCTGGCGCAGGCTTTCGGCGTCGTCGAACAGATGGCTGTCGGGATAGCCGTCGTCGTAATAGAAATGGCCGTGCTGAATCGGCAGCTCGGGAGCGTCGGTGTGGCGGTCGCGCGCGGCGTCGAACGGCGTACGGTTATACAATTCGCTGAACCAATGATACGCGGCGGCGGCGGTGGTCAGCCCGGCGGCGCGCGCGTAATGAAACACGCTTTGTTGATGAGAAAGGCGCGAGACGTGGTTGTGCACCACGCCGCTCTCCACCGGCGTGACGCCGGTGAGGATGCATTCATACAGCGGCCGGGAGAGCGAGGGCAACTCGCTCTCCAGCAGGTACAACCGCCCGCGTCCCGCCGCGCATTCGGCCTGCAGATACCCCATGGCGTCGTGCGCCACCCGGTAGTTGAGGCCGTCCAGCAGCACGAGGATCGTTTTCATGGTGCGTTAACTCACTGCTGCATAAACATAATGACGTTTTCCTGCCACAGACGCGGCAGCGCTTTGGCGCTCTGTTCCCAGGCCGCCGGATCGGCGATCGGGTGCGCGTTCTTGTACTGCTCGGCCGGCAGCAGCT
>NZ_JBPIZB010000013.1:0-30966 GCF_051172315.1 Serratia sp. B501
GACAACGTGAACATGGTTGTAACCCTGATTCACCCAATCGCGATGGACGACGGTCTGCGTTTCGCAATCCGTGAAGGCGGCCGTACTGTAGGCGCTGGTGTTGTTGCTAAAGTTATCGCTTAATCGCTGATAAAGTTTGACGCGACACGCGGTAAAAGGGCATCATTTGATGCCCTTTTTCTACGCTGTGAACTAGAACCTATCTCATCAGCGATTTTGCAGTCATAATCATTGGTGAGATGGGCTCTTAAACCGTATTGACTGAATACGTCATGGCGTAAAACACCGGGATATCGCTAGTGCGGTATCCGATCGGTTTGGTTTGCCTCGCAATGCGAGGCAAAGTTGTTTGTTCTGAATCATCATTGTGACAGGTTGGTTTATGAGTGCGAATACCGAGGCTCAAGGGAGCGGACGCGGCCTGGAAGCGGCAAAGTGGCTGATCGTCGCCGTTCTGTTGGTTGTGGCTATTGTCGGTAACTATTACTACCGTGATTTAAGCCTGCCATTGCGCGCGCTGGCAGTTGTGCTGATCATCGCCGTTGCAGGTGCAGTGGCTCTGATGACCACCAAAGGCAAAGCTACCGTTGCGTTTGCCCGCGAAGCGCGTACCGAAGTACGTAAAGTGATTTGGCCAACTCGTCAGGAAACGCTACACACCACGTTGATCGTTGCCGCGGTAACCGCCGTGATGTCACTGATTCTGTGGGGGCTGGATGGTATTCTGGTCCGTCTGGTGTCGTTTATTACTGGCCTGAGGTTCTAAAATGTCTGAAGCTCCAAAAAAACGTTGGTACGTCGTTCAGGCGTTTTCCGGTTTTGAAGGTCGCGTAGCGCAATCGCTGCGTGAACACATCAAACTGCACGATATGGAAGAGCTGTTCGGCGAAGTGATGGTGCCTACGGAAGAAGTGGTTGAAATCCGTGGTGGCCAGCGTCGCAAGAGCGAGCGTAAATTCTTCCCTGGCTACGTGCTGGTGCAGATGGTGATGAATGACGCCAGCTGGCACCTGGTGCGCAGCGTACCGCGTGTCATGGGGTTCATCGGCGGTACGTCTGACCGTCCTGCGCCGATCAGCGATAAAGAAGTTGATGCGATCATGAACCGCCTGCAGCAGGTCGGTGACAAACCGCGTCCGAAAACGCTGTTCGAACCGGGCGAGCTGGTGCGCGTCAACGACGGCCCGTTTGCCGATTTCAACGGCGTGGTCGAAGAAGTCGATTACGAGAAGAGCCGCCTGAAAGTTTCCGTTTCCATCTTCGGCCGTGCAACGCCGGTGGAACTGGACTTCAGCCAGGTTGAAAAAGGTTGATCGAATAATCAGCAATAAGCGGTCCGTTGCCGCTTGTCAAAGGCGCGAAATTGAACTACAATTTCGCGCCTTTTGTTTTTAGATGCCTTGCCTGATGTTTGTCCGGCGAGGTTAAACACGGGGAGCCTCTCACGAGGCGATACTACCCAAACCGAGGAAATTTAAATGGCTAAGAAAGTACAAGCCTACGTTAAGCTGCAAGTTGCAGCTGGTATGGCTAACCCGAGCCCACCAGTGGGTCCAGCTCTGGGTCAGCAGGGCGTTAACATCATGGAATTCTGTAAGGCATTCAACGCTAAAACTGACAGCGTTGAGAAAGGTCTGCCGATTCCGGTTGTTATCACCGTTTATTCTGATCGCTCCTTCACTTTCGTTACCAAAACCCCGCCAGCAGCAGTTCTGCTGAAAAAAGCGGCTGGTATCAAGTCTGGTTCCGGTAAGCCGAACAAAGACAAAGTAGGTAAAGTGACCCGTGCTCAGGTACGTGAAATCGCAGAAACCAAAGCTGCGGACATGACTGGTTCTGACGTTGAAGCGATGACTCGCTCCATCGAAGGTACCGCTCGTTCCATGGGCCTGGTAGTGGAGGATTAAGAGATGGCTAAGCTGACCAAGCGCATGCGCGTGATCCGTGACAAAGTTGATGCTACTAAACAGTATGACATCACTGAAGCTGTTGCTCTGCTGAAAGAGCTGGCCACCGCTAAATTCGTAGAAAGCGTTGACGTTGCCGTTAACCTCGGCATCGACGCTCGTAAATCTGACCAAAACGTTCGTGGCGCTACCGTTCTGCCACACGGCACCGGTCGTTCCGTTCGCGTTGCCGTATTTACCCAAGGCGCTAACGCTGAAGCAGCGAAAGCTGCCGGCGCAGAGCTGGTAGGTATGGACGATCTGGCTGAGCAGATCAAGAAAGGCGAAATGAACTTCGACGTTGTTATTGCTTCCCCGGATGCAATGCGCGTTGTAGGTCAACTGGGCCAGATCCTGGGTCCACGCGGCCTGATGCCAAACCCGAAAGTGGGTACCGTTACTCCGAACGTTGCTGAAGCAGTGAAAAACGCTAAAGCAGGTCAGGTTCGCTACCGTAACGACAAAAACGGCATCATCCATACCACTATCGGTAAGGTTGATTTCGACGCAGACAAACTGAAAGAAAACCTGGAAGCCCTGCTGGTTGCGCTGAAAAAAGCAAAACCTTCTCAGGCGAAAGGCATGTACATCAAGAAAGTTAGCCTCTCCACCACCATGGGTGCTGGCGTTGCTATCGATCAAAGCGGTCTGTCTGCCGCAGCGAACTAATCGCACTTGCGATTATCGCTTTGACTTGGGGCCGAGATTTGTCTAGAATCTTATGCCCCAAGGTTTTGCTATTGGCTATGCCGTAGGCAAAACAAAGATTTTTCGGTTGGAGCCTGGCCTATCCAGGCCTCCGTCCAAGACCGCAGGTGTATCGCAAGATACTTAATCCTTCCTGCGTAGACGGTGACAGAGCCTAAGAAAATTTTTCTTTTTTATAAAAGAATGTCTTTGCTGGATTCTGCTCACCGTGTTAAGCCGCTCGGCGTGGCGTTTTACAAAGCGCCGAGTGAAGTGAGTTCCGGGGGATTTTCCCCGGCTAATCCAGGAGCAAAAAGCTAATGGCATTAAATCTTCAAGACAAACAAGCGATTGTTGCTGAAGTCAGCGAAGTAGCCAAAGGCGCGCTGTCTGCGGTTGTTGCGGATTCCCGCGGCGTTACCGTAGATAAAATGACTGAACTGCGTAAAGCAGGTCGTGAAGCTGGCGTTTACATGCGTGTTGTTCGCAACACCCTGATGCGTCGCGTAGTTGAAGGCACTCCATTCGAATGCCTGAAAGACACGTTTGTCGGTCCAACCTTGATTGCATTCTCTCACGAACACCCGGGCGCTGCTGCTCGTCTGTTCAAAGAGTTCGCGAAAGCGAATGCAAAATTCGAGGTTAAAGCTGCGGCCTTTGAAGGTGAGCTGATCCCAGCGGCGCAAATCGACCGCCTGGCGACGCTGCCAACTTACGAAGAAGCGATCGCACGCCTGATGGCAACCATGAAAGAAGCCGCTGCCGGCAAACTGGTTCGCACTCTGGCTGCAGTACGCGATCAGAAAGAAGCGGCGTAAGCCACTCTTTCTTAGCCTTTGCTAACGTATTTAAACTATTTCTGAATTTTAGGAACAATTGTTATGTCTATCACTAAAGACCAAATCCTGGAAGCAGTTGCCGCTATGTCCGTAATGGACGTTGTTGAACTGGTTTCCGCTATGGAAGAAAAATTCGGCGTTTCTGCTGCTGCTGCTGTAGCTGTAGCTGCTGGCCCAGCTGAAGCTGCTGAAGAGAAAACTGAATTCGACGTTATCCTGAAAGCTGCAGGCGCTAACAAAGTTGCTGTTATCAAAGCAGTACGTGGCGCTACCGGCCTGGGTCTGAAAGAAGCTAAAGACCTGGTTGAATCTGCTCCAGCCGCTCTGAAAGAAGGCGTGAGCAAAGATGACGCAGAAGCTCTGAAAAAATCTCTGGAAGAAGCTGGCGCAGAAGTTGAAGTTAAATAAGCCAACCCTTCCGGTTGCAGCCTAGTCTTTTAGGCTGATGGCTGGTGACTTTTTAGTCACCAGCCTTTTTGCGCTGTAGGGCGCCAGTAGCGTTTCACACTGTTTGGCTGCTGGTTTCGCCTCCCAATGTTTGTTTCTATCGACGACTTAATATACCGCGGTCTTTGCACTACCAGGAGTTCTGGGGGAAGGCGCGATGAAATGGTTTAAGCGTGATAGCAAGAGATATTGCGGAAAGTGTTCCCGCTTTCCGGTCGACAAAACGGTGTTGCATGAACTGTCCCTAATCGGACGGACAGATTGGGTCACTGATCAGCGAGCTGAGGAACCCTATGGTTTACTCCTATACCGAGAAAAAACGTATTCGTAAGGATTTTGGTAAACGTCCACAAGTGCTGGACATACCATATCTCCTTTCTATCCAGCTTGACTCGTTCCAGAAGTTTATCGAGCAAGATCCAGAAGGGCAGTACGGCCTTGAAGCCGCATTCCGTTCTGTTTTCCCTATCCAGAGCTACAGTGGCAATTCGGAGCTGCAATACGTTAGCTACCGTCTTGGTGAGCCGGTCTTCGACGTCAAAGAGTGCCAGATCCGTGGTGTGACGTTCTCTGCACCGCTGCGCGTAAAACTGCGCCTGGTTATCTATGAGCGCGAAGCGCCTGAAGGTACGGTCAAAGACATCAAGGAACAAGAAGTCTACATGGGCGAAATTCCGCTCATGACCGAAAACGGCACCTTTGTGATCAACGGTACTGAGAGGGTTATCGTATCTCAGTTGCACCGTAGTCCTGGCGTATTCTTCGACAGCGATAAGGGTAAAACCCACTCCTCGGGTAAAGTGCTGTACAACGCACGCATCATCCCTTACCGCGGTTCATGGTTGGACTTCGAGTTCGATCCGAAAGACAACCTGTTCGTGCGTATTGACCGTCGCCGCAAACTGCCTGCGACCATCATTCTGCGCGCGCTGAACTACACCACTGAACAGATCCTCGACCTGTTCTTTGACAAGATCGTCTTCGAAATCCGCGACAACAAGCTGCAGATGGAGCTGGTGCCAGAGCGCCTGCGTGGTGAGACCGCTTCGTTCGATATCGAAGCCAACGGCAAGATCTACGTAGAGAAAGGCCGTCGCATCACCGCTCGTCATATCCGTCAGCTGGAAAAAGACGACATTCAGAGCATTGAAGTACCGGTAGAGTACATCGCGGGCAAAGTGGTCGCGAAAGACTATATCGATACCAATACCGGCGAACTGATCTGCGCAGCCAACATGGAGCTGTCGCTGGATCTGCTGGCCAAGCTGAGCCAGTCCGGCCACAAGCGCATCGAAACGCTGTTCACCAACGATCTGGACCACGGCGCGTACATCTCTGAAACGCTGCGTGTCGATCCGACCAACGATCGTCTGAGCTCGCTGGTAGAAATCTACCGCATGATGCGCCCTGGTGAGCCGCCAACGCGCGAAGCTGCCGAAAGCCTGTTCGAGAACCTGTTCTTCTCCGAAGACCGCTACGATCTGTCCGCGGTTGGCCGTATGAAGTTCAACCGTTCTCTGCTGCGCGACGAGATCGAAGGTTCGGGCATCCTGAGCAAAGACGACATCATCGAAGTGATGAAGAAGCTCATCGATATCCGTAACGGCAAGGGCGAAGTGGACGATATCGACCACTTGGGCAACCGTCGTATCCGCTCCGTCGGCGAAATGGCCGAGAACCAGTTCCGCGTAGGTCTGGTGCGTGTTGAGCGTGCGGTGAAAGAGCGTCTGTCTCTGGGCGATCTGGATACCCTGATGCCTCAGGACATGATCAACGCCAAACCGATTTCGGCGGCGGTGAAAGAGTTCTTCGGCTCCAGCCAGCTGTCCCAGTTCATGGACCAGAACAACCCGTTGTCCGAGATCACGCACAAGCGTCGTATCTCCGCACTGGGCCCGGGCGGTCTGACCCGTGAGCGCGCCGGCTTTGAAGTTCGAGACGTACACCCGACCCACTACGGTCGCGTGTGCCCAATCGAAACGCCGGAAGGTCCAAACATCGGCCTGATCAACTCCCTGTCCGTGTACGCACAGACTAACGAGTATGGCTTCCTGGAAACCCCGTACCGCCGCGTGCGTGACGGCGTGGTGACCGATGAAATCAACTACCTGTCTGCTATTGAAGAAGGCAACTTCGTTATCGCCCAGGCGAACTCCAACCTGGATGACGAAGGCCGCTTCGTAGAAGACCTGGTCACCTGCCGCAGCAAAGGCGAATCAAGCCTGTTCAGCCGCGACCAGGTTGACTACATGGACGTATCCACCCAACAGGTCGTTTCCGTTGGTGCTTCACTGATTCCATTCCTGGAACACGATGACGCCAACCGTGCATTGATGGGTGCGAACATGCAACGTCAGGCCGTACCAACCCTGCGCGCTGACAAGCCGCTGGTCGGTACCGGTATGGAACGCGCTGTAGCGGTTGACTCCGGCGTAACCGCCGTTGCCAAACGCGGCGGTGTGATCCAGTACGTGGATGCTTCCCGTATCGTTATCAAAGTTAACGAAGACGAGATGTACCCGGGCGAAGCAGGTATCGATATTTACAACCTGACCAAGTACACCCGTTCTAACCAGAACACCTGCATCAACCAGATGCCGTGTGTGAATCTGGGTGAGCCAATCGAGCGCGGCGACGTGCTGGCGGATGGCCCATCGACAGACCTGGGCGAACTGGCGCTGGGCCAGAACATGCGCGTAGCGTTCATGCCTTGGAACGGCTACAACTTCGAAGACTCCATCTTGGTCTCCGAGCGCGTGGTGCAGGAAGATCGCTTCACCACCATCCACATCCAGGAACTGGCGTGCGTGTCTCGCGACACCAAGCTGGGGCCTGAAGAGATCACCGCCGACATCCCTAACGTGGGTGAAGCGGCGCTCTCCAAGCTGGATGAGTCCGGTATCGTGTATATCGGTGCTGAAGTGACCGGCGGCGACATCCTGGTCGGTAAGGTAACGCCTAAAGGTGAAACCCAGCTGACGCCGGAAGAGAAACTGCTGCGTGCGATCTTCGGTGAGAAAGCGTCTGACGTTAAAGACTCTTCTCTGCGTGTGCCGAACGGCGTTTCCGGTACGGTTATCGACGTGCAGGTCTTCACCCGCGATGGCGTGGAAAAAGACAAGCGCGCGTTGGAAATCGAAGAGATGCAGCTGAAGCAGGCGAAGAAAGACCTGACTGAAGAACTGCAGATCCTGGAAGCCGGCCTGTTTGCGCGTATCCACGCGGTACTGGTTGCCGGTGGCATCGAAGCCGACAAGCTGAGCAAGCTGCCGCGCGATCGCTGGCTGGAGCTGGGCCTGACCGACGAAGAGAAGCAAAACCAGCTGGAGCAGCTGGCTGAGCAGTACGACGAACTGAAATCCGACTTCGAGAAGAAGCTGGAAGCCAAGCGTCGTAAGATCACTCAGGGCGACGATCTGGCGCCGGGCGTACTGAAAATCGTCAAGGTTTATCTGGCCGTTAAACGTCAGATCCAACCGGGTGACAAGATGGCGGGCCGCCACGGTAACAAGGGTGTTATCTCCAAGATCAACCCGATCGAAGATATGCCTTACGATGAAAACGGCACGCCGGTAGACATCGTACTGAACCCGCTGGGCGTACCATCACGTATGAACATCGGTCAGATTCTGGAAACCCACCTGGGTATGGCTGCGAAAGGCATCGGTGAGAAGATCAACCAGATGCTGAAGCAGCAGCAGGAAGTGGCCAAGCTGCGTGAGTTCATCCAGAAGGCCTACGATCTGGGCGACGACGTTTGCCAGAAAGTTGACCTGAACACCTTCAGCGACGACGAAGTGCTGCGTCTGGCAGAGAACCTGAAAAAAGGTATGCCGATCGCAACGCCGGTGTTTGACGGTGCGAAAGAGACTGAAATCAAGAAGCTGCTGGAAATGGGCGGTATCCCGACCTCCGGTCAGATCACGCTGTTCGATGGCCGTACCGGTGAGCAATTCGAGCGCCAGGTTACTGTCGGCTATATGTACATGCTGAAACTGAACCACTTGGTTGACGATAAAATGCACGCCCGTTCAACCGGTTCTTACAGCTTGGTTACTCAGCAGCCTCTGGGTGGTAAAGCGCAGTTCGGTGGTCAACGCTTCGGTGAGATGGAAGTGTGGGCACTGGAAGCATACGGCGCGGCTTATACCCTGCAGGAAATGCTCACCGTTAAGTCGGATGACGTTAACGGCCGTACCAAGATGTACAAAAACATCGTGGATGGCGATCACCGGATGGAGCCAGGCATGCCGGAATCCTTCAACGTACTGTTGAAAGAAATCCGCTCGCTCGGCATCAACATCGAACTGGAAGACGAGTAATCGTCATTCCGGCTCAGGCTCCCCGCCTAAGGGAGCCTGAGGGTGGTTGTTCAGGTCACACGGGTACCTACTGCGGTTGTGGGTGCCCAACAGGTTTAACTCCGACAGGAGCCAATCCGTGAAAGACTTATTGAAGTTTCTGAAAGCGCAAACTAAGACCGAAGAGTTTGATGCGATCAAGATTGCTCTGGCCTCGCCAGACATGATCCGTTCGTGGTCGTTCGGTGAAGTTAAGAAGCCGGAAACCATTAACTACCGTACGTTCAAACCAGAGCGTGACGGCCTTTTCTGCGCCCGTATCTTCGGGCCGGTAAAAGATTACGAGTGCCTGTGCGGTAAGTACAAGCGCTTGAAACACCGCGGCGTGATCTGTGAGAAGTGCGGCGTTGAAGTGACCCAGACCAAAGTGCGTCGTGAGCGCATGGGCCACATCGAGCTGGCTTCCCCGACTGCGCACATCTGGTTCCTGAAATCGCTGCCATCCCGCATCGGTTTGCTGCTGGATATGCCGCTGCGTGACATCGAACGCGTACTGTACTTCGAATCCTATGTGGTGGTCGAAGGCGGTATGACCAACCTCGAGCGTCGTCAGATCCTGACCGAAGAGCAGTATCTGGACGCGCTGGAAGAGTTCGGTGACGAATTCGACGCCAAGATGGGTGCGGAAGCCATTCAGGCCCTGTTGAAAAACATGGATCTGGAAGCCGAGTGCGAGCAGCTGCGTGAAGAGCTGAACGAAACCAACTCCGAAACCAAGCGCAAGAAGCTGACTAAGCGTATCAAGCTGCTGGAAGCGTTCGTACAGTCCGGTAACAAGCCGGAGTGGATGATCCTGACCGTGCTGCCGGTACTGCCGCCGGATCTGCGCCCGCTGGTTCCGCTGGATGGCGGTCGTTTCGCGACGTCGGATCTGAACGATCTGTATCGCCGCGTGATCAACCGTAACAACCGTCTGAAACGCCTGCTGGATCTGGCTGCGCCGGACATCATCGTGCGCAACGAAAAGCGTATGCTGCAAGAAGCGGTAGACGCCCTGCTGGATAACGGTCGTCGCGGTCGTGCGATCACCGGTTCCAACAAACGCCCTCTGAAATCTTTGGCCGACATGATCAAAGGTAAGCAGGGTCGTTTCCGTCAGAACCTGCTCGGTAAACGCGTTGACTACTCAGGCCGTTCCGTTATCACCGTAGGTCCATACCTGCGTCTGCATCAGTGCGGTCTGCCTAAGAAGATGGCGTTGGAGCTGTTCAAACCGTTCATCTACGGCAAATTGGAGCTGCGTGGCCTGGCCACCACCATCAAAGCCGCCAAGAAAATGGTTGAGCGTGAAGAAGCCGTCGTTTGGGATATCCTGGACGAAGTGATTCGCGAACACCCGGTACTGCTGAACCGTGCACCAACCCTGCACCGTTTGGGTATCCAGGCGTTTGAACCGGTTCTGATCGAAGGTAAAGCGATCCAGCTGCACCCGCTGGTTTGTGCGGCATATAACGCCGACTTCGATGGTGACCAGATGGCCGTTCACGTACCGCTGACGCTGGAAGCCCAGCTGGAAGCGCGTGCGCTGATGATGTCCACCAACAACATCCTGTCCCCAGCGAACGGCGAGCCAATCATCGTTCCTTCTCAGGACGTTGTACTGGGTCTGTACTACATGACCCGCGACTGTGTTAACGCCAAAGGCGAAGGCATGGTGCTGAACGGTTCCAAAGAAGCTGAGCGTGTTTACCGCGCCGGCCTGGCGTCGCTGCATGCGCGCGTTAAAGTGCGTATCACCGAAGACGTCAAGAACGCCGAAGGCGAGTGGACCTCTCAGACCAGCATCATCGACACCACCATCGGCCGCGCCATCCTGTGGATGATCGTACCGAAAGGTCTGCCGTACGCGATCGTTAACCAGCCTTTGGGCAAGAAAGCGATCTCCAAGATGCTGAACACCTGTTACCGCATCCTGGGCCTGAAGCCGACCGTTATCTTTGCTGACCAGATCATGTACACCGGTTTTGCTTACGCAGCCCGTTCAGGCGCTTCCGTAGGTATCGACGACATGGTTATCCCGGCCAAGAAAGCGGAGATCATCGAAGAAGCGGAAACCGAAGTTGCCGAGATCCAGGAGCAGTTCCAGTCTGGTCTGGTTACCGCCGGCGAACGCTACAACAAAGTGATCGATATCTGGGCTGCAGCGAACGAACGCGTTGCGAAAGCGATGATGGAAAACCTGTCGGTAGAAGACGTGGTTAACCGTGACGGCGAAGTGGAACAGCAAGTTTCCTTCAACAGCATCTTTATGATGGCCGACTCCGGTGCGCGTGGTTCCGCCGCTCAGATTCGTCAGCTGGCCGGTATGCGTGGCCTGATGGCGAAGCCGGACGGCTCCATCATCGAAACGCCAATCACCGCGAACTTCCGTGAAGGTCTGAACGTACTCCAGTACTTCATCTCCACCCACGGTGCTCGTAAAGGTCTGGCGGATACCGCACTGAAAACCGCGAACTCCGGTTATCTGACCCGTCGTCTGGTTGACGTGGCGCAGGATCTGGTTGTGACCGAAGACGACTGTGGCACCCACGACGGCATCCTGATGACTCCGGTTATCGAAGGTGGCGACGTGAAAGAGCCGCTGCGTGAACGCGTTCTGGGCCGTGTGACGGCAGAAGACGTCCTCAAGCCGGGTACGGCGGACATTCTGGTGCCACGCAACACCCTGCTGAACGAGAAGGCGTGTGACCTGTTGGAAGAGAATTCTGTCGACAGCGTCAAAGTCCGTTCCGTGGTGAGCTGTGAAACCGACTTTGGTGTGTGTGCAAACTGCTACGGTCGCGACCTGGCACGTGGCCACATCATCAACAAAGGTGAAGCCATCGGCGTTATCGCGGCACAGTCCATCGGTGAGCCGGGTACACAGCTGACGATGCGTACGTTCCACATCGGTGGTGCGGCATCTCGTGCGGCTGCTGAATCCAGCATTCAGGTGAAAAACAAGGGGAGCATCAAGCTGAGCAACGCGAAGTTCGTTATGAACGCCGCAGGCAAGCTGGTGATCACCTCGCGTAACACCGAACTGAAACTGATCGACGAATTCGGCCGTACCAAAGAAAGCTATAAGGTGCCTTACGGCGCCGTGATGGGCAAAGGCGACGGTGAAGAAGTTAACGGCGGCGAAACCGTTGCTAACTGGGATCCGCATACCATGCCGGTCATCAGTGAAGTCAGCGGCTTCATTCGCTTCGCCGACATGGTCGACGGCCAGACGATTACTCGTCAGACCGACGAACTGACCGGTTTGTCTTCTCTGGTTGTTCTGGACAGCGCAGAGCGTACCGGTAGCGGTAAAGACCTGCGTCCGGCACTGAAAATCGTTGACGCTAAGGGCGAAGACGTATTGATCCCAGGTACTGATATGCCTGCTCAATACTTCCTGCCGGGCAAAGCGATCGTTCAGTTGGAAGACGGCATTCAGATCGGTGCGGGTGATACCCTGGCGCGTATTCCTCAGGAATCCGGCGGTACCAAGGATATTACCGGTGGTCTGCCGCGCGTTGCCGACCTGTTCGAAGCGCGTCGTCCGAAAGAGCCGGCAATCCTGGCTGAAATCAGCGGGATTATCTCGTTCGGTAAAGAGACCAAAGGCAAACGTCGCCTGGTGATCTCTCCGCTGGACGGCAGCGACGCTTACGAAGAGATGATTCCGAAATGGCGTCAGCTCAACGTGTTCGAAGGCGAAGTGGTGGAACGTGGCGACGTCGTCTCCGACGGCCCAGAGTCTCCGCACGACATTCTGCGTCTGCGTGGTGTGCATGCGGTTACCCGCTACATCACCAACGAAGTGCAGGAAGTTTACCGTCTGCAAGGCGTTAAGATTAACGATAAGCACATTGAAGTTATCGTTCGTCAGATGCTGCGTAAAGGCACTATCGTTAGCGCTGGTGGCTCCGAGTTCCTGGAAGGCGAGCAGGCTGAAGTGTCTCGCGTCAAGATTGCCAACCGTCAGCTGGAAGCTGAAGGTAAGATCCCGGCAACCTTCTCGCGCGATCTGCTGGGTATCACCAAGGCTTCCTTGGCGACCGAGTCCTTCATCTCCGCCGCATCGTTCCAGGAAACGACGCGCGTTCTGACCGAAGCTGCCGTAGCCGGCAAGCGCGACGAACTGCGTGGCCTGAAAGAGAACGTCATCGTGGGCCGTCTGATCCCAGCCGGTACCGGTTACGCTTATCATCAGGATCGCATGCGTCGTCGTGCTCAGGGCGAAGCGCCGGTTGTTCCGCAAGTCAGCGCGGAAGAAGCGACCGCGAACCTGGCCGAACTGCTCAACGCAGGTCTGGGCGGCAGCGACGACGAGTAATCGTCATCCGCGCCGCGGGCCCGCTACGCCGGGCCCATCGCCAGATAAACCGCTCCCTCGGGGGCGGTTTTTTTTCGCCTCGCGCCGGGTTATGACAAACTTTGCTACTATGGTTACAGCAGAAATTGACCGGCGCTTTTTACCTGACAACCAAGGACAGTACGAAACATGGACAGCCTCATTACCTTCGAAAAACTGACGGCGAAACACCTGCCTTACCTGTATGAGATCCGCTTTTCCGTCGAAGAGAACCTGCTGCATCCGCATCAGATCCAGTATCTGCAGCGCAAGCAGGCGCTGGAAGACATCAACCAGGGCGGTGGCTGGATCTGCAAGTATGGCGAGGACTATGCCGGCGTTGGATTCGGGTTGTTCATCCCCGAACCGTTGATCGGCGGACTGTTCGTGAAGCCGGAATACCAATCAATGGGAATGGGTTCTGCCTTGCTGGCGCGCGTCACTGCCTGGATGTTTGAGCACGGCGCCGAAGCCATTCACTTAACCACCGATCCCGGCTCGAAAGCCGAAGGTTTTTATCAACATCACGGTTGGGATGTGATCGGGCGGGATGAGTTCGGTCAGGCGGAGCTGGTGAAACGCAAAGAGGGTGAATAATGAAAATCAAAGGATTGATGACGTTACTGCTGCTTTCGCTGTTCAGCGCACCGTTGTATGCGGCCGTTGACTCTTTTTACCTGAAGCCGGCGGACGGCGAGAAGATCAAGGTCACCCGACAGATGCTGGAGGCGATGCCGTCGCACACGATTAAAACCTCGACCAATTTCACCCCGGAAGAGGCGTTCACCGGCGTTGAGTTTTCGGAGCTGGTGAAAGCGTACCATCTGCAAGGGAAGTCGGTGCGCGCCTTCGCGTGGGACGACTATTCCTATTCGATGCCGATTGACGAGATGATTAAATATCGCGTAATTGTCGCCTATCTGCGCGGCGGTAAGCCGATCGACGTGGGGGAGCTGGGGCCGTTCGCTATTATCTATCCGCGCGATCAATACCCCGAGCTGAATAACCTGGACGTGAACGCGAAAACCGTCTGGCAAGTCAAACGGCTGGAGATTAAATGAGATGAGCAAGAAACTGATCGGTACTCTTATCGCGTTGGTTGCCATCTTCTCCTTATTAATTTTGCTGATTGCCATTAACTTCGGTGGCGTAAAAGAGCGCTATAAGCAGATCGAACCCAATCTGGATAACTACTCGGTGGCCGAGATCCTGTTTCTGGCGTTTGAAAGAACCAAAACTGCGCTGCTGCTCAGTGAAAACGACGACTACGACGCTTTCCTGATCAAAAAGAAAATATTTTACTCGAAGATCCAAATCCTGGAGAGCCGCTCCACCTTCAGCGACTCTTTCTATTACGACGACGAATTTATCAAGAACGTCGCTCTGCTGAAGCAACAGTACCGAACGCTGGGCGATCTTTCCGTCGGTTTGCTGGCAGGGCGGAAAAGCAAGGCAGATATCCTCGCTTATATGGATGACATCGAGGGTACGTTGGTCGATATCCAGGAGATTATTTATCGGATACAAATTAAAAACTTCACCGAGGTTAAAGGCATCATCCAGGATAATTCGAGAAAAGCCGAGATGTTCGCCGTCTTATCGCTGATTTTGGTGTTCCTGATGATGTTCCTGGTGGTGAGAAATGCCTTCTCGTTAAAAGAGATCATCAAGAACAAGAACATCTTTATCTCATCCATCTACCATGAAATCGCCGGTTCGACGCAGGCCATCGTCATCGCCGCGGATATCATGGAGCACGAGCTGGCGCAGGAAGAGCTCAAAAAGGAGGCCCGCCTGATCTCCTACCACGGCAACAAGATCGCCGAACAAACGCGCGAGGTGATGGATTATTCGCGTTTTGAAATGGGGGAGGTTAACGTCAATATTTCCACCTTTCGGCTGCATGAGGTGGTGGACGATGCCATGACCAGTATCAGCGCTGGGCGCGGTAATCGCATCGTGGTGCGTCGTTCATCCTATGTTGGTTTGATTTGCTCCGACAAATATAAGCTCTACCGAATATTGGCCAATCTGCTCAGCAACGCGGACAAATTTACCCACCACGGCGCGATCATCCTCAACGTGAAGGTGTGCCATGGCAATCTGTATTTATGGGTAAAAGACAACGGCATCGGATTTAACGTTAATAATCTGGAACGGTTGTACAAGGCGTTCAATCAGGGAGTAGAAAGGGAAACGCGGCAGGGACTGGGGCTGGGGCTGACCATTATCAAGAATTATGTGACGACGCTGAAAGGCGCCATCAGAGTCAAATCCACCGAAGGCGTTGGTTCATCGTTTTTCATCCGCATTCCGGTCAAACTAATTAAAGAATAAATTCGACAGCAGCAGTGAGGAGATAATCAGCGGTTTGGTCGGTTTTTCCACCAGGTGCACGTCATAGTGCAGGATCATATCGCCGATATTCTTCTCATAGTGATTCAGCTGGCCGGTCAGAATGATGATGCGCGCGTGCGGATCGAGGGTGTCCTTTATTTTCTTCACGACGCGTTCTGAGGTTTCGCCGAAGTCCAACAGCCAGTCCAGAATAAACGCCTCAAAGGACTGTTGCTCAAGTGCGGCCAGCATGGCATCCGCCGTTTGAAAGGTCTCGGTCTCAATGCCGTAGCGGCAGGCGATTTTCTTCAACAGCTCGAGGATATCGCTGTCGTTGTCCAGGATCGCGATGCGCGGCGCCGGCAGAAAGTCTATCTTGTTGACTCTGTACAGCGGTACGTCGGCCTGCGTATCCCGGCTGGTATTGATGATGAAAAGGTCATCTTTTTTGTAGGCGTAGGTTTCGTCGTCGTCCAGCTGTGTCACCGGGTGTTCGTCGACTTCAACCTTACAGCGTTTGTGAATGCTGTTCATGATAAAAACGCCGTTATGCGTTCTTTGGCCGGCGAATGGCTCGTTGAAGTACTGAAACACCTTTCTGACTTCGTCGAGGGTGATGCCCCTTTTACCATCCAGCTTCTGCTTGGCGCTGTTGTACTGAAGGTTCAGTATGTTGGCCATCGTGGAGGCATGTTTTCTGTCGCCAACCCCTTTCAGAGTGAGCAACGCGCTGATTGCATCGATGTAATTTGGCGTTTTCTTCATGACAACCTTGGCTTTTTTGATGTTGACCGCGAGCGTGGCAAATCTGCGCGAGGACCCGTGCTGGATTATAGATGATGCCCCGGAGGTTGCGGTGATATCAGTTTGATTTTCCTTGGCAAACTCAGAATACACTCGATATCAAATAAAAAAACACTCAAAAGACATTCACATTTAATCGTTTGTATGGTTAATTAGCGCACATACTGTGTGATTCGCGTCCTGGGGGGGTTGCCAGTCTCACAAAATAAACCGCCTGCTCTTGTCTGTAAGCAGGGAGCAGGCGGCAAAAAAACGCGACGGCCAACACCAGGGCCATTGGCAGTACTGAAGATGACCGGCACTTTTTCGAAAATGGCTCGCTGTCATGTTCGGGCCTGCTGATATTGTCGAACGCTTTCTACCACCACCTCGGGCGCAACCACGCCTTCCTGCCCCAAAATCACTGCTTGTGAAGTGCCCTGCGCGACGATTCGTTCGCCGATGCTGAACGTATGCGTCGCATAGAAGTAGCGTTCGTCCCAATGGGTAATGGTCATGCTGACCCGATAGCGTTGGAACGGCCGCAGCGCTTTTTTATAGTCCATCGTATGTTGACTGACGATCGGTGACCAGCGTCGTTTGAGCATTAGCGCCAGCAGGCCGGTGCGAATAAACAGATCGACCCGGTTCAGGTCGCATACCGTCATATAGCGGCCATTGTTCATGTGCAAGTTGATATCGATGTCATTCAGCCAGACGCGGGTCGCCAGTTGGTTGGTCAGCGCATCCATCGACATGCGCGGTTTCCACAGTGAAGAGAGCAAGATCCAGATCAAACGCAGGTAGAGGTTCATGGTCAGTATTCCGCCGGATTGTCAGATCAGTAAGGTGGTCAGATTTTAACTGTGGTCAAACCAGTTTGTTTTGTCAAAACGCATGACGCCATTTTGCGTGATGGCAGGGGCCCGAGGGAGCCCGGAGTCGCGCAAGAGCGTCCGTGCGCGATCCGGGGTTGGATAAGGCGGGGCCATCGAGAGGGAGACGGCCCCGGCCGGCGCCGGGTTTGGCGGTCGGCAACGTCACTATAATCGGCGCGTTTGCCGGCGCCAGCGCCACCGTTCGGCATTGCGCGGCCGCTCCAGCGTTTTCTTCGCACGGCGGCAAACGTTGCCGTCTATTGCGCGCTGCGTCCCAGATAATCGTCCCAGTCTTTCCACACCGGCTGCAGCCCGGCGTTGCTGATGGCCTCGGCGACCTGCTGCGGCGTGCGGCCGTCGTGCGGCTCAAACTGTTCCAGCTCAGGCGGTACGTCGTCGGCATAGCCGCCGGGTTGCGTCTTGGATCCGGCGCTGACGCTATTGATTGCCACCGGGATCATATGATCGCGGAAGTACGGCGACTCCCGGGTAGACAGCGACAGCTCAACGTCCGGCGCGAACAGCCGGAAGGCGCAGATCAGCTGCACCAGCTGAGGCTCACTCATGATAGACGCGGGCTCAATGCCGCCGGCGCAGGGGCGCAGGCGTGGGAACGAGATCGAGTAGCGGCTCTGCCAATAGGTTTGCTGCAGGTAGAACAGGTGTTCCGCCAGCAGATAGCAGTCGGTTCGCCAGCTGTGGGACAGGCCGATTAACGCGCCGAGGCCGATCTTGTCGATCCCGGCGCGCCCCAGGCGATCCGGCGTGGCCAGGCGCCAATGGAAATCCTGTTTCTGGCCGCGCAGGTGGTGCTGCAGATAGGTGGCCGGATGGTAGGTTTCCTGGTACACCAGCACGCCGTCCAGGCCCAGCGTTTTCAGTTCGGCGTATTCCTCCTGCGCCAGCGGCTGCACTTCCATCATCAGCGAGCTGAAGTGGCGGCGGATCGCCGGAATGTGCTGGCGGAAATAGTCCATGCCAACCTTGGTCTGATGTTCGCCGGTGACCAGCAACAGATGTTCGAACCCCAGCGCCTTGATGGCTTCGCACTCGCGCGCAATCTCCGCCGCATCCAGCGTTTTGCGCTTGATGCGGTTGCTCATTGAAAAGCCGCAGTAGGTGCAGTCGTTGGCGCACAGGTTGGACAGGTACAGCGGCACATAGAAGCTGACGACGTTGCCGAACCGCTGACGGGTCAGCAACTGCGCGCGTTGCGCCAACGGTTCCAGATACGGCGCGGCCGCGGGGGAGATCAGCGCCATAAAGTCGTCGCGCGTCAGCTTGTCGGCGTTCAATGCGCGTTCCACGTCGCGCGCCGTTTTGCCGTTGATGCGCAGCGTAATGTCGTCCCAGTCCAGCTGTTGCCAGCGGCTACTGAAATCGTCGGTCATCACTGCGCCTCCTCTGGCTGGCTGAGGAAAGCGGTCAGCGGGCTGGACGCGACCGCGCCGCGCTGGCTGGAGCCTAATCCGGCGCTGCGTGCCAGCTCGCCGGCCTCCAGCGCCAGGCGAAATGCCCGCGCCATCTGCACCGGATCGCGCGCCACGGCGATGGCGGTATTCACCAGCACCGCGTCGGCGCCCAGCTCCATCGCTTCCAGCGCGTGGCTTGGCGCGCCTATGCCGGCGTCTACCACCACCGGCACCTTAGCTTGCTCGATGATGATTTCGAGGAAGTCACGGGTGCGCAGACCGCGGTTGGAGCCGATAGGGGCGCCGAGCGGCATCACCGCTGCACATCCCACTTCTTCCAGCCGTTTGCACAGCACCGGATCGGCGCCGCAGTAGGGCAGCACCACAAAACCGTCTTTCACCAGCGTTTCCGCCGCCTTCAGCGTTTCTATCGGATCCGGCAGCAGGTATTTCACATCGGGATGGATCTCCAGCTTCACCCAGTGGGTGCCGAGCGCTTCGCGCGCCAGTCGGGCGGCGAACACCGCTTCGGCGGCCGTTTTGGCGCCGGAGGTATTGGGCAACAGCCTGACGCCCAACTGTTGCAGCGGCGCCAAAATGGCGTCGTTGCCGCCGCGCAGATCGACGCGCTTCATGGCCATGGTCACCAGCTGTGAGCCGGAGGCCGCCAGCGCCTCCAACATCAGCGCCGGGGTGGCGAACTTGCCGGTGCCGGTGAACAGGCGCGAGGTAAAAGTGGTATCGGCGATTTTCAGCATGTCAGCCTCCGGCGATCGCTTGAAACAGCAAAATGTCGTCACCGTCCTGCACCTGATGGTCGGCCCAGTCGGCACGTGGGATGATGGTTTGGTTGATCGCCAGCGCGGTGCCCGGCTGGTGGCGTTCCAGCTGGGTCAGCAGGGCGGCGACGCTGAGCGGCTGTGCCAGCTCCAGCGGTTGGTCGTTCAGACGGATCTTCATGCGGCGCCTCCGCAGACCGGGCAGGCGCGGGCCCGGCTCAGCTGCAGCGTGCTCCAGCTCTGCTGCTTGCCGTCGAACAGCCGCAGCTTGCCGCTGAGGGAGGAAGGAAGGCCGGCCAGCATCTTGATGGCCTCCAGCGCTTGCAGAGTGCCGATCACGCCCACCACCGGGCCGAGCACCCCGGCGGTGCGGCAGTTGCGCTGCGGTTCTTCCTGCTCCGGGTACAGGCAGGCGTAGCAGCCGTGCGCATAGGGCGGCTCGAGCACCAGCAGCTGGCCGCTGAAACCCACTGCGCTGCCGCTGATCAGCGGCTTGGCGGCGGCGATGCAGGCGGCGTTGACCTCATGGCGGGTCGCCATGTTGTCGCAGCAGTCCAGCACCAGATCGGCGCGGGCGACCGCGTCGCGCAGCGCTTGCCCTTGCAGCCGCTGCGCCAGCGGGATGGACTCCACCAACGGGTTCAACGCCTGCAGATGGCGTTGCGCCAGCGCCGCTTTGCCGGTGGCGGTATCGGCGCTGCGGTACAGGATTTGCCGCTGCAGGTTGGTGACGTGCAGCGTGTCGTCGTCGGCCAGCAGCAGCGTGCCGACGCCGGCGGCGGCCAGATACAGCGAAGCCGGGGACCCCAGCCCCCCCAGGCCGACGATCAGCACCGTGGCGCGCTTGAGTTTTTCCTGACCTTCCGGACCGACATCCTCCAGCAGCAGCTGGCGGCTGTAGCGCAGGAACTCCCGATCGTTAAGCATCGTTCGGCTCCTTACCTTCGATCAGCCGCAGCAGTTCGGCCGTCGCCGCGCGCCAGTCCGGCGCCTGGGTGATGGCGCTGACCACCGCCACGCTGCCGACGCCGCACGCCAGCACCGCCGGCACGCGATCGATACTGATCCCGCCGATCGCCACCGTCGGGTAATCCGCCAAACCGGCGATGTGGCGTTTTAACTCCGCCAGCCCCTGCGGCGCCGAAGGCATGTCTTTGGTCTGGGTGGGGAAGATGTGCCCCAGCGCGATGTAGGAGGGTTTCACCGCCAGCGCGCGCGCCAGCTCGGCATCGTCATGGGTGGAAACGCCGAGCCGCAGCCCGGCGCGGTGAATGGCCGCCAGATCGGTGGTATCGAGATCTTCTTGGCCCAGATGCACGCCGTAGGCGCCGTGCTTGATCGCCAGCCGCCAGTAATCGTTGATGAACAGCCGCGCCTGATAACGCCGACCCAGCGCGATGGCGGCGGCGATATCCTCTTCGACCTGCTCGTCCGGCAGATCCTTGATGCGCAGCTGGATCGTGGTAACGCCGGCCTCCAGCAGGCGAGCGATCCACGCCACGCTGTCGACGACCGGGTAAAGCCCCAGTTTGTGGGGCGTCGCCGGGAAGGGCGTCGTGATATCAGTCATTGCTCGTCTCCTCCTGCAGATTGCCGGCGCTGTGATACAGCTCGCTGCCGCGGGCGCGGAACTCGGCGGACATTTTCTCCATGCCGGTCAGCTGCACCTCGATCGGTTTGACGGCCTCTTGGGCGGCGGCGTAGTCGCGCACCTCTTGTGAAATCTTCATCGAGCAGAATTTCGGTCCGCACATCGAGCAGAAGTGAGCGATCTTGCCGGACTCCTGCGGCAGGGTTTCGTCGTGATAGGCACGCGCGGTGGCCGGATCGAGCGCCAGATTGAACTGATCTTCCCAGCGGAATTCGAAACGCGCCTTGGACATGGCGTTATCGCGAATTTGCGCGCCCGGATGGCCTTTGGCCAGATCGGCGGCGTGGGCGGCGATCTTGTAGGTGATCAGGCCCTGTTTGACGTCCTCTTTATTCGGCAGGCCGAGGTGCTCTTTCGGCGTGACGTAACACAGCATGGCGCAGCCGAACCAGCCAATCATCGCCGCGCCGATGCCGGAGGTGAAATGGTCATAGCCCGGGGCGATATCGGTGGTCAGCGGGCCAAGGGTGTAGAACGGCGCTTCGTGGCAATGTTCCAGCTCTTCGGTCATGTTGCGGCGGATCATCTGCATCGGCACGTGGCCCGGGCCTTCAATCATCACCTGTACGTCGTATTCCCAGGCGATTTTGGTCAGCTCGCCCAGCGTATGCAGCTCGGCGAACTGGGCCTCGTCGTTGGCGTCCTGAATCGAGCCGGGGCGCAGGCCGTCGCCGAGCGACAGCGAAACGTCGTAGGCGGCGCAGATCTCGCAGATTTCACGGAAGTGCTGATAGAGGAAGTTTTCCTGATGGTGCGACAGACACCATTTGGCCATGATCGAGCCGCCGCGCGACACGATGCCGGTCAGGCGTTTGGCGGTCATCGGCACGTAGCGCAGCAGCACGCCGGCGTGGATGGTGAAGTAATCGACCCCTTGTTCAGCCTGTTCCAGCAGCGTATCGCGGAACATCTCCCAGGTGAGGTTTTCCGCCACGCCGTTGACCTTCTCCAGCGCCTGGTAGATCGGCACGGTGCCGATGGGCACCGGGCTGTTGCGCAGGATCCACTCGCGGGTTTCGTGAATATAGCGGCCGGTGGAGAGATCCATCACGGTGTCTGCGCCCCAGCGGGTGGCCCACACCAGCTTCTCCACCTCTTCTTCGATCGACGACGTGACCGCCGAGTTGCCGATATTGGCGTTCACCTTCACCAGGAAATTGCGGCCGATGATCATCGGCTCCGCCTCCGGGTGATTGATGTTGGCGGGAATGATGGCGCGGCCGGCGGCCACTTCCTGGCGCACGAACTCCGGCGTGATGTTGTCCGGCAGGTTGGCGCCCCAGCCCTGGCCCGGATGCTGGTGGCGCAGCACCTCGCCGCGAATGCGTTCGCGCCCCATGTTTTCACGGATGGCGATGAACTCCATCTCCGGGGTGACGATGCCGGCGCGGGCATAGTGCAGTTGGGTCACGCACTTGCCCGGCAACGCCTTGCGCGGCAGCGGCAGATGTTCGAAGCGCAGGTGATCCAGCCCCTCGTCCGCCAGACGCTGTTGGGTGAAGCCGGAACTGGCGCCGCTCAGGGTCGCAGTATCGCCGCGCGCGTCGATCCAGCCGGCGCGCAGCTTGGCCAGGCCGGCGTGCACATCGAGCTCGGCCTGCGGATCGCCGTACGGGCCCGCGGTGTCATATACCGGGATCGCCTCGTTCTGTTCATACTGCGGGCTATCTTTGCTGCCGCCGACCAGGGTCGGGCTGAGCTGAATTTCGCGCATCGGCACCTGGATATCGCGGCGCGAGCCCTGCAGGTAGATGCGGCGAGAGTTTGGGAAAGCCATGCCTTGCAGCGTGTCGATAAACTGCTGGGCGGCTTCGCGTTGCGCTTTACGGGCGCGCGGTGGATTAACGTTAGACATAGCAAGTTCCTACCAGTGTGTTGGGTTGGGAAAGTTGCTTGTCTGGAGCTCGGAGGGAGTAATGATGGTGGCCGATAGGGCTGGGCGCCCGCAAGGGGAAGGCCGTGCCTGTGGCGATAGATTACTCTTGTTCCCTTCGCGGGTATTAACCCGATCAGGTTCCGCGGATCCCGAATTAACGGTCTCAGCCTGGCTGATTCGATGAACAAATCAGGCGCTAGGCACTCCGACAAGATGCCCCCCAGTATAGGAGGGATAAGAAAAAAAACTATAAAATTTTAACGCGCCGGATCCAGCGCCTGGTCCGGCAGCGGTTGCTGCGCGGCCTCCGCTTCCAACAGGATCAGCTTATCTTCCAGCGCAAAGCGCGCCGCCAGCGTTTCGCCGATATCCGACAAGGCCTGATGGAATTCCAGACAGACCTCCTGATCGATATCCACTTCGGTATAGCGATCGTGGAACGCCATGATCTGTTCGGTATTGGCCCATAGCTTGGGGTAGATGTTCACCGCCAGCGACATTTTCGGACTGGCTGCGCCTTCCACTTGTTTGATAATTCTGTCATAGATATGAAAATGCCCTGCGGAGAGGTAATCCACCAGGTTATGGCAAAAGTTCTCCAGCGCTTTTTCATTCAGCGGCGTATGCTTTTCTTTATTCGGTTTGAGGCCTACCAGCGTGCAGTAGGCGACCAGCAACTGCTTGCGGGCCTGAAGCCATTGATCAACTAATTCATTACTACCGCCAACGCGCTGAGTCAGCCTTTCCAAACGGTTGAGCATGTTTGACTCCGTGTAAGTAACAAAAGTAACCGGTAAGTTATTAAAATGTAACAAAGCCGATTTGTAGAGTGCCAGTGAAGCTGAGGTTGTGCAACAACGATATGGAACTTGCATTAACGGGCAATGAAAACGGCTGGTGGATCGTCAGCCATGAAAGCAAACTTTGGTTACCGAACGGTGAATTGCCGTCAGGAACGGCCGCCGCCCTCGGGCTGCAGGGCCACATGGCGCGCGTCATCGGTGAGTGGGAGGGCGCGCCGGTCTGGCTGGTGCGCCAGGCGATGCCGCGGGAGATGGGATCGGTGCGTCAGCTGTTGGATCAGGATCGTGGTCTGTTCCAGCTTGCCGGGCGCGGCGTGCAGCTGGCGGATTTCTACCGCTCCCATCGCTATTGCGGCTACTGCGGCCATGAGATGCATCTCAGCCGCACCGAAAGCGCCTGCCTCTGCGGCCACTGCAAAGAACGGTACTACCCGCAGATTGCGCCCTGCGTGATCGTCGCCATTCGGCGCGACGATCAGATCCTGCTGGCGCAGCACGTGCGCCATCGCGGCGGTATCCACACGGTGCTGGCCGGTTTCGTCGAAGTGGGCGAAACGCTGGAGCAGGCGGTGGCGCGCGAAGTGATGGAAGAGAGCAATATCGAAATCAAGAACCTGCGCTACGTCACTTCACAACCCTGGCCGTTCCCACACTCGCTGATGATGGCCTTTATGGCCGATTACCATCAGGGCGACCTTCGTCACGATCCCAAGGAGCTGCTTAACGCCGGCTGGTATCGCTACGACCAACTGCCGCTGTTGCCGCCGCCCGGCACCGTGGCGCGCCGGTTGATTGAGGACACCGTGGCGCTGTGCCGGGAAGAATAATGTACAATGGCCGGCAGATTATTAAGGGAGCCCCATAAATGACTGAGTTGAAGAACGATCGCTACCTGCGCGCGCTGTTGCGCCAGCCGGTGGATGTGACCCCCGTATGGATGATGCGCCAGGCCGGTCGTTATTTGCCGGAGTACAAGGCGACCCGCGCCCAGGCCGGTGATTTCATGTCGCTGTGCAAGAACGCGGAGCTGGCCTGTGAGGTTACGCTGCAGCCGCTGCGCCGCTATGTGCTGGACGCCGCCATTCTGTTCTCCGACATTCTCACCATTCCCGACGCCATGGGGCTTGGCCTGTACTTTGAAGCCGGCGAAGGCCCGCGTTTCAGCTCACCTATCACCTGCCGTGCCGACGTCGACAAACTGCCGGCGTTCGATCCGGAAGTGGAGCTGGGCTATGTGATGAACGCGGTGCGCACCATCCGCCGCGAGCTGAAGGGCGAAGTGCCGCTGATCGGCTTCTCCGGCAGCCCGTGGACGCTGGCTACCTATATGGTTGAAGGCGGGAGCAGCAAGGCCTTCATCAAGCTGAAAAAAATGATGTATGCCGAACCGGCCACGCTGCACCTGTTGCTGGACAAGCTGGCGGACAGCGTGATCCTGTACCTCAACGCCCAAATCAAGGCCGGCGCGCAGTCGGTGATGGTGTTCGACACCTGGGGCGGGGTGCTGACCGGGCGCGATTACCGCGAGTTCTCGTTGCACTACATGCACAAGATCGTCGATGGCCTGCTGCGTGAAAATGACGGCCGCCGCGTGCCGGTGACGCTGTTTACCAAAGGCGGCGGGCAGTGGCTGGAGGCGATGGCCGCCACCGGCTGCGATGCGCTGGGGCTGGACTGGACCACCGATATCGCCGACGCGCGTCGGCGCGTGGGCGACAAAGTGGCGCTGCAGGGCAATATGGATCCGTCGATGCTCTATGCTTCTCCGGCGCGCATCGCGGAAGAGGTGGAGACCATTCTGGCCGGTTTTGGCCACGGCAACGGTCATGTGTTCAACCTGGGCCACGGCATCCATCAGGATGTGCCGCCTGAGCACGCCGGCGCCTTCGTCGAGGCGGTGCACGCGCAGTCGGCGAAATACCACCGTTAAGGATTCGATGTGACCGATATGCAGGCCCTGCGCGCCGAACAGCTGCGGCGCGCTGCTGAAGTCATTCGCTACGACGATCTGCCGGCCGAACCGCCGGCCTTCATCGCCGGCGCTGACGTGGGCTTCGAGCAGGAGGGGGCGGTGACGCGTGCCGCCATCGCCATACTGCGCTATCCGTCGCTGGAGCTGGTGGAATATCAGGTGGCGCGCATCGCCACCGTCATGCCTTATATCCCGGGCTTCCTGTCGTTTCGCGAATACCCGGCGCTGTTGGCCGCCTGGGGACAGCTGCGGCAAAAGCCGGGGCTGATCTTCGTCGATGGACATGGCGTTTCACATCCGCGGCGCCTCGGCGTCGCCAGCCATTTCGGCCTGCTGGTCGATGTACCGACCATCGGCGTGGCCAAGAAGCGCCTGTGCGGCAAATTCGCGCCGCTGGAGGCCGCCGTTGGCGCGCTGGCACCGTTGGAAGATAAGGGGGAACAGCTGGGCTGGGTATGGCGCAGCAAGGCGCGCTGCAACCCGCTGTTCATCTCTACCGGTCACCGCGTGGGCGCCGACAGCGCGCTGGCGTGGGTGCAGCGCTGTATGGCGGGCTACCGTTTGCCGGAGCCGACCCGCTGGGCCGACGCCATCGCTTCGCGCCGTCCGGCGTTTCAGCGTTGGTTGCAGCAGCATCCGGAGGTGTCGCCATGAGCGATTTCGGGTACACTGCGCCGCAGATAACGCGTAAGAGAGTAAAGCATGCTACGTAACCCGATTCATTTACGTCTGGAACGGCACGAGGCTTGGCAACATTTGACCTTTATGGCCAGTTTGTGCGAGCGTATGTACCCGAATTACCAGATGTTCTGCAAACAGACCGAGTTCGGCGATCCGGCGATTTATCGCCGCATTCTGGATTTGGTGTGGGAAACGCTGGTGGTGAAGGACGCCAAGGTCAACTTCGACAGCCAGCTCGAGAAGTTGGAAGAGGCGATTCCGTCGGCGGAAGATTACGATCTTTACGGCGTTTACCCGGCAATTGATGCCTGTATCGCATTAGGGGAACTGATCCATTCGCGGCTCGGCGGGGAGACGCTGGAGCACGCCATCGCCATCAGCGAAACATCGATTCGCACCGTGGCGATGTTGGAAATGACTCAAGCTGGTAGGGAAATGACCGACGAAGAGTTGGGAAGTTTGCCTGCGGTAGAGGAAGAATGGGACATTCAATGGGAAATTTTCCGCCTGTTGGACGCCTGTGAAGAGCGCGATATAGACCTGATCAAGGGGCTGCGATCCGACCTGCGAGAGGCCGGTGTCAGCAACATCGGGATAAATTTAGCGCAATAAGGCAACAAAACGTGATTTAACGCCTGATTTGTCATGCCTTAAGGCTTCACATCCGCACCCTGTCTGGTCTACATTTGGGGGGCGTAAAAAAAGTGGCTATCGGTGCGTGTATGCAGGAGAGTGCTGTCAATCGGCATATCCGTCGCACTCGATGCTTTGCAAACGATAAACACACTGTAAGGATAACTTATGAACAAGACTCAACTGATTGATGTAATCGCGGACAAGGCTGACCTTTCCAAAGCACAAGCTAAACTGGCTCTGGAATCCACCCTGGCTGCTATTACTGAGTCTCTGAAAGAAGGTGATGCAGTACAATTGGTTGGCTTCGGTACTTTCAAAGTAAACCATCGTAGCGAGCGCACTGGCCGCAACCCACAGACTGGCAAAGAAATCAAAATCGCAGCAGCCAACGTGCCTGCGTTCGTTTCTGGCAAAGCACTGAAAGACGCTGTTAAATAAGACCGCGCCTCGGTGAAAAGATTAAACAGAGGGGCGATGGCGCCCCTTTTGTTTACTCGTCGGGTGCTCATGGCCGCCGGCATCGCCCTCGGTCTGAGCGCCTGCAGTTTCCATTCCGATATTCCCAGCTTTACCGCCAGCGGCTTTGTGGCCGATCAAGGCGTGATACGCCTGTGGCGTAAAGACGATGAGCAACATCGCCCGCAGGTGCTGGTCAGCGTCTATAGTCCCTACCGCGGACCGGGTACCATCACCACGCTGTACACCTATCAGGGCGACGTGCTGCGCCAAATCAAACGCAACGACGCCGACGGCGATCGAGATTCCATTCAACTGCGCTTTGCCGACGACGGCACGGTGAGCTTTATGCAACGCCAGCTGGCGACACGTCGCGAACCGCTGACCCGCGATGAAATCGCCCTGTATCAATATCAGGCGCGACGTATCCTCGAAGTCAGCAATGCGCTGCGCGCCGGCAAGGTCAAATTGCTGCAGGGGCGTTGGTTGCAGGGCGAAGTGCAAACCTGCGACGGGCAGCGCTTAAAACCCAGGTTAGATGCCTCCGCCATCGCCTGGATCGAAAAACGCGCCCGCAGCAGCAGCCGGCCGGTGAGCGTCGCCTGGTTGGAAGCGCCGGAAGGCAGCGAGCTGCTGCTGGTGGCGAACGACGACTTCTGCAGCTGGGAACCGAAAGAAGACCAGCTATAAAAAAGGCCCCGCGCTGCGGAGCCTCTTGTCATGACCTTATCAGGTCAAATCACTTGCCGCGCGCAATCGCGCGATAACCGATATCTTTGCGGCAGAAGCTGCCCGGCCACTGGATGCCTTCCGCCAGCTGATAAGCGCGTTGTTGCGCCTGCGCCACGGTGTCGCCCAGCGCCGTCACGCACAGAACGCGACCGCCGCTGGTGACGACGTCATTGCCCTGCAGGCGCGTGCCGGCATGGAAGACCTTACCGTCGGCGCTTTCCTGTTGCGGCAGCCCTTGGATCACCTCGCCGTTGCGATAGTCACCCGGATAACCGCCGGCCGCCAGCACCACGCCGAGCGCGGGGCGCTCGTCCCAGTCGGAGGTTTTCTCGTTCAGGCGGCCTTCGGCGCCCGCCAGGCACAGTTCCACCAGATCGGAACGCAGGCGCAGCATGATCGGCTGGGTTTCCGGATCGCCGAAACGACAGTTGAATTCGATCACCTTCGGCTGGCCGTCGGCGGCGATCATCAGGCCGGCGTAAAGGAAGCCGACGTAGGTGTTGCCTTCCGCCGCCATGCCGCGCACCGTCGGCCAGATCACCTGGTCCATGGCGCGCCGGTGGATTTCGTCGGTCACTACCGGTGCGGGAGAATAGGCGCCCATGCCGCCGGTGTTCGGGCCGGTGTCGCCGTCGCCGACGCGCTTGTGGTCCTGGCTGGTGGCCATCGGCACCACGTTCTCGCCGTCGACCATCACGATGAAGCTGGCCTCTTCACCGTCAAGGAACTCTTCCACCACGATGCGATGACCGGCGTCGCCGAAGGCGTTGCCGGCCAACATGTCGCGCACCGCCTCTTCCGCTTCCTGCAGCGTCATCGCGACGATCACGCCTTTACCGGCCGCCAGGCCATCGGCCTTGATGACGATCGGCGCGCCTTTGCTGCGCACGTAGGCCAGCGCCGGCTCCACGTCGGTGAAGTTTTCATATTCGGCGGTCGGGATGCGGTGGCGCGCCAGGAAATCCTTAGTGAAAGCTTTGGAGCCTTCGAGCTGCGCGGCGGCCTGCGTCGGGCCGAAGATTTTCAGACCGGCGGCCTGGAAGGCGTCGACCACGCCAATCACCAGCGGGGCTTCCGGCCCGACGATGGTCAGACCGATGTCATGGCTCTGGGCGAAAGCGACCAGGGCGGGGATATCGGTGGCGGCGATCGCCACGTTCTCCAGATTGGCTTCCAGCGCGGTGCCGGCATTGCCCGGCGCAACGTAGACTTTATCCGCCAGCGGAGACTGGGCGGCTTTCCAGGCCAGCGCGTGCTCGCGCCCGCCGTTGCCGATAATCAAAATGTTCATCAGGGGCTCCACGAATGGCGTGCGCCGAAGCGCACGCGGCAAAAGGAATTAATGGCGGAAATGACGCATGTCGGTGAAGATCATCGCGATGCCGTGTTCGTTGGCGGCGGCGATCACTTCGTCGTCGCGGATCGAGCCGCCAGGCTGGATCACGCAGGTGATGCCGACTGCAGCTGCGGCATCGATGCCGTCACGGAACGGGAAGAAGGCGTCGGAGGCCATGGCGGATCCTTTCACTTCCAGCCCTTCGTCGCTCGCTTTGATGCCGGCGATCTTGGCGGAATAAACGCGGCTCATCTGGCCGGCGCCTATGCCGATGGTCATATTGTCACGTGCATAAACGATGGCGTTGGATTTCACGAACTTGGCCACTTTCCAGCAGAACAGCGCGTCACGCAGTTCCTGTTCGGTCGGCTGGCGCTCGGATACCACGCGCAGATCGGCGGCGGTCACCATGCCGAGATCGCGATCCTGTACCAGCAGCCCGCCGTTGACGCGCTTGAAGTCCAGCCCCGCCACGCGTTGCTGCCACTGGCCGCAGGCCAGCACGCGCACGTTCTGTTTGGCGGCCAGCAGGGAGCGCGCTTCCTGAGTGACGTTTGGCGCGATGATCACTTCCACGAACTGGCGGCTGATGATCGCCTGCGCGGTGGCGGCGTCCAGCTCGCGGTTAAAGGCGATGATGCCGCCGAAGGCGGAAGTCGGGTCGGTTTGGTAAGCGCGCTCATAGGCGGCGAGGATGTCGTCGCCGATTGCCACGCCGCAAGGGTTGGCGTGCTTGACGATCACGCAGGCCGGTTCGGCGAACTCTTTCACGCATTCCAGCGCGGCGTCGGTATCGGCGATGTTGTTATAGGACAGCGCTTTGCCCTGCAACTGCTCGGCGGTCGCGACGGACGCTTCCTTTACCTCTTCTTCTATATAGAAGGCGGCTTGCTGGTGGCTGTTCTCACCGTAACGCATATCCTGCTTCTTGATGTAGTTGAGGTTCAGGGTACGAGGGAAGCGGCCGGACGGCTGTTCGGTCTCGCCGTGGTACGCCGGCACCAGCGCGCCGAAGTAGTTGGCGATCATGCTGTCGTAGGCGGCGGTGTGTTCGAAGGCCTTGATGGCGAGATCGAAGCGGGTGGCATAGCGCAGCGAGCCGTCGTTGTTGTCCATCTCGGTAATGATGGCGGCGTAGTCGCTGCTCTTCACCACGATGGCGACGTCTTTATGGTTCTTGGCGGCGGAGCGCACCATGGTCGGGCCGCCGATATCGATATTTTCGACCGCGTCTTCCAGCGAGCAATCCGGGCGCGCTACGGTTTGGGCGAACGGGTACAGATTGACGACCACCATGTCGATAGGCTGGATGTCATGCTGATTCATGACCGCGTCGTCCTGGCCGCGGCGGCCGAGGATACCGCCGTGAACTTTCGGATGCAGGGTCTTTACTCGTCCGTCCATCATCTCCGGGAAGCCGGTATAGTCGGAAACTTCGGTAACGGGCAGACCGGCGTCTGCCAGCAGGCGGGCGGTGCCGCCGGTGGAGAGCAGTTCAACGCCGCGCTGGGAAAGCGCTTCGGCGAATTCAACGATACCGGCTTTGTCAGACACGCTGAGCAGAGCCCGGCGGATTGGACGAGGTTGTTGCATGGTTTTATCCCTTGGCTTTGAGTCGCAATTAAAGAGCGTTACGTGAATGTCCACCTCGTTCTCTCTATAAAGCGCGGTTTTCTGCCTTATAAAGGGAGGGACAGGCACAAATTCAGGTAACGCCCCCGTAAAAAGGGGGATCGTTTCGTCGCGGGGAATTGTAGCGAAAACGTTTGCGTGGCGCTCGTAAATTTTCCGTACAAATCGCATCTGTGGATAACACTGTGTGCAAGTGGGTATAAAGCGGGGTTTTGCTGTGGAATGCAGCTAACGATCGTTTTTGCTGAAAATACCTGTTGCGGCCTGCGAGGAACTCCCTATAATGCGCCTCCATCGACACGGAACATGTGAACAACTTCACAGAGTATCCGGGGGTCGCAGAGAAAAAATCCTGAAAATTAGGGTTGACTCTGAAAGAGGAAAGCGTAATATACGCCACC
>NZ_JBPIZB010000014.1:0-25872 GCF_051172315.1 Serratia sp. B501
TTACTTCAGTTAGTCACTCTTCAAGACTTGATATTTTTTTGCATCCGAAGATGCTGGATATCGTCTTGTGGAGTGCCCACACAGATTGTCTGATAAATTGTTAAAGAGCAGTGAGTTAGGCGCTTTCACTTGCTAACTCGAGGTGGCGTATATTACGCTTTCCTCTTTCAGAGTCAACCCTAATTTTCAGGATTTTTTCTCTTTCTTCCCGGCCGCTGTGTGAAGTGAATCACTTGCGCCGTGTCGATGGAGGCGCATTATAGGGATCCGAGTTTTTTGCACAACCCCTTTTTTGATCTTTTCTTTCTGTTTGCACACTTTTCAGCCCTTCCGAGTGGATCTTGTGCGATCAGGGCCATTTTCCGCAGGATCCGGCGCTGCGATTGGTTGTAATTCCATCGTCAGAGTCTAGTATTGCCGGTAAATATGATCCCGACGTGAGGCAAGCACCATGTCCGATGCAGTACGTTCTTATCTTCAATACACCCCCAAACTCGGTCAGCGCGTCTTGATCGATCCTTCCAGCGTCGTCATCGGCGACGTCGATCTGGCGGATGACGTCAGCATCTGGCCGCTGGTCGCCATTCGGGGCGACGTCAATGCGGTAAAGATCGGCGCACGCAGCAATATACAGGACGGCAGCGTACTGCATGTGACTCACCGCTCCGAACATAACCCCGACGGTTATCCCCTGTTGATTGGAGAAGACGTGACCGTAGGCCATAAAGCGATGCTGCACGGCTGCGCCATCGGCAACCGGGTGCTGGTCGGTATGGGATCGATCCTGCTGGACGGTGTAGTAGTAGAAGACGACGTGATGATTGGTGCCGGCAGTTTAGTGCCGCCGGGCAAACGCCTGGTCAGCGGCTATCTCTATATGGGCAGCCCGGCACGCCAGGTTAGGCCGTTGACCGCCGCCGAGTTGGAAGGATTGCTTTATTCTTCGAACAACTATGTACGCTGGAAAGATGAATACCTGTCGGAAGACATCTGACGGACGCCCCGTTCCCTATAAAGAGAACGGGGTTGCATTTATGCCGCCAGTTCGCTGCGCAACTGGCGCAATACCGGCTCAATCTCTGGCATCACTCCATGCCAAAGCAGGAAAGCATGCGCCGCCTGCCCCACCAGCATGCCCAACCCATCGGCATATTCCGTTGCCCCCTGCTGCTGCGCCCAGGCCAGGAATGGCGTAGTGCCCTGCTGATAGAACATGTCATAGCAACGAGTGTGCGCATTAACTACGCCCGCCGGCAACGCCGGGATCTCTCCGCTGATGCCGGACGCCGTCGCATTGATCACCAGTTCGAACGCTTGCTGATCCAATTGATCCATCGGCGTCGCCGAGATCTCCCCCAGATGCCGAAAAGCGTCTGCCAACGCCTGGGCTCGGCTGAAGGTGCGGTTGGTGATCGTTAGCCGACAGCCGAAAGACAGCAGCGGCAGGATCACGCCGCGCGCTGCGCCGCCGGCGCCCACCAGCAGGATGCGATCCTGCGGCCGGATCAATTGCTGACGCTGCAGATCGGTCAGCAACCCGATGCCGTCGGTGTTATCCCCCAACAGCTCGCCATTAGGCAATACCTTCAGGGTGTTGACCGCACCGGCCATCGCTGCGCGCTCGCTCAGCTCAGAAGCGGCCGAATAAGCACGCTCCTTGAAAGGCACCGTGACGTTCGCCCCCAGCCCTCCGGCGCGGATAAACGCCTGCAGGCTGGTTTCAAAACCGTCTAACGGCGCCAACACCGTCCCATAAGGATGCTCAATGCCGGTCTGGGCAGCAAACAGCGCATGAATTCGCGGCGACTTGCTGTGGCCGATAGGGTTGCCAAATACCGCAAACTTCTCCATGCCCATTACCTCTAGCCCTGACGGATCTGTTCGCCGGTCAGAACGTCTCTGATTTCGGAAGGATTAAGACGGCCGCCCACCTTGCCGCGCAATACCGGGAAAGCTTCGCCGAACTGCCGCGTGACCTCATCCGCACTGCGGCATGGCTCCAGCCCACTGAGATTGGCGCTGGTCGACACCAGCGGCTTGCCGTACTGCCGGCACAGCTGCTGCACCAACGGATGATCGCTGACGCGCACCGCCAGCGAGCTGAAGCGTCCGGTCAGCAAACGCGGCGTCTCCGGCCGAGCGGGCAAAACCCAGGTTACCGGCCCTGGCCAGCTGGCAAACATCGTCGTGCGCTGCTGTTCGCTGAGCGCACTGTCGTCGATATAAGGTTTAAGCTGTGCATAGTCGGCGGCGATCAAAATCAGCCCCTTTTCCCACGGCCGCTGTTTCAGCGCCAGCAATGCATTGACCGCCTGCTCGCTGTCGGGATCGCAACCCAGGCCGAATACGGCTTCGGTGGGATACGCAATCACCTGCTGTTGATGCAAAGCATCGATGATAGATAAAAGGTTCGGGCTTAATTCTGAGTTCATGATGTGATTATTCTGTAGTCGCGACGGGTTTTCCGCACAGCTTGCTGGCACAGCACAGGACGGGGCCTTTTGCCGTGCGCTTTTCCATCAGCAGCGGATAATGGCAATAGGCGCACTCACCGGCGACAGGTTTAACATTGAGGGCAAACTGGCATTCCGGGTAACGATCGCAGGAATGAAAAACTTTGCCGTAACGCGACTTGCGCTGCAGCAGTTTGCCTTGGCCGCACTGCGGACAGGTGATGGCGGTTTCGTCAGGCTTATCGATCACTTCAGTGTGATCGCACTGCGGATAATCGCTGCAGCCGATAAACATGCCATAGCGCCCCTGGCGCAGCACCAACGTCGCCTGACATTTCGGGCACTGTTGCCCATCCAAGACCTTAACGATATGTCCATCGGCCTGCGCTTTCAGCGGCCGAATATATTGGCATTCAGGGTACTGGGAACAGCCGAGGAAGGGGCCGTGGCGACCGCTACGGATCACCAGTTCGGCCCCGCATTCCGGACAGGGTTCATTTTGCCTGGCGGCAAAAATCGCGTTTTTTGTCATAACGTCTTCTATGCGCGTTATCGGCTCAATGCAGATAACCTTCGTTCACTTCAAACAACAGTTCTTCCATTTGTTGATAGGCGCTTTCATATCCGGGGATATTAAACAGCACCATCAACACGACCCATTTCAGATCTTCGAGATCGAATTCCGCATTATCCAAAGCCATAACGCGGTCGATAACCATTTCACGGGTTTCGAGGTTCAATACCTGAATCTGTTCCAGGAACAGGAGAAAACCACGGCAGCTGGCGTCCAGACGTGCACCTTCTTCTTCGGTGTAGATCCGCATTGCCAGCGGATCGGCATCCATAAAGTAAGGGGCATTTTGACCCTCTTGCAGGTCAGCCAACTTCTCAAGCCAATTCAACGCGTTGTAGATATCATCCCGATGAAACCCCGCCTGAGCGAGATCATCGGTCAGTTGATCCTGATCGACGCGCATCTCTGGTTCATTGTGGATATAAGTTTCAAACAAGTACATGAGTACGTCGAACATGGCTTGCCCTCCTTATTCGGACATAGCCGCCGGGTACAGCTGCGATCCACCCTGCTAACTCCAGCTCGAGTAACTTGATTACCACCACTGGCACAGGTTGGCCGGCACGTTCAGCGACGACGTCAACAGGTGTCACCTCATCTCCTACGTTAGCCAACACATCGCCAAATGGCAATTCAACTTCAGCCTGCGACGCACAAATAGTTGTATTTTCGTTCAGTGACAGCCATTGAAGGCCGCTTCCCAGCAATTCGGCGATATCTTTCGGCCCGGTGACCAGATGCGCGCCCTGCTGGATTAACCAATGCGTACCCTCACTCATCGGGTTTCCTAATGGCCCAGGCAAGGCGAACACCTCACGCCCCTGCTCCAACGCGTAGCGAGCCGTCACCAGGGTACCGCTGCGCAGCGAAGCCTCTATGACCAGAACCCCCAGGCTGAGCCCGCTGATAATACGGTTACGGCGTGGGAAATGGTCGGCCAGCGGCAAATCGGTGACTAAATGATCTGAAATCACAGCGCCGCCCTGCTCGACTATCTGCTCCGCGAGCCGGCGGTGCCGGCGCGGATAGATATTGCCCAGCCCGCTGCCCAACACCGCAATCGTGCAGCCATTGGCCGCCAGCGCCGCACGATGGCAAATGCCGTCGATGCCGATCGCCAAACCGCTGGTGATGGTGAAACCGCAACGCGCCAACTCCTCGGCGAAATGGTTCGCCCAACGCTCGCCGTAATGGCTGAACTGCCGGCTGCCGACCATAGCGAGCTGAGGTTGCAACAGCACCCGAGGATCGCCCTCGATCAGCAGAAACAGCGGCGCGTCGTCGATCTGAGCCAGGTTTTCAGGATAGCCGGGCGCCCCATAGTTCAGCATACGGTGCGCCGGCTCCTCCAGCCAACGCAGGGTGGCCGCCAGATAGACAGGATCCACTCGGTTGAACTGTGCCTGCTGCCGTTCGTTCAATCCCAGCTCATGCAACACGCGGCGAGGCTCGCCACTCATTTGCGATAACTGTCGCACGAGCCGACTGGCCACGACGGTCTGTAGCCCCGTGACTCCCCGCATCCGTAAAGCGATCTCTTCCGGCCGCATCGTCTGTTCCCTCAGCAAAAACGGTGGTATTACCAATCTGAGCAATTGGTGCGCAATGCTGTCAATCAGGTCGGGAAATGTCTAGAATAGAGGTTAAACCTCGTTCATTACTCGGATACAGATCTAAAGATATATGTCAGTCTTGCAGGTATTACATTTCCCAGACGAGCGTCTGCGCAAAGTCGCAGCGCCGGTAAAAGAAGTCAATGCAGATATCCAGCGCATCGTGGATGATATGTTTGAAACCATGTACGCAGAGGAAGGCATTGGCCTGGCTGCGACTCAGGTGGATATCCATCAGCGCATTATCGTGATCGACGTCTCCGAGAATCGCGATCAGCGCCTGGTGCTGATCAACCCGGAGCTGCTGGAAAAGAGCGGCGAAACCGGCATCGAGGAAGGCTGTCTTTCCATTCCCGAGCAGCGTGCGCTGGTACCGCGCGCCGCGCAGGTGAAGATCCGCGCGCTGGATCGCGAAGGCAAACCTTTCGAGCTGGAAGCGGACGATCTGCTGGCGATCTGCATTCAGCACGAGATGGATCACCTGATGGGCAAACTGTTCGTCGATTACCTGTCGCCGCTCAAGCGCCAGCGCATTCGTCAGAAACTGGAAAAAATGGCCAAGCTTCAAGCCCGCGCCTAACCGATCAGGAAATCAACGTGTCTGACTCTTTACGGATTATTTTCGCCGGAACACCAGACTTCGCAGCGCGTCATCTTGACGCGCTGTTGTCATCTGAGCACCAGATTGTCGGCGTATTCACTCAACCCGACCGCCCGGCAGGCCGCGGCAACAAGCTAACGCCCAGCCCGGTCAAAATACTGGCCGAACAACACCAATTGCCGGTATTTCAGCCTAAATCGCTGCGCCCCGAAGAGAACCAGCGTCTGGTGGCGGATCTCAACGCCGACGTGATGGTGGTGGTTGCCTACGGGTTGATTCTGCCGCAAGCGGTGCTGGATATGCCGCGTCTTGGCTGCATCAACGTACATGGTTCGCTACTGCCTCGCTGGCGCGGCGCGGCGCCGATCCAGCGTTCGCTCTGGGCCGGTGACAGCGAAACCGGCGTGACCATCATGCAGATGGATGTCGGTCTCGATACCGGTGACATGATGCACAAGATCGCCTGCCCGATTGAGAGCAGCGATACCAGCGCCAGCCTCTACGACAAGCTGGCGCAGCTCGGCCCGCAGGGCATGTTGACGACGCTGCGCCAAATGGCCGACGGCAGCGCCACCCGCGAAGTGCAGGACGAGTCGCAGGTCACCTACGCCGAGAAGCTGAGCAAAGAAGAAGCTCGCCTGGATTGGACACTGTCCGCCGCACAGCTGGAGCGTTGCATCCGCGCCTTCAACCCTTGGCCGATAAGCTACTTCACCATCGATGAGCAACCGGTGAAAGTGTGGCAGGCCAGCGTAATGGCGGAAAGCGCCGACGCGGAGCCGGGCACCGTTGTCCATGCCGACAAGCACGGCATTCAGGTGGCGACCGCCGACGGTATCCTCAATCTGATCCAATTGCAGCCCGCCGGCAAGAAACCGATGTCGGCGCAAGACCTGTTAAATTCACGTCGTGAATGGTTTACCCCGGGTAACCGGCTGTAAGTCACCCCACTGCCCGGCCGTTCATCGCCGGGCCGTTATTTTCTTAATGCCGATCGTTATCAGCTTCAGCCTATGAAAAATAATTACAATCTCCGCAGCATCGCTGCCAAAGCCATCGGCCAGGTGCTGGATCAAGGGCAGTCACTGAGTACTGTTCTGCCGGCGCTGCAAACCTCCATCAGCGATAAAGACCGCGGGTTGCTGCAGGAACTGTGCTTCGGCACGTTACGCGTACTGCCGCAGCTCGAATGGTGCATTCAGCAATTAATGGCCAAACCGCTGACCGGCAAGCAACGTACACTTCACTATTTGCTGATGGTCGGCTTGTATCAGCTGCTGTATACCCGTATCCCGGCGCACGCCGTACTCGCAGAAACCGTGGAAGGTGCGGTGGCGCTGAAACGCCCACAGTTGAAAGGTTTGATTAACGGCGTCTTGCGGCAATTCCAGCGCCAGCAGGAAGAACTTCTGCAACGCGCCGCCAACAATGACAGCCGCTACCTGCACCCGAGCTGGTTGCTGAAACGCATCCAACAGGCTTATCCCGCCAACTGGCAACAGATCGTCGACGCCAATAACCAGAAGCCGCCGATGTGGCTGCGCGTCAACCGCCTGCATCACACCCGTGAGGCTTACCTGCAGCTGCTGACCGACGCCGGCATCGCCGCGGAGCCTCATGCAGACTATGCCGACGCCGTGCGGTTGCTGGCACCTTGCGCCGTGACCGATCTGCCAGGGTTCGCCGACGGCTGGGTCACCGTGCAAGATGCCTCAGCCCAAGGCTGTGTTGATCTGTTGGATCCACAAGACGGTGAACAGATCCTCGATTTGTGCGCCGCGCCCGGCGGCAAAACCACGCATATTCTGGAAGCGGCGCCGAAAGCACAGGTTATGGCCGTCGATATCGACGAACAGCGTCTGGCGCGGGTGAAAGAAAACCTGCAGCGTCTGCGTTTGCACGCAGAGGTTAAACTGGGCGATGGCCGCACACCGCAGCAATGGTGCGGTGACAAGCAGTTCGACCGTATTCTGCTGGACGCGCCTTGTTCGGCCACCGGCGTGATCCGCCGTCATCCCGACATCAAATGGCTGCGCCGCGATCGCGACATCGCCGAACTCGCCGCCCTGCAGGCCGATATCCTGGAGGCCGTCTGGCCGCATCTGAAATCAGGCGGCGTGATGGTTTACGCAACCTGCTCTATTCTGCCGGATGAAAACAGTAGTCAGATCGCCGCGTTCTTGCAGCGCCATGCCGATGCCAAGCTGGTTGAAACCGGCGATGCGCAGCGGCCGGGACTGCAGAATATCCCGCATCCCGAGGACGGCGATGGCTTCTTTTACGCTAAGCTGATTAAAATGTAATTCTTCAGGGTGCCCACGCGCCCTAAGTCTTTCAGTGTGAAGCAGAGAACACGATGAAAATAATTATTCTTGGTGCCGGGCAGGTTGGCGGGACGCTGGCGGAAAACCTGGTAGGTGAAAACAACGATATCACCGTCGTCGATACCGACTCCGGCCGGTTGCGTCAGCTGCAGGATAAATTCGATCTGCGAGTGGTTCAGGGACATGGTTCTCACCCCCGGGTGCTGCGCGAAGCCGGCGCAGAAGACGCCGACATGCTGGTCGCCGTCACCAACTCCGACGAAACCAACATGATCGCCTGCCAGATCGCCTATTCTCTGTTTAATACCCCCAACCGTATCGCCCGTATCCGCGCGCCGGAATATATCCGCGAGTCGGAGAAACTGTTCCTGCCGGAAGCGGTGCCGATCGACCATCTGATTTCGCCGGAGCAGCTGGTCATCGACTATATCTACAAGCTGATTGAATACCCCGGCGCGCTGCAGGTGGTCAACTTCGCCGAAGGCAAGGTCAGCATCGCCGCGGTTAAAGCCTATTACGGCGGCCCGCTGGTCGGCAATGCGCTCTCTTCGATGCGCGAACACATGCCGCATATCGACACTCGCGTCGCCGCCATTTTCCGCCAGGATCGGCCGATTCGTCCGCAAGGCTCGACCATTATCGAAGCCGGTGATGAAGTGTTCTTCGTTGCCGCCTCACAGCACATTCGCGCGGTGATGAGCGAACTGCAACGGCTGGAAAAACCTTATAAGCGCATCATGATCGTCGGCGGCGGCAACGTCGGCGCCGGCCTGGCCGCCAAGCTGGAGAAAGACTATAACGTCAAACTCATTGAGCGCAATCAGCAACGTGCCGCCGAACTGGCCGAGCAGTTGCACGATACCATCGTGTTCTACGGCGATGCCTCCGACCAGGAACTGCTGGCCGAAGAGCACGTCGAGCAGGTGGATGTCTTCATCGCCATCACCAACGACGATGAGGCCAACATCATGTCGGCTATGCTGGCCAAGCGCATGGGCGCCAAGAAAGTGATGGTCCTGATCCAGCGGCGCGCCTATGTCGATCTGGTGCAAGGCAGTGTGATCGATATTGCCATTTCACCGCAGCAGGCAACCATCTCCGCGCTGCTTGGGCATGTGCGCAAAGCGGATATCGTCAGCGTTTCGTCACTGCGCCGCGGCGTAGCGGAGGCGATCGAAGCGATTGCCCACGGCGATGAAAGCACGTCCAAAGTGGTTGGCCGCATCGTTGAAGATATCAAGCTGCCACCGGGTACCACCATCGGCGCTATCGTTCGTGGCGACGACGTCATCATCGCTAACGGCAACAGCAAAATCGAACAGGGCGATCATGTCATTATGTTTATTACCGACAAGAAATTCGTGCCGGACGTTGAACGCCTGTTCCAACCGAGCCCGTTCTTCTTGTAGAACGAATTTATTTGGCGATGGTCTATAATCGCGTAGTTGTTCTCTGCCTTGAGAGGAGATAAAACTTCTCTCCTTTTGTGGCAAAGGGAAATTGCTTTGTTAAACTTGAGTTATTAATTCTGCAAGGGGTGCGTTCTATGAGTATGTTGAAAGAGTTTCGCGAATTTGCCATGCGCGGCAACGTGGTCGATCTGGCCGTCGGTGTGATTATCGGCGCCGCGTTCGGCAAGATTGTTTCGTCCTTCGTGGCCGATATCATCATGCCTCCGCTGGGCTTACTGATCGGCGGTGTCGACTTTAAACAGTTCCATCTGGTATTACGTGAAGCTCAGGGCGCCGTACCGGCGGTGGTAATGAACTACGGTTCATTCATCCAAACCGTATTTGACTTCGTGATTGTCGCCTTCGCCATCTTCCTGGCGATTAAATTGATGAACAAAATGCGCCGCAAACAAGAAGAAGCTCCGGCAGCGCCGCCAGAACCTACTGCAGAAGAGAAACTGCTGACGGAAATCCGTGATTTGCTGAGCCATCAACAGCAGCCAAAACTGTAAGACAGCATTTGGTTATGCCAATAAAAAGCCACCGGATGAAGGTGGCTTTTTTAATGCCTTAAAACCAGAAGGCCAGTGGTAAATTATCGCTTGATACTTTACCACTGGCCTCCCAGTTACCGCCTTTGTTGTGTTTTTCTTTACGCCGATAGCTGCCTTTGCCTTTCACATTCTTTTCTACCCGCTGACGGAATAGCGGATCATGCAGCAGCGCCTCAATGGCGTTATCTTGAATCTGGCCTTTGGTGTGACGATATTTCGTCATGGTAATGCTCCTGTAAAAGGTGAGGAAATAAAACGAGCCGATAATACTGCCGTCAGTATAAAAATTAAAGTGCCGTCAGCAGCCTTTTTTGCCTTTATCATCGCTGGCGCCCTGTTCCAAAGCTTCCAGGATCGAACAGTAGTTGCTGGTATGGGCAGTGCCACAGCAGGCGTCGCTCAGCCGTTTCAACGATTCACGCATCCGATTCAGCTCGGCCAATTTGCTTTCCACTTCGCTCAGGCGCGCATCAACGATAGACTTCGATTCCTGGCAGGTATGATGTTCCGGATCGACCCGGATCGACAGCAGCTCGGCGATCGTTTCCAGAGTAAAGCCCAACTGCTTAGCATAACGGATAAAACGCAGCCGCTGCAGATCCTGCTCGGTGTACAACCGATAGCCACCTTCGGTACGGACATTGTGATCCATCATGCCCTGCTTTTCATAGTAACGCACGGTATCCGGCGTCACTTCGGCAAGCTTGGCCAACTGACCTATCTTGAACATTACTTCTCCTCTCGGGTAAATTTACCGTCCAGTGCGCGCTGATATTCGCCATGCAAGAAGTCCGTGCTCATTCCTGCCTGACGCAACCGATGTTCCAGCAGTGCCATGCGCTTGCTGAGATCGACATAGTCCGGATGCTCACTGTTGATCTCTTGCAGTAAGTGAGCAACGGTTAATGCCTCTTTACGATCTTCCAGCACCGGCGGCAGGTAACCGGCATTTTTCAGCAGACGGTAACCGGTGCGTAGCTCAGCCGGCACCGCGCTGTCATCGTCCAGCGCCAGCGGTTGTCCCTGGCCGGGCAGATTGTCGAACTCGCCTTTATCTTGGGCATCAAGGATATGACGTTCCGCCCATTGATCGAGCAACCCCATAACAGACAGCCTCGGTGAGCCTAATGAATGAGTCTTAGCATAACGGATAGGGGTGAGGATCTTAAGCACGGCGGGGGAATTGCGCACATTTCGCTGGATTTGGACGTAAAAAAACCGGGCAAGCCCGGTTTTTTTACGCGTCTACAGATTACTCTGCAGTTGCTACTTCTGCTTGAGACTCAGCACGATCAACCAGCTCGATGTATGCCATCGGCGCGTTGTCGCCTGCGCGGAAGCCACACTTCAGAATGCGAGTGTAACCACCGGCACGGCTCGCGAAACGCGGGCCCAGCTCGTTAAACAGTTTTGCCACGATCTCGTTATCACGAGTACGGGCGAATGCCAGACGACGATTAGCTACGCTGTCGGTCTTGGCAAGAGTAATCAGCGGCTCAACAACGCGACGCAGCTCTTTTGCTTTTGGCAGGGTCGTCTTGATGATCTCATGACGAACCAAAGAGCCGGCCATGTTACGGAACATAGCCTGGCGATGGCTGCTGTTACGGTTCAGTTGACGACCACTCTTACGATGGCGCATGACCTTATCCTTCTCAGTAAAACCTTAACCTGTGATCCGGTTACTCGTCAGCAATGCTTGCCGGCGGCCAGTTTTCCAGGCGCATGCCCAGAGACAGACCACGTGAGGCCAGCACGTCTTTAATCTCGGTAAGAGATTTTTTACCCAGGTTTGGCGTTTTCAGCAACTCAACCTCGGTACGCTGTACCAGATCACCGATGTAGTGGATAGCTTCTGCCTTGAGGCAGTTAGCAGAGCGGACAGTCAATTCCAGATCGTCAACAGGGCGCAGCAAGATCGGATCGAATTCCGGTTTCTCTTCTTTAACTTCCGGCTGACGTACATCACGCAGGTCAACGAAAGCTTCAAGTTGTTCAGCCAGAATGGTGGCCGCACGGCGGATCGCCTCTTCAGGATCGATCGTGCCATTGGTCTCCATCTCGATGACCAGCTTATCCAAGTCAGTACGCTGTTCTACACGCGCAGCTTCAACATTGTAGGCGATACGCTCTACAGGGCTGTAGCAGGCGTCAACCAACAGACGACCGATTGGGCGCTCATCTTCTTCCGAATGAATTCGGGCAGAAGCCGGCACATAACCGCGACCGCGCTGAACTTTGATACGCATGCTGATAGCCGCGTTCTCATCAGTCAGGTGGCAGATCACGTGCTGAGGCTTGACGATTTCGACATCACCATCATGGGTGATGTCGGCAGCGGTCACAGGGCCAATGCCAGATTTATTCAGGGTAAGAATAACTTCGTCTTTGCCTTGAACTCTCACCGCCAGCCCTTTCAGGTTGAGCAGGATCTCCAGGATATCTTCCTGTACGCCTTCTTTGGTGCTGTACTCATGCAGTACACCATCAATCTCAACCTCGGTCACCGCGCAACCCGGCATAGATGAAAGCAGAATACGGCGCAGTGCGTTGCCAAGAGTATGGCCAAAGCCACGCTCTAAAGGCTCAAGGGTCACCTTGGCGTGCGTCGAACTGACTTGCTCGATATCTACCAGGCGCGGTTTTAGAAACTCTGTCACAGAACCCTGCATTGTGTCCTCTCTTTGGTACTAAGCTTTACTTGGAGTAAAGCTCGACGATCAGGTGTTCGTTAATGTCCGCAGACAGATCGGTACGTTCAGGCATACGCTTGAACACGCCTTCCATCTTAGCAGCATCAACTTCCAGCCAAGTCGGCTTTTCACGCTGCTCAGCCAGCTCCAGAGAAGCTTTAACACGAGACTGCTTTTTAGCTTTCTCGCGGATGCTGACTACGTCATTCGGAGATACCTGATAAGAAGCGATGTTAACAACGTGACCGTTTACCATAACTGCTTTGTGGCTAACCAGCTGACGTGACTCTGCACGAGTAGCGCCGAAGCCCATACGGTAAACAACGTTGTCCAGACGACCTTCCAGCAGCTGCAACAGGTTTTCACCGGTGTTGCCCTTCAGGCGGGTTGCTTCTTTGTAATAGTTACGGAATTGACGCTCCAGAATGCCGTACATACGGCGAACTTTCTGCTTCTCACGCAACTGAACACCGTAATCAGACAGACGCGGTTTACGCGCACCGTGCTGACCAGGTGCTTGTTCAATTTTACACTTGGAATCGATCGCGCGAACGCCAGACTTAAGGAACAGGTCTGTGCCCTCACGACGGCTCAGCTTGAGCTTAGGACCCAAATATCTTGCCATTTTCTTTCTCCAACAATCCTAAAAGCTGCGTTACACGCGGCGCTTTTTCGGCGGACGACAACCGTTATGAGGGATCGGAGTCACATCAGTAATATTAGTGATGCGGAAACCAGCCGCGTTCAGAGCGCGGATAGTAGACTCACGACCAGGACCAGGTCCTTTAACCATAACTTCCAGGTTCTTGATACCGTATTCTTTTACTGCGTCAGCACAACGTTCTGCTGCAACCTGTGCTGCGAACGGAGTGGACTTACGAGAACCACGGAAACCGGAACCACCGGCTGTTGCCCAACCCAAAGCATTACCCTGACGATCAGTGATGGTAACGATGGTGTTGTTGAAAGAAGCATGGATATGAGCCACGCCGTCAGAGACTTGCTTTCTTACACGCTTACGTGTACGAACAGGTGCCTTTGCCATTATTCAATAACCCCGATTATTTCTTGATCGGCTTGCGCGGACCCTTACGGGTACGAGCGTTGGTCTTGGTGCGCTGACCGCGTACCGGCAGACCACGACGATGACGCAAACCACGATAGCAACCAAGGTCCATAAGACGCTTGATGCTCAGGGTAATTTCACGACGCAAATCACCCTCAACGGTGTATTTGGCAACTGCATCACGAAGCTTTTCGATTTGCTCTTCAGACAGCTCACTGATCTTAACATTTTCAGCAATACCCGTGGATGCACAGATAGCCTGTGAACGGGTTTTACCGATACCGAAGATCGACGTTAAGGCGATAACGGTATGTTTATGATCAGGAATGTTAATGCCTGCTATACGGGCCACTATGCACTCCTACTATTTTATACAGCAACACCATTCTGAAAAGCCCGTTTTCAGGATACTCAAATAATGTTGCAGTGCGACATACAAAAGATTGGCTGGCTAATCTAGCCAGCTCAACCCAACTTTGCAAGAAAAATATGCGAGATAATCAGCCTTGACGCTGTTTATGCTTCGGCTCGGCGCTGCAAATCACACGAACGACACCGTTACGCTTAACGATTTTGCAGTTACGACATAATTTCTTGACGGAAGCACGAACTTTCATTTTTACTCTCCGTAACTTCTCAAACGAATCTGACTAGCGGTTATAGCCTTTCAGATTTGCTTTCTTCAATGCAGACTCGTACTGACTTGACATCATCAGAGTTTGCACTTGAGCCATAAAGTCCATGATGACGACAACCACGATCAGTAGCGAGGTACCACCAAAGTAGAATGGTACTTTCATTGCATCACGCATGAACTCCGGGATCAGGCAGATGAAAGTAATGTACATCGCGCCCACCAGGGTTAAACGCGTCATTACTTTATCGATATACTTCGCCGTTTGCTCTCCCGGACGAATTCCTGGTACGAAGGCACCGGACTTCTTCAGGTTATCTGCTGTCTCACGCGGGTTGAATACCAACGCCGTGTAGAAGAAACAGAAGAAGATGATTGCAGACGCATAGAGTAACACATAAAGCGGTTGCCCTGGCTGCAAATACAGCGAAATCGTAGTCAGCCAGTTCCAACCGGTACCGCCCCCAAACCATGATGCAATCGTGGCCGGGAACAGAATAATGCTGGAAGCGAAAATCGCCGGGATAACACCCGCCATGTTCACTTTCAACGGTAAGTGTGTACTCTGTGCTGCATAAACACGACGACCTTGTTGACGCTTCGCATAGTTAACGACGATACGACGTTGACCACGCTCAATGAAAACAACGAAGAAGGTTACTGCAAACACCAATACTGCAACCAACAGCAGCAGGAGGAAGTGCAGGTCGCCTTGCCGCGCTTGCTCAATAGTATGGGCCACTGCCGGCGGGAGCCCCGCTACAATACCCGCGAAGATAATGATCGAGATACCGTTGCCGATACCGCGCTCAGTAATCTGCTCACCCAGCCACATCAGGAACATTGTCCCGGTTACCAGGCTCACAACCGCAGTAAAGTAGAATGCAAAGCCTGGGTTTAACACCAGGCCCTGCATACCAGGCATATTCGGCAGACCGGTAGCAATACCGATCGACTGGAATATGGCCAATACCAGCGTACCGTAACGGGTGTACTGACTAATCTTGCGACGGCCAGCCTCCCCTTCTTTCTTGATTTCCGCCAACGCCGGATGAACCACCGTCAGCAGCTGGATAATGATCGACGCCGAAATATACGGCATGATCCCCAGAGCAAAGATAGAAGCACGGCTGAGGGCACCACCAGAGAACATGTTAAACATTTCAATGATAGTGCCTCTCTGCTGCTCAAGCAATTTGGCAAGCACAGTGGCATCGATACCAGGAATCGGAATGAAAGAGCCGATACGGAAGACAATCAGCGCGCCGATTACAAACAAAAGTCTGCGCTTCAGCTCGCCGAGCCCGCCTTTAGCACTTTGAAAATCTAATCCTGGTTGCTTAGCCATCTGCTACTTATTCCTCAATTTTACCGCCAGCAGCCTCGATAGCAGCACGAGCGCCTTTGGTGACACGCAGACCACGCAGGGTTACCGGACGAGCGACTTCGCCAGAAAGTACAACTTTCGCGAATTCGATCTGGACACCAACTACGTTAGCGGCTTTCAGCGCGTTCAGGTCGATAACATCGCCTTCAACCAGAGCCAGTTCAGACAGACGAACTTCTGCCGTGATCATCGCTTTGCGTGAAGTGAAGCCGAATTTCGGCAGACGACGGTACAGAGGCATCTGACCACCTTCGAAACCACGACGTACGCCACCGCCAGAACGAGACTTCTGACCTTTGTGACCACGGCCGCCGGTTTTACCCAGGCCAGAACCAATACCACGACCTACACGCTTAGGCGCATGCTTGGCACCTTCAGCCGGAGACAGAGTATTTAAACGCATCTGTTACTCCTCAACTTTAACCATGTAGGAAACCAGGTTGACCATACCGCGAACAGCAGGAGTATCCTCGCGCTCTACGGTGTGACCAATACGACGCAGACCCAGACCGAGCAGAGTAGCTTTATGCTTCGGCAGACGGCCAATTGAGCTGCGAGTTTGTGTAACTTTAATAGTCTTAGCCATGGTCAATTACCCCAGAATGTCGGCAACGGATTTACCACGCTTAGCAGCGACCATTTCAGGAGACTTCATATTCGCCAGAGCGTCGATAGTTGCACGAACCACGTTGATCGGGTTGGTGGAACCATAAGCTTTAGCCAATACGTTGTGCACCCCAGCAACTTCGAGAACGGCGCGCATTGCACCACCCGCGATGATACCGGTACCTTCATGAGCAGGCTGCATGAACACGCGAGAACCCGTGTGAGCGCCCTTAACAGGGTGCTGCAGGGTGCCGCTGTTCAGCGCGACGTTCATCATGTTGCGACGGGCTTTTTCCATCGCTTTCTGGATCGCTGCTGGAACTTCGCGTGCTTTGCCGTAGCCAAAACCAACGCGACCGTTACCATCACCAACTACAGTCAGTGCGGTAAAGCTGAAAATACGGCCACCTTTTACGGTTTTAGATACGCGGTTTACCGCGATCAGCTTTTCCTGCAGTTCGCCAGCTTGTTTTTCGATGTGAGCCATCTTAAACCTCTTCCTTAGAACTGAAGGCCAGCTTCACGGGCAGCATCTGCCAGTGCCTGGACTCGACCATGATATTGGAAACCGGAACGGTCAAAGGATACTTTCGCAATCCCTTTTTCCAACGCGCGCTCAGCCAGAGCTTTACCTACGGCTGCTGCTGCGTCTTTGTTACCGGAATACTTCAGTTGCTCCGCGATAGCTTTTTCTAAAGTAGAAGCGGCTACCAGTACTTCAGAACCGTTTGGAGCAATCACCTGTGCGTAAATGTGACGCGGGGTACGATGTACCACCAGGCGGGTTGCACCCAGCTCTTGGAGCTTGCGGCGTGCGCGGGTCGCACGACGGATACGAGCAGATTTCTTATCCATAGTGTTACCTTACTTCTTCTTAGCCTCTTTGGTACGCACGACTTCGTCGGCGTAACGAACACCTTTGCCTTTGTAAGGCTCAGGACGACGGTAAGCACGCAGATCTGCTGCTACCTGGCCAATAACCTGCTTATCAGCGCCTTTCAGCACGATTTCAGTTTGGCTTGGGCATTCAGCAGTGATACCTGCCGGCAGCTGGTGATCGATAGGGTGAGAGAAGCCCAGGGCCAAATTCACCACGTTGCCTTTAACGGCAGCACGATAACCAACACCTACCAGTTGAAGCTTTTTGGTGAAGCCTTCGGTAACACCAACAACCATTGCGTTCAGCAGAGCGCGCGTGGTACCCGCTTGAGCCCATGCGTTAGCAAAACCTTCGCGCGGAGCGAAAGTCAGTGCGTTAGCTTCTTGCTTCACTTCAACGGCGTCGTGGATAGTACGAGTCAACTCGCCGTTTTTACCCTTAATCGAAATAACCTGACCGTTGAGTTTTACCTCTACGCCGGCAGGAATGACGACGGGTGCTTTTGCAACACGAGACATTCTTTCCTCCCGAATTAAGCTACGTAGCAGATAATCTCGCCACCAAGACCAGCCTGGCGAGCTGCACGATCGGTCATAACACCTTTAGAGGTAGAAACAACAGCGATACCCAAACCGGCCATAACTTTTGGCAGCTCATCTTTTTTCTTGTAGATGCGCAGACCTGGACGGCTGATACGTTGAATGCTTTCTACCACAGCTTTGCCCTGGAAGTACTTCAGTACCAGTTCCAGAACAGGCTTGGCGTCGCCTTCGATTTTGAAATCTTCAATAAAACCTTCTTCCTTCAGCACGTTGGCAATTGCCACTTTCAGCTTGGAGGAAGGCATGGTGACCGCAACTTTGTTCGCGGCTTGACCGTTACGGATACGGGTCAGCATATCCGCGATCGGATCTTGCATGCTCATCTGTCTTTACTCCCGTGATTCAATTGGTAATTACCAGCTAGCCTTTTTCAAGCCTGGTACTTCACCGCGCATAGCGGCTTCACGAAGCTTAATACGGCTCAACCCGAATTTGCCCACATAACCATGTGGACGGCCAGTTTGGCGGCAGCGTTTACGCTGACGAGACGGGCTGGAATCACGCGGCAGAGTTTGCAGCTTGAGAACGGCATTCCAACGATCTTCATCGGATGCGTTCACATCAGAGATAATAGCTTTCAGTTCAGCGCGTTTTGCAAAGAACTTGTCAGCTAATTTCACGCGCTTGACTTCGCGTGCTTTCATTGATTGCTTAGCCATCAGTAACCCTGCCTTACTTGCGGAACGGGAAGTTAAAAGCAGCCAGCAGCGCGCGGCCTTCATCATCAGATTTCGCAGTAGTGGTAATGGTAATATCCAAACCACGAACGCGATCGACTTTGTCGTAGTCGATTTCTGGGAAGATGATTTGCTCACGCACGCCCATGCTGTAGTTGCCACGGCCATCGAATGACTTGGCGGACAGGCCACGGAAGTCACGGATACGTGGAACAGCAATGGAGATCAGACGCTCAAAGAACTCCCACATGCGTTCGCCACGCAGAGTTACTTTACAGCCGATCGGATAGCCCTGACGGATTTTGAAGCCTGCAACGGATTTGCGGGCTTTGGTGATCAACGGTTTTTGACCGGAGATAGCTGCCAGGTCCGCTGCTGCGTTATCCAGCAGTTTCTTGTCAGCAATCGCTTCACCAACACCCATGTTCAGGGTGATCTTCTCGACCCGAGGGACTTGCATGACAGAGTTGTAATCAAACTGAGACATCAGTTGTTTGACTACCTCGTCTTTGTAGTAATCATGCAGTTTCGCCATCGTATTACTCCAAATTACTTGATAGTTTCGCTGTTAGATTTGAAGAAACGGACTTTTTTGCCGTCTTCGAATCTAAAGCCTACACGGTCAGCCTTGCCGGTAGCCGCGTTGAAGATAGCAATGTTAGAAACCTGAATTGCAGCTTCTTTCTCAACAATGCCGCCTGGTTGGTTCAGAGCCGGAACCGGCTTCTGGTGTTTCTTAACCAGGTTGATGCCTTCAACAATGACCTTGCCAGCAGACAGGACATTTTTTACTTTACCGCGCTTACCTTTGTCTTTCCCGGTAATCACGATAACTTCGTCATCACGACGGATCTTCGCTGCCATGTTCGCTCCTTAGAGTACTTCTGGTGCCAGAGAGATAATTTTCATGAACTTCTCATTACGCAGTTCACGAGTTACCGGCCCAAAAATACGCGTACCGATTGGCTGCTCGCTGTTATTGTTCAAAATAACGCATGCATTGCCATCGAAGCGAATGACAGAACCGTCCGGGCGACGTACACCCTTCTTGGTGCGCACCACTACCGCCTTCAGAACATCGCCTTTCTTCACCTTACCGCGAGGAATTGCTTCCTTGATGGTAATTTTGATGATGTCGCCGACGCCTGCGTAGCGACGGTGCGAGCCACCTAGAACCTTGATACACATTACGCGACGTGCACCGGAGTTGTCGGCGACGTTCAGCATAGTCTGTTCTTGGATCATTTTAGTGCTCCGCTAATGTCAACTACTACTTTAAAGACCCAAGTAAAAATTAGGCCGTTGAAAAGCCCCATAACCGAGGGCGCAGCATTATAACACCGCTTACTTGGTATGGGTAGAAAAAATAAACGGCTCATTTTCTGAGCCGTTTATTAAGTGAGAGCCAGCTACTCTATTACAGAATCGCTTTCTCTACAACGCGAACCAACGTCCAGGACTTGGTCTTGGACAGTGGGCGGCATTCGCGGATTTCAACCACGTCGCCGGTACCACATTCGTTGTTCTCGTCATGTACGTGCAGCTTGGTCGTACGTTTGATGAATTTCCCGTAGATTGGGTGCTTCACAGTACGCTCGATAGCAACAACGATGGATTTCTCCATTTTATCGCTAACAACACGACCCTGCAGGGTACGGATAACTTCAGTCATTTACACACCCGCCTTTTGAGTCAGTAAAGTCTTAACGCGTGCGACGTCACGACGCACTTGTTTCAACAGGTGAGTTTGTTGCAGCTGGCCACTGGCCGCCTGCATGCGCAAGTTGAATTGCTCACGCAGCAGGTTGAGCAGCTCGGCATTCAGCTCTTCAACGCTTTTTTCACGCAGCTCTTGTGCTTTCATTACATCACCGTCTTAGTTACAAAGGTGGTTTTGATCGGCAGTTTCGCTGCTGCCAGTTTGAATGCCTCGCGGGCAACCTCTTCTGGCACGCCGTCCATTTCGTACAGGACCTTACCAGGCTGGATCAGGGCAACCCAATACTCCACGTTACCCTTACCTTTACCCATACGCACTTCCAGCGGCTTCTCGGTGATCGGTTTGTCCGGGAATACACGGATCCAGATCTTGCCTTGACGCTTAACTGCACGAGTCATTGCACGACGAGCTGCTTCGATTTGACGAGCAGTCAGACGGCCACGGCCAACAGCTTTCAGACCGAAAGTGCCGAAGCTAACATCCGTACCTTGCGCCAGACCACGGTTGCGGCCCTTGTGCACCTTACGGAATTTTGTACGCTTTGGTTGTAACATCAGCGACTCTCCTTACTTGCGGCCTTTACGCTGCTGCTTTTTAGGTTGAGCAGCCGGTTCCGGTTGTTCAACTGCAGCCATACCACCCAGGATCTCACCTTTGAAGATCCATACCTTAACGCCGATTACACCATAAGTGGTGTGCGCTTCAGATGTGTTGTAGTCGATGTCCGCACGCAGAGTGTGCAATGGAACACGACCTTCGCGGTACCATTCGGTACGTGCGATTTCAGCGCCGCCAAGACGGCCGCTTACTTCAACTTTGATACCTTTAGCGCCAAGACGCATTGCGTTCTGTACTGCACGCTTCATAGCACGACGGAACATAACGCGACGTTCCAGCTGAGAAGTGATGCTGTCAGCAACCAATTTAGCGTCGAGTTCCGGTTTACGGACTTCGGCGATGTTGATCTGTGCAGGAACGCCAGCGATGTCCGCTACGACCTTGCGCAGTTTTTCGACGTCTTCACCTTTCTTGCCGATAACGATGCCTGGGCGAGCAGTGTGAATGGTCACACGGATGCTCTTCGCAGGACGCTCGATAACGATGCGAGAAACGGAAGCTTTCGACAGTTCCTTAGTCAGGAATTGACGAACTTTAAAGTCGCTGTCCAGGTTGTCAGCGAATTCTTTGGTATTCGCATACCAAGTAGAGTTCCAAGGTTTGACAATACCCAGGCGAATACCATTAGGATGTACTTTCTGACCCATTGCTAGTCTCCAGAGTCTCAGCGATCGGACACAACCACAGTAATGTGGCTGGTGCGCTTCAGGATGCGATCTGCACGACCTTTTGCACGCGGCATAATGCGCTTCATGCTTGGGCCTTCGTCTACGAAGATTTTCGTAACTTTCAGATCATCGATGTCAGCGCCATCGTTGTGTTCTGCGTTAGCAATGGCAGACTCCAGCACTTTCTTAACCAGACCAGCAGCTTTCTTGTTGGTGTAGGTCAGAGTTTCCAGAGCTTGCGACACTTTCTTACCGCGAATCAGGTCAGCAACAAGGCGAACCTTCTGAGCAGAAGAACGAGCGTGGCGATGTTTAGCGATAGTTTCCATCTCTTCCTCCTACCTTAGCGCTTTTTAGCTTTTTTATCAGCCGCATGGCCGCGATAAGTACGAGTCGGCGCGAATTCACCCAGTTTGTGACCGACCATTTCATCGGAAACGAACACTGGTACGTGCTGACGACCATTATGGACAGCGATGGTCAAACCGATCATGTTAGGAAAGATCGTTGAACGACGGGACCAAGTGCGCAAAGGCTTCTTGTCACCGCTTTCCACCGCTTTCTCTACCTTCTTCAGCAAGTGCAGGTCAATAAAAGGACCTTTCTTGAGAGAACGTGGCATGGCTTATCCTCTAATTATTTTTTGCTACGGCGACGTACGATGAACTTATCAGTACGCTTGTTGCTACGGGTCTTCTTACCTTTGGTCTGAACGCCCCACGGAGTTACCGGGTGCTTACCAAAGTTACGACCTTCACCACCACCGTGCGGGTGATCTACCGGGTTCATCGCCGTACCGCGAACGGTAGGACGAACACCACGCCAACGTGCAGCACCTGCTTTACCCAGAACGCGAAGCATGTGTTCAGCGTTACCGACTTCACCCAGGGTGGCGCGGCAATCAGCTGGAACTTTACGCATTTCGCCGGAGCGCAGACGCAGAGTTACGTAGGAACCATCACGAGCAACGATCTGAACGTAGGCACCAGCGGAGCGAGCCATCTGGCCGCCTTTGCCTGGTTTCATTTCTACGTTGTGAACCGTTGAACCAACTGGAATGTTGCGCATCGGCAGGGTGTTACCCGCTTTGATTGCAGCATCAACGCCAGATTGAATCTGGTCACCAGCTTTCAGGCCTTTCGGCGCCAGGATGTAACGGCGTTCGCCGTCTTTGTACAGAACCAGCGCGATGTTCGCGGAACGGTTCGGATCGTACTCCAGACGCTCAACCACAGCAGGGATACCGTCTTTGTTGCGCTTGAAGTCAACCAGACGATAATGTTGCTTGTGGCCACCACCGATATGACGGGTGGTGATACGGCCATTGTTGTTACGACCACCGCTTTTGCTCAGTTTTTCCAGCAGCGGGGCATAAGGTTTACCCTTGTGCAGCTCAGGGTTAACCACTTTAACAACGTGGCGACGACCCGGAGATGTAGGTTTACATTTAACAATTGCCATTGTTCTTACTCCTCCGACTTACTCTGCGCCGCCGATGAAGTCCAGATTCTGGCCTTCTTTCAGGGTGACGTAAGCTTTTTTCCAGTCGCTACGACGACCAACACGCTGACCGTGACGTTTCACTTTCCCTTTAACAACCAGGGTGTTCACGTCTTCGACTTCGACTTCAAACAGTTTCTGCACTGCAGCTTTGATTTCTGCTTTGGTCGCGTCTTTGGCAACTTTGAGAACGATGGTGTTGCTTTTTTCCATCGCAGCGGATGCTTTTTCAGATACGTGCGGTGCACGCAGCACTTTCAGCAAACGTTCTTCACGGATCATGCCAGCATCTCCTCAACTTGCTTCACAGCATCAGCAGTCATAACCACTTTGTCGAAGGCGATCAGGCTAACCGGATCGATACCTGCTACATCGCGCACGTCAACCTTGTACAGGTTGCGAGCTGCCAGGAACAGATTCTCATCCAGTTCACCGGTCACGATCAGCACGTCTTCCAGAGCCATATCTTTCAGTTTCTGTGCCAGCAGCTTAGTTTTAGGCGCTTCTACAGAGAACTTCTCGACAACGATCAGACGATCTTGACGTACCAGTTCGGACAGGATGCTTTTCAGCGCGCCGCGGTACATCTTTTTGTTTACTTTCTGACTGTGGTCCTGTGGCTTAGCAGCAAAGGTCACGCCGCCTGAACGCCAGATCGGGCTCTTTACAGAACCTGAACGCGCACGGCCGGTGCCTTTCTGACGCCATGGCTTTTTGCCGGAACCAGTTACTTCAGCACGGGTCTTCTGAGCACGGGTACCTTGACGGGCACCTGCTGCATAAGCAACAACAACCTGGTGTACCAGCGCTTCGTTGAAATCACGACCGAAGGTAGTTTCGGAAACAGTCAGCGCGCTTTGCGCGTCTTTCAATACTAATTCCATTGCTATCCCCTTACGCCTTCACAGCTGGTTTAACGATCAGGTTGCCACCGGTTGCGCCCGGTACAGCACCCTTAACCAGCAGCAGGTTGCGCTCAGCGTCAACACGTACTACGTCCAGGCTCTGAACGGTTACGCGCTCATCACCCAGGTGGCCAGCCATTTTCTTGCCTTTGAACACTTTGCCCGGAGTCTGGTTCTGACCGATAGAACCCGGAACGCGGTGAGACAAGGAGTTACCGTGGGTAGCGTCTTGGGTACGGAAGTTCCAGCGCTTAACAGTGCCAGCAAAACCTTTACCTTTAGAAGTACCGGTAACATCGACTTTTTTAACGTCAGCGAAGATTTCTACGCTAATTTCCTGACCTGCAGCGAATTCTTGACCTTCTTCCAGGCGGAATTCCCACAGACCACGGCCAGCTTCAACGCCAGCTTTAGCGAAATGGCCCGCTTCCGGCTTGGTTACACGGTTAGCTTTTTTGCTACCAGTGGTAACCTGAACGGCACGGTAACCGTCGGTGTCCAGGCTTTTAACCTGAGTCACGCGGTTCGCTTCAATTTCAATTACGGTTACTGGGATAGAAACGCCATCTTCAGTGAAGATACGGGTCATACCCACTTTTTTACCGACTAAACCAATCATTGTTTCAACCTCTCAATCGCTCAATGACCTGATTAACCCAGGCTGATCTGCACGTCTACACCGGCAGCCAGATCCAGACGCATCAGAGCATCAACGGTTTTCTCGGTTGGCTCAACGATGTCAACCAGACGCTTGTGAGTGCGAATCTCGTACTGATCGCGCGCGTCTTTGTTGACGTGCGGAGAGATCAGAACGGTAAAGCGCTCTTTGCGAGTTGGCAGCGGGATCGGACCACGGACTTGCGCACCAGTGCGCTTTGCAGTCTCGACGATTTCCGCGGTTGATTGATCGATCAGACGATGATCAAACGCTTTCAGGCGGATACGGATTCTTTGGTTCTGCATGAGACCAGAGCTCCAATTATTTATAAACGTAAATAATTACTCCTCACACCCATTTCGATTGATGGGGGAGTGTAATCGTCAACATATAACCCCCATATCGGGAGTATTGTTCGAAAGGCAAAAAAGGCCTGCCAATCGACTGATTCGCTAAAATCAGGCTTACCAAGATTAGGTAAGCCCGCGCATTATACGCAAAATGGCCCAGGAAGCAAGCCGCTGTTGGAAATATGCTCAGGAAATCGTCATTTTTGCGCGTTCAGTGGCAGTTGACGTGTTAACACGGTGAACAGGGAATGAATTAGGCTTGGCGGGAACACTCTCCCCTGCCCCACCGAGAAAACGGCCGCCGGCAGGAGAGACGATGACGAATGGACGGAAGGCTTACTCTTTGCGCTCTAAAATCTGGGCCTGGGCATAGTTCTGAATACCGAGACGGGCAATCAGATCCAGCTCCGTTTCCAGCCAGTCGATATGCTCTTCTTCATCGGCCAGGATATCAATCATCAAATCGCGGCTAACGTAATCGTGGATCGAATCGGCATAGGCGATGCCTTCGCGCAGGTTCTTGGCGCCCGCCAGCTCCAGCGCCAGATCGGAACGCAGCATCTCTTCAATGTCTTCGCCGATGTTCAGCTTGCCGAGATCTTGCAGATTCGGTATCCCTTCCAGGAACAGGATACGCTCGATGTAGCGATCGGCATGTTTCATTTCGTCGATCGACTCGTGATATTCCTTGTCGTTGAGGCGCATTAAGCCCCAATTCTTGAACATGCGGGCGTGCAGGAAATATTGATTGATGGCAACCAGCTCGTTGCCGAGCAGTTTATTGAGGTGAGCAATGATCTTTTTATCGCCTTTCATAGGTAACTCCTCCTGGCCAGTTCTAAAAGTGTAGAACCTGTAAGCCAAGAGTCAAAAATAACCTTACCCTTTGTTAGGCAACTTCATGCATTGGGATGATAGTTCCGCGTTCCTCCACCATAATCTGTCTTGCCTGACGAATGCACTTTCCACAATCGGTACCAATCGGCACAAGTTCACGCAGTTGCTTCATGGTATGGGGATTGTGCTGACGCACCGCCTTACGGATCGCTTTGTCAGTCACCGCATTACACAGACATACATACATAGAGAGACTCACTTCTTAACCAATGCATTGAGTCTAAATAGGAATGGTTTTTATTTCAATTAAGATTTGTACAAATTGCATAAAAAAAGGGCACCGAAGTGCCCTTTTTTGTGTCGAAAAATTATTCGCGATTAAGCGATAACTTTAGCAACAACACCAGCGCCTACAGTACGGCCGCCTTCACGGATTGCGAAACGCAGACCGTCGTCCATCGCGATTGGGTGAATCAGGGTTACAACCATGTTCACGTTGTC
>NZ_JBPIZB010000015.1:0-18169 GCF_051172315.1 Serratia sp. B501
TTTGCCTGGCGGCAATAGCGCGGTGGTCCCACCTGACCCCATGCCGAACTCAGAAGTGAAACGCCGTAGCGCCGATGGTAGTGTGGGGTCTCCCCATGCGAGAGTAGGACACTGCCAGGCATCAAATTAAGCGTGCTGATATGGCTCAGTTGGTAGAGCGCACCCTTGGTAAGGGTGAGGTCCCCAGTTCGACTCTGGGTATCAGCACCACTTTATTTAAAGTGGGTTTAGAAGTTCGGCAGAAAAAAGAATTTGCTTGGCGGCAATAGCGCGGTGGTCCCACCTGACCCCATGCCGAACTCAGAAGTGAAACGCCGTAGCGCCGATGGTAGTGTGGGGTCTCCCCATGCGAGAGTAGGACACTGCCAAGCATCAAATAAAACAACAAGCCTCATGCGAAAGCATGGGGCTTTTTGTTTTGTCTGTTATCTGGCGTTCTGCTCGAGCATGGGCATGCGAAAGGCCCGTCGGGAACGGGCCTTAACGCCGCTTGCGGCGGCCCCGCAGGGGAGAGTCTCAGGATGAGACGAATACTGTAGGACACTGCCAAGCATCAAATAAGCCAAGAGGCCATCCGAAAGGATGGCCTTTTTGCTTTCCGTGCCTCTCATCCTCCCTGCCAAGATCCTGACGCAGTTCGCTCAATGAAACATTTTCACCTTTCCGCTGAACGCTCGACATCGACGGAAAAAAACGCTATCTTCGGGCATCTAGAAGTCTAAACGTATAAATGGATGTGTGAGGGTTAAGCAATGCCGATTCGTGTTCCTGATGAGTTACCTGCGGTCAATTTCTTGCGCGGTGAGAATGTCTTCGTGATGACATCCTCGCGGGCAAAAACACAGGAAATCAGGCCGCTGAAAGTGCTGATCCTCAACCTGATGCCAAAGAAGATCGAAACGGAAAACCAGTTTTTGCGCCTGCTGTCCAACTCGCCGCTGCAGATTGATATCCAGCTGCTGCGCATTGACAGCCGCGAATCGAAGAACACGCCGGCCGAGCATCTGAACAACTTCTACTGCGACTTCGAGGATATCCAGAACGAGAACTTCGATGGCCTGATCGTCACCGGCGCGCCGCTGGGGCTGGTCGATTTCTGCGATGTTGCCTACTGGCCGCAGATCGAACGGGTGATCGACTGGGCCAAGCATCACGTTACCTCCACGCTGTTCGTGTGCTGGGCGGTACAGGCGGCGTTGAACATCCTGTACGGCATTCCCAAGATGACGCGCGAGGTGAAACTCTCCGGGGTTTATCCGCACCAAACGCTGCAGCAGCATGCGTTGCTGACGCGCGGCTTCGACGAAAGCTTCCTGGCGCCGCATTCACGCTATGCCGATTTCCCGACCGAGGTGATTCGCCAATATACCGACCTGGACATCCTGGCCGAATCCGAGCAGGCCGGCGCCTACCTGTTCGCCAGCAGGGATAAGCGCCTGGCGTTCGTCACCGGCCATCCGGAATACGATACAATGACGCTGGCGGGAGAGTATTGTCGCGACAACGAAGCTGGCCTCGATCCTGCCGTACCGCTCAACTACTTCCCCGATGACAACCCCGCACTGACACCGAAAGCCACCTGGCGCAGCCATGGCCACCTGCTGTTTTCCAATTGGCTCAACTATTACGTCTACCAGATCACGCCTTACGATCTGCGCCATATGAATCCGACTCTCGACTGATCTTTTCTGCCTGCCGGCGGCTGAATCGAGGCCGCCGCACTGCTCATCCTCTGCAAGCTCCTCTTTTTACCCGTCAATTCTCCCAAAAAACCATTGCCTAACAACGCGTTAGTCCGTCTTTGCAATTCTATTGGAACCGATTTCCTTACCTGTTGACCGTGTTATTTATCCTAACTAATTGATAATAAAGTGTTAATAAAATATTTAATAATAAAATGGAAATGGTTTTTGATTTTTATTTTTTGTTGGGTATTCTTAACGCTATCGGGATGAGATCTGACCAGTTTAGGATCGTTTCATCCGCCCTGATCCACAGTGATTTCTGATGAAAATGCGCCGGTCGCGCGGGCGCAACGATGGGAAGGAGCAAGGTCATGACGCAACAGATAGCAGGCACGGAATTAAGGTTTACGCAGGGTTTCGCCGCAGCGGAGCGCCAGGTGTTAACGGACGAAGCGGTTGAATTCCTGGCGGACCTGGTGGGGAAATTCACGCCGCGGCGCAACGAGCTGTTGGCGGCGCGTGCCCGCTGGCAGCAAAATATCGATCGCGGCGAATTGCCTGGGTTTATTTCGGAAACCACTTCCATTCGTGAAGGCAATTGGCAGATCCGCGGCATTCCGCAAGACCTGCGCGATCGCCGGGTAGAGATCACCGGGCCGGTCGAGCGCAAGATGGTGATCAATGCGCTTAACGCCAACGTAAAAGTGTTTATGGCGGACTTCGAAGACTCGCTGGCGCCAAGCTGGGACAAAGTCATCGACGGTCAAATCAACCTGCACGATGCGGTTAACGGCACCATCTCCTACACCAATGAAGCCGGCAAAATCTACCAGCTGAAACCGAATCCGGCGGTGTTGATCGCTCGCGTGCGCGGCTTGCACCTGCCGGAGAAGCACGTACTGTGGCGTGATGAAGCCATCCCCGGCGGCCTGTTCGATTTCGCGCTGTACTTCTACCACAACTATCGCCAGCTGCTGGCCAAGGGCAGCGGCCCGTATTTCTACCTGCCGAAAACCCAGTCCTGGGAGGAAGCGGCCTGGTGGAGCGATGTCTTCAGCTTTACCGAGGATCGTTTCGATCTGCCGCGCGGCACCATCAAGGCGACCGTGCTGATCGAAACCCTGCCGGCGGTGTTCCAGATGGACGAGATCCTCTACCACCTGCGCGATCACATCGTCGGTCTGAACTGCGGCCGCTGGGATTACATCTTCAGCTACATCAAAACGCTTAAGAACCACGGCGATCGCGTGCTGCCGGATCGTCAGTCGGTGACCATGGAAAAACCTTTCCTCAGCGCCTATTCGCGCCTGTTGATCAAAACCTGTCATAAGCGCGGCGCGTTCGCCATGGGCGGCATGGCGGCGTTTATCCCGAGCAAAGACGCCGAGAAAAACGCCTGGGTGCTGAATAAGGTGCGGGCGGACAAAGAGCTGGAGGCCAACAATGGCCACGACGGCACCTGGGTGGCGCACCCGGGCTTGGCGGACACGGTGATGGAGGTGTTCGGCAACGCATTGGGCGATCGTCAAAACCAGCTGGACGTGCTGCGTGAGCAGGATGCGCCGATCAGCGCCGCGCAACTGCTGGAGCCGTGCGACGGCGAACGCACCGAAGCGGGGATGCGCGCCAATATCCGCGTGGCGGTGCAGTACATCGAAGCCTGGATCTCCGGCAACGGCTGCGTGCCGATTTACGGTTTGATGGAAGATGCGGCGACGGCGGAGATCTCCCGTACGTCTATCTGGCAGTGGATCCACCACGAGAAGAGCCTGAACGACGGGCGCCCGGTCACCAAGGCGCTGTTCCGCCAGATGTTGCAAGAAGAGATGTTGGTGGTGCGTGAAGAAGTAGGGGAAGCGCGCTTTAACGCCGGCCGGTTCGAAGAGGCGGCGCGCCTGATGGAGCGCATCACCACGCAAGATGAATTAATCGATTTCCTGACGTTGCCCGGCTATGAGCTGCTGGCCTGAACTTTCCCAATCAACCCTACATGACTGAAAGGATAAAAATTATGTCTACCTCTCGCTCTCAACAGATCCAGCAGCTGGAACAGGAATGGAAATCGGCCCGTTGGGAAGGCATCACTCGCCCTTACAGCGCCGAAGACGTGATCAATCTGCGCGGTTCGGTCAACCCGGAATGCACCCTGGCGCAAAACGGCGCCGCCAAACTGTGGGCGTTGCTGAACGGCAAGGCGCGCAAAGGCTACGTGAACTGCCTGGGCGCGCTGACCGGCGGCCAGGCGCTGCAGCAGGCCAAAGCCGGCGTCGAGGCCATCTACTTGTCCGGTTGGCAGGTGGCGGCCGACGCCAACAGCGCAGCGGCCATGTACCCTGACCAATCGCTGTATCCGGTGGACTCGGTGCCGAAGGTGGTCGAGCGCATCAACAACACCTTCCGCCGCGCTGATCAGATCCAATGGGCGAACCAGATTGAGCCGGGCAGCAAAGGGTACACCGATTATTTCCTGCCGATCGTCGCTGATGCGGAAGCCGGCTTCGGCGGCGTATTGAACGCCTTTGAGCTGATGAAAGCGATGATTACCGCCGGGGCCGCCGGGGTGCACTTCGAAGATCAGCTGGCGGCGGTGAAGAAATGCGGCCATATGGGCGGCAAAGTGCTGGTGCCGACGCAAGAAGCGATCCAGAAACTGGTCGCCGCGCGCCTGGCGGCCGACGTGCTCGGCGTGCCGACGCTGGTGATCGCCCGTACCGACGCCGATGCGGCCGACCTGCTGACCTCTGACTGCGATCCGTATGACAGCGCCTTCGTCACCGGCGAGCGTACGGCGGAAGGCTTCTTCCGTACCCATGCCGGCGTCGAGCAGGCGATCAGCCGCGGTCTGGCTTATGCCCCTTACGCCGATATGGTGTGGTGCGAAACCTCAACGCCGGATCTGGATGCCGCCCAGCGCTTCGCCGACGCCATCCACGCCAAATACCCAGGCAAGCTGCTGGCCTACAACTGCTCGCCGTCGTTCAACTGGAAGAAGAACCTCGACGACCAGACCATCGCCCGTTTCCAGCAGGCGCTGTCGGACATGGGCTACAAGTATCAGTTCATCACGCTGGCGGGCATCCACAGCATGTGGTTCAACATGTTCGACCTGGCGCACGCCTATGCGCAGGGCGAAGGGATGAAACACTACGTCGAGAAGGTGCAGCAGGCGGAGTTCGCCGCGGTGGAGCGCGGTTACACCTTCGCGTCGCACCAGCAAGAGGTGGGCACCGGTTACTTCGACAAGGTCACCACCATCATTCAGGGCGGCGCCTCTTCGGTCACCGCGCTGACCGGTTCGACGGAAGAACAGCAGTTCTGATGCGGCAAGCTTGAAGACGTTTCACCCGGAGCCTGCATGCGCAGGCTTCTTTTTCTGGCGGGGGTAAGGATGGCGGCAAAACTGGAGTTGTTGATCGCACAGACGATCCTGCAGGGCTTCGATGCGCAGTACGGCCGCTTTCTGGAAGTGACCGCCGGCGCGCAGCAGCGCTTTGAGCAGGCGGATTGGCCGGCGGTGCAGCAGGCGATGAAAAAGCGCATCCATCTGTACGACCATCACGTCGGCCTGGTGGTGGAGCAGCTTAAATGCATCACCGGGCAGAAATATTTCGACGCCGACTTCCCCAGCCGGGTCAAAACGGTCTATATCGATCTGCTGCCGGACTACCCGCGATTTGAGATCGCCGAAAGCTTCTTCAACTCGGTCTATTGCCGGTTGTTCAAGCATCGCGATCTGACGCCGGACAAGCTGTTCGTCTTCAGTTCGCAGCCGGAACGGCGCTTTCGCGACATTCCGCGTCCGCTGGCGCGCGATTTTACCCCCAATGGCGATCTGCCGGCGATGCTGCGCAGCGTATTGAGCGATCTGCCGCTGCGGTTGCCGTGGGAGGATCTGACACGCGACATTCGCTACATCACTCAGGCGCTGCAACGCGCCTTCAGCCCACAGCAACTGACGGGGGCCACCTTCCAGATCGCCAACGAGCTGTTCTATCGCAACAAGGCCGCCTGGCTGGTCGGCAAGTTGCGCCTGGCCGACGGCGTTTATCCGTTCCTGTTGCCGATTCACCACAGCGAATCGGGCGCGCTGTTTATCGACGCCTGCCTGACCGGCAAGGCCGAGGCCAGCATCGTCTTCGGTTTCGCCCGCTCTTATTTCATGGTCTACGCACCGCTGCCGGCGGCGATGGTGGAGTGGCTGCGCGAGATCCTGCCGGGCAAGACCACCGCCGAGCTGTACATGGCGATCGGCTGCCAAAAACACGGCAAAACCGAATGCTATCGCGAATACCTGACCTTTATGGCGCACTCACAGGAACAGTTCATCATCGCGCCGGGCGTGAAAGGCATGGTGATGCTGGTGTTCACTCTGCCGTCCTTCGATCGGGTGTTTAAAGTGATCAAGGATGAGTTCGCCCCGCAGAAAGAGGTGACGCAGGCGCAGGTGATGGCTTGCTATCAGCTGGTGAAAGAGCACGATCGCGTCGGGCGCATGGCGGATACTCAGGAGTACGAAAATTTCGTCGTCGACAAGGCGCGTCTCAGCCCTGAGCTATTGGCGGAGCTGCGGCGTGAAGTGCCGGGCAAGCTGGAAGATCTCGGCGATCGCATCGTGATCAAACATCTGTATATGGAACGGCGCATGACGCCGCTGAACCTGTATCTGGAGCAGGCCAACGACCAGCAAATGCGCGATGCGATTGAAGAGTACGGCAATGCAATCAAGCAGTTGGCCGCCGCCAATATTTTCCCCGGCGATATGCTGTTCAAGAACTTCGGCGTGACGCGCCACGGGCGTGTGGTGTTCTACGACTACGACGAGATTTGCTACATGACCGAGGTCAACTTCCGCGCCATTCCGCCGCCGCGTTATCCGGAGGACGAGCTGGCCAGCGAGCCGTGGTACAGCATCGCGCCCAACGATGTGTTCCCGGAAGAGTTCCGCCGCTTCCTGTGCGGCGATCGGCGCATTCGGCAGGTGTTTGAAGAGTTGCACAGCGATCTGTTTACCGCGGAGTATTGGCGCGGGTTGCAGCAACGCATCCGCGAGGGGCATGTGGAAGACGTGTTCGCTTATCGCAAGAAGCAGCGGTTCAGCCAGCGCAGCGGGGCGGCGCTGCCGGCCGCCACCGCTGCGATGTAAATCAGGCCTGGGCGCCCGCGACGGCGGCGCGCGCCAGTTCGGTAATGCGCGCGTAGTCGCCGCTTTCGAGCGCGTCCGCCGGCACCAGCCAGGAGCCGCCGATGCACAGCACGCTTTTCAGCGCCAGATAGCTGCGGTAATTGTCCGGCGAGATGCCGCCGGTCGGGCAGAAACGCACCTGCGGGAATGGGCCGCCGATCGCCTGCAGCGCTTTTACGCCGCCGTTGGCTTCCGCCGGGAAGAATTTAAATTCGCGCAGGCCGTAATCCATGCCCTGCATCAGCTCGGAAACGGTGCTGATGCCCGGTATAAGGGGAATGGAACCGGCGGTGGCGGCTTTGAGCAGCTCGTCGGTCAGCCCTGGGCTGATGGCGAACTGCGCGCCGGCCTCGGTCACTTCCCGCAGCTGCTGCGGATTGATCACCGTACCGGCGCCGATGATCGCTTCCGGCACCTCTTGGGCGATGGCGCGAATGGCGTCCATGGCGCAGGCGGTGCGCAGCGTCACCTCCAGCACCCGCACACCGCCGGCGACCAGCGCTTTCGCCAACGGCACCGCATGTTCCAGCTTGTTGATCACGATGACCGGCACCACCGGCCCCGCCGTCAGGATCTGCTCGGCGCTTGTTGTCCACTTGTTCATGCTGACGTTCTCCTCTGTGGCCGCCGCCAGGCGGCGATGCGGCCAGGCTATCGATTAAAATTTGATGCAGCAGGCGCCCTGCTCGGCGCCTGACAGCTGGCTGCGCAGCGCGCCGAACAGCTCGCGGCCGCAGCCGATGTGTTCGGCGCTCAGATCGGGTTGGCAAGGCGTGCGCCGCGCCAACTCGTCGGCGTCGACCAGCACCTGCAGCTCGCCGCTGCGGCCGTTGACGCGGATCGGATCGCCGTCGCGCACTTTCGCCAGCAGGCCGCCGGTATAGGCTTCCGGGGTGACGTGAATGGCGGAAGGCACCTTGCCGGAGGCGCCGGACAGGCGGCCGTCGGTCACCAGCGCCACTTTGAAGCCGCGATCCATCAACACGCCCAGCGGCGGCATCAGCTTGTGCAGCTCCGGCATGCCGTTGGCCTGCGGCCCCTGGAAGCGCACCACCACCACGCAATCGCGATCCAGCTTGCCGGCTTCGAACGCCGGCACAATATCGTGCTGGCTGTCGAACACCACCGCCGGCGCTTCGATGATCTGGTTATCGGCGGGCACCGCCGAGGTTTTCATCACCGCGCGGCCCAGATTGCCGGCCATCACTTTGGTGCCGCCATGATGTTCGAACGGCTGGGCCACGCTGGCGATCACGCTGGCGTCGAGCGAGCCGGCCACGCCTTCGCGCCATACCAATTGGCCGTTGTCCAGCCACGGTTCCTGGGTGTAGCGGCGCAGGCCGAAACCGGCCACGGTGTGCACGTCTTCGTGCAGCAGGCCGTGTTGCAGCAGCTCGCGCACCACCAGCGGCACGCCGCCGGCGGCCTGGAATTGGTTGATGTCGGCCGGGCCATTCGGGTAGATGCGGCACAGCAGCGGCACCGCCTCCGACAGCTCCGAGAAATCGTCCCAGGTGATGATGATGCCCGCCGCCCGCGCCATCGCCACCAGATGCATGGTCAGGTTGGTGGAGCCGCCGGTGGCCAGCAGCGAAACGATGCCGTTCACCACCACTTTCTCGTCCACCAGGCGGCCGATCGGCAGGTAGTTGCCGGCGGTATCGGTCAGTCGGGTCACCTGGCGCGCGGCGGCATCGTTCAGCGCGTCGCGCAGCGGCGTGTCCGGATGGACGAAGGAGGCGCCCGGCAGATGCAGACCCATCACTTCCATCACCATCTGGTTGGTGTTGGCGGTGCCGTAGAAGGTGCAGGTGCCGATGCCGTGATAAGAGGCCGCCTCGGCCTCCAGCAGCGCCAAACGGTCGGCCTTGCCCTCGGCGTACAGCTGGCGCACGCGCACTTTTTCCTTGTTCGGCAGGCCGCTGCTCATCGGGCCGGCCGGCACGAACAGCGCGGGCAGGTGGCCGAAGGAGAGGGCGGCCATCACCAGCCCCGGCACGATCTTGTCGCAGATGCCGAGGAACAGCGCGCCGTCGAACATATTGTGCGACAGGCCGACGGCGGCCGACATGGCGATCACGTCGCGGCTCATCAGCGACAGCTCCATGCCGTCCTGCCCCTGCGTCACGCCGTCGCACATCGCCGGCACGCCGCCGGCCACCTGGCCCACGGCGCCCACCGCCTTCAGCGCCTGCTTCAGCCGCTGCGGGTAGTGTTCGTACGGCTGGTGGGCCGACAGCATGTCGTTGTAAGCGGTGATGATGGCGATATCGCTGCGCACCATGTTTTTCAGCGACGCCTTGTCATCGGGCTGACAGGCGGCGAAGCCGTGGGCCAGGTTGCCGCAGGCGAGCTGCGCGCGGTGGACGGTTTGGGCGCGGGCCGCTTCGATACGCGCCAGATAGGCGGCGCGGCTGGCCTGGGAACGGTCGATGATGCGCTGTGTGACACGGGACAAGGTTGGATTAATCATGCCTTCCTCACATTGCTGTTGTTATAGTCGCCGCCTGTGGCGGTGCCCCCGGGGGTGATTTGCAGCCCTGGTGTGCAAGGCCGGGGGCGATTTAGGATTTAAAACATCGTGAATGCAATCATGCCGATGGCGCCGCCGACGCTGCCCAGAATGGTTTCCATCACCGTCCAGGTTTTCAGCGTTTGCAGTTCGTTGGCGCCGGTGAATTTGCCGAACAGCCAGAAGCCGGCGTCGTTGACGTGGCTCAGCACGATGGAGCCGCCGGCGATGCAGATGGCCAGCGCGGCCAGTTGCCCGCCGTTCAGACCGAGCTGACTGGTGACCGGCAGCACCAGACCGACGGTGGTCAGGCAGGCGACGGTGGCCGAGCCCTGAATCACCCGCACCATGGCGGACAGCGCGAAGGCGGCCACGGCGATCGGCAGGCCGGCGCCGATCATGGCGTCACCCAGCGCCGGCCCCACACCGGAATCCACCAGGATCTGCTTGAACACCCCGCCGGCGCCGGTCATCAGCAGGATGATCCCGGCCGGCTGCACCGCAGCGGAACAGATGGCCAGGGTCTGTTCGTTGCTCATGCCGCGCGGTTTCGCCAGACCGTAAATCACGATCAGGCAGGCCAGCAGGATGGCGGTGAACGGGTGGCCGATAAACTCCAGCCACTGCTGCAGCTGCGAGCCGGGGGTGACCAGCCGCGCGCCGATGGTTTTCATGCCGACCAGCACCAGCGGGCACAGCACCAGCGCCAGGCTGAAGCCGAACGACGGCAGATTGCCCTTGGTCAGCGTCGGCTCATTCTCTTCCGGCGGCATCGGCCAGTTGACGAAACGGCTGATAAAGCTGCCGTACAGCGGGCCGGCGATCAGCATGCCGATCACCGCCGCCACCAGGCCGATGGCGATCATCCAGCCGAAATCGGCCTTCATCTGCGACGCCAGCAGCATCGGCACCGGCCCCGGCAGCAGGAAGGAGGCGGCGGCGGCCACGCCGGCGAACAGCGGGATCGCCAGCTTGACGATATTGCCGTCGGTGCGGCGCGCCACGGCGAACACGATGCCGATCAGCAGCACCACCGCCACGTCGAAGAACAGCGGCAGTGCGCAGATCAGCCCGGCGATGCCGAGCGCGTAGTGCGCCTTGCTTTGTCCGAATCGTTTCAGCAATTGCGCCGCAATTTGATCGAGCGCGCCGACCTCATGCAGGATCTTGCCGAACATCGCCCCGAGCGCCACCACGATCGCCAGGAAGCCCAGCGTGTCGCCCATGCCTTTTTGCATGGTGTCGGCGATGTGTTCCAGCGGCATGCCGGAGAAAATGCCGGCGGCGATGGACACCAGCATCAGCGCGACGAAGGCGTGCATACGTGCCTTCATCACCAGGAATAACAGCAGTAAAACCGAGCCGACTGCGGTACCGACCAGCGTTACGGTACTCACGCGCACACGTCCTGCGGCAGGAAGCTCTGGATATGGCGCACGGTATCGGCGATCACCGCGTCCAGCGGCTGATTGATGTCGATCGCCATCACGTCGTTCTCGTCGGCGCCCGGTTGCTCCAGCGCGGCGAACTGGGTGACCAGCATCTGCGGCTTGAAGAAGTGGCCGTTGCGCGCCGCCAGGCGGGATTCGATCACCGGGAACTCACCGTGCAGATAGATGAATGACAGGTTGCCGTTGCCGGCGCGCAGGCGGTCGCGATACTGCTTTTTCAACGCCGAGCAGACGATGATCGACACGTTGTTGGTGCGCTGCATGGCGAAGGCGGCGTCGTTGAGCGCGGCCAGCCACGGCGCGCGATCGTCGTCGTTCAACGCTTCGCCGGCGGCCATCTTCAGGATGTTGCTGCGCGGGTGCAGGAAGTCGCCGTCGAGGAAGCCGGCAGAGAGTTGGCGGGCCGCGGCGGCGGCGACGGCGGACTTGCCGCTGCCGGAAACGCCCATAACGACGTAAATGCGATTTTGATTGTTGGTCATGGCTTGGCTCCAAAACACCGGGTGACGTTACCTTCGTTCAGTTTGATTGTTACCGGTAACATGTTATCGGTAACATTGTCGAAGGAAGTTTGAGCGGTTGCAATGGGCTTTCGCCGTGAGGATCGTTAACTGTGATCGGCTTCAAGCTTTTTTCCTGTGCGCTAAACAGGATGCCGACAGCCTGTTACATGCTGACAACAGAGCATGGCAGGGGAGCAGGGGCGCACTGGGGCGCCCCTCGGATGAGCAGGATTAGCGCACGCCGCCGTAGGCCAGGCTGATCTCTTTCGCCGCGTGGATCACCAGCGCGCCCAGCTCGATCACGCGATCGTCGGTGATGCGCGACACCGGGCCGGAGATGGAAATGGCGGCGAAGGCTTCGCGGTGCTCGTCGAAGATGCAGGCCGCCACGCAGCGCAGGCCGAGCGCGTGCTCTTCGTCGTCAAAGGAGAAGCCCTGTTTGCGGATCTGCGCCAGCCCCTCTTTCAGGTTGTGCGGCGTCAGGGTATGCGGCGTGTAGGTGTGCATGCCTTTCTTGTGCAGCAGTTTGGTCACCTGATCGTCCGGCAGGGTGGCGAGGAACGCTTTGCCGGCGCCGGAGGCGTGCATCGGCAGTTTGCCGCCGATCGGCGCCGACATGCGCATCAGCGCCGTGCACTGCACCTGATCGATGATGATCGCCTGGTACTCGCTGGTATCCAGCACCGCCAGGTTGACGGTTTCGCCGGATTCCTCCATCAGGCGGCGCAGCGTCGGATGCACCATCGCCAGCAGGTTGCGGCTTTGCAGGAAGCTGCTGCCGACCACAAAGGCGTGCGAGCCGATGGTCCACAGGCCGAGATCGCCGACCTGGCGCACGAATCCCTGCTGCTGCATGGTGGTGAGCAGGCGGTGAGTGGTGGAGTTCGGCAGGCCGGCCTGCTGGGCCAGATCGGTCAGCGCCACGTTGCCCTGGGCTTCCGAAATGTATTCCAACAGTTTCAGGCCACGGGTCAACGATTGTACCTGACCGGTCGCCGCACTGGCGGCGGGGGCTGCTGCGCGGGGCTTCTTGCCGCGCTTGGCGGGAGCAGGGGTGGCCATGGGTGAGATTCCTTTTTCCGTATGATGGAATTCATTTTCGTTTTTTGTCGATGAATTGCAAGCCGCCGTCAGCTCATCGGAGGTGTTGGCGCACAACCTGAAAAACTCTCAATTGTCGCCTGGCCCTTTGTCCTTACAAGCTGTGCTAGGATGACTCGTTGGTTTTTGCGGCAGTTGAGCAATGGGCTGGATGGCAATGGAAGGGGTTACAGTGACGAATCGAGTAGAACAACTGCGCCGCCAGTTAGCGCAGCGCATTTTGGTGTTGGACGGCGGCATGGGCACCATGATCCAGAGCTACCGTCTGGATGAGCGCGATTTCCGCGGTGAGCGTTTCGCCGACTGGCGCAGCGATCTGAAAGGCAATAACGATCTGCTGGTGCTGACCAAGCCGGAAGTGATCACCGCCATTCATTACGCCTATCTCGAGGCGGGCGCCGATATCCTTGAGACCAATACCTTCAACTCCACCTCCATCGCCATGGCCGACTACCATATGGAGTCGCTGTCCGCCGAGATTAACTATCAGGCCGCCTGCCTGGCGCGCGCCTGCGCCGACGAATGGACGGCGCGCACGCCGGAAAAACCGCGCTACGTCGCCGGGGTGTTGGGGCCGACCAACCGCACCGCGTCCATCTCGCCGAACGTCAACGATCCGGCGTTCCGCAACATCTCGTTCGATGAACTGGTGGCGGCTTACCGCGAATCGACCCGCGCGCTGGTGGAAGGCGGCGTCGATCTGATCATGATCGAAACCATCTTCGACACCCTGAACGCCAAGGCCGCCGCTTTTGCGGTGGAAACCGAATTCGAAGCGCTGGGGGTGGAACTGCCGATCATGATTTCCGGCACCATCACCGACGCCTCCGGCCGCACCTTATCCGGCCAGACCACCGAAGCGTTTTACAATTCGCTGCGCCACGTCAAGCCGCTGACCTTCGGCCTGAACTGCGCCCTGGGCCCGGATGAGCTGCGCCAGTACGTCGCCGAGCTGGCGCGCATCTCGGAGACCTACGTCACCGCACACCCGAACGCCGGTTTGCCGAACGCCTTCGGCGAGTACGATCTGGATGCGGCCGAGATGGCGCGCCAGGTCGGGGAGTGGGCGCAGGCCGGCTTCCTCAATATTATCGGCGGCTGCTGCGGCACCACGCCGGAACATATCGCCGCGATGGCCAAGGCGGTCGAGGGCGTGCCGCCGCGCCGGCTGCCGGATATCCCGGTCGCCTGCCGCCTGGCCGGTCTGGAGCCGTTGACCATCGACGCCAACACCCTGTTCGTCAACGTCGGCGAGCGCACCAACGTCACCGGTTCGGCGCGTTTCAAACGCTTGATCAAAGAAGAGAAATACAACGAGGCGCTCGACGTGGCGCGCCAGCAGGTCGAGAGCGGCGCGCAGATCATCGACATCAACATGGACGAGGGGATGCTCGACGCCGAAGCGGCGATGGTGCGCTTCCTCAACCTGATCGCCGGCGAGCCGGATATCGCCCGGGTGCCGATCATGATCGACTCCTCCAAGTGGTCCGTTATCGAGAAAGGCCTGAAATGCATTCAGGGCAAGGGCATCGTCAACTCGATCTCGATGAAGGAGGGCGAAGAGGCCTTTATCCACCACGCCAGGCTGGTGCGCCGCTATGGCGCCGCGGTGGTGGTGATGGCGTTCGACGAAGTGGGCCAGGCGGACACCCGCGAGCGCAAGTTCGAGATCTGTCGCCGCGCCTATAAAATTCTGACCGAACGCGTCGGTTTCCCGCCGGAAGACATCATTTTCGATCCGAACATCTTCGCCGTCGCCACCGGCATCGACGAGCACAACAACTACGCCGTCGACTTTATCGAAGCCTGCGCCGACATCAAAACCCACCTGCCGCACGCGATGATCTCCGGCGGGGTGTCCAACGTGTCGTTCTCGTTCCGCGGCAACGATCCGGTGCGTGAAGCGATCCACGCGGTATTCCTGTATCACGCCATTCGCAACGGCATGGACATGGGCATCGTCAACGCCGGGCAGCTGGCGATTTACGACGATCTGCCTGGCGAGCTGCGCGAGGCGGTAGAAGACGTGATCCTCAACCGTCGCGAGGACGGCACCGAACGCCTGCTGGAGCTGGCGGAAAAATACCGCGGCAGCAAAGACGGCGAAGCGGCGGTGCAGCAGGCGGAATGGCGCGGCTGGCCGGTGGAGAAGCGGCTGGAATACTCGCTGGTGAAGGGCATCACCGAGTTTATCGAACTGGACACCGAAGAAGCGCGGCAGCAGGCCGAACGCCCGATCGAAGTGATCGAAGGGCCGCTGATGGCCGGGATGAACGTGGTCGGCGATCTGTTCGGCGAGGGCAAGATGTTCCTGCCGCAGGTGGTGAAATCCGCCCGCGTGATGAAGCAGGCGGTGGCCTACCTGGAACCGTACATCGAGGCCAGCAAGCAGCAGGGCACCTCCGCGGGCAAAATCCTGTTGGCGACGGTGAAAGGCGACGTGCACGACATCGGCAAGAACATCGTCGGCGTGGTGCTGCAGTGCAACAACTATGAAATCGTCGATCTTGGTGTGATGGTGCCGACGGAGAAAATCCTGCGCACCGCGCGCGAGGAGAACGTCGACATCATCGGCCTGTCGGGGCTGATCACGCCGTCGCTGGACGAGATGGTCAACGTGGCCAAAGAGATGGAGCGCCAGGGCTTTACGCTGCCGCTGCTGATCGGCGGCGCCACCACCTCCAAAGCGCACACCGCGGTGAAAATCGAGCAGAACTACAGCGGCCCGACCACCTACGTGCAAAACGCCTCGCGCACCGTGGGCGTGGTGTCGGCGCTGCTGTCCGCCACCCAGCGCGACGAGTTTGTGGCGCGCACCCGCAAAGAGTATGAAACGGTGCGCATTCAACACGCGCGCAAAAAGCCGCGCACGCCGCCGGTCGATTTGCACAAGGCGCGCGCCAACGCCATGGCGCTGAACTGGGCCGACTATCAGCCGCCGGCGCCGCGGCAGCTTGGCGTGTTTCCGGTGTCGGCCGGCATCGAGACGCTGCGCCACTATATCGACTGGACGCCGTTCTTCATGACCTGGTCGCTGGCGGGCAAATACCCGCGCATCCTCGAGGATGAGGTGGTGGGGGAAGAGGCCAAACGCCTGTTCCACGACGCCAATCAGATGCTGGATCGGCTGGCCGCCGAGCGCAGCCTCAACCCGCGCGGCGTTTACGGCCTGTTCCCGGCCAACCGCGTCGGCGATGACGTGGAAGTATACCGCGACGAACGGCGTGACGAGGTGCTGGCGGTGAGCCGCCATCTGCGCCAGCAGACGGAAAAAACCGACTTCCCGAACTACTGCCTGGCGGACTTCGTGGCGCCGAAAAGCAGCGGCAAAGCCGACTACTTCGGCGCCTTCGCGGTGACCGGCGGGCTGGAGGAAGACGCGCTGGCGGCGGCGTACGACGCGCAACATGACGATTACAACAAAATCATGGTCAAGGCGCTGGCGGATCGTTTGGCGGAGGCCTTCGCCGAATACCTGCACGAACAGGTGCGCAAGCTGCACTGGGGCTATGCCGCCGACGAGAGCCTGAGCAACGAGGAGCTGATCCGCGAAAACTATCAGGGCATCCGGCCGGCGCCGGGTTACCCGGCCTGCCCGGAGCACACCGAAAAAGCGACCATCTGGCAGCTGTTGGACGTCAACCGCCACACCGGTATGGAACTGACGGAGTCCTTCGCCATGTGGCCGGGGGCGGCGGTATCCGGCTGGTACTTCAGTCACCCCGAGAGCAAGTACTTCGCGGTGGCGCAGATCCAGCGCGATCAGGTGGAAGACTACGCGGCGCGTAAAGGGATGAGCGTGAGCGAGGTCGAGCGCTGGCTGGCGCCAAACCTCGGCTACGACGCCGACTGACTTTCCTCTTTAAGGGCGCAGCGATGCGCCCTTGTCATTTACAGCGCTTCCACATCGATGTGCAGCGCGTCGTACCGCCAATACTCCAGGTCGCAATCGATCACCCTGTCGTGCTGATCGCGATTCACCCGCGTAATGAACAGCGCCGGGCTGCCGTAGGTCACCTTCAGCATGGCGGCGGCCTGCTGCGGCAGCAGGGTGGGCAGCATGTCGAAACGCACCCGGCCGTAGTGAATGCCGTAGCGCGCGGCGTACAGCGCGGTCAGCGACTGGGTGAGATCTTCGTCCAGAATGCCGGGGAAATAGGCCGGATTGAGGTAGTGCTCGCAGTACAGCACCGCGCGTCCGTCGATGTAGCGCAGCCGGCGAATGCGATAGGCCTGCGCGCCGGGAGGCAGCGCCAGGCGGCCGGCCAGCGGCGCGTCGAGCGTGACGACCGCGCTGTCGATCGCTTCGGTATGCGCGGCGCGCCCCTGCTGCTGCGCCATGGCGTGAAAATGGCTGCGCTGCAGCGGGTTGTAGATCAAACGTGGCGGCGAGATGAACCAGCCGCGCCGCACCTGGCGGTAGATGACGCCCTGCGCCTCCAACTGGCCGAGCGCCTCCTGCAAGGTAATGCGGGTGGTGGCGAATTGCTCGCTCAGGGCGCGTTCGGAGGGCAGCTTGCCGTCCACGGCGAACTCGCCGGCGGTGATGCGGGCGCTCAGCGTTTGGCAGATGGTGGCGACGGTCGTCGGTGCTTCACTCATACAGCGGGTGTCCCGTTTCAGTGCGTTTGGCCTTCCTTAAGGTAGACCAGCGTCGCGTTTTCGCCGTTGCAATGGGTGATAAAACTGTCGCTTTTTTAAGCTGACATATAATTATCACATTCGTCCGTTAGATTGGTTTGGTCCTTGCTGGACTAGTCCAGCCATCCCCACACTACCACCTGGAGCATCAGTTATGAAACGTTTGTGCGCTTCTGTGTTAACCAGTGCCATCGTGTTATCCAGCCAGATGAGCTGGGCCGCGGATACCGATCTGGCGGCGCTGGAGCAGGCCGCGAAGAAAGAAGGCGAAGTCAACAGCGTCGGCATGCCGGACAGCTGGGCCAACTGGAAAGGCACCTGGCAAGATCTGTTGAGCAAATACGGCCTGAAGCATGTCGATACCGACATGAGCTCCGCGCAGGAGATCGCCAAATTTGATGCGGAAAAGAACAACGCCACGGCGGACATCGGTGACGTCGGCGCGGCCTTCGGCCCGGTGGCGGTGCAGAAGGGGGTAACGCAGCCGTACAAACCGTCTACCTGGGATCAGGTGCCGGAGTGGGCGAAAGACAAAGACGGCCACTGGGCGCTGGCTTACACCGGCACCATCGCCTTCATCATCAACAAGCAGCAGGTGAAAGACATCCCGCACAGCTGGGCCGATCTGCTCAAGGGCAGCTATCAGGTCACCATCGGCGACGTCGGTACCGCGTCGCAGGCGGCCAGCGGCGTGCTGGCGGCCACCTACGCCATGGGCGGCAACGAGAAAAACCTCAAGCCGGGCCTGGAATTCTTCGGCAAGCTGGCCAAGGCCGGCCGCCTGAGCCTGAGTAACCCGGTGATCGCATCGCTGGAGAAAGGGGAAGTGCAGGTTGGCGTGGTGTGGGACTTCAACGGCCTGAACTATCGCGATCAGATCGACAAAACCCGTTTTGAAGTGCTGATCCCGTCGGACGGCTCGATCACCTCCGGCTACACCACCATCATCAACAAATACGCCAAGCACCCGAACGCCGCCAAGCTGGCGCGCGAATACATCTTCTCCGACGCCGGCCAGATCAACCTGGCGCGCGGCTATGCCCGCCCGATCCGCGCTGAACATCTGACGCTGCCGGACGACGTCAAGGCCAAGC
>NZ_JBPIZB010000016.1:0-5500 GCF_051172315.1 Serratia sp. B501
ATGCCGAACTCAGAAGTGAAACGCCGTAGCGCCGATGGTAGTGTGGGGTCTCCCCATGCGAGAGTAGGACACTGCCAGGCATCAAACAAAGCCGAAAGCCCTGAACTGACGTTCAGGGCTTTTTGCTATGCGTAAAATAAATCCCCTGATCGTATCTATTGCTTAGAAAAATACCTATTTCAGCGGACGTTGCTTATTTACATAAGCACGTATAATGCTTTTGAGCAGGAGAATAACCAGCTCAATATATAATTGATAGATTAAGATTATTATTTAAATAATAAAAATGCCTATTTATGAACATGTTGATAAGAATTATCCTGTTATATCAAAGATAAATCCTAATTCTTCAGTGCATTACTCGATAAATTTCACGTTAATTAAAACAAATATTAGCCAGACGCTTCGAATCGAGTAGACTAAGCAAAAGATTATTTCCGCATGGGTACTGAACGTTATGTCTACTGAAAGCGCGTCTTTAAAAAACCACAATACTTTTGCGCTCCCGGTCAACGCAGCGCACCTGGTCATCGCCGATAGAATTGAGTTGATGCTCAAAGTCTGGCAACAAACGCGCAAGCGTCAGGAGCCGCTGCTGATTCTCGGTGAAGGTAGCAACGTACTGTTCCTGGAAGACTTTTCGGGTACGGTCATGGTTAACCAACTGAAGGGCATCGATGTTCGAGAAGATAACGATGCCTGGTATCTCCATGTCAGCGCCGGTGAGAATTGGCACGATCTGGTGCAATATACGCTGCAGGCCGGGATCTGCGGGTTGGAGAACCTGGCGTTGATTCCTGGATTGGCCGGCTCCGCGCCTATCCAGAATATCGGTGCCTATGGCGTCGAATTGAAAGATGTCTGTGAGTATGTCGACCTGCTGGACTTCTCTACGGGTGCCATCGATCGCATTTCGGCAGCCGATTGTGGTTTCGGCTATCGGGAAAGCATTTTCAAACATCGCTTCCAAACTGGGCATGCCATTGTCGGGCTGGGTCTGCGTCTGAGCAAGCAGTGGCAACCCAAGTTGAGCTATGGCGATCTGGCCAAGCTGGATCCCGCCACGGTGACGCCACTTCAGGTATTCGAGTCCGTATGTGCCATGCGCCGCAGCAAGCTGCCGGACCCGCGCGAAACCGGTAATGCCGGCAGTTTCTTCAAGAATCCGCTGGTGAACGCGGGGAAAGCCGCAGAACTCATCACACAATATCCCGGCATGCCGCATTATCCGCAGCAGGATGGTCAGGTGAAGCTGGCCGCTGGCTGGCTGATCGATCAGTGCGAACTGAAGGGGCATCGCATCGGTGGCGCAGCCGTACACCGCCAGCAGGCGCTGGTGCTGGTGAATATCGATAATGCGCATAGTCAGGATGTGGTGGCTCTGGCGCGCCATGTCCGTAAGACTGTGGCCGATAAATTTGGCGTATGGCTGGAACCTGAGGTGCGTTTCATTGGCGCAACTGGCGAATTGAACGCTGTGGTGGTGCTGTCATGAGAGATACCAAGGTCCCGTTAAAACTGATCGCGCTATTGGCCGACGGTGAATTCCATTCCGGGGAACAGCTCGGTGAGTCATTGGGCATGAGCCGCGCCGCGATCAATAAGCATATTCAAACCGTTCGCGAGTGGGGGCTGGATGTCTTTACTGTACCGGGGAAAGGATACAGCTTGCCTGCTCCCATGCAGCTATTGGAGGCGGAACGCATTCTTAGAGGGCTGGACGACAAGCGAGTTACCGTGCTGCCGGTCGTAGACTCTACCAATCAATATTTGCTGGATCGTATCGAAACGCTGCAATCTGGCGACGCCTGCATTGCTGAGTACCAACTGGCTGGCCGCGGTCGTCGTGGGCGTCAGTGGATTTCGCCGTTTGGCGCCAATTTATACCTGTCGATGTTTTGGCGATTGGAACAGGGGCCGGCTGCGGCGATGGGGCTGAGCCTGGTGATCGGCATGGTGATGGCGGAGGTCTTGCAGCGTCTTGGCGCTAAAGACGTGCGAGTCAAATGGCCCAACGATCTTTACCTGAACGATCGCAAATTGGCAGGGATCTTGGTCGAGTTGACGGGGAAAACCGGCGATGCGGCTCAGTTGGTCATCGGCGCCGGCATTAATTTGGCGATGCGGGATACCAATGCGAGTGGGATCAATCAAGGTTGGATCAACCTGCAAGAAGCCGGTATTAACATCGATCGTAATGAGCTCACCGCCACTCTGCTTAATGAATTGCGGCAGTCATTAAAACAATTCGAGATAGATGGGCTGGCGCCATTCATTGGCCGTTGGCGCACGCTGGATAATTTTATCGACAGACCGGTCAAACTGCTGATTGGCGAGCGACAGATTGTGGGTATCGCCCGGGGTATCGACGCGCAAGGTGCACTCCTGCTGGAACAAGAAGGGGAAATCAAACCCTTTATCGGCGGAGAGATATCGCTGCGCAGCGCGGAATAGTGAGAAAAGACAAGGGGACGGCAGCGTCCCCTTGATCGTTCGGTAGGCTTATTTTCTTAAACGCACGCTTTCAACGGCATGGTTGGCGCTTTTGGTCATAATCAGGCTCGCGCGTTCGCGGGTAGGCAGTATGTTCTGCTGCAAATTCAATCCATTGATTTCATTCCATAATTGCGTGGCGATATTAATCGCCTCCGGTTCCGGCAATTTTGAATAATTATGGAAATAAGAATCAGGATTGGAAAATGCGCCCTGACGGAATTTCAGGAAACGGTTGATATACCAGCTTTGCAATAGCGTCTCCGGCGCATCGACATATATAGAGAAGTCGACGAAGTCGGAAACGAATACGCGATGCGGATCGTGAGGATAATCCATACCGCTTTGCAATACGTTAAGCCCTTCCAGGATAAGAATGTCCGGCTGTTCGATGACTTTATTACCTTCGGGCACAACGTCATAGATCAAATGGGAATAAACCGGGGCGGTGACACGTTTGGCGCCGGATTTCACTTCCGACACGAACTTCACCAGGCTATGCATATCGTAAGACTGCGGGAAGCCTTTTTTCTTCATCAAACCGCGTTCGTTCAGCACCTTGTTTGGATGCAAGAAGCCGTCGGTCGTGATCAGCTCAACGCTGCGGTGTTCCGGCCAGCGGCTCAGCAGCGCCTGCAACAGACGTGCGGTCGTGCTCTTGCCGACGGCTACGCTGCCGGCGATGCCGATGACATAGGGAATCTTTTGCCCGTCGGTGCCGAGGAATTGTTCCAGTACCGCCTGCCGGCGCAGGTTGGAACTGATATAGAAGTTCAACAGTCGTGACAGCGGCAGATAAATCTGCGCAACTTCTTCCAACGAGAGATCTTCGTTAATCCCTTTCAGTTTAACGATCTCTTCTTCCGACAACGTCAGCGGCACCGAATCTCGCAACGCAGCCCACTGGGTACGATCGAACTGTAGGTAAGGCGTTGCTAAAGATTGATCTCTTTTTATCATAAGCCAAATTCTGCCTGTTAACGCAGGTTGGGAAAGGCGCCGGACGCCAACTCCAGAGAATAAACAAGCTGCATATTATAGACAGCTTCGTTTTTGGCGTAGACTTTTTTCGCAAAAGTTGTCGATAGGCAGCAGTTTATGTCAATTGTGCGAAGCGGCGCGCAGTTGATAAAGCGGGGTTGCAAGGCGGTATCATGGAGTCAGGATACCGCCTGAAGGTTAGCTGGCGATAGCGCGTGAAGACGGGGTCACGGTGAACAGACGTTTGTAATAAATGACGGTTGAGTGGTAATAGCCATCGGGTCCGGCCGCATAGTCAGGCATTTCACCCAGGCAGCGATAGCCCAGACTGCGATAAAGTGCTTCTGCCGCCGAACCGGCCTGTGTATCCAGATACAGTAGCCCGCGCTGCTGTTGCAGTGCTGCTTGCTCCAACGTCTTCATTAGCGCCAGGCCTACGCCGTTGCGACGAGCGCGGCTATGAACCAGCAGTTTCACTACCTCCGCACGATTACGGCCATTCGGTTTCTGGCAGAGCTCGAGTTGAACGGTGCCAACGACGCCGCGTTCGTCGCGGGCAATCCACAATAGCAGCTCACCCTTGGCCAAGGCCGGACGCAGGCTGTGGAAGTAACTCTCGGCGTCTTCATGCGGGATTAAGGTGTCGTAGCCCACTGAAGCGCCGTGGGTGACCGCATCGGTCAACAGGCGAGCCAATTCATCGCGATAAATCGGGAGCGTAGCGGCGTTGATAGGCACTATTTTCATCGGTCATTCCTCCAGATATGGGGGTAATGAAGATAAGCAATAACTGCGCCAGAGCGATAAAAGGCATAGCCACGGCGAAAGGGCGAGGAATAAGTGTAGTTCACGCCGCGAACCAGGGCAGCCATCCTCTTTTTGGTGCATCGATCCCGCTCACGGTTTACCGCCGTGGGTTACGTGTTTTGAGAAGCCCGACACGGAGAAAGGGGCGTTCAAAGCTTGCAAAAAGTGGATAAAATTGTAGAGAATGATTGCCGCAAGTGATGAATGTTTGCACGCCACAGGCTGCGAATTGCATGACAGCATGCAAAATTGACTGATTTATGAGCGAAAGTGCGCGTAAAGCAATTTTTTTGTTGCATAGGTCGCCCGCTCTACCTAGAATGCGCTGCACTTGATGCCGGCTTAGCTCAGTAGGTAGAGCAACTGACTTGTAATCAGTAGGTCACCAGTTCGATTCCGGTAGCCGGCACCATTCAAGTCACAAGTAGTTAAAATCTGGTGGGGTTCCCGAGCGGCCAAAGGGAGCAGACTGTAAATCTGCCGTCACAGACTTCGAAGGTTCGAATCCTTCCCCCACCACCAAATCTTGCCTTCGGCGATTAACTGAGATGCGATAAACACCGCAACGGTTGATGGCGGGAGGAGAGGGCGAAAGCCTTCGGCAAGGTTCGAGTTGTGCAGCGCGAGGCGCAGCCGGCCCGAAGGATACGAGCCGAGTGATGAACAATCCTGCTCTATCCCCAAAATTCTACAGAAAAATCAGGTAGCCGAGTTCCAGGATGCGGGCATCGTATAATGGCTATTACCTCAGCCTTCCAAGCTGATGATGTGGGTTCGATTCCCACTGCCCGCTCCAAGATGTGCTGATATAGCTCAGTTGGTAGAGCGCACCCTTGGTAAGGGTGAGGTCGGCAGTTCGAATCTGCCTATCAGCACCACTTCTTAATTTCTCGCCCCCTGATTTTCTTTCTGTTCTGGATTCAACGAGCAAATGCTTGGTTGATGTGGTGATACCACCGATTTATCCGTGTCTTAGAGGGACAATCGATGTCTAAAGAAAAGTTTGAACGTACAAAACCGCACGTTAACGTCGGTACTATCGGCCACGTTGACCACGGTAAAACTACCCTGACTGCAGCGATCACTACCGTACTGGCTAAAACCTACGGCGGTTCTGCACGTGCTTTCGACCAGATCGATAACGCGCCAGAAGAAAAAGCTCGTGGTATCACCATCAACACCTCTCACGTTGAGTATGACACCCCGACTCGTCACTACG
>NZ_JBPIZB010000017.1:0-4058 GCF_051172315.1 Serratia sp. B501
TGCCGAACAGCGCCGTCACCATGTTCAGGCCGCGTTCGGCGCACACCGCCACCCGGCTGTCCGGGCCGACGCCGCGCGCTATCAGCGCGTGCGCCAGCCGGTTGGCGCGGGCGTTCAACCGGGCGTAGCTCAGGCTTTCCGCGCCGCTCACCAGCGCAATGGCATCCGGCGTGCGGCGCACCTGCCGCTCGAACAGCGCCGCCAGCGTCTGATCCAGCGGGTAGTCACGCTCGGTGCGGTTCCAGCCATGCAGCAGCAGCTCGCGTTCCGCTTCCGGCACCACCGCCAGTGAACACACCGGCGTATCCGGCGCCTGCTCCAGCGCTTGCGCCAGTGAGTCCAGCGCCTGCACCATATAGTCACATACGCGCTGCGCATCGATCGCCTCGGTTACCTGCGCCGTAATGCCCAGCGAATCGCCGCCGTCCTCCACCGACAAGACGAACGGATAGTTGGTGCGCTCTTCGGCGCTCAGCAGGCTCACGCCTTCGGGCAGCGCCACGGCCTCGCCGTTGTTGTGGCGATAGTTGAGCAGGGCGCTGAACAGCGGCGCTCCAGGGCTGACGCCACTGCAGCGCTGCGCCAAGGCCAGTGGCGCATGTTCATGAGCCAGCAGCCCGCTCAACCGCATATGCGCCTCCCTTGCCGCCGCCTCCGCGCCGCGCCGATCGATGTCCAGGCGCAGCGGCAGCGTGTTGATAAACAGCCCCAATGCCCGTTCCGCGCCTTCAGCGCCCTGCAGGCGCCCCAGCAATACGGTGCCGAATACGACCGCGTCTCGCCCGCTGACGCGCGCCAGCACCTGCGCCCAGGCCAGATGGCACAAACTGGCCAGGCTGACGCCCAACCGCCGCGCCTGCCGCCGCAGCCGCAGGTTCAAGGCCGAAGAAAGCGCCTGGTAGCGGCTGACGATCTGCCGTCCCTCGCCATGCACATCACTCAAGCCGAACGGCAGGACCGGCTCGCTGATATCCGCCAACATGTCGCGGAAGAAACGTTCATGCTCTGCTTCGCTGAGCGTCAGGCGCGCCTGCGCCACCGCATTGCGGAACGGCTGGGCGGCGCCAAGCCGTGCGCCGCGACCGGCGAGGATTTCGCTGACCTCTTGCTCCATAAAGGCCAGCGTGGAGTGATCGCCAATCAGATGGTGCCACTGCTGCAAGGCGCACCACCGGCCATCCTCCTCTTGCGCGACGGTAAAGTTGAGCAGCGGCGCACGGGTCAGATCCTGTCGCTGATGCAGCGGATCAAAACCGGCCGCCAACTGTTGCCAAACCGGGCCGTCGGCCAGATCGAAACGCCGCTCGCTCAGTGCCAGTTCGGCCTTGCGCCACACCACCTGCACCGGCGAAGACACGCCCTGCGTGATGAACGCGGTGCGCAGAATGTCATGGCGATCGATCACCTGCTGCATCGCCGCCAGCCAGGCATCCAGGCGCGCGCGGCTGTCGAAACGCAGCACCGCGGACAGCTGGTACGGATCGCCCTGCTCCGCCAGCAGATGGTGGAACAAAATCCCCTCCTGCAGCGGCGACAAAGCGTAGATGTCCTGTACATTGGCCACGCCGCCCGGCACCTGCGCCACCACCGCGTCGATCTCCGGCTGGCTCAGCGTCGCCAGCGGTAACATCTCCGGCGTAATGGCGGCGCAACCCGGCAAGATGCGGTTTTCCGGTATGTCGATTTCCCCTTGCGCGCTCACCGCCTGCGCCAGCGCCGCCAGCGTCGGCGTTGAGAACAGCGTCTGCACGTTCGCCGCCAAACCGGCACGCCGCAGTTGAGCCATCAACTTCACCGCCAGCAGCGAGTGACCGCCCAGTTCGAAGAAGTTGTCGTGGCGGCCAACCTGCTCCACGTTCAGCAACTCGCGCCAGATCTCCGCCAGCAGCGTTTCGCGCTCACCCTGCGGCGCTTCGTACGCCGCCTGGCTCTGTATCCCCTGCGGCTCCGGCAGCGCCCGCCGGTCCAACTTGCCGTTCGGCGACAGCGGCAACGCCGCCACCACCACCCAGGCCGACGGCACCATGTAGTCCGGCAGCGCCGCGCTCACATGCTGCCGCAGCGCGCCCGCCAGCGTCTCTTCCGCCACGTCCGCCGCCGGCACCACCCACGCCACCAGTCGTTTGTCGTCGCCCACCGCGCGCGCATCCACCACCGCTTCCCGCACCGCCGGGTGCGTCGCCAGCGTCGCCTCTATCTCGCCGCATTCGATGCGGAAGCCGCGGATTTTCACCTGCTGGTCATTGCGCCCCAGGTACTCGATGTCGCCGTTCGCCAGATAGCGCGCCACGTCGCCGGTGCGGTACATGCGCCCGCCCGGCGCGAACGGATCGCTCAGGAAACGCTCCGCCGTCAAGTCGGGCCGATTCAGGTAGCCCCGCGCCACCTGCACCCCGCCGATATACAGCTCGCCCACCGCCCCCAGCGGCACCGGCTGCCCGTGCTCGTCCAGCAGATAGATGCGCGTGTTGGCGATCGGCCGACCGATCGGCACCGACACCCGGTCCGCCTCCCGCGAACAGTGCCAGGCGGTGACGTCCACCGCCGCCTCCGTCGGCCCATACAGGTTATGCAACTCCGCCTGCGGCAGCCGGCGGTAAAACTCCGCCACCAGCGCCGCCGGCAGCGCTTCCCCGCTGCACATCACCCGCACCACGTTGCCGCAGCGCGTCGCCGCCTGCTCATCTGCCAGGAAGCTTTGCAGCATCGACGGCACGAAGTGCAGCGTGGTGACGCCGTACTGTTCGATAGCGCGGCTCAGGTAGTCCGGATCCTTGTGCCCTTCCGGCTTCGCCATCACCAGCCGCGCGCCGACCATCAGCGGCCAGAAGAACTCCCACACCGAGACGTCGAAGCCGAACGGCGTTTTTTGCAGCACCGTGTCCGCCGCCGTCAGGCCGTAGGCCTCCTGCATCCACACCAGCCGGTTGACCACCCCGCGGTGTTCGTTCATCGCGCCCTTCGGTTTACCGGTCGAACCCGAGGTGTAAATCACGTACGCCAGGTGCGACGCCTGCGCGCGCGGCGCCGGGTTCTCGGCACTCAGCGTCTCCGGCAACGCGGCCTCCAGCGCCAGCTGCGGCGTCGCGGGTTCGCCCAGCGCCGCCCGGCCGGCGGCGTCCGCCAGCAGCAGCACCGGGTCGGCGTCCTGCAGGATGTACTGCAGGCGCTCGCCCGGATAGGCCGGATCCAACGGCACATAGGCGCCGCCGGCCTTGAGGATGCCGAACAGCGCCGTCACCATGTTCAGGCCGCGTTCGGCGCACACCGCCACCCGGCTGTCCGGGCCGACGCCGCGCGCTATCAGCGCGTGCGCCAGCCGGTTGGCGCGGGCGTTCAACCGGGCGTAACTCAGGCTTTCCGCGCCGCTCACCAGTGCAATGGCATCCGGCGTGCGGCGCACCTGCCGCTCGAACAGCGCCGCCAGCGTCTGATCCAGCGGGTAGTCACGCTCGGTGCGGTTCCAGCCATGCAGCAGATGCTCCCGTTCGGCGAGCGGCAGCAAATCGATATGGGATACCGATCGCGGGTTATTCAGCGTCATCGCCCGCAGCGCCTGTACCAGGTAAACGCCGTAACGCTCGGCGGTGGCGCGATCGAACAACGCCGTGGCGAAATTCAGCGTGCCGCTGATGCCTTCGCCGGTATCGGCCAGATCGAGCGTCAGATCGAACTTCGCCGCGCTGTATTCCAGCCCGGCCAATTCGGCCTGCAGCCCAGGCAGCGGAATATTGCGCACCGAGCCGTCCTGCCAGGCCAGCATCACCTGGAACAGCGGGGTATAGCCCAGATGGCGCGGCGGGTTAACCAGCTCCACCACCTGCTCGAACGGCAGATCGCGGTTTTCCTGCGCCGCCAGCACCGTGTGGCGGACCCGTTCGAGCAGCGTCGGCAGATCCGGATCGTCGCGAAGATCGATGCGCAGCGCCAACGTGCTGACGAAGAAACCGACCAGCGATTCGGTTTCCAGCCGGCCGCGGTTGGCCTCCGGCGTGCCGATCACCAGCTCCTGCTGTCCGGCCATGCGCGCCAGCACCAGGCTCCAGGCCGCCAGCACC
>NZ_JBPIZB010000018.1:0-1923 GCF_051172315.1 Serratia sp. B501
GACTACCTCAACCACAACCCGACTAACCCGCACTGGGCTGACCGCGACCGTTTCGTGCTCTCCAACGGCCACGGCTCCATGTTGATTTACAGCCTCCTGCACCTCACCGGCTACGACCTGCCGATGCGCGAGCTGGAAAACTTCCGTCAACTCCATTCCAAAACCCCGGGCCACCCGGAGTACGGTTACACCCCGGGCGTTGAGACCACCACCGGTCCGCTCGGCCAGGGCATCGCCAACGCCGTCGGCTTCGCCATCGCCGAACGCACCCTGGCGGCGCAGTTCAACCGCCCTGGTCACGACATCGTCGACCACCACACCTACGCCTTCATGGGCGACGGCTGCATGATGGAAGGCATTTCGCACGAAGTCTGCTCCCTGGCCGGCACCCTCAAGCTCGGCAAGCTGACCGCCTTCTACGATGACAACGGCATCTCCATCGACGGCCACGTCGACGGCTGGTTCACCGACGACACCGCCCTGCGTTTCGAAGCCTACGGCTGGCACGTGGTGCGCAACGTCGACGGCCACAACCCGGACGCCATCAAGGCCGCGATTGAAGAAGCCCGCAAGGTGACCGACAAGCCGTCGCTGCTGATGTGCAAGACCGTTATCGGCTTCGGTTCGCCGAACAAGGCCGGCACCCATGACGTGCACGGCGCCGCGCTGGGCGCCGCCGAAGTGGCCGCCACCCGCGAAGCGCTGGGCTGGAAATACGCCGCCTTTGAAATCCCGCAGGACATCTACGCCCAGTGGGACGCCAAGGAAGCCGGTCAGGCCAAAGAAGCGGCCTGGAACGACAAGTTCGCCGCCTACGCCAGGGCCTTCCCGGAACTGGCCGCCGAGTTCAAGCGCCGCATGAACGGCGAGCTGCCGGCGGACTGGAAAGCGGACGCCAGGGCGTTCGTGGAAAAACTGCAGGCCAACCCGGCCAACATCGCCAGCCGCAAGGCGTCGCAGAACGCGCTGGAAGCGTTCGGCAAGGTGCTGCCGGAGTTCCTGGGCGGCTCCGCCGACCTGGCGCCGAGCAACCTGACCATGTGGTCCGGTTCGAAAGCGCTGAACGTTGACCCGGCGGGCAACTACATTCATTACGGCGTGCGCGAGTTCGGCATGACCGCCATCACCAACGGCATCGCGCTGCACGGCGGCTTCCTGCCGTACTCGGCGACCTTCCTGATGTTCGTGGAATACGCCCGCAACGCGGTGCGCATGGCGGCGCTGATGAAGCTGCGCAACGTGTTCGTCTACACCCACGACTCCATCGGTCTGGGCGAAGACGGCCCGACCCACCAGCCGGTGGAGCAACTGGCGAGCCTGCGCGTGACCCCGAACATGAGCACCTGGCGTCCGTGTGACCAGGTGGAATCGGCGGTGGCGTGGCAGTACGGCATCGAGCGCAACGACGGCCCGACCACGCTGGTGTTCTCGCGCCAGAACCTGACCCAGCAGCCGCGCACCGCAGAGCAGCTGGCGAACGTGTACCGCGGCGGCTACGTGCTGAAAGACTGCGCGGGCACGCCGGACGTTATCCTGATTGCCACCGGCTCCGAAGTGGGTATCACGGTGGAGGCGGCGGACAAACTGACCGCGGCGGGCCGCAAGGTGCGCGTGGTGTCGATGCCGTCGACCGACGCGTTCGACAAGCAGGATGCGGCGTACCGTGAGTCGGTGCTGCCGGCGGCGGTAACGGCGCGCGTGGCGGTGGAAGCGGGTATCGCGGACTACTGGTACAAGTACGTGGGCCTGAACGGCGCTATCGTGGGCATGACCACCTTCGGTGAGTCGGCGCCGGCGGAGCAGCTGTTCGCCGAGTTCGGCTTCACCGTGGACAACGTGGTGGCCAAGGCGCAGGCGCTGCTGAAGTAAGCCGCCGGGCGCAAGCCGATAAAAAAGCCGGTCATCATGACCGGCTTTTTTTAT
>NZ_JBPIZB010000019.1:0-1723 GCF_051172315.1 Serratia sp. B501
AATATCTTTAGGTAAGGAGGTGATCCAACCGCAGGTTCCCCTACGGTTACCTTGTTACGACTTCACCCCAGTCATGAATCACAAAGTGGTAAGCGCCCTCCCGAAGGTTAAGCTACCTACTTCTTTTGCAACCCACTCCCATGGTGTGACGGGCGGTGTGTACAAGGCCCGGGAACGTATTCACCGTAGCATTCTGATCTACGATTACTAGCGATTCCGACTTCATGGAGTCGAGTTGCAGACTCCAATCCGGACTACGACATACTTTATGAGGTCCGCTTGCTCTCGCGAGGTCGCTTCTCTTTGTATATGCCATTGTAGCACGTGTGTAGCCCTACTCGTAAGGGCCATGATGACTTGACGTCATCCCCACCTTCCTCCAGTTTATCACTGGCAGTCTCCTTTGAGTTCCCGGCCGAACCGCTGGCAACAAAGGATAAGGGTTGCGCTCGTTGCGGGACTTAACCCAACATTTCACAACACGAGCTGACGACAGCCATGCAGCACCTGTCTCAGAGTTCCCGAAGGCACCAAAGCATCTCTGCTAAGTTCTCTGGATGTCAAGAGTAGGTAAGGTTCTTCGCGTTGCATCGAATTAAACCACATGCTCCACCGCTTGTGCGGGCCCCCGTCAATTCATTTGAGTTTTAACCTTGCGGCCGTACTCCCCAGGCGGTCGATTTAACGCGTTAGCTCCGGAAGCCACGCCTCAAGGGCACAACCTCCAAATCGACATCGTTTACAGCGTGGACTACCAGGGTATCTAATCCTGTTTGCTCCCCACGCTTTCGCACCTGAGCGTCAGTCTTCGTCCAGGGGGCCGCCTTCGCCACCGGTATTCCTCCAGATCTCTACGCATTTCACCGCTACACCTGGAATTCTACCCCCCTCTACGAGACTCTAGCTTGCCAGTTTCAAATGCAGTTCCCAGGTTGAGCCCGGGGATTTCACATCTGACTTAACAAACCGCCTGCGTGCGCTTTACGCCCAGTAATTCCGATTAACGCTTGCACCCTCCGTATTACCGCGGCTGCTGGCACGGAGTTAGCCGGTGCTTCTTCTGCGAGTAACGTCAATTGATGAGCGTATTAAGCTCACCACCTTCCTCCTCGCTGAAAGTGCTTTACAACCCGAAGGCCTTCTTCACACACGCGGCATGGCTGCATCAGGCTTGCGCCCATTGTGCAATATTCCCCACTGCTGCCTCCCGTAGGAGTCTGGACCGTGTCTCAGTTCCAGTGTGGCTGGTCATCCTCTCAGACCAGCTAGGGATCGTCGCCTAGGTGAGCCATTACCCCACCTACTAGCTAATCCCATCTGGGCACATCTGATGGCAAGAGGCCCGAAGGTCCCCCTCTTTGGTCTTGCGACGTTATGCGGTATTAGCTACCGTTTCCAGTAGTTATCCCCCTCCATCAGGCAGTTTCCCAGACATTACTCACCCGTCCGCCGCTCGTCACCCGGGGAGCAAGCTCCCCTGTGCTACCGCTCGACTTGCATGTGTTAAGCCTGCCGCCAGCGTTCAATCTGAGCCATGATCAAACTCTTCAATTAAAAGCTTGATTTGCTTCCACTCGAGAAGCGATGCTCAAAGATTTACTGCATGAATTTTACTTCAGTTAGTCACTCTTCAAGACTTGATATTTTTTTGCATCCGAAGATGCTGGATATCGTCTTGTGGAGTGCCCACACAGATTGTCTGATAAATTGTTAAAGAGCAGTG
>NZ_JBPIZB010000020.1:0-1620 GCF_051172315.1 Serratia sp. B501
TTTGATGCCTGGCAGTGTCCTACTCTCGCATGGGGAGACCCCACACTACCATCGGCGCTACGGCGTTTCACTTCTGAGTTCGGCATGGGGTCAGGTGGGACCACCGCGCTATTGCCGCCAGGCAAATTCTGTTTCATTCCAACCGCCTCACTTCCGTGAAGCCATCAGAACCAATCTTGGAACGTCGCTGAAAATCTCTCTAAAAACACCTTCGGTGTTGTAAGGTTAAGCCTCACGGATCATTAGTACTGGTTAGCTCAATGCATCGCTGCACTTACACACCCAGCCTATCAACGTCTTAGTCTTAAACGTTCCTTCAGGGGCCTTGAAGGCCCAGGGAAGACTCATCTTGAGGCAAGTTTCGCGCTTAGATGCTTTCAGCGCTTATCTTTTCCGCACTTAGCTACCGGGCAATGCCATTGGCATGACAACCCGAACACCAGTGGTGCGTTCACTCCGGTCCTCTCGTACTAGGAGCAACCCCTCTCAATCTTCCAACGCCCACGGCAGATAGGGACCGAACTGTCTCACGACGTTCTAAACCCAGCTCGCGTACCACTTTAAATGGCGAACAGCCATACCCTTGGGACCTACTTCAGCCCCAGGATGTGATGAGCCGACATCGAGGTGCCAAACACCGCCGTCGATATGAACTCTTGGGCGGTATCAGCCTGTTATCCCCGGAGTACCTTTTATCCGTTGAGCGATGGCCCTTCCATTCAGAACCACCGGATCACTAAGACCTACTTTCGTACCTGCTCGAGCCGTCACTCTCGCAGTCAAGCTAGCTTATGCCTTTGCACTAACCTCACGATGTCCGACCGTGATTAGCTAACCTTCGTGCTCCTCCGTTACTCTTTGGGAGGAGACCGCCCCAGTCAAACTACCCACCAGACACTGTCCTCACCCCAGATTATGGGGCCGAGTTAGAACATCAAACATTAAAGGGTGGTATTTCAAGGATGGCTCCACGCAGACTGGCGTCCACGCTTCAAAGCCTCCCACCTATCCTACACATCAAGGCTCAATGTTCAGTGTCAAGCTATAGTAAAGGTTCACGGGGTCTTTCCGTCTTGCCGCGGGTACACTGCATCTTCACAGCGAGTTCAATTTCACTGAGTCTCGGGTGGAGACAGCCTGGCCATCATTACGCCATTCGTGCAGGTCGGAACTTACCCGACAAGGAATTTCGCTACCTTAGGACCGTTATAGTTACGGCCGCCGTTTACTGGGGCTTCGATCAAGAGCTTCGCCTTGCGGCTGACCCCATCAATTAACCTTCCAGCACCGGGCAGGCGTCACACCGTATACGTCCACTTTCGTGTTTGCACAGTGCTGTGTTTTTATTAAACAGTTGCAGCCAGCTGGTATCTTCGACTGGCTTCAGCTCCATCCGCAAGGGACTTCACCTACATGCCAGCGTGCCTTCTCCCGAAGTTACGGCACCATTTTGCCTAGTTCCTTCACCCGAGTTCTCTCAAGCGCCTTGGTATTCTCTACCTGACCACCTGTGTCGGTTTGGGGTACGATTTAATGTTACCTGGAGCTTAGAGGATTTTCCTGGAAGCAGGGCATCAACTACTTCTGCACCGTAGTGCATCGTCATCACGCCTCAGGGTT
>NZ_JBPIZB010000021.1:0-1510 GCF_051172315.1 Serratia sp. B501
AGCCTAGCCTTCTCCGTCCCCCCTTCGCAGTAACACCAAGTACAGGAATATTAACCTGTTTCCCATCGACTACGCTTTTCAGCCTCGCCTTAGGGGTCGACTCACCCTGCCCCGATTAACGTTGGACAGGAACCCTTGGTCTTCCGGCGAGCGGGCTTTTCACCCGCTTTATCGTTACTTATGTCAGCATTCGCACTTCTGATACCTCCAGCAACCCTCACAGGCCACCTTCAACGGCTTACAGAACGCTCCCCTACCCAACAACGCTAAGCGTCGCTGCCGCAGCTTCGGTGCATGGTTTAGCCCCGTTACATCTTCCGCGCAGGCCGACTCGACCAGTGAGCTATTACGCTTTCTTTAAATGATGGCTGCTTCTAAGCCAACATCCTGGCTGTCTATGCCTTCCCACATCGTTTCCCACTTAACCATGACTTTGGGACCTTAGCTGGCGGTCTGGGTTGTTTCCCTCTTCACGACGGACGTTAGCACCCGCCGTGTGTCTCCCGTGATAACATTCTTCGGTATTCGGAGTTTGCATCGGTTTGGTAAGCCGGGATGGCCCCCTAGCCGAAACAGTGCTCTACCCCCGAAGATGAGTTCACGAGGCGCTACCTAAATAGCTTTCGGGGAGAACCAGCTATCTCCCGGTTTGATTGGCCTTTCACCCCCAGCCACAAGTCATCCGCTAATTTTTCAACATTAGTCGGTTCGGTCCTCCAGTTAGTGTTACCCAACCTTCAACCTGCCCATGGCTAGATCACCGGGTTTCGGGTCTATACCTTGCAACTAATCGCCCAGTTAAGACTCGGTTTCCCTACGGCTCCCCTATACGGTTAACCTTGCTACAAAATATAAGTCGCTGACCCATTATACAAAAGGTACGCAGTCACACCACGAAGGTGCTCCCACTGCTTGTACGTACACGGTTTCAGGTTCTATTTCACTCCCCTCGCCGGGGTTCTTTTCGCCTTTCCCTCACGGTACTGGTTCACTATCGGTCAGTCAGGAGTATTTAGCCTTGGAGGATGGTCCCCCCATATTCAGACAGGATGTCACGTGTCCCGCCCTACTCATCGAACTCACGACCTGTGCATTTTAGTGTACGGGGCTATCACCCTTTGCTGCGCGACTTTCCAGACGCTTCCACTAACACACAAGCCGATTCAGGTTCTGGGCTCCTCCCCGTTCGCTCGCCGCTACTGGGGGAATCTCGGTTGATTTCTTTTCCTCGGGGTACTTAGATGTTTCAGTTCCCCCGGTTCGCCTCATGCCACTATGTATTCATGACATGATAGTGTGTCGAAACACACTGGGTTTCCCCATTCGGGTATCGCCGGTTATAACGGTTCATATCACCTTACCGACGCTTTTCGCAGATTAGCACGCCCTTCATCGCCTCTGACTGCCTAGGCATCCACCGTGTACGCTTAGTCACTTAACCTCACAACCCGAAGATGTTTCCATCGTTCGCGCTGCAAACATTTGAGAGACTCTATGACAGGTTACTCTT
>NZ_JBPIZB010000022.1:0-1130 GCF_051172315.1 Serratia sp. B501
TGCCCGCAGTGCGACATGCTGGTGGCGCTGCCGCCGCTGGCCTATGGCAGCAAAGCGGTATGCCCGCGCTGCAAAACCACGCTCAGCGCCCGCTGGGACGAGCCGCGCAAGCGGCCGATCGGTTACGCGCTCAGCGCCTTGTTCATGCTGGTGCTGGCCAACATTTTCCCGTTTATCAACATGCGCGTCGCCGGCCTCGGCAACGAAATCCGGCTGATCCAAATCCCGGAAGTCATGGTGGCGGAAGACTACGCCAGCATGGCCACCTTGTTTATGGTGTTCGTGCAGCTGATCCCGGCGTTTTGCATGGTGGCGATCGTTCTGCTGTGCGCCAGGGTGCGCTTGCCGCTGGGTCTCAAAGAGTGGATGGCCCGGGTGCTGTTCCAGTTCAAGACCTGGTGCATGGTGGAAATTTTCCTCGCCGGGGTGCTGGTCAGCTTCGTCAAGCTGATGGCCTACGGCGACATCGGCATCGGCAGCAGCTTCGTGCCTTACTGCCTGTTCTGTCTTCTGCAGGTGCGCGCTTTCCAGTGCGTGGATCGGCGCTGGCTGTGGCAGGATATCGAACCGGCGCCGCGGCTTAATCGCCCGCTGACGGTGGGGCGCACCGGCAGGCGCCAGGGCGTGCGCTCCTGCGCGTGCTGCACGGCGATCCTGCCGGCCGATCAGGTGCGCTGCCCGCGCTGCCACACCAAGGGCTACGTGCGTCGCCGCCACAGCCTGCAGTGGACGCTGGCGCTGCTGGTGACCTCTGTCATGCTGTATATTCCGGCCAACCTGATGCCCATCATGGTGACCGAGGCGCTGGGTAACAAGATGAATTCCACCATCATGGCGGGGGTGATCCTGCTGTGGGGGGACGGCTCTTATCCGGTAGCGATGGTGATTTTCATCGCCAGTATCATGGTGCCGTCGCTGAAAATGTTGGCGATCGGTTGGCTGTGCTGGGATGCGAACGGCAGGAAGAAACCGCGCGCCGACAGCGAGCGTATGCATCTGATTTATGAAGTGGTCGAATTCGTTGGTCGTTGGTCAATGATCGACGTGTTTGTGATCGCCGTGTTGTCGGCGTTGGTGCGAATGGGGCAGTTGATGAGCATTTATCCCGCGACGGGCGCCGTGCTGTTCGC
>NZ_JBPIZB010000023.1:0-1084 GCF_051172315.1 Serratia sp. B501
CTGGCTAAAACCTACGGCGGTTCTGCACGTGCTTTCGACCAGATCGATAACGCGCCAGAAGAAAAAGCTCGTGGTATCACCATCAACACCTCTCACGTTGAGTATGACACCCCGACTCGTCACTACGCGCACGTTGACTGCCCAGGGCACGCCGACTACGTGAAAAACATGATCACCGGTGCTGCTCAGATGGACGGCGCGATCCTGGTAGTTGCTGCGACTGACGGCCCAATGCCTCAGACCCGTGAGCACATCCTGCTGGGTCGTCAGGTTGGCGTTCCTTTCATCATCGTATTCATGAACAAATGCGACATGGTTGATGATGAAGAGCTGCTGGAACTGGTAGAAATGGAAGTTCGCGAACTGCTGTCCGCGTACGACTTCCCAGGCGACGACCTGCCAGTGATCCGCGGTTCCGCGCTGAAAGCGCTGGAAGGCGAAGCTGAGTGGGAAGCGAAAATCATCGAACTGGCCGAAGCCCTGGACAGCTACATCCCAGAGCCAGAGCGCGCTATCGACAAGCCGTTCCTGCTGCCAATCGAAGACGTATTCTCCATCTCCGGTCGTGGTACCGTTGTTACCGGTCGTGTTGAGCGCGGTATCATCAAAGTTGGCGAAGAAGTTGAAATCGTTGGTATCAAAGACACCGTTAAGTCTACCTGTACTGGCGTTGAAATGTTCCGCAAACTGCTGGACGAAGGCCGTGCTGGTGAGAACGTAGGTGTTCTGCTGCGTGGTATCAAACGTGAAGAAATCGAACGTGGTCAGGTACTGGCTAAACCAGGCTCCATCAAGCCGCACACCCAGTTCGAATCTGAAGTGTACATCCTGAGCAAAGATGAAGGTGGTCGTCACACGCCATTCTTCAAAGGCTACCGTCCACAGTTCTACTTCCGTACTACTGACGTGACCGGTACCATCGAACTGCCAGAAGGCGTAGAGATGGTAATGCCAGGCGACAACGTGAACATGGTTGTAACCCTGATTCACCCAATCGCGATGGACGACGGTCTGCGTTTCGCAATCCGTGAAGGCGGCCGTACTGTAGGCGCTGGTGTTGTTGCTAAAGTTATCGCTTAATCGC
>NZ_JBPIZB010000024.1:0-1011 GCF_051172315.1 Serratia sp. B501
GCGTTTAGCACCGACCAAAACAGCAGGGTCATGTCTGCTTTCACTGGTCGATTCAGTTCTTCCTTGCTTATTGAAGGAAGCTTCTCATTCAGTTTCACTTCGTCGCCATCATAAATCAGCTGTGCGATGTCCAGTTGCCGGCCTTCAAAAAAATCCTGTGGCTCATATTCCATGCTTTTGTTGCATCCTTGCACTATGAGAACAGTAGACAGTAGCGCTATTGCTATTATCAATTTGCTCATATTCTCCCCCTGAGAATGGTGACATCCTCGTCTGTCTGGTCTTCAATCCGTTTGATTGCGTGGTCTATAGCGTGTTTATCGAAAACCAGATGTAACCTGACAGCTTCAGTATAAATAACCGGCAGCTGTCAGATCTGCGTTGATGAAATTACTGCGTTTCCTTTGCTCCTTTCAAAAGCATGAGCTCGAGTATTTTCTTACACTGTACATTGTATTCTGAGCCATCTTGGCTGTCTTTTATTTGCCGATTCACTGCTGTTAACAGCGAAAGATTGTTTATATTTACCGGGTTAGGATTCGCCCCCCGATTGAGCAGTAAGGTCATATGCTCAAAGGCTGAGCTAAAAAAAGCATCCATTAATAAGGTTTGTTGCAAGGAGTCTCTGATGTTTATATCCGCGCCATAATCCAGCATCACCTTTAATGTTTCAGGGTTTTTGGCTTTGATTGTTTGGAATACAATGGGCTCATTGAATACCTTATCTTTTGCGTTTGGCGGTAAACCGCCGTCGAGCATGGCTTTGACCCAAATCCCCTTGTCGGCTTTCATGACAAATTCCGCCGGGCTGCTTCCCCCCTCCGGTCTGGGTTGCAACGGATCTGCGCCAGCTTTTACCAGATCGGTTATTATTTTCAGCCTTTCCGGCGTGTTTTTATCATAGATTGCGTTTAGCACCGACCAAAACAGCAGGGTCATGTCTGCTTTCACTGGTCGATTCAGTTCTTCCTTGCTTATTGAAGGAAGCTTCTCATTCAGTTTCACTTCGTC
>NZ_JBPIZB010000025.1:0-699 GCF_051172315.1 Serratia sp. B501
CGCAGGATTCGCTGTATACCGTGCATAAAGACTACCTGCTGTTCTTCTCCGATTCGGTACGCGGCCTGCAGCCGGGCGCGCCGGTCGAGTTCCGCGGCATCCGTCTGGGGACGGTGGCGCAGGTGCCATTCTATAAAGAGGGCATGGCGCAGCGCCTGGACAACGATTACCGCATTCCGGTGCTGATCCGCATCGAGCCGGATCGGCTTCATAAACAGCTGGGGGACAACATCGATATCGAAGCGCATCTAAAAGACGCGGAATCCCGCGGCATGCGCGCCTCGATGAAGTCCGCCAACCTGCTGACCGGTTCGCTGTACATCGATCTCGACTTCTATCCGCAGGAGAAACCGTGGAAAGGGCCGCGCGAGCTGTTCGGTTATCCGCTGATGCCGACCACCAGCGGCGGTCTGGCGCAGATCCAGCAGAAACTGATGCAGACGCTGGATAAGATTAATTCGATGCCGATCAATCCGATGATCAGCGAAGCGACCAAGACGCTGGCAGAAAGCCAGAAAACCATGAAGTCGACGCAGCAGACCATGAAGTCGTTGAACGACATCATCGCCAGTAAAGAGATGCAGGCGCTGCCGCAGGACATGCAGAAAACGCTGCTGGAGCTGAACCGCAGCATGAAAGGGTTCCAGCCTGGTTCACCGGCTTACAACAAGATGGTGGGCGACATGCAGCGCCTCGATC
>NZ_JBPIZB010000026.1:0-644 GCF_051172315.1 Serratia sp. B501
CGCCCTTCATCGCCTCTGACTGCCTAGGCATCCACCGTGTACGCTTAGTCACTTAACCTCACAACCCGAAGATGTTTCCATCGTTCGCGCTGCAAACATTTGAGAGACTCTATGACAGGTTACTCTTTATCCCAGTACATCTACGGAGGGACAAATTTCAGCCGTCATGTTTCAATTTTCAGCTTGTTCCAGATTGTTAAAGAGCAAAATACTTCGCAGCATACTGTCGCCAATATACTCTGAAGTATTCAATACCGGACTATATGGTGGAGCTAAGCGGGATCGAACCGCTGACCTCCTGCGTGCAAGGCAGGCGCTCTCCCAGCTGAGCTATAGCCCCATACAGTCACGTGCAGTACCTTTTCCACTTACAAGAAGTGGTAGGCCTGAGTGGACTTGAACCACCGACCTCACCCTTATCAGGGGTGCGCTCTAACCACCTGAGCTACAAGCCTATAAAGGTATTTCTGCTCGTTACTTTCTATCAGACAATCTGTGTGAGCACGCCACTCGAACTAATATCTTTAGGTAAGGAGGTGATCCAACCGCAGGTTCCCCTACGGTTACCTTGTTACGACTTCACCCCAGTCATGAATCACAAAGTGGTAAGCGCCCTCCCGAAGGTTAAGCTACCTACTTCTTTT
>NZ_JBPIZB010000027.1:0-576 GCF_051172315.1 Serratia sp. B501
AAAAGAAGTAGGTAGCTTAACCTTCGGGAGGGCGCTTACCACTTTGTGATTCATGACTGGGGTGAAGTCGTAACAAGGTAACCGTAGGGGAACCTGCGGTTGGATCACCTCCTTACCTAAAGATATTGATTCGAGTGGCGTGCTCACACAGATTGTCTGATGAAAAAGTAACGAGCAAAAGCGTCATAAAAGTACGGTGTCGTGTCCCCTTCGTCTAGAGGCCTAGGACACCGCCCTTTCACGGCGGTAACAGGGGTTCGAATCCCCTAGGGGACGCCAAGCTTCCGACCCACCCGGTGAAAGCGGCGGTCTCAAGTATCTGACGATACACCATATCTTAAAGATGACTTCCGAGTCATGTTTAAGATATTGCTCTTTAACAATCTGGAACAAGCTGAAAATTGAAACATGACGGCTGAAATTTGTCCCTCCGTAGATGTATTGGGATGAAGAGTAACCTGTCATAGAGTCTCTCAAATGTTTGCAGCGCGAACGATGGAAACATCTTCGGGTTGTGAGGTTAAGTGACTAAGCGTACACGGTGGATGCCTAGGCAGTCAGAGGCGATGAAGGGCG
>NZ_JBPIZB010000028.1:0-553 GCF_051172315.1 Serratia sp. B501
GCGGCTTCACCACCCAGAAGGCGGAATCCTGGCGCAGCAATTTCTCCATGCCGGCATTGAGACGCGCCTGCACCATCACCTTGCTCAGGTCATCGCTCAACGTGACGGTTTCCACCACGCCGACGTCAACGCTGCGGCTTTTGATTTTGGTTTTACCCGCTTCCAGCCCTTCCGCCGTCGTGGTCACCAGCGTCACTACCGGCCCCTGATGGCTAAAGTGGTAAAACAGGATCCAGGCGCCGATCAACGCGGTCACGATGGGAATGATCCACACCGGCGACCAGCGTTTGATCTTCTCGACGTCCGCGACGCTATGATTATTTTCCGTCACCTTGCGGCTCCTTGTTTATTGTTTCACTTGCGCGATCCCAGGTCAGCCGGGGATCAAATGTCATGGCGGCGAACATGGTGAGGATCACCACCAGCGCGAACAGCACGGCGCCCGTCGCGGGATAAATGCTCATCAACTGCCCCATTCGCACCAACGCCGACAACACGGCGATCACAAACACGTCGATCATTGACCAACGACCAACGAATTCGACCACTTCAT